>NZ_JABETO010000020.1 GCF_013055795.1 Streptomyces sp. I05A-00742
ATAGGGAACCAACGGGGCTCCTGTGCCGGTTGGTTGAGACTTCGAACACCTCACTCAACGGCACGGGAGCCTCGTGCGTTGCGGGCGCCGCAACCCTCACCCGATCAGTGGCCACGCTGAAAAAGCTCACGGTCTCGGGGGGAGCCGTTTCGGCCACTCTGCTCGGCTACTCCGCGCCGACGGTGCCGCGCTGCTGCCCGGACCTGCGCCGGCCGGTCGAATGGCGGTGGCGCGACGGCAAGTTCGCCGAGATGGCACGGCTCATCGCCACGCTTGTCTGACCGGTCACCCGGCGTCGGGACCGTAGACCTCGACCTTGTCCGAGATGCGCCGCACATGGATGCAGTCGCCGGGGCAGTCCTTGGCCGAGTCCCGGACATCGGCCAGCAGCGTCAGCGGGACGGGAGTGGTGGCACCCTGGTCCTGCAGCAGCTCGTCGTCGGCGCTCTTGACGTACGCCAGGCCGTCGATGTCGAGCTCGAAGACCTCCGGGGCGTACTGCGCGCAGATGCCGTCCCCGGTGCACAGGTCCTGGTCGATCCAGACCTCGAGGGCCTCGTCGGAGCCGTCGGCCGCCGGTGCCCCGGCCTCGTTCTCGACGATTGCGCGGTCTTCGTTCTGGACGGTCATCTCGCCTGCCGTTCCTGCTTACGTGAATCAATTGGAGCCAGCACTGACGGGTGTTGACCGACTCGACGATACAACCGCTCGCTTTCCGATGTTGATGGGTGGGTATTCCCCAGTCGTGAGGACGTGCGCAAGGGTGAAGATCGGACACACTCCGACCGGGTTTGTGATCTAGGGGTTTCAACCTGCACCGGCCCAGGTAGGGTCAGGAAGCGTCCAGCTCCCCTTGGAGGAGGTGAGGACCGTGGCAGCCCACGACGACGACATGAACCGCGGCATCCGGCCGGGACGGGGTTCTGACGACCCCGCCAGCCAGGTTGCCTACCTTGAGCAGGAGATCGCCGTCCTGCGCCGCAAGCTCGCCGACTCTCCGCGGCACACGAGGATTCTCGAAGAGCGGATCGTCGAGCTCCAGACCAACCTGGCCGGGGTGTCCGCCCAGAACGAGCGGCTCGCCAACACCCTCCGTGAGGCCCGCGACCAGATCGTGGCCCTCAAGGAAGAGGTCGACCGGCTCGCCCAGCCGCCGGCCGGCTTCGGCGTCTTTCTCCAGTCGAACGACGACGGCACGGTGGACATCTTCACCGGCGGCCGCAAGCTCCGGGTCAATGTGAGCCCGGGCGTCGACGCCGAGGAGATCCGGCCCGGCCAGGAGGTCATGCTCAACGAGGCGCTCAATGTGGTCGAGGCCATGGCGTTCGAGCGGGCCGGGGACATCGTCACCCTCAAGGAAATCCTGGAGGACGGCGAACGCGCCCTGGTCATCGGGCACACCGACGAGGAGCGGGTGGTGAGGCTCGCCGAGCCGCTGCTGGACGTCACCATCCGCCCCGGCGACGCCCTGTTGCTCGAATCGCGCTCCGGCTACGTCTACGAGGTCATCCCCAAGAGCGAGGTCGAGGAGCTCGTCCTCGAAGAGGTCCCGGACATCGACTACACGAAGATCGGCGGCCTGGGCAACCAGATCGAGCTGATCCGCGACGCGGTCGAGCTCCCCTATCTCTACCCCGACCTCTTCAAGGAGCACGAACTCCGGCCGCCGAAGGGCGTCCTGCTCTACGGGCCGCCCGGCTGCGGCAAGACGCTCATCGCCAAGGCGGTGGCCAACTCCCTTGCCAAGAAGGTCGCGGAGGTCACCGGAAAGCCCGCGGGGAAGAGCTTCTTCCTCAACATCAAGGGCCCCGAGCTGCTCAACAAGTACGTCGGCGAGACCGAGCGGCACATCCGGCTGATCTTCCAGCGCGCCCGGGAGAAGGCCAGCGAGGGCACGCCGGTGATCGTCTTCTTCGACGAGATGGACTCCCTCTTCCGCACCCGCGGCTCCGGTGTCAGCTCGGACGTGGAGAACACCATCGTCCCGCAGCTGCTCTCCGAGATCGACGGCGTGGAGGGCCTGGAGAACGTCATCGTCATCGGCGCCTCCAACCGCGAGGACATGATCGACCCCGCGATCCTGCGCCCCGGCCGGCTCGATGTGAAGATCAAGATCGAGCGCCCGGACGCCGAGGCCGCCAAGGACATCTTCTCCAAGTACCTGACCCGGACCCTGCCGCTCCACACGGACGACCTCACCGAGCACGGGGGAGACGCCCGGGCGACCGTCGACGGCATGATCCAGTCGGTCGTGGAGCAGATGTACGCCGAGTCCGAGGAGAACCGCTTCCTGGAGGTCACCTACGCCAACGGTGACAAGGAGGTCCTGTACTTCAAGGACTTCAACTCCGGAGCGATGATCCAGAACATCGTGGACCGCGCCAAGAAGATGGCGATCAAGGCGTTCCTCGACCACAACCAGAAGGGCCTCCGCGTCTCCCACCTGCTCGCCGCCTGCGTGGACGAGTTCAAGGAGAACGAGGACCTGCCCAACACCACCAACCCGGACGACTGGGCCCGCATCTCCGGCAAGAAGGGCGAGCGGATCGTCTTCATCCGCACCCTCGTCACCGGGAAGCAGGGCGCGGACACCGGCCGCTCCATCGACACGGTGGCCAATACCGGTCAGTACCTGTAACACCGCCGTCCGGCTGCGGATGACTGTTCCCCCCGGCTCCCGCCCCCCGGCGCAGGACCGGGCCGGAACGGTCCGTCCGCAGCCGGACGCGTTGTGCGGGCACCGCAGGCGGACGGCCCCGGCACGGCGGGGTCCCGGTACGGCACGAACCGGAGCAATGACTGGAATGATCTCCCCAGGGCCGCAAAGCCGTTCTAGGCTCTTCGGTACCACCGCGAAGCGCGTGGGGGATGCACATGGACCGGATGCGCAGCGGTACTTGAGCGGCGACCCCACCAGGGGGCGCCGCCGGGCAAGGAGGGCCGCATGACCGTACGGCGAGTAATGGGCATCGAGACGGAGTACGGGATCTCCGTCCCCGGTCACCCGAACGCCAATGCCATGCTCACCTCGTCCCAGATCGTCAACGCCTACGCGGCCGCGATGCACCGGGCACGCCGTGCCCGCTGGGACTTCGAGGAGGAGAATCCGCTGCGGGACGCCCGGGGCTTCGACCTCGCCCGTGAGGCCGCGGACGCCAGTCAGCTGACCGACGAGGACATCGGCCTGGCCAATGTCATCCTCACCAATGGCGCACGGCTGTACGTGGACCACGCCCACCCCGAGTACAGCTCCCCGGAGATCACCAATCCGCGCGACGCGGTCCTGTGGGACAAGGCCGGGGAACGGATCATGGCCGAGGCCGCCGAGCGGGCGGCCCAGATGCCCGGCGCCCAGCCGATCCATCTCTACAAGAACAACACGGACAACAAGGGCGCCTCCTACGGCACCCATGAGAACTACCTGATGAAGCGGGAGACGCCGTTCTCGGACATCGTCCGGCACCTGACCCCGTTCTTCGTCTCCCGCCAGGTGGTCACCGGGGCGGGCCGGGTGGGCATCGGCCAGGACGGCCGTGAGCACGGCTTCCAGATCAGCCAGCGCGCCGACTACTTCGAGGTCGAGGTCGGCCTGGAGACCACGCTCAAACGGCCCATCATCAACACCCGGGACGAGCCGCACGCGGACGCCGAGAAGTACCGCAGGCTGCACGTGATCATCGGCGACGCCAATCTCTCGGAGATCTCCACCTACCTCAAGCTGGGCACCACCTCGCTGGTGCTGTCCATGATCGAGGACGGCTTCATCTCCGCCGACTTCGCCGTCGACCAGCCGGTCCGCACCCTCCACCGGGTCAGCCACGACCCCTCGCTGCGACGTCTGATCACGCTCCGCAGCGGTCGCACACTGACCGCGGTCCAGCTCCAGATGGAGTACTTCGAGCTGGCCCGCAAACACGTGGAGGACCGCTACGGGGCCGACGCGGACGAGCAGACGAAGGACGTCCTGGCCCGCTGGGAGGACGTCCTGGGCCGGCTGGAGAGCGACCCGATGAGCCTGGCGGGCGAGCTGGACTGGGTGGCCAAGCGCGAACTGCTGGAGGGCTACCGCCGCCGCGACGGCCTGGACTGGGACGCGGCCCGGCTGCACCTGGTGGACCTCCAGTACGCGGACGTCCGGCCGGAAAAGGGGCTGTACAACCGCCTCGCGGCCCGCGGCAGGATCAAGCGGCTGCTGGACGAGAGCGAGGTCGAGCGGGCCCGCACGGCACCGCCCGAGGACACCCGGGCCTACTTCCGGGGCCGCTGTCTCGAACAGTACGCGGACGACGTGGCCGCCGCCTCGTGGGACTCGGTGATCTTCGACCTGCCGGGCCGTGACTCGCTCCAGCGGGTGCCCACACTGGAGCCGCTGCGCGGCACCCGCAACCACGTCAAGGAGCTCCTGGACCGCTGCCGCACGGCGGAGGAGCTGGTGCGGGTGCTGTCCGGGGGCTGACGGGTGCCGGGGTGGCCGGGGAGGGTCTGAGGAACGGCTGTCCCGGGAATCATTCCGGTGGTTCCCGGGCGTTCCCGCAAGTGGAGGGCCGATGTCGGACCCTGCTTGTAGGGTCAGAAACGTGTACGTCCGATCTTGTACGTCGAACCGAGCGGGGTGAGGGGTATGGCGACCAAGGACACCGGCGGCGGGCAGCAGAAGGCCACGCGCGCCACGGAGGAGACCGAGGAGCAGGCGCAGGAGGCGCAGGCTTCGGAAGACCTCAAGGAACGTCACGAGAAGCTGTCGGACGACGTGGACTCCGTCCTGGACGAGATCGACGACGTCCTGGAGGAGAACGCGGAGGACTTCGTCCGATCGTTCGTGCAAAAGGGCGGGCAGTAGCCGGGGTACCGTCCCGCACCCCGGTCCCGGGGTGCGGGACGGCCGGTCCCCGGCCCGGGTTGTATGGTCCGTGCAGTATTTTCATGATCTTGTTGGAAGGAAACCCGTGGAAGCCAATTTCCGCAGCACCGGGCGTCTACCAGCTGCCTTCCTGACTCCGGGCTCGTCCTCGTTCATGGACTTCCTCGGGAACCACGCCCCCGAGCTGCTGCCCGGCAGCCGTCAGCTCCCTCCCGTCATGGGTGCCGTCGAGGCGCCGCACGGCACGACCATCGTCGCGGCGACCTTCGCCGGCGGGGTGGTGCTGGCCGGTGACCGCCGGGCCACCATGGGCAACGTCATCGCGCAGCGCGACATCGAGAAGGTCTTCCCGGCCGACGAGTACTCGGCCGTGGGCATCGCGGGCACGGCAGGGCTCGCGGTGGAGATGGTCAAGCTCTTCCAGCTGGAGCTGGAGCACTTCGAGAAGGTCGAGGGTGCCCAGCTCTCCCTGGAGGGCAAGGCCAACCGGCTCTCCACGATGATCCGCAGCAACCTCGGCATGGCCATGCAGGGCCTGGCCGTGGTGCCGCTCTTCGCGGGCTGGGACGTGGACCGGGCGAAGGGCCGGATCTTCTCCTACGACGTGACCGGCGGCCGCTCGGAGGAGCACGGCTACGCGGCCACCGGCTCGGGCTCGCTGTTCGCGCGCGGTGCCCTCAAGAAGCTCTACCGGGACGACCTCTCCGAGGACCAGGCCACCACGCTGGTCGTCCAGGCGCTGTACGACGCGGCCGACGACGACTCGGCGACCGGCGGGCCCGACCTCGCCCGCCGCATCTACCCCGTTGTCACGGTCATCACCGACGAGGGCTACCGGAGGCTGACCGAGGACCTGCTCGCCGAGACCGTCCGGGCGATCCACGAGCGCCGGCTCGCGGAGCCCGACGGCCCCCGGGCCGCGCTGCTCTAGCACGCCGCCGGTCCCGACTCCTCCGTACGCACTCCCCACAGACCAGAAAGGGACGGATAACCGGTGTCGACGCCGTTCTACGTCTCTCCCCAGCAGGCCATGGCCGACCGCGCCGAGTACGCCCGCAAGGGCATCGCGCGCGGCCGCAGCGTCGTGGTCCTCCAGTACAACGATGGCGTGATCTTCGTTGCCGAGAACCCGTCCCGCGCGCTGCACAAGGTCAGTGAGATCTACGACCGCATCGCGTTCGCGGCCGTCGGCAAGTACAACGAATTCGAGACCCTGCGCATCGGCGGCGTCCGCTACGCCGACCTGCGCGGCTACACCTACGACCGCGGCGACGTCACCGCCCGGGGCCTCGCCAACGTCTACGCCCAGACCCTCGGCACCATCTTCTCCAGCGCGGGGGAGAAGCCGTACGAGGTCGAGCTGATCGTCGCCGAGGTCGGGGACGGCCCCGAGGACGACCAGATCTACCGCCTGCCGCACGACGGATCCATCGTCGACGAGCACGGCTCGGTCGCGGTCGGCGGGAACGCCGACCAGATCAGCAGCTATCTCGGGCAGCGGCACCGGGACGGGATGACGCTGGCGGAGGCGCTCAAGCTCGCCGTCGAGTCGCTCGCCCGGGACACCAATGGTGGGGAGCGGACCCTGACCGCGGAGCAGCTGGAGGTCGCGGTCCTGGATCGGAAGCGGCCGCAGCAGCGCAAGTTCAAGCGGTTGCTCGGGGGGCAGCTGACGCGGTTGCTGGAGGGGGGCGAGGCGGAGGCCTCCGAGGACGGCGAGAGCGCGGGTGGCGATACAGGTGCGTCCTGAACCGCCACCCGTTGGGGGCGCTGACGCGCTTGGGTGCCCCGGTCCCGCCCTTTCACCGTTTCCCGGGGAGGTCCCCCGGACCCCCTGAACCGCGCTCCGCGCGGTTGTCCTCAAACGCCGGACGGGCTGAAGTCAGCCCGTCCGGCGTTTGAGGACGCGCGCCGCAGGCGCGCTCGGGGGTGCGGGGGCTCGCCCCGCAAGAAACGGTGAAATGGGGGTGCCCCCTCTGGGGGAGGGCCCGGGGCACCCCACCGCCGTCAGGCGCCACGCACCGGCCCACTGGACCCCCGAGCCACCAGCTCCACCGGCAGCACGCCCACACCATCCGGCCTGTCGTCGAGCACAGCCATCAGCGCCCGCATACCCGCCTCACCCATGGCCTCCGCGGCCAGCCGCACGGTGGTCAGCTCCGGGTCGACGGCCGTCGCGAGCGCGAGGTCGGCGAGGCCGGTCACCGAGACGTCGTCCGGCACCCGCAGGCCGAGCCGCCGGGCGGCCTTGCAGGCGCCGGCCGCGAGTACGTCGTCGTCGCAGACGAGGGCGGTGGGGCGGGGGCCGGGGCCGGTGAGGGCTCGTTCGGCGGCGGCGCGGCCGGCGTCCACCTGGAGCGCGGCCCGCTCGGTGCGCACCACCCGGGCGTCGGGGACGTCCCGCAGGGCGTCGGCGAGGGCGCGGGCCCGGACCCGGAAGGTCCATGAGTCGACGTCGGCGGCCAGGTGGGCGAAGCGCCGGTGGCCGAGGGCGAGCAGGTGCTCGGTGACCTGGCGCATGCCGTCGGGCAGGTCGGGGTTGACGGTCGCGGCCGCGTCCTCGCTGTCCGGGTCGCTGTCGAGCATGACCAGCGGGAGCCCGCCCGCCCGCAGGGCGGCCAGTGAGTCCACCGCCATCGACGAGGCGATCACGCCGTCGAGCGCCGACCGGGCGGAGGCGAAGGGGTCCCGGGCCGGGCCGATGCCCTCGGGCGAGGGGTAGAGGAGCACTCCCACGCCCTGCTCGCCCGCCACCTTGGCCGCACCGGCGTAGACGCGGGCGAAGTACTCGTTGGTGAGGGCCGGGACCACGAGCAGCACGGTCCGGGCGCGGCCCAGGCGCAGGTCGCGGGCGGCGAGGTTGGGCCGGTAGCCCAGTTCCCTGGCGGCCGAGCGCACCGCCTCGGCGCGCCGCTCCGAGACGCGGCCGCGCCATTTGTCGCCCATGACCAGGGAGACCGTCGCCTGGGAGACCCCGGCCGCGCGGGCCACGTCCCGGCTCGTCGCCCGGGCGGGCGCCGCGTGGGCCCCGCGGACCGTGGGCCAGCGGTTCCGGTCGTCCCCCGCGTCGTCCGCGCGCTCGTCGTGCCCTCTGCGCTCGCCGTGCTCGCCATCGGTCACCGCGGTGACGCCCCTCTCCGCCGCCTCTTCACGGGTGGACCCGTGAGCTGTCGACATGATACGTATAACGCTCCAACGTTATACGTAAAACCACATGGACGGCCACGGACGATCGCGGGCGTCGGGACGGACACGGCCTCGGCCGGTCGAGTGAGAGGCAGAAGATGGCGGCGGCGGGCTACGGCGAGATGCTCAGGACGCGGTACGCGGCGCGATTGCTGACGGGCACCCTGGTGGGCCGATTGCCCACCGCCACCGCCGCGTTGGCGATTGTCCTCTTCGCCCGCGCCGAGGGCGGCAGCTACACCCTCGCCGGCGCGCTCTCGGCCGCCTACGGCGTGGCCAACGCCTTCGGCCAGCCGCTGCTGGGCCGCGCCGTCGACCTGTACGGCCAGCCGCGCGTGATGCTGCCCTCGGCCGTCCTGTCCGCGCTGGGCATGGTGCTCTTCGCCCTGGTCGGCCTGGAGCCGCTGCCCGTCGCCTACGCGGCGATGGTCGTCGCCGGCTTCTTCACCCCGCCGCTGGAGGGCGGCCTGCGGGCGCTGTGGCCGTCCGTCCTGAAGCGCGAGGACCGCATCCACGCCGCCTACGCGCTGGACGCCGTCGCCCAGGAGGTGATGTACGCGGTCGGCCCGCTGCTGGTGATGCTGCTCGTCCGCGAGTGGTCCGAGGCCGCCGCCCTGATGGTCATCAACGTCCTGGGCGTGCTCGGCGCCCTCGCGGTCGTCAGCTCCCCGCCCTCGCGGCAGTGGCGCAGCGAGCCGCGCGAGGCCCACTGGCTGGGCGCGCTGCGCTCGCGCGGGCTGCTGGTGGTCCTGGCCACCTTCTTCTTCGTCGGCTCGGCGCTGGGCTCCATAGCCGTCGCCTCCGTCGCCTACGCGGACGCGCACGGCGGCGGCATGATCTCCAGCTACCTGCTGTCCGCCCTGAGCGCCGGTGCCCTCGTCGGCGGCGTCGGCTACGGCGCCCGGCAGTGGGCCGGCCGGCCGGAGGCCCGGCTCCGGGTGATCATCCTCGCCCTCGCCGTCTGCTATGTGCCGCTGCTGCTCGTCCCGGGTGTCGCCCCGATGACGGCGCTGGCGGGTCTGGCCGGTGTCTTCCTGGCCCCCGCCCTCGCCTGTGCGTTCGTCGTGGTGGACCGGCACGCCCCGGCGGGCACGGCCACCGAGGCGTTCTCCTGGCTGGTCACGTCGTTCGGCGTCGGTGCCTCCATCGGCACGGCCATCGTGGGCCCGGCGGTGCAGTCGGGCGGCGCGCGGGCCGGGTTCGCGGTCGCGGCGGGTAGCGGGATCGCCGCCGCGCTGGTCCTGCTGGCGGCCCGGCGGGCGCTGACGGCCCCGGAGAAGGCGTCTCCGGTCGTCGCGCGCTCGGAAACTGATCGGAACGGTGCCGTCGAACCCGGTTTCAGCGCAGGGCATCAGGCGTAGTGTTCAGGCATGGACCGCCGCATTTTCGGGCTGGAGAACGAGTACGGCGTCACGTGCACGTTCAGGGGACAGCGCCGACTGTCGCCTGACGAAGTGGCGCGGTACCTCTTCCGCCGTGTCGTTTCCTGGGGCCGCAGCAGCAATGTCTTCCTGCGCAACGGCGCCCGCCTCTACCTCGATGTGGGCTCGCACCCGGAATACGCAACTCCCGAGTGCGACAACGTGACCGAGCTGGTCACCCACGACAAGGCGGGCGAGCGCATTCTCGAAGGTCTGCTCGTCGACGCCGAACGCCGCCTGCACGAGGAGGGGATCGCGGGCGACGTCTACCTCTTCAAGAACAACACCGATTCGGCGGGGAACTCCTACGGCTGCCACGAGAACTATCTCGTGGCCAGACACGGGGAGTTCTCCCGTCTCGCGGACATTCTCATCCCCTTCCTGGTGACCCGTCAGCTGATCTGCGGGGCCGGGAAGGTCCTCCAGACACCGCGCGGCGCGGTCTACTGCGTCAGCCAGCGCGCGGAGCACATCTGGGAGGGCGTCAGCTCGGCCACCACCCGCTCGCGCCCGATCATCAACACCCGGGACGAGCCGCACGCCGACGCCGAGCGCTACCGCAGGCTGCACGTCATCGTGGGCGACTCCAACATGTCGGAGACCACGATGCTGCTCAAGGTCGGCGCCACCGACCTCGTGCTGCGCATGATCGAGGCCGGCACGGTGATGCGCGACCTGACCCTGGAGAACCCCATCCGGGCCATCCGCGAGGTCAGCCACGACATCACCGGGCGGCGCAAGGTGCGGCTGGCCAGCGGCCGCGAGGCGTCCGCCCTGGAGGTGCAGCAGGAGTACTACGAGAAGGCCGTGGACTTCTGCGAGCGGCGCGGCATCCGCACCGGCACCGTCGAGCGGGTGCTGGAGCTGTGGGGCCGCGCCCTGGAGGCGGTCCGGGACGAGGACCTGGACCGGATCTCCACCGAGATCGACTGGGTGATGAAGTACCAGCTCATCGAGCAGTACCGGGCCAAGAACAACATCAGCATGTCCCACCCGAGGGTGGCGCAGATAGACCTGGCGTACCACGACATCCACCGCCGCAGGGGCCTGTACTACCTCCTGGAGCGGCGCGGCAAGGCCGCACGGGTGTGCAACGACCTGAAGATCTTCGAGGGCAAGTCGGTGCCCCCGCAGACCACCCGGGCCCGGCTCCGCGGCGATTTCATCCGCCGCGCACAGGAACAGCGCCGGGACTTCACCGTCGACTGGGTCCATCTGAAGCTCAATGACCAGGCACAGCGCACGGTGTTGTGCAAAGACCCTTTCCGGTCGGTCGACGACCGGGTGGAAAAGCTGATTGCCGGAATGTGAGCGGGCAACCGGTCTGAGAAAGAAAACCGAAAGCGGTGCGCCGGGTCCCACTGACCCGGCGCACCGTCGTGTCGCAGGGAGTTGCCGGGCGAGACACAGGCCGTAGAGTGGCGGGCACTGTTCAGCCACCCCCTAGCCCGAGTTGGACCGATGCTGCGATTCACCGCGGGACGATCCCCGCAATCCCGTCGCCTCGCGAGGACCGCGAGCGGCACCCGTCCCTCGCACCGCCTGGCAGCCGCGCTGGCCGTGCCCGTACTGTTCCTGACCGCCGCGGCCTGCGGCTCGGACGACGGAGGGGGCGGCGCGTCGAAGGCCACGGAGAGCGGTTCCCAGACCGAGAGCTCCTCGAAGATCACGGTGACGGGCGCCTTCGGCGAGCCGCCGAAGATCTCCGCCCCGAAGGACGTCAAGGCGCCGGACAAGGTCAAGGCCACCACCGTGACCGAGGGCAAGGGCGAGACGGTGGAGAAGGGCGCGTTCGTCCGCCTCGACTACGCCGTGCAGGCTCCCAAGGAAGGCCAGACCCAGGGCTCCTGGCAGGGAGCGAAGGGCAGCGGGCCGCGCCGGCAGATCGTGCAGCAGGTGGGGGTCAAGGGGGCAGGATCGATTCCGGCCCCGGTGGCGGACACCCTCGTCGGCCGCAAGGTCGGCACCCGGGTGTGGGTCGAGGGCACGGTCAAGTCGATGTACGGCGAGGCCGCCGCGCAGAACGGGATGAACCCGGACGACACCCTGGTGTGGGTCCTCGACGTCGTCAACACCGCCAAGGTCGACGTCAAGGGCGAGGCCAAGGGTGAGCAGGCGAAGACCGAGGCCGGGATGCCGGAGGTCAAGGTCGAGCCGCAGAAGGCCGCCGAGATCACCATCCCCAAGGGGGAGAAGCCGCCGAAGGAACTCAAGCAGCAGGTGCTGATCAAGGGCGACGGCCCCGAGGTCAAGGCCGGCGACGGTCTGATCGCCCAGTACACCGGTGTGCTCTGGGACGGCGGCAAGAAGTTCGACGCGTCCTGGGACCACAAGGACGCACCTGGTGCCACGGCCTTCCAGGTCGGTACCGCCTCGGTCGTCGCGGGCTGGGACAAGGGCCTCGTCGGCAAGCACGTCGGGGACCGGGTGCTGCTGGTGATCCCGCCGGAGGAGGGTTACGGCGACACCCCGCCCCCCGGCAGCGACATTCCGAAGGGCGCCACGCTGGTCTTCGTCGTGGACATCGTGGGCAAGGTCTGATCGTCCATCTGCGAAACTTGCACGGTTGTCCGCAGAATCCGTTCGTAGGAGCACTTACGTGAACATCGACAAGCCGGAGATCGACTTTCCGGAGGGCCCGGCGCCGACCGAGCTGAAGATCGTCGACCTCTGGGAGGGCGACGGCGCGGTGGCCAAGGCCGGCGACTTCGTCAAGGTCCACTACGTGGGCGTGTCCTACTCCACCGGCGAGGAGTTCGACGCCAGCTGGAACCGGGGCAACCCGCTGGAGTTCCAGCTGGGCGCCGGCCAGGTCATCCAGGGCTGGGACCAGGGCATCCAGGGCATGAAGGTCGGCGGCCGCCGCCGGCTGACCATCCCCGCCCACCTCGGCTACGGCGACCGCGGCGCCGGTGGCGGCCGTATCGCCCCGGGCGAGACGCTGATCTTCGTCTGCGACCTGATCGCCGTCTGACCGGACGCCGTCCTGCGCCGAGGGCCCGCGCGAACCGCGCGGGCCCTCGGCTTTTGCCGTGTGACGGGTGAACGGTACGGTCATCGGTTGAAAGAACATGAGAAGAGGGCGAGAGGGCGTCGATGGCGATTGCCAAGGCCGAGCGGCTGATGAACCTGGCGTTGTGTCTGCTGGGTACGCGTCGCCCGCTCAGCAAGCGGGAGTTGCGGGCGTCGATCGAGGCGTACATCGAAGCGTTCGGGTCAGTGAGCAGTGTGGCGTTCGGGCCGGGACCCGAGGGCGCTGACGCCGATGTTTCCCGCGCCGCCGCCAACGGCACCGAGGACGCCTTCAACCGCATGTTCGAGCGGGACAAGGAAGACCTCCGGGAGCTCGGTCTGATCATCGAGACCGTGGAGGGCGTCGACGGCGAGACCGGCTACCTCGCCCGCCGGGACAGCAACCGCCTCCCCCCGATCACCCTGGACGCCGAGGAGGCCGCGGCGCTGGGCCTCGCGGCGAAGGTCTGGCAGCAGGCGCGGCTCGCGTCCGCCGCGAGCGGCGCGCTGCAGAAGCTGCGCGCGGCCGGGATGCCGCTGGCCGAGGACGCGTACGAGGGCGGGGCCCTGGAGACGCGCATCCCGGTGCACGAGGCGGCCTTCGAGCCGCTGATGCTGGCGGCGCGCGACCGGCGGACCGTCGTCTTCGACTACCGCAAGGCGAACGCGGCCAGGCCCGGGCAGCGGCACGTCGAGCCGTGGACCCTGGAGTGCTGGCGCGGGCACTGGTACCTGGCGGGCTGGGACCGCGACCGGCAGGCCGAGCGCGTCTTCCGGCTCTCCCGGATCACGGGCCGGGTGCGCTCGCGCGCCCTGCCCTTCACGGCGCCGGTCCCCGACCACGTCACCGTCCGCGAGACCGTCGAGACCTGGGCGGGCGAGACGGCCACCGGCACCGCGCTGATCAAGGTCAGGGCCGGGCACGGCTACCCGCTGCGCGCCAGGGCCACCGCGCGCCGCGACCTCGGCGACGGCTGGGACGAGCTGGAGATCCCGTACGGGCACGGGCTGGACGCCTGGCTCGTCGAGTTCGGCCCGGACGTGGTGGTGCTGGAACCCGCGGACCTGCGGGCGGACGTCCTCGACCGGCTGCGTGCCGTGGCCAAGGGCTGACCGGACAGGACGACCTGGAAGAAAGGGCACGGTTCGACTTCCCATGGCCGGAAACGCCATTGACCAGACGCGACGCATGCTGTCGCTGGTCACCTATCTCCGCGAGCGCCCCGGCGCCCGCGTCGCCGACGTGGCCCGCGCCTTCGGCATCACCGAGGACGAGCTGATCGGCGACCTCGACGTGCTGCCGATGTGCGGCACCAGCTTCCGCGGCGGCGACCTGCTGGACATCGACACCGACGGCGACCGCATCTGGTGGCACAACCCGGACGCCTCGGGCACCAGCACGGGCGAGCCCCTGCGGCTCGCGGCCGACGAGGCCACCGCGCTGCTGGTGGCCGCCCGCGCGGTGGCCACGCTCCCCGGGCTGCGCGAGAGCGACCGGCAGGCGCTGGTGCGCGCCACCGCCAAGATCGAGGCCGCGGCCGGGGAGGCGGCGGGGGCGAGCTCCCGGCTGTCGGTGACCTTCGAGTCCGAGGGCGGCGTGTTCGCGGACGTCGACCGGGCCATCGCCGAGCGCCGCCGCCTGTGGGTGCGGTACTACTCGCCGGCCCGCGACGAGCTCACCGAGCGCGAGGTCGACCCCATCCGGCTGTTCGCCGTCGGCCACACCTATATGGAGGCGTGGTGCCGGCTGTCGGAGGCGCGGCGCACCTTCCGGCTGGACCGGGTGGCCGAGATCCGGCTGCTCGACGAGGTCTCCGACCCGCCGCCGGTCGAGCCGCGCGATCTGTCGGCCGGGCTGGTGCAGCCCGCGGCCGAGGACCCGGAGGTGGTCGTCGAGGTGGGCCCCGGCGGGCGCTGGGTGGCCGAGTACTACCCGCACGACAGCGCCGAGGAGCTGCCCGAGGGCGGTCTGCGGATCACCCTGCGCACTCCCGACCCGGCCTCGCTGCGCCGGCTGGCGCTGCGGCTGGGCCGCGACGGCCGGATCGTCTCGCCCCCGGAGCTGGCCACGAGCGCACGGGACGCGGCGCGCGACGCCCTCGCGGCGTACGGCGAGTGAGGGCGGGCGAGGCGGTGGCCGGGCACGTGCGGGACCGGATGACGGACGCCGCGGTCTTCAAGGCCGCCTGCCCCGACTGCCGGGGGAGCTTCGAGCTGGCCGCGGCCGCGCTGCGGCTGGCGATAGGCGGCAGCCGGCGCACCACCTTCTACTCCTTCACCTGCCCCGACTGCGGGGCCTCGGTCCGCAAGCCTGCGGGGGAGCGGATCATCCAGCTGCTCACCGGCGGCGGCGTCCGCACCCTGCGGCTGCACTCGACCGCCTGACACCGGCCCGTCCCTGTCCTCCCGTTCCGCCCCTAGTAGGTTCGTCCCATGCTCTTCCCCATGCTGGCCGTCGCCCTCTCCTTCTGCGGCATCGCCGTGCTCGGCGTCCTCGCCGCGCTCGTCCTGGTGCAGGTGCGCCGGCTGGCCCGGCAGGTGGAGGAGAGCTCCCGGCGGATCACCCGGGCGACCGAGGACCTGGAGCGGGCCGCCGTCCCGCTCGCGGCCGAGGCGGCACGGGTGGCGCACGGCGTACGCCCGGAGTGAGGATCCTCGGCCGAGGAGTGAGGAACCTCGGGCCGAGAAGTGAGGAACCTCCGGCGGAAGGGGGCCGACGGCCGTCTCCTGCACCGGAAGCCCTGACGGTACGCTGGTGCGGGTGACCCTGCCGACGAAGCGGAGGGTCGCACGCGGGAACAGCGGGGGAACGGGCGGGAAGTACGCGCGGGGATTGCCCGGCGTTCATCCTTGCGCGTTACGATCGCTGCCGTACGACTGCTGGACAAATGTCTTATCGGTCACCAGCTCCACACCCCTATACCGCTTCGGTGAGAAGGTAAACGCTTATGTTGTTCGGACGGATCGGGGCCCCCGAGATCATCCTGATTCTTGTCGTCGTCGTGCTCCTCTTCGGCGCCAAGAAGCTCCCCGACATGGCGCGTGCCCTCGGTAAGTCGGCCCGCATCCTCAAGAGCGAGGCCAAGGCGATGAAGTCCGAGGGGAAGGACGACGCCGCGGCGCCCTCCGGCCCCGCGCCCGACGCCCAGGCTGCGGCGCCGCGTACGATCAAGGCCGCTCCCGGTGACGTGACGTCGCGCCCGGTGCAGGAGCCGGCCGCCGACCGTACGACGCAGCGCTGACGACCGAGGACGACGTTTGAGGCGGCCGCCCCGGGGCGACCGCCTGCCGCACGAGATAGGGACGTGGGTTGCCCAAGTCTGCCCGCAAGAAGGAGAAGGACCCCGAGGGGCGGATGCCGCTCGCGGAACACCTCCGTGAGCTGCGCAACCGGTTGGCGAAGTCGGTTATCGCGATTGTGATCGTGGCGGTGGTCGCGGCCTTCTACTACATGGACATCATCGATGTCTTCAAGAAGCCGATCGACGACGCGGTCAGTTGTGACGTCCCCCTCTCCGAGCTGCTGAGGCACAGGGAGCTCAAACACAAGGAATGCGCCAACATCACGATGTCGGGTCTGGCCGGGCCCTTCACGTTGATGGTCAAGGTCTCCCTCGTCTCGGGTCTGGTTCTCTCCTGCCCGGTGTGGCTCTACCAGCTGTGGGCCTTCCTCGCCCCCGGTCTGCACCGGAACGAGAAGAAGTACGCGCTGAGCTTCGTGGCGGCGGGAGTCCCGCTCTTCGCGGCGGGTGGCTGGTTCGCCTACACGATCCTGCCGACGGCGACGAAGGTGCTTCTCGGCTTCACCCCGGAGGGCGTCGACAACCTCCTCCCCCTTGACGACCTCCTCGACCTCATCGTGCGCCTGGTCCTCGTCTTCGGCCTCTCCTTCGAGCTGCCGCTGCTGCTCGTGCTGCTCAACTTCGGCGGTATTCTCACCGGCCGCCGGATGCTGGGCTGGTGGCGCGGGATGATCATGGGTGTCACGGTCTTCGCGGCCGTGGCGACGCCGACCGTCGACCCGGTGTCGATGTTCGCCTTGGCCGGCCCGATCATCGGGCTCTACTTCATCGCCGTCGGCATCGCCATCCTCAACGACAAGCGCAGGGGCCGGGCCAACCCGGACCGTCTCCTCGACGACGACGAGGCGGCGCCCCTGGACCTCACCCCGGAGACGGTCGGCGACGTGGAGCCGCTGCCCGCTCTGGACCGGTCCGGTCGTGAGGGGCGCGGCGGTGAGCCGGTGCGGCGGAACGGGTACGACGACTTCACCTGATACGTGACGGCGGATCCAGTGCCTCCGGGGCGGCAGTCGGCATACGGCTGCCGCCCTGCGGCGTTCCGTGTCCGGTGCAGGCGGTAGGGTCCGCGCGTGACCAGCGACATCACGCTTTTCGTCAATCCCACGGCGGGCCGGGGACGCGGCGCCCGCGCGGCGCAGCCCGCGGCCCGGGTGCTGCGCGAGGCCGGGCACTCGGTCCGTACCGTCCTGGGCGAGGACGCCGCCGACGCGCTGCGCCGGGCCCGGGAGGCGGTGGCGGGCGGGACGGGGGCGCTGATCGCCGTGGGCGGCGACGGGATGGTCTCGCTCGCGCTTCAGGCGGTCGCCGGGACGCCGACCCCGCTCGGCGTCGTCGCCGTCGGTACGGGCAACGACTTCGCCCGCGCCAACGGGCTGCCCGTCCGTGACCCGGTGGCGGCGGCGCGAGGCGTCGCCGAGTCCCTCAAGGGGGACGGGGGTGTGCCCCGGGATCTGGGGCGGGTGGGGGGCCGCGGTACGTACTTCGGGACGGTGCTCGCCTCCGGCTTCGACTCCCGCGTCAACGACCGCGGCAACCGGATGCGCTTCCCCTCCGGGCGGCTCCGCTACGACCTCGCCCTGCTCGCCGAGCTGGCCGCTCTGCGGCCCATTCCCTACCGGCTGCGGCTCGACGACGGGCCCGAGCGGCACGTCGAGGCGACGCTCGTCGCCGTCGGCAATGGCAGTTCGTACGGCGGCGGGATGAGGATCTGCGCGGACGCGCGGCTCGATGACGGGCTCTTCGATGTGACGGTGGTGGGGCCGTGCAGTCGTCGGACGCTGCTTTCGGTGTTTCCCCGGGTGTATCGGGGGACGCATCTTTCGCATCCTCGGGTGCGGGTGTTTCGGGCGGCGCGGGTTTCGCTGGAGGCGGTGGGGGTTGCGGCGTATGCGGATGGGGAGCGGGTGGGGGAGTTGCCGGTGGTGGCGGAGGTGGTGCGGGGGGCTGTGCGGGTGCTTGGGGTTGGGGGGTGAGGGTGCCCCGGGCCCTCCCTTTCACCGTTTCTTGCGGGGGCAAGCCCCCGCGCCCCCGAAACCGCGCTCCGCGCGGTTGTCCTCAAACGCCGGACGGGCTATTCAGCCCGTCCGGCGTTTGAGGACGCGCGCCGCGGGCGCGCTCAGGGGGCCCGGGGCACAGCCGCCCGCAGGGCATCCCCCGTTAAAGATCGGGTGCCTGTCACAGCTCACCGGTAGGCTCGTAGACAAGATGACCGACGACATGTCCCCTGCTGAGCGCTATGCCCTGGCGAAGCGGCGCGCCGCGGAGCAGGCCACCGCACTGGCCCCCTTCCGCGAAATGTACGACTTCGAGCTGGACCCGTTCCAGATCGACGCCTGCAAGGCCCTGGAGGCCGGGAAGGGGGTGCTGGTCGCGGCGCCGACCGGCTCCGGCAAGACGATTGTGGGCGAATTCGCCGTCCACCTGGCCCTGGCGCAGGGCCGCAAGTGCTTCTACACCACCCCCATCAAGGCGCTGTCGAACCAGAAGTACAACGACCTGGTGAAGCGCTACGGCGCGGCCAAGGTCGGCCTGCTGACGGGTGACAACAGCGTCAACTCCGATGCCCCGGTGCTCGTGATGACCACCGAGGTGCTGCGCAATATGCTCTACGCCGGGTCGCAGGCGCTGAACGGGCTCGGTTATGTGGTCATGGACGAGGTGCACTACCTCTCGGACCGCTTCCGGGGTGCCGTCTGGGAGGAGGTGATCATCCACCTCCCGGAGTCGGTGACGCTGGTGTCCCTGTCGGCCACCGTCTCCAACGCCGAGGAGTTCGGCGACTGGCTGGACACGGTGCGGGGCGACACCGAGGTGATCGTCTCGGAGCACCGGCCCGTGCCGCTGTGGCAGCACGTGCTGGCCGGGCGGCGGATGTACGACCTGTTCGAGGAGAAGACGGGGCCGGACGGCACGCCCGTCACGGGCCGCCGGGAGGTCAACCCGGACCTGGTGCGTCTGGCGCGGATGGAGAACAGTCGGCCGCTCGGCCGGGACCGCCGCCGGGGCAAGATGCTGCGCGAGGCCGACCGGGAGCGGGAACGCCGTCAGCGGAGCCGGATCTGGACCCCCAGCAGGGTCGAGGTCATCGAACGGCTCGACGCCGAGGGCCTGTTGCCCGCCATCACGTTCATCTTCAGCCGGGCGGGCTGCGAGTCCGCCGTCCAGCAGTGCCTGTACGCGGGGCTGCGGCTCAACGACGACGAGGCGCGGCGCCGGGTGCGGTCGATCGTCGAGGAGCGGACGGAGGCCATCCCGGACGAGGACCTGCATGTCCTGGGCTACTTCGAGTGGCTGGAGGGGCTGGAGCGGGGCATCGCCGCGCACCACGCGGGCATGCTGCCGACCTTCAAGGAGGTCGTGGAGGAGCTCTTCGTCAAGGGGCTGGTCAAGGCGGTCTTCGCGACCGAGACGCTGGCGCTGGGCATCAACATGCCCGCGCGCTCGGTCGTGCTGGAGAAGCTCGTCAAGTGGAACGGCGAGCAGCACGCGGACATCACCCCGGGCGAGTACACCCAGTTGACCGGCCGGGCCGGCCGCCGGGGTATCGACGTCGAGGGGCACGCGGTCGTGCTCTGGCAGCGGGCCATGGACCCGGCCGCCCTCGCGGGCCTGGCCGGGACCCGGACGTACCCGCTGCGGTCGAGCTTCAAGCCGTCGTACAACATGGCGGTCAACCTGGTCTCCCAGTTCGGCCGGCACCGGTCGCGGGAGCTGCTGGAGACGTCGTTCGCCCAGTTCCAGGCGGACCGGTCGGTCGTCGGCATCTCGCGTCAGGTGCAGAAGAACGAGGAGGGCCTGGCGGGTTACCGCGAGGCGGTCACCTGTCACCTGGGCGACTTCGAGGAGTACGCGCGGCTGCGCCGCGACCTGAAGGAGCGGGAGACGGAGCTGGCCAAGCAGGGCGCTGCCCAGCGCCGGGCCGCCGCCGCTGCCGCGCTGGAGCGACTCAAGCCGGGCGATGTGATCCATGTGCCGACGGGCAAGTTCGCGGGGCTCGCGCTGGTGCTGGACCCGGGGCTGCCCGGCCGTGCCGACCGGTCCCGCGGCTACGACTACGAGGGGCCGCGGCCGTTGGTGCTCACCGCCGAACGGCAGGTGAAGCGGCTGGCGTCGATCGACTTCCCGGTGCCCGTCGAGCCGCTGGAGCGGATGCGCATCCCGCGCACCTTCAACCCGCGCAGCCCCCAGTCGCGGCGCGACCTGGCGTCCGCGCTGCGGACCAAGGCCGGGCACATCGTCCCCGAGCGGCACCGCAAGGCCCGTTCGGCGGCGACCGACGACACCGAGATCGCCCGGCTGCGCGCGGAGCTCCGGGCGCACCCGTGCCATGGCTGCTCGGACCGCGAGGACCACGCGCGCTGGGCCGAGCGTTACCACCGGCTGCTGCGGGACACCCGGCAGCTGGAGCGGCGGATCGAGGGCCGGACCAACACCATCGCCCGGACCTTCGACCGGATCTGCGCGCTCCTGACCGATCTGGACTACCTCCGGAACGACGAGGTGACCGAGCACGGCCGGCGGCTGGCGCGGCTCTACGGCGAGCTGGACCTGCTCGCCTCCGAGTGCCTGCGCGAGGGCGTCTGGGACGGGCTGGCCCCGGCGGAGCTGGCGGCGTGTGCGTCGGCGCTGGTCTACGAGTCGCGGATGAGCGATGACGCCGTGGCGCCCAAGCTGCCCTCCGGGGCGGCCAAGGCGGCGCTCGGCGAGATGGTCCGCATCTGGGGCCGGCTGGACGCCCTGGAGGAGGAGCACCGGATCCACCAGACGGAGGGCGTGGGCCAGCGCGAGCCCGACCTCGGCTTCGCCTGGGCCGCCTACCGCTGGGCGTCCGGGCACGGCCTGGACGAGGTGCTGCGGGAGGTCGAGATGCCGGCCGGTGACTTCGTGCGCTGGTCCAAGCAGCTGATCGACGTCCTCGGCCAGATCGCCGCCGCCGCGCCGCACGGCAGCCCGGTCGCGCGCAACGCCCGCAAGGCGGTCGACGGCCTGCTGCGCGGTGTCGTGGCGTACTCCTCGGTGGGCTGAGCCCGCTCGTCCCGTTCGGCCAACAGCCCGCTCCCGGATTCCGGGGGCGGGCTCTTCGTTTCGTGCGGTCCTGCCCCGCGCTACCCGAAGGACGCGATACATCGCCTTGCTTTGTCGGTGAGACGCGATATGCTCGTGCACGGATATACGACGACGAGCAGTTGGAGTCCGCGTGGCAGCGCGCCGCAAGCTGAGCAATCCCCTGGCACTGGCCGTCCTGGTCACCCTGGTGGAGCGGCCCATGCACCCGTACGAGATCGCCCGGGTGCTGCGGCTGCGCGGCAAGGACCAGAGCATCAAGATCAACTACGGCTCGCTCTACACCGTCGTCCAGAACCTGGAGAAGCACGGTTTCGTCGAGGAGGCCGGCACCGACCGCCGGGGCAACCGGCCCGAGCGCACGCTCTACGGGCTCACCCCGGGCGGCCGGCTGGAGATGCACGACTGGCTCGCCGACCTGGTGTCCGTCCCGGCCCGGGAGTACCCGCTGTTCGAGACGGCCCTGTCGCTGATCATGGCCTTGCCCTACGACGAGGCGTGCGAGCTGCTCGACGACCGGATCGCCGTCCGGGAGGGCGAGGTCGCCGGACACCGGGGGTCGCTCCGCGGCTTCGAGGGCGTCCTGCCCCGGCTGCTGCTCGTCGAGACGGAGTTCCGGCTGCACATGCTGGAGGCGGAACTGACCTGGCTGCGCGGCTTCCGCGCCGATCTCGGACGGGGCGCGGTCGGCGGGGTCGCCGAGTGGCGCGAGCTGAGCGAGACCGGCCGGATGCCGGAGACCCTGCGGGAACTGGAGGAACGCGCGGGCGAGAACACCGAATGAGTGAGGCCCCGGCGGGCGCTGCGCCAACAGCGCCCGCCGGGGCCCCCGATCCCCGAACGGGCCTGCGGGGCAGGCCGGCTGTCGAGGTGCGGCACACCCAGGATAGCCCGGCACCCCCGTGGACCGGTTCGTCATACACCGAACCGAACGACACACGGAGGCCGCTCAGTCATGAGCACATCCACGCCCGCCATCGAGGCGCGCGGCCTGACCAAGACCTACCCCGGCGGGGTGACCGCCCTCGACGGGCTCGACCTGACGGTCCGGGCCGGCACCGTCTTCGGACTGCTGGGCCCGAACGGCGCCGGGAAGTCCACCACCGTCAAGATCCTCACCACCCTGGCCCGGCCCGACGCGGGCACCGCCACCGTCGCCGGCCACGACGTCCTGCGGCGGCCCGGACGGGTGCGGCGCGCCATCGGCGTCGTCGCCCAGCGCTCCGGCGCCGACCCGACGGCCACCGGCCGCGAGAACCTGCTGCTCCAGGGCCGGCTCTACGGGCTGCGGGGCCCCCGCCTCACCGCCCGCGCCGACGAACTGCTGGCCCGCTTCGCCCTCGCGGACGCCGCGGACCGGGCGTCCCGGACGTACTCGGGCGGCATGCTGCGCCGGCTCGACGTCGCGATCGGACTGGTCCACCGGCCCGAGGTGCTCTTCCTCGACGAGCCGACGACCGGGCTCGACCCCGAGGCCAGGACGGCCATGTGGGAGGAGATCGGCCGGCTGGCCGGCGAGGAGGGGCTGAGCATCCTGCTCACCACGCACTACCTGGACGAGGCCGACCGGCTCGCCGAGCGGATCGCCATCGTCGACCGCGGACGCGTCGTCACCGTGGGCACGCCCGACGGCCTCAAGGGCGAACTCCGCGGCGACGCCGTCCACGTGGAACTGCGCGACCCGGTGCCCCCGCAGGCGGGCCCCTCCGTCACGGAGGCCCTCACCGCCTCCGCCGGTGTCCGCGAGGCCGTGCTCTCCGGGCGTCGGCTGAGCGCCCGCGCGGACGACGGCGCCGCCGCCGTCCCCCGCGTCCTGGCCGCCCTCGCCGGGGAGGGAGTCGGGGTGGCGTCCGTCACCGTGGCCCGGCCCTCCCTCGACGACGTCTACCTGCGGCACGCGGGGCGCCGGTTCGCCGACGCCGACGCCACCACCGCGGTCCCCGCCGGAGGTGCCCGATGAGCACGGCCGTCAGCCACACCTGGTACATGACGCAGCGTCACCTGACGGCGGTGCTCCGGCAGCCCGCCTTCCTGGTGATCACCCTGATCCAGCCGGTCATCTGGCTGTTCCTGTTCGGTGCGCTCTTCCGCAAGGTGGTCGAGCTGCCCGGCTTCGGCGGCGGCAGCTATCTGGACTACCTGGTGCCGGGGGTGGTCGTGATGAGCGCACTCTCCGGCTCGATGTGGGCGGGCATGTCCACGCTGGACGAGATCGAGCGCGGCACGCTGAACCGCTTCCTCACCACCCCGGTGCGCCGGGGGGCGCTGATCAACGCCAATGTCATGCAGCAGGCCGTCAGTACGGCCGCCCAGTCCGTGGTCATCGTCCTCCTCGGCCTGGTCGGCGGCGCGGACTACCCGGGCGGCGCCGGGGGACTGGCCCTGCTGGTGCTCGCCGCCGTCCTGCTGGCCGTGCTGATGGGCGCGGTGTCGAACACCATCGGCATGCTGGCCCGGCAGCGCGAGTCGATCATCGCGCTCAACACCTTCCTGCTGCTGCCGCTGACCTTTATGTCGTCGGCCTTTATGAAGCCCGCCCTGATGCCGGGCTGGATGCGGCACGCCGCCGATTTCAACCCGGTCAACTGGGCGCTGGTCATGGGCCGTTCGGCCCTCGCGGGCGACCCCGACTGGGGGATGGTGCTGGGCCGGGGCGGACTGCTGCTGGCGGCCGGGGTGCTCGCGGTGTGGATGTCGGGACGGACGTTCCGGGCCTACCAGCGGTCCGTGTAGGGGCGGGTGCCCGGGGTGAGGGGCGCCCTTCTCGGAAGCGCGCCCCTCACAGCGTGATCCCCCCGGAAGGGGCCCGCCTCACCAGGAGTCGCCGGCCTCCCGCGTGCGACGCCGCCGCCGGGCGACCAGGAAGTAGGTGACCGAGGCGGCGACCAGGGCGGCGGCGGAGGAGATACCGACGACCGTGCCCGTGCCGAGGCCGTCGTCGTCCCGGTCCGCGGACGCGCTCCCGCCGTCCCCGTCCTCGTCGGGGGCGGTCTCGCTGGTCCGGTCGACGATCTCCTTGTAGGCGTGCGGACCGGCGCAGAAGTCGCGGTTGGCCGGGTCCAGCCGCTCCGGCACGGTGAACTTCACCGAGTGGAGGGGGGAGTCGTCGTCCTCGCCGTCCGCCACGAGGTCCACGGCGTAGGTGCCGGGCTTGATGTCGCAGCGGACCATGCCCGCGAGGTCGGTCCAGCGGCCGGGGCCCTTGCCCTCCTTGAAGTTCTTCGTCAGGCGCTTGACGGGCGTCACGAAGGCGGGGGAGCGGAGGGTGAGGGCGTCGTGCTCGTCCAGGGTGGCCCGGTCGGTGGTGATGGTGAACACGGCCTCGTCGCCGCGCTGGGGCTCGCGCCCGCCCGTCCGCAGCTTCAGCGCGGGGGCGGCGGACGGCGGGGCCTTCCTCGGGTCGTTCCTGTCGTCCCCGTCGCTCCCGTCGTCCTCGGCGCAGGCGCCGGTCCGGGCGGACGTGACGGTCAGCCGCGTCGAGGCGGCGGGCTTCCCCTTGCCGTCCAGCCGGACGGTCACGGGGTGTTCGCCGGGCTCGGCGTCGCAGCGCACCCGGCCGCGCACCGTCATGGTGGTGTCGTCGGCCTTGTTGTGGCCGAAGTTCCTCTTCCCGACGGTGACCTTCGAGGTGAAGGCGGGCGACTCCACGACGACGGAACCGACGTGCTCGGCGGCGGAGTTCGTGATCGACACGACGAACTCGGCCTCACCGCCGAGCGGCGCGGGGTCCGCACGGGTGATCCGCGTGTCCTCGTCGGCGGGTGCGGCGGGGGCGGGGGCGGCTGCCGTCAGGGCGAGGGCCGCGGCGGCCGTGGCCAGGAGAGGTATCCGTGCGGAGCGCATGGCGCCGACCTTATCCCGAGGGCTGTGGCCCGCAGGCGGTCAGGCGGCGGCCCGGCTCTCCTGCTCGGCCTCCACCTGCTGGTTCCACTCGCGCTTGGACGCCTGCCAGCCGTCCTCGTCGTGGCCCCGGCGCCAGTACCCCGAGATCGACAGCCGCTCGCGGGGGACCTCCCGCTCCAGGCGCAGATGGCGGCGGAGCTCCTTGACGAAGCCGGCCTCGCCGTGGACGAAGGCGTGCACGTCGCCGGGCGGGAAGTCGAGCGAGCGGACCGCCTCCACCAGGGCCTCGCCCACGGGCGCGTCGCCCCGGTGCAGCCAGACGACCTCGATGCCGGGGGCGAGGTCCAGCTTCTGCTCCTCGTCCTCGTCGGCGATCTCGACGAACGCCCGGACCGTCGCGTCCGGCGTGGTCACCGAGAGCCGCTCCAGTGCGGCGGCGATGGCGGGCAGGGCGCTCTCGTCGCCCACGAGCAGGTGCCAGTCGGCGTCCGGGGCGGGCGCGTAGGCGCCGCCCGGGCCCAGGAAGAGCACCTCGGCGCCCGGTTCGACGCGGGCGGCCCAGGGGCCGGCCAGGCCTTCGTCGCCGTGGACGACGAAGTCGAGGACCAGCTCGCGGGCGAGGCGGTCGAAGGAGCGGACCGTGTACGTCCGGGTCCGCGGCCACTGGTCGCGCGGCAGGTCGCGGCGGACCGCCTCCATGTCGAAGGGCTCCGGGTAGGAGACGCCCTCGTAGGGGAAGAGCAGCTTGACGTAGTGGTCGGTGCACTCCCCGGCGGCGAACGCGTCCAGAGCCTCGCCGCCCACGACCACCCGCACCATGTGCGGCGTCAGGCGCTCGGTGCGCACCACGTGCGCCCGGTGGACCTGGCGATTCCTCGGGGCGGGGCGGTCTGTCATGACGTGTCTCCCTGACGCGCGGGCCGGCGAAGTCTCCGTGAGGACTGCCTAATAGTTAGGCCTGCCTAACCTAACACTACCCGGGAAGGGCGGAGAGCAGCCGCTGCAAGGATCCGCCCAGCCCCCAGCGCTCCGCCAGCACCTCCAGGGCCCGCGCGTCGCGCGGCCCGGCGGGCAACGTGGCGTCGAACGCCGGCAGCGGCACGTCGGAGGCCACCCGGACCACCTTCGGCGCCACGGCCAGGTACGGCCCGGCCTCGGCCAGCCGCCGGCGCTGCGCAGGGGTCAGCCGGGAGGCGGGGTCGTCCGCGGCCGCCAGGATGCCCGCCAGGTCGCCGTAGGAGGCCAGCAGCTTCGCCGCCGTCTTCTCGCCGATCCCCGGCACGCCCGGCAGGCCGTCGCTGGGGTCGCCGCGCAGCAGCGCCAGGTCGGCGTAGCCGGGGCCGTCCACCCCGTACTTCTCCCGCAGCGCCGCCTCGTCCACCACCTGGAGCGTGCCCACGCCCTTGACCGGGTAGAACACCCGCACCCCGCGCGCGTCGTCGACCAGCTGGTACAGGTCGCGGTCGCCGGTGACGACGTCCACCGGCCCGGCCGACCGCCCGGCGAGGGTGCCGATCACGTCGTCCGCCTCGTACCCCGCCGCGCCGACGCGGGCGATGCCGACGGCGTCCAGTACCTGCTCGATCACCGGGACCTGCGGGGAGAGGGTGTCGGGCACCTCCTCCTCGTCGGTGCCCTCCGGGACCTCCTCGGCGACCCGGTGGGCCTTGTACGAGGGGATGAGGTCCACCCGCCACTGCGGCCGCCAGTCCGCGTCCATGCAGGCCACCAGGTCGTCCGGGTGGTGGTCCTGGACCAGGCGGGCGATGAAGTCGAGCAGGCCGCGCACCGCGTTCACGGGCGTGCCGTCAGGGGCCCGCACCGACTCGGGGACGCCGAAGTAGGCGCGGAAGTAGAGGGAGGCGGTGTCGAGGAGCATCAGGCGTCGCGTCACGCCACGATCATGCCGTACGCCACCGGCACACCCCCCGCATCGTGTGAAGTGGATCACTCTTCCGTTTGCTCCCCGTAAACGGGGGCAGGCGCGGCCGCGGAGCGGACCCCACCCTGCCCGAACGGCGAAGGAGGGACGCGGGCCGGATGCCCTGCTGCTCCACGGCCGCCCGCCGGGGGGGAGGCGGGCGTCACCAGGTTCAACCCGTGAGGTGTATGTGTCCAGGCTGAAAGCCGAGCATTTGTACAAAGTGTTCGGCAAACGACCCGAAGCCGCCGTCAAGCGGCTCGAAGGCGGCGCGAGCCGCGACGAGCTGCGTGCGGACGGCACCACGGCAGCCGTGATCGACGCCTCGTTCGAGGTCGAGGCCGGCGAGATCTTCGTCGTGATGGGTCTCTCGGGCTCCGGCAAGTCCACTCTGCTCCGGATGCTCAACGGCCTCCTGGACCCCACCTCCGGCCGGGTCTCCTACGACGGGCGCGACCTGACCGCCCTCACCCCCGCCGAGCTGCGCGAGGTCCGCTCGCGCAACATCAGCATGGTCTTCCAGCACTTCGCGCTCTTCCCGCACCGCAGCGTGCTGGAGAACGCCGGCTACGGCCTGGAGGTGCGCGGCCTGCCGCGCGCCGAGCGCGAGCAGCGGGCCGCCGAGGCCCTGGAGCTCGCCGGGCTCGGCGGCTGGGAGCGCTCCTGGCCGGACGAGCTCTCCGGCGGTATGCAGCAGCGCGTGGGCCTCGCCCGCGCCCTGGCCACCGACGCCGACCTGCTGCTGATGGACGAGTCCTTCAGCGCCCTCGACCCCCTGATCCGCCGCGATATGCAGGACCAGCTGCTGGACCTGCAGAAGCGGCTGAAGAAGACCATCGTGTTCATCACCCACGACCTCAACGAGGCCATGCGCCTCGGCGACCGCATCGCCGTCATGCGCGACGGCCGGATCGTCCAGAACGGCACCGCCGAGGACATCCTCGTCCGGCCCGCCAACGACTACGTCGCCTCCTTCATCCAGGACGTCGACCGTTCCCGGGTGCTCACCGCCGGCTCGATCATGGAGAAGTGCGGTGCCGTCCCGGACGCCGTCGCCACCGTGGCCGCGGACACGCCCCTGGTCGACCTGTTCGCCCCGCTCGCGCTCGGCACCGTCCCGGTCGCCGTCACCGGCGCCGACGGCGCCCCGGTGGGAGTGGTCACCCGGGACCGGCTGCTGGCCGCGCTCGGCGAGCAGCCGGCGGAGGTGACCGCCGGTGCCTAGGATCAAGCTCGGCTCCTGGGCGCAGTCCGCGGTGGACTGGCTCCAGACCCACCTCTCCTGGCTCTTCGACGCCATCAGCACCGTCCTGACCGGTCTCTACGACGGCGTCCACGCGGTGCTCGGCGCCCCCGACGCCCTGCTGATGGCGGGCATCCTGGCCGTCGTCGCCTGGTGGCTGCGCGGGCTCCTCGCCGGCGTCCTCGCCTTCGCGGGCCTCGCCCTGATCGACTCCTTCGGCCTCTGGGACGAGGCCACCTCGACGCTGTCCCTCGTCCTCGTCGCCAGCCTGATCACGCTCCTGCTCGCCGTGCCGCTGGGCATCTGGGCCGCCCGTGACCAGCGCGTCAGCCGGGCGCTGCGGCCGGTGCTGGACCTCATGCAGACGATGCCCGCCTTCGTCTACCTGATCCCCGGCGTGATGTTCTTCTCGATCGGTCCCATCCCGGGGCTGTTCGCCACGATCATCTTCTCGATGCCGCCCGGCGTCCGGATGACCGAACTGGGCATCCGGCAGGTGGACGGCGAACTCGTCGAGGCCGCCCGTGCCTTCGGCACCACCCCGCGCCACACCCTCACCCGGGTCCAGCTCCCGCTGGCGCTGCCCACCATCATGGCGGGCGTCAACCAGGTGATCATGCTGGCGCTCTCCATGGTCGTCATCGCGGGCATGGCCGGCGCCGGCGGTCTGGGCGAGACCGTCTACGCGGCCGTCACCCAGGTCGACATCGGCGGCGGTGTGGAGAGCGGCCTCGCGGTCGTCGTCCTCGCCATGTACCTGGACCGGATGACCGGCGCGCTCGGCAAGCGGGTGTCCCCGCTCGGCCGCCGCGCGGCCGCCAAGTCCCCGGCGGGCGCCCGGCCCTCGGCCGTGCTGAACTACCGGCCCGGCACCGCCGTCGCCACCGTGGGCGTCGTCGTCCTCGCCCTCGTCGCGGGCGGGATGCACCTGGCCGGCGACGGGGACCGGGAGAGCGTGGCCGCCGGCGAGAACATCGGCCGGGGCCAGAAGGTGAAGATCGGCTACTTCCCCTGGGACGAGGCCGTCGCCACCACCTACCTCTGGCAGAACGTCCTGGAGGCCCGCGGCTACAAGCCCGAGGTCAAGCAGCTCGACCCCGGCCCGCTGTACACCGCGCTGGCCCAGGGGCAGATGGACGTCCAGTTCGACTCCTGGCTGCCCACCACCCACAAGCAGTACATGGACCGGTACGGCGACAAGCTCAGCGACCTGGGCTCCTGGTACGGCCCCACCTCCCTGGAGCTGACCGTCCCCTCGTACGTCAAGGACGTGAACTCCCTGGCGGACCTCAAGGGCAAGGCCGGGCAGTTCGGCGGGAAGGTCGTCGGCATCGAGGCCAGCGCCGGCATGATGGGCAAGCTCAACGGCAACGTCCTCAAGGACTACGGCCTGGACGGCGAGTACAAGGTCGTCTCGTCCTCCACCTCCACGATGCTCGCCGAGCTCGACCGGGCCATCAAGAACAAGGAGCCCGTCGTCACCACCCTGTGGTCGCCGCACTGGGCGTACGGCACCTACGACCTCAAGAAGCTCAAGGACCCCAAGGGCGCCTGGGGCAAGGGCGAGGAGCTGCACGTCGTGGGCAAGAAGAACTTCGCCCAGGACTTCCCGCGCATCGCGGAGTGGGTGAAGGACTTCAAGATGTCCGAGAAGGACCTCTCCTCCCTGGAGGCCGAGATCCAGAAGGGCGGCAAGGGCAAGGAGAAGGCCTCCGCCGCGCGCTGGCTGGACGCCCACCCGGGGCTGCTGGACAAGCTGGCGCCGGTGAAGACGTCCTGACCGGCCGCCCCTTGTGACGAACGCGCCGCTCTCCCCCTGGTGGGAGGGCGGCGCGTCGTATGTGCCCCGGCGTACGGTGGGACGGTGACCAGCCGCCGTACCGTACGCCGCGTCGTCTCGCTCGTCCCGTCCCTGACGGAGGCCGTCGCCGCCGGCGCGCCGGACCTGCTCGTCGGGGCCACCGACTGGTGCGAGCACCCGCCCGGGCTCGACGTCGTCCGCGTCGGCGGCACCAAGAACCCGGACGTGGCACGCGTCGTGGCGCTCGCCCCCGACCTCGTCGTCGCCAACGAGGAGGAGAACCGCGCCCCCGACCTCGCCGCCCTGCGCGCGGCGGGCCTTGAGGTGCTGGTGACCGAAGTCCGTACGCTGGAGCAGGCGTTCACCGAGCTGGAACGTGTGCTGGTGGCCGGCTGCGGGCTGGCCCCGCCCGGCTGGCTGGACGAGGCGCGGGACGCCTGGCGGGACGTGGGCGCGGGGGAGCCCGTGCTGCGGGCGGTGGTTCCGGTGTGGCGCAGGCCGTGGATGGTCCTCGGCCGGGACACCTTCGCGGGGGACGTCCTGGCGCGGCTCGGGGTGGCCCATGTGTACGCCGGTCACGCCGAGCGCTATCCGCGGATTCCCCTGGAGGAGTTACGGGCGAGCGGCGCCGACCTGGTCGTCCTGCCCGACGAGCCGTACCGCTTCACGCGCGACGACGGGCCCGAGGCGTTCCCCGGGCTCCCCGCCGCGCTGGTCAGCGGACGTCATCTCACCTGGTACGGGCCGTCGTTGACGCGGGCGCCGCAGGTGCTGGGGCGGGCGCTGCGAGCAGCCGTCCGCTGACCAGCCCGGCCAGAGTCCGCGCGGCCGCGACCGCCCAGGCCGCCACCAGCACGGCGTACAGGGCGACCGCCAGCCAGGTGAGGGCGTGCAGCCCGGTGTGGCGCGCCAGCCCGGCCGCGCCCGTGACGCAGGTGCCGATCGGGAAGGTGAACGCCCACCAGGTCATCGCGAAGCCCATGCCGGAGCGGGCCGCCCGGACGGTCATGGCGGTGGCGAACGCCAGCCACAGCAGGGCGAAGCCCATGACCGGCACCCCGTAGAGCACCGCGAAGGCCGTCATCGCCGCCGGGTACGGACCGCCGATCGCGCCGGGGGCGGCGTCGGCGAGGTTGTTCACCGCCGTCGTGGACTGGCCCAGCGGTCCCAGGACGAGGAACAGCGTCGGGGTGAGCGCGAGCGGCAGCGGGCCGTGGTGGACCAGGCGGGAGAACACCACCGGCAGGATCACCAGCGTCATCAGCAGGCTCAGACCGAACAGCGCGTAACAGGCGAGCAGCATGCCCTCCCGCGCCTGCCCGGCCGGCAGGTGCGCGATCAGGGCCGGGCCGAGCGCGGCCGACACCATGGGCGCCACGACCGGCAGCAGCCACACGGGCGAGGCCGTGCCGACCGCCACCCGGTGCCGCGTCACCATCAGGTACGGGATGCCCGCGGCGGCCACCAGGCCGGTGACCGTGCCCGCCGTCCACAGCACGGCGTCCGCGGCCACCGCCGCCCGCTCCCCGACGACACCCGCGCCCACGGAGAGCGTCGCGCCGCCGACCGCGAGCAGGGCCATCGCGAGACAGCCGTAGAACGGCGCCACCGCCGGGTCGGCGAGGTGCCGCGCCGCCTGGTCCCGGTGGCGCGCCCAGTGCCCGGCCCGGGCCGCGAGGAGGGCGACGAGGGCCACCGCGGCCAGCGCCCACACGGCCTCCAGCGCCGTACGCGGCAGGGCCCGGCCGGGGAGCGCGGCACCGGCGCTCGCCACGATGGCGGTGCCCATGACCGTGGCGTACCAGTTCGGGCCGAGGTGGCGCAGGCGGGGGACGCCGGACGGGGCTGCCGCGAGGCGGGGGGCGGGGAGGGAACTGACCGTGCTCATGCATCCACCGTCGCCTCCCCGGCCCGCCCTCACCAGGGACCAGCTCCCTATGACCACATAACCTGGACTTATGAGCAAGCCGATCGCGGACCGCGTCCCCGACCTCGCGGCCCTGGAGCTGCTGCTCGCCGTGGCCCGGCTGGGCAGCCTCGGCCGGGCCGCGCGCGAGCTGGGCATCACCCAGCCCGCCGCGAGCGGACGGCTGCGGAGCATGGAGCGGATGCTGGGCGTCGCCCTCGTCGAACGGTCGCCGCGCGGCTCCCGGCTCACCTCGGCGGGTGTCCTGGTGACGGACTGGGCGCGCCGGATCGTCGAGGCGGCCGAGGCGTTCGACGCCGGCGCCCAGGCGCTGCGCTCCCGCCGGGACTCGCGGCTGCGGGTGGCGGCCAGCATGACCATCGCCGAGTACCTGCTGCCCGGCTGGCTGATCGCGCTGCGCACGGACCGGCCGGGGACGGCCGTCTCCCTCTTCGCCGGCAACTCGGCGGCCGTGGCGGCCCGCCTCCTCGCGGGCCGGGCGGACCTCGGCTTCGTCGAGGGCCTGGAGGTGCCGGCCGGCCTGGACGGCGCCGTCATCGGCCACGACCGGCTCGTCCTGGTCACCGCCCCCGCCCACCCCTGGGCCCGGCGCCGGTCCCCCCTCACCCGCGCCGAACTCGCCGCGACCCCCCTGATCCTGCGTGAGAGCGGCTCCGGCACCCGCCAGGTCCTCGACGCGGCCCTCGCCGCCGAGGACGGTCCGGCCGCGCCGCTGCTGGAGCTCGCCTCGACCACCGCGGTCAAGGCGGCCGTGGTGAGCGGCGCGGGCCCGTCCGTCCTGAGCGAACTGGCGGTGAACGACGAACTCGCCGCCCGCCGGCTCGTCGAGGTCCCCGTCGCCGGCCTCTCCCTGCGGCGCGACCTGCGGGCGGTGTGGCCCCTGGGGCAGCGGCCGGTGGGGCCGGCGTGGGATCTGCTGGGGCTGACGCGGGGCGGGGGGTAGTGCGTCGTCGGTCCTGTTGCGCCGCGGGCGCCGTGAGCGTCAGCCCCGCTTTCCCGCGGCCGCCGTGAGCGTCAGCCGTGTCGCGCCGCGGCCGTGAGGTCAGCCTCTTTTCCCCGCGGCCGCCGTGACCAGCCCCCGCACCAGCCGCAGGTCGTCGCGGACCTCCGGGTGCCACTGCACGCCGAGGACGAACCGGTCGTCATCGCCGGGGAGTTCGACCGCCTCGATGGTGCCGTCCTCCGCGTGGGCGGAGGCGACGAGGCCCTTGCCCAGCTGGGCCACGCCCTGGTGGTGGTGGGTGGCGACGTCGACGGGGATCGGCATCAGGCGGGCGGTCAGGGTGCCGGGGACCATCTCCACGAGGTGGTCGGTGAAGGTGCCGAAGCGGGGGTTGTGGCCCTTGTGGCCGACGGTCTCCGGGAGGTGCTGGTTGAGGGTGCCGCCCGCGTGGATGTTCATCAGCTGCATACCGCGGCAGATGCCCAGCACCGGGATGCCGCGCCGCAGGGCGGCGTCCAGCAGGGCGAGTTCCCACAGGTCGCGCTCGGGGACCGGGCGGCCCGTGCGCGGGTGCGGCTCCTCGCCGTAGAGGGCGGGGTCCACGTCCTCGCCGCCCGCGAGGATCAGGCCGTCGAGGCGTCCGGTCACGGCGGGCGCGGCGGCCGGGTTGTCGGGCGGCAGCATCACGGCCAGGCCGCCGGCCCGTTGTACGTACTCCGGGTAGGCGCCCGGCAGCAGGGCGGCGCGCTGGTCCCAGGCGACTCCCCAGCGGGCGCGGGTGAAGTAGGTGGTGATCCCGATCAGCGGCTGGCCGGTCTGGTTGGTCCGGCTGGTCAACGGCCTCGTCCTCTCCGGTCGATGTCCGGGGCCGGGGGGACGTCCGTGCGCACCCGGGCCTCGCAATGGTTGCCATGCGTACCATTGCTGTTCGACCGGTCCTGGCGCAACCCCCGCACTCCGTACGCCCTTTGCGCGCGCCCCCGGCCGCCGTCGGCGCCCCGGCGGTTCAGCCCAGGAACCCCCGCAGCAGCGCCGCCGTGCCCGCGCAGTGCTCCCGCATCACCTCGCGCGCCCCGTCCGCGTCCCCGTCGAGCACGGCCTCGACCAGGGCGGCGTGCTGCCGCTGGGAGTGCTCCAGGTTCCGGACGAGCAGCGGGATGCAGTCCAGGAGTTCGTTGACGCCCGCCCGGACGGCGGTGTACTGCGCGGCCAGGGTGGGCGAACCGGACAGCTCGGCCAGGGTGAGGTGGAACAGCGTGTCGTGGCGGCGGTAGTCGTCCGGAGGGGCGTCGCGGGTGGCGGCGAGCGCCGCGCGCAGGCGGGCCGCGCCGTCCGGGGGCAGCGGCCGGGCGGCGCACAGTTCGGCCGCGCCCAGTTCCAGGACCTCGCGGAAGCGCAGGGTGTCCTCCACATCCACGTCCGCGACCCGGCGGCGCAGTTCGGCGGCGTCGGCCGGCGGGGCCGGGGCCGGGCGCGCGTGGACGAACGTGCCGCCGTAGCGGCCGCGCCGGCTCTCGACCAGGCCCTGCTCGTGGAGCACCTTCAGCACCTCGCGGAGCGTCACCCGGCTGATCCGCAGCCGCTCGGCCAACTCCCGTTCCGAGGGCAGGCGTTCGCCGTCGGCCACCAGGCCGAGCCGTATGATCCGCAGTATCCGCTCCAGGGCCTCCTCGAATCCGTTGCCCGCGTGGACCGGCCGCAGGACCGACGACAGCCGGTCGGCCGCGCTCCCGTTCATCGGACCCCTTCCCAACTATTGGTCTTCCGGCATACCTTAAGACCTCCGGTCGCACCGCACGGACCGCACCGACAGGGAGGCTCACCCGTGGCAGACCGCACGCCCCCGCTCAGCGTCGACGAACTGCGCCGGCTCGTCGACTCCGGGGAGATCGACACCGTCGTCCTCGCCTTCACCGATATGCAGGGGCGGCTCCAGGGGAAACGCTTCGCTGCCCGTTTCTTCCTCGACGACGTGCTGGAGAACGGCACCGAGGGCTGCAACTACCTGCTGGCCGTGGACGCCGACATGAACACCGTCGACGGCTACGCCATGGCCTCCTGGGAACGCGGCTACGGCGACTTCGCCATGCGCCCCGACCTGTCCACCCTGCGCCGCACCCCCTGGAACCCGGGCTCCGCCCTGGTCACGGCGGACCTCACCTGGCACGACGGCTCCCCGGTGCTCGCCTCGCCCCGCCAGATACTCCGCCGCCAGCTCGACCGGCTGGCCGAGCGCGGCTGGACGGCCCACGTGGGCACCGAGCTGGAGTTCATGGTCTTCAAGGACACCTACGAGCAGGCATGGAACGGCGGCTACCGGGGCCTCACCCCCGTCAACCAGTACAACGTCGACTACTCCGTCCTCGGCACCGGCCGCGTCGAACCCCTGCTGCGCCGCGTCCGCAACGAGATGGGCGCCGCCGGGCTCGTCGTCGAGAGCGCGAAGGGCGAGTGCAACCTCGGCCAGCACGAGATCGCCTTCCGCTACGACGAGGCGCTCGTCACCTGCGACCAGCACTCGGTCTACAAGACCGGCGCCAAGGAGATAGCCGCCCAGGAGGGCATGGCCCTGACCTTCATGGCCAAGTACGACGAGCGCGAGGGCAACTCCTGCCACATCCACCTCTCGCTGCGCGACGAGGCCGGACGGCCGGTGCTCGCCGACGACGACGGCCCGTACGGCATGTCGCGCACCATGCGGCACTTCCTCGCCGGACAGCTCGCCGCCCTCCGTGAGTTCACCCTCCTCTACGCGCCCAATATCAACTCCTACAAGCGCTTCCGCGCCGGCTCGTTCGCCCCCACGGCCGTCGCCTGGGGTCCCGACAACCGCACCTGCGCCCTGCGCGTCGTCGGCCACGGCCGCTCGCACCGCTTCGAGAACCGCCTCCCCGGCGGGGACGTCAACCCGTACCTCGCCGTCGCCGGCATGGTCGCGGCGGGCCTGTACGGCGTCGAGAACGAACTGGAACTGCCCGAGGTGTGCACCGGCAACGCCTATGCCGGTGACGCCCGGCACGTTCCCGCGACACTCCGCGAGGCGGCGGAGCTGTGGTCGGGCAGCGCCCTGGCGCGGGCCGCGTTCGGGGACGAGGTGGTCGAGCACTACCTCACCATGGCGCGGGTGGAACAGGAGGCGTACGACGCCGCCGTGACGGACTGGGAGCGCTACCGCTCCTTCGAGCGCATGTGAGGAACGGACCCGTGGAACTGGAGATCCTTAATCCGGCGACCGAAGAGCTCGTCGCCACCGTCACCGCCGCCACCACCGAGGACGTCGACGCGGCCGTACGCCGCGCCGCCGCCGCGCAGCGCGGCTGGGCCGCCCTCGCCCCCGGCGACCGCGCCCGGCTGCTGCGCCGCTTCGCCTCCGTCGTGGACGGGCACCTGGAGGAACTGGCCCTGCTGGAGGTCCGCGAGGCCGGACACCCGGTGGGCAGCGCCCGCTGGGAGGCCGGCAACGTCCGCGACCTGCTCGACTACGCCGCCGGGGGAGTCGAACGGCTCACCGGCCGGCAGATCCCCGTCGCCGGCGGCCTGGACGTCACCTTCCACGAACCGCTCGGCGTCGTCGCCGTCATCGTCCCGTGGAACTTCCCCATGCCCGTCGCCGCCTGGGGCTTCGCCCCCGCCCTCGCCGCGGGCAACGCCGTCCTCCTCAAACCGGCCGAGACCACACCGCTCACCGCCCTGCGACTGGCCGAACTCGCCCTGGACGCCGGGCTCCCCGAGGGGCTGCTCCAGGTCCTGCCCGGCACCGGTCCCGTCGCCGGGAACGCGCTCGTCGAGCACCCGGACGTCGCCAAGGTCGTCTTCACCGGCTCCACCGCCGTCGGCAAGCAGATCATGGCGAAGTGCGCCGCGCGGGTGAAGCGGGTGACCCTCGAACTCGGCGGCAAGAGCGCCAACATCGTCTTCGCCGACGCGGACATCGAGCGCGCCGCCGCCACCGCCCCCGGCTCCTTCCTCGACAACACCGGCCAGGACTGCTGCGCCCGCAGCCGCATCCTCGTCCAGCGCAGCGTCTACGACCGGTTCATGGAGCTGTTGGAACCGGCCGTCCGCGGTGTCACCACCGGCGATCCCACCGACCCCGCGACGGGGATGGGCCCGCTGATCTCCGCCGCCCAGCGGGAGCGCGTCCGGTCGTACGTCCCGGAGTCCGCGCCTGCCGCGATCCGGGGCGACGCCCCGTCCGGGAAGGGGTTCTGGTATCCCGCCACGGTGCTGGAGGGCACCGCCGACGACCGGGTCGCCCGCGAGGAGATCTTCGGGCCCGTCGCCGTCGTCATCCCCTTCGACGACGAGGACGAGGCGGTGCGCATCGCGAACGCGACGGACTACGGGCTGGCCGGGTCGATCTGGACGCGGGACGTGTCGCGGGCGCTGCGGCTTTCGCGGGCCGTCGCGGCGGGGAATCTGTCCGTCAACTCTCACAGTTCCGTGCGGTATTGGACGCCGTTCGGGGGGTTCAAGCAGTCGGGGCTGGGGCGGGAGTTGGGGCCGGATGCGGTGGCCGCGTTCGCGGAGGTGAAGAACGTGTTTGTTGCGGTGGAGTGAGGGTGCCCCGGGCCCGCCCCTTCGCCGATTCCTGGGGGCAAGCCCCCAGACCCCCTGAAACCGCGCTCCGCGCGGTTGTCCTCAATCGCCGGACGGGCTGGTTGTCGCGCCCGGGCGCGCACTTCAGCCTGTCCGGCGTTTGAGGACAGTGCGCGAAGCGCGCTCTGGGGGCGCGGGGCACCCCCCGCAGAAACGGTGAAAGGGCGGGACCGGGGCACCCCACCGACAGCCGTCACCCACAACCCACAGAAAGGGAACCCCTTTGACCGACAACACCCCCACCTGCCACCGCCTCCCCGGCCGAACGGCCGTCATCACCGGAGCCGGCGGCGGCATCGGCCTCGCCACCGCCCGCCGCCTCGCCTCCGAAGGCGCCAACGTCGTCTGCGCCGACATCGACGAGAAGGCGGGCAGGGCGGCGGCCGACGAGGTAGGCGGACTGTTCGTCCGTACCGACGTCACGGACGCCGACCAGGTCGAGGCACTGTTCAAGGCGGCCCACGACACATACGGCTCGGTGGACATCGCGTTCAACAACGCGGGCATCTCCCCGGCCGACGACGACTCCATCCTCACCACGGGGATGGACGCCTGGAGGCGCGTCCAGGAGGTCAACCTCACCTCCGTCTACCTCTGCTGCAAGGCGGCGCTGCCCTATATGCGGCAGCAGGGCAAGGGCTCCATCATCAACACCGCCTCGTTCGTGGCGGTGCTCGGCTCGGCCACCTCGCAGATCAGCTACACGGCGTCCAAGGGCGGCGTGCTGGCGATGTCCCGGGAGCTGGGCGTGCAGTTCGCGCGGGACGGTATCCGGGTGAACGCGCTCTGCCCGGGGCCGGTCAACACGCCGCTGCTCAGGGAGCTGTTCGCCAAGGACCCGGAGCGCGCGGCGCGGCGGCTGGTGCATGTGCCGGTGGGCCGGTTCGCGGAGGCGGAGGAGATCGCGGCGGCGGTCGCCTTCCTGGCGAGCGATGACGCGTCGTTCGTGAACGCCGCCGAATTCCTGGTGGACGGTGGTATCTCCGGGGCCTATGTGACCCCCCTGTAACACCGGATGCTCCGCCTGTAAGGTCCATGACCAGACGCCGGAGCCGGACGTTCCTGTTCGGCTCCGCGTCGGTCCTGCCCTTTCAGCACCCGAGCACCGAAGAGAACGAATGCGCACGAAGTACGCCATCGCCGCCGGCTTCATGGTCGCCGCAGCCCTCGCCACCTCGGTCCCCACCGCGACCGCGGCCCCCGCGCCGGGCCGCGGCTCCCGGGCGGCCCTCTGTCCCCAGCTGGACCGGAACATCCCGTGGGCCGGCACCAACCGGACCAAGCTCCAGCGGATGATCGACGAGCGTGGCACCTGCTCGGGGCGGACGGGCGCCCGTCCCGTCGCCGCCTTCGACTGGGACAACACGGTCGTCAAGAACGACATCACCGACGCCACGCTGGCCTGGTCCCTCAAGCACGACAAGATCCTCCGGCCCAAGAGCTGGAAGGACACCAGCAAGTGGCTGACCCCGGCCGCCGACCGGGCCCTCACCCGCGCCTGCGGCACCTCGGTGCCCGTCGGCAAGCCGCTGCCGACCTCGAAGAACGCCCGCTGCGCGGACGAGATATTCGAGATACGCGAGAAGTCGCGGACGATGGGCGGCAAGCCCGCGTTCGCGGGGGAGTGGAACCACCGCCGCACCGTGCCCGCGTACGCCTGGATCCCCCAGCTCTTCTCCGGCCACACCCCGGCACAGCTGTCCTCCTTCGCCCGCAAGGCCCGCGCCGAGCAGCTCGCCGCGCCGGTGGGCACCAAGCAGACCGTCGGCACCCACACCATCGCCGGCTACGTCCGCTACTACGACCAGCAGAAGGACCTGATCCGCACGCTCAAGGCGGCCGGCTTCGACGTCTACATCGTCTCCGCCTCCTCCGAGCCGATCGCCGAGGCCTGGTCCGACGGCGTCGGCCTCGACCGTGCCCACACCATCGGCATCCGCAGCATCGTCAGGAACGGCCGCCTCACCCCCGGCATCAAGGGCTGCGGCGACGTCAAGGACGGCATGGGCGAGGCCCTGCCGTACATGGACGGCAAGCGCTGCATGATCAACGAGCACATCTTCAACATCAAGGGCGCCAAGGCCTGGAAGCAGCAGGACTTCGCCCACCGCATCGCCCTCGGCGCCGGCGACGCCGACACGGACGTCACCTTCGTCGGCGACGCCACCGGCGCCCACCTGGCCATCAACCGCAACAAGGCCGAGCTGATGTGCCGCGCCTACGACAACGAGGACGGCCGCTGGGTGGCCAACCCGATGTTCATCGACCCGATGCCGCGCAAGTCGGGCGCCTACCCGTGCTCCACGGCGGGCTACACGCGCCCGGACGGCACGATGGCGCCGGTGCGCCGTTCGGACGGCTCGGTCATTCCGGACCAGGCCGACTTGGCGGCCTGAGACACCGTTCCCGGGCCGGGGCAGCCGGCCCGGGAACAGGCGGCGGTGCGCCGCGGGCCGGCTTCGGGGTCACCCGTTCCATATCTGCTGGAGTGCGTGCCACGAAAGGTCCCACTGCTGGACGCGGGCGCCGTTGGCGTGGCTTCCGTTGGAAACCTCCAGCGCCATCTTGCTGTTCCGGTTGATCCACATCACCCCCCGGCCCGTGATTATCTGCTCCCAGAGCTGGGTGTCGGAATCGGCGTTGCAATCCCACTGTTGGACACGAGCGCCGTTTTTCTTGCTGGAGTTCTCGACCTCCAGACATTTGTCGCTCGCTTCGTTTTTGAGTTGGTAGGCACTGCCCCGCTGAATGATGCGCCAGAGGGCTCCCATCTGTCGCCCACAGTCCCACTGCTGGGCGCGTGCGCCGTTGGCCCTGCTGGAGTTCTCAATCTCCAGGCACTTCTCGCTCTTCTGGTTGACGATCCCTCGTGCAGTGCCGCCGGAAGGTGTGGCCGCCTGTCCCGTGCCCGGTGCGGCCAGCACCGCGGCCAGGGCGACCGGCGCGGTCGCCAGGGCAAGGAGCTTGGGTAGTTTCTTCATTGCGGAGTCCTCATTTCATGGCCCATGGGTCCATTTCATGTCGTCCATCGACCCGGAAGTCCCTCGGCCCGAAAATGAGAACAGTGGATTCCGAATCCACTGTTCCGATTGCCGGCAATTCCCCGGTGGTGGCGGCCCGTTGGTGACGGCGGACAGTTCACAGCGCGTTCTGCGAAACGTCAACAACCATTCCTGTTACAACGGTTCCGAAAGCGGCAAAGCGGTGCGTGCCGGGCTGCGACGTGTGCGCAGGGTTGTTCGCTCTCCACGGAGAATGACGAATATTCGGCAGGCCCGGACGCCGGGTATTTCAGAGGAATGTCTTGCCCTCGCCCCGATATGTCGGCACCGTCCCCACCACCCGGTCCCCGTCGATCAGCTGCAACTCCGCGAACCGTTCGCACAGTTCGCCCGCCTTCGCGTGCCGGAACCACACCTTGTCGCCGACGAGCAGGTCGTCGGCGGGACTGCCGATCAGCGGGGTCTGGACCTCGCCCGCGCCCTCCTGGCGGGCGAGGCGGAGGCCCGGGGGCAGGTGGGGGACGGGGAGGCGGTCGGGGCCGGACGGGCCGGAGGCGGGGTAGCCGCCGCCGAGGACGGTGATGACGCCGAGGGCGGGGCGGCGGACGACGGGGAGGGCGAAGAGGGCGGCGGGGCGGCCGGCGAAGCCGGTGTAGTGGTCGAAGAGGCGGGGCTGGTAGAGGCCGGAGCCCGCCGCGACCTCCGTGACGGCGGCCTCGGCGGCGGTGTGGTGGACGCTGCCCGTACCGCCGCCGTTGACGAACTCCAGGTCGGCGACGGAACGGACGGCCCGGACGGCCTCGGCCCGGCGGGCGGCCAGTTCGCGGCGGGAGACGGACTGGAGCAGCCGGATCGCGCCGGATCGCAGAGGGTGGCCCGCCACCGCGTCGCCCACACCCGCCACGTGCGCCTCGTACGCCATCACGCCCACCAGCCGGAAGCCGGGGCGCCGGTCGACGGCGCGGGCGAGCGCGGCCAGCCGGGCCGGGTCGTGCAGGGGGGAGCGCAGGGCTCCGACGCGGACGCGGCCGGCGAGCAGCCGGAGGGAGGTGTCCAGTTCCAGGCACACCCGTATCTCCTCGCGCCCGGCCCGGGCCGCGTCGATGAGTGCCAGCTGGGACGGGTCGTCCACCGTCACCGTGACCGCGCGGGCGAGCCGGGCGTCGGACGTCAGCTCGGCGAACGCGGCGCGGTCGGCGGAGGGATAGGCGAGCAGCACGTCGTCGACGCCCGAGCGGGCCAGCCACAGCGACTCGGCCAGGGTGTGGCTCATGACCCCGGAGAAGCCGTCGTGCTCCAGGACCCGCCTCAACAGGGCCCGGCAGCGCACCGACTTGGTGGCCACCCGGACCGGCTTGCCCCGGGCCCGCCGCGCCAGGTCCGCGGCATTGGCGTCGAACGCCGGCAGGTCGACCACGGCGAGGGGCGCGTCGAGGTGGGCGGTGGCCCGGTCGTAGCGGGCCCGGTCGGCGAAGGAGCCGGTGGCGTGGGCGAAGGCGGGCGTCATGGCGGGCAGCTTGCCAGAGGCGATTACCGCGGGGTAAGGGTGCGGTCCCCACAGGAAGTGGGGGATTCCGGAGCGGAAATGGCCTCCGGCGCGCGGCTCCCCGTAGAGTGACGCGCGCGCCGTGGATCACCACGGCCGCGCGCACCGCGGGAGGCCCTGAACACCCACGGAACGGGCCTGTTCCGCACGGCAGTCGAGGGGCCGGCAGCAGTCGTCCGGGCGGGAGTACGCAGGGTGGGCACCGAAGCGGAACAGCTGTGGGTGCCCCCGCGCCCCGCCCACCCCCCGTTCCCTCCCCCGTCGGCCGTCTCCCGACCAGCCCCCCGCCGGACCGGCCGCAGGGCCGCGGCCGCCGTCTGCGCCGTCCTCGGCGCGGGACTCATCGGCGGCGCCGCGGCGGGCGGTTGGCTCGCGGGGCAGCCGTCCGGACGGACGGCGGCGGAGGCCGTGTACGAGCGCGGCACGACGCTCTGGGAGACCGAGCCCGTCGACCGCCTCTTCCCGCCCTCGGTGCACGACGCCACCGCCGGGCCCGGCGGTGCGAGCCGCGACTGGACGCGCCTCGGCGTGGCGCCGGACGGCGACTGCGCCGACGCCTTCGACCCGTTGCTCGCCGTCGCCCTCCGGCCGGCCGGCTGCAAGCGGCTGTTGCGCGCCACCTACGCCGACGCCACGTCCACCCGCGTCACCACCGTCGGCGTGCTCGTCACCGAGGCCGACGCGGACGGCATGCGCGCCCTGCGCAAGCGGTTCGCCGCCGAGCGGATCGGCGAACGGACGGATCTGCTGCCCCGCCCGTACGCCCCCAGCGGCACCCTCGCCGAACGCTTCGGCGACGCGCAGCGCGCCAGCTGGCGGATCGCCGTGGCGACCGACCTGCCGCTCGTCGTCTACGCGGTGACCGCCTTCGCCGACGGCCGCCCCGGCACCCCGCCGGAACCCGCCGCCCGCGCGGTCGTTCCCGGCGCCACGACGGTCCCGGCCCAGGCCGGCCTCGGCCATGACGCGACGGCCCTCGCCGGCCACGTCGAACGGATCTTCCGCGCGGCGGCCCGCAAGGGAGTGGGGGAGGGGGACCGGTGAGGCGCCTCGGCCCCCGTGGTGCCTGGTCAACAGCCGTCGCCCTCACCGCCGTCACCGCCCTCTCCGGGGTGTCCGGCACCGCCCCCGCGCACGCCGACGGGATCCGGGCCCAGGAGTGGGCCGTCCACACCCTGCGCCTCCAGGAGGCCTGGCGGACCACGCGCGGCGCCGGCGTGACCGTCGCCGTGCTCGACACCGGGGTCGACGCGGGCCACCCGGACCTGCGCGGCCGGGTGCTCCCCGGCAAGGACCTCGTCGGCTTCGGCGCCGGGCGCGGGGACCGCTCCTGGGCGCGCCACGGCACCGCCATGGCCGGGATCGTCGCCGGCCGCGGCCATGGGCCCGGCGACGGGGACGGCGTCGTGGGGGTCGCCCCCGAGGCGAGGATCCTCCCGGTGCGCGTGATCCTGGAGGAGGGCGATCCCGCCCGCTCCGGGGCGCGCGGCGGGCGCGGCGGCGCCCTCGCCGACGGCATCCGCTGGGCCGCCGACCACGGCGCCGACGTCATCAACCTCTCCCTCGGCGACGACAGCGCGACCGCCCATCCCGACCCCGTCGAGGACGCCGCCGTGCGTTACGCGCTCGCCAAGGGCGCCGTCGTCGTCGCCTCGGCCGGCAACGGGGGCCGGGACGGCGACCACGTCTCCTACCCCGCCGCCTACCCGGGCGTGATCGCGGTGACCGCCGTCGACCGGTTCGGCGGCCGCGCCCCCTTCTCCACCCGCCACTGGTACGCGGCCCTCAGCGCACCCGGCGTCGACGTCGTCATAGCCGACCCCGACCGGCGCTACTACGAGGGCTGGGGCACGAGCGCGGCCGCCGCGTTCGTCTCCGGTGCGGCCGCCCTCCTCCGGTCCGCCCACCCCAAACTGGCCCCTGCCGAGGTGCGGCGGCTACTCGTGGAGACGGCACGGGACGCGCCGCGCGGCGGCCGCAGCGACGAGCTCGGGGCCGGCGTGGTGGACCCGGCCGCTGCCCTCGCCCGGGCGGCGGACCGCACCGCTCCCCAGCTCCGCGCGGACGGACCCGCCCCCCGCTACTTCGGCGCCGGGCCGCACACGGAACCGCCGGTACGGCGGTCCGACCGGCCGGGGGCGCTGGCCCTGGGCGCCGGGGCGGGCGGGGCGGTCCTGCTGGCCACGGCGTGGGGGCTGGCGACGGGTGGCCGGCGGAGGGCCGGATGACGGGGGTGCCCCTGCCCCGCGGTGCCGCACCCCCGCCCGGCCCGCCCCCCACCCCCCGATACCCTCGACCCGTGGCCCTCAAGAACATTCCGGACCCCGGATTCTCCGACGACGACGGCTCCGCCGACCCCGCGCTCGCCGAGGCGCTCGCCGCCTGGGCGGCCGACCGCGCGGCCGAGGGGCGGGTGCTGGCCGCCCTCAAGGGGGCGCGCCTGCTGGTGCCGGTGGTGGCGGTGCTCGGGGAGGTGGAGACCGGGCCGGACGGGCTGAAGCGGGAGAAGACGAGCGATATGGCCGTCCCCACGCTCCAGGCGCCGGACGGGCGTCGGGCGCTGCCCGCGTTCACGTCGATGGAGACGCTGGCGCGCTGGCGGGCGGACGCGCGGCCCGTGGCCGTGCCCCTGCACCAGGCGCTCCAGGCGGCGGCGCACGAGAAGGCGGACACGATCGTCGTCGACCTGGCCGGTCCCGTGACCTACCCGCTGACGGGCCCGGCCCTGCTGGCCCTCGCGGAGGGCCGCACCAGCGCCGACCCGCTGGCCGACCCCTCCGTCACGGGCGCCCTGCGCGGCCTGCTGGCGGCCGAGGACGGCGTGCTCCGCGCCCACCTCGTGTCCGCCGGGGAAGCCGGGGACGCCGACGGCACCCTGGCGCTCGCGCTGGCCGACGGCGCCGCGCCCGCAGAGGTGGCGCGGCGGATCGCCGGGGCGATGGCGGCCGACGAGGTGCTGCGCGCCCGGCTGGTGCGCGGCCTGGACCTGGCGCTGCTCCCGGTGGGGGCCGAGGTGCCGGGGGAGCCGCTGTTCAGCCGCTGAGGCGGCCGCGGATCTCCGACAGGCGCCCGGGAGTGGACCGTCCGACAATGCGAGGACAGTCCACGAGATCCCCGGGAGGACGTCATGGACGCGAAGCTGGACCCCTTGAAGCTGGACCCCGTGGAGACACGGACGGTCGCGGCCGAGTTCCTCGGCACCCTGCTGCTGGTCTTCTTCGCCGTGGGATCCGCGGTCCTCGCGGCGGACTACATCGGTGCCCTCGGCATCGCCCTGGCGTTCGGGTTCACTCTTATGGCCCTCGCCTACGCGCTGGGCCCGGTCTCCGGGTCCCACCTCAACCCGGCGGTGACCCTCGGCATGCTGCTGGACGGCCGGATCGCGCTGCGGACGGCCATCGAGTACTGGATCGCGCAGCTGGTCGGGGCCATCGTGGGCGCCGCGCTGCTGCTCCTGCTCGCCAAGCAGGTGCCGGGGCTGAACATCGACGGTGCCTTCGGCACCAACGGGTTCGGCGACCGGTCGGCCGTGCACATCAACACCGGCGGCGCGTTCCTCGCCGAGGTCGTCCTGACCTTCCTGCTGGTCTTCGTCTGGCTCGCGGTGACCCACAAGGTCGCCGTGGTGGGTTTCGGACCGCTGGCCCTGGGCTTCGCGCTGGCGCTGATCCATCTGATCGGCGTCCCGCTGACCGGTGCCTCCGTGAACCCGGCCCGGAGCCTCGGCCCGGCGCTCTTCGCGGGAGGCGGCGCGCTGTCCCAGCTGTGGCTGTTCCTCGTGGCGCCGCTCATCGGCGGCGCGCTCGCGGCCTTCGCCCACCAGATCACGCAGCCGCGCGGGGCACCCGTGCTCATCGCGGACGAGCGGGCCATCGGCGGCCACCGGGCGTACGAGCTGCCGCCCGAGGCCGCGGAGCTCGCGGCGGAGCGGCACGAGGGGCCCGCGGGACCCCGGGGACGCGGGGGAGCGGCGGGACGGCATCGGCCCCCCGAGCCCCCGCCGGCCCCCGGAGGGCCCGAGGGCCCCGGCGGCGGCCCCACTCCTCCGGCAGGCCCCTGAGGAGGGGGGCCGGCAGGCCCGGCCCCGGGGGCGATCAGCCGAAGACCGGCCCGGTGTACTTCTCGCCCGGCCCTTGCCCCGGCTCGTCCGGCACCACGGACGCCTCGCGGAACGCCAGCTGGAGCGACTTCAGACCGTCGCGCAGCGGTCCCGCGTGGAAGTTGCTGATCTCCGTGGCGCTCGCGGTGACCAGACCGGCGAGTGCGGTGATCAGCTTCCGGGCCTCGTCCAGGTCCTTGTGCCGGTCGCCCTCCTCGGCCAGGCCGAGGTTGACGGCGGCCGAGCTCATCAGGTGCACCGCCACGGTGGTGATCACCTCGACCGCCGGGACGTCGGCGATGTCGCGGGTCATGCTGTCGAAGTCGGGACCGGCCCCGGGGGCGGCGGAGGAGGGGGTAGCGTCGCTCATGGCGGACACGATACGTCCCGGGGGAACAGGGGTTCGCGGCGGGTTTTGCCCCGGGTTCGCACCCCTGGGCCCCTGCTGGTAGAGTGGTGGATCGACCGGTCGGACATTTGCGTGCCCGACCCACAAGTGGAGGCTCCGCACTCCCACCTCGCCGGCCCATGGTCAGCAGGTCTCCGGTCAGACGGTCCCCATCGTTCCGTACGGACGATGGAGCCGTCCGATAGCCCCACGGGTGCACCGTGGCGGTGTTCCGGTTGTCATGGAGCCCCGCCTGTGTCCCGTCCGGGGCATTTTTTGATGCACCGGCGCGGTTGGTCTTACGAAAACGTTACGCGGCAGCCCGCCAGGCGGCCGTGTGGTGCTACCGAGGAGGATCCATCAGCGCCGAGCCCCGCATCAACGACCGGATTCGCGTTCCCGAGGTGCGACTTGTCGGTCCCAGCGGCGAGCAGGTCGGCATTGTGCCGCTTGCCAAGGCCCTGGAGCTTGCGCAGGAGTACGACCTCGACCTGGTCGAGGTGGCGGCCAACGCACGCCCGCCGGTCTGCAAGCTCATGGACTACGGGAAGTTCAAGTACGAGTCGGCCATGAAGGCCCGTGAGGCGCGCAAGAACCAGGCGCACACGGTCATCAAGGAGATGAAGCTCCGGCCGAAGATCGACCCGCACGACTACGACACCAAGAAGGGTCACGTCGTACGGTTCCTCAAGCAGGGCGACAAGGTCAAGATCACGATCATGTTCCGTGGTCGCGAGCAGTCCCGGCCCGAGCTGGGCTACCGACTGCTGCAGCGGCTCGCGGAGGACGTCCAGGAGCTGGGCTTCGTCGAGTCCAACCCCAAGCAGGACGGCCGGAACATGATCATGGTTCTCGGTCCGCACAAGAAGAAGACCGAGGCCATGGCCGAAGCCCGCGAGGCCCAGGCCGCCCGCAAGGCCGAGCGTCAGGGCGGTTCCGGCGCGGACGCCGCCGAGGAGCCCGCCGAGGCGTGATCCCAGGGGCTGGATCCATCAGCCCCGGCTCACCCCGGGGCCGGCCGGCCCCGGACAGCAAACGAACAGAGCTGACGCTCCCCTGCGCCCGCGGTGCGGGCGGGGAGCGCCACCGACGAGGAGATACGGCGCGATGCCGAAGAACAAGACGCACAGCGGTGCCAGCAAGCGCTTCAAGGTCACTGGTTCCGGCAAGGTCCTGCGCGAGCGTGCCGGCAAGCGCCACCTGCTCGAGCACAAGTCGTCCCGTCTGACGCGTCGCCTCACCGGCAACGCCGAGATGGCCCCGGGCGACGCCAAGAAGATCAAGAAGCTTCTCGGCAAGTGACGCCCCGCGCCCCGCCCCCGGGCAGGGCGCGCGTCGAGACCGGGACCCAATCGTTTCCGGGCCGCGTGAGAGTCACCCGCGGCCCCGCTACAAGGAGTTAACAAGTGGCACGCGTCAAGCGCGCAGTCAACGCGCACAAGAAGCGCCGGGCGATCCTGGAGCAGGCCAGCGGCTACCGCGGTCAGCGTTCGCGCCTGTACCGCAAGGCCAAGGAGCAGGTCACCCACTCCCTGGTCTACAACTACAACGACCGCAAGAAGCGCAAGGGCGACTTCCGTCAGCTGTGGATCCAGCGCATCAACGCCGCTGCCCGCCAGAACGGCATGACGTACAACCGCCTCATCCAGGGTCTGAAGGCCGCCAACATCGAGGTGGACCGCAAGATCCTGGCCGAGCTCGCGGTCAACGACATGAACGCGTTCGCCGCGCTCGTCGAGGTCGCCCAGAAGGCGCTCCCGGCCGACGTCAACGCGCCGAAGGCTGCCGCCTGACCGATGCCGTGAGGCATCTCTGGCATGGTCCGGACCCGCAGGCCCCTCCCCGGGCCCGCGGGTCCGGTCGCGTCCGGCGCCGGAAAGCCGGCCCGCCCGTAACAGCCCCCCGTCACAGCACAGCAATCGAAAGTGAGCCCATGGCGGCCCCCGAGCTGACCTCCCTGCGATCGCCCCGTGTCGTCGCGGCCCGCCGTCTCGCCAAGCGCAGCTTCCGCGGCAAGGAGCGCCGCTTCCTGGCCGAGGGCCCGCAGTCCGTCCGCGAGGCCGTCGAGCACCTCGTCGAGCTCTATGTGACCCCGGACGCCGCCGGGCGCCACGCCGACATCGTCGCCGCCGTGCACGCCGCCGGGGTGCCCGTCCTCACCGCGACCGACGAAGTGATCGCGGAGATGTCCGAGACGGTCACGCCGCAGGGCCTGGTGGGCCTGTGCCGCTTCCTGGACACGCCCTTCGAGGAGATCCTCGCCGGCCGGCCCCGGCTGGTCGCCGTCCTCGCCCACGTCCGCGACCCCGGCAACGCCGGTACGGTGCTGCGCTGCGCGGACGCCGCCGGTGCCGACGCCGTGGTGCTCACCGACGCCTCGGTCGACCTCTACAACCCCAAGTCCGTCCGGGCCTCCGTGGGCAGCATCTTCCACCTGCCCGTCGCCGTGGGCGTCCCCGTCGAGGAGGCCGTGCGCGGCCTGCGGGGCGCGGGCGTGCGGATCCTCGCCGCCGACGGTGCGGGCGACCGCGACCTGGACGCCGAGCTGGACCGGGGCACCATGGGCGACCCCACAGCGTGGATCTTCGGCAACGAGGCCTGGGGCCTGCCGGAGGAGACCCGCGCGCTGGCGGACGCCGTGGTGCGCGTCCCCATCCACGGGAAGGCCGAGAGCCTCAACCTCGCCACCGCCGCCGCCGTGTGCCTCTACGCCTCCGCCCGTGCGCAGCGCGCGTCCGGAGGGTGCCGCTCTGTGACCTCCAGCTAGTAGGGTGACGCACCTGGGGCTCGGGAGGGGGCGTCGGGTGTGAGTGGGGAAACTGCCGTGGGCGGTTCCGCGTACGGGGCCGCCGTCATCGATGACGTCGCCGGATGCGCGCTGCACCCGGACGACCTGCCGGACGGCCTGGTCGTCGCCGACGCCGCCGGCCGCGTCGTCGGCTTCAACGCCGCGGCGGCCCGGATCACCGCGCTGCGCCCGGCCGACGCGCTCGGCCGGCCGCTGGAGAGCGCCCTGCCGCTGGAGGACCTGGACGGCCGCCGCTGGTGGACGCTGACCGACCCGTACGGCGGGCTCGCCACCCGGACCGGACAGCCCGAGCGCAACCTGCTGCTGCCGGGCGGCCGCGAGGTGCTGGTCTCCGCCCGCTATGTGCGGGAACGGCCGCTCGGCCCCGTCGTCCGGCTCGTCGTCCAGCTGCGCGGCACCGAGGCCCGGCGGCGCACCGAACGCAGCCACGCCGAGCTGATCGCCACCGTCGCCCATGAACTGCGCTCCCCGCTGACCTCCGTCAAGGGCTTCACGGCGACCCTGCTCGCCAAGTGGGAGCGGTTCACCGACGACCAGAAGCGGCTGATGCTGGAGACCGTGGACGCGGACGCCGACCGCGTCACCCGGCTCATCGCCGAACTGCTCGACATCTCCCGGATCGACTCCGGCCGGCTGGAGCTGCGCCGTCAGCCCGTCGACATGGCCGCCGCGGTCCGCCGGCACGTCGCGGCGCACACCGCCCGCGGCCAGAGCGCCGACCGCTTCGTGGTCCGGGTCGTCGAGCCGCTGCCCCCGCTCTGGGCCGATCCCGACAAGATCGACCAGGTGCTCGGCAACCTCCTGGAAAACGCGGTGCGCCACGGCGGCGGAACGGTCACCATAGAGGTGGCACCGGCCTGGACGAACACCCGCACGGAGGGGACGGCGGTCACCGTGAGCGATGAGGGCCCCGGCATCCCGGAGGGGGCGATGACCCGCGTCTTCACCCGCTTCTGGCGGGGCAGCAAGCGCGGCGGCACCGGTCTCGGCCTGTACATCGTCAAGGGCATCGTCGAGGCGCACGGCGGCACGATCACCGTGGGGCGCTCGGCCCACGGCGGCGCCCGGTTCCGATTTACCCTGCCCGTGGGCGCCCCCGCGTTCCTCACCCAGGGCTGAGCTTTTCGTTCGCCCGGGGCCGACGCAGCGGGCCCGCGGGCTCATCCGGACCCCCATGCCCCTTAGACTCGACCTTTGGCACGTTTCTGGGGCCACTTTGGCCAATACAGTCGGGCGAAGCCGCGCAGCCAGCGGAGCCAGCCACTTCGGAAGTACGGGAAGAGATGTCGGCACCCAATAAGTCGTACGACCCTGTCCAGGTCGAGGCACTGAAACCGGAAGAGATCGAGCGCATGCGGGACGAGGCGCTCGCCGCCTTCGCCGCGGCCGCCGACCTCGACGCCCTGCGGGAGGCGAAGACCGCCCACACCGGTGACCGTTCCCCCCTGGCCCTCGCCAACCGTGAGATCGGCGCCCTGCCCCCGCAGGCCAAGGCCGAGGCCGGCAAGCGCGTCGGCATGGCCCGCGGCGCCGTGAACAAGGCGCTGGCCGCCCGCCAGACCGAGCTGGAGGCCGAGCGCGACGCCCGGGTGCTGGTCGAGGAGGCGGTGGACGTCACGCTGCCGTACGACCGCGTCCCGGCCGGTGCCCGCCACCCGCTGACCACGTTCATGGAGCGCGTCGAGGACGTCTTCGTGGCCATGGGCTACGAGGTCGCCGAGGGCCCCGAGGTCGAGGCGGAGTGGTTCAACTTCGACGCCCTCAACTTCGAGCCGGACCACCCGGCCCGTGCCATGCAGGACACCTTCTTCGTCTCGGGCCCCACCAAGGACGAGTCCGGCGTCGTGCTGCGCACCCACACCTCCCCGGTGCAGGTCCGCTCGATGCTCGACCGCGAGCCCCCCGTCTACGTGGTCTGCCCGGGCCGCGTCTACCGGACCGACGAGCTGGACGCCACGCACAGCCCCGTCTTCCACCAGATCGAGCTGCTCGCCATCGACGAGGGCCTGACCATGGCGGACCTCAAGGGCACGCTCGCGCACATGGTGCGCGCGCTGTTCGGCGAGGGTCTGTCGACCCGGCTGCGTCCCGCCTACTTCCCGTTCACCGAGCCGTCCGCCGAGCTGGACATGCAGTGCTTCGTCTGCCGCGGCGAGTCCGCGGGCGACCCGGAGCGCCCCTGCCGCACCTGCTCCAGCGAGGGCTGGATCGAGCTGGGCGGCTGCGGCATGGTCAACCCGCGCGTGCTGGTGGCCGCGGGCATCGACCCGGAGAAGTACAGCGGGTTCGCCTTCGGGTTCGGCATCGAACGGATGCTGATGTTCCGCCACAACGTCGAGGACATGCGAGACATGGCCGAGGGTGACGTGCGCTTCACCCGGCCCTTCGGGATGGAGATCTGATGCGCGCCCCGCTTTCCTGGCTGCGGGAATACGTCGACCTGCCGGCCGGCACCACCGGCCGCGACGTGCAGGCCAAGCTCATCGCCGCCGGCCTGGAGGTCGAGCGCGTCGAACGGCTGGGCTCCGGCCTCACGGGCCCGCTGGTCGTCGGCAAGGTCCTCACCATCGAGGAGCTGGAGGGCTTCCGCAAGCCGATCCGCTTCTGCACCGTCGACGTCGGCACCGCCAACGGCACCGGCGAGCCGCAGGAGATCGTCTGCGGCGCCCGGAACTTCACCGTCGGCGACAAGGTCGTCGTCGTGCTGCCCGGCGCCGTGCTCCCCGGTGACTTCGCCATCGCCGCCCGCAAGACCTACGGCAAGGTCTCGCACGGCATGATCTGCTCCGGCGACGAGCTCGGCATGGGCGACGACGGCAGCGGCGGCATCATCGTGCTGCCGCAGGAGTACGAGCCCGGCACCGACGCGATCGAGCTGCTGGAGCTCCGCGACGAGGTCCTCGACATCGCCGTCACCCCGGACCGCGGCTACTGCCTGTCGATGCGCGGCATCGCCCGCGAGACGGCCACCGCCTACGGTCTGCCGCTGCGCGACCCGGCCCTGCTGGACGTGCCCGCGCCCAACTCCTACGGCCACCCGGTCCGGGTCGCCGACCCGGCCGGCTGCGACCGCTTCACCGCCCGTACGGTCACCGGCCTCGACCCCGAGGCCCGGTCCCCGATCTGGCTCCAGCGCCGGCTGCAGAAGGCCGGCATGCGCCCGGTCTCGCTCACCGTCGACATCACCAACTACGTGATGCTGGAGCTGGGCCAGCCGCTGCACGCCTACGACCGCTCCCGGATCGCCGGGACGATCGGCGTCCGCCGCGCCGAGCCCGGTGAGAAGCTGACCACCCTCGACGGCACCAAGCGCGTCCTGGACGCCGAGGACCTGGTCATCACCGACGACAACGGCCCCATCGGCCTCGCCGGTGTCATGGGCGGCGCCGGCACCGAGATCGCGGGTGCGGCCGAGGGCGGCTCCACCGAGGTCGTCATCGAGGCCGCGCACTTCGACGCGGTCTCCATCGCCCGCACCTCGCGCCGCCACAAGCTGTCCTCCGAGGCCGCCAGGCGCTTCGAGCGCGGCGTCGACCCGCAGGCGGCCTCGGCCGCCGCGCAGCGGACCGTCGACCTGCTGGTGCTGCTCGCCGGCGGCACCCCGGAGGCCGGGGTCACCGAGTTCGCCACCCCCAGCGCCCCCCGGACCATCGCGCTGCACGCCGACCACCCGGACAAGGTGGCGGGCGTGGAGTACGGCCGGGAGACCGTCGTCCGCCGCCTCCAGGAGGTCGGCTGCGACGCCTACGGGCAGGACGAGCTGATCGTCACCGTGCCCAGCTGGCGGCCCGACCTCACCGACCCCAACGACCTCGCCGAGGAGGTCATCCGGCTGGAGGGCTACGAGAACCTGCCCACCACCCTGCCCAGGCCGCCCGCCGGCCGCGGTCTGACCGCCCGCCAGCGCCTGCACCGCCGCGTCGGCCGGGCCCTGGCCGGTGCCGGGTACGTCGAGGCGCCCAGCTACCCGTTCCTCGGCGACTGGGCCCTGGACCACCTCGGCCTGGAGGCCGACGACGCGCGCCGGCTGACCGTGCGCCTGGCCAACCCGCTCTCCGAGGCGGAGCCCGCGCTGCGCACCACCCTGCTTCCGGGGCTGTTCGCCGCGCTGCGCCGCAACGACAGCCGGGGCGAGCACGACCTGGCGCTCTTCGAGACCGGCCTGGTCTTCCGGCCGACCGGCGAGGAGCTGCCGGCCCACCGGCTCCCGGTGGACCGCCGGCCCACCGACGAGGAGATCGCCGCACTCGACGCCACGCTGCCCCGGCAGCCGCGCCGGGCCGCCGTCGTCCTCGCCGGGGCCCGCGAGCGCACCGGCTGGTGGGGCCAGGGCCGTCCGTCCGGCTGGGCGGACGCCGTCGAGGCGGGCCGCACGGTGGCCCGTGAGGCGGGCGTCGAACTGATCGTCCGCCAGGACCAGGTGGCGCCGTTCCACCCCGGCCGCTGCGCCGCGCTGCTCGCCGTGATCGACGGCGAGGAGGTGCTGGTCGGCAACGCCGGCGAGCTCCACCCGCGGGTCACCAAGGCGTTCGGCCTGCCGGAGCGCACCTGCGCGATGGAGATCGAGCTGGACCGCCTGGAGCAGGCCGGTGCCGGCCCGGTCGAGCCCCCGCGCGTCTCCTCCTTCCCGGTGGCCACGCAGGACGTCGCGCTCGTCGTGGACGACCGGGTGCCGGCCGGCGAGGTCGAGGCCGCGCTCCGGTCCGGGGCCGGTGAACTGCTGGAGTCGCTCCGGCTGTTCGACGTCTTCACCGGTGAGCAGCTGGGCGAGGGACGGAAGTCGCTCGCCTACGCGCTGCGCTTCCGCGCGGGCGACCGCACGCTGACCGCCGACGAGGCGTCCGCCGCCCGTGACGCGGCCGTCCGCTCGGCCGTCGAGCGCACCGGCGCGGTGCTGCGCGGCGCGTAGCCGCGGGACACCCACGGACAAGGGGCGCTCCGGTTCACCGGGGCGCCCCTTGCGCACCTCCCGCATCGTCAGCCCGACAGCCACCGCCCTTCACCCGATGGGGTGGAAAACGGGTCGCAGGTCGTTACTTTCGCGCCGCCGCTCGAAAGAATCGAGCGCGTCATTGCGCAAGGGGGGCCGACGGCATGATCCGTACCAGGGCTGCGCGTTGCCGACGGGGTGCGGCGCTCGCGCTGCCCGGCCTGTGGGTCGCCGGGGTGGTGGTCTGGGAGCTGCTGAGCCCCCTCGGCCCGCAGTTCGTCCATCTGCTCGCCGCCGCACCCGCCATCGCCTGGGCCGGCAGCGGACGCCGGCAGTGCGTCGTGCTCGGCGGCGCCTGCGCGCTGTTCGCGCTCCTGCCCCTCGGCCCCACCGCCCCGGCCGTCCGCCTGGCCGGCTGCTGCGCCATCCTCGCCGTCGTGGGCGCGGTCTGGCTCGCCGCCCGCCGCGGCCACCGGCTGGCCCACGAGGTCGAACGCCTCCGGGAGATCGCCGCCACCGTCCAGCAGGCCGTCCTGCGCCCCCTGCCGCCCCGCCTCGACGGGCTCACCCTCGCCGGCGGCCACCGCTCCGCCAGCGAGGGCGCGTTGCTCGGCGGCGATCTGTACGAGGTGCTCGCCACCCGGCACGGCGTCCGCATCGTCATCGGGGACGTCCGCGGCCACGGCCTGCCCGCCCTCGGCACCGTCGCCGCCCTCCTCGGCAGCTTCCGGGAGGCCGCCCACGACGAGGACGGACTCCCCGGCGTCCTGCGCCGCCTGGAGCGCGCCCTCCAGCGCCACCTCGACGGCACCCGGTCGGGACAGTCGCCCCCGGCCGAGGGGGACCGCGCGGCCGGCGAGGACTTCGCGACCGTCCTCCTGCTGGAGATCCGCCCCGGGGGCGAGGTGCTGGCCCTCAACTGTGGCCACCCGTGGCCGCACCGGCTCACCGCCGACGAGGACGGCCCCTTCGCCGGCCGGGCCCCCGGCGTCCGCGCCGACGTCCTCTCCTCCGGCGACCCGCTGCCCCCACTGGGGATGTTCCCGCTCCCTCCCGAACCGCCCGTCCGCCGGCTGACCCGGCTGCTGCCCGGCGAGGCCCTGGTGCTGCATACCGACGGCGTCGAGGACGCCCGGGACGCCGCCGGGCGGTTCTTCCCCCTGACCCGCGCGCTGACCGAGGCGGCCGGCGGCGGGGCCGTCGTCCCCGCGGCCGTCGTCGACCGCGTCCGCGCCGCCGTCCTGCGCCACACCGGCGGCGTCCTCACCGACGACTTCGCCCTGCTCGCCCTGCGCAACGACCGCCACCCCGTCCCGGACCTGACCCCGCACGGGCCGCTGGCCCGCAGCTGCCCGCACGGCTGACGGCCCGTACTCCCCTTCCCCCGGGGCCCGTTCACACCCCGTGCGAATCCGCTTCCGTTACGCTGGGTCGACCGAGCGCACACGGAGGGCGGCATGGAGCCCAACACTCTGCTCGACGCCATTCTCGACGAGGCGGGGATATCCCACGCCGGCCTGGCCGCCCACGTCAACGCGGCGGGCCGGACCCGAGGACTGGCGTTGCGCTACGAACACACCGCCGTGGCCCGCTGGTTGAAGGGCCAGCGCCCGCGCGGGCAGGTGCCCGACCTCCTCTGCGAGGTGCTGGGCGAACGGCTGCACCGGCCCCTGACCCTCGACGACATCGGCCTGGGCACCCCCGGCACCCCCCGCGTCCCCGGCACCCCGCTGTCCGGCTTCGTCGAGCGGGCCACCGCCCTGTGGCGCTCCGACGAGCAGCAGCGCGAACACGTCGTCACCGCACCCGCCGTCACCGGCACCCACGCCGTCATCCCCGTCTGGGAGTGGGAGAACCCGCCCGAGGACGCCGATGTCTCCCGGCGTGGCCTCACCCGCGTCTCCATGGAAGACATCGCCATGCTGCGCGCCGCCCGCGAGCACTACGAGCAGATGTACCGGAAGGCCGGCGGCGTCGCCACCCGCGCCCGGATCGTCGGCTTCCTCAACGCCGAGGCCGCCCCGCTGCTGCGCGGCAGCTACTCCGACGCCACCGGCCGCCAACTGCACCGCGCCACCGGGGGACTGGTCGCCGTCGCCGGTATCTGCGCCTACGACTCCGACACCCACGGACTGGCCCAGCGCTACTTCCACCAGGCGCTGCGGCTGGCCAAGGCCAGCGGGGACCGGGGTCTGGGCGCCTATGTGATAGCGCTGCTGGTCAACCAGTCGCTGTTCCTGGGGGAGTACCGCCAGGCCGTCGCCTTCGCCGAGTCGGCGCTGCGCTCCGGCGGTCCGCATCTGACCCCCGCCCTCACCGCCGACCTCTACGCCATGCAGGCCAAGGCGTACGCGCGGCTCGGCGACGGCGCCGGGGCGCTCTCCTGCATCCGCCGCGCGGAGTCCGCGGCCGAGCGCATCCACCGCGGGCAGGAGCCCGCCGAGACCGGCTACGTCCAGCCGGGACTGGTCAACGTCCAGGTCGCCGAGGCCCTGCTCAGCCTCGGGGAACTCGGACCCGCCCGTGAGCACGCCGACCGGGCCGTCGACACCCCCGCCCACGACCGGGGCCGTGTCCACCGGCTCGCCATGCTCACGCACATCGAACTGCGTCAAGGAGACGCGGACAAGGCGGTGGCCACCGCTCAGGAGATGACCGAGCAGGCGAGGGGCATGGAATCGCAGCGCTTACGGGACCGGCTCCGGGCGGTGCGCGAGCACCTGGTCGAAAGCGGGTGCGCGGCCACCGCCGAGGCCGCCGAAATGATCGAAGGGGCGCTGCGCGTGCCCTTGTGACGACCCTTGTGCGGGCGACGCCCGGGTAGGTGGCCACCTCGGCGGAAGGTGGCAACACGTGCGTTGGAAGAATCTCGATGAGCGGACCGTCTACGAGAACCGGTGGTTCCAAGTCAATCTCGCGGACGTCGAACTCCCCGACGGCCGGCACCTCGACCACTTCCTCATCCGGCTGCGGCCCGTCGCCGTCGCCACGGTCGTCAATGAGGCCAACGAGGTCCTGCTGCTCTGGCGGCACCGGTTCATCACCGACACCTGGGGATGGGAACTGGCCGCGGGCGTCGTCGAGGACGGCGAGGAGATCGCCCGGGCCGCGGCCCGGGAAATGGAGGAGGAGACCGGGTGGCGGCCCGGCCCGCTGCGGCACCTGATGTCCGTCGAGCCGTCCAACGGGCTCACCGACGCCCGGCACCATGTCTACTGGACGGACGAGGCCGAGTACATCGGTGAGCCGGAGGACGGCTTCGAGTCGGACCGCCGTGAATGGGTCCCGCTCAAGCTGGTGCCGGACATGATCGCCCGGGGTGAGGTGCCGGCCGCCAACATGGCCGCCGCGCTGCTCCTCCTGCACCACCTCCGGCTCGGCTGACCGTCGCCGGGCAGCGGGGGACCCCCGCGCTCACCGGCCGATCACCTGCCAGACGGCCAGGCCCAGGCCGGCCAGGCCGGTGAGCGCGGCGAGGGAGGACACGGGCCACCTGCCGCTCTCCAGTGCCTTGACGCGCTCCTCCACTTCGGTGATCTCGCGTTGCGTCTGGTCGCTGCGCTGGGTGAGCAGGGCGAGGCGCCCATCGATGTGGACGACGCCCACATCGAGTCTGCGCCGGAGCTCCGCGAGCTCAGCCGTCTTCGCGGCGTGCTCGGGATGCATGGTCACGGTCCGTACTCCTTCCGGAAGGCCCCCACGGTTCCGTCCGTGGTGAATGCGCTGTACGACAAGGAAAGCGCGTCCCGGGCCGGGGCGGGAGCGTGTGCGGAGGGTGAGTACGGGTCACCGTCGCACACCCCGTGTGAACGCCCGTGCGGCGCTTCAGCGTTCGGGGAGCGGGCGTTCCTCGACCACGCGTTTCATCACCAGGGTGGAGTCCAGCCGCTGCACCCCCGGCAGCGTGGCCAGGTGCTCGTCGTAGAGCCGCTGGTAGGCGTCGAGGTCGGCGGTCACGACGCGCAGCATGTAGTCGGGGTCGCCGAACAGCCGCTCGGCCCGGACCACCTGGGGCACGTCGGCCACGGCCCGCTCGAACTCCCGGACCGTCTCCCGGTCCTCCTGGCGCATGGTGATGAATACCAGGGCCTCGAAGGTCATCCCCAGGGCGCCCGGGTCCACCACGGCCCGGTAGCCGCGTATCGCGCCGGAGCGCTCCAGTTCGCGCACGCGGCGGTGGCAGGGCGAGACGCTGATCCGTACGCGCGCGGCCAGTTCCGTGAGGGTGAGCCGGCCGTCCTTCTGGAGCTCGGCAAGGATTTTCCGGTCGAGGCTGTCCATGGGGAAGATTCTCCCTCCTGGACGCCCATTCCGGGGAAATCTCGGAAACACTTCCCGCCCATATCCGCATAACCTTCCCTGCCGCACGGTGAATTCACCGCGGAAAGCACCACAGGAAAGGGGTCCGCGCATGGCCGTCGATTCCATGACCGCGTTTCTCGGAGTCTCCGTTCTGCTGCTCCTCGTCCCGGGCGCGGACTGGGCCTACACGATCGCGGCGGGGCTGCGGGACCGGTCCGTCATACCGGCGGTCGGCGGTCTCATGCTCGGCTACGTGGGGCTCACGGTCGTCGTGGTGGCGGGTCTGGCGGCGGTCGTCGCCGGAACGCCCAGCCTGCTGACGGCCCTCACGGTCTTCGGCGCCGGCTACCTGGTGTGGCTCGGTGCGACGACCCTCCTCCGGCCGCCCGTGCCGAGCGCGACGGCCGCCCCGGCCGCCGGCCTCCCGCCGGTCCGCGTCCTCCTCCAGGGGGCGGGGACCAGCGGGCTGAACCCCAAGGGCCTGCTGCTGTACGTCTCGCTGCTGCCCCAGTTCGTGGACCGGCACGGCGACTGGCCGGTGGCCGTCCAGACCGGCACGCTCGGCGCGCTGCACGTGGTGGCCTGCGGGGTGGTCTACCTCGGGGTCGGGACCACGGCCCGGAGGGTGCTGCGGGCGCGGCCCGCGGTGGCGCTCACGGTGAGCAGGGTGTCGGGGGTGGTGATGGTGGGCATCGGCGGGTGGCTGCTGGAGCGGCTGGCGGGCTGACCTCCCGCGACGGCCGGACGGGCCGGCGAACCGGCCCGTCCGGGGGCGTGACCAGGAGGGACGACGGCTGCTCAGCCGTAGCTGTAGAACCCGGCCCCCGACTTCCGCCCCAGCCGCCCCGCGTCCACCATCCGCTGCAGCAGCGGAGGTGCCGCGTACAGCGGCTCCTTGTACTCGGCGTACATGCTGTCGGCCACCGACGCGACGGTGTCGAGACCGATCAGATCCGACAGTTTGAGGGGACCCATCGGGTGGGCGCACCCCATTTCCATGCCGTTGTCGATGTCCTCGCGGCTGGCGATGCCGGACTCGAACATCCGGATGGCGGACAGCAGATACGGGATCAGCAGCGCGTTGACGATAAAGCCGGAGCGGTCCTGGGCCCGGATCGGGTGCTTGTCCAGCACCCCGGCGACCAGGGCCTCGGCGCGCTTGATGGTCTCCTCGCCGGTGGTGAGCGCCGGGATGATCTCGACCAGCTTCTGCACCGGGGCGGGGTTGAAGAAGTGGATGCCGATGACCTGGTCGGGGCGCGAGGTGGCCACGGCGAGCTTGACCAGGGGGATGGAGGAGGTGTTGGAGGCGAGGATCGCGTCCTGGCGGGTGACCACTTGGTCCAGTACCTGGAAGATCTCCGTCTTGACCTGCTCGTTCTCGACGACGGCCTCAATCACCAGGTCACGGTCGGCGAACTCGCCCAGGTCGGTGGTGAAGCTCAGCCGGGCCAGCGCCTCGTCCCGCTCCGCCTCGGTGATCTTGCCGCGTTCGGCGGCCTTGCCGAGGGAGTTGATGAGCCGGGTGCGGCCCAGCTCCAGGGCCTCGCCCGTGGTCTCGGCCACCTTGACGTCCAGACCCGCCCGGGCACACACCTCCGCGATGCCCGCGCCCATCTGGCCGCAGCCGACCACTCCGACGCGCTCGATGTCGCTCACAAGCTGCCTTTCCGCTGAACCTCACCGACCGGCGGACGCTGGGGGTCGCTCCCGCCTCGATCAGACGTTACTCCGAGCGGTCCGATGACGGGGAGTCCGGGGAGGGCATGCTGAATGCGCACGGTGTGACACATCCGACAAGGAGTGAGCAACATATGGTGCGTATGACGCGAAGACGGTTCACGGCGGTCACCGCGGGTGCGGTGACGGCGGCGCTGGCCCCGGCCGGAGCCCTGGCGGCCCCCGCCGAGCGGACGGCAACCCAGTTCCGGGGCATGTGGACCGCGACCGTGGCCAACATCGACTGGCCGTCCCGCCCCGGACTCCCCGCCGACCACCAGCGCGACGAACTGCTCCACCTCTTCGACACCGCCGTCGCCCGGCGGCTCAATGTGGTGATCCTCCAGCTCCGCCCGACCGCCGACGCGTTCTGGCCGTCGCGGTACGAGCCCTGGTCCGAGTTCCTGACGGGCACTCAGGGCAAGGACCCGGGCTGGGACCCCCTGGCCTTCGCCGTCCGCGAGGCACACCGCCGCGGGCTGCACCTGCACGGCTGGTTCAACCCGTACCGCATCGCCAACCACACCGACCTCGGACGCCTCGTGCGCTCCCACCCGGCACGGAAGCACCGGGACTGGGCGGTGCCCTACGGCGGGAAGCTCTACTACAACCCCGGGCTGCCGGAGGTCCGCCGCTTCGTCCAGGACGCGATGCTGGACGCGGTGTTCCGCTACGACCTGGACGGGGTGCACTTCGACGACTACTTCTACCCGTACCCGGTGGCGGGGAAGGAGTTCGACGACGCGGCGGCGTACCGCCGGTACGGAAAGGGCTTCCCGAGCCGGGCCGCCTGGCGGCGCGACAACATCGACCGGCTGGTGCGGGAGACCGCCGAACGGATCAAGGACCGCAAGGAGCAGGTGAAGTTCGGCATCAGCCCGTTCGCCGTGTGGCGCAACAGGACCACGGACTCCCGGGGTTCGGACACCCGGGCCGGGGTGCAGACGTACGACGACCTCTACGCGGACACCCGCCGCTGGGTGCGCGAGGGCTGGATCGACTACATCGTGCCCCAGGTGTACTGGCACATCGGCAACGCCGCCGCCGACTACGCCGTGCTCGTGCCCTGGTGGGCCCGGACGGTGCGCGGAACCGGCGTCGACCTGTACATCGGCGAGGCGCTGTACCGGCAGGGCGACCCCGCCCAGCCCGCGCCGTGGCAGGATCCGGCGGAGCTCTCGCGCCACCTCACGCTCTGCCGGCGCCACCCGGAGGTGCGCGGGAACGTGTACTTCTCCGCCGCCCAGGTGGTGAGGGACCCGATCGGGGCGATGGCGCGCGTCGTCGGGGACCACTACCCCCGCCGCGCGCGCCCGCCGCGCTGAGCCGCCGGCTACTCCTGGCCGGTCGCCTTGCGGTGGTCCACCACCGAGTCCGGCCCCGGCGTCATGATCGTCTCGTGGCCGTTGTCGGCCCTGACCCGGAACGGCGGCGTGCCGTCGGGGCCCAGCACCTCCACGATCTCCACGACCCGGTCCTGCTGCCCGACGACTCTGCCGTGCACGACCAACCGGTCGCCCTTGCTCGCATGCATCGGCGGTGCCCCTTCCGTCAAGGTGTTCCCGAGCTCGTCGTGGATCCGTGCGCCGGCGCGGTCCGTACCCCGCGCCTCCGCCCGTGCACCGACTCGGTCCGCGCGCGCCGGAGGACCGGCGCGCCGACCGGGGTACGTCCCAGTCTAGGGTCGCGGACCCCGGGGGGCCCGGTCTACGGGCCGATCGGGTCGGGCGGTCGCGCGGGGGGTGCCGCTCGCGCCCCCGGCCGGGCGCGGGGGGACGGCGTGGGGGGCGGGTGGGATGGCACGGGCGGGCCACCGGTCCGGGCCCGTCACGGCCGGACCGGACCAGTGGCCCGGCCGCCCGCCCATCCGTCGTGTCTCAGCCGCCGTGTCCCAGTACCGGGTGCGGCCGGTAAGGCGCCTCCAGCCTGGCGACCTCCTCCTCGCTCAGGGTCAGGTCCACGGCGGCGACGGCGTCGGCCACGTGGACGTCCCGGGTCGCGCCCACGATCGGTGCCGCGACCCCCGGCTTGCCCAGCAGCCAGGCCAGGGCGATCCGGGCGGGCGGCAGCCCCCGTTCGGCCGCGATGGCGCGGACCACGTCCACGACGTCGAAGTCGTCCTCGTCGTAGAGCCGCCGGGCCAGCGCGTCGCTGCCCGCCCGCGCGGTCCGTTCCGCGCCGCCGCGCTCCCGGTTGCCGGCGAGCAGCCCGCGGGCCAGCGGGCTCCAGGGGACGCAGCCCACGCCCTGGTCGAGGCAGAGCGGGATCATCTCCCGCTCCTCCTCCCGGTAGACCAGGTTGTAGTGGTTCTGCATCGACACGAAGGGCGTCCACCCGGCCGCCCGCGCCGTGTACTGGGCCTTGGCGAACTGCCAGGCGTACATGCTGGAGGCGCCGAGATAGCGGGCCCGGCCCGATCGGACCACCTCGTGCAGGGCCTCCATCGTCTCCTCGACGGGCGTCTCGTCGTCCCAGCGGTGGATCTGGTAGAGGTCGACGTGGTCCGTGCCCAGCCGGCGCAGCGAGGCGTCGATGCCGGCCAGGATGTGCTTGCGGGACAGACCGCGGTCGTTGGGTCCGGAGCCCATGGGGAAGTAGACCTTCGTCGCCAGGACGTAGTCGTCGCGGCGCGGGAACAGCCGGGCGAGCAGCCGGCCCGTGATCTCCTCGCTCCGCCCGTCGGAGTACATGTCGGCGGTGTCGAAGAACGTCACGCCCGCCTCCACCGCCCGCCGGACGAGCGGTTCGGCGGCCTGCTCGTCCAGGAACCACTTCCGGTGCCCGTCGCCCCCTCCGTAACTCATCATGCCCAGGCCGATCCGTGACACCTTCAGCCCGGACGATCCCAGCCGTATGTAACGCATATGACTCCTGCTTCTGCCCGGGCTCCGCCGACGGAACCGCCGCACCGGGAATCCTGCGGTTCCTGAGGGCGGTTGAGAAGGGGAGTTCCCACGTCGGAGGTGCCAAGTGCCTGGAAATTCACGGCCGAAGAGGGCGAACGCCTGGAGCGGTGGCCCGGAGCGCACGCGGCTGCTGGACGACGTCAACGCCCGGCTGCTGGCGGAGCTGCACGGGGACCCGCGCGTGTCCATGTCCGAACTGGCCCGGCGGGTGGGTATGTCGGCGCCGGCGGTGACCGAGCGGGTGCAGCGTCTGGAACGGGCGGGGGTCATCAGCGGCTTCCATATGAACGTCGATCCCGCGGCCCTCGGCCTGCCGGTCACGGCGCTCGTCCGCGTCCGGCCTGGCCCCGGGCAGCTGCCGGGGCTGATCGAGGCGGCGCGCGGCACTCCGCAGGTGGTCGAGTGCTACCGGACCACCGGGGAGGACTGTCTCCTCCTCAAGGTCCACGCGGCGTCGGTCGAGGGGCTGGAGGAGGTGCTCGACGCCTTCCTCCTCTTCGGGCAGACGACGACCTCCATCGTGGTCGCGACGCCGATACCGCTCCGTCCGCTTCCGGTCCGGTGAGCCGGGCCGGGCCGGGCGTCCGGGGAATGGGGCGGTCGGGGTGCCGGGGAGCCGGGGTCAGGTGCGCTGGGTGACCGCGATGCAGACGAGCACGGCGACGGCGGCGAGCGGCGCGGCGGGCGACAGGTGCTCGCCGAGCAGCGCCACCGACCAGACCAGGGTGAGCAGGGGCTGCGCGAGCTGGAGCTGTCCCGCTCTGGCCACTCCGGTCATCGCCATCGCGCGGTACCAGAGCCACATGCTCACAAACTGGGAGAACACCAGCCACAGCAGGCCCGCCGTCGCCTTGCCCGTGACGTGGACGGGCTCGACGGCCAGCGCGACCGCCGTCCCGACCGCGGCGGGCGGCAGGCAGAGGACGAGGGCCCAGGCGATCACCTGCGAGCCCGGTATCTCCCGCGCCAGCCGGCCGCCCTCGGCGTAGCCGGAGGCGCACACCAGCAGGGCGGCGAACAGGTACAGGTCGCCGATGCCCGGCCGGCCGCCGCTCTGCTGCACCGCGAAGGCGATCACCACCGCGGCACCGGCCACGGCCGCGGTCCAGAAGGCGCGGGAGTGCCGAGTCCCGGTCCGCACCGTGGCGTACACGGCGGTGGTCACCGGCAGGAGGCCCACGACCACCGCGGCGTGCGAGGTCGTCGAGGATTCGAGGGCGAGTGTGGTCAGCAGGGGGAAGCCGACGATGCAGCCGGCCGCGACGGCGAACAGCCCGCTCCAGTGCCGGCGGTCCGGCAGGGGGACCCGTCCGGCGAGCAGGAAGCCGATCGCGATCAGGGCGGCGAGGGACGCGCGGCAGGCGACCACCGACCAGGGGCCGAGCCCGTCCAGGGCCCAGACCGTCGCCGGGAACGTCAGCGAGAACATCCCCACGGCGAGCAGGGCGAGGAGTGTGCCTCCATTCACTGCTATCGAGAAGGGGCGAGTAGCGCTATCCTGTGCTGTCATGCAAGAGCGTAGCAGCGTCGCTGAACTGGCTGGACTTCTTCGAGGGGAAGTCAACCGCTACTCACCCGGTGAGAAGCTGCCGTCCAGCCGGGCCCTGATCGACCGCTTCCGGGTCAGCCCCGTCACCGTCTCCCGGGCCCTCGCCGTCCTCGCCGCGGAGGGCCTGGTCGTCACCCGGCCGGGGGCGGGGGCGTTCCGTGCGGAGGCGCGCACCGCCCGCGCGCCGCTGGGGGACACCTCCTGGCAGCAGGTCGCGCTCAGCGCGGAGCCGGGCGACCGCACCGTGCCGCGCTCCGTGGAGGCCGGCCGGATGTGCGCCGGGCTGAGCCCCCAGCCGCCCGGCGTCATCGACCTCGCCGGCGGCTACCTCCACCCCGCGCTGCAGCCCGAACACGCCCTCGCCGCGGCCCTCGGCCGGGCGGGCCGCCGCCCCGGCGCCTGGAGCCGTCCCCCGCTCGAAGGCGTCGACGCGCTCCGCGCCTGGTTCGCCCGCACGATCGGCGGGCCGGATGGCACCGTCGCCGCCTCCGACGTCCTCGTCACCGCCGGTGGACAGAGCGCCCTCACCACCGCCCTGCGCGCCCTCGCGCCCCCGGGCGCCCCCGTGCTCGTCGAGTCGCCCACCTACCCCGGCGTGCTCGCCGCCGCCCACGCCTCCGGCCTGCGGCCCGTGCCCGTCCCCGTGGACGCCGACGGCGTGCGCACCGACCTGCTCGCCGAGGCGTTCCGGGCCACCGGCGCCCGGGTGTTCTTCTGCCAGCCCCTCTACCAGAACCCGACCGGCGCCGTCCTCTCCGCCGAGCGCCGCCGCGCGGTCCTGCGCATCGCCCGGGCCACCGGCGCGTTCGTCGTCGAGGACGACTTCGCCCGCAGCCTCGCCCACGCCGACGCGCCCCCGCAGCCCCCCACCCTGGCCTCCGAGGACCCCGACGGCGTCGTCGTGCACATCGCCTCGCTGACCAAGTTCGCCTCGCCCAGCCTGCGCGTCGGCGCCCTCGCCGCCCGCGGGCCCGTCTTCGAGCGGCTCCGCGCCGTCCAGGTCATCGACAGCTTCTTCGTGCCCCGTCCCCTCCAGGAAGCCGCCCTCGAACTCGTCGGCTCCCCCGCCTGGTCCCGGCACGCCCGCACGATCGCCGCCGAACTGAGCACCCGGCGCCGGGTGTTCCTCGCCTGCGTGCGCCGAGAGCTGCCCTCCGTGACCGTCGACCATGTGCCCCCCGGCGGCTTCCACCTCTGGGTCCGGCTTCCCGACGGCACCGACGAGTCCGCCGTGACCGCCGCCGCTCTTCGCGCGGGCGTCGCCGTCGCCCCGGGTCGGCTCTATTACGCGGCGGAGCCGCCGGCGGCGCATCTGCGGTTGTGCATGGGGGCGGCGGCGGGGGAGGGGGAACTGGTGGAGGGGTTGGCGCGGTTGGGGGCGGCGCTGGCGGGGTGAGGGGGTGCGCCTGCGGCGGGCGGTGCCCCGGTCCCGCCCCTTTCCCGAAGCTCCAGACAGGTAGTTCTGGATCGATCACGGATGGCGGCATCGTCGCAGGCCATAGCTCCTGAGAATTCGTCGACCCCCACAGAGGATTGACGGCTCTCAACCCCCTCACGAACACCGTGTTCACAGAGACCCTGCGCGGCGTCCAGTGAGGCCACTCCGGGCCTCCCGGTAGTGGAAGCGCTACGGAGAGGAGTGATCACCTATGCCTCATGCGCGGAAGACGCAACAGTCGTACCGCCGTGGAGCCCATGTATGGGATACCGGCACGAGTTGGGTGGGCGAGGTGATGGGCCACGAGGGTCCGGATCCCTCAACTTCGCCCATTTAGAGGCGAGGTTGGAGTGGGATGGTGACCCGGCCGCGCTGCGCCTTGCTTTCCCGGACGAGGTATACCGATTGTAGCCGTTCGTGCTGCTGCCCCACTGGGCCGGACCCCGGTCTGACCGGTTGGTGCCCGCACCGGCGGAACCCCCCGGGGCGCCACCCGCCCCGTACATCCCGCCGTGGACGCCGACTACGCCGTCCGCTCCGATGCCGACGCCCGTACCCGGGTGCCGGGGGTGCGCGGCGCGGCAACGCGTCATCACCCTCGCCAAAGCAGTCGACGAGCCCGACGCGATCGCCGCCGCGCGGCTGCTCCTGGCCCTGCACCTGAACGAGGTGCACGGACAGAACTGGGACGTGTGAACGTCCCTCTCAGGCTCCCGTCTGCCCCGCCGATGTTCCCGACCGTGTTCCCCCAAGGCCTGTCCGGCGCGACAGGCGAGGCACCACGCCCCGACCGACCGGCCGGGAGCGGACAACCACCCCATGGGGTGGGAGCCTCACAGAAGGGAACTTCGATGGGAACGACGACGTGTATGACCTGTAACGGATCTGGGTTGTGACCGACTCCAACGGTCTGACGAGCGCATGCTCGACCTGTAACGGGTCCGGGCAGGTGGAACACAGCTGAGGAAAGGAGTGGCGGTGTGCAGCGAGTGCAACAACGTGGGCTACGTCGAACAGGATCTGGGAAACGGCACAGGGCTGAAGTACGCGTGCCCGTCCTGTAACAGGGCCGAGGACAGCCGGAACCGGGAGCCGCGCAGGCAACCCGCCTGGCTCACTCGTCTCTCCGGCGCAGACAAGCCCCCCACCACGTAGGCAGGGGATCAGAAGAGGCCCCGTCCGGTATGCCGGGCGGGTTCGCTCTGTCGGCTCGGGCCTGACCACCGACCACCAGCATGGGGCACCTGCACCCGTGGCGCTGGTAGCCGCAGACCGGAGCCGACCCGATCCTGGCGTCGCCCGTCGTCCCCGTCGGCGGACGCGCCCCGGTCCGCGACGAACGTCCCGCGCTGCGGGACCACGAACAGCCATCCCGCTTCCATCAGGGCGGCAATCGCGCGCCGAACGGTCGGACGCGACAGTCCATACTCCTCACACAGACGGGTCTCCGACAGGATCGGCCGGCGAGGTGCCCAATCCCCGCGCTGGATGCGGGCCCGCAGAACTCGGCAAGCTGCTGAAACGGGGGCTCCGGAGCGTCCCGGATGATCTCTGCGTGGAATGGCGGCGGGCAGCGGCGTTCGCAGCCATCGGCGTGGACTACCCGTGAGGTACCCGGGTGACCACTTCGAACAGAACGCCCGCCGCATGGGGATGAGCGCATGAGCCTCGCCGAGCGGATCTCCCTCACGGCGCCTGCCGTCCGCCCTGCCGTCCCGTACTGCGAGTGCGGACGATCCACGCTCGCCCCGGTGCCCGTCCGCTGCATCGAACGAACCAGCGGCCCCGGGACGACGCTGTACGCCTGCCCCGTCCAGCCACGTGCCGGACGGGCTGAGTCAGCCCGTCCGGCGTTTGAGGACGCGCGCCGCAGGCGCGCTCGGGGTGCGGGGGCTTGCCCCCGCAAGAAACGGTGAAAGGGCGGGACCGGGGCACCCCTACCCACCCAGCGGAAGAACCCGCTCCAACTCCCCGAACACCCGCTCCACCAACGCCCGGTGCGCAAGCACCACCTCCTCGGCCGGCTCCCCCGCAAAGGCGCGCCGCAACGACGCCGCACAAGCCGCCCGGTACGCCGCGACGGCAAGAGCGGCGGTCATCCGCGGCTGCGGGTCGGGAGCCGATCCGCCCGGACACGCGGCGATGGCCGCCGTGAGGGCAGCCTCCAACTCCTCGGCCCCCTCCCGCACCCGCGCCCGCAACGCGGGCGACCCGTACACGATCCGCCAGAACGGCGCGTACCCGACCGCCGCCAGCGGATGCCCCTCGTCGACGAGCCGGAGCGCGAGGCACCGCAGGGCGGCGACCGGGGACTCGGCGGGGTCGCGGTCCCGGACGGCGGCGGTGGCCAGGGCGATGCCCTCGGGGATCCGGTCGAGGAAGAGGTCCTCCTTGCGCGGGAAGTGGTTGAAGACGGTCATCGCCGAGACCTCGGCGGCCTCGGCCACCTCGGCCACGGTCACCTCGTCGAAGCCGCGCTCGAAGAACAGCCGGGTGGCCACGTCCGAGATGCGCTGCCGGGTGAGGAGCTTCTTCCGCTGCCGGAGCGGCAGCTGCTCGGATGCGTTCCGTTCGCTCATGTGACCAAGACTATATCGACCACAAAATTGTAGTGGCTACAGTGAAACTCATGGAAGACTCCACGAACCACCCCACCACAGGCCCCGACGTCGTGGTGGCGGGGGGCGGCCCCGTCGGCCTCACCCTCGCCTGTGAACTCGCCCTGGGCGGCACCCGCGTGCTGGTCCTCGAACGCCTCACAGAGGTGGACCGGACCATCAAGGCGGGAGCCATCAACTCGCCGAGCGCGGAGGCGTTCCACCGCCGCGGCCTGCTGCCGGCCCTGGCCGAGGTTCAGAAGGAGGTGCTGGGCCGCTTCGGCTCGTTCGTCGCGAGGACCCACGCCGCCGGCGCGCCCGCGCTCAAGCAGCCGCCCCGGTTCGCCGGGCACTTCGCGGCGCTCCCGCTCGACGCCGCGCTCTTCGACGCCTCCGACCCCGCGTTCGGCGACACCGGCCCGGCGGCGGATGTCGGCCTCGTCCCCCAGGAGTCCCTGGAACGGCTGCTCGCCGGGCGGGCGGTGGAGCTCGGCGTGGAGATCCGCCGCGGGGTGGTGCTCACCGGCTTCGACGCCGACGACTCCGGGGTGACCGTGCACACGGACGCGGGCCCGGTGCGCACCGGCTGGCTCGTCGGCTGTGACGGCGGCCGGAGCACCGTCCGCAAGCTGGCCGGATTCGCGTTCCCCGGCACCGCCCCCGAGATCACCGGCCGCCAGGCGCTCGTCGAACTGGAGGGCGCCGAGGCCCTGGGCGTCGGCTGGCAGACCACGGACACGGGCCACTACGTCCACGGCCCGATGCCCGGCCGCATCCTCACGGTGGAGTTCGACGGGCCGCCCGCCGACCGCGAAGCGCCCGTCACCGCGGCCGAGTTGGAGGCGAGCCTGCGCCGGGTCGCCGGCGTGGACGTCAAGGTGACCGCCGTACGCACGGCCACCCGCTTCACCGACAACGCGCGCCAGGCGTCCACCTACCGCGAGGGCCGGGTGCTGCTCGCGGGGGACGCCGCCCACGTCCACTCGCCCTTCGGCGGCCAGGGCCTCAACCTCGGCATCGGGGACGCGATGAACCTCGGCTGGAAGCTTGCCGCCACTGTCCGCGGCTGGGCGCCCGAGGGCCTGCTGGACACGTACACCGCCGAGCGGCACCCCATCGGCGCCTGGGTGCTGGACTGGACGCGCGCCCAGATCGCCGTGATGCGCCCCGACCCGCACGCCCGGGCCCTGCGGACGGTGGTGGCCGACCTGCTGGGGACCGTCGAGGGAACCACCTACTTCGTCGAGAAGATCTCCGGCGTATGGCACCACTACGACATGCCCGGAGGTCATCCGCTCGTCGGCCGCAGCGCCCCCGACCTCGTCCTCGACGACGGCTCCCGGCTGGGCGACCACCTCCACCACGGCCGCGCCGTGCTCTTCGACCTCGCCGGCCACCCGGCGGTGCGGGCGGCCGCAGACGGCTACGGGGGGCGCGTGGACGTCGTCACCGCGCGGTGCCCCGGGCGGCCGGACCTGGCGGCGCTCCTGGTGCGCCCGGACGGGTTCACCGCCTGGGCGGCGGATGCCGGTGGTGCGGCGGAGGGAGCGGCCGCCGCACTCCGACGGTGGTGCGGCGACCCGGTTTCTTGAACGATCGGTTCGATTCGTATAGCGTTCTCGGTATGGGCAGGAACAAGGAGTTCGATCCGGACGCCGCGCTGCGGTCCGCGCTGGAGCTGTTCTGGCGCAAGGGGTACGAGGCCACATCGATGCAGGACCTGGTCGACCACCTCGGCGTCAACCGGGGGAGCCTCTACGCGACCTTCGGCAGCAAGCACGCCCTCTACCTCCGTGCGCTCGACCGGTATTGCGAGCTCAAGGGCGAGGTGAGCCTGGGGCTGCTGAGCCGCCCGGGAGCCGCCCTGCCCGCCGTGCGGGAGCTGGTGCTGCTCTACGCGGCGGAGTCGCTGGACGACCCGGACCGCAAGGGATGCCTGGTCACCAACACCGCCGTCGAGGTCCTGCCGGAGGACGAACAGGCCGAGCGGCGGGTCGCGTCGGCGCTGGACGAGCTGGAGACGGCGATCGCCGGGGCGCTCCTCCGCGCCCGGGCCCAGGGGGAGCTGCGGCCGGACGCCGATCCGCGCGCCCTCGCCCGCTTCCTCGTCACCTTCCTCCAGGGCCTGCGGGTGATCGGCAAGACGGCCGACGGCCGCCGTCGGCTGGAGGACGCCGTGGAGCAGGCGCTGGGTCTGCTGCACTGAGCGGCCCGCCCCGGGCGCGGAACCCCTGGAACCCCCTGGGATCCCCTGGAGCCCCAGGGGTTTTCCTTTGCCCTTTTATTGGAACGATCGGTTTGGAAAAGGTGTTGTCGTCATGAGCCGTTCCCTCGTGCCCCGTCCCGTCTATGTGCTCTCCCTGGGCATCTTCGCCATGGTCACCAGTGAGTTCGTGGTCGCCGGACTGATGCCGCAGCTCGCGGACGGGCTGAACGCCACCGTCCCCGAGGTCGGATACCTCATCACGGCCTACGCGGCCGCCATGGCCCTGGGGGGACCGTTCCTCACCGTGGCCCTGCTGAGGATGCGTCAGAAGCAGGCGCTGTACCTGCTGTTCGCCGTCTTCCTGGCGGGCAACGTCCTGGCCGCCACCGCCTCCGACTACGGAGTGATGATGGCCGCCCGCGTCGTCACCGGTGTCGCGTCCCAGGCGTTCTTCGGTATCGCGGTGTCCCTCGCGGCCCAGCTGACGCCTCCCGAGGCCCGCGGCCGGGCCCTGGGCGTGGCCATGAACGGGCTGATGCTCGGGACGCTGCTGGGGCTGCCGCTCTCCACGCTCATCGGTGAACACCTGGGCTGGCGGGCCGCGTTCTGGGCCATCACACTGCTGACGGCGGTCGCCGCGCTGTGCACCGCCGCCGGCGTTCCCCGGCTGGGCCGTCCCGAGGGCGGCGAGGGGTTCCGGCGCGAACTGGACACCTTCCGGAATCCCCGGCTCTGGCTGGTGCTGTCGACCAGCACCCTCATCATCGGCGCCACGTTCGCCGCCTTCAGCTACCTCAACCCGCTCCTCACCGAGATCACCGGCTTCGGTACGGGCACGGTGCCGCTGCTGCTGATCGCCTACGGCGCCGCCACCGTGGCCGGCAACTCCGTCGTCGCCCGGCTCGCCGACCGCCACACCCTCGCCGTCCTGCTCGGCGGCCTGACGCTGAACCTGCTCTTCCTCACCGGCCTCGCCCTGCTGGCCCACCTCGCCGTCCCGGCGGTGATCTGCATGATGGGCATCGGGCTGTCCGGCGTGACCATGAACCCGGCGATGATCACGCGCGTGCACCGCACCGCCAACGCCCGTCCCCTGGTCAACACCGTCCACTCGTCCTTCATCACGCTCGGTGTGATCGTCGGCTCCTCGGTGGGCGGTCTGGCCGTCTCCGGCTTCGGCCTGCGCGGCCCCCTCTGGCTCGGCGCCGGCCTCGCCGTGCTCGGCCTGCTCACCCTCGTCCCCGACCTGGCCCGCGCCGGTCTGCGGGGCACCCGCCGACCGCGGCCCGGTATGGATCCGGCGCCCGGTACAACGTCCGGGGTCAGTCGCGAAAGTGCTGGTCAAGCCATGTGCTGAGGGCTGTGACGGCAGGCCACCGCATGGCCCGCCCCCCGTCCGTCCGCGCGCGCCACGATCAGGCCGTCGCGCGTCCGGACCGCGACCTCGGTGGAGTCGTCGACCGCGTCCCGGCCGACGGCCGCGGCGACCGCGCCGGTGTCGTCGAGGACGACGCGCGGCCGTGGCAGTTCCCCGGGCGCGAACACCCGGCGCAGACAGGCGACGATATCGACGATCCGGAGCCGGGCCAGGCGCCCGGTCTCGGCGGGGTCGCCGGTCACGACGACGAACGTCAGCTCGTCGCCCGGCCGTGCCGAGCGCATCGCCTCCTCGGCCGCGGACAGGCGTCCCGCGCCCAGCACGACCACCACGCCGTCGTCGTCGAGGCCGAACCGGCGGCCGGTGATCTCGTCGTGGAGCCCGCGCGGGGCCGTCCAGGCGTCGCGTGTCACCGACGCCGGGGACACGAAGGGCAGATGGGGCGGGTCGGCGTCGTCGGGGACGGGGAGGACGGCCAAGTGCTCGGCGGCGCGGGCCAGGTCGAAGAGGTCGCCGGCTCCGGGGGCGATCTCGGCGAGGCCCGCCGCGCCGTGGAGCAGGGTCAGGGCCAGCTCGGCCCGCCGTACCGTCCCGGTGTGCGGCGGGGCGTGCGGTTCGAGGGCCAGGGCGAGCAACAGGGCTTCGAACCGGACGAGTTCGGCCAGCGCCGCCCGGGCTGGTGCGGTGTCGAGGACTCCGGACAGCGAGCGCAGCCGGAGATGGCCCCTGCCCGGTGTGTCGGCGGCGAGGGGCAGTCGTTCGAGCCAGATCCGGGCGAAGGCGCCCAGTGCCTGCCCGGCGGTGGCAGGTGATTCCCGAGGGGGTTCGGCGGCGGCCCGGGCCTGTTCGGCGGCGTCGGCGAGCACCGCGAGGTAGAGCGCGCGCTTGCCGGTGAAGTTGGAGTAGACCGCGCCCCTGGTCAGTTCGGCGCGCTCGGCGATCCGGTCGACCTTGGCCCCGGCGTATCCGTGCTCGGCGAACTCCTGACGGGCCGCGACCAGCACGGCCGCGCGGGTCCGCTCCTGCTGCTGTGCCCGGGTCAATCGCGCCATTCGTGCCCCTTCCGCTTCCGCCGCCATGATGATACAGATGGCATTCCGATGACGTCGACATCTGGATGTTGTGAACATTCAAAAATGGCCGCGCGTTGGCCTTCCCGTGCCCCGAACCCCGCCTGAACCAGAGGGACAAGACGTGAACCGGCCCAAAACCCCCACCACGGACCCCGGCTTGCTGGTGCTGCACGCCCTGCGCTGCGCGGGCGCCACCGGCCTCGCCCGCCTCCACCTGGTCACGGGCCTCGACGAGTCCGACGTCGAGTCCGAGCTCATCGACCTCGGCGCCGCCGGCCTCGTCACCTGGGTGCCCGGCGCCCTGTCCGGCTGGAGCCTCACGGACGCCGGGCGCGCCGCCGACGCCGAGCGGATCACCGCCGAGCTGGAGTCGGCCGGTGCCCGTACGGCCGTGGAGGCGGCGTACGGCCGGTTCCTGGTGCTCAACCCGGAGCTGCTCGACCTCTGCACCGCATGGCAGCTCCGCGGCATCGACGACGTCCTGAGCGTCAACGACCACAGCGACCCCGCCTACGACGCCCAGGTCCTCGACCGGTTCGCCGACCTCGACCGGCGCGTGACCCCCGTGGCCGCCGAACTGGCAGCCGCACTGCCCCGGTTCGGCCGGTACCGCGTCCGCCTCGCCGACGCCCTCGGCCACGCCGCCGCCGGGCGGCTGGAGTACGTGACCGACAGCACCGCGTCGTACCACACCGTGTGGGCGGAGCTGCACGAAGACCTGCTCACCACCCTCGGGACGCAACGATGAGATGGATCCGCACGCTCTCCGCCCGGGCCGACGGGACGGCGGAGACGCTGGGCGGCAAGGCGCACGGCCTCGTCCTCCTGCACCGCCTCGGGCTGCGGGTGCCGGCCGGGTTCGTCATCACCACCGAGGCGTGCCGCGCCTTCCTCCGGGACGGACGTCGTCCCGACGGGCTCGACGACGAACTCGCGGCGGCCGTCGCGGGCCTGGAACGCTCCACCGGGCGCGTCTTCGGCGGGCCGCACAGGCCGCTAGCGGTGTCGGTGCGCTCGGGGGCCGGTGTGTCGATGCCCGGCATGATGAACACCATCCTCAACCTCGGCCTCACCACCGGGGCCACCGAGGGCCTGGCCGCCGAGACGGGCGACCGGCCGTTCGCCCTGGACTCGCGGCTGCGCTTCCTGACGGGCTTCGCCTCGGCGGTCACGCACGCGGACGTGGACGGCGCGGCGGCCGTCCACGGAGGAGACACCACCGCCGCGATGAGGGCGGTCGGGAGCGTGGTACGGGAACGCTGCGGCCGGCCGGTTCCCGACGACGCGGCCCGCCAGTTGGAGTGGGCGGTGGAGGCCGTGTTCTCGTCGTGGGACATGCCCCGCGCACGGACGTACCGCACGCTGAACGCCATCCCGCACGATCTCGGCACAGCGGTGGTCGTCCAGAGAATGGTGTTCGGGAACCGCGACGCCCGCAGCGGCACCGGAGTCGCGTTCAGCCGCGATCCCAACACCGGCCGGAACGTCCCCTACGGCGAGGTCCTGTTCGGCCACCAGGGAGAGGACGTCGTCTCCGGCAGGTCGGCGACCCGGCCGCTGGGCGAACTCGCCGGGCGGGAGCCGGGCGTGTGGGCGGAACTGCTCGACGCCCTGCGCCGGATCGAGGGGCACTACCGCGACGCCTGCTACGTCGAGTTCACCTTCGAGGCCGGCGAGCTGTGGATCCTCCAGGTCCGGCCGGGCCGGTTCGTCGGTGCCGCCGCCGTCCGCCTGGCCACCGAACTCGTCGACGAGCAGGCCATCGAACGTCACGAAGCACTGCTCCGGGTCTCGCCGCGGCACCTCCGGCACGTCCGCACACCGCGCATCGCACCGTCCGGGGAGACGGACGTGCTCGCCCGGGGACTCGGCGCCTGCCCCGGTGTCGCGGTCGGCCGGGTGGCGACCACGACGGACCGGGCCGTGCGCTTGGCCCGGGACGCCCCGGTCGTCCTGGTACGGCCGGAGACCTCCCCGAACGACATGCGCGGCCTCGCCGCCGCCACCGGGATCGTCACCGCGCGGGGCGGCCCGGCCGGCCACGCCGCCGTCGTCGCGCGCGCCATGGGCAAGCCCGCGGTCGTGGGCGTCACCGGCCTCACCGTCGACGTCGACTCCGGCTCCGTGACGGTCGGCGGCCGCATTGTCGGCGACGGCACCCTGATCACCATCGACGGGACCGGTGGCGAGGTCGCCCTCGGCACCCCCCGCGTCGTCACCGACGCGGCCGACGACCACCTCCGCCGGCTGCTCGCCTGGGCCGACGACGTCTCGGGCGACCACACCGCACGCGACGAGGCCCGGCGCCTCGACGCGGCCCACGCCGCACTGCGCCACCGCTGACCCCTTCCTCACCCGCACCCGAAACCTGCAAGGAGACCGGAAATGCCAACCCGGCACGTGTACTTGGTACGGCACGGAGCGGCGGACCCGTTCGGGGAACTGACCGACGTCGGACAGCGGCAGTCGGAACTGACCGGGCAGCGCCTGTCCGCCCTGCCGATCGACACGGTGTGGCACTCACCCCTGCCCAGAGCCGTGCGCTCCGCGGAGATCATCGGCACCCACCTGCCGAACGCCGCCGTACGGGAAGCGCCCGAACTGATCGACCACGTACCGCACGTACCGGAGCAGGCACCCCCGGACTGGGCCCCGTTCTTCGACGGCTACAGCACCGAGGACGCCACCGAGGCCGCCCGCCGCTCCTCCGCCCTGACCGCCCGATTCGCCCGCCCCGCCGACACCGAGACGCACGAGGTCCTGGTCACCCACGCCTATCCGGTGGCCTGGCTGCTCCGGCACGCCCTCGACGCGCCTCCGCTGCGCTGGCTCGGCCTGAACTGCGGGAACACGGCGCTGACAGTGATCGAGTACCGCGACGGTCCGGCGCCGACGGTACTGCTGTACAACGACATGGGACACCTGCCGGCCGAACTGCGATGGACGGGATTCGGCGCCGGCGTGCGACCGTGAGGCGTGAGGCGTGAGGCGTGAAAGCAGCCTGGAGGAGCTCGGCTCGTTCAAGGCCGCCCGTAAATGGCTGATCGGATGGGCCGTTGACGGACACCTGGGAACGGACCCTCATAGCCGTCCCGGCAACGGCGGGCGCCGATGACGACATTGACCGGGACCGTTGTGCACTCCACCGTAGTCCGAGCCCACCAGCACGCCGACCGGTCCGCGCAGCGGGCCGCCCTCCGGTCGGCGCCGCCCCTGCGTGCGCGGAGAGGTCACCCCGCCTTGAGCCACCAGGATTCGATGTCGTTGTCGATGGGTTCGGCCCAGGGGACACCATTGATCGGTTTGTCCATGGTGCTGTTGTCCCAGGTACGGCTTCGGCCTCCGTATCGGCCGTCGACGTACCCTGTCACCGCGCTGCACGTCCCGTAACTCCTGAAGGACGAGACCTTGTTCGCGAGCTCTCCCAGGTCAGGAATGCCGTATCCGGCGGCGTCGCATCCGCCGTCGCGGCCGTAGAACTCGTCGCTGTCTCCTCCATAGCGCGAAAGGTCCCAGTGCTTGAGGAGGAGGGCGCGCGCCAGAGGGACTTGGGAGCGAAGGTCGGCTTCGCTCTCACCCTGGTCGGTGCAGCGGTGTTCGATCACGCGTGATTCGCGCTCGCCCGGCTTGAGCTTGTCGAGCACCGTGATGCAGTGCCGCTGTGCGGGTGGTTCCACAGCAACCGCGTTCGGACCGATGCTCAGGCTGGCGCAAGCCGTTACGGCCAGCGAGAGAAGGATCTTCTTTGCGCGCACTTGTCGCCTCTCTGTCGCTTGTTGTCGTAACGCGGAAGCACCCCTCGACTTGGTCGCCGGGTGCAAGGAACGGTTCGACTTCCGGAACAGGTGAGAATGGCCAATAGCTCGCAAAACTAGCCTAAAATCCGTAAGTAGCGACATCCCTCATTTGGGGGGTTAGTCGAATGTTTGCCGGGTTGTTCACCGATTTGGGTGTTAAAGGTGTTTGTGCTCTTCCTGGTGTGTTGCCTCAGGGGGCGCCCGGTGCCCCGCACGTCGCCGGCAGGTGTGCGGTGAGGCGCCGAGCCGCTTCGCCGAGCGCTCTACCTCATGCTGGCCCATTGAAGCGGCAGTTAAAGGGTTCCCGGGAACGGCGGAAGCCCGGCGTCTTGCCGATTGAGTGCAACTCCCCAGCAACGGCTAGGATTTGGTCGTTCTTGGGAAGGGGCACTGATGGGCACCAGATTTATTGAGGTAGACGAATCGCGGCAAGATGAGCCGGGTGTGCGGAAGGGAGGCAGGACATTGACGGTAGGAGATCAGTCCGTCACCCAGGAGACATGGGTGAAGGTTGAAGCCTACGACGACCTCGATCCGACCGTGACGGGGGATGTCCATCTGCACACGTTCGCAGTCCCGGGGATGGAAGTACGGGTGGGGGCCGCGAAGGATGACGAGGACGGAAGCGGCGAATTCGAAACCAGGCTGATCCCGTCTGTTCAGTATTACCAGATAGAGCTTGGGCCCGACTCGCTGAACAGACTTCATGATGCGCTCAAGCCCTTCATCGCCGCCGCGAAGGAATGTGAGCCGCCAAAGGGCCGCAAGGTCCGCGCCAAGTAGTCAGCGTTCAGGGAAATTTCAAAGGGTCGCACAATGCACACGGCCGGCGCCGTCGCCGTGCCTTTGCTGACCGGCGCTCGGGTCGCGCCGTCCCCCGAAGGCTCCCCGTCTCCGTGACGGGGGGCCTCGCCATGTGCGGGGATCTTCCCGTGCAGGGCGACTGCCCGCCGGGATGGGCCAGCTCTCCTCGCGTCACGTGAGGTCTCGCGCCTCCCAGCCGGGCGGCACCTTCGGCAGCCCGATCAGCGCGTCGATGCCGAGGTGTTCGAGAAGCAGGGCCTTGAGGCCGCGGCCGTCGATCAGTTCCATGCGGCCGGTGCGGTGGGCGAAGTCCTGGCTGGTCTTTCCGAACCAGCCGGTGGTGACGAGGATGCCTTTGGCCGCGGCCTTGTCGTGCATGACGCCGGCCAGTGCGCGTACCGCTTCGGCGGGAACGGCATTCTTGGTCCGCTTCGCCTGGATGATGCACAGGCCGCCGATGATCGGGTCCTCGTTGGTGGCGACCGCGTCCACACCGTCGTCGCGGGAGGCTTGTGTCACCCATGCTTTGAGGCCGATCTCCTCGAACAGGCGCCTGATCAGGTGCTCGAATTCGATGGGGTTGATGGTCACGAGGTCGGGGCGACTGTCCAGGCCCGCGACGACGTCGACCTCCGGGGCGAGTTTGTATTTGCCAAGGTCGAAGGTGACCACAGGACGCACGGGTTCGAGGTCGTAGGGGTGCTGGGAGACGATGGCGTTCAGGTGGTGCAGACAGGCGACCGGATCCAGTTCGGGCTCGTCCAGAACCAAATCGTCGAAGGCCTCACGCGTGCTCCGAAGGCTGACGAGGCAGGGACGGATCGGCTTCCCCGTGGCCTTGTCCTTGCTGCGTACGTGGCCGTTGAAGACGACGACGTCCACGAGGGCGGGAGGTGCGACGGCGAAGGTTTCGTCGATGGCGCGCAGGGCCATCCGCGCCACGAGCGCCTGGTACAAGGCCTTTGTTTCTGCTTGCTTGCGGGGCTGGGGCACAACCGTTCCCGGAGCGGGCGATGCCCGGTAGCGGTAGCCGGCGGCAGTGGGCACGACGTCCTGGCCCGGGAAGTCACGTTCCAGGCGTAGTTCGCGGGTCTCCGGGATGAACGCGAGACGGAACTCGCCGCCATGGAGTCCTTCGGGGTAATCCACCTGGGCGAGAGCCCGGTCCAGGACGGCCAACAAGCCGTCGGACCCATCGTCGGCAAACGCGGCTTCGGCGGGAAGGCGGTACGTGTGAAGGCCGGTTGCACGCCGGTGGAGGATCGTCTCCAACTGCTCCAGGCGGTCCAGGGCGTGACGGGTTCGCTGCTCGGCATCCAGCCGCAGAGCCTCCACGGCCCGGGCCCTGGCCGCCTTCTCGGTCTCTCTCGCCGCTCGTTCCTCGGCCTTCAGACGCCGAGCGGCCGCCCTCTCCCGCTCGGCCTGCCGGCGCTCCAGGTCCCGCACGACCTGTTCCGCCTTGCGGGCACGGTCCGCCTGCTCCTTCTCGGCGGCCTTGCGCGCCTGCTCCCAGGCCCGGGCCTGCTCTCCGGCCGCCCGCGCTTCGGCGCGCTCCCGCCGCTGCCGGTCCTGTTCCGCCGCCCGCGCCCGCCGTAACTCCTCCTGCTGCTGCCGCTTCTGCTCGGCTTCCTTCGCCTTCTGGCGCTGCTGGTACGCGGACAGCAGTTGACCCGCCAGAGACTTCCTGCGCGCCACGTCCCCTCCCACAGGCCGATTCCGCCGTACAACGCTGCCCATCGGCAGGGAGCTGTAACCATGGGCCGTGGGCCGGCCACGTCAGGCCGGCTGTTCCTTCCGCCACAAGCAGGGGCTGGGCGTCACGCCGGTGGCCGGGTGAGTTTGGCGGCCACGGCGTCGAGGACCCAGTCCAGGCCGGTCGCGAAGGATGCCTCGGCGTCCACGTCCGTGCCGTCGTGCACGACCCTGGCCAGCGCCGGGAAGCGGCCGGTGGCCAGCATTCTCGTCACATGCGGGCCGGAGGCCCGCTGCCAGTCGTGCTTGGACAGGCCGGTGGCGCGCTCGGCCCGCAGGTTCGTGATCTCACGCCTGATCGCGCCGATGAAGTAGGCGCTGACGGTCTCCACGGCGCGCATGACGGTGTCGACATCGGCGAGGCCGTCGAATGCGGCCAGCGTGGTCTCGGTCACGACAAGGCCGTTCGGGCCCAGGGCCGGGCGACCGCCGAGGAGGTCGGCCAGCCATTCGTGACGGAGGGCGGCCTGCCTGGTGCGCCGGGCGAGGGCGCGCAACGCCTCCCGCCAGTCGCCGGGCTGCTCCTCGGGGCGGATCTCGGCGTGGACCTCGTCCACCATGAGGTCGAACAGCTCCTCCTTGGTGGAGATGTATCGGTACAACCGCATCGGGCCGACGTCCAGGCGCGCGGCGACCTTGCGCATGGAAACCGCCTCCAGCCCGCCCTCGTCGGCCAGCGCGATGGCGGCGGTGACGATCCGCTCCCGGTCGAGCGGCACGGGTTGAGTCGGCGGCTCCGGCCGGTCCCACACAGTCATGGTCATACCGTACCGTTGCGATACAGCGTAATGAGGCAATACAGTGTATCGACATGAGACACCGCATCGCAGTGGTCGGGAGCGGTCCTGCCGGCCTTACCTTCGCCCGGGTCCTGCACCGCCATGATCACCCCGTCACCGTCCTCGAACGCGATCCCGCCCCCGACGCCCGCCCCCCGGGCGGCACGCTGGACCTGCACGAGGGGCTGGGCCAGCTCGCAGTGGACAAGGCGGGGCTGCTGGCGGAGTTCAAGGCGCTGTCCCGGCCCGAGGGGCAGGCCATGCGCATCCTGGACGCGGACGGGACCGTCCTGCGCGACTGGCGACCCCGTCCGGGTGACCGGGCCAATCCCGAGATCGACCGGGGGCAACTCCGTGACCTGCTGCTCGGCCCGGTCGACATCCAGTGGGGGCGGGGCGTGACGCAGGTGGTGCCGGGAACCCGGGATGGCGTCCTGGTCCATTTCGCGGACGGACGGCAGGAGGCGTTCGACCTCGTGGTCGGCGCGGACGGCGCCTGGTCCCGGACCCGCCCGGCGGTCTCATCGGTGACGCCGCACTACACCGGCGTCACCTTGGTCGAGACCTCCCTGGACGACGTCGACGCCCGCCACCCCGACCTCGCCCGGTTGATCGGCGACGGTTCCGTCGCGGTGTACGGCGTGAACCGAGCTGTCGTCGCCCAGCGCAACAGCGGCGGCCACGTCAAGGTGTACGCCCAGTTCCGCGCGCCGCTGGACTGGCACACAAACCTGGATCCGGCCGACGCCGAGGCCGTGCGGTCGAGTCTGCTGGCCCTGTTCGACGGCTGGGCCGCTCCCGTCCTCGACCTCCTCCGCCACGGCACCGCTTTCGCCCACCGCCCCCTCTACGCCCTGCCCGCGTCCCACACCTGGACCCACGTCCCCGGGGTGACGCTACTGGGCGACGCCGCCCATCTGATGCCCCCATTGGGGGCGGGCGCGAACCTCGCGATGCTGGAGGGCGCCGAACTCGCCGAGTCCATCGCCGCCGGCCCCGGAGATCTGGACGAGGCTGTCCGCGCCTTCGAGGAACAGATGTGGGCACGGGCCGGCAGGTGGGCGGAGATCACGATGACCGGTCTGGAACGCCTTGTGAGCCCGGACCCCGCCGAAGCCCTCGCCCTCTTCGACCAAGTCCAGTCGTCCTGACTGCACTTGGCAGGCGCGAGAGCTCCAGCACCAACAGCTCGCCATGGCCTCACGGGGCGGTACGGCACCGGGCAGCGGTCCCTTCCGGCCTTCCGGGCGAGTCGAGGATGACGTCGGCCGAACCGGTCCCGCGACCGACAGCCCGTCAGTCACCCGCCGGCGTCGACAGATCCTCAGCGCCGGCATTCGTTCCGATGTCCCTCGACCCCCGCGCCCCGGCGCCCCAAGGACTGGCCCAGCAGGCCCAGGGCGATTCCCAGCACCACGAACACGATGTTCGCGTAGACCTCGTACCCGTCGGGCGCGAGGTACCGCAGGAAGCCGAAGAGGCGGAACCCGCCGACCCAGTCGTGCAGCAGACCGGCCAGCCCGCCCACTGTCAGGACGAAGCTCACAAAACCCAGCACACTCTTCATACGACGATGCTGGGCGCCGGAGGCCGGGCCGGGGATCCGTCCTCGGGAGGCGCCGGGCCGACCGAAGGACGTTTCCCGCGGGCCGGGTGTCGTCCGAAGGTATCGGCCCGCCGCGGGCCCCTCGCTCCGGGCTTCCGTGAACGCATACATTCCGGTCATGACCCGCCTTCGCCCCGCCACCCGCGACCGGCTCGCCGACCTCGGCTGCTTCCTGGCGGCCGCCGCCTTCTCGGTGCTCACCGCCGAGGACGCGCTGGCCGGCCGGCAGTTGTCCGACGAGGCGCTGTTCGCCGACCAGCTGGCGGGCGGCCTCGCGTGCGCGGCGCTGTTCGTGAGGCGGCGGTGGCCGGTCCAGCTCGCGGTCGCGCTGGTGGTGACCGGGGCGTTCTCGCACTTCGCCGCCGGACCGATCATGGTCGCCCTGTTCACCGTCGCCGCCCACTGCCCGCCGCGCGTCACCCGGTGGGTCGCCGCGTTCACGGCCCTGCCCCTGCCCGTCTTCCTGCTCGGCCGGCCGGAGGCGGGCGACCCCGAAACCGGTTCCGCGCTCACCTACTTCGCCCTGGTCGCCGGCTCCTTCGGGTGGGGCCTGTACGTCGCCTCGCGACGCCGGCTCGTCGCCGGGCTGCGCGAACGCGTCGAACGGGCGGGGGAGGAGGCGCGGCGGCAGGTGCGCGAGGACATCGCGCGGGAGATGCACGACGTGCTCGCGCACCGGCTCTCGCTGCTCAGCGTGCACGCGGGTGCCCTGGAGTTCCGCCCGGACGCACCGCCCGAGGACGTCCGGCGGGCCTCCGGGGTGATCCGGGACGCCGCGTACCAGGCCCTGGAGGACCTCCGCGAGATCATCGGCGTCCTGCGGCTCCCGGCCGGCGACGCCCCGGACCGGCCGCAGCCGACCCTCGACGACCTCCCCCGGCTGGTCGACGAGTCCCGCGCGGCGGGGGCGCGGGTCGCGTTGGACCTCCGGACGGGCACCGGGGCACCGGTCGCCGCCGCCACCGGACGCACCGTCTACCGGATCGTCCAGGAAGGGCTCACCAACGCCCGCAAGCACGCGCCCGGCGCGGAGGTCGTCGTCACCGTCGGCGGCGACCCCGGCGCGGGGCTGACCGTGGAGGTGCGCAACGCGCTGTCCGCGGCGGCCACTCCCGTCCCAGCCACTCCCATACCGGCCGCCCCTGTCCCGGCCACCGTCATCCCTGGCGCCGGGCAGGGCCTCGTCGGCCTCGCCGAGCGGGCCCGGCTCGCGGGCGGCCGGCTCGAACACGGCCGGGTCGGCGGGGACTTCCGGCTGGACGCGTGGCTGCCCTGGACCGGGCGGCGCGAACCGGACGGCGGGAGTGGCACGGAGCTCCGGAGGGACGGCAACGGCGGGGACTGCCGGGGCTACAGCGACAGCGGCGACAGCGGGGACGGGCCCGGGTCGCCCGTCCCCGCAACCGTCGCCGTCCCGATCCCCATCCCTTCCCCGGCACCCGACACGACCGGCCGATAGAGTGGGGCACCACCACCCGACCTGCGAGGAAGCCCGGTGACCGAGTCCCCGACCGTCCGTGTCCTCCTGGTCGACGACGACCCGCTGGTCCGGTCGGGGCTGCGGCTGATGCTGGGCGGCGCGGCCGGCATCGAGATCGTCGCCGAGGCGGCGGACGGCGGCGAGGTGGAGCCGCTCGTCGACGCGCACGCCCCCGACGTCGTCCTGATGGACATCCGGATGCCCACGGTCGACGGACTCGCGGCCACCGAGGCCCTGCGGAGCCGCCCGCGGCCGCCCGAGGTCATCGTGCTGACCACGTTCAACTCCGACGACCACGTCCTGCGCGCCCTGCGGGCCGGCGCCGCCGGCTTTGTGCTCAAGCACACGCCGCCGGGGCAGATCGTGGAGGCCGTCCGGCGGGTGGCCGCCGGCGAGCCGGTGCTCTCCCCGGCCGTCACCCGGCAGCTCATCGACCGGGTGGCGGACGGCACCGGCCGCGACGACCGGGCGGCGCGGGCCGGGCAGCGGCTCGCGCTGCTCGGCGAGCGGGAGCGCGAGGTGGCCGTCGCCGTGGGCCGGGGCAAGTCGAACGCGGAGATCGCCGCCGGGCTGTACATGAGCGTGCCCACGGTCAAGACCCACGTCTCCCGCATCCTCGCCAAACTCGGCCTGAACAACCGGGTGCAGATCGCCCTCCTCGTCAACGACGCCGGGGAGCTGTGAGGTGACGGCCGCAAAGGGGAGCGGCTTCCTGGCGCTCGCCCCGCAGTACACGTCGACCCGGGAGCTGCTGGCGCACGCCGCGCGCCGCCGGGGCATGGACGTCGTGACGCTCCCCGCCCGGCCCGGCGCGGACGAGCCCGGCCCCGGGCCGGGCGGCCACTACTACGGCGGCCCCCGCTACGCGGCCCGGTTCGGAGCCGGTCTGGGGGTGGCCCTCCTGGAGCCGGACGACGACTGGCTGCCCGGGCTCCCCTTCGCGTACCGCCGCCGGAAGACGGTCCTGACCACCCTGGACGCGGCCCGCGGCCTGGACCGGCCCGCCTTCGTGAAGCCGCCGTCCGACAAGAGCTTCCGGGCCGCCGTCCACCCCGACGGCAGCGGACTGCCCACCGGCGCGGACCTGCCCCCCGAGACGCCGGTGCAGATCGCCGAAGTGGTGGACTGGGACGTCGAGTTCCGGCTGTTCGTCCTGGACGGTGAGGTGCGCACCGGCAGTCAGTACGCGGTCCACGGTCGGCTCGAAGCCGCCCCGCTCGACGGGCACCGGCACCGGAGCGCCGTCCTCGCCTTCGCCCGCCGCCTCCTCGGCGCCTGCGGCGACTCGCTGCCCAGCGCGGTCGTCGTCGACGTCGGGCTGCTGCGCACGGACCGCGCCCCGGACGCCGAGTGGGCGGTGGTCGAGGCCAACATGGCCTGGTTCAGCAACTGTTACGCCGCGGACCCGGACCGCGCGCTCGACGTCGTCCTGCGTGCGGCCGGCCCCCGGGCGGGGCTGGCCGCCCGGGACCGCAGGTTCTGCCGCGGTGTCCCGCGCGACACCCTCGGTCGAGACACCGCCGTTCACGACACCCCCGGTCGCGACACCCCCGGTCAGGCGGGCAGGGCGGGGTAGTCGGTGTAGCCGGTGTCGTCCCCGCCGTAGAAGGTGGCCCGGTCCGGGGTGTTGAAGGGGCCACCGGCCGCGAGGCGGCGGGGCAGGTCCGGGTTGGCCAGGAACAGCGCGCCGAAGGCGATCATGTCCGCGGTGCCGTCCTCGACGAGGGCGAGGCTGTCCGGGCCGGTGAACTCCGGGTGGGTGAACGGGTTCAGGATGAAGGTGCCCGGCCAGTTCTTGCGCAGCCGCAGGGTCAGGTCCCGGTCCGGCCCCTCCATCAGGTGCAGGTAGGCGAGGCCCAGCGGGGCGAGCCGCTCCAGCAGCGCGCCGTAGGTCTCCTCCAGGCCGTCCTCGGCGATGTCGTTGTACGGGTTGCCGGGGGAGATCCGGAAGGCGGTCCTGTCGGCGCCGATCGCCTCGGCGACGGCCTCGGCGAGCTCGACGCCGAAGCGGACGCGGCCCTCGACGGAGCCGCCCCAGGCGTCGGTGCGCCGGTTGGCGTTGGGGGCGAGGAACTGGTGGATCAGGTAGCCGTTCGCCCCGTGCAGCTCCACCCCGTCGAAGCCCGCGGCGATCGCGTTGCGGGCCGCGGAGGCGAAGTCGGCGATCGTGCCGCGGATCTCGTCCTCGGTGAGCTCCTTGGGGGTGACGAAGTCCTGCGGCCCCGCGTGGGTGTACACCTGGCCTACGGGGGCGACGGCCGAGGGGGCGACCGGGTGCATGCCCTCGGGCAGCAGGCTGGGGTGGCTGACGCGGCCGGTGTGCATCAGCTGGGCGAAGATCGTGCCGCCCCGGCGGTGGACGGCGTCGGTCACCGTCCGCCAGGCCGCCACCTGCTCCTCGGAGTGCAGGCCCGGGGTGTCGGTGTAGCCCTGGCCGATCACCGACGGCTGCGTGCCCTCGGTGACGATCAGGCCGGCGTCCGCCCGTTGCGCGTAGTAGGCCGCCATCGACGGCGTCGGGGTGGCGCCGGGCCCGAAGGCGCGGCTGCGGGTCATCGGGGCCATCACGATGCGGTTGGCCAGACGCTTGCCGGCCAGCTCGATCGGTTCGAATGCGGTGGTCATGGCTGTTCTTCCTCCGACAGGGGCGGGTCGCGGGCTCCCGGGTCCGGGAGTCGCGGGCTCGGGACATGAAGTTACCTGTCCGAACAACTAAAGGCTACCTCGTCATTCCCGGGCCTTCGGTTCCCCTGAGATGCCCAGCTCATCGCGGTGATCTGCGCTCGTTGGGGCCTCCCGTTGTAGGGTGAGTGCATCCCAGTAGGGGTTGGTACTTGTTCAGTCAGTTCAACAGGAGGCGGGTGCCGTCATGAGCCGGTCGACGAGCGGAGACGCCGGGGACTGCCCGGTCACCGGGGCGGTGGAGGGGGTGACGGACGGGGTGACGGTGCCCATCCCCGCCTCCGCCCAGGCGGGGCCGGTCAGCCACGCGATCTTCCGCGTCGCCCGTCTCCACCGCATGATCGGCGGACAGCTCCTGCGCCGCGTCGGCCTCCATCTCGGCCAGGAGCTGGTGATGATGCAACTGTGGGAGCTCGGCCCCCAGCGCCAGACCGACCTCGTCCGTCTGCTCGACTCCGACGCCGCCACCATGACCCGGACGATCCAGCGGCTCGAACACGCCGGCTTCGTCCGCCGCTGCCCCTGCGCGACCGACAAGCGCGCCGTCATCATCGAGCCCACCGCGGCCAGCCTCGCCCTGCGCCGCGACGTCGAGCGCATCTGGTCCGAGCTGGAGGACGCCGCCACCGGCGACCTCACCGCCGACGAGCGGGACATGGCCCTGCACATCCTGCGACGCCTGGAGGACAACCTCGCCCGCTCCGCGACCGCGACGTCCTGATCCCGACGTCCTGATTCTGGGCTCTGATCCCGGCGATCGAAGGCGGGTTCAGTGGCCGCGCGGGAACGCGGGCCGAGCCCGGCCCCGCGGGGAGCCGCCACCGGATCATCAGCCGATCGGCCCTGCCTTGCAGGCGGCGTCGGTGACCGCTTTGCCGGAGGAGGCGACGGTCTTGGCGGCGGTATCGGCAGTCCTCCCCGCGGTGTCCGCGGTCCGTCCCGCCGCGTCGGCGGCCGTGCTCGTGGCGGCCGTGCTCGCGGCAGCCGCCGCCTTGCCCGCGGTGGCGGCCGCCGTCTCCGCCGCACCGGAGGCCGCCTCGCCCGACGCCTTCTCCGCGGCCCCTGCTGCCCCCGCCCCCGCCGCCGGTGCCGCCCCCGCCGCGGTGGCCAGCAGCGGCTGAAGCCGCTGAAGGGTGACGACGAGCAGGCCCGTGACCTCGTTGAGCTCCCGCAGTACCTCCGACAGCCCGGCCAGGCCGCCGAGGGCACCCGACTGCGGGGTCCTCCCCGCCCCCGGGCCGTCCCCGGAGCCGAACAGGGCGGAAAGCAGCGCCCATTGCTCCCGCCGGCCGACCCGCTCACCGCTTTCCCGGTCCCGGTCCCGGTCCAGGAACTCGTCGAACGCTTTCTTGGAATCGTTCGCCAGCGCCGCGATGAGTTCTTTCAGCACCTCGGTGCTCGCCATGGACTCGGTCCCTTCGCATCGATGGGAAATTCCGCGGGAAATTCCGCACGCTCCCGTAATGCCCGAATCCCCGTGAATCCCGCGATGTTCTTCACCGCCCCCGGCGCGCATGCCGGTGGAATCCCCAGAGGGCCAGCGCGCCCGCCGCGAGCAGCGCGTGCTGCTGCCGGCCGGCGGTACGACGGGACGAGGACGGCGGCCCGTCGTACTCCGGAAGCAGGCCTCCGCGCAGCCGCTCCCCGGCCTCGCTGTAGGCCAGCAGCGCCTCCAGCGCCCGGCGGGCCGTCTGCTGCGGGGAGATGATCTCCCGGAGGACGTGCAGGACGATGCCGTGCACCTCGGACTCGAACAGATCGGGGAACGTCAGGTGCGGGGCCAGCAGCCGCACGCTGCTCTCCAGGTTGACCAGGGACTTCCCGATCAGGGACACGGTCGGGGCCGAGGCGATGCCGCGGCGGGCCGCCCTCTCCAGGACGGAGCCGAACGCGACACCGAAGTTCATCTCCGCCATCGAGGAGGAGGCCAGCTTGGGCACCAGGGCGGCCATGTCGGTGGTGAAACCGGGGATGTTCGACCACGGAGTGGTGCGCCCCAGCTCGGTCCACACCCGTGCCAGGCCGTGGCCGTCGTTCTGGCCGACGGCCATCAGCAGGAGCAGCATGCGCATGCTCGTGCGCTGGTCGAGGCGGCCCACCATGCCCCAGTCCAGCAGCGTCGCCGGGGCGTCCGGGCTGACGAAGACGTTCCCGGGGTGCGGGTCCGCATGGTAGAAGCGGTCGACGAAGTAGCCGCGGCCCATGAACGCCGTCAGCTCGCGGGCGATGGCCTCACGCCGCTGCTCGTCCAGCTCCGCCCGGTCGACCCGGGCCACCGAGCCGCCGGGGGCGAGCGACTGCACCAGGACGCTGGGGGCGGCCGCGACGACGCGCGGGATGTCCAGTTGGGGGAACCGGCCGACCGAGGCGCGGGCCCGTTCCATGTTGGCGGCCTCCTTGGTGAAGTCCAGCTCCGCCTCCATCGCGTCGAAGACGTTGGTGAGGATGGACTCCACGTCGACCACCGCGTTGAAGCGCGGCGCGCCGCGCGCCGTGAGCCAGGCGGCACGGCGCAGCAACGCCATGTCGGCGTGGCTGGTCCGCCGGACACCGGGCCGCTGGAGCTTGATGACGCCGGGGGCGCCGCCGCGGAGGGTGACCCGGTGCACCTGCGCGAGCGAGGCGGCGCCGAGCGGACGGTCGGTGTCCACGTCGTCGAACATCCGCCGCCAGTCCGGGCCGAGGTTCTCCGTGAGTACGGGCGTGAAGGCGGCGAAGGGCTGGGCGGGAACCTGGTCGTTGAGCTTCTGGAACTCGGCGCGCAGGTGCGCCGGTACCAGGTCCGGCCGGGTGGCGAGGACCTGGCCCAGCTTCACGTACAGGGGCCCCAGCCGCTCCAGCGCCCGCCGTGCGGCCCGGGCCCGGCGGGCGGCGCGCCCGGGCGCGAGGGCGTCGTCCGGCGCGTGGCCGGATCGTGTCCGCGGCAATCCCTCGTCCTGGCCGACCAGTTCTCCCAGCACCCTGGCCACGGCGAACAGCCGGCCGCCGACCGCACCCATCGCGCCCGCCGCCGCTACGCCCGCCTGCCGGGCGCGTCCGGCCCGGTGGCCCTGCTGTCGGCCCCGCCGACGGCCGCGAGAAGCGGTTCGACGGTTCTCAGTTCCTCGGCCAGTCTGCCCAGCAGTTCGCCGACGGCGCTCAACTGCCGCGGAAGACCGGCCAGGGCCGCGACGGCGAGGAGCCTGCCCGCGGCACCGGTGAGGTCATCCCCGGCATCGTGGCCCAGGAGGTCGTCGAACGCCTTCTTGTAATCGTCCGCCACATTGCCCATGAATTCCTCGACAACGTTGCGCGTTCCCATCAGGAGGCGTTCCTTCCCCGGTGCCGGTCAGGGGCCAGAACCTATCGGCACGGGCCGGGACACACAAACCGTGCAGTTAATGGGATGAGCAGCAAATCTCTTGTCTCGGCGACAGGTGGGCGTGCGCCCAATTCCCCTCGTCGCCGGGGCGTCATTCGCTAGGTTTGCCGACGCCAATTCCCTGTTACGGAGGGATTGATCTCATGACCGACGACATGCCCCAGCTGTCCGTCCCCCGGGCGCCCGCGGCCGCGACGGGAGGACCCGCGCGGCTGCCCCTGCCCCTGCCGCCGACCCGGAACGCACGGCCCGTGGGCCGGGAGGTGCCGGGCCCCGGGATCACCCCTCGCGCGCAGGGCGACGCCCGGGTCGCCCGGACGGCGTCGGCGCTGCACGAGGGGATCACCCGGCTCTGCCCCGCCGCGCCCGGAGCGGTCCTCAGCGCGGAACTGATGGGGCGGGAGGGGCTCCCCGCGCTCGACCCGGCCGGCTCCGCGGACCGCGACCGGCGGCTCCACGCCGCCCTGGTGGCCCCGGTGCGCCATCTGCTCGACGCCGGCGGCAAGCGCTGGCGCGGCCATCTGATGGCCCGGATCCTGGAGTTGTTCGGCGCCGGCGGCCACCATTACGCCGAGCTCGTCGCCGCGTGCGAGGTCGGGCACGCCGGCTCGCTGATGGTGGACGACGTCGAGGACGCGTCATCCCTGCGGCGCGGCAGCCCGGCGGCGCACACCGTCTTCGGCGAGGCCACGGCCATCAACGCGGGTACCGCCGCCTACTTCAGCCTCGACCGCGCCATCCGGCACACCCTCCCCGAGGACGCGGAGCTCCGGCTGGCGGTGTACGAGACCTACCTGGCCGGTCTGCGCGCCACCCACGCGGGCCAGGCCCTGGACATCCAGGGTCACCAGGAGGAACTGGAGCTGGCGCTGACCACGTCGGACAGCCGGCCGCTGCTGCGGATGCTGGCGCTCACCCACCGGCTGAAGACCGGCGTCCAAGTCCGGGTGGTGTGCGAGATCGGGGCCCTCGCCGGGCGCGCGACGCCCGAACAACGAACAGCCCTGGGGGAGTTCGGTGAGGCGCTCGGGCTCGCCTACCAGATCACCGACGACATCGGCGATCTGAGGGGGGTCACGCACCGCGACCGGGCCACCAAGCACGCGGCCGAGGACCTCCGCAACACCAAGGTCACCTTCCCCCTGGCGTACGCCGTCGCGTTGCTCCCCCGGGCCGAGGCGACCGCCCTGTGGCGCTCCCTGCGCGCGGGGCCCGACGAACGGGCCGTGGCGCGGGCCGTACGGACGATCGAGGACTGCGGGGCCGTGGCCGCCTGCGAGAAGGAAGCGGCCCGCCTGCTGGACGACGCGTGGGCGGCGGTGCGCCCCTGCCTCCCCGACTCCCCGCACACCGCCGCCCTCGCCGACATGGCCGCGGCCGTCGTCCGGCGGACGTGGACCACGTGAACCGGACCACCCCGTCCCCGGCTTCCTCCGCACGCGGCGCACGGCCGCCCCCGCGCCGAGGCCGCGCCCGCGCCCCGAACGCTCCCCGCCCCCGATCTTCGTAGACGCAAGGAGAACCCCCCGATGACGGACACCTTCCGCACCCTGCTGGGCAACATCGCCGACGATGCGAAGAAGGCCCTGGACGACATCCTCGACCGGCCCCCGGCCGGCGCCCAGGGCACGGACCTGCTCACCCGGCACCTGCGCCTCCAGGCCGTCGCCAATCTCCCCGCCGACGCGCTCCAGACGCTCGGCAAGCTCGCCGCGCTGGAGAGTCTGGGCGAGGAGAGCGCCCGTAACCTCCTGCGCGGTGACACGGCGCTGAACACCCTCTCCGGGCTGGCCGGGGCGCCCGTCGCGGGCCTGACGGATCCGCTGGCCGCGGTCAGCGGTGCGGCGGGCGGCGCCGCGGACGTCGCGACGGCCCTGGCCTCCCTCCCCGGCCAGGTGGCCCGGCTCCAGGAGAACATCGCCCAGCTCACCAAGGCCCTGGAGGCCCTGCAGAACCTGGGCGGGGCCCTCGGCCAGGCGACCGGAGCAGGCGGCAAGAAGTCCGCTTGATCCATCGCTCCCCGACCCCGTCGTCCCATCGGTCCACCCCAGGGCCCCTTCCGTCCGCCGTCCGCCGTCCGGCCGGCATCCGCGGGCCACCAGGCTCACCCGGGGCCGCCACCGGTGACGTCGTCCTCCGGACCCATCCGGGTCCGCCGCGCGCGGCGGAGTGGCGTTCGGCGGCGGCGGGCGTCAGGGCGCGGGGGTGAACACCAGCGAGGCGTTGTGGCCGCCGAAGCCGAACGAGTTCGCGAGACCGGCCGTCAGCGGGCCGCGCCGGGGCGCGCCGGCGACGACGTCGAGCGGCACCTCCGGGTCCTGCGCGTCGAGGTTCCGGGTGGCCGGGACCACCTGGTCGCGCAGGGAAAGGACGGTGGCGACGGCGCCCAGCGCCCCCGCGGCCCCGAAGAGATGACCGGTCATCGACTTGGTGGCGGTCACGGCCGGGTGGGTGCCGACGGCCTCGGCGACGGAACGGGCCTCGGTGAGGTCGCCCTGCGGTGTGGAGGTCGCATGGGCGTGGACGAGCGCGATGTCACGCGGCGACAGCCCGGCGTCGGCCAGCGCCCGGCGCATGGCCCGGACCTGGCCCTCCGGGTGGGCGGCGGTGATGTGGTGGGCGTCGGAGGTGACGCCCGCGCCGGCGAGCGCCGCGTGGGCGCGGGCGTTCCGGGCGGCCGCGAACCCGGCACGCTCCAGGACGACCACGGCCGCCCCCTCGCCGATGACGAACCCGTCGCGGTCGACGTCGAACGGCCGCGACGCGCGGCCGGGTTCGTCGTTGCGGGTCGAGTGGGCCCTGGCCTGCGCGAACCCGGCCAGCGGCAGCGCGCAGACGCAGGCCTCGGTGCCGCCCGCCACGACCACGTCGGCCCGGCCGAGCCGGATCAGGTCCAGGCCCTGCGCGATGGCCTCCGCCCCGGAGGCGCAGGCGCTGACCGGAGTGTGGGCGCCGCCCCGGGCGCCCAGTTCGATGCTGACCCAGGCGGCCGGGCCGTTGGCCATGAGCATGGGCACGGTGTGCGGGGAGACCCGCCGTACCCCGGAGGTCTCCAGGACGTCGTCCTGGCCGAGCAGGGTCAGGGCGCCGCCGGTGCCCGTGCCGATGACGACGGCCAGCCGCTCGGGGTCGGCCTCGGGCCGGCCCGCGTCGGCCCACGCCTCGCGGGCGGCTATCAGGGCGATCTGCTCGCAGCGGTCCATCCGGCGGGCCTGGACCCGGTCCATCACCCCGGCGGGATCCACCTTGAGCCGCCCCGCGATCCGGACGGGCAGCCCGGCCGCCCACTCCTCCTCGATCGGCCCGATCCCCGACTCCCCGGCCAGCATCGCGGACCAGGTCGACGCGGCGTTCCCGCCCAGCGGCGTCGTCGCCCCGAGCCCCGTGACCAGCACGGCGTTGGTGTCCCCAGCACTCACTGGACGAACCCCCTCTTGTTATAGCCCTTTGTGGTGGCAGCACAGGCGAACGGCGCCCTGCGCTGCGCGCGGAACCCGGCAGGCCCCGGCTCACGACCCCACCCTGTCAAGGAGGTTCGCGTTCCGCGCATGCCGTGATCAACGCATTCCGGCATCGACGATATGTGGGGTCCCTACAAGGTGTTCCCGGGAGGTGACGCCCGTCGGCCCCTTCGCCCGTCATTAGTGAAACAGTCGTACCATAAACTCGTCCTGAAGCGACGAGCGAGCGGTGAGCGTGCGGCTGGCGCGCGCTGGGAGAACGACGACGAGAGGACGGTGCCGCGTGGCACGACCCCCGGACCCCGCCCGGCGGGAGCGCACCCTGGCGCGGGCGGCCGACCACGTCCTGGCGCACGGCCTGGCCGGTATGAGCCTGCGTCCGCTGGCCGCCGCCCTCGGCACCAGTCCGCGCATGCTGCTCTACGACTTCGGCAGCAAGCAGGAACTGGTCTCGGCGGTCCTCGCCGAGGCCCGCCGCCGCGGCGCGGCGCGGGTGGCCGGGGAGCTCGTCCCGGAGACGGCCACCCCCGAGGAGCGTCTGCGCGCCCTCTGGGCCTGGATCAGCGCGCCCGAACGGGTGCCGTTCGTCCGCCTGTTCTTCGAGGTGCACGCCGACGCCGTGGCCCATCCCGAGCACTACCCGGACCTGGCCACCGTGGTCACCGACTGGTTCGGCACCCTGGGCGCCGCCTTCCGCGACGTCACGACCGACCCCGACGACACCGTGACCCCGACCGTGGTCATGGCGTTCGTCCGCGGGTTGCTGCTCGACCTCGCGGTCACCGGCGACCGCGACCGCGCGGACCGCGCGGTGGACCGCTTCGCGGGGCTGCTGCGGCCGTGACGGGCTGTGTGTGCGCGGTGGCTGTGCCTCGGGGCCCTATGTCTCGGGGTTCTGTGCCTCGGGGTTCTTCGTCTCGGGGTTCTACGTCTCGGGGGTCGGGAGGACCCCCAACTGCTGCAGAAATGCCAGCAGATCCTTGTCCGACCACTTCTCGGCGAGCCGGCCGTTTTCAATGCGGTGGATCACGGTCGCGGTCATCTTGACCGTGCGGCCGGTGGCCGGAATGCCCGGCAGGTCCCCGCTCTGCACCCCCTCGGCCAGCAGCCGGGTCACGACCTTGTCGCCCTCGGCGATCTGGTCCTCGATCCGGTGGGTGCCCGGCGTGCTCTCCCAGAACATCCGGAAGGCCTGCTTGAGCCCTTCGCGGCCCGGGGCGAACCCGGGGAACGGCGGCGGCGAGTGGTCGAGGTAGTCCTCGGCCACGAGCTCGTCCATGGCGTCGAGGTTCCCCCTGTCGATCTCCTCGTAGAACCGGCGAACCAGCCTCTTGTTCTCCTCCGGGGACACGGGACCGCCTTCCGCGCTCGGCGCACACCGCCGGGACCGGCGGCGCGTGTTCCCGGCAGCCTCGCCTCTGAGGGCGGCCGGGCGGTACGGCACGCCGCGCGGCCGCCCGCGTTCACCCGGATCGCCGCGGCCCGGCCGGTGGTTCCCCGGCGGGGGAGTGGTCCCGCCCACTGCCACGCAGCGGAAGGGCTTGATGGCCGCCGTGCAGGCGACGCCGAGCAGCCCGCTCGGCTTCGTCGGCAAGGCGGCTTCTGCGGGTACGCCGACCCGACGATCCGTGACTGGTCCCGCCGCGACGACGCCGTCGCGCAGCGCCTCCGGCGCGTCGGCAACCGACGCGTGGACTACCTGCGCTCGCTGTTCGGCTCGCTCTGCCCCGACGGGGACGACGTCGAGGTCCGCCGCCTGCTCGCGTTCTCACTGCGCGTCGGCGACCACTTCATCGCCGCCGGTCACGGGGACGCCGGCCGGGCGGAGGTCCCGAAGCCGGCCAGGAGGCGGCTGTTGGGCCTCACGGCCCGTTCCGGCCGCTCTCCGCCGGGGCGGGGCCGGTCACGCCTCGGCCGCGACCCGCAGGCCGAAGCCGATGAGCACGACGCCGGTCACACGGTCCAGCGCACGGCGGACACGCGGCCGCTCGAACACCGACCGGGCGCGCGAGACGACGTACACGTAGGCGCCGAGCCAGGACAGCGTCAACGCCGCGTGCAGCAGGACGAGCAGGCCCATGCCCTCCGCCGTGGAGAGGCCGTCCGGCGCCAGGGTCGGGAGCACCCCGGTGTAGAACACGGCGATCTTCGGGTTGAGCATGTTCGCCACCAGGCCGCTCACGAACGCCCCTCCGGACCCCCGGGCCTCCGCCACGGCAGGCTCGGGCGCCGCGCGCCGGCTCTGCCACAGCGCCTGCGCACCGAGGAAGGCCAGGTAGCCCGCCCCGAGGAGCTTGACGACGAGGTACGCCTCCGCCGACGCCGCGAGGACCGCCGCCAGTCCGACCACCGTGAACACGCCCCACGCCAGCAGCCCGGCGGTGATGCCGGCGGCCGTGCGCAGGGCCTCCGTCCGCCCCGAGGCGATCGCGCGCTTGGTGACGACGGCCATGTCGGGCCCCGGCACGATGGTCAGCAGAGCGAGTACTCCGGTGGCCGTCGCCAGTTGTGTCCACATACGTTCCGGTCCCCCCGTCCGACGCCGGGTCGGCGGAGGCGCCTCGCCGTCGTTGTCGCTGTTCCGTGCGCGGGCGGAAGCAGGAGCCCGCCCCGTGCCGATCTTACGCAGGGACCCGACGGGCCCGGTTCGGACCGCTCAGGACAGCGGTTCCCGTACGACGCCCCCGACGACCGAGTCCACGATCCGGAGGACGGCTTCGCGCTCCGGCGGTGCGCCGTCCCGGCCGGCGAAGAGCAGGTGCCCGGTACCGATCAGGGTGAGGGCGAGCGTGTCCACGTCGGCGTCCTCGGTGACGCGGCCCCGTTCCTGTTCGGCGGCGAGGTAGGAGGCGAGCATGGCGGTGGCCTCCGCCAGAACCGGGACGCCGCCCGGCCCGCCCGTCCCGCCCGTCCGGCGCAGGCGGGCGCGCAGGGTGTCGCGGGCGGTGATGAGGCCGACGATCGCCACGGCCAGCGATCCGAACAGGTCCGTCAGCGCGTCGGTGAGGTGGCCGGCGACGGTACCGGTCCCGGCGGACTCGCGCAGGGCGGTGGCCTGTTCGTCGAGCCGGGCGACGCGGTCCAGGACCAGCTCGGCGAGGAAGGCGTCGAAGTCGGCGAAGCGCCGGTGCAGCACGCCCTTGGCGCAGCCGGCCTCCGTGGTGACCGCGCGGCTGGTCAGCGCGTTCGGCCCGTCCCGGAGCAGGACGCGCTCGGCAGCGTCGAACAACTGCTCACGCGCGTCGCGGAGGGCGATTCCTGTCGGCACCGTGCGTCTCCCTTGATATTGGCGGGCCCTGACCGATTGACGAGTGGGCGCGCGCCCACTATTAGTGGGCACATGCCCACTCTACCTCCCGAGCCCGCCCGTCCCTCCGGGAACGAGCCTCATCAACTCCAGGAAACCGCGGCGTCGTTCGGCGCCGAAGCCGAGCGCTACGACCGGACCAGGCCCCGCTACCCCGACGCCCTGGTGGACCGCGTCGTCGCCGGCAGTCCCGGCCCCGACCTCCTCGACGTCGGCGTCGGCACCGGCATCGCCGCCCGGCAGTTCCGGGCGGCCGGCTGCCGGGTCCTCGGGGTCGACGTCGACGCGCGGATGGCCGGCCTGGCACGGCGCGACGGCATCGACGTCGAGGTGGCGGCCTTCGAGACCTGGGACCCCGCCGGTCGCGCCTTCGACACGGTCGTCGCCGGCCAGACCTGGCACTGGGTCGACCCGGCCGCCGGCCCGGAGAGGGCGGCCCGTGTACTGCGGCCCGGCGGCCGGCTGGCGGTCTTCTGGAACGTCTTCCAGCCCCCGTCCGGCCTGGGGGAAGCCTTCTCCGCGGTCTACCGCCGCGTGCTGCCCGACGTCCCGGTGCCCAACCCCGTACCCGGCCTCGACGGCTACGCCCCGATCCTCGCCGGAGCCGCCGACGGGATGCGGCGGACGGGCGCGTTCGACGCCCCGGAGCAGTGGCGATTCGACTGGGAGCGGCCGTTCACCCGCGACGAATGGCTGGACCAGGTACCGACGTTCGGTGGCCACAGCCGGCTCCCGGCGAACGCCCTGGACGAACTGCTGGCGGGCCTCGGCGCCGCCGTCGACGCGGTCGGCGGCCGCTTCACCATGCGCTACACCACCGTCGCGGTAACCGCGAAGCGCGTGGCCGCCGCCTGACCTGTCCGCGCCCCGCCCACGCCGGGTGGGCCCCCGGCGGGGCCCACCGGTACGTCGCGTATCAGGCCGGCAGGACCCCCTCCAGAGCGGCGACGACCTCGGGCGCGTCGGGCTCCGTCTGCGGCGCGAAACGGGCGGCGACCGTGCCGTCCGGGGCGACCAGGAACTTCTCGAAGTTCCAGCGGATGTCCCCGGTGTACCCCTCGGCGTCCGGGACCGTCACCAGCCCGGCGTACAACGGGTGCCGGCCCTCGCCGTTGACATCCGTCTTCTCGGTCAGTGGGAACGTGACCCCATACGTGGCCGAGCAGAACGTCGCGATCTCCTCCGCCGTGCCGGGCTCCTGGCCCATGAACTGGTTGCACGGCACACCCAGCACGGTGAAGCCGCGCCCGGCGTAGGCCGCGTGGAGCTTCTCAAGTGCCGCGTACTGCGGGGTCAGACCGCACTTGGAAGCGACGTTGACGACCAGGACGGCCTTGCCGCGGTACTGCGCGAGGTCCGCCGGGCCGCCGGTGAGGGCGCCGATCTGCACGTCGTGGAGGGACATGGTGCTCCTTCGTCGTCGATGTCGTCGTCGATGTCATGTCGATGACCGGGTGTCGCCCGGCGATCAGGTCAAGTGTGCCCGGGGGCGCGCGGAGGCCCGTGCCCGGGCGCGGGATTCGGGGCCGGTCCGTATCGCCTCCGTATCGCCTCCGTATCGCCGTGATCCGGCCTCGGCTCCGGTATGAGGTCCGATATGAGGCCCAAGCCGGTGGTTCTCAGCCCTTGAGGGCGGCGAGGCGGGCGAACTCCCACGGGTCGTGTGCGCTGAAGACCGTGACCTCGTCCGCGTGGTCGCGGTGCAGGACGCGCAGCCGGTCGCGGGTCACGAGGCGAGCCGCCTCATCGGTCTGTGCTCCGTGCTGGACCGGTTCGAGGGCGGGGTGGGAAAGGGGCGGGGTCCGTTCGAGCTCGCCGTGGAACATGTACGCGTCGCCCGCGTGCAACAGCCACCGTCCCCCGTCGTCGCGCACGGCGACGCCCGCGTGCCCCGCCGAGTGGCCGGGCAGCGGCACCAGCAGCAGCTCGCCCGCCACCCCCTGCGGCCGCGCCGCGTCCGGGAAGCCGAACCACTCGGTGCGCTCCTCCACGAGTGCGGGTGTCAGCCGTGGGCCGTGCGCCCGGTGTGCCGGCATGAAGCGGTCGAGGCTGTGCCGGTGGTGTGGTGCCGTCGGGTCGGTGACGGCCCGGTACTCGTCGGGGTGCAGGTGCACCCGCGCGTGAGGGAAGTCCGGCAGGCCTCCCGTGTGATCGCGGTGCAGGTGGGTGAGCACGATGTGCCGCACGTCCCGTGCCTCGTACCCGAGGCGGACGATCTGGCGCAGCGCGCTCTCCCCGAGGTCCAGCGCGGGCTGGGCGTAGGCGACCCAGTCCGCTCCCAGCGACCGGTCGGGATGCCGCAGATCGGCGGTGCCGATGCCGGTGTCGACCAGGATCAGTCCGTCCGAGTCCGTCTCGATGAGCAGGCAATGGCAGACGGCGGCCAGTTCGCGGTTCATGGCGCCTGCCCTGGAATGTCCGTCGAGGGGCGGAATCTTCCGCAGGGAGCCGCAGTTGAGGTGGTGGATACGCATAAGGTCCCCTGGGGCAGGCGAAGCGGGCGGGTTGTCCGCGACAGAAGTTAGGAGGGGCCTTCGTGACTCACCAAACGGTTGGACACGCACCGGCGGATGACCAGGACGGCCCTCTGGCGCACTGTCCGGACAGCGCCCTCGTCCCGCCGGGCAGCGAACCGCGATGCCCTGTCGACATCACCCTCGCCACGCTGGGCGGCCGATGGACGCCGCTGGTACTCCGCGAGTTCCTGCGGCGCGGTGAGGCGACGTACTCCGAGCTGTCCGCCGCCCTGCCCACCCTGTCGGACAAGGTCCTCTCGGACCGGCTGGCCCAGTTGACCGGCGCGGGCGTCATCGAGCGCCACCGGACTCCCGGCTGGCCTCCCCGAGTCCACTACACCCTGACCGGCCGGGGCCGGGCGCTGGAGCCCGTGGTCCGCAGCATGTGGGAATGGGGCACGGCGCGACGGGACGCCCTCGGCTGATCACCGACGTCTCCGGTGCCTTGCCGGTCCGGCCCGGCCGGGGACGAAGACGGCGCCGGGCCCGCGGACGTGCATGACCGCGCCCCGAACGGCCCGGTCGGTGGGGCACGGACCGCCCGAACGGCCCGGTGGGTGGCGCACGATCCGCCCGAACTGCCCGGTACCGCCCCGACCCCCGCGTTCACGCCCCGCCCGTACCGCGTCCACCACCGTCTCCCCGGCCCGGGGGCGGGCGTAGAGGACCCGGCGTCCCGCGCGGTGGGCGGTGACCAGGCCGGCGCGCGGCCGGACGAACGCGGAAGGCACCAGCAGCGGGCCGCGCCCGTCGAGCCGGCGCGGACCGCGGACGAAGCGGTTCTCCGGACCCGCGCCGATTGGGCGGAACCCCACCCACGTCGGCAGCATGGAGCCCCCTCCCACCACACGGCCGTCCCGGAAGGAACCCCTCATGCGAGCCCGCGCCCCCCGAGACCTGGCCGCACTGCCGTACGCACACCGCCTCCAGCCCTTCATCGGCGAGATCGAGCAGGCGGGCACCTACGAGTGCCTCCACTTCGACGGCACCGTCCTCCAGGACACGGAGGGCGGCAGTTCCCTCTTCAGCGAGTCCGCCTTCTCCTCGGCCGCCTTCGAACGCGGCCGCTACCGGCGCTCGCGCTTCGACGACGTATGGCTCCACACCGTCCGTATGGTCGGCACCAACCTGGCGGAGACCACCTGGCTGGACACCGAGTGCACCGCCGGCGTCTTCGCCGGCACGGAGATCCACGGCACCGAGATGCGCCGCGTCATCTTCCGCCAGTGCAAATTCGACTCGGTCAATCTGCGTGCCGCCACGCTCAGGGACGTCGTGTTCGTCGACTGCCTCCTCCGTGACGTGGACTTCGGCGGCGCCACTCTGACCGACCTCCGCTTCCCCGGCTCCACCCTGGACCGGGCCCGCTTCGACAAGGCCACCCTGACCAGGGTCGACCTGCGCGAGGCCACCGCCCTGGGCATCGCCTCCGGGACCGGGTCCCTGAAGGGCGCGACGATCAGTACGGCCCAGCTGTTCGACCTGGCCCCCGTCCTGGCCCAACACGTCGGCCTCACCGTGAAGGACGACTGACGGGACCGTCAGGACGGCAACGGTGGCCGTGACGAGGAATGACGAGGAATGGCGCCGTCGAGCCCCACCGCGGAGTTCAGGCAAGGGCGGGGGCGAGGCGTTTGACCTCGCGCAGCGTGGGGGTGGTCTCGACGCCCCGGACGCCCGGCAGTGGGCCGAGGCGCCGGTCGATGTAGTCGTACAGGTCGGCCGGCGTGCGGAAGATGCCGCTGGCGACGAGGTTGCAGGTGCCGGTGACGGCGGCGGCGAAGGCGATCTCGGGGTGGGTGGCGAGGGCTTCCCCGACGGTGCGCAGATGAGCGGGGGCCACGTTGAGCCACAGCTTGGTGCTCATGTCGTAGCCGAGGAGCCGGGGGTCGAAGTCGACCGAGAGGCCGAGGACGCCTTCGCCGCGGAGGCGGTCGAGATGGCGCTGGACGCTGGAGGGTGAACGGCCGACCGCGGCGCCGAGTTCGGGGAGGGTGGCACGGCCGTCCCGGGCGAGTTCGGCGAACAGGACGCGGTCGGTGGCGTCCAGGCGCCGTGGGGCGGAGGCCCCGCCGGAAGCGTCCTCGGGGGCGTCGGCGGAGGCTTCGGCGAGGGCGGGCGTGTGGCGGAAGCGGGTGGCGTGCCAGGTGCTGGTGTCCCCGACGAAGATCCGCAGCATGCAGTGCGCGTCGACGGAGAGCACCTGCGGGGTGCGGGGGAGTTTCCGCAGCAGCAGGGCGTCGCGTTCGTCGGCGGTGCGGGTGTCGAGCGCGCAGGAGAGCTCGGTGCCGCCGGAGGCGAGGGCGATCCAACTGGTGTCGGGGCGCCGGGCGAGGGCGTCGGCGACGGTGCCGGCCGCGTCGGGGGTGCAGCGCAGCCGCAGCAGCCAGCGGACCAGGCCCAGGCGCGCCGGGACGGGGTGGCCGACGATGCGCAGGCCCCGTGTGCACAGCCGCTGGTAGCGGCGGGCGACGGTGTGCTCGGAGACGCCCAGGTCCCGGGCGAGCCGGCTGAAGGGGGCCCGGCCGTCGAGCTGCAGGCCCAGCAGCAGGCGCTGTTCGAGGTCGCCCAGGTTGTTGGACAGGTTGTCGGAAGCCACCGCCGTACCCCCTTCACATGCCGGATCCTTGCGCCGGTCAGCGTACGGCTTGGGCGGTCGGAGGGCGGACGTGGAGGGTGACCGGCGTCCTGTCCACCTGCTTCACACCTGCTTCAAGGAGTCTCTTCGATGCGCACCTGGGGGCCGTTGACGGCCATCTGCCTGGGCACGTTCATGCTGCTCGTCGACGTCACGATCGTGCTGGTGGCGCTGCCGTCCATGTCCGGGTCGCTGAACGCGTCGCTGTCGCAGCTGCAATGGGTGGCCGACGGCTACGCGCTGGCGGTGGCCGCCGCCCTGCTCGGCGCGGGCATGCTCGCGGACCTGCACGGCCGGCGGCGGATGTACGCGGCGGGGCTGGTGGTCTTCGCCCTCGCCTCCGTCGCGTGCGCCCTGGCGCCGGGCATGGGCTGGCTGATCGCCGCCCGGCTGGTACAGGGCCTGGGGGCGGCGGCGATGTTCACCACCACCCTGTCGCTGATCAGCACGCTGTACACGGGACGGCGCCTGGGCCTGGCCTTCGGCGTCTGGGCGGCGGTGGCCTCCAGCGCCTCCGCACTGGGCCCGGTCCTGGGCGGCCTGCTCACCCAGGCGCTCGACTGGCGGTGGATCTTCTACGTCAACGTGCCGGTCACCGCCCTCGCCCTGGCGATGACCTTCCGCTACATCCCCCGCTCCACCCCCGCCCGGGACGCGGCCCGGCGCCTGGACGTGCCCGGCGTCGTGCTCTTCGCCCTCGGCGCGGGCGGCTTCGTCCACGCCCTGACCACCTCCCACACCCACGGCTGGACGGCGGCCCAGACGCTCGTACCGCTCGGGGCGGCACTGGTGGCGTTCGCGGCGTTCGTGGCCGTACAGCGGCGCGGCGCCCATCCGTTGCTCGACCTCTCGCTCTTCCGCCGCCCGGCGTTCACCGCGGCGATGATCACGATCGCCGTCGGGGAGGGCGCCGTGTACGGGGTCCTGCCCTACACCTCGGTGTGGCTGCAGTCCGTCCAGCACCTCTCCCCGATGGGCGCCGGCCTGGTCGTGCTCCCGCACGCGCTGGCCGCGGCGCTGGTGGCGGTCGTGTGCGGACGGTGGATGCCCAAGCCCTCCCCGCGCGTGGGTGCCACGCTGGGCCTGTTCCTCGCGGGCCTCGGCCTGGGGGTGGAAGGCTTCCTCGGCCCCGACTCCGGCTGGCCCGTCCTGGTCGGCGGCCTGGCCCTGAGCGGCATCGGCATGGGGCTGGTCTTCCAGGTCGCCGCCGCCCTCGCCCTGGGCTCGGTGCCCGCCGAGCGCGCCGGCATGGCAGGCGGCGTCTACAGCACCTTCGAACAACTCGGCTACGCCGTCGGCGTCGCCGTCTTCGGCACCCTGGCCGTCGCCGGCATGGGCCGCTCGCTGGACGGCCGGGTCACCGACCCGCACGGCACCGCCCGCACCCTGTCCGGCGGCGGGGCGGACGCCCTGCTCTCCGCCGTCCCCGCCGGGGATCGTGCCTCCTTCGAGCACACGCTGCACGCGGTGTTCGCCACCGGCCACAACACCCTCGTCCAGATCGCCGGCGCCCTCGCGACGGCCGGCGCGGTACTCGTCCTGGTCCTCACCAGGCGCACCACGTCAAAGCCGCCCGCCTCGTCGGGTGGACGGGCGGAGGAGCTTCCCCCGTCGCGCCCGCGCCCGCACTCGCAGCCGGAGCCGGAGCCGGAGCCGGAGCCGGAGCCGGAGCCGCAGCCGCAGCCGGAGCTCCGGGCCGCGGGCGACTGATCCCCCGGCGGCGGGCTACGGGGGTTGTCCACAGCCCGAACCGGGGCCTCACCCCATGGAGTTGAGATCACCCTCTCTCTAGCGTGAGAGGCATGAATCGTGCAGCGGCCCTCGCCGCTCTCACCCTGTCCCTGACCACGGTCGCCGCCGCGACCGGCTTGACCCCGGGCGCGGCGGCGAAGACACCGGCATCCGCCACCGACGTCCTCGACCGGTTCCGCCACCAGCCGCTCCACTGGACCGCCTGCAAGGACGACGACCTGACCCGCAAGGGCACCGAGTGCGCGACCCTCAAGGTCCCGCTGGACTACAGCGAGCCCGGCGGCCGCACCCTGGACCTCGCGATCTCCCGGATCAGGTCCGCCGACCCGGCGAAACGGCGCGGCATCCTCCAGACCAACCCCGGCGGCCCCGGCGACCGCGGCCTCGGGACCCCCGCCGACCTCCGGGCGAGGATGACACCGGACGTCGCCGCGGCCTACGACATCATCGGCATGGACACCCGGGGCCTCGGCGCGAGCAGCCCGCTGGACTGCGGCCTGACGCGGTCGACGTGGCTGTGGTCGGTGGGCAGGGACCGGGCGGGCTTCGAAGAGAGCCTGCGGCTCGCGAAGAACGACGCCGACGCCTGCTGGAAGAAGTACCCCGATGTCCTCCCGCACATCTCCACCCGCAACATCGCCCGTGACATGGACCTGGTCCGCAGCGTCCTCGGGCAGCGGACGACCTCCTTCTTCGGGGAGTCGTACGGGACGGTCCTCGGCGCCACCTACGCGCAGATGTTCCCGGCCCGCGTCGACCGACTGGTCCTGGACAGCGCACCCGACCCCGCCAAGTACTGGATGCGGATGCAGCAGGACATGGGCCCGGCCAACGAGCGCGCCCTCGACGACTTCGCCGCCTGGGCCGCGCGGCACCACGGCACGTACCACCTGGGCGCCACACCCTCGGCCGTCCGCGCCGCCGTCGAGGGCCTGATCCGGCGGGCGGAGGCGGAGCCGATCCGGATCGCGGGCTTCCGGCTGGACGACCGCATGCTGCCGACCATCTTCTACGTGTTCGGCACGGACGAGGCCGACAACGACAAGTACGCCGTCGCCGTACGGCAGTTGCTCGACGCGGCCGACGGCAAACCCGTCGAGGCGTCCGACGAGCTCCGCCAGGTACTGACCGCGATGCTCCGGCCCCAAGGCACCGGCACCCACGTCGATCTGGGCGGCACCCTGGCCATCATCTGCGGCGACGTCACCACACCCCGCGACCCGCGGTGGTACAGGAACGCCGTCGAACGCGCCCGGCCCACCCAGCCGGTCTTCGGCCCGATGCTCAACGGCCCGATGCCCTGCGCCTTCTGGAAGGCGAACCCCCGCGAGAAGTGGACAGAGATCAGCAACAACGTCCCCGCCCTCCAGCTCCAGAACACCGGCGACACCCGCACCACCTACGAGGAGGGCCTGGCCATGCACCACAGGATGCGCGGCTCCCGCCTCGTGACCGTCCCCGTCCGCAACCACCTCGTGTACGACTCCTCGTACAGCCCCTGCGCGAAGAAGGCGGTCAACGACTACCTGCTGGACGGCACCCTGCCGCGGAAGGACGTGACCTGCGCGCGGTGAGCGGAGCGGCCTCTTGGGCCGGACGAGCGGGCGTTCAGCCGTCCCGCCCCTGTGCCCGGCGATGACGCCGCAGGGAATCGAGGTGCCAGTAGTAAGGCGAGTCCTGGCCGACGTCGCCGAGGGCGCGCAACACCTCGTCCCCGCGGGGGTCGTCCCGCAGCCCCAGACGGGTCGCCGCCACGACCCGCACGGCCTCGTCCTCGTCGCCCAGACAGGCGGCGAGGGCGTCCGAGGCCGGAGAACCCGCGGGTGCTTCGCCCAGCGCCCAGCAGGCGCTCTCGCGCACCTCCGCGTCCACGTCCCCGGTGCACGCCAGGACGGCGGCCAGGGCCTCGGTGTCCCCGTCCGAAACCGGCCCGTACAGGCCCTTCACGGCCCATCGCCTGACCCCCGCGTCGTGGTTTCGCGCCAGAGCCGGCAGCGGCCGCCGGGCCCGGGGATCGGAGGCGTTGCCCAGGGCGAGGGTCAGGGTCCGCAGCACCAGCGGGTCCTCCTCCCGCGCCACCCAGGGCAGGAGGATGTCGACGATCGGTTCGTCGAAGGACTCGTCCTCCCCGTCGTCATGGACGACGATCAAGCAGAGCACCTCCGCGCCGAAGTACCGCGCCAGCGGGTTCGCGCTGTCCCGCAGGGCGCCCGCCGCATCCCAGTCCGCCCGGTCATGACGCTCCCGGACCGCGTCCGCCGTGGTCAGCCACACCTCGTGCTCGGTGTCCCGCTCGGCCGACGCGCGGTCCAGCAGCTCGGCGAACGGTGTCACGATCCCGTAGCGACGCTCCAGCTCGGTGAGGATCGCGGTGTGCCCGTCCCGGACCGTCAGCCCGCCGAGAGACAGCTCCGCGCACACGGTCCCGGATTCGTGCACAACCCTCCTCCGCCGGATCGGCTCCGACGTACCCGCCCTCCGTCGCAGCTCCGCCTCGACGCCCGCCGAGTGCCAGTACCTGGCCAGCTCCAGGGCGTCGCGCCCCTCGGCGTCCTTGCGGCGCGGATCTGCCCCGTGATGCATGAGCGTGGTGACGATGCCGAGCGCACCCTGCTCGACCGCCCGCAGCAGGGGCGTACGGCCGTCCGGAGCCGGCCGGTCCACCTGGGCCCGCCACACCAACTGCTCGACGATCGCCTCGTCGAGGGCGTCCACCGCCAGACACAGCACGGGCGTCCCACCCCCGTCGACAGCCTCGGGGTCGGCCCCCTCGCTCAACAGCGCCTCGACGCCCCGACCGTCCCCGGCGCGCACGGCGGCGATGAGTGGATGCTCGGCCATGCCCCAATCCCTCTCCCGTACGGTTGCCAAACGGCCGACACTAGAGGGGATGTCCAGACACCGCACGCCGATTACGGGGTGCGCCATATGACCAACGGCGTCCCTGCCTGTCCTGAGTGCAGCCGGCCCATGAAGCCTGGCGGCTTCGTGCTCTCCGATCGGGAGGATGATGGCCGGCGGATTTGCCGGTCACTTTGGAGGTGCGCCGGTCGGCATCTCTGGTGGGGCTGGGCGGACCGGCCGGACGAGCCGTTGGAGGCTTGTCCGGTGCCGGAGCTGTTCCGCTGAGGGTATAGGCCACTTCACGGCATGGCCGAACCTCGTAGGAGCCGAAAGCCTCTCTGCCTCCTTGGGAGGGATCAATTCCACTGGGCGCTGGGAGTACCATCCGCATCCAGGCCGTACGGCTCGAGATCCCTGCTTCCAGCCGCGACTGCGCGAGCCCCACTAGCACGTCGGAGTCCCCGGCCTCCGCAATCCGCTGGTCCAGCGCCTCGGCCGCTGAAAGGTCCCCGGCCTCCCTTCCGTCGCTTCGCCAGAAACAAGTTTGGCCTGTTCGCCAGGTGAGGGGGTGGACGTCCGTCCGCCTCCGAGACGACACTCACGGCGATCGCCCGCGAGTCGGGCCTGGCGAACGGAGGAGCGCATGTTCGTGTTCGTCATGGACCAGCTCGGCGACGGACGGGAGCACAGCGCGACCGTGGCCATGATGCGCGCTGCTGCCGAGCGTGAGCACAGCATCTGGCATTGCCTGGTGAGGGACCTGTCTTTGATCCACGGCCGTGTCCGTGCGGCTGCCCGCCCGGTCATCTTCGACGGCGGCCGGCCGGTACTCGGCGCGCGGGCCGAGCTGGACCTGCACCGGGCCACGGGGGTGCTGGTGCGCGTCGACCCGCCGTACGACATTCTGACCACCACGCTCGTGCTGGAGCATCTGCGTGGTGACAGCGTGCTGATAAACGACCCCAGGGGCCTGCGCGAGGCCAACGAGAAGCTCTACGCCTGCCGGTTCCCCGACCTGATGCCGGCCACCGTGGTGTCCGCAGACCCGGAACGGCTCCTCGCCTTCGCCGCCGAACAGCCGCACGGCGCGGTCCTGAAGCCGCTGTGTGACTTCAAGGGCCGGGGAATCCTGGCCGTGAATTCCGGGGATCCCAATGCCCGGTCGATAGCGGAGATCACGACCGCCCAGGGCAGCCGCCTGGCGATGGCCCAGGCCTTCCTCCCCGAGGTGGCGGAGGGAGACAAACGGATCCTCCTCCTCGACGGACAGCCGCTCGGCGGCTTCCTGCGCCGTCCGGCCGACGGCGACTTCCGCGCCAACATGGCCGTCGGCGGCACCGTTCACGCCACCGACCTCGACGAGCGCGACCTGCTGATCGTGAACCGGATCGCCCCGAGTCTGCGCGCCGACGGCCTGCACCTTGTCGGCATCGACGTCATCGGAGGCCGGCTCACCGAGGTCAACGTCACCAGCATGGCGGGCCTGCCTCAGCTCAACGAGCTCACCGGGGGCCGACATGATCTGCGGATCATCCAGTGGCTGGAGGACAGGAGCGAGCAGCTCGCGGGGGCGGCTCAGCGTTTGAGCCGGCAGGGCTGAGCGTTTCCGTCGGCGGTGCCTCAGGATCGGAGCGGGAGCACAGGCCGGGTGGAGAAGTCCTCGTAGAGGTCTTCACCGTCAGGGCCGTGTACGAACTCGGCCATGGCGGGGTTGCGGTTGGCGGTGGCCAGGGGGAGCCATGCCAGCAGGGGGCCGTAGCCGCCGCACACCGACTCGCCGCCGTCACCGCCGTGCACCGCGGTGGTGACGTTCGTCAGCTCCGTGCGGTAGGTGTCGTAGGTGATGCGCAGTCCAAAGGCGCTCAGCTGGTTCTGCGGGCCGGTGCGGTCGCCGTAGGGGATGCGGTCGAGGGGGCAGTCGTTTCCCCACCGGAACAGGGTGTCCGCTCCGGCTCCACAGGCGTGCTCCCACTCGTCGGAGCTGGGCATCCGCAGGCCCCGGGCCGCGAGTACGGCCGGCATGTCGGCAGGCGGCGCGGTCAGATTCCCGTCCTCGACGGCCATGAGAACCGTGGCCAAGGTGGCCTTCCGGAGCGGACTGAGCATCTGCGCGAGGTGGGCGCGCAGGTCGGGGCCGCAGCCGAAGCCCTGGTCGAGGCTCTCGGCGTAGTCGGCGGCCTGCTCGGGCGTCGGCTGCCAGGCGTCGAGATCGAATCCGAGGGTCACCGCGCCGCCGGGTAGCAGAGCGAATTCTTGGGCATTCCGCTCGATGCGGACCCGGTGCAGCGGAGCGCCGAGGTGCTCAAGGGTTTCGACAGCGGCCACGCGGCCCTCCACCAGGTCCGCCACCTCCTGAGCCACGCGACGGGCGGTGGGCAGGTCGACGGACCGCCACTGGTCGAGGCTGAGATCAGCGAGGGACGTGGGCAGCAGTCTGGCACGCAGGTCTGACACAGCCTTCCGCGCTGTCGCGGAACGGGAAACGGACTGGCTATTGCATAAATCTTCTCTTGTTCGTATATTCATGCCATCACCGAGGAGGACCGATGGCCATACGAGCGGCAGTAGCCGGAGCGAGCGGATACGCGGGCGGGGAAGTGCTCCGTCTGCTGCTCGGGCACCCCGAGGTCCGGATCGGGGCGCTGACCGGGCATTCCAGCGCCGGGCAGGCGCTCGGGACGCTGCAACCGCACCTTCCCGCGCTGGCGGACCGCGTTCTTGAGCCGACCTCCGCCGATGTCCTGGCCGGGCATGACGTTGTGTTTCTGGCGTTGCCGCATGGGCAGTCCGCTGCTGTTGCGGCGGGGCTGGGCGAGGACGTGCTGGTTATTGACTGTGGTGCGGATTTTCGGTTGCGGGATGCGGGGGAG
>NZ_JABETO010000021.1 GCF_013055795.1 Streptomyces sp. I05A-00742
CCGCCGCGGCACCGGCCGCGGTGACCGCGGCGTGCCCGCGCAGCCGCCCGCGCGGGGCGCCGGCCCGCTCCCACCAGCCGGGCCCGTGCAGCCGCACCATCAGCGCGTCGTCGGCGTTCCCCGCCTGGTTGCGCACCGACACCCAGGGGCCCGCGGGCCGCACGGGATGCCGGGTCGTCCGGCTGCCGCGCTCCAGCCGGCGGCCGGCCGCCAGGACGCGCAGGGCCAGATCGGCGTCCTCGCGGAAGGCGCGCGGGAAGCGCTCGTCGAAGCCGCCCACGGCCTCCAGGACGGAGGCGCGGTACGCCATGTCGGCCGTGGCCCAGCGCGCGTGCGCCAGCCCGGCGGTGTTGCGCTCCCAGTCCGTGGGCCGGCGCCCGGCCGGCAGCGGCACCTCGATGACGCCCTGTATGCCGCCCACGTCGGCCGCCGCGCACAGCAGGTCGCCCGTCAGCTCGTCCCGCCACGCGGGCCCGACCCGGACGTCGTCGTCGAGGAAGACCACCCAGGGGCTGTGCGCCGCGCGCCAGCCGGTGTTGCGGGCCGCGGCCGGGCCCCTGCCCCCACTGACCAGCACCGCCGCGCGGGCGCGCAGCGGGCCCAGGGCCGCCAGCGGCAGCGGCGGCCGGGCGTGCCGCGGGCCCCGGCGGTCGTCGACGACGATCACCTCGCGGGGTTCGGGGCCCGCCGACGAGGCCAGCGCGTCCAGGCAGTCGGCGAGGCAGGGCCGTCCCACGGTGGGGATCACCACCGCGTAGGCGAAGGAACCGGTCGTGTTCATCCCGTCCCCCTCCCTCCGGCGTACGCGCGGCCGCGCCGGACCGCGTACGGGCCGATCGCCAGCAGGTCCACGGGCGCCGAGCCGAAGCACTCCAGCGCGTCGCGCGGGTCGTCGACCATCGGCCGCCCGGCCGTGTTCAGGCTGGTGTTGACCACCACCGGCAGGCCCGTGCGGCGCTCGAACTCCGCGAGCATCCGCGCGACCAGCGGCTCCCGCGCCGGGTCCACGCTCTGGATCCGGGCGGTGCCGTCGACGTGCACGACGGCCGGGATACGGTCCCGCCACGGCCGGACCACCTCGTGCACGAACAGCATGTACGGGCTGGGCAACGGCCCTTCGAAGATCTCGGCCGCCCGGTCGGCGAGGACCATCGGCGCCACCGGCCGGAACTCCTCGCGCCCCTTGACGTGGTTGAGCCGCTCCAGGTTCTCCGCCCGGCCCGGGTGGGCCAGCAGCGACCGGTGGCCGAGCGCCCGGGGCCCGTACTCGCTCCGGCCCTGGAACCAGGCGACGATGCCGTCCGCCGCCAGCTCCTCGGCCACCGCCGCCGCGATGTCCGGCGGCCGCTCGTACGGCACCCGGGCCCGTTCCAGCCAGCCGCGCAGCTCCTCGTCGGACCAGCCGCGGCCCAGGCCGGCGCCGTCCATCGGCGCGGTGGGGGACCCCCCGTCCGCGGCGAGCTGCAGCGCGGCGCCCAGCGCCGTGCCCGCGTCGCCGGCGGCGGGCTGCACCCACACACGGCGGAACGGACCCTCCACGGCGATCCGGGAGTTGGCCACGCAGTTGAGCGCCACGCCGCCCGCCATGGCCAGCGACTCGGCACCCGTGCGGCCGTGCAGCCAGCGGGCGAGGTCGAGCAGCAGCTCCTCCAGGCACGCCTGGGTGCTGGCGGCGAGGTCCGCGTGGTCCTGTGTCCACTCCTGGCCGGGGGAGCGCGGCTCGGTCAGCGCGGACCACGGCACCGCGTGCGCGCGGAAGCCGCCGTCGCCCGTCGCGTGCAGGTGCTCGCGCACCTCGGTGAGGAAGCGCGGCTTCCCGTACGCGGCCAGGGCCATCACCTTGTACTCGTCGCTGCTGCGCAGGAAGCCCAGGTGCTCGGTCAGCTCCTCGTAGACCAGGCCCAGGGACTGCGGAAGCCGCTGGCTCGCCAGGACCTCCAGGTCGCCGCCGGTGTAGCGGCCCGCCAGGTGCGAGGCGCACTCCCCGCGCCCGTCGAGGACGAGCACGGCGCTGTCGGCGTGCGGGGCGGCCAGGCCCGCGGACGCCGCGTGGGCGACGTGATGGGCGACGAACCGGACGCGTTCGGGGTCCAGGCCCGGCAGGGCATCGGCGAGGAAGGCCGGCGCCTCCCGGGCGTAGGTCTGCCGCAGGTGGTCCCACGGGTCGTCGAGACCCAGGTCCGGGGCGGGCAGGGCGAGCGCCGGGTCGTAGGAGTAGGCGACGGCGTCCAGGTCGCCGGGGCTCAGCCCGGCGTGCTCCAGGCACCACCGGGCGGACAGCACCGGCAGTTCCCAGGCCGCGAACGGCACCGGGCGCTTGCCGTGCTTCCGCCGGGAGAACCGTTCCTCCTCGGCGGCGGCGACGATCCGTCCGTCGACGACCAGCGCGGCCGCCGGGTCGTGGAAGAGGGCGTTGATACCGAGGATGCGCATGCCGTGCTCCGTTGCTGGTGGGGGACGCGTCGGGCTTCCGGACGCCGAGGACGGGGAACTAGGCGACGGCGGACCGGGCGAACCACTCCACGGTCCGCTTGAGCCCGTCCGCGCAGTCCACGCGGGGCGCCCAGCCGAGGAGGCGGCGGGCCAGGGTGATGTCGGGACGGCGCTTGCCCGGGTCGTCGACCGGCCGGTCCACGAACTCGATCACGGAGGCGGAACCCGTCAGGTCCACGATGAACCGGGCGAGTTCGAGCACGGTGGTCTCCCGCGGGCCGCCGATGTTGACCGGCCCCGGGTACCCGCTCCCGGCGAGCGCCAGGATGCCGTCCACGGTGTCGTCCACGTACGTGAGGGAACGCGTCTGGCTGCCGTCCCCGGCCACCGTCAGCGGTTCGCCGTCGAGCGCCTGCCGGATGAAGTTGGGCACCGCCCGCCCGTCGTCGGCCCGCATCCGCGGCCCGTAGGTGTTGAAGAGGCGGACGATCGCGGTGTCCGTGCCGTGGGTGCGCCGGTAGGCGGCCACCAGGGCCTCGGCGTAGCGCTTGGACTCGTCGTAGACGCTGCGCGGACCGACCGGATTGACGTTGCCCCAGTACTCCTCCCGCTGCGGGTGTTCGAGCGGATCGCCGTACACCTCCGACGTGGAGGTGAGCAGGAAGCGCGCACCGTCGCGGCGGGCCAGTTCCAGGGCGGCACGGGTGCCGTTGCTGCCGGCCTCCATCGTCTGGAGCGGCAGCCGCAGATAGTCCACGGGCGAGGCCGGGCAGGCGAGGTGGAGGACCAGGCCGACGGGGCCGGGGACCGCGGCCAGGGCGGCGGGGTCCGACACGTCGGCCCGGACGAAGGAGAAGCCCGGACTCCCTTCCAGGTGCGCGATGTTGTCGCGCGATCCGGTGGCCAGGTTGTCCACACAGCAGACCTCGGTGCCCTCGGCCAGCAGCCGTTCGCACAGGTGGGATCCGACGAAGCCCGCTCCGCCGGTGATCACCGCACGGGTCCAGCGTCGTTCGTCCATGATCACACTCCTTCGCGTACGGGCACCGGTCGGGTGCGGTACGGCCTTGCGGATGGGAGGCGTCGTCCTCTCCGGGCGGCTGCCGGCGCACCGGGTTCCGTCCGGTGGCGGGGGCCTGTCGGCGACGCGGAATGGAGTTCTGCTGTGCGGCCGGCCGTCGGGGGTCCGGCGCGGGGGCGCGGTCGCCGGAGGCCGGTTCACCCGGGGCTCGCGGTCGTGACCCGCCGTAGCGAATGCGACTCAGGAAGAAGCGTCGCACAGCACCGTCCGTTGGGCCACCTGGGGCACGCCCGACGCGGCGGCACCGGCCGTACCGCCCGTTTCGGCTTGCCCGCCCAGGGCAGGCGGGTGAGCCTGAGGAGGCGAGCGGCGCCGTGCCGACGCCGACCCGGGGACAACCGCACCACGAGGTCTCGATCAGGAAGGACGTACGCGCGTGCCCGCTCATGCCGAGTCAGGCCGGGGCAACCCGGCAGCACAGGACGCCAAGGACCAGCAGCTGGCACAGTTCCGTGCCGCTCCCGCGCACGACGCGCTCACCACCGACCAGGGGGTCCGCGTCGACGACACCGACAACGCGCTGCGGGCCGGCCGCCGCGGGCCCACGCTGCTGGAGGACTTCCACAACCGCGAGAAGATCACGCACTTCGACCACGAGCGCATCCCCGAACGCGTGGTCCACGCGCGGGGCGCCGGTGCCTATGGCTACTTCGAGCCGTACGCGTCGCTGTCCGAGTTCACCTGCGCGGACTTCCTCGCCGAGGCCGGCCGCCGGACGCCCGTCTTCGTCCGCTTCTCCACGGTGCAGGGCCCCCGCGGCTCCGCCGACACCGTCCGCGACGTCCGCGGCTTCGCCACCAAGTTCTACACCCGCGAGGGCAATTACGACCTGGTCGGCAACAACATGCCGGTGTTCTTCATCCAGGACGCCATCAAGTTCCCCGACTTCGTGCACGCGGTGAAGATGGAGCCGCAGAACGAGATGCCCACCGGCGCCTCGGCGCACGACACCTTCTGGGACTTCTGCTCCCTCCAGCCCGAGTCCACCCATATGCTGATGTGGCTGATGTCGGACCGTGCCATCCCGCGCAGCTTCCGGATGATGCAGGGCTTCGGCGTGCACACGTTCCGCTTCGTGACCGCCGACGGGCGCGGCACCTTCGTGAAGTTCCACTGGAAGCCCAAGCTGGGCGTGCACTCCCTGGTGTGGGACGAGGCGCAGATCACCGCCGGCCGGGACCCCGACTTCAACCGCCGGGACCTGTGGGAGTCCATCGAGGCCGGCGAGTACCCGGAGTGGGAGCTCGGCGTGCAACTGGTCTCCGAGGAGGACGAGTTCGCCTTCGACTTCGACCTGCTCGACGCCACGAAGATCATCCCCGAGGAGCAGGTGCCCGTCCGCCCGGTCGGCCGCCTCGTCCTGAACCGCAACCCGCAGAACTTCTTCGCCGAGACCGAACAGGTCGCCTTCCACACGGCCAACATCGTGCCCGGCATCGACTTCACCAACGACCCGCTGCTCCAGGGCCGCAACTTCTCCTACCTGGACACCCAGCTGATCCGGCTCGGCGGCCCCAACTTCAGCCAGATCCCCGTCAACCGGCCGGTCGCCGACGTCCACCACAACCACCGCGACGGCTTCGGCCAGCAGGTCATCCACCCGGGCACCAACTACTTCCCCAACTCCCTGGGCGGCGGCTGTCCCGCGCACGCGGGCGCGGGCGGCGGGGCCGGCGTGTTCCGGCACTACGCCGAGCGCGTCGACGGCGAGAAGATCCGGGTGCGCAGCGAGAGCTTCCAGGACCACTACAGCCAGGCGGCGCTGTTCTGGAACAGCATGGCCGACTGGGAGAAGCGGCACATCGTCGAGGCGTTCCGCTTCGAGCTGGGCAAGGTCGGGTCCGTCGAGGTGCGCGAGCGGATGACGGGGAACCTGGCCCACGTCAGCGCCGACCTGGCGACCCTGGTCGCCGAGGGCCTGGGCCTGCCCGCGCCGGCCCCGGTCCCCGGCGTCACCACCGCCGCCTCGCCCGCCCTCAGCCAGGAGAACCTGTCCGGGACGGGTATCCGCACCCGCAAGATCGCCGTGCTGGCCGCCGACGGGACCGACGCCGGGCTGGTGAACGCCGTCCGCGGGCGGCTCGCCGCGCACGGGGCGATCGTCGAGGTGCTGGCCGCCCACGACGGATCGGTCCAGGGCGCCGGGGGCGAACTCCTCGACGTCGACCGGGCCATGCCCACCATGGCCTCCGTCCTCTACGACGCGGTCCTCGTCCCCGGCGGCGCCCAGGCGGTGTCGGTACTGGCCGCCGATCCCGCCGCCGTCCGGTTCGTCGAGGAGGCGTACCGGCACGGGAAGCCGCTGGCCGTCTTCGGTGAGGGAACGCGCCTGCTGACGGCCGCCCGGCTGCCCGACGAGGTCGTCCTGGGCGAATCGGCGCCCTCCTACGGTGTGTTCACCGGCAACGGCACGGCACCGGCGGAGGACGTCGCCGACGCCTTCGCCGTCGCGATCGAGCGGCACCGCTTCCCCCACCGGCCCGGCCTGCTCAACTGACCCGTGAGGAGCGCACGGTGAACGCCACCGCCGACCGGCGGACCGTACGGGCCCTGCTGGAGGCCCACGGGCGGACGTACGCCGAGGAGGCGGGCATCCGCCTGCGGGACACCCCGCAGCCCCTGTACCGCCTCCTCGTCCTGGCCTGCCTGCTCAGCGCCCGGATCCGGGCGTCGGTCGCGGTGGCCACCGCCCGCAGCCTGGCCGAGGCGGGTCTGAAGGACCCGCGCCGGATGGCCGCCGCCACCTGGCAGCAGCGCGTCGACGCCCTCGGCGCGGGCGGCTACCGCCGCTACGACGAGCGCACCGCCACCCAACTCGGCGAGGGCGCCCAGCTGTTGCTCGACCGCTATGGCGGCGACGTCCGGCGTATGCGGGCGGCGGCCGACGGCGACCCCGCCCGGCTCCGTGACATCCTCCAGGAGATCCCCGGCCTGGGCCCCGCGGGCACCGACATCTTCCTCCGCGAGGTCCAGGGCGTCTGGCCCGGCATCCGTCCCCACCTCGACGACAAGGCCCTCCAGGGCGCCGCCCGCCTCGGCCTGCCGAAGCGGCCCGCGACGCTGGCGGGCCTGGTCGGGCCGGAGGAGACGCCCGCCCTGGCCGCGGCGCTCGTGCGGGCGGCTCTGGACGGGGCGGTGGTGGAGGATGTGCGGCGGCGGGCTGAATAGCTGGGGGTGCCCCCTCTGGGGGAGCGCGCAAAAGAGTGACCACACGACCGGGCTTGATGTTAAGGAACAAGCTGATCTGCCGAAGAGGGACCCTACCGCCGCCCCGGTTCAGGAGCCGCCCCGGTTCAGGGTTCAGGGGCGCTCCTCCTCCACCCCGGAGCCGTCGAGCGGCTCCCGCAGCGAGGAGCGGCCCCCGCGCCACGCCTCCACGACATGGCGCTCGAACCGCTCCTCCACCCGGCGCGTGGCGGTGATGCCGAACTCCACGTCGGCCGCCAGCCCGGACTCCTGCCGGAGCAGGCCGCCGACGACATCGCGCCGGACCAGTTGTTCGTGCACCGCGTCGGCCGACACGTGCTCGGCGTAGAAGTGCACGGCGGCCGGGCCCGTGCCCAGCCGTTCCATCGCCCGGACCATCCGGCGCGACCCGGGCGGCGAGGCGCACTCGAGTGCCGCGAAGTGGCCGACGAGGCAGCCGCGCAGCGCCCGGTGCAGCCCGAAGAGCGACATCAGGTTGACGGTGGTCAGGGTGGCCGGGGGGACGGCGTCCACGTAGCGGCCGTAGGTGGGGTCGAGCCCCAGGTCCCGCAGGAGTCCGGCGTACAGCGTCGCGTGCACCCGGTCGGCCCGGCCGGCGCCGAACTCGTCGTACTCCACGGCCACCAGGCCCGCCTTGGCGCTGCCCGTGAGCCGGGGGATCGCCCAGGCGTGCGGGTCCGCCTCCTTGAGCTGGTAGACGGAGCGGTGCGCCGCGTACTCGCGGAGCTGCTCCCATGTGCCGTGGTCGCGCAGGAAGTACGAGGCACCTTCGACGCTCCCGTCGTCCCGCGGCTCCACGACCAGGGCCGCCAGCGCGGCGTCCACCCCGTCCCCGGCCGGCGCGTCGGCCCGCAGCGCCGCCAGGAACTCCCGCTCCAGCGCGGCCCGCAGCCGCAGGACGCGCGGGTCCCACTCCCAGTCGTCGGACACGCCGGGGAGGCCGCGGTAGTGCAGCTCGTAGCAGAGGTACAGGGCCAGTTGGAGGTCGTCCCCGTAGGGATCGGCCGCCGCCGCGGCGGCCGATCCGGGCAGCGGGTCACGGCCGTCGCCCGGGTCGTGGCCGAACAGTTCCAGGAGCGCGCCGGAGAGTTCTCCGCGCGCGGCCGGACGTCGCATCGTCAGCCTCCGATGTCCGCAGGGATCGCGGGATGGACGGTTGCCCGGTGCCGTTCCCGTCACGCCGGGCGGCGGTGACTGGTGTCGCACCAGGGGAAGTTCTCGCTGCGGCGGCACACGCAGAGGGCCACCACCGGACGGTCGGAACGGACCACCGATCCGTCGTCCAGGACGACTTCGACCGGCCCCTCGACGAGGAACGGGCCGCCCGGCTCGCGCGACACCCGCCGGGCCGGCTTCGGCGCGTCCGCACCCCGCTCCGGGTCAGGGAATGCGCTGTCCACGGATCACCACCACCTCTTCCTCCTCCTGGCCCGCCGCCAGCAGGCCGCGTTCCCGCAGCCAGTCGGCTCGGCCGCGCAGGACCGGCCCGAGGGGCATCGACCTGCGGACCACGACGTCCGTCTCCAGGCCCGCCCGGCGCAGGAGGTCCAGCGTCCGGACCTCCCCGCTCAGCGCCGACTGGACCAGCAGCAGCACCCCGGACGGCCGCAGCAGCGGCGGCGCCTCCGCGCACAGCCGGTCGAGCACCGCGCGGCCGTCGCCCCCCGCCTCCCAGGCCCGGGCCTGTCCGTGCCCCGGGAAGGAGCCGTCGGGGGAGGGGACGTACGGGGGATTGGCGAGGACGAGGTCGAAACGCCGCCCCGCGACCGGGGCGAGCAGATCCCCGCGCCGCACCTCGACCCGGCACCCCGTGAGCAGGGCGTTCAGCCGGGTGTTGAGCACCGCCCGCGCGGACGAGTCGACGGCCGTCACCCGGGCCCCGTCCCGGCGGGCCGCCACGAGCGCCAGTGCGCCCGTCCCCGTGCCGACGTCGAGCACCCGCGCCCCCGCCGGCAGCGGCTCCCGGCGGAGCGCCGCCTCCAGCAGGGACGAGTCCTCCTGCGGCGGATACACTCCCGGCAGCCGGAGCAGCCGCCGCGCCGGGCGGGACCGGGAGAGGAGCGACGCATCGCTGGGCACGACGGGCGGACTTTCCTGACCGGTCACAACTCCCGCAACGCGGGCAGCAGTTCGTCGGCCGACCATTTCAGGAACGCCTCCTGGTGCTCGCCGCCGATCTGGACCAGGGCGACCTCGTCGAACCCGGCCTCGGCGTAGGGCCGGACGGCCTCGACGAAGTCCTCGACCTTCGGCCCGCAGGGGATGCTCCCCGCGACGTCGTCCTTGGTGACGAACTGGGTCGCCGCGCTGAACCCCCGGTCGTCCCGCAGCTCGGAATTGACCTTCCAGCCCAGTCCGAACCAGCGGAACTGGTCGTGCGCCCGGTCGATCGCCGCGTCCCGGTCGGGGTCGTAACAGACGGGCAGCTGCCCGACGCGCGGCTTGCCCTCGCCGCCGTGCCGGTCGAAGGCGTCCAGCAGCTCCTTCTTCGGCTCGGTGGCGATGACGAGGTCCGCCAGGTGCCCGGCGAGCCGGCACGAGACCTCACCCGAGACGGCGATGCCGATGGGCGGGGCGGGATCGGGCAGGTCCCACAGCCGGGCGTGCTCGACGTCGAAGTGGGGGCCGTGGTGGGTCAGGGTGCGCCCTTCGAGCAGGGCCCGGATGATCCCCGTCGCCTCCTCCAGCATCTCCAGCCTGAGGTCGGGGGACGGCCAACCGCCGCCCACCACATGCTCGTTCAGGTTCTCTCCCGAGCCCAGTCCCAGCCGGAACCGGCCCTCGGACAGCAGCTGCACCGTGGCCGCCTGCTGGGCGACGACGGCGGGGTGGTAGCGCGTCGTCGGGCAGGTCACATAGGTCATCAGCGGGATCCGGGACGTCGCCTGCGCGGCGGCGCCCAGGACGGCCCAGGCGTTCGGGGAGTGGCCCTGCGAGGCGAGCCAGGGGAAGTAGTGGTCGGAGATGACGGAGAAGTCGAACCCCGCCTTCTCGGCGCCCACCACATGCCCGACCAGATCCCGCGGCCCGGCCTGCTCGGTCATCATTGTGTAGCCGATGTGCACCATGCATCCCCGAGTGCCCGAAGCGTCCGGAGGGAAACCCGTGGGTCGCTCAGGGATCCGTTCGGCCGTACGGGACATGCGTATCGCGGGCGGGCGCGGGACACTCGCCAGTGAGGGGGATCGTTCCTCTTCCTCGAAAGGGAGTACGCGCCATGAGCGCCAAGAACAAGGCCAAGGCCAAGGCGGAGCAGGCCAAGGGCAGGATCAAGGAGACCACCGGACGCGCGACCGGCGACCGGCGGATGCAGACCGAGGGCCGAGTGGAGAAGACCAAGGGCGACGTTCGCGAGGCGGTGGAGGACGTACGACGGAACACGAAGAAGTGACGCGGGGCGCGGCAGGACGCCGCGCACCCAACGGAGTGCCGCGGACCGCGTGAACGCGGCGCGGACCGCGGAAGAAGACCCTTGAGGTCGTCACCGGCCCCGGACGCCCCAGGCGTCCGGGGTCCTCGCGTGCGGGGCCGGACGTCCGGGCCCCGCGTCCGGGCAGGCCGTCCGGGCCTCGCGTGCCGTGTCGGACGTCCGGGCCTCACCCGCCGGGCAGGCCGTCCATGCCCCCGCCGGCCGGTCAGGAGTCCGGTCCCTCCCGCACCACCCGGACGGTCCGCAGCCGCGGGTCGGCCGCGTCCGGAAGGTGCATCCCGGCCGCGACCCCGGTGCGCAGGTACTCCAGCACCGGCGCCGTGAGGCGCTCCCCGGGCAGCGCCGTGGGGATGCCCGGTGGGTACGGCGTCAGCATCTCGGCGGCGATCCGGCCCTCGGCCAGGTCGCAGGGGACGTCCTCGACGGGCCCGAAGTAGGCGTCGCGGGGCGGCAGGGCCTGCTCCAGGCGAAGGTCCTGCGGGGACGGCACGGCCACGACGGGCGCGGGCCGCAGACCGGCGGCCCGGTCGGAGAGGTCGCGGAGCGCGGTGAGCAGGGTCCGCGCCGTGCTGTCGTCGTCGGCGTGGGTGAACTGGGCGCTGATCCGCCGGTGGTCCACGATGTGCAGGTCGACGCGGTGCCGGTCGCGGAGCCAGTCGGCCGCCCGGTAGCCGGTGGTGCCGAGCTCCGCGATATCGATGACCACGGGCAGCGGGTCCAGATCCGCGGCCCGTCCCGTCCCCGTGAAATCGGCGCGGTCGTTCACGTGCAGCCCGTCGATGCGCTCGATCCCCTTCCGTACGGAGGCGGCCAGTTCCAGCGCGCGGTCCAGCAGTTCACGGCCCCGCAGCACCATCTGCCGCCGCCAGCCGTCGATCCCGGCCAGGATGAGGACGGACGGGCTGGTGGTGCCCAGCAGATCGGCCCGGGACTTCAGAGCGGCCGGATCGATCAGGCCGCCCCGGAGGTGGAACACCGAGCCCTGCTCCAGCCCGCTGCCCATCTTGTGGATGCTGGTCACGCACACGTCGGCGCCGGCGTCCATGGCCCAGGCCGGCAGGTCCGGATGGAACGGGAGGTGGGCGCCCCAGGCCTCGTCCACGACGAGCGGGCGCGACCGCCGGTGGCAGACCTCGGCGACGGCGGCGAGGTCGGCGCACGACCCGTACGGGGTCGGGCTGGTGACCAGCGCCCCGCGGGCGTCCGGGTGCGCCGCGAAGGCCCGCTCGAACGCCTCGGCGGACGGCGGGTGCGCGAGGTGCCGCTCCGGGTCCCACCGCGGCTCGACCCACACCGGGTGGATACCGGCCAGGATCAGCCCCGCGACCACGGACTTGTGGGCGTCCCGGCCCACCAGGAGCTTCTCGTGCGGACTGGCGACGGCCAGCATCGCCGCCTTGACCGACAGCGAACTGCCGCAGGTGGTGAAGAACGTGTGCTCGGCGTGCACGGCGTCGGCCATCAGCGCCTCGGCCCGTTCGAGGACCCGCCCGCCGGTCCGCCGGTCGTCCAGACCGCCGGACGCCAGGACGTCCGAGCGGAACACGGCGTCGCCGAGCTCGCGGCGGACGTCCGGGTCGGCTCCCCTCGCCTGTTTGTGCCCGGGCGGGGTGAACGGCAGCCGTCCCACCCGGTGGTAGTCGGCGAGCGCTTCCAGGACGGGCGCCTGAGTGTGATCCATCGGATCCCTCCGGGTGCGGGCGGCTGTCGTAACGAGTGTGACCCGCCGCCCGCCGGGGAAACCCGGGCCGTCCGCCCGGACGCCAGGGCGGGGCATTCGGAGGCGACTGGTCCCGGGGAAGCACGAGGTGCGCACCCTCGACCAGCCAATGGGAGGTGACATGGGTCGGGGACACACCCAGGGTCGCCACGTCGGCAGAGTACGGCCGTGGGGCGATGACCACGGTTTCCAGGCAGTGGACGTACGAGCGGGGGCCCGACGGCCGCCGGCGAAGGGCCGAGACGTTCGGCTTCGACACGCGGGAGCTGAAGAACCCCCTGCGTGACACGGTCCTCGGCGCCGGCTGGACCTCGCGCGGAGCGGTGTTCAGCCTCTGACCGGCCACCTCGGAGGCTGACGCCGCAGGATCCCGGAGCATCAGCGCGCTCAGCTCGCCCCGGCGGAGGCCGGCGGGGCTCAATCACCAGTGACCCATAGGTAACCGTCGGGCTCGATCAGCAGCGTCCAGCCACTCAGCCCGGGGGGAATGCCCCCGGGCGTCGCGGCCGTTGTCCGGATACGGCGGTACGAAGGGTGCGCGCAGGAGTGGCGGGGGAGTGGCAGTGGTATGCCTGTGATCGTGCCGAGGCTGCGGCGCCCCGAACGGCCGCCGGACCGCAGGACACCACGGGAACCGCCGACGACGAGAGGACAGCTGACATGCCGTTGGAAGGCGAGTATGAGCCGAGCCCCGAGCAGTGGGTCAGGGACCAGGTCGAGCAGTACGAGAGCTCCGGGGGCACCGAGGGCACGACGCTGCGCGGCATGCCCGTCGTGGTGCTCACGACGCGAGGGGCGAAGAGCGGCAAGCTCCGCAAGTCGCCCCTCATGCGGGTCGAGCACGAGGGCCGCTACGCCGTCGTCGCTTCGGTGGGCGGTGCCCCCAAGCACCCGGTCTGGTACCACAACGTCGTGGCCGACCCCCGGGTGGAGCTCCAGGACGGGCCGGTGCGCCAGGACATGAGGGCCCGTGAGGTCACCGGCGAGGAAAAGGCGCTGTGGTGGGAGCGCGCGGTGGCGGCGTACCCCGACTACGCGGACTACCAGACGAAGACGGACCGGATGATCCCCGTCTTCGTCCTGGAGCGGGTGCCCGACGGGCACTGAGCCGCGGTGCGGGGGCCGCGCGCGGAGGGATCTCCGGGTGCGGCCCCCGCGTCTACGCCGCCAGCAGCCGTGACGCGACCGTCGCCCCCGGGCTGCTCGCCGTCAGCGCCTCCACCAGCGCGTTCCCCGCGGCGTCGAGCTCCGCGTCGCTCATCGGCCCGAGCGCGTCGAGGATGAACAGGGCCCGGGTGGTGGAGCCGGTCAGCCGGGTCCGTACGCACTGGCGCCAGTTCCAGCGGCGGCAGGTCACACCGGCGTCGTCGCGCCACACCACCTCGCCCGGCGGGCAGTGCTCGACGACGGTCTCCCCGCCCGCCGTGGTCTCGAAGGGCTCGTCACCCGTGGCCCGGACCAGGCGGGCGGCACCGGCGTAGTGGTCCAGGTCCTCCCCGCCCAGCGGCAGCACATGGGCGACGGAGACCGCGTTGTAGAGGTCGGTGAGCCGGTCCACGCGCGGCAGCCCCGTGTGGACGCGGCGCAGCAGCGCCTCCGCGCTGGGCCGGGTCCGCTGCGGCTTGGCGCCGAAGGCCCGGAACGCCTCCCGCCAGGCGGCCAGATGCGGGTGGTCCTCGGGCGCCGTGCCGGCGAACCGGCGCCGGGCCGTCTCCTCCGCCGCGGCCAGCACCCCCTCGCTCACGGCGTCGCTCGGCCCGGGCCGCAGCCCTTCCGCGGCGATGAGCAGCGCCCGGTAGTCGGGCCGCAGCTCCCGCACGGCGGGGTCGATGACGGCGGCGTCGAGCCGGCTCTTGATGTCGGCGGTGTCGGCGGCCATGCGTCTCCTTGGGTCAGTGTGCTGCACTCAAGGGTGCCACAGGATGTACTTTGCGTGCATCGGGGGCGCCTGGGTGGATGCCGCGCGAGTACATGCCCCGGGGGTGACTGCCGGGCCTGAGCCGGCCGACGCTCAGGCGAGGCCGAAGACGTCGACGGCGTCGCCGAGCGGACGGTAGCGCTCCGGGGCCGTGGTGAAGACGGTCCAGCCGGACGGCACCGCGACGGCGGCCGTGTGTGCGAGGGCGATGTCGTCGAGGGCGTAGCGGCGCATCATCGCCCCGGCCGCCTCGACGGCCGTCAGGTCCAGCGGCCGGATGAGCACCGAGGGGCCGCAGCGCGCCAGCAGGAGCTCCAGTGCCGTACGGGCCCGTCCGGGCTTCTCGCGCTCGGCGAGGACGAGCTCGGCCTGCGGCACGTTGACCGAGACGGCGTGCCAGCTCCACCGGTCGGTGAGGACCTCGTGCTCGATCCTGCGGTCGGTGGCCAGATCGGAGAGGAAGCCGGCGTCGAGGACGACACCGGTCACCGCGTCGACGGTCACGCGGCGCTGCTCCGGCGGGTGGCGATGTACTGGTCGAGCGGCAGCCGGGTGCGGCGGCCGGTCGCGTCGTCCGCCCACTCGCGGGCCAGGGCGATGTACTCGTCGTCCAGACCGAAGTCCTGCCGCAGCCGCTCCTCGCTCTCGCGGTGGCGGCGGTCGCGGTCGATCTGGCCGGCCAGCGTTCTCGTCACGAAGGCCGACACGGACTCGATGACGTTCGCGTCCTTGAGGCCGCGCAGCTGCTCGGCGAGCTCGCGGGGCACCGTGATGCTGATCCGCTCGAAGTCGGGGGTCTGCTCGTCGCCCATGGTCGAATACTACGGGAGGGGCGGCCGGGCGCACCGCCCGTCGGGAAAGGCGGCGGCGCGCGCCCGGCGCCGGCTCCCCGCCCGCACAACGCGCGCCGGGGACTGGTGTGTTGACGGGACGGGCGTCCTGATGCCGGGCGACACGCTCACCGGCCGACGTGCCGCAGCGGGCACGCCCCCGGGCGGTGACGGTAGGGGCAGCGGCGCGCGGCGCGCACCCGGATCCACCGGCCGGGCCGCCGGGGCTGTCGAGGACACGGCACGATGCGCCGGGTGGACAGGGGGAGTGCCGGTTCTCGGGCGGTCGGACAACTGTCGAAGGACTTCATGGGGCCGTCCCTCCTTACACGAGGGTTTCCGGTGCGCGGGCCGTGGGGCCGGTCCCGGCGCTTCCCGGGTACCCCGCGCCTCGTCCGTACCACACTAGAGGCCCCGCGCCCCCGGCTCCGTCCTCCGGCCGGACCCTCCACCGGGGGGCGATGCCGCCCACCGGCCGGAGGACCCGCCGGGCGCGACCGGGGGAGCCGGTCTAGGGTCGGAAACGTGCGGTGCCGGACAGGACTGGACGGAAGCGGGCCGGCCGGGCGTTCCGGGGCGGCCCCTGCGGGCGGGCCCCGATGACCACGCGCTGGCGCGAGGAACGGATGGGCGAGGAGGCGGCGCTCTCGTCCCGCCGCGTGGCCTGGATCCGGCTCGCCATGGTCGTCCCGCTGTTCATGGCGGGACGGCAGCCCGCCGAGGGCTCCTACGCGGACTGGTTCGGCGGCCTGCTCGTGGCATACCTGGCGTGGGCCGTCGGCCGGTTGATGTGGATCCAGCGCCGCCCGGTGGCCGACGTGCGCGGCGCCGCGGGCGCGCTCGTCGTCGACCTCGCGATGATCACCGCGCTCGCGGCGGTCTCCGGCGGCCCCGACTCCCCGGTCCGCTACGCCTACTTCCTCTGGGCCACGGCCACCGTGCTGTGGCAGATGCCGAGGGTCACCGCCGTGTTCGGCGCCGCCTGCGTGGTCTGCTACGCGGTGATGTCGGTGCCGCACGCCCTGTCCCACCCGGCGGAGGAGTCGTGGGACATCGTCGTCGACGAGGCGTACCTGCTGTGGACGGTCGGCGCCGCCGTCCTCATCGCGGTCCTCCTGGCCCGGCGCAGCCTCCGGGTGGCCGAACTCCTCGACACCCGCGAGCTGCTGCTGGACGACGCGCTCGCCGCCGAGACACGGGAACGGTCCCGGGTCGCGGACTCCCTGCACGACGGCGCGGTGCAGACCCTGCTGGCCGCCCTGCACGACCTGGAGGAGGCCGAGGAGGGCGTCACCGACCCGGCGGCGCGCGCGGCACTCGACCGGGCACAGAGCGAAGTGCGGGGAACCGTAAGGGAGATGAGGGAGATCATCTTCAATCTCCACCCGCAGATCCTCGCCGCCGCCGGGCTGGGCGCCGCCCTGGAGGCCGCGGGGGAGCGGTTCGCCCGGCGCGGCGGCTTCCGCGTCCACTACGACGTACGGCTGCCCGGCCGCGTCGGCCACGAGACCCTGCTCTACTCGGCCGCCCGCGAGCTCCTCCGCAACATCGTGAAGCACGCCCGGGCCACCGACGTCTGGATGACCCTGGTGACCGAGGGGGACGAGACGGTGCTGACCGTCCGTGACAACGGCGCCGGCTTCGACCCCCGCGTCGTCCAGGACCGGCTGCGCGCCGGCCACATCGGCCTGGCCAGCCACTACATGCGCGTCGAGAGCGCGGGCGGCCGGTTCGCCGTGGACAGCGCGCCCGGCGGCGGCACGACGATCGAGGTGCGGCTGCCCACGGCGGCCCCCGGCCCCCCGCCGGCCGTCCCATGACCCGACGGCCCGCCCGGAGCGGATTTCCGGGTCTCGCAAAGGCCCTGGCCGCCCTGCTGCGCCCCGAGGGACGGCCGCGCTACGCGGACGGCCTCGCCGCCGGCGCCGCCCTCACGGTGCCGCTCGTCGTCGGCACCGCCACCGGCCACCCCGGCACCGGCGCGGCCGTCGCCCTGCCGGCCGTCCTGCTCGCGATGCCCTTCCCGGCCGGCGCGGACCGGGCCGAACGCGCCCGCTGCCTCGCCGTGCGCGGCGCCTGGACGACCGCCGCGGGCGCCTACACCGCCCTCGCCGGCCACGGGGTGCTCGCCCTCGCCCTCGGCGTGGGCTTCACCGCCTTCGCCGGGGCGATGCTGCGCCGGGTGGGCGCCACGGCGGCCCTCGCCGTCCTCCTGACGGGAATCACCGGCGTCGACGGAACGCCGACGGAGGGCCTGCCGGTACCCGGACTCGCCCAACTGGTCGGCTGCGTATGGACGGCGGCGCTGCTCCTGCCCCGCCGCCGCCGTGCCTCGGCGGCCGGGGACCGGGCGCGTCCCGACCCGCCACCGCCCGCCCGCGATCCGGCCGGCCCGCCGGAACCTCCGAAGCCCCCGACACCACCCGCACCGCCACCGCCGAACACCGCCCGGCTCCGGCACGCCGCCCGGCTCGCCGTCCTCACCGGCACGGCCGCGGCCGTCACCGGCATCCAGGGAACCCTCTGGGGCGAGGGCCACTGGCTGGTCACCTCACTCCTCCTCACCCTGCGGCCCACCCGCGAGGAGACCGGCGTCAAGTTCGCCAAGCGCCTGATCGGCAACAGCCTCGGCGGCGTGGCCGCCGCACTGCTGCTGCTGTGCCACCCCGGCCCCTACACCGTGGCGGCCCTCGTCGGCGCCTCGGGCGCCGCCGCCTACGCCTTCCGCCCGGCCAACTACGCCTACTGGGCGCTCGCCTCCCCCACCCTCCTGCTGCTCCTCAGCGACTTCGACGAGCCCGTGCCCTGGTACGCGACCGTCGTACGCGTCGCACTGAACCTGGCCGGCGGCTGCGTCGCCCTCCTCGCCACCCGCTGGCTGTGGCCGGCGCCACGGGCCGACGGCGGACGGGGCGGCGCCCGGCACCCGGATTGAGCAGCGGCCGGGTCGAACGTACGGGTGGCGCAGCACCGCTGGATGACCGTCGGGACGGGCCGCGCCGGCATTCACCACGGTGGCACCGGCCGCATCCCCCTCCTCGACAGGGGCGACCAGGTCCGCCCGTGAGCGCCCCCGAACCGGTGGAGGCCGCACGTGACGGCGGTCACGGCCGGAGCCGTGCACCCCGGTCAACTTGTGGGAACCCCACAGAACGGGCCGGTTCGCGCTGACCGTTGTGCCACCGGTGCCCGCGCCCCTCGATCGGTGAGGATGTGCGGGTGGCCGATCTTCTGAACCCGGCGGACCCCGCCTTCGCGCGTGACCCCTACCCGTACTACGCAGGGCTGCGCGCCCGCGGGCCGGCCGCGCGGGTGGGGCTCGCGAACGGTACGCACGCGTGGCTGGTGACCGGATACCGGGAGGCGCGGGAGGTGCTGGCCGACCCGCGTTTCTCCAATGTGCCGCCTCGGGCGGCGGGGCGTCCGCGGCCCGACTCGCCGGCGCGGCGCGCCCAGGCCTGCCTGGCCCGGCACATGCTCAACTCCGACGCCCCGGACCACACCAGGCTGCGGCGGCTGACCACGGCGGCGTTCACACCGCGTCGCGTCGACGCCCTGCGCCCGCGCATCGCGGAGCTGACCGCCGGGCTGACCGGGGAGCTGTCCGCCCGGCTGGAGCGCGAGGGCACCGTCGACCTCGTCGACGCGTTCGGCTTCCCGCTGCCCGTCCTGGTGATCGGGGAAGTGCTGGGCGTTCCGGAGGCGGACCGGGCGGATCTGCGGGAGTGGACGTACCGCGTCGGGTCGCCCGCCGACGCGCTGGCGCCGGGCGCGGTGGACGCGGCGTGGACCGCGCTCCACGCGTACTTCACCGCCCTCATCGCGGAGAAGCGGCGCGCTCCCGGCGACGACCTCTTCAGTTCCCTGGTGCACGACGTCCGGGACGGTGGCCTGGATGACGCCGAACTCCTGGCCATGGCCTTCCTGTTGCTGTTCGCGGGCTACGAAACCACCATGAACCTGCTCGCCTCCGCCGCGCTGCTGCTGCTCACCCACCCCGGCGAGCTGTCGGCCGCCCGGCGGGACGGCACCGGGGGGCGGTGGGACGCCGTGGTCGAGGAGACCCTGCGGCATGCCAGCCCGCTGGAGGGGACCACCTGGCGGCGGACCACGGAGGCGGTGGACCTCGGCGGGGGAGCGGTCATACCCGCCGGGGCCTCGGTCCTCGTCGTCCTCGCCGCGGCCAACCGGGACCCCGTACCGTTCCCCGCCCCGGACGCCTTCCGGCCCGGCCGCTATCTGCCCGGGGCGGACCGCGCCGCCCCGCACACCGCGTTCGGCCACGGTCCGCACTTCTGCCTCGGCGCCCGGCTGGCCCGGCTGGAGGCGGCGGTCGCCCTGCCGCTGCTGTTCGACGCCCTGCCGGACCTGCGGCCGGCCGTGGACCCGGCTCTTCTCCCGTACCGCCCGGGATTGCTGGTGCGCGGCCCGCGTGAACTGCCCGTCACCTGCTGAGCATTGCCCGCCGTGACCACGAAGGAGAACGCGTCTTCTTGAATCGGTCGGGGCGGGTTCAGAAACGGGGGTGGAAGTAGAAGGTCTCGTTGATGGCCGGAGTGCCGTTGGGGTTCCGCTGGTACGGCCACTGGATCAGCCAGGTCCCGTCACCTGTGCGGTTGTGGTCGACGTTGGCGAACCGGTCGGTGCCGTTGTTGCGCAGCACGGTGAGGTTGGGGAAGCGCCAGTCGGGGTGCTCCAGTGTGAAGTTCTGGGTGTCGCGCTGGTAGCCGCCCGGGTCGGGCTCGCCGTTGGGTCCGTGGCAGCCCCAGATGTTCAGGAAGTCTCCGTTGTTGCTCTTCTGCCCCCGGTTGACGTCCAGGCACTTGCCGCTGCTGACGCTCTGGAGGCGGTACAGCGGCTGGCCGGAGTCGCCGGGACGCCCGACCGGCAGCAGACGCCAGAGCTGGTTGCTGCCGCCGTTGGCGTGATAGATGATCACGTGGCTGCCGTTGGCGGTCTGGCCGTTGTAGACGTCGAGGAGCCGGTCACTGTTGTCCGCGTGGATGGTCACGTCCCGCGGGCTTCCCGAGGCGCGCAGGGTGGAGAAGCCGACGGGCCAGTGGTCGCTGCCGTAGTTGGGGTTCACGGCCGCGTGCCAGTTCTGCGTGTTGACGTTGGAGGCGGCGAAGTCCAGCTCGTTGCCGCTCTGTTGGGTGGCCTGCCCGCTGTTGTAGATCCGAGTGTTCTGCGGAACGCCGTCGTTGGCGACGGCCTGGGGGGAGCGGTTGAAGTCGCCGAGCACGACCCAGTTCGCGATGCCGTTGCCGGACGCGTACCGGGCGACCCGGCGGATGAGACCGGCCGCGTCGTTGGGCCGCCCGCCGTTGGACGCCGCGTGCACGGAGGCGAAGACCGTCCGGTCCTCGCGGCGTACGGCCGCGAGGGCCGAGCGGTAGCCGCCCGTCAGCTCGCGGACGGAGTCCGGGTAGAAGGACGTGACGAGGCCGAGGTTGCGGGAGCGCTGGTTGAGGATGTGCAGGTAGCGGTACTGACCGCTGCCGATGTCCCACAGGTATGAGCGGATGTTGCCGTTCTGGCCGAGCAGATGGGACCCGCCGGGTGCGGCTCTGGGCACTTCCTGGAGGGCCACGACGTCGAAGGTGCGTGACAGCGTCCGCACGCCCGCCCACCGCGGGGACCCGACCTGCATGTTCCAGGTGGCCAGGCGGTGGGTGTCAGGGTTGGCGGCGGCCGCGGGCCCTCCGCCGGCCAGAAGCATCGCGCAGACCAGTAACCCGGCCAGTACCAGGGCGCCGAGCCGACGCACAGGGGTGACCGGTGTTCTCTTGGAGAAGGTCATGGACATGCGGTGATTCTTCGCTTCGGGCCTTGTCCCGCGGAAGGAGAGAACGGGCCGAAGATCCGGCAGCGTGACAGGCCAGCGTCCGGCGGGGGGTGACGAGCGGACGAGCGCGCGCGACCACTGCGCGCAGCACGCCGCGGAACCGGCGGCGGTGCTCGGCGACGAAGAACGTACCGGGTGCGCGGGCTCGGGGTGCTCCGTGGTGGCGTCGAGGAAGCCGCAGCCGCGGAACCTGTCTCGACAAGGTGCCGTCCAGCCGCCGGAGAACGCCGAAGGGGCGCATCATTGCCGGCCGGACTCGGCGATCAAACGTCCCTGGAGTGCGGCGTGTTGGCGGTCGTCACCTGTTTGACCGGTGACGAATGCTGTGCCATAGTCGTCCGGCACGCTCATGGCGGTCCTCGGGGCCCTCCGGTGCGTGCGGGATCTCCTGCCAGGCGCGGACCGGTCGTGGACCGGTACTTCGAGACGCACGGAGGGCTTCACGTGATCAATCGGCGTACGTTCGGCAAGGTGCTCGGCCTGGGCGCCGGCGGCGCGGTCGCCGCGCCGGTGACCGGGCTTCCGGGAGTACCGGGAGTGCCGGAGCCGGCGCACGCCTCGGCCGGGACGGAGCGGTGGGCCGGTGCGACCGCCGCGACCGCCGCCGGTTCCCGCGGGCGCGGCGCGTTCCCCCCGCTCAAGAAGATTGGAGCCGGTCTGCTGGAGATCGGCTACGCCGAATTGGGGCCGGCTCACGGGTCGCCGGTCATCTGCCTGCACGGCTGGCCGTACGACATCCACAGCTTCGCCGAGGTCGCGCCCCTGCTGGCGGCGGAGGGCCACCGAGTGATCGTGCCCTATCTGCGCGGCCACGGCACGACGCGCTTCGTCTCTCCCCGGACCTTCAGGAACGGGCAGCAGTCCGCCATCGCCCTCGACACCGTCGCCCTCATGGACGCACTGGGCCTGGAGAAGGCGGTGCTCGCCGGATTCGACTGGGGAGCCAGGACCGCCGACATCATCGCGGCGCTCTGGCCCGAGCGCTGCGAAGCCCTGGTGTCGGTGGGCGGTTACCTCGTCGTCAATCTTGAGACGAACCTCCAGCCGCTGGCACCGGCGACCGAGCACGCCTGGTGGTACCAGTACTACTTCGCCACGGAGCGCGGCCGGATCGCCATGGAGGACAAGGGCAAGCGGCACGACCTGACACGGCTGGTCTGGGACACCGTGTCCCCGACCTGGGAGTTCGACGACGCCACCTTCGAGCGCACGGCCGCCGCCTTCGAGAACCCGGACTACGCCGCCATCGTGATCCACAACTACCGCTGGCGGCTGAGCCTCGCCGAGGGGGAACGGCGCTACGAGCCGTACGAGAAGCGGCTCGCCACCCGGCCGGTCATCGCCGTGCCGACGGTGACGCTCGACGCCGAGCGCGACCCGTTCACGGTCCCGGGCGACGGCTCCATGTACCGGGACAGATTCGTGGGCCCGTACGAGCACCGGACGCTGAAGGGCATCGGCCACAACCTGCCGCAGGAGGCGCCCGAGGCGTTCGCCCGAGCCGTCATCGACGCCAACCGTCTTTGACGGCGCATCAACTGACGTAAGACCGAGCTGAATTGCCTGGCATCGGCCGGAAAGCCATGTCGGGCACGACACAACCGAGGGAGCGGGAAAATGACGAGGCCCGACCACACCACACGGTACAGTGACTCAGCGGTGCGCCAAGCGCGGTTCGGCGCGCTGCCCGAGCGGATCGCCTACGACGACATGGTCGAGGTGAAGGCGGCCTCGCAGAGGGGCCCGGGGCGGGACAGCGGCCACCCCGAGGTGAGGGATTTCCTCACCTGCCTGGCGTGGGACCTGGCGCTCTGAGAGCAGGTCCCGGCGGAGGGGTAAAAAGGCTTTGGGGCGGTCGAGCCGAGCCTGGTAAAGTGGCCGCGTAAGTGATCTTTCGTTGAGGAGACCAGACATGTTGGGTGACGACGACATCTCCGGGTGATACCCGGATCCGATCGACCACCGGCAGGCGCGCCTTGGGCGGTACCGCCGTTGTGGTCATATCGCCGTCCCCATCTTCCCTGTCTCAGGGCGCAGTGCTCTCGCATGGCGGTTTCCGTACAACGGTTACCCCCGGGGAGTGCTCTGCCCTCGTTCCCTCACGAGGTCATCCCCATGTCCGACGCTGCTTCCGTCATCTGCTCCCAGCTGACCTTCTCCTGGCCCGACGACACCCCGGTCTTCGAGGGCCTGTCCTTCACCGTAGGCGCCGGCCGTACGGGACTCGTGGCGCCCAACGGCTCCGGCAAGAGCACCCTGCTGAAGCTGATCGCCGGTGAACTGCGGCCGACAGCAGGGTCATTGACCGTGCACGGCACGATCGGCCACCTCCCGCAGACCCTCCCCCTGACCGGCGAACCGACGGTGGCCGAGGTCCTGGGCGTCGACGCGGTGATCCGCGCCATCGACGCCGTCGAGTCCGGCGACGCGAGTGAGGAGCACTTCACGACCATCGGCGACGACTGGGACATCGAGGAGCGCACGCGCGCCCAGCTCGACCGGCTCGGCCTCGGCCGCCTCGCCCTCGACCGGACCCTGGGTACGCTCAGCGGCGGCCAGATCGTCAGCCTCGGTCTGGCGGCGCAGCTGCTCAAGCGCCCCGACGTGCTGCTGCTGGACGAACCGACCAACAACCTCGACCTCGAAGCCCGCCACAGGCTCTACGACGTGCTCTCGGACTGGAACGGCAGCCTGCTGCTCGTCAGTCACGACCGGGCCCTGCTGGACCGCATGGAGCGCATCGCCGAACTCGACCGTGGTGAACTGCGGCTCCACGGGGGCAACTTCACCCAGTACGAGCAGGCCGTACGCGCCGAGCAGGACGTCGCGGAGAAGAACGTACGCAACGCCGAGCAGGAGCTGAAGCGGGAGAAGCGCGAGATGCAGCAGGCCCGCGAACGCGCCGAGCGCCGCGCGAGCAACGCCGCCCGCAACCTCAAGAACGCCGGCCTCCCGCGCATCTTCGCCGGGAACATGAAGCGCGGCGCCCAGGAATCCGCCGGCCGGGCGGGCCAGACGCACGCCACCCGCGTCCACGAGGCACAGGCCCGGCTCGACGAAGCGGGACGCGCCCTGCGGGACGAGCAGCGGCTCGTCCTGGAACTGCCCGACACCGACGTCCCCGCCGGACGCACCGTCATCCTGGGCGAGCGGATGCGGGTCCGCCGCGGCGAGCGCGACCTGTTCGCGGGGAACGGCGTTGACCTCACGATCCGGGGGCCCGAGCGCATCGCGCTCACCGGGCCCAACGGCGCGGGCAAGACGACGCTGTTGCGGCTGATCGCCGGTGACCTCGCCCTGGACGGCGGGAACATCAAGCGTGCCGACGGCCGGATCGCCTCCCTGTCACAGCGCCTGGATCTGCTCGACCCCGACCGCACCGTTGCCGAGAACTTCGCCGTGTTTGCCCCGCACCGGCCGGAGGCGGAACGGATGAACCTGCTCGCGCGCTTCCTGTTCCGCGGCCCCCGAGCGCACCTGCCCGTGCGCGTACTCTCCGGCGGCGAACGCCTGCGCGCCACGCTCGCCTGCGTCCTGTGTGCCGAACCGGCCCCGCAGCTACTGCTGTTGGACGAGCCGACGAACAACCTCGACCTGGTCGGCGCGGCCCAGCTGGAGAGTGCCCTGACGTGCTACCGCGGCGCGTTCGTGGTGGTAAGCCACGACGAGCGCTTCCTCGAACGGATCGGCGTCGGCCGGTGGCTGCGGGTCGCCGACGGCGGGCTGACGGAGACGGGGGGACCGCACGCGTGAGGCGCCGGCGCGCCGCCCGGAACGCGGGATCCGGCCGAGTTCCACGGAAAGGGCTCAGCCGGTGGCGCCCGACGAATCTTGCGAGCGCCATAGTCACCCGTCACGATGGTGACGTGAACCTGGATCATGTCTTTGTGTGCGGCAATCCGGCCCTGGACTTCGCGGCCACGCTCCGGGCCCGCCGCACGGCGCGATTCGAGATGTTCGCGGCACCGGACCGCCTGGACGCCTGGTACCTGGAATCCGGCCTCGTCGACTCCGTCTCGCCCGCCCGACAGGCCGACGTGGAGCGGGCGACGACCGTACGGGAGGCTGCCTACCGGCTGATCACGGCCCGGCGCCTCCGCTCGGACTTCGACGACGACGCGCTGGCCGTGGTCAACGACGCGGCTCGCAGGCCCCCCGCCGCCCCGCAGCTGACCCACTCCGGCCGCTGGACGGCGGCGACGCAACGCGAAGCGCTGTCCGCCGTCGCCCGGCACGCGGTGGAACTGCTGAGCGGCCCGGACGTCCCCCTGCTCAAGGAGTGCGGCAACCCCGAGTGCACCCGCGTCTACATCGACCGCTCGCGCGGCGGACGGCGCCAGTGGTGCGGCATGGAGTCCTGCGGCAACAAGCTCAAGGCCGCCGCGTACCGCGCCCGCAGGAGGACCGCCGTCGCCTCCACGGGGTGACCACGGTCCCCGCGTCCGCGGGCGGGTCGCCGCCGGGGGTGTCACGCGCCGGTGCCCTCCTCCTGGAGCACGGGCATCGGAGGTGCGCCCGGCACCCAGCCGGTCGGCCAGGGGAGGGTTCCACTCCACCCCGGCCGACCGGCTGAAGTCCCGCATGGCCCGATCGAGGTCCGGAACGACGAAACAGACGTGGTAGAAGGTGCTCATGCGCTCATGATCGGCGAACTACGGCCGGGAGGCGCGTGATTATCGTGGTGGGTGCTCGGTGATCCAGCCGTCGTCCAGTGACTCGTCGCTGTCCCATACGACGAACTCCCCTTCCGCCGACAGCATCCGGTAGCCGGCCGCCCGTACCGCGTCCGTCAGCGCGTCCAGCCGCGTCCCGGCGGTGCGGCCGCCGACGAGTCGGCAGCGCTGGGTGACGAACCGTTCCCGCCGGCCGTCCTCTCGCACCCGGCGGGCGTTGTACGACAGGTGGGCGGAGTGCGGCTCGACGAGGCGAGCCAGTGCCGCCGTGTCCGTACCGGTGTCGAGGAGCAGCTTGATGTGGTGTTCGAAGTAGTAGTGGGAGCCCAGTTCCCGGGCCTCCGCGTCGGTGACCGGGACGCCCTCGGCGCCGGGTTCGGCCTCGGTCTTCGCCCGGACGACCTCGAACCCCGCCTCCGCGGCCGCCCGGATCTCCGCCTCCACGGCGTCCCGTACCGCCGCCACGGACCCGGACGCGCGCAGCGCCGGCATCGGCTGGGCCGGGGTGCTGCCCCGGCCGAGCGCGATGTCGGCGAACTTCAGGCCGCGCTCCGCGGCGTGCCGTTCCGGGAAGGCCGGTCCCTCGTTTGGGCAGCGGATCGTCAGATGGGCCTCGAAGACGCCCCTGAACAGCGGAAACCTTGTTTCGCGATCGATCGTCAGCACGAGGGGATACTCTCGGACCGGCCCATCGGCACCGCGTAGGGTTGGCGGAATGACGACCCACGCCTTCGATGCCGCCGTGACCGCCCTGAGTCGGAACGCCTGGCTGCCCACCGGTGAAGAGGTGGCCCTGGGCAAGGAGTTCTTCCTCCGCCGGGACGGGCTGGACCGGCGTCTGCTGCCCGGCATGCCCGTCTGCCCCGACCCGCAGGGCTGGGTCACCCAGCACGTGCTGTGGCTGGAGGACGTCGTCGGCATCGTCGACGGACTGCTGGCCGCCTGGCGCGGCTACCTGCCGGACAGCCACATGGTGGCGCTGCTGGAGGCCTACGCGCACCAGGCCAGACCGGCCGTGCCGTACGCCGCCGATCTGCTGCGGGCCTGGGAGGCCGAGGCGTTCGAGTCGTGCTCGCCGGAGGAGGCCGGCTGGTGGGAGGAGTGGCACATCCCGGAGACCGAACGGCAGGCGCTCGACGCGCTGAACCAGCAGCTGATCCCGATCGGGGCCATGCTGGTGGCGGCGGTGGACCGGGGCATCACGGCTCTCTGACGGGTCCTCCGGGGAGCACGGCGAACCAGCGGGCCGTCAGGCGGCCCGGCACCTCGGCCACCGCTCACGGCGAGGCCGTGACGCCCTGCCCGGGAAGACCGGGGGCCGGCCGGGACTCGTGCTGCTCACGGCCGAGTTCCGCCACCAGCCGTGCCGTGAGCGGCACATGGACGCCGTGCCGTCCGGCCGCCCGCAGCAGGGCTCCGCCGATCGCGTCGAGTTCCAGCGGACGCCCTGCCTCCGCGTCGCGCTGCATGGACGACTTGGTGGTGGGCGGGAACGCGTCGTACCGGGCCAGGACCCGGGCGGCGTCTCCCGAGCCGCCGCAGGCCCGGCTCACGGCGGTGGCCTCCTGGACCAGGGCGGTCAGTTCCTCGCGCCGTCCGGAGCGGATGTCACCGATGGGCAGCCGGTGGCGGGTGGTGAGCAGGGCGAAGGGGGCGAGGAAAGCGAGCTTGTCCCAGAGGATCGCGTTCTCGTCGTTCTCGTCGGACTCGCCGTTCCCGTCCGGCATGACGCGGGTGTCCGCGCCCGCGGCCGTGAACAGCGCGGCCAGCGGGGCGAGCCGTTCCTCCGGCCCGGCCAGATCGATCTCGGTGAACGGGCTGCCGTGCTCGATCACGCCGGGCGCCGTGCGGGTGGACTCGACGCGTATCACGGCCGGCACGACCCGCCGCGCGCCGAAGCGTGCGCGCAGCACCGCCAGGTGCTCGACCCCGTTGAGCAGGGGTAGGACCATTCCGTCGGCTCCGAGGAGCTGTGGGGGTACCCGGTCCAGGGCCTCGTCGAGCGTGGTGTGTTTGACCGTCACCAGAAGCAGGTCCACGGGTTCGCGGAGCGCGGTGTCGGCCGCGACCGGAGTGCTGAACGAGCCGTACTGGGAACTGCTCACCCGCAGTCCGGTGCGGCGGAGGGTCTGTGCGGTCCTGTCGCCCGCGACGCAGATCACGCGGTGGCCGGCGCGCGAGAGCAGCGCGGCGAGCAGGCCCCCGACCCCGCCGGGGCCGAGTACGGCGACGGTCCGGGGGCGGAAGGACGGGGTGGCGGCCCGGTCGGTGGGCGCTTCGGTACGGTGCACGATGGGGGGTTCCTTTCAGGTGGCGGGTCGGCACCCGTCCCGCCCCCTCGACCGGCTCCGGAACCGGCGGAAGGGACGGGACGGGTTGCCGCCCTTGGGCCCACTGCGATCATGGGCGTGCTCGGAGGCCAAGTCAATCCTCAGGTTTCCTTCCACAGCCCCCAGGAATCGCTTGGGTCGGGGCGCGGCGTACCGTGACCCGCGTGCCCATGACTTTCGAGGATCTGCGCGTCTTCCTGGCGGTCTGTCAGGCCGGCAGCCTGAGTTCCGTCGCCCGGGACCTGTCCTGTACCCAGTCGGCGGTGAGCCAGCATGTGAAGCGGCTGGAACGCGAGACCGGAGTGCGGCTGCTGGAGCGCCGTCCGCGCGGCGTCGTGCCCACCCCGGAGGGCCGCGTCCTACAGACGGCGGCCATGGAGGGGATCGTCGGCCTGGACCTCGCGCTGCGCCGGCTCGGCGAACTCGCGCGCGGCGAGTCCGGATCGGTGCGGGTGACGACGGGCGCGACGACGGTACGGCACTTCATGTCCGAGGCCATCGTCGCCTTCCGCGAACTCCATCCCGGCGCGAGCATGGAGTTCCGGACGGTGACCTCCAGCCGGAGCTGCTTCGACGCCCTCGCGGACGGTGGGGTCGACCTGGCCTGGGTGACCATCGGCAGCCCGGTGCGGGGGATCGAGCAGCGGACCGTCGTGGAGCTGCCGTGGGTCCTGGCGGTCCGGGCCGACGATCCGCTCGCCCGCCGGTCACGGATCGGGACCGCCGACCTCATGGGCGTCCGCCACATCCGGCCCCCGGAGAGCTGCTCCTCGCGGGCCCAACTGGACACCGCTTTCTCCCGCCTGGGCGTCCACCCCGTGTCCGACAACGGAATCGCCGACTGGGACACCGCCGTGCTGCTGGCGGAACTCGGTGTCGGCCACGCCGTGGTCCCCGCTCTGCCCGGTTGGAACCCGGCCGGCCCGTCGGACGGCGCGTTGCGGTTCCTGCCCGTGCCGGATCTGCCGCCTCTGCCGGTCGGCTGGGCGGTCCGCAGCTGGGACGCCCTCCCTCCGCTCGCCCGCGCCTTCGCCGACACCGTCGCGCGCCACTGTCCGGCCGGCTCCGGAGGCGGGTGAGGCATGGCGCGGGGACACGATCCGCCGATGATGGTGGCGGGAACGTCCCGTCGTCCGCTGCCAGTTCGCGCCCGGCGCCCATCTCTTCGACTCGACGCGAGCCGTCATCAGAACGGCGGCGGCTCCGCCCCCGTCGCCAGCAGCCGGTACCCCCGCTTCGTCACCGTCCCCACCAAATGCCCGTACGGCCCCAGCGCCGTGCGCAGCCGGCCCACCGCCGCCTCCAGCGTGTGCTCGTCCGGCCGTCGGCCGTCCTGCGCCTGCCACACGCGGCGCAGCAGCTCGGCCCGGCCGAGGACCGCGCCGGGGCGTTCGGCGAGGGCGGCGAGCACGGCGGCGGGCAGCGGGGGCAGGCGCAGGACGGTTGTGCCGGTGAGGACGGCGGTGCCCTGGACGACCAGGGGCCCGGCGGGGGTGGCCAGTTCCTTGCGGTGGCGGCGGGTCAGCTCGTGGGTGAGGACGCGGACCAGCGCGCCGAGCCGGCCGCGTTCGGGCCAGGCGCAGGGGACCCCGGCGGTGAGCAGCGGGCGGGCGCAGAGCGGGCCGATGCAGGCCGGCAGGACGTCGTGGCGCAGCGCGGTCAGCAGCTCCTCCCGCTCCGCCCCCGGCGCCGCGGCGGCGAGGAACGCCTCGATGGCCGGGGCACTGGTGAACGGCAGGGCGTGGATCTCCCGCCGGACGGTCCGGACGACGAGCCTGCGCACGGCGTCCGGGTCCTCGGGCGGGCCCCAGCGGTATACGGGGAGCACGGTCACGGTGGCGCCCCGGGCCCGCAGCGCGGTGGTGAACCAGGTGAGCGGGGCGCCGTGTTCCTGGACCGCGACGTGCCGTCCGCGCATGTCGCGGGCGAGCAGCCAGGCCAGGACCTCGTCCAGGGCCTCGGACTCCGGCGCGTATCCCTCGCGCAGCCCGCAGGCGCGCAGCGCGCCGGTGGTCTTGGGGCCGCGGCTGATCACGACCGCTTCCCGGCACGCGCGGAGCAGCGTCTCGCTCAGCCCCCAGCCCTCCGCCGCGCTCACCCAGCCGCGCCAGCCGACGCCGGTGGTGGCCACCACGTAGTCCAGTCCGCCGCCCAGGCACGCCTCGGTGGCCTCGCGCAGCAGCGCGTCGTCGGCGAGCGGCACCATGCGCAGGGCGGGTGCCACGGTCACCGAGGCACCGCGGCGGCGCAGGAGCGCGGCGAGTTCGTCGCGCCGCCGGTCCGCGGTGACGCCCACGGTGAATCCGGTCAGCGGACCCTCCGGCTCCCCGGGTGGCCCCGGTACGGCTGTTCCCATGGGCCGAGAGTCGCCGACGGGCGTTAAGGGGCCGTTGCGCCGCCGTCACGGGGGCGTTAGGCCCGGGCGCCCCGCGGTACGGGAATGTGTCGGGCGGCGCACACCGGGTACCGCCCGGGATGTGCGGGACGTGCGCGAGTGGCAACGTGGTCGTCGCGCCGTGGTAACGAGGACGGATGACGCTTCCAGGCATGACCTCAGCAGCGCGGCCGACCGATACCCACTGCCCCTACTGCGCCCTGCAGTGCGGGATGCGGCTGCGGCGTATCGTTTCGGCCGGTCCGGACGGGCCGGGCGTGGAGGTGGACGAGCGCCCGGACTTCCCGGTCAACCGCGGTGCCCTGTGCGGCAAGGGGCGTTCGGCCCCCGCCGTGCTCTCCCGCCGGCTCCGGCTGACCGCCCCGCTGGTCCGCGACCCGCGCACCGGCCGGCTGCGGGAGGCCGGCTGGGACGAGGCGCTGGACCGGGCCGCCCGGGGGCTCGCGGACGCCGCCACGCGCCACGGGCCGGACACGGCGGGGGTGTTCGGCGGCGGCGGGCTCACCAACGAGAAGGCCTACCTGCTGGGCAAGTTCGCCCGCGTCGTACTGGGCACCGCCAACATCGACTACAACGGCCGGTTCTGCATGTCGTCTGCCGCGGCGGCCCAGCGGGCGGCGTTCGGCCTCGACCGGGGGCTGCCCTTCCCCCTCGCGGACGTCGCGCGCACCGGCTGCCTCGTCCTGGTCGGCGGCAATCCCGCCGACACCATGCCGCCCGCCGTGCGCTATCTGCGCGAACAACAGGCGGCCGGCGGGCGGCTGATCGTCGTGGACCCGCGCCGCACCCGGACCGCCGAGATGGCCGACTTGCATCTGCGGCCCGCCCCCGGCACGGACCTCGCGCTCGCCCTCGCCCTGCTCCACCTGGTCGTCGCGGACGGCCGCGTCGACGACGACTTCGTCGCCGCCCGTACGACCGGCTGGGAGCAGGCCCGCGCCGCGGCCATGGCCCACTGGCCCGAGCGGGCGGAACGCATCACCGGCGTACCCGTGTCCGCCATGCGCCGGGCCGTGGAGCTGTTCTGCGCCGCCCCCAGCGGGATGGTGCTCACCGCCCGCGGCGGCGAGCAGCACAGCAAGGGCGTCGACACCGTCGGCGCCTGGATCAACTTCTGCCTGGCCACGGGCCGGGCGGGCCGCCCCCACAGCGGCTACGGCTGCCTGACGGGACAGGGCAACGGCCAGGGCGGCCGCGAACACGGCCAGAAGGCCGACCAGTTGCCCGGCTACCGGTCGATCATCGACCCCGCGGCCCGCGCGCACGTCGCCGGCGTGTGGGGGGTCGACCCCGACGCCCTCCCCGGCCCCGGCCGGTCCGCCTACGAACTCCTCGACACCCTCGGTACCGACGGCGGCGTACGGGCCCTGCTGCTCATGGGGTCCAACCCGGTCGTCTCCGCCCCGCACGCCTCCCACATCACCGAACGGCTGCGCGCCCTCGACTGCCTCGTCGTCTGCGACCTCGTCCTGTCCGAGACCGCCGCGCTCGCCGACGTCGTCCTGCCGACCGCCCAGTGGGCCGAGGAGGAAGGCACCATGACCAATCTGGAGGGCCGGGTCATCCTCCGGCAGGCCGCGCTGGACCCGCCCGACGGCGTCCGGACGGACCTCGCCGTGCTGCACGGGCTCGCCGGGCGCCTGGGGGTCGACAAGGGGTTCCCCACCGCCGCCGAGGAGGTCTTCGAGGAGCTCAGGGAGGCGTCCGCCGGGGGCCAGGCCGACTACTCGGGCATCACCTACGCCCGGATCAGGGCGGAGGACGGCGTCTTCTGGCCCTGCCCGCGCCCCGGCCACAGGGAGCCCCGCCACCCCGGGACGCCCCGGCTGTTCCTCGACCGGTTCGCCACTCCCGACGGCCGGGCCCGGTTCGCCGACGTCTCCCACCGGCCGGCGGCCGAGGAACCGGACGCCGACTACCCGCTGCGCCTCACGACCGGCCGCGTGCTCGCGCACTACCAGAGCGGCGCCCAGACCCGCCGCACCCCCGAGCTCGACCGGGCGGCACCCGGCCCGTTCGTCGAACTGCACCCGCGCCTCGCGGCCCGGCTCGGCGTCGCCGACGGCGACCCGGTCACCGTCACCAGCCGCCGCGGCCGCGCCACCGCCCCCGCGCTCGTGACCGACCGCATCCGCCCCGACACCGTCTTCATGCCCTTCCACTGGCCCGGCCCCGGCCGCGCCAACACCCTCACCAACCCGGCCCTCGACCCCGTCTCCCGCATGCCCGAGTTCAAGGTCTGCGCGGTACGGGTGGAGGCGGCGGGGGAGGGGACGCGATGAGCGGGGCCGGCGCTCGTACGGTGACGACCTCCGGCGGTCCGGAGGGCGGCGACGGGGTGTGCGTGGCGTCCGTCGCGGAGGCGACCGCCGTGCCGGAGACCGCCGAAGCGGCCGTGGCGGACCACGCGTTGGGCCACGCCGTGGACAGCGCGCGTCCCGCGCCGCGCGCGGTGCGCGGGACCGGGCCGCGGGCGCCGTACGGCCTGCCCCGCCGCAGCGTGCGCCGCGTCGCCGTCGTCGGGGCCGGCATGGCCGCCGCCCGGTTCGCCCGGCAGTTCCTCGCGCTCGCGCCGCCCGGCGGCGCGGAGGTCACCCTGTACGGGGCGGAACCCCAGGCCCCGTACAACCGCGCCCTCCTGACCGGCGTGCTCCAGGGCCGGTACGCGCCCGCGACCCTGGCCCTGCCGACGGGCGGCGCCACCGTACGCACCGGCAACCCGGTCGTCGCCGTCGACACCGCGGCACGCACGCTGCGGACGGTGTCCGGGACGACCGCCGGGTACGACACGCTGGTCCTGGCCACCGGCGCCGCACCGGTCCTGCCGGACCTGGGCGGACTGCGCACCGCGTCCGGTGCGCCCAAGGCCGGCGTCCACCCGCTGCGCACCCTCGCCGACTGCGCCCGTATCGCCGAGGACGCCCGGGACGCGCGGGCGGCCGTCGTCGTGGGCGGCGGCGTCCTCGCCGTGGGGGCCGCGCACGCCCTCGCGGCGGGCGGCCTTCCGGTCCATCTCGTCCATCGTGCGGCTCACTTGATGGACCGTCACCTCGATGCCGGAGCGGCCGCCACCGTGCGCCGCACCCTTGAGGCGTCCGGCGTCACCGTGCACCGGGGCCCCGCCGCGAGGCTGCTCGGCGACGACCGCGTCACCGGTCTCGAACTCGCCGACGGGCGGCGGATCGACGCCCGCCTCGCCGTCCTGGCCTGCGGGGTGCGCCCCCGCGCCGGACTGGCCCGGGCAGCGGGGCTGAAGGTGGCGTCCGGCGTCGTCGTGGACGACACCCTCGCCGCTTCCGCCCCGGACGTCCACGCGATCGGCGACTGCGCCGAACACGGCCACGTCCTGCACGGCCGCGCCGAGGCGGCCTGGGAGCAGGCCGACGCCCTGGCGGCCGCTCTCGCCGAAGGCCGCCGGGGCCGGGCCTGTCCCGTCCCGCCCGCCCTCGTCCGCCTCGGCGCCGGTCCGCTGGAGGTCGCCGCGTTCGGCGACTCGACGGGGACGGGCGCCGGCACGGAGGCCGTCACCCTCGCCGACGCCACCCGCGGCACCTACCGGAAGCTGGTGCTGCGCGACGATGTACCGGTGGGCGCGATCCTCGTCGGCGATCTGACGACGGTGGGCGACGTGGCGGACGCCGTGGCCCGCGGAGAGCCGGTCGCGGGGGATGCGCTGGACCTGCTCGTGGGGGGAGGGTGACCCATGAGGCATCGCAGTCCTGCTCCGCCAACTCAGCCTGAGGTTCCGCTGGTTGATGTGGGAACACCTCCTTGAACCGCCCTTCCCGCCAGCCATGAACACCGGAGGCTCCGGGCCGGGCCGCCCCCTCCGCCGCCACCCCACCCGCTGACGACGACGAAAGGCGGACGACACCCCATGACCACCTCGCACGACCTCCTGCTCATAGGGCACGGCATGGTCGGCCAGCGCTTCCTCGAAGCGCTCGTCCGGCACAAGGACAGCCGGACCGCGCGCGTTCCCCGCATCACCGTCCTCGCCGAGGAGCCGCGCCCCGCCTACGACCGCGTCCGGCTCACCTCCCTCTTCTCGGGCACCACCGAGGAGGAACTCGGCCTCTGGTCCCCGGAGTTCGGGGAACGGCACGCCATCGACCTCCGCCTCGGCAACCCCGTCACCGCCGTCGACCGCGCGGCACGGACCGTCACCACCCGCTCGGGCACGGTCCTCGGCTACGGCACCCTCGTCCTGGCCACCGGCTCACGGCCGTTCGTCCCGCCCGTCCCCGGGCACGACACCCCCGGCTGCTTCGTCTACCGCACCCTCGACGACCTCGCGGCGCTCCGCGCCCGCGCCCGGCGGGTGCGCACCGGAGTCGTCGTCGGCGGCGGGCTGCTCGGCCTGGAGGCGGCGGGGGCGCTGTGCGCGATGGGGCTGGAGACGCACGTCGTCGAGTTCACCCCGCGGCTGATGGCGGCCCAGGTGGACGACGGCGGCGGCGCCGCACTGCGCCGCAAGGTCGAACAGCTGGGCGTCACCGTCCACACCGGCGTCGGAGCCGGTTCCGTCGAGGCCGGGCCGGACGGCACCGTCCACCGGGTGACACTCTCCGACGGCACGGCCGTCCCCTGCGGCCTCGTCGTCTTCTCCGCCGGCATCCGGCCGCGCGACGAGCTCGCCCGCGCCTGCGGACTGCCCGTCGGCGAGCGCGGCGGCATCGTCGTCGACGCCGGCTGCCGCACCGCCGACCCCCGGATCTGGGCCGTCGGCGAGTGCGCCCTCACCACCGACGGCCGGGTGCACGGCCTCGTCGCCCCCGGATACGCCATGGCCGAGGCCGCGGCGGACCGGATCACGGGAGGCACCGGCAGCTTCACCGGAGCCGATCCCGCCGCCAAGCTCAAGCTCCTCGGCGTCGACGTGGCCAGCTTCGGCGACGCCCACGCCACCGGTGACGACGCCCTGGAGGTGAGCTACGCCAACAGCAGGGAGGGCGTCTACAAGAAGCTCGTCGTCACCTCCGAGGGCCGGCTCCTCGGCGGCGTCCTGGTCGGCGACACGGCCGCCTACGACCTGCTGCGTCCGCTCGCCGCCGCGGGCACACCGCTCACCACCCCGCCCGAACGGCTCCTGCTGCCCGCCTCCTCCGCAGGACCGGCCCCCGGACCGGCCGAACTGCCGGACACGGCGATCGTCTGCTCCTGCCACAACGTCACCAAGGGCGCGATCCGCGCGACCGTCACCGAGGACGGCCGCACGGACGTCCGCGCCGTGAAACGGCACACCCGCGCCGGAACGGGCTGCGGCTCCTGCCTCACCCTGCTGACCAGGCTCGTCGAGGACGGATCCGGCACCGGGACCACCCCCGGCGGCACCCCCGCCACGAAGGGCCTCTGCGAACACTTCACCCGCACCCGCGCCGAACTCTTCGACATCATCAGCGTCACCGGCATCACCACCTTCTCCCGCCTGATCGACGAGCACGGCCGCGGCGGCGACGGCTGCGAGATCTGCAAACCGGCCGTCGCCTCCATCCTCGCCACCCTCAACCCGCGCCTCGGCAACTCCGTCCACATCCTCGACGGCGAACAGGCCGCACTCCAGGACACCAACGACCACTTCCTCGCCAACCTCCAGCGCAACGGCTCCTACTCCGTCGTCCCCCGCGTCCCCGCCGGCGAGATCACCCCCGAAGGGCTCATCGTCCTCGGCGAGATCGCCCGCGACTTCGGCCTCTACACGAAAATCACCGGAGGCCAGCGCATCGACCTGCTCGGCGCCACCGTCGACCAACTGCCCGACATCTGGCGGCGGCTCGTCGACGCCGGGTTCGAATCCGGCCACGCCTACGGCAAGTCCCTGCGGACCGTGAAGTCCTGCGTCGGCTCGGTCTGGTGCAGGTACGGCGTCCAGGACTCCGTCGCCCTCGCCGTCGAACTGGAGCTCCGCTACCGGGGACTGCGCGCCCCTCACAAACTGAAGGCCGCCGTCAGCGGCTGCGCCCGCGAATGCGCCGAGGCCCGCGGCAAGGACTTCGGCGTCATCGCCACCGCCGCCGGCTGGAACCTCTACGTGGGCGGCAACGGCGGCACGACGCCCCGCCACGCCGAACTGCTGCTCGCCGACGCCGACCACGACACCCTCGTCCGCACCATCGACCGCTTCCTGATGTTCTACATCCGCACCGCCGACCGCCTCGAACGCACCGCCCCCTGGATCGCGCGCATGGAAGGCGGCCTCGACCGGCTGCGGTCCGTCGTCGTCGACGACGCCCTCGGCATCTGCGCCGACCTCGACGCGCTGATGGCCCGCCACACCGAGACCTACGAGGACGAGTGGCGCGCCACCCTCGACGACCCCGAACGGCTGCGCCGCTTCGTGTCGTTCGTCAACGCCCCCGGCACCCCCGACCCTGCCGTGCGCTTCGAGGGCGAACCCGGCAGGATCCGCCCGGTCGCCGTCCCCCTCCCCGTCGCGACGGTGACGTCGTGACCGCCCGGCAGTCCGTCGAGGTCGACACCGGCCGCGGCTGGCGGCCCGTCTGCCGCTACGCCGACCTGATCCCCGGACGCGGGGTCGCCGCCCTCGTCGACGGCCACCAGGTGGCGGTCTTCCGGGACCGCGCCGGGCGGCTCTACGCGGTGGGCAACCTCGACCCGTTCAGCGGCGCCCACGTGATCTCGCGCGGCATCCTCGGCAGCCGCGACGGCACGCCCGTCGTCGTGTCGCCCATGTACAAGCAGGCGTTCGACCTGCGGTCCGGCGCCTGCGCGGACGAGCCGGAGGCACCCCCGCTCCCCGTGTGGCCCGTCCGCCTCGCCCCCGCGCCCCCCGCGGCGCGCCCCCACCGTCCGCCCGTCCCGTCACCGGAGCGCCCATGAACCCCGTCACATCCGCCGTAGGACGCCCCCAGGACCCGCCGCCCCCCGCCCCCGCCGGCCGGCGACGGCGCATCGACGACTGGCGGCCCGAGGACCCGCTGTTCTGGGAGGCCGGCGGAGCCCGGATCGCCCGGCGCAACCTCGTCTTCTCCGTTCTCAGCGAGCACATCGGCTTCTCCGTCTGGAGCCTGTGGTCGGTACTGATCCTCTTCCTGGGGCCCGAGTACGGCATCGACCCGGCCGGCAAATTCCTGCTGACGGCGGTGCCCACGCTCGTCGGCGCGGCCCTGCGGCTGCCGTACACCGTCGCCGTGGCCGTCTTCGGCGGCCGCACCTGGACGGTGATCAGCGCACTCGCCCTCCTCGTCCCCACCGTGCTCGCCGCCGTCGTCCTCGAACCCGGCGTCACCTACACGACGTTGCTGATCGTCGCGGCCGTGGCGGGCGTCGGCGGCGGGAACTTCGCCTCCTCGATGGCCAACATCAACGCGTTCTACCCCCAGCACCTCAAGGGCCGCGCCCTCGGCGTCAACGCGGGCGGCGGCAACCTCGGCGTCCCCGCCGTCCAGCTGCTCGGACTCCTCGTCCTGGCCACCGCCGGCGCCGGACACCCCCGGCTGGTCGTCCTCGTCTACATCCCGCTCATCGTGCTGGCGGCCCTCGCCGCGGCCCTGCGCATGGACAACCTCGGCGGCCCCCGCCCCGAGGGACGCCCCCTCCGCGAAGTGGGCCGCCACCCGCACGCCTGGGCCGTCTCCCTGCTCTACATCGGCACCTTCGGCTCCTTCATCGGCTTCGGATTCGCCTTCGGTCAGGTCCTCCTCGTCCAGTTCCCCGACGACTTCCCCACCCCCGTCCGTGCCGCCTCCCTCACCTTCCTGGGGCCCCTCCTCGGCTCACTCGTCCGACCCCTCGGCGGTGTCCTCGCCGACCGCTGGGGCGGCGCCCGCGTCACCTTCTGGACCTTCGCCGCCATGGCCGCGAGCACCGCCCTCGTCCTCACCGCCTCCCGCCACGACTCGCTGCCGCTCTTCCTGGCCGGCTTCGTCCTCCTCTTCGTCCTGAGCGGCCTCGGCAACGGCTCCACCTACAAGATGATCCCCGCCCTCTACCGGGCCGCCGCCCGCCGCCGCGTGGCCGCCGGCGCGGATCCCGAAGCCGCGCAGCGGCGTGCCCACCAGCATGCGAATGCCCTCATGGGCATCGCGGGGGCCGTCGGTGCGCTCGGAGGCGTGCTCATCAATGTCGCCTTCCGGCAGGCGTTTCTGAGCGGTGGGACGGGGGAGCCTGCTTATCTGGCCTTTCTGGCCTGGTATGTGCTGTGTTTGGTGGTGACTTGGGCGGTGTATCTGCGGCGGGCCGATCCGGTGTGAGGTGTGCCCCGGTCCCGCCCCCGGAGGGGGTACCCCCAGTCCTCAATCGCCGGACGGGCTGAACAGCCCGTCCGGCGATTGAGGACAAGCGGCGAAGCCGCTTTCACGGGGTCCGGGGCAGAGCCCCGGGAAACGGTGAAAGGGAGGGACCGGGGCACCCTCAACACCGGGCCCGGCCCGCCTCCCGCATCACCCCCGTCAACCAAGCCTCCGCATCGGCGACCAGCAGCACATCGGCCGCCAAGGCCGACGACGCGTGCCCGGCCGCCCACCGCAGCGAGCCCGACGCCTCGGCGGCCGGGGCCCCGGCGGACCCGTGTCCGGCCCCCCGCCCCGAGCGGAGCGCCTCCGCGGAGGCGAGGCACTCGGCCGCCGCCCGCTCGGCCAGCTCGACCAGCTCCGCCCCGCCGGCGGGCGGCAGTGGCGAACAGCCGTCGCCCCGCCGACGGGCAAGGATCATGGCACCGCCCCCGACCACCGCGTACCCGGGCAGCATGAACGCTTCCCAGGGCGGATCCTGGCCGTTCCGGGAGGCGGCCTCGGCGCGGTACTGGAGGTAGGTCGCCTGGGCCAGGAACATCGCGCGGCGGGCCGCCGTCAGGTCGTCGGCGCCGCCGCCGCGCGGGCGGACGAGCCGGTCGGTCACGGCAGGGCAGGCCTCGGCCGCGCGGGTCAGGAAGGCGGCGATGTCGCGGCGGAGTTGTCCGGCGGCGCCGCGGGGCCAGGCGAGCAGGCTGGCGACGGCGCCGATGCCGCCGCCGATCAGCACACTGAGGAGCCGGACGGCGGGCAGGTCCCAGTGGGGCGGCGCCACTTGGCCGAAGATGAGCACGAGGATGACGGTGACCACGCCCTGGGTCCACGCGGGCCCGAGCACCGGACCCACGCTGAGGCCCACGAACAGGAAGAGGGGGGTGAAGGCCGCGTAGAAGACGGTCGTGCCGCCCACGGCGAGCAGCATCCCGGTGGCGAGGGCGCCGCCCACGACCGTTCCGACGACGCCGGGCACCAGCGCGGCCCGCGTGTCGGCCGCGGAGGTGCGCATAAGGCTGAGGATGGCCAGCAACACCCAGAAGCCGTGCGGCAGTTCCAGGAGGCCGACCAGGAGCCGTGCGCAGGCCAGGGCGAGGGAGAGCCGGAGGGCGTTCTGGAGCAGGACGGACCTCGGCGTCATGTGCACGGCTAGCCGGCGCCACCACCACACCCAGGTGCTCACACCGGCGTACGCGAACGGGCTGCCGGGGTAGTCCCAGGCGGCGGAGGGCCGTCCGCCGGCCACGAGGCGTCCCGCCTCGCCGGCCACGAAGGCCCCCTCCGCCACCCGGCGCACCACCGCGTCCTGCCGTAGCCGGCCGGGGGTGACCCGGGCGAGGCCCCCGGCCCGTCCCTCGTCGAACGCGGCCAGCGCCGTGTGCAGGGCGTCGTCGCCTCCCCGATCCCGGGCGTCCGGGCGGAGTGACGAGGCGGTGCGCCGCAGGGAGTCCTCGCAGTGCCGCAGCAGCTCGGGCGCGCCGGGTGTGTTCCCGCCGTGGCCATCGGCGATGCCGTCCAGCAGGTCGCGTACGTGCCGGACCGCGGCGCGGGTGTGGTTGAGGGCCCGGTCGCGCGGGGTGGCGGAGGTGGGGCGTTCGGTCGGCGGCACCTCCGACAGCAGGGTCGCGGTCAGGGCCCGGTCGGCCGCTTCCCGCCGGGCCGGGACGTCCGCGGCGGCGCCTTCGCCGGCCAGGAGGCGTCCGACGGCGCCGCAGTAGCCGGCCGTGGCCTCGGTGGCGTCGGCGAGCAGCGTCCGGTAGAGGACGGGCGGCGGCTCGCGCCACAGCAGCCGGTCGACGAGGGCGGCGAGCAGGATGCCGACGGTGAGGCCGGCGAGGCGGGCCGGCAAGGTGTCCGGCGCGTAGGGCGGGAAGCAGGGGAGCACGTAGTAGAGCTGGAAGGCGGGGGCGGGTCCGGACGTCCTCGGCCCCCCGTTCGCCAGCAGGGAGACGGCGAAGCCCACGACCAGCAGCCCCAGCGCCGCCGCCCAGTCGCGGACGGCGAGCAGCGTGCCGGCGGTGACCAGTGCCCAGCCGACGGGCAGCGTCAACAGCACGGTCCTGGTGCGCTGCGGGGGCGGCCCGGGGATCGAGGAGAAGAGGATCAGGGGCAGCGCGCCGAACATGGCGAAGAGCGCCATGTCGGGCCGGCCGAAGGCGTAGGCGAGCGTGTAGAAGCCCGCACAGCCGGCCACGGTCACCCACGCGGCGCGCCGCAGCGCCGCCGGTCCGCCCGGCCTGCGCAGGAGCCACCGGAGCGGTCCGCCCGTACCGGTGCGGGGGTCCGGTGCGCTGATCACATGGCCACGCTAGGAGAACCGTCCGCCGCCGCAACCGGTCGGGGGCCGAACGGCCGACGGCGGAACGCGCGCCGGCCGTTCGTCGGCCCGTCGGGTCAGGCCTGCGCGGCCGCCTTGCCGAACTCCTCCACGAACGTGGCGCAGAACGCCGGGAGGTCGTCCGGCTTCCGGCTGGTGACCAGGGTGTTGGGGCCGCTGACACACACCTTGACCTGCTCGTCCACCCAGCTGCCGCCCGCGTTGCGGATGTCGGTGCGCAGGCTCGGCCACGACGTCAGGGTGCGGCGCCGCAGCACGTCCGCCTCGACCAGCGTCCACGGGGCGTGGCAGATCGCGGCGACCGGTTGGCCCGCGTCGAAGAAGTCCTTGACGAACGCGACGGCGGCCTCGTCCATGCGCAGCGCGTCCGGGTTGGCCACCCCGCCGGGGAGCACCAGCCCGTCGAAGTCCCGGGCGGTGACCTTCCTCACCACGTCGTCGACGGGGAAGGTGTCGCCCTTGTCGAGGTGGTGGAACGCCTGGACGCTGCCGGGCGCGGTGGACACGAGGCGGGGCGTGCCGCCCGCCCCCTCGACGGCCTTCCAGGGATCGGTGAGCTCGACCTGTTCGACGCCTTCCGGCGCCATGAGAAACGCCACCTTCATACCGGTGCCTCCTTGAGTTCTGTTCGTGTCGTGCGTCACGGGTAGCGGCAGATGCCCCCGGTCCCCTGTGCGGGGGTACGGGGCTCGCCCGGTTCCAGCACCCGGACGTCGGCGCCGGTGAGCAGGGCGGCCCTGACCGCCACATCGGCGAGGCGCCCCTCGTACGGCTCTCCTCCGCCGTCCGGCGGCAGGTCCTCGCGCCGCTCGGCGAGCTCGGCCGGCGTGCTGCCGAACCAGGCGGTCCGCTGGTCCCGCGGGTCGTCGGTGACCGTCAGGGTCCCCACCCGGCCGACGGCGAGGGCGTCGAGCGTGGCGTTGACCCCTTCGACCGCGTGCCCGCCCGGCGCCAGCTCATGCTCCAGCTGCCGCAGGAGTTCCGCGGTCCTGGCGTGTCCGGCCCGGGACACCTCGGTCTCCGTGCGCGACGCGCGCACCCCCGCCGGGCCGTCCGCGCCGCGGCTTCCGCTGATGTGCCCGACCGTCACGTCACGGCGCACCCGGGCGGGCAGGTGCTTGGTCAGGTACTGCCGCGCCCGCACGTCGCCCGCCACCAGCAGCAGCGTGGCCGACACCTCGGCGAGGGCGCCGTCCAGGGCCTCGGCGACGGCCTTCGCGTTGTGCTCCCAGGAGTCCTCGGCGCGGTGCTGGAAGCGCATCTGGGGCAGGCCCGAACTGCGGACGATCTCGTCGTCGGTCCCGGTGACCGTGCGTCGCCGGGGTTCGGTGGAGCCCTCGGCGTAGATCAGGAGGTCCGCGCCGGTGCGGTCGACGACCGCGACCACGTGCGCGGGATGTTCCTGCCGCCACTCCAGGAGGGGCAACAGGTGCGGTACGGGGGCGACTTCGGCGAGATCGCCGTGGTGCCCGCCGGGCAGCTCGGCGACGTGGCGCACCTCGCCCCCGGCGGCGAAGGCGGCGAGGACGCCGGTGCCGGGCAGGGAATCCATGACGCGGGTGGTCAGGGCGTCGACGGTGGCCGCGTCGGCACCCTCCCGGGCCAGCCGGGCGGCCAGGTCGCGCCAGCGCGCCCCGGCCTCCTCCGCCCGCTCGGGACGTGCTTCGCGGTCGAAATAGACCGAGGCGAACGGGCCCGGTGCGGCCAGCAGATCGCGCAGGGTTCCCGTGTCGGTCCGGGTGGCATCCCGAGTGGCCATAGCCATGTGGAGTCCTCCTCCCGGGCGGTTTCCGCCCACCCATCCAGGTGACCAGATGGGGCAGAACGGCGCACGCCGGGGCGCGTGCCCGGCAGTCGTACCCCGGCCGGTCGGTTACCTGTAGTGACGGAATGAATGCGCTCTGGAATCATGGGAGTTGAGCGGGCCGAGGAGGGCCGGCGCCCCGAGGAGGGGAGGGCGCCCGGCGCGACTCGGCCCCTTGCCGTTCCCGCCGCCGCCCTCTCCCGCCAACCCATCCATCTCAAAGGAACGCTTGGGTTCAATAACGGAATTCATTATTCGACTTATGGATGGAATCCCGCTAGCGTCGTGAGTGGCCCAAGAACCCGTGACCACCGGTCCCTTGTGGCCCTTGCACGTCTCCTACCGATGGGCGGTGTCCTCCAATGGCAGCCGAGCGCCGAAAGACGTCCCCCTGGGCGTTCATGGCCGCCACGGCGATCCTGTGGGGGTCGGCCTTCCCGGCGATCCGTGTCGCCCTGGACGGCTACTCACCGACGGCCATCGCCGTCCTCCGCCTCGTGTGCGCCGTGGCCATCCTGGCCCCCTGTCTGCTCACCGGCCGGATCAGCCGGCTGCGCCGGGCGGACGCCCTGCGCATGGCGGGCTTCGGCCTCACCGGGATGACCGCCTACCAACTGCTGCTGTACGCGGGCGAGCGCCATGTCGAGGGCGGCACCGCCGCGATGCTGGTGGCCACGTCCCCCGTCTTCGCCACGCTCCTCGGCATGCTGGTGCTCAAGGAGCGGCCCGGGGCCCGGGGCGTCGTCGGGCTGCTCGTGGCGCTCGGCGGAGCCCTCGTCGTGGCCGTGGCCGGCGGCGCCGGCGGCGGATCGCACACCGGCATGGCGATGATCGTCCTCGCCGCGGCCGCCCAGGCGACGTCGTTCGTCCTGCAGAAGCCGCTGCTGCGCCGATACTCCGGCCTGGACTGCATCTTCTACGGCAGCCTCTTCGGCCTCCTGCCCCTGCTGTTCGCCGTCCCGGACGCCGTACGGCAGTCGGCCGGCGTCGGCTGGCAGCAGGGTGCGGCCGTCGGCTGGCTCGGACTCGGCTGCACCGTCCTCGCCTTCTGCACCTGGTCACGCGTGCTCCGGGCCGCCACGGCCTCCACCAGCTCCCTCGTGCTCTACGCCGTGCCGGTCGCCGCCCTGGTCCTGGACGCCGCCCTCTTCGGCAACGTCCCCGCGCCGATGGCGGGCCTCGGCGGCCTGATCGTGCTGCTCGGCGTGGCCGTCGCCGCGATGCGCCGGACCCCCGCCCGGCGTGTGACGGCCGGCTCCGGTCCGGCCGCGGAGCGGCGTACCGAGGGGGCGGACGACCGTCCCATGGCGGGCGCGGGCCGCCGCTAGCCCCGACCGCCGTCCAGCAGGGGCCGCACCCGCGACAGGGTCTCCCGGACGTTCTCCTCGGCGACCGCGTCCTCCGCCTCCTCGGGCGTCATCCAGCGCAGCTCCGCCTCCGGATGCTCCGGCCGGGCGGCCTCCGGGGAGCCGGTCGCCAGGACGAACCGCAGGTCGGCGTGTTCGTGCGCCGGCTCCCGGCCGGACGCGGGCACCGGCACGACCGTGAGGTGCGCGAGCCGCGCGTCCGGCCACGGCGCCAGGTCCGTCAGCGCCGTCTCCTCCCGCCCCTCCCGCAACGCGACGGCCAGCGGCTCGTGCTCCCCGGGGTCCCCGTGCCCGCCCACCAGCAGCCACGACCCGTGACGCCGGTGCCAACGGAGCAGCACCCGGCGGCTCTCCGGATGGACGATCACCGCGGTCGCGGTGACGTGCAGCGGGAGCGAGCGCTGCCAGGGGTCGTCGGAGGCCGTCACGAGGGCGCGTACCCGCTGGGTGTCGGCGCGTTCCCGCTCGTCGGCCGGGCGGTGATGGGTCACGGCGTCCAGGACGGACCGGGATGTGATCATGCGCGGCATCCTAGGAAGCGGCCGGCCGCGGCCCAATGGAATTTCCCGCCGGGCGCCCCGGCCCGTGCGCGAGAGGCACTCACGACCGGCACGGTCACCCCGCACCGGTCATGCGGGCGCTCAGGTGACGGTTGGCCGCGACCCGGCGGTGGGGTTCCTCCGGCCCGCACGCGAGGGGCGCTCACCCCACGGCCTGGTGGCACGCCTCGATCAGCGCCCGCAGCTCCGCCCGCGGCGGGTCCGGCCGCACCGCCAGGTACGCCCGCATGACCGGCGCCGGGTTCCGCAGCCGACGGAAGACCACGCCCGGCACCGGCAGTTGGTCGGCGTGCGGCGCGTAGAAGACCGTCCACGACGGCTTTCCATGGCCGACGGACGCCAACGTGTCCTGGGCCGTGGTGAATTCCGGGCCGAGCACGGGGGTGAAACCCGCCTCCTCGCAGGAGCGCAGGACGAGGTCGTACAGCGCGGGGTTGCGCTCGCGGCGGGAGAGGCGCAGCGGGAGCCCGGCCAGCTCGGCCATGTCGATCGTGTCGCGCACCGCGAGGTCGTGCCGGGCGGGCAGGGCGACCATCACGTCGTCCTCCCACAGCGGCAGCAGCTCCAGCCCGGGGACCGTCCGGTCGCCGCGCAGCAGGGTCGCGTCCAGCTCGCCCGAGCGGACGCGTTTGAGCCGTTCGTCGGTGGCGGCGGTGACCAGTTCCAGCTGGGCCGGGGGAGCGAGCCGGGCGAAGCCGTCGAGGATCGCCTCCAGCCGGGCGCCCAGACCCGCGCTCGTACCGAGCCGCAGGGTGACCGCGCGCTCGGTGCGCAGTTCGTCGACGGCGGCCCGGGCGCGGTCCCGCGCGGCCAGCACCTCACGGGCGTGCGGCAGCAGCCGACGGCCCGCCTCCGTCAGCCCGACGGCCCGCGTCGTCCGGTCGAAGAGCGGCATCCCGAGGTCCCGCTCCAGCCGGCGCACCTGCTGGCTCACCGCCGACTGCACGATGTGCAGCCGCTCGGCGGCCCGCCCGAAGTGCAGCTCCTCCGCCACCGTCAGGAAGTACTCCAGCTGCCGGAGCTCCATGCCTGCCCCCTCACCGACCAGCACTCATCATCATCCGTGATGAGTGTAGGCGCGCTTCGCCCCTTGGTCGTCGGCGGGCGGCGCGATGGAGTGGGGATCACCGAAGGACCGGGCACCACCGCCCGTCCGACCGCGAGGAAACCGCGAGGAAAGGGATCCACCATGGCGTACGCGAACGTCAACGGCACCACGCTCCACTACGAGGACGAGGGCACCGGACCGGCCCTGCTGTTCCTGCACGGCTGGGGCACCAGCGGACGGGTGTGGGGCGCCCAGCTCCCCGAGTTCGTCCCGGACCACCGCGTCGTGACCGTCGACTGGCGCGGCTGCGGCCGGTCCGACCGGCCCGCCGCGGGCAACGACATCGACGGCGTGGTCGCCGACGTCGTGGAGCTGATCGGCACCCTGGGGCTGGACCGGCCCGTGGTCGTCGGCTCGTCCATCGGCGCCGTCTTCGCCGTCGAGCTGGCGGTGCGCCACCCCGAACTGATCGCGGGGGCGGTCTCGGTGGACGGGTCGGCCCACTGGCCCCTGCTCGACCCGGCCGCCGTCGACCTCGTCGACGACCTCCGCACGAACCGTGCGGGCACGCTCGCGGGCTGGGTCCCCGGCTGGTTCGGGCCGGACGCCTCTCCGCTGCTGGCCGACTGGACGATCCGGCAGATCCTGGACTCCGGGGTGTTCGTGGACGACCAGTTCCACCAGGCCCTCGCCCACGACCCGCGCCCGGCGCTGCCGGGCCTGCGGGTGCCGGTCCACTACATCCACGGCGAGCTCAGCCACACTCCCGTCGCGATCTCCCGGGAGTGCGCGGACCTGACCCCCGGCGGCGAACTCCGCGTCATCGCCGGTTCCGGCCATATGCCGCACCAGGAGAAGCCCGTCGCGTTCAACGAGGCGCTGCGGGGCCTGCTCGCCGCGGTGCGGGCCGGCGTCCCCGCGTAGCGGAGCGCCGCACGGCCTTTCCCCAACTCCCGCACGACGAACGGACACCCATGCCCACCACGACCGCATCCCTCTCCCACGGCGGGGCCGCCGTCGCCTACGACCTCACCGGCTCCGGCCCCGGCCTGGTCCTCGTCCACGGCACGGGGGCAACCAAGGAGCAGTGGCAGCCCCTGACCGGGGCCGTCGCCGACCGCTTCACCGTGGTGGCGCCCGATCTCTCCGGATCCGGTGCCACCACCGACCACGGTGGCCCCCTCACCGTCGCCGACCTCGCGGACGAGGTCCTCGCCGCCGCCGACGACGCCGGGCTCGGCACCTTCCACCTGGCCGGCCACTCGCTCGGCGCCGTCGTGGCCGCGTACCTGGCGGGGACGCACCCCGCCCGGGTCCGCTCACTGGCGCTGCACGCCGCGTGGGTGCGCACGGACACCCGCATGGCGGCGGAGTTCCGTTACTGGCTCGACCTGATGCGCACCGACGCCCGGCACGGCACGGACCTGTTCGCCCGGATGCTGCCGCTGATGGCGTACGGCCCGCGGTACTGGGAGCGCACGGCCTCCAAGGGAGCAGGCGCCTACGAGTCCCTGGTCCGCGCGCTCACCGGGGCCATCGCCGCCGGCACCGACCGGCATACGGAGGTCGATCTCGCGGTCGACCTGCGCCCGCTGCTGGGCCTGATCACCGCGCCCACCCTGGTACTGGCCAGTGCGCACGACCGGCTCATCGACGCCGGTCAGCAGAAGGCACTGCTGGCCGGCATCGCCGACAGCCGCTACGCGGAGATCGACGCCGGGCACGGCGCTCCCGGGGAGGACCCGGAGGGCTTCGCCGCGAAGCTCGCGGCCTTCCTCGACGAGCGCGTGGCCGCCGAGCGGGAGCCCGCGGGCCTCCGCTGACCGCCCGGGCTCAGACCTCCAGGTCGGCCTCTATGCGCTTGAGCTGGTGGCGGGCCATCGCCAGATTGGCCCGCTGGGAGTCCAGGACGAGGTAGAGGAAGAGCCCGCCGCCGCCGCGCCCGGTCAGCAGCCGGATCAGGTGGTACTGCGTGCCGAGGGTGATGAGGATGTCCTCGATGCGGTCCTGGAGGTTCAGCATCTCCATGGCCCGCAGCTTGGCCCGGACGACATCGGTGTTGGCCGCCGCGGCGACGTTGAGGTCGATGCCCTGCGACCCGCCCAGGGTGCCGAGCGCCATGCCGCTGCTGTAGTCGACGAGCGCGACGCCGATGGCTCCCTCGATGGAGTTCATCGCGTCCTTGAGTGCCATTTCGGTGTTGGCCATGAGAGTTCCGCTTTCGGTCTCGGTAGGGATGCGGGGACGGCGGGCCCGGAGGGGTGGACCGTTACGCCTGTCGCTGCCGCTGGAGGGCGCCGTCGATCAGGGCGCCGAGGCGGGGGCAGGCCCGGCGGGCCTCGATGTTGAGCCGGCCGACGTTCGCGTCGGCGGTGGCCAGGAGCGTCAGAACACTGGCCGTTCCCGCCGCGTAGGTGGCCACATAGCCGAACTCGCCGTTGACCAGCAGCTCGCGGAAGCCCCCGTGGCCCACGGCGTCCGTCAGCCGGGCCCCCACGCCCAGCGCCGCGGCGGTCAGCGCGGCCACCCCGTCGGGTTCGGCGTTGGCGAGCAGATGGGCGATCACCAGTCCGTCCGTGCTCGCCACCATGGCGCCGGTCAGGTACGGCACCCGCACCCGTAACTCCTGTAGTTCGGCGAGCACTTCGGGTGGTGCGGCGGTCATCGACTGCCTCCTTCCGGTGAACTGCCTCAAGGCGCGCCTCATCATGGGATCGGTGGAGTCGGGCGGGTGCACGGCACGGTCACACAATCCTCTCCCGCCCTCGGGCGATTACCAGTGGCGTGTCCGTTGCGACGGAAGGTAATCGAAAGGAGCGTCGTGGCGGGAGGGTTTCGGCATTTTCTTTCGGCACATTCATGGGCGGCGGGATGCCGGAAAGGGCCGGAAATCGACGTTTCGCTGGTCCGGACCATCCCGGTGCCCCGCGGTCACGCCCGCATCAGTTCCCACCGGTCGCCGCTCCACAGCGGCCCCGGCCCCTTGACCGTGCGGTGGCAGGGCGTGGTGCTGGTGCCGAGGATGCCGGGCAGCGCCGCGACCGGCCCCGTGAGATAGCGGTAGAACGACCCCACGTCGGGCGTCGTGATGCTGGCGTAGACATTGGCGTCCCCGGTGGTCGCGGCGGCGAACGGGACCTCCGGATGGGAGGCCAGCGCCGCCCCGACGGCCTCGATCCGCGACGGTTCGACGCTCAGCCAGAGGAGGGAACGGAAGTTCCGCTGGATGATGCGCGGGTGGTAGTCCACGTCGAAGTAGAGCACCCCGGCCGCCCGCAGCTCCGCCAGCCGGCGGCGCACCGTGGTCTGCGACCAGCCGGTGGCCGCCGCGAGTTCACCGATGGGGGCGCGGCCGTCCAGCGCCAGGACGTCGAACAGCCGGTGGTCCGCCGCCTCCACCGGAAAGGGCGCGGCCAGTTCGACGACCGGTGTGTCCGGCGCGTCCGGCGGGGTCAGGGCCACCACCTGATCCGCCGTCAGCGGGCCCGACTTGGTCACCAGGCTGCGGTCCTGGCCGTAGAAGACGTGCAGCAGCGAATGGGCGGAGACGTCCACGACCCGGGGCGTGCCCGGCAGCTTCTCCAGCAACAGGGCGTCCCCGCCGGGCCGTTGCGGCCGCACGAGACAGGAGATCTCGGTGCCCCCCGCCGTCAGGTTGATCCAGGTGGTGTCCCTGCGGCGCGCCAGCGCCTCGCCGATCTGGGCGGAGGCGTTCGGCGCGCAGCGGATCCGGACGAACCACGGCACCTCTCCCATGCGCAGCGGCTCGGTGAGACCCAGGATCCGGAGGACGCCGGCCGACCGCAGCCGCGCGAAGCGGCGGGCGACCGTCTGGTCGGAGACGCCGATCACCTCCGCGATCCTCCGGAACGGCGCCCGGCCGTCGATCTGCAGCGCGTGCGCCAGCAACTGATCCTGGGGGTCGAGCGGGGGCAGGACGGAACGCTTTCTGTCGAGATTCACCGTTCCAGGCTACCCAATGTCGGATTTCGCGCTCCGGACGGTTTCGGCTGGGGCGGAGAGGGGGTTCCGCCGGAGAGTTCCGGTGCGGGGCGCGTCGCGGAGCACGCGGCCCGGAACCGAACGGAGAGATCGCATGCGTAAATGGTGGCCCTTGGTGGCGGTGAGCCTGGGCGCCTTCATCCTGCTCGTGGACGTCACCATCGTGAACGTGGCACTGCCCCGGATGGGCGACGACCTCGACGCCTCCTTCTCATCCCTGCAATGGGTCGTGGACGCCTACGCCCTGTCCCTCGCCGCCCTCCTGCTGGCCGCCGGGTCGCTGGCCGACCTCTTCGGCCACCGCAGGCTCTACACGGCCGGACTGACGGTCTTCGCCCTGGCCTCGCTGGCCTGCGGGCTCGCGCCGAACGCGGGAGCCCTGGTGGCGGCGCGCGCGGTGCAGGGCGCGGGCGGCGCCGCCATGTTCGCCACCTCCGCGGCCCTGCTCGGCGCCACGTACCAGGGACGGGACCGGGGGACGGCGTTCGGCATCTGGGGCGCGGTCAACGGCGCCGCCGCGGCGGCCGGCCCCATCCTCGGCGGCGTGCTCACCGAGCACATCGGCTGGCAGGCGATCTTCCTCGTCAACCTGCCGATCGCCGCGGCGGCCGTCCTGCTGACCCTGCGCGTCGTCCGCGCCGACCGGCCGCGGGCGGCCGGAGAGCGCCGCGGCCGCGTGGACGTGGCCGGTGCCGTCACCTTCACCCTCGCCGCGGCCGCCGCCACCTACGGGCTGATCCGCGGCGCCGAGTCCGGCTGGACCTCGGGCGCCGTCCTGGCCTCGTTCGCCGTGGCGGCCGTCGCCCTCGTCGCCTTCGTCCTCGCCGAGACCCGCGCCGGGCGCCGGGGCGAACTGCCGATGCTGGACCTCGCCCTGCTGCGCCGGCCGTCCTTCGCCGGGCTGATGGGCGGTGCGCTGCTGTTCCAGGGCGGCGCGTTCGGCGGTCTGGTGCTCGTCTCCATCTGGCTCCAGTCGGTGCTCGGCCTCGGCCCCGTAGAGAGCGGTCTGGCCCTCACCCCGATGGCGGTCGTCTCCTTCCTCGTCTCCGCGTTCGCCGGCCGGCACACCCAGCGGCTCACCCCCCGCCTGCCGATCGGCCTCGGCCTGATGCTGGTCGCCGTCGGCATGTACCTGCTGTACGCGACGATGTCCGCCGACGCCGGCCGCTCGGCCCTGATCGCGGGGCTGGCGGTGGCCGGTGCCGGGGTCGGCCTGGCCACACCGGTGCTGGTCTCGGCGGCGACCGGCAGCGTGCCGCCGCAGCGGATGGGCATGGCCGCCGGCGCGGTCAACACCTTCCGGCAGCTCGGCACCAGCCTCGCCATCGCCGTCCTGGGCGCCGTCTTCGCCCACGGCGCCCGCGCGGAACTCTCCGACGCCGTCCCCGACCCCCACGGCGCCGCCGTCGCCCTGGGCGCCGGCCAGGCCCAGCGCCTCGTCGCGGCCGCGCCGCCGGAGCACCGCGCCGCGGCCGAGGACCTGGTCCACCGGGCCTTCGCCGGCGGCCTCCAGGACGTCTTCCTCTGGTCCGCGGCGGCCGCGGTGGCGGGCGGGCTCCTGGTCCTGGCCCTGGTCCGACCCACACCCCGGAAGCCCGGGCCGGACGCGTCCGGAGCGGCCGAACCGGCCGGAAAGAAGGCCGCCGTGAAGGTGTGACCGGAATGGCCTCGGGCGGGCCGGGGCGGGTCCGGTGCGGACGGCACCGGGCCCGTCAGCTGGTTGGGGCCTGGTCGGGCCAGGAAGGAGGTTCGTTACGGGCTGCTCGGCCTGGTGGCCCCGGGCGGTGGGGGTCCGGTGCGGACGGCACTGGGCGCGTCGGCCGGGCAGGAGGTCGGTGACGGGCTGCTTGGCCTGACGCCCGGCGGCGGGTCCGGTGCCGGGCGCACCGGGCCCGCCGGTCCGTCCGGGGCCGGTCAGGCCAGGAGATCCGTGACGAACTTCCTGACCCGGCCCCGCACCACCGGCGTGACCCCGTGGATCAGCTGGGCGCCGTAGGCGACGGCCACGCCGGCCGGGGCGGGGGTCGTCCAGCGGGTGGTGGGAGTCCGGGCCAGCCAGTCCGGCTCCGCCGCGTGGCTCCGGGCCGCGGCGGCCTCGTGCGGGAAGCAGCGGGTCAGCGGCGTCCCCGGGGCGAAGCCCTCGGCCTCGCCCACCAGCGCGCCCGTCCACGGGGCACCGCTGGAGGTCGTCTCCACGTAGAACAGCCCGCCCTCGTCCGCGTCGGCGATCGTGACCCCGACCCGGCCGATCCTGCGCGGCCGGACACCGGGGGAGGGGATGCCGTCGAGGTGGGTGGGGACCTCGTCGCCCGGCCCCAGCTCCGTGTAGCCCCACGGTCCGGCGCCGTGCACCGACGGGAGGGCCCGCCGGACCGCGGGCAGCGCGCGCTCCGTCGCCCGGCGCAGGATCTCCTCCGCCGCGGCCGGTGCGGCGACGACCTCGGCCTGACTCCGCCGCGGCCGGGACGCGGCCGGATCGGCGTCCACGATCTTGGCCAGCTGCGTCAGCTCCTCCGCGTCCAGGAAGTCCTCGATCGTCTGGAGCGCCAGGGTCTCACTGATGTGGATCACATCGCCCTCCTCGGCACACACCCGCCGGGCGGCCGCCCGGCAGGGCCACGGTCCGCCGCGCCCGGCCCCGGACACAAGCGCACAACCGGTCGTCGTCCGCCGCCCGGCTCATCTGATCGTGTGACGGGTGTGCCCGTAGCGGTGCTGCGGGACCGGTGGGGAGACGGGCTCTGCCACCGTGGGGCCGCGACCGCCCGCCGGACAGGAGGGAACCCGTGGCAGACGTCCTCACGGTGCTGTTCGCCGTCCTCGCCGCCGTCAGCAACGCCACCGCGGTGGTGCTCCAGCGGACGGCGGCGCAGACCGTGCCCAAGGCCGACGCCTTCAGCCTCCGGCTGATCCGCGACCTGCTGCACCACCCCGTGTGGTTCGCCGGGATCGGCGCCGTCCTCTGCGCGGCCGTCTTCCAGGCGCTCGCCCTTTCCCTGGGCTCGCTCTCGCTGGTGCAGCCGATCTTCGTCAGCGAGCTCCCGTTCGCCCTGCTGATCGCCGGCACGGTCTTCCGCCGCCGGCTGCCCGCCTACGGGTGGGGCGCGATCCTGATGGTCGCCGCCGGCCTGGGCCTCGCGCTGGCCGCCGCCGCACCCGGCGGCGAGCACGTGCACGTCGGCACCGCACGGTGGCTGGCCGCCATCGCGGCCGCGGCGGCGGCGATGGCGGCGTGCGTCCTGGCGGCGCTCCCGCGCCCCCGGGGCAAGGCCAGGGCCGCCCTCTTCGGCACCGCCGCGGCGATCGGTTACGCGCTGACCGCCGCGCTGATGAAGGACGCCGCCGTGACCTTCGCCCGGCACGGTGCCGGCGCCTTCTTCACCTGCTGGCAGACCTACGCCTTCGCCGCCGCGGGAGCGGCCTCCCTCTTCCTGCTCTCCAACGCCATGGAGTCCGGCCCGCTCCTCGCCTCCCAGCCGGCGCTCACCCTCGGCGACGCGCTCGTCAGCCTGACCCTGGGGCTCCTCGTCTACGAGGAGCACGTCCGCACCGGCTGGTGGCTGATCCCCGAGGCCGCCGGGGCCCTCCTGATCGTCGCCGGGGCGCTGATCCTGCCCCGGGTGGAGGCCGAGGCCCTGCCGGACGCGACGGCCTGACCGTTCCCGTTACCGCTTCACGGCCCGCAGCACCACGAACTTGGGGTCGCCCGCGACGACCTCGCAATTGCCGAAGATCCGGCGGAGTTTGACGTGATACCCCAGGTGCCGGTTGCCGACGACCCAGAGCTCCCCGCCCTGGCGCAGGGCCCGGCGCGACCCGGTGAACATGCGCCAGGCCGTGGTGTCGGTCGTCGCCTGGTGCGAGTGGAACGGCGGGTTGTTGAGCACCAGGTCCACCGAGCCGGGGGCCGTCGTCGACAGGGCGTCGCCCACGACGAACTCGGCCGTCCGCACCGCACCGGTGTTCGCCCGGAACGTGGCCTTCGCCGAGGCCACGGCCTGGTGCGACTCGTCCGTGAACAGCAGCACGGCGTCCGGGTTCGCCACGGCGGCGGCCGTGCCCACCACGCCGTTGCCGCACCCGAGGTCCACCACGCGTTCGACACCGCGCCGCCGGGGGAGGTGGTTCAGGAAGAACCGTGTGCCGATGTCCAGGCGGTCGGCGCAGAAGACGCCCGCGTGGTTGACGACCGTCAGCCCGGCGGCCGGGCCGGCGTCCGCGCCCAGGGCGTAGGTGAGCGGCCAGGGGCTGGGCCCCGGGGCGAGCGCGGGATCCGGCGTGCAGAAGATGAGCCGGGCCTTCTTCAGCGCCAGCGACGTCCGGGTCGGGCCCAGGATCTCCTCGAAGAGCTTCAGCGTCGAGGTGTGGATCTCCGTGACCTTGCCCGTGCCGATGACCGTCGTCCCGGCGTGGACCGCCGGGGCCAGCCGGCGCAGCTGGTCCTCCAGCAGCGCCAGGCTCTTCGGCACCCGGACGAGCAGGACGTCGATCCGGTCCGGCGGGGTGTCCCGCGTGGACAGGAGCCGGACCGAGTCCGCAGGGACGCTGTTGCGCGCCAGGTTCGCCCGGGTCGCCTGCTGGGCGAGGAACGAGTCCGTGATCTGCGCGGGCCGGTGCGGGGCGAGGGCGGTGACCAGCGCGCCCCAGCGGTCGCCGACGACGACCACGTCGCCCGACAGGTCCACCGGCCCGTCCTCGCCGTGCGCGAGATGCCGCAGCAGGTACTCGTCGGCCGCGTCCCAGGCGAACAGCCGGTCGCGGGGGTCCTCCGGAAAACGGGCGAGGTCGAATGCGCCCCATGACGTGGAAAAACGCTTCATTGTGCCGCTCAGGCTAGCGGAGCGGACCGTACGGTCCCCAATCAGCGGGACGGCCCGCCCGCCCGCGGCAGCTCCGGCCGGGTCCGTGGCGTACAACAGGGACCGCAGCCGGCCCGGCGGCAGCCCGGCCGCCCTGCGCACCACATGGGTCATGTGTGCCTGGTCGGTGAACCCGAGTTCGTCGGCCAGGAGCCGCAGATCGGTCTCGCCCTCGCTCAGCCGGTCGAGCACCAGCGCGATCCGCAGCCGGTTGCGGTACTGGGTGAGTGTGACGCCCGTGGTGGCGGTGAAGATGCGGCTCAGGTGGTGCGGCGAACAGTTCACCGTGCGGCTCAGGTCCTCCAGCCCGAGGGTGAGGTCGGTGGAGAGCGCGCCGCGCGTCTCGTCGACCAGCCGCCGCCGGGCGGTGGCGGTGGCGGGCCGCCCGGCGGCCACCCGCTCCGGGGCCAACTGCTCGAAGACCCCGCAGGCGAGGGCGAGGGTACGCTCGGTGAGCTCGAACGCGTCGCTGTCCGGAGCCCCCGCCCGCGCCAGCAACAGCCGGTGCCTCAGCCCGAGTTCCGCGGACACGGGAGCGACCCAGCCCGGCACGTCCGGCTCGCCGCCCATCAGGGCGGCCACGCTCGGCTCGGAGAGGACGATCTCCGTGTAGACGTCGCCCCCGCACGGGTGCGCGAACTGCTGCTCGCTGCCCAGCCGTTCCACGAACACGCTCGCCGGGTCCAGGAGTTGCTCCACCCCGTCGACCCGTCCGCGCACGATGCCCCGGTGGGGCAGGATCAGGCCGAAGACCGTCGCGGGCCGGAGCTGGGTCCAGCCCCGGGGCGGGTCGCCGCAGTCCACCACCGCGACATGCGCGTCGTCGGTGTGAAGCCGACTGTGCCGGTGCACTGCCACGCGCGCACTCTACGCAACACCCGCTCCTCCCGGTCAATGGTTGTGCCACTGCATCCCCGGGGTAGGTCAAGGGATTTGGCCACGCCGGATCCGACCGCACAAGTAATTACAAGCGCCGGTGTGCCGTCCCGCGCCAGGATGTTCCTGTGCGCCCGGCACGGGGGTTCGGGCGCTGCGACGGGGGACGGCCCGGCCGGGCCACACCGTTCGGTCCTCGGCCGGGCCCGATGGGGCCCACCGTCCCTCGCCCGTCTCGTCCTTTCCGAGGTGCCGGCCCCCGCACTCCGGTGGAGCCGGTCCGCGCGGGTCGTCGTGGGCCGTGGCGTCCTGTGCGCGGGAGCCGGCCGGAGCGGCCCGCCTTCACGATTCCGCCGACCACCGGCCTCACCGGCTGAGAGCGCGCTCAGTCGTCCCCGTCCGGCAGGTACCACGCGTACGGGGCGATCAGCTCGTCGGCCGACGGCGGCCCCCACGACCCCGGCGCGTACGGTTCCACCGGCGGCGGCGCGTCCAGGAGCGGGGCCGAGACCTCCCAGAGGCGTTCGATGCCGTCGGCGCGGGTGAAGAGCGACTGGTCGCCCAGCATCGCGTCGAGGATCAGCCGCTCGTAGCCCTCCAGCTCGTTCGCCTGCTGGAAGGAGTCGGCGTAGCGGAACGTCATCCGCGCCGGGGACAGACGCATGGCCGGGCCCGGTTCCTTGGCCAGGAAGCGGGCGGCGATCCACCCGGGGTCGTCGAAGTCGATGACGAGGACGTTGCCGCCGGACGGCCGCCCGCCATGGGCCGACGCCGGGAACATATGTGACGGGGGCCGCTTGAAGTGCAGGGTGACGGTCTGACGCCGCTGCCCGAGCGACTTGCCCGAGCGGAGGAAGAAGGGGACACCGGCCCAGCGCGGGTTGTCGACCGTAACGGCCAGGGCGGCGAAGGTCTCGGTCCCGGACTCCGGGTCGACCCCGGGCTCGGCGTGGTAGCCCTCGTACTGGCCGCGGACCACCCGCGCCGGGTCGACGGGCCGCATCGCGGAGAAGACCTCGACCTTCTCGTCCCGGAGCGACCGGGCGTCCAGGGCGGCCGGCGGCTCCATCGCCACGATACCCAGCACCTGGAAGAGGTGGGTCACGATCATGTCCCGGAACGTTCCGGTCTGCTCGAAGAAGGAGGCGCGGCCCTCGATCCCCAGGGTCTCCGGAACGTCGATCTGCACATGGCTGATGTGGCGCCGGTTCCAGACAGGCTCGAAAAGGCCGTTGGCGAACCGGAGGGCGAGGATGTTGTCCACGGACTCCTTGCCCAGGAAGTGGTCGATGCGGAACACCTGGGACTCGTCGAAGACGGCGTGCACGGTCGCGTTGAGCGCGCGGGCCGAGGCGAGGTCGGTGCCGAACGGCTTCTCGACGATCACCCGGGTGCGGTCACCCGCGAGCCCGGTGCCGCCGAGCAGTTCGACCATCGAGGGGAAGGCCGCCGGCGGCACGGCCAGATGGCACAGCCGCCGCGGGGAACCGCCCAGCGCCCGCTCGGCGTTCCCGACGGCCGCGAGCAGCGGCTCCGGGGCGCCGGGATCGGCGGCACCGAAGCTCAGCCGCTCCTCGAACGCCCGCCAGTCCGCGTCCCCCGGCGGCTCCGGGCAGAACGCGGTCACCGCCTCCTTCGCCCGGCTCCGGAACTCCTCGTCGGAGAGCGCCGCGCCGGCGGGCGCCGAGCCCACGATCCGGTAGTCGCGCGGCATGAGACCGCTGCGCGCGAGCCGGAACAGCCCCGGCAGCACCTTGCGCCGGGCGAGGTCGCCGGTGGCGCCGAAGAGCACGACGACATGGTCGTCGGGCACGTTGACGTGGTCGTCGGGGGAGTCCTGCACCGCGTGAGCCCTTCGTTCCGTCCGCTCGCCCGACCGTACGGCCGGCGCCCCGGTCCGCCCGGCCCGACACTCCTGACGGCGCGTCGCCGGTCGCCGCCGGCCACTCCGCCGGGGGAGCGCCGTGCGCCGCTGCCGTCAGGCGCCCGCGGCGGGCCGTCCCTCGGCGCGCCGTCGCAGTGCCGTGCCGAGGGCCTCGAAGTCGGCGACGGTACGGGTGATGACGCGGCCGAACAGGGGAACGAGCACGCCGGTGAACCGCTCGCTCTGCACGACCCTGGTGCCCCCGCCGTTCAGGTCGGCGAGGGCGAAGCGGTGCGTACGGTCGAGGAGCCCCGGTACCAGGAGCCTGGAAACCCAGCACAGCTCGCGGTCGGGGACCACGGCCCGCAGGCGGGGCCGGACGGTCCTCGCCCGGCCCCGGGACGGGACCGTCGTCAGGGCGAGCCTGTCGCCGACGGCGATCCGGCCGGACGCCTGCCGGATGAGCGGATTCCACTCCGGATACGCCGACAGGTCCGTGAGGACCTCCCAGACGCGGTGGGGAGGCGCGGCGATGTCGACCGCACCGGCAATCTCACGCATGGCGCTCTCCCGCTGTGTTCTGCCGCTCGCCCCCTCGGATACGGAACAGGCTACGGGTGCGCGGGCGGGGGGATCAGGAGGCGGTGCCGTGCTCCGTCGGGCCCGCCGCGAAGCGCAGGAAGCGGGGCGGAACCGCGTCCGTCAGCCAGACGCCGTTGTCGGTGCGGAGGAAGACGTGACCGGCGGCGTGCATGGCGCCCGCGTCGACGGGGAGCACCACCGGCCTACCGCGCCGGGCACCCACCCGGGTGGCGGTCTCGCGGTCCGCCGAGAGGTGCACGTGGTGACGGTTCATGGGGCGCAGCCCCTCGGCTCGGATCGCGGCGATGTTCCGGGCGACGGTGCCGTGGTAGAGGTACGGCGGCGGCTCGACCGGCGCCAGGGCGAGGTCCACCGTCACCGAATGCCCTTGCCGGGCCCGGATCCGCGCCCCCTCCACGGCGAACCGCTGCTTGTCGTTCACCGCCACGACGTGGTCCAACTCCTCGCGGCTGAACGGGAAACCGTGCGCGGCGGCAGCGGCCAGGAGCTCGTCGATCCGCACCCAGCCCTCGGCGTCGAGCCGGATCCCGATGCGGCCGGGGTCGTGACGCAGATGCCTGGAGAGGTACTTGGAGACCCGTACGGTCCTGCCGCTGTTCATGGGTCCAGTCTGCCTCGCGGGGGCGGGGGAGGGCCGCCGGATTTCCCGCAGGGCCGCCGCCCGGGGCGGGCAGGCGGTGCGGGAGGCCGAGACCCCGCATGCCCAGGACCGTGGCCTCCCGTTCGAAGGCTCCGAGACGTCAGTTCATGAGGAGCAGCCGCGTCTGCGGTACCAGCTTCCGGTTCACGCTGGTGCTCTGCACAAAGATCGTGAAGTCGTCGTTGTGGTCCGGCTTGACGCGGACCTCCGTGTCCGGCAGGCCGAGCAGGGCCCGGGCCTCCGGCCCCGTGTACACCCGGTCCGTCTTCTTCTCCAGCACCGCGATCTGCTTCCGCGCCTGGATCTTCTCCGACTTGCTCAGCTGATAGAACGCACCACCGGTTCGGTACGTGTGCCCGCATTCGATGACCCAGTCCCGGATGGCCGCTGCGCGGGTCACCGGAATCAGCTGGTACTCCGAAGGATCCACCGGGGTGAGGCCGGCTGCCTCGATGGTGTCCTTGTTGACCGCCTCCGCGCCCATGGAGAACACCGCCCGCGATCCCCGGATGCCCTGGGTGCGGCCCACCATGAACTTCTCGGTGGCCTGCTGGATGACCTGCCCGGCCTCCTCCAGCCCCTGTGTGCTCGTGGCGTCCCAGATGGCGATGTTGTCCTTCGGGAAGCCGCACTGCATGGCCTCGCGCTTGCCCATCTGGTCCGGCACCAGAACGGCGAGCGTCCAGTTGTCCTCCTGTGTCTCGATCATCTTCGCCACGGCCTGAACCAGTTCACGCTGATTGCCGGAAGGGGCATCCGGGCAATGGGTGCTCGCGTTCTCCTGCCCGTCGGTCAGTACGAACGTCAGGAAGCTGTGGTCGCCGTACAGTTGCGCTGTCTGCGCCAGCTCCCGCTGCGACTTCAGCGCGGCCGCCAGCAGGGCCGTCATGCCACCGACCCGGTACAGCTGTTGCAGGGACGGCATTCGCAGCACGTCCTTGTCGTAAATGACGCATTCCACCTTGTCCGCGAAGACGTACACCGTGACGCGGGTCTCCTGCTCCAGTTCCTTCGACCGGAGGGCCAGGTAGGCGATCTGCTGGTCGGCGACCTCGACGACCTTGCGGCTCAGGTGCGACATGGACGAGCTGGCATCCAGGACGAGAGCAACGTGATTGATGTAGTTCTGGTTTCCGGACATGGCTGGCCGTTCCCCCTCTTTCGATTCGGTGATCCGATCCTCCCACCCACCACTGACAATCGATCTTGGGCCGATTCGGGGGCCTCGGCGCCGACAGGTACTTTCCAAGATGGAAAGTACCTGCCATGCTGGCATCTGAAGAGATCCGGCCGGGGGATCCGGAGCCGGTCGCCACAGGCCTGGGGGAGTCCATGACCGAACACACCGACGCGGCCGTCCGGTTGCGGGGCATCGAGCGCTTCGAGACGGCCGCCCGGCGGAGGGGCGGGTGGTACTCCACCTACCTGTGGGTCTTCGCGGCCTGGCAGTTGGTGCTCGTCCCGCTGGTCGTCCTCTGGCACGGTCCGGTCGCGGCGGCCGTCCTCGCCGTCGTCAACGCCGCGCTCGTGAGCGGCATTTCGTGGTACGCCGGACGACAGCCCGTCGTTCCCCGGAACTTCGCCAGGAAGCACGTGACTCTGATCGGCGTCTGGGCCGTCATGTACGTCGGCACGATCGTCCTCGGAGTCACCGTCCTGGAGGACAGTGTCCTCCTCGCCGTCGTGGCGGCTCCTCTCTGCGCGCTCCCGCCGGCCGTGGGTGCCCTGCGGAGCACGGGGCGTGCCGCGTGAGCCGTCCGACGGACTCCTCCGCCGCGGCGGGCCGGCATCCCCGGCACGAGCTCGCGCCGCTGCTCTCCTCGCCCGTGCGGCTGTCGGTCGTCGCGGCCCTCGCCACCGTGGACAAGGCCGAGTTCGGCTACGTACGGGACCTGGTGGAGATTACCGACTCCATGCTGTCGAAACAGGCCGCCGCCCTGGAGGAGGCCGGCTGGCTCGCGGTGACGAAGGGCCGGGTCGGCCGGAAGCCGCGCACCTGGCTCGCCCTGACCGACGACGGACGGTCCCGCTACCGGCGCCACCTCGTCGCGCTCAGGGCTATCGCGGGGCTGCCGGCCCCCGGCTGAGACCGGGGCCCGGCAGTCCGGGACCACAGGGGTGGCGCCCTGACCGAAACGCCTGCGTCCAGCGGTAGTTGACACACGGAGAGCTCTTGACGTGAGCCTTCCTCTTGTGAACGGATCGTTACTGTGGTTGTCCGCTCCCGATCGCTCCGTGAGGAGACCACGATGCGCATACCGTTACCACGGCCCGGCGCCACCGCCCGTTCCGGACCGCGCGGACCACGGCTGACAGCAGCCCTCACCTCCGCGCTGCTGGCGGCCGGACTGCTGGTCGGTGCCGCCCCCGGTCCCGGCGGTCAGGAGGCACGGGCGGACGACCGGCCGACGAGCCGGCCGTCGGGCAGCGCCCGGCCGTTCGCCACCTACAACATGCAGGGCTCCGACAACGGGCTGCGCTGGAACGGCGAGGTCGGCCCGCTCACGATGCACCACGAGGTGGTCGCCCTCCAGGAGGTGGGAAACGGACCGCCCGCCGAGCCGAGCCAGTCCCGCGGCACCGGCGTGTCGATCCCCATCACCCACCCCTTTCCGGCAGGTCTGCCGGGCTACGTGAGTCACACGCGGTGGGAGTACCGCCACCACCGCCGCCACGTGTACTACCTCCAGACCGACCCGCAGCGCGACAGCACCACCGGATACGACCACTGGATCGGCGGCCGGGTCAACCTCGCCGTGGTCACCCACGCCCGCGCGGACGAGGTCCGGGTCATCGAGAACCCGCTGTACAACCGGAACGAGCCCAGGAACGAATACCGCTACCGCCGCGCCCTCGGCGTACGGATCGGCAACACCGTCTACTACAACGTCCACGCGCGCGGCGCGGACGTCCCCGGCCTGCTCCGGGGCATCCGGAACGCCACCCGGCCCGGCGAGAGCTGGGTCATGCTCGGCGACTTCAACCTCGACATCCGCAACCGCACCGACCGGCAGGCCCGGGAGCGGAGTCTCCGCCTGCGGCCCGAGGAGCGACTGGCCCGGACCGGCCGCTCCACCCACCAGCGGGGCGGCGAGCTCGACTACGCGATCACGCGCGGCACGCCCCGGTTCAACGCGGCCATCCCCGGAGGCCGCGGCTCGGACCACTATCCCGTCCAGTTCGAACCGGCCCCCACTCCCGTGCCGGCCGCGCCCGACGGCCGGGTGCACAACTTCTCCTCCGCCCTGGAGAACGTCGCGAACGGGGCGGTGCTGGACGTCCAGGACCGCGGCGGAAGCCGGGTGACCACCCGGCGGCAGCGCTACAACGCCAACCAGCGGTTCCGCATGGGCACCGTGCAGGGGCACTGGTACCGCTTCGCCCGCGGCGGCAGCCCCGCGGCCGCGCCCGGGACCCGCGGCACTGTCGCCAGGAACGCCGCCCGCGACGAGCTGTGCCCCGGCGTCAACCCGTGGATCCCGCTGTCCGTCATCGCGTGGGGCTGCGACACGGCCGAGGCCCAGTGGACCCCCGACGACCCGGGCGAGCCCGGCGGCCCGCTGCGCTGGCGCAACTCCCGCCACCCGGAGCTGTGCCTGACCGCGGGGAAGGAGGGGAACGCGGTCGCGGCCCTCCCGTGCAACGACAGCACCGCCCAGCAGTGGTGGGACAACTCCCGCGCGGTGCCCGAGCGTGAGTGGCGGACCGGCGACGGACGGGCCCAACTGCGCGCGTTCAACGGCCTCTACCTGGACATCTGGGGCGGGCCCGGCCGCGACGGCACCCCGCTGACCACCCGCCGGCGCGACATCGGCGTCAGCACCCAGCGATGGGACATCCAGTACGCCGGCCTCGGCGACAACCTCGTCCGCCTCAGGGGACTCAGCGGCGGCCTGTGCCCCGACCTTCTGAACACCGGGCGGCCCCGCCCCGGCGACCGCACCGTGCTGCACAGCTGCGCCGACCGCGGCAGCAAGAAGGACGGCACGGGCCACCGCTGGCAGGCGGAGATGTACCGCGACGGCTCCCTCCGCTTCCGCAACGAGGCCTCGCACCTGTGTCTGGTGGCGCCGCTGCGGGAGGCGGCCTACGTGACGATCGACGCCTGCGGCAACAACGCCCGTCAGCGCTGGACGATCGTGCCGTGACGCCGTAGCCGCGAGGCGGGACGGGCCCGGGCCGGCGTGTGAAGGCCGGCCCGGGCCCCGGGCCGCAGCGGACCAGTGTGCCGGCCGTGCGGTCCGGGTACGTGATGCCCGGACCGCACGCGCCCGTACTTCGCCAGGATCGAGGGGACGTCGTTGAACTCGGTGGGGAACCCCGTCGCGTCCCCGACGGCCGGTCCGGCCATCGCACCTGTCGCCTTCGTCCGCCCACCCTGACGGCGGCCGTCGCGGGCGCGGTCAGGAGTCGGCGGCGTGCCTGGCCGCGTACCGGCGGGCCTTGGCGCGGTTGCCGCAGACCCGCATGGAACACCAGCGGCGGCTGCGGTTCTTGGACGTGTCCCAGAAGACCCAGGCGCAGGCGTGCTCCGCGCACCGTTTGAGGCGCGCCGCCTCGCCCGTCACCACCAGCTCGCTCCAGGCGACGGCCAGGGCGCCCAGCGCCTTCCGCGCGGGGGGTGCCCCGGGGGCGGGAACCAGGGCGGACCCGGACCCTGCGGGGCGCAGCACGGCCCGCAACGGCAGGGCTTCCAGCGCCGTTTCGGCCCGCTCGACGAGCCGGGGGTCGGGAGCGTCGCCGACGTGGGTGCCCAGCTCCTCCCGGATGCCGCCGCGCAGGTCCAGGCAGAGGCGGTGGTCGTCCGGGCCGAGGCCGTCCCGGCCGTCGGGCAGCAGCCCCTGGTCCGCGAGCCAGGCGGCCAGCCGGGCGGGGGTGGACACGTCGTCCGTGCCCAGCTCCACGTCGACCGTGTTGACGAACGCCTCGATCAGCAGCGCCGCCGGTGGTGCTTCACGCATCTCGTACCTCCGCCCCCAGCTTAACCGGCTATCGCCGTCACCGGTTGACGGGTGGTCGTCCTCCGTGCCACGCTCCGCCTTTATAACCGGTCAAGCCAATAGGGGGTTAATGTGAGCGCCGCGCAGAGCACCGCCGTCGAGGGACCCGCGGAGGCGTCACCCGCCGGGACCCGGAACTCCGTCGTGCTCCTGGCGTTCACCGTGATCACCAATCTCGCGGACGGCGTCACGAAGGTCGCGCTCCCGCTGCTGGCCACCCGGCTGACGGCGTCCCCGGCGCTCGTCTCGGCCGTGTCCTTCGCGCTGACGCTGCCGTGGCTGCTGACGGCCCTGCACGTCGGTGTGCTGGTCGACCGGGTCGACCGGCGGCGGCTGCTGTGGCTCGCGGACGGCCTGCGCCTGCTCGCCATCGGCGTCCTCGCCGCGGTGGTCGCGGCGGGCCGGGCGGACATCGCCGTCCTCGTCCCCGCCGCGCTCGTGCTCGGCGTCGCCGAGGTCGTCGCGCTCACGGCCGCGGCGGCGCTCGTGCCCGCCCTGGTGCCGCGCGGGGGACGGGAGCGCGTGAACGCGTGGCTGGTGGGGGCGGAGACGGTGGCCAACGAGTTCGGTGGTCCGTTCGTCGGCGGTCTCCTGCTGGCCGCGGGGACGGGGCTCGCCCTGGGCTCGGCGTGGGCCGCCTACGTGGCGGGGACCTGCCTGCTCCTGCTGCTCGTCGGCCGCTTCCGTCCCGCTCCGGCCGGCGCCGACGCCGGGCCGCCGCCCGCCGTGCACCGGCAGATCGGCGAAGGGCTGCGGTTCCTGTGGGAGGACCGGCTGCTGAGGGTCATGTCCCTCACGCTGACGGTGCTCTGCGCGAGCTGGGGCGCGTGGACGGCCCTCATGCCGCTGGCCGCCACCGGACGCATGGGCCTGTCGGCCCAGGGGTACGGCGTCCTGGTCAGCGCCCTCGGCCTCGGCGGGCTGGCCGGCGCGCTCACCGTCACCCGCGTCAACAGGCTGCTCGGCCGCCGCCGGGCGCTGCTCGCGGACCTCGTCACGACGTTCCTGATGATGGCGGTCCCCGGGGTGACGGACAGTCTGTGGGCGGTGGCCGCCGCGGCGTTCCTCGGCGGTCTGGGCGGCACCCTCTGGACGGTCAACGCCCGTCTGATCGCCCAGAACCTCGTCCCGGAAAGGATGATGGGCCGCTACAGCGGCGCCTACCGGCTGCTCAGCTGGGGAGCGATGCCCCTGGGCGCGGGGCTGGTGGGCCTGCTGGCCCAGGGGTTCGGCGACCGCGTCGCGTTCCTCGTCTTCGCGGTGGCCGCCGCCGCCACCGTCCCGCCGTTCCTGCGCATGGTGACGGCCGACCGGCTGCGCGAGGCCGGCTGAGCGGAGGCGGACGCGCCGGGGGAACTCCTCCGGCAACGCCGGGCAATCCGCGTTCCACCTGTCATTCCCGGCCAACTCGCACGCCTGTGCACGTAGGGCATTCGGCTATGCACCAGCACCGGGAGTCACATGGCCCCACCCGAGCGTGGCCGATCCCTTTCGGGCACTGCTGTCACGGAAAGCACGGATGTCTACTCTCCACCGCCATGCGCCCTACAACACGCAGACGCCTCGGTCTCTCCGGTCTCCTCGCCCTCGGCATCGGCCTGCCCGGTCTGGTCCAGCAGCCGGCCTCGGCGGACGCCGCGCCGCCCATGAGCATCAGCGTCGACAAGCCGTCGGCGACGCCCGGCTCCACGGTCACCATCACCATGACCTTCACCAATGACCAGACCACGAACACGCAGTTCGTGTACCAGTCCATACAGCCGACCTGGAACACCTCGCAGGACCCCGGGCTGAAGTACACCTTCAAATCCTGCACGGGTGAGGCCGTCCAGTGCGACGTCAACGGGCAGACGGGCACCGTGCGGTACAACGTGCCCGTCGTCCCGGGCGCCACCCGGACCGTCAAGCTGACGTACGACATCGCCGCCGACTCGGCCTGCGGCCCCAGCAGGCGGATCGACTTCTACTCGTACGTCTACTACGAGTACCAGGGCGGACAGGCGAAGAAGGACGGCGTCTACACGACGGGCACGGACGTCGCCTGTGCGACCACACCGCCGGCGGCCGGCAAGGCGGCTGAGTCCTCCGCCAAGTTCGCCAAGTCCGCGGCGGCCGCGCAGCAGCGGCAGCACCTTCCCGCGGCGGCCCGTCACTGACGTCCCTCGCGCCACCCCGAACGCCGGACGGACCCGGAGCGGACCGTCCGGCGTCGGCGGTTCGTCGTCGGGTCGTCGTCGGTTCGTCGTCTGGAGGAGCATGGAATCCGCCGGAGCGCGGCCGTCACGCCGCCGGTTCCGGTGCCGCCCCGTCCCGCCGGGGGGTCTCCGCCCCGCTCCGTCCGTCCTTCTCCCGGCGGATCACCGCGGCCAGCGTCAGCAGGTACGCCACGTCCAGCAGGAAGCAGGCCACCGCGCAGTACGGCACGACGGTCCCGGGGTACCGCGCGCGCTCGACGTACCAGTCCAGCGACGCCGCCGCCGTTCCCACGAGCTTCGCGGCGGCGATGCCCAGGGACTGGCCGCGGCTGTCGCCCCGCGCGGCGAGCATCGCCAGGAACATCCCCGACATCGCCACATTGGACCCGAAGGCGGTGAACACCCCCAGTCCGCCGTCCAGTTGCATCGAGACCACGTCCATGCCCGTGTACGCCAGCGCGAGCAGCAGGACGAGGAAGCCGCGGAAGACGTGCGGCCGCAGGCGGGGGAACTCGCGGGGGCCGAAGCGCACCACGGTGTAGAGCAGGCCGCAGTCGAGCAGGAACCAGACGATGTTGATGACGGTCCGGGGCCAGTCGGACGGCTCGGTGGCCGGACGGACGAAGGCGAACTGGAATTCCCACGAGATGTTCGTGGCGAGCGCGACGACCGGGATGGCGTAGGTCCGGTCGCGCAGGCCGGCACGGATCGCCAGCACGTACGCGGTGGTCCACCCCAGTCCGCACAGGACCCCGAGCGCCAGTCCCATCGCCACTCCCGCAGCCCGTCACCGGCCGGTCGCTCCGGCCGATCAGCAGGATGCCCGCCGGCCGGGCGGCTCACCGCGGTGGACGCTCCGTTTCCACCGTGCGGGGTCCCTGGCGTTCACACGTACGCAGTCAGCCGCGGCGCGCGGCGGCGTGCGCCCGGACCCCGGCGAGGCCCAGGAAGAGCAGCGTGACGGACGCGCCGACGGCGACCGCGGCGGCGAACCGCGCTCCGTTCGGCGTGCCGCCGCCGGCCAGTACCGCGGCGAACGCCGCCACCGCCGCGGCCGGACCGGGCAGCAGCCAGCACAGGAACGCCCGCCGGGGCCGCGCCGGCTCACCCGGGAGCGGGCCGCCCAGCACCGCCCAGTGCCGACCGGTCTCACGCCGTTCGCGCCCCCGTTCGACGAGGGAACGCGAACGCAGTCCCGCGCAGACCGCCGCTCCCGCCGCGGCCACCGCTCCGATCGTGGGCCAGGGCGCCCCGGCGAGCAGCAGCGGGGCCAGCAGCGCCGCCGTGCCCCAGCCCGTCAGACAGGCCGCGGCCGCCAGCCGCCGCGACCGGGGCCGGTCGACGCCCGCCCGGATGTCCGTGACCGCCGGCAGGTACCAGACGCAGCCGGACACGCACAGCACGACGACGCCGAGCGCCAGTACTGCGTGGGACATGACGTTCCTCCTCGGGAGCTCGGGCCGGCCGTCTCGTGGGCCCGCCGACGCGCGGTACCGGGAGGAGCCCGAGGTGCCACGGGGGTCGGACGGCTCCTCCCGGCCCGCATTCAGGATCGGCCGGCGGGGCCGGGCCGGACCCTGGGCCGAACGGACCCGCCCGGGACCGGAAGTCCCGCTGACGAGCCGTCAGGCTCCGCCGACCGACCTGACGACTCGTCATGCACGAAGCCGCCACCGGCCGAAAGGGCCGAACGGCCCTGGCGAACGGGGCCCTTCGGGCATAAGTGACGGGTGCCATACTGGCGCGTGCCGCCCACCGGACGGCCGGGTTCACCGGCAGCACGGCAGCCGGCCCGTACCACCCCTCCGACAGGAGCCCCGCACCGTGTCACGCCCCGGCCCGCGCGCCCGCATCACCCGACCGCCCGCCGCCCCGTCCCGCCCGCCGCTCCGCGCGTGCGAGCGGCGGCCGTCGAACGCCGCCCCCGCCGGCACCGGCATACGCACCCCGCGCGCCCACCGCCGAAGGACCCACGCGGGAGGAAGCAGATCCCCTCGTCCGGCGGCGTCCGAACCGAACGGTTCCCCCGTGCTCCGCCGCGTCCGGCCGGAAGGGTGCTGACCATGGACATCGTCGGCGACGAGTACCACGGCCTGCTGGCCCGCCACGACGCCATGCGGCTGCGCCGTTCGCTCCTCTCCGCGGGGGAGCGGCGGCCCCCCGCCCCGCCCGGGCGGTCCCCGGCGCCGTACGACGGCGCGGCCGACCAGCGGGAGATCCTGCGCGGGCTCGACCTGGTGTCCCCGTTCGACGGCCTGATCGCCGAGCTCTACGGCGAGTTGTTCCGGCGGTGGCCCTACCTGCGGTCGCTGTTCCCCGAGTCGATGGAGTTCCAGCGCCGGCACCTCGCGCACATCTTCCAGTACCTCATCGACCACCTGCACGACCCCGGCGAGGTGACCGCCACCTTCACCCGCCTCGGCCGGGACCACCGCAAGCTGGGCGTGCGGCCCGCGCACTACGAGGCGTTCGAGGCCGCGCTCCGGCAGGCGCTGCGCCGGACCGCGGGCGCGCGGTGGACCGACGCCATGGAACGGGCGTGGCTGCGCATGCTGCGCTTCGCGGTCGCCGCGATGGTCGAGGGTGCCGAGGCCGCCCTCGGTGAACCCCCCGCCTGGGAGGCCGAGGTGACGGCGCACGAGCGGCTCCGCCCGGACCTCGCGGTGGTCCGCGTCCGCACCGGCGAGCCGTACTCCTACCGGGCCGGACAGTACGCGGCCGTCCAGTCGCCACAACTGCCCCAGGCGTGGCGGTACTACTCCTTCGGATGCGCTCCCCGGCCGGACGGGGAGCTGGAGTTCCACGTCCGGCCGGCCGGCCGCGGGGGAGTGAGCGAGGCTCTGGTGGCGCACACCCGGGTCGGAGACATCCTGCGGCTCGGTCCCGCGAGCGGCACGATGACGCTGGACGACGACCTCACCGGCGACGTCCTACTGGTGGCCGGGGACACCGGCTGGGCCCCCGCCAAGGCCCTGCTGGAAGACCTCTCCTCGGGCCGCGCCGGGCAGCACGGGGTGCACCTCTTCCTGGGCGCGCGCGGTCCGGCCGGCCTCTACGACGCCGAGACGCCGGCGCGCCTGGCCCGCCGCCGACCCTGGCTGCGCGTGGTCCCGGTCATCGAGGACGAACCGGGGCCGGGCGCCTGGGAATCGGTCGCGGACGCCGTGCTGCGGCACGGTGACTGGTCCCGGCACACGGCCTTCGTCGCCGGACCGCCCGCGCTCGTCAGGGCCACCGCCACCCGGCTCCTGGCCGCAGGCGTGCCCGCCGCGCGCGTACGGCACGATCCGCTCCCTGCCTCCCGTGACAGGGTGCTGACCGCACCCTGAGACCGGGCTCGTTGTACACCTCCGCCCCACCCGTCGGACGTCCGACGGGTGGGGCGGAGGTGTACAACGGCGCGTGCCGCCCGGCCCGCTCACTGCCGGCGGCTGGTCAGCCAGGGGGAGAGGGGCATGCCCACAAGCTCCTTAGAACGTCGTTCCGTCGGGCAGGGGAACCACGAGGAAGGTGGCCGGCGGGAAGAAGCGGCCGGCGACGTGGGCGGCCCCCGGAGCAGACGGTGCGCAGGAACTCCGGGACGTGCTCGTGCGGGACGTCGGGAAAGTCCACGCCGTCCACGACGGTGCGGGTGTCGCCCTCCGGGTGCACCGTCACCTCGATGTCCGGCGGCCCGGCCAGTTCCACGAACGCCTCGTGCGGCAGTGAGCCGTCGGGGTCGGTGACGGCGAACGGCGGGGCGCCCGTACGACGGTCCACCCGGTCGGCGCCGATGTCGTGCGAGACCGCGCTGACCGTCCGGCCGTACTCCTCCGCCGGACGGCGGTCACGACAGCTTCTGTGCCGGGCCGGGGATCCTTGCCGGCCACCCGCCCGTCATCCGTCATCGGCCGGCGTCCCCGCGGCGCGGGTCGGCCGGGTCAGCCGGTCCGGGCCAGGCGGGGCGGCTGGATCGCGGTCAGCAGGTCGTACAGCTGGTGGAGGGCGTCCGGCCGGACCGAGTAGCAGATCTGTACGCCGCGCCGGCGGGTGACGACCAGACCCGCTTCGCGCAGCACCTTCAGATGCTGGCTGATGGTCGGCTGCGTCACCTCGAACAGCTCGGTGAAGTCACAGGCACACGTCTCCGGTCGTTCGGCGAGCGCCTTCATGATGCCCAGCCGCACCGGATGCCCGAGCGCCCTGAACATCGCCACTTCGGCGGCGGAGTCCTGCACAGTCTCGTTCACGTTGACAGTCTATCAAAGATCGCTTATATAATCCGTTGCCTAAATAGAGAAATGCCTATGGAAGCTCGAGGGCGGTGCGGTCCGCCGCGGACGTCCCGGGCGAACGGAGGTCCGATGCAGGACAAGGCCGAGACCGCTCCTCCCTCGGAGGGCGTGCTGTCACCGCGCTACCGAGCACTGTCCTTCGGGTTGATCACCTCGGTGACCCTGGTGGCCTTCCTCTGGCTGGGGGTGGCGACCGTGCTGCCCCAGGCGGCCGAGGATCTGGGCGGGGTGCACCTGTTCGGCTGGGCGTTCACCGCGTTCATGCTGGCCAACCTCTTCGGCACGGTCGCCGCCGGGCAGGGGGCCGACCGGAGCGGCCCCACCCGCCCGTACCTCCAGGCGTTCGCGGTCTTCATCGTCGGCTGTGTGGTCGCCGCGATCGCCACCAACTGGTACGTCCTGCTGGCCGGCCGCGCCCTCCAGGGGCTCGGCGTCGGCGGCGTGCTGGCCCTCGCCTACCTGATCGTCGGCCGCGCCTACCCGGACGAGCTGCGGGCCCGCATGCTCGCCCTGGTCGCCTCCGCCTGGACCCTGCCGGCCCTGCTCGGCCCGGCCATCGCCGGGGCGCTGGCAAGCGCCACCGACTGGCGGGTCGTCTTCCTCGTCCTGGTGCCGCTCGTGCCCGTCGCCGCCCTGCTGACCCTGCCCGCCCTGCGCAAGCTCGCCCCCTCCGACTCCGGGCCCGGCGAGAACCGGCTGCCGCTCACGGTCCTGCTTGTGCTCGGAGTCGGCGCCCTCCTCGCGGGCCTGGAGAACCGCAACCTCGCCGTGCTGATCCCGCTGCTCGTCGTCGGCATCGCCGTCACGCTGCCGGTGCTCCGCAAGCTGCTGCCCGCGGGCACGCTCACCGCCCGCCGCGGTATGCCCGCAGGAATGATCGTGCGCGGCCTGGTCAGCGCCGCCTACTACGGCGGCGAGTCCTTCTTCCCGCTCAGCATGACCCGGGTCATGGGGCTCAACACCCTCGGCTCCGGCCTGGCGCTCTCCGCCGGCGCCCTCACCTGGGTCACCGGCGCCTGGCTCCAGGCCAAGCTCGACACCCGGAGCGGCGGCTCCGGCCGGCACGCCCGCGTCGTGCTCGGGTTCGTCCTGCTCGTGGGCGGCGACGTCATGATCGCCGTGGCCGTCGGCACCGGGCTGCAGAGCGTCGCGCTCGCCGTGGCCGGCTGGGCCGTCGCCGGTCTCGGCATGGGCTTCGTCTACCCCGCCGTCACCACCATCGTCCTCTCCCTGGCCCCCAAGGGGCAGGAAGGGTCGGCCAGTTCCAGCCTCCAGCTGTGCGAGACGCTCTCCGTCGCCGTCATGACCGGCCTCGGCACGGCCATCACCGCCTACGGTTCCTCCCACGACTGGGACGACAGCCGGGGGCTCGGCCTGATCTATGTCATCGCCGCCGTCTGCGCCTTCCTCGGCATCGCCGCCGGACTGCGCACGGCGGTCCGCAAGGCCGCCGGGCGGCCGGACTCGGCGGCCGCGCCGCTGCACGAACCGGAGCACTCGGCGTAGCGCACGCGGAGGGGCGCCGCACCGGGCGGGACCGGCCCCGGCGGGACGACCGCCGGGGCCGCGGCCGGATGTCGTACCCCTGTGCTGTCCTTGGGGCAGTGATCCCGACCCGAGGAGACCCCGATGAACCGCGAGGAATGGCGCCCGTTCCTGAGGCTCTGGAGCGAGGAGTGGATCGCCGGCCACGATCCGGAGCGGGACGGCCCGTTGGGCGCGGAGGTGGTGCGGGACGGGTGGCTCGGCTTCGCCCCGGCGCGTGCCGAGGACCTGGCCGCCGCCGAGGCCCGGCTCGGCCGGCGGCTGCCTCCCTCGCTCCGCGCGTTCCTGTCCGTCACCGACGGGTGGCGGAACGCGGGTGTCTTCATCTACCGGCTCGCCGGTGCCGGGGAACTGGAGTGGCTCGCCGATTCCGACGACGCGAGCTGGATCGAGGCGTACAGCCGGGACGACGTCGAGGAGGGGGAGATCGACGAGGGGGCGATCCTCGGCCGGTCGCTGAAGCTCTCCCTGGACGGGGACGCGGCCGTCATGCTGCTCGACCCGGAGGACGTGGACGAGCACGGGGAGTGGGCGGGCTACTGGCTGGCGTCGTGGTCGGGGGAGGGCCCCGAGCGGCACGCCTCCTTCCATGAGCTGATGCAGGCGCAGTTCTCCTCGTTCCACGCGCTCCGCAAGCCGCCGGGCGAGACCCGTGACCACTGGGACCATCAGGTGGACGAGGCCCGGCAGGCGGCGCTGGACGGTGCCGTCGACGGCCCGCTGTCGGTGCTGACGGAAGCCGGAGCGCACGGGCGCCACCGGGCGGCGCTGCTGCGCTTCCAGCTCCTGGTCATGCTCGGTGACTGGCGCACCCTGCCCCCTGGCCACCTTGTCGCGTACATCGACTTCGAGAAGGAACCCCTGTTCGCCGCGGAACTGCTGCCGCTGCTCTCCGTGGAGCACCAGTACGGCTACTGGGGGAACTTCGCGCTGGAGATCCTGGAGCGCAACGCGTCGGAATCCGTCCAGGCGCTCATCGCCGACCACACGGAACGACGGAAGGAACCCGGCTTTCCTTTCCCTTACGGGAACCCGGAGTTCGACACGGCGGTGCGGCGCGTCACCGCGCGCCTCCGGGACGCCCCGGAGGACCCGGAGGCGAGGCGGCGCCTCATGGACGCCCTCTGGCCGGACCTCAGGGGCGCCATACGGTGCTGGCGCCCGCTGAACGACAACCACATAGCCCCCGTCGTCCTGCTCGCCGACCCGGCCCTGGGCGAGCTGATCACGCCCGAGCGGGGACGGGAACTCCTCTCCCTGCGGCGCGGCGCCTGACGTCGGGGGCGGCCGTGCGGCGGCTACTTCACCGACCAGGCGTGGAGTTGGCGGGCGACTTGGGCGACGCCGGCGGCACCGGCAGCCGCGTCCCGGACGAGTGCGACGGCCTCCTTGGGGCGGTAGTCGAGCCGGCACTCGTTCAGGGCGAGGAAGGCTTCGGTGGCGTGCCAGGCGAACCGGTCGTTCGAGTGCTCAAGGCACGGCGTCCGCACCAGACCGACCAGCAGTGCACCGGCCTTCAGGTGCAGGGAGCCGTAGATGTCCCGGTCCATCGCCCTGGCGTACATGCGGGCGACGGCCCCGAACAGCACGCCGTAGTCGTCGACCTGCGGATCACCGGGCAGCAACTCCGCGGCGTGGAGCAGGAAAGGAACGTCGATCCGCTGCGGCGGCGGGTCCTCGGTCACGCCGCACGGCCCTGCTTCTGTTGGTCGAGCCCGGCCTTCGCCTGCTGCTCGGCGGCGCGCAGGGCGGGGGAGGGGTCGGACGCGCCGGGTTCGGCGTCGAACGCTTCACCGCTGCGGGCCATCGATTCCCGGAAGGCCTCCAGGTACCTCCTCTCGACGGCTGTGGCGCGCTCGTAGGCGGCCGAAAGGATGTACTCCTGCATGCTCATCCCGGCCTCCTTCGCGGCGGCCGCGATGACCGCGCGCTGGTCGGGGTCCGGGAAACGCAGACTCATGGCTTTGGGGTCCGACATGGTATCGACGGTATCAGTGATACCAGCCTTCTGCTCACCGGCTCACCGGCTCACCGGCCCTAGAAATCAAGGGGCCGCTGCCCCTGGACGGAGTACATCAGGCAGGAGGCGGCCAGGAAGTCGGGGTGGCTCATGGCCTCGCGGGCGGCGTGGAGGTGGTCGTCGGTCAGGCCGACGGTGAGGAACCGGTCGCGGAGGTGGCGGGTGTTGTGGATCTGGAGGGCGATGCCCGGGGAGTGGGCGCGCCATTGCTGGACGGCGGGTTCCGCGTCGACGCGGACGAGTCCGGCGCGGTGCATGGCGGTGGCGGCCCGGCGGCCCCACTCCAGGTCGGCGCCCGCCTCCTCCAGGAGGCGGAGCTTGGCGTCGAGGTAGGCGCGGTAGGCCGCGGCGGCCGGCTCGCCGGATCCGCCCACGGGGACGAGCGGGCCGTAGGTGGTCTCGTCGAACTCGTCGAGCTGGAGCCAGCCCCCGGGCCTGAGCGAGGCGACCAGGCGGCGGAGCACCGCGTCGCGTTCGGGGAGGTGGAGCAGGAGCAGCCGGGCGTGGACGATGTCGAAGGTGCTCTCCGGCAGCGGGTCCGTCCGTACGTCGTGGACGAGGACGCGCAGGCCCGGGGCGGCCGGGGCGTGCTGCGGCTTGACGTCCGTGGCAAGGACGGAGCCCGTCGGCGCCACGCGGGCCGCGAGCCACCGGGCGACGCTGCCGCCGCCCGCCCCCACCTCCAGGCAGTGGGCGCCCGGCGCGACCGGGAGCCGGGCGAGCCGGTGGGTGGTGAAACCGTCGTACGCGGCGGCGAGGCAACGGTGTTGCTCCGTGGCGTACTCACTGTCGTTGTCGAACGCGTAACCGAGTGGTGGAGTCGTCGTCATGCCGTCCTCGGAGTCGTCGTCGCCCGGAGCCCCCGGCGGTGCCGGAACCGACGGTACCGGTCCCTTCCCGGCGCCACACCGGAGACGACGGCCGACCACTCGGGGGAGCGGCCGTCCACCCGGGAGAGCTGGCGGGCGCGAAGAACATGGCCCCGGAAGGTGGAGAAACCTCTACCCCGAGGACGCCTCCCAGCGTCATTACCCCGCCGCCGCCCGGCTCCTAGCGTGGTTCCCAGGTCGCGCGGGGTGCGCGACGGATGGTGGGGAGTCCCGGTGCACAGACGAGAAGACGGACGATCGGCGACGGCGGTCCGGCTGGAAGCGGTCGAGAAGACCTACGGCAGGGGCGACAACGAGGTGACCGCCCTCAGGGAACTGAGCATGACCTTCGACGCCGGCACCTTCACGGCCGTGATGGGCCCGTCGGGCTCCGGGAAGAGCACCTTCCTGCACTGCGCCGCCGGCCTCGACCGGCCCACCGCCGGCTCGGTGACGATCGGCGGCACCGACCTCGCGCGGCTGGACGAGGTGCGGCTGACGAAGCTGCGCCGCGACCGCGTCGGATTCGTCTTCCAGGCCTACAACCTGCTGCCCGCGCTGACCGTGCTGCAGAACATCGCGCTGCCGCTCAAACTGGCCGGGCGGCGCCCGAACCGGAACCAGATCATGGCCGTGGTCGACCGGGTCGGCCTGACCGAACGGATCGACCACCTCCCCGACCAGCTCTCCGGCGGCCAGCAGCAGCGGGTGGCGATCGCCCGCGCCCTGGTCACCCGGCCCGACGTCGTCTTCGCCGACGAGCCCACCGGCGCACTGGACACCCGCACCGCCGCCGCGGTGCTCGCGCTGCTGAGGGAGTCGGTGAACACCGTCGGCCAGACCCTGGTGATGGTCACCCACGACCCCGTGGCGGCCTCGTACGCCGACCGCGTCGTCTTCCTCGCGGACGGACGGTTCGTCGGCGAGCTGCAGCGGCCGACCGCCGAAGCGGTCGCCGCGCGGATGACGCGGCTCGGCGCCTGGGACGACGAGCCCCACGGCCCGGCCACCGCCGTGGCGGGAGGGACGCGCTGATGGGCGAGCTGGTGTTCCGCACGCTGCGTTACCGCAGGACGAGCTTCGTCGCCACCTTCCTGGCGATGTTCCTCGGCGCCGCCATCGTCATGGGCTGCGGCGGCCTCCTGGAGACCGGCATCCGGATGGCCGCGCCGCCCCAACGGCTCGCCGCCGCACCGGTCGTGGTGACCGGACCGCAGGACGACGGGTCGGCCGCGCTGAGCGAACGCAGCCGCCTCGACGCCGCGCTGGTCGGAAAGATCCAGTCGGTGCCCGGCGTACGGCAGGCCGTCGCCGACGTGTCCTTCCCCGCGACGGTCCTGGCCGGCGGGAAGCCGGTCGCCGGCGCCTCCGGCTCCGCCGGCCACCCCTGGGAGAGCGCCCGGCTGACCCCGTACGCCCTGCGCCACGGCCAGGCACCCGCGCGCGACGGCGACATCGTCCTCGACGCCGGGCTGGCGGCCCGTTCGGGCGCCTCCGTCGGCTCGGGCGTAGAGCTGGCCGCCCACGGCACCGCCCGGCGCTACACCGTCACCGGCATCGCCGCACAACAGGGCGGGCACGACGCGCCCCCGGCGGTGTTCTTCACCGGCACCGAGGCCCGGCGGCTGGCCGCGGCCGACGGACGGATCGACTCCATCGGCGTCCTGCCCGCGCCGGGCACCCGCGTCGCCGACCTCGCCGCGGCCGTGGAGAAGGCGGTCGGCGACCGGGCCACCGTCCTCACCGGCGACCGGCGCGGCCTCGCCGAACTGCCCGGCACCATGACCGCGCGGAAGACGGTCGTCATCCTCGCCTCGATCTTCGGCAGTTGGGCCGTCCTCGTCGTGATGTTCGGCGTCGCCTCCGCCCTGGGACTCTCCCTGCAACAGCGCCGCCGCGAGATGGCCCTGCTCCGCGCCATCGGCGCCACCTCACGGCAGGTGCGCCGGATGATCCTCGCGGAGACCGCCGTCCTCGCGGTCGTGGCCACCGCCCTGGCCGCGATCCCGGGCCGCTACCTCGGTGAGCTGCTCTTCGGACAGCTCACCGGACACGGCGTCGTGCCCGACGCCATCGCCTTCCACGAGAGCTGGATCCCCGTCGTCACCGGAGCGGCCGTGGCCGTCGTCGCGGCGCTCGGCGCGACGCTCCTCGCCGGACGCCGCGCCGCCCGGACGAAGCCCTTGGCCGCGCTCGCCGACAGCACCGACCGCACCCGCTGGTTCACCGGGCCGCGCCTCCTGCTCGCCCTGCTCTTCCTCACCGGCGGCCTCAGCCTGTCGGTCGCCACGGCCACCGTGATGGACGACGGCCCGTCCCTCGCGAGCACCGCCGGACCGGCGTCCGTGCTCTTCGCCATCGGCTGCGCCCTGCTGGCCCCCGGCATCACCAAGGGCTTCGCGGTGCTGCTGCGCGGACCCGTACGCCTGCTGACGGGCCTGCCCGGCGAGCTCGCCGCGCACAACACGGCGGTCCGCAACGTCCGTACCGCCGGCGTCGTCGCCCCCGTCGTCCTCCTCGTCGGGATCGCCACCGGAACCCTGTACATGCAGGCGACGGAGGACCACGTCTCCGCCCGCAGCTACTCAAGGAACGTCCTCGCCGACTACGTGGTGACGTCCTCGGCGGGAGGCTTCGCCCCGGACGCCGTGGACGCGTTCCGCCGGGTGCCCGGCGTCGCCGGAGCCTCCGAACTGGTCACCTCCACCGGCCGGGTGGAGGCGCGCGGCGGCGGAACGGACGTCGACCTGCGCGGGGTCTCCGCGGCCGGCGCGGACCGGACCCTCGCGGTGCACCCCGTCACCGGGTCGCTCGACGGTCTGCGGGGCGACACCGTGGCTCTGTCCGACCGGCAGGCGGAGACGTTCGGCGTCCGCGTCGGCGACACCCTGCCGCTCCGCCTCGGCGACGGCACCCGGACCACGCCGAAAGTCGTCGCGCTCTACGCCGACGACCCCAAGCAGCGGTACTTGCTGCTGCCCTCCCGGGTGCTGGCCGCGCACACGACCGGCGGCCTGCCCACCCGGATCCTGGTCCGGGCCGCGCCCGACGCCGGCCACGGCCTCCGCGAGCGGCTCGACCGGGTCGCGGCGGCCCGGCCCGGGGCCGAGGTCGCCGACCGCTCCGCGCTGACGGCGAGCAACGGCCAGATCCAGCAGATCCTCGTCTCGGCGAACTACACGATCGTCGCCATGATCGTCGGCTACGCGGCCATCACCGTGGTCAACGCCCTGGTGGCGGTGGCCCGGGACCGCCGCCGCGAGTTCGGCCTCCAGCGGCTGACCGGGGCGACGCGCGCCCAGGTGATCGGCATGCTGGGCGTCGAGGGCGGCCTCGTCACCGTCGTCGGGACGGTACTCGGCACCGTCGCCGCCGCCACGACCGTCGTGCCGTACGCCCTCGTCAAGAACGACTCGCCGCTGCCCGCCGGATCCGTCGGCCTCTACCTGGCCATCGTCGGCGGAGCCCTCGCGCTCGTCCTCGGCGCGACGCTGGTGCCGGCGTGGCGCGGGATGCGGACCCCGCCCGTCGAGACGGTGACGCGGCCGGCGTGACCGCACGTCCGCCCCGGGCCGCCGTCGTCGCGGTGCCCGGGGCGGGCGTGTGCCGGCTGTGCGATCTCAATCGCCGCACCGCCGGGCGGTCGCCAGCCCTATCGGTCGGTGACCGGCCGGTGTGACCGCACGTCCGTCCCGGGACGCCGTCCCCACGGTCCCCGGGACGGGCGCGCGCCGGCGGTGCGACCTCGACCGCCGCACCGCTGGGGCGGGATCCCGGTCGACAGCCCTGCCGGACGGTGACGGCCGGCATGACCGTACGCCCGTCCCGGACGCCGCCCCCACGGTGTCCGGGACGGACCTGACGCATCCGTGGGCGATTTCGCGGCGGCACGTGGTGCGCCTCGGCCGCTTCCACCAGCATGGGGAGACGGAGACCACCATCCTGATGAGGACGACCCGAACCTTGACCGATGCTGTCGGCGCATGGCGCGCCCTGGCCCGCCGGGCCGGTGCCGACACGGTGGTCGGTGTGGCGATCGCGGCCGGGACGATGGCGGCTCTGAGCCTCTTCCTGGTGACGGCCTACTTCGTGATCCTCTTCGTGATCGGCATCGGGGCCGCGGCCCTGCCGATCGTCACCAAGGGCGTGCGCCGGCTGTGCGACCTCAACCGCCGTGCCGCCGGGCGGTGCGGGATCCCGGTCGACAGCCCCTACCGGCCCGGACCCCAGGAGTTCGAGAAGGACATCGTCGGGTGGATGCGCCGCTGCAAGTGGATCCTCACCGACCCCGCCACCTGGCGCGACCTGCTGTGGCTGCTGCTGAACACCGCGGTCGGCATGATCGGGTTCGTGCCCGCCGCGGTCCTCTACTACGCCCTGGAGGGGCTGGCGGTGGCCGCCGGGCTGTGGCGGCCCGTCCTCGACGTGAACGGCAGCGGCCGGTGGTACTGCTTCATCACCGTCGACAGCTGGGGGAGCGCCCTCCTGGCCGTGCTCCCCGCCACCGGACTGCTCCTCGCGTGGCCGTGGGCGAGCAGGGCCGCCCTCGTGGCGCACGCCCACTTCACCCGCTTCCTCCTCGGCCCCACCCGGAGCGCCGAACTGGCCTCCCGCGTGCGACACCTGGCCGAGACCCGGACCACCGCCCTGGACACCCAGGCGGCCGAACTCCGGCGCATCGAGCGGGACCTGCACGACGGCGCCCAGGCCCGGCTCGTGGGCCTCGGGTTCACCCTGGGGGCCGTGGAGCGGAACCTGGACCGGAAGCCCGAGGAGGCCCGGCGTCTGTTGGCGGAGGCCCGGGAGTCGTCCGTCCTCGCCCTGCGCGAACTGCGCGACCTCGTCCGCGGGATCCACCCGCCCGTGCTCGCCGAACGCGGCCTCGCCGACGCCGTGCACGCCCTCGGGATCGCCAGCCCGCTGCGGGTCGCGGTGGAGACGGACCTCCCCGGTGGCCTGCCCGCGCCGGTCGAGTCCGCCGTGTACTTCTCCGTCGCGGAGCTCCTGGCCAACGCGCTGAAGCACGCCGGGGCCGACCACGTCGCGATCTCGCTCCGGTACTCCGGCGGTGTGCTGAGCGCCCGGGTCACCGACGACGGGCACGGCGGCGCCGACCCCGTCCGGGGCACCGGGCTGCACGGCATCCGCCGCCGGCTGGCGGCCTTCGACGGAACCCTCGACATCAGCAGCCCCGTGGGCGGTCCGACCGTGACGAAGATGGAGATACCGTGCGCGTTGTCCTCGCCGAAGACCTCTTCCTCCTGAGGCAGGGGCTCATCCAGCTCCTGGAGGCGTACGACTTCGAGGTCGTGGCCGCCGTGGACAACGGCGAGGACCTGGCCGCCGCCCTCGCCGGGCAGCGCCCCGACATCGCCATCGTGGACGTGCGGCTGCCCCCGACCTTCACCACCGAGGGGCTGCGGGCGGCGCTGCGGGCCCGGCGGGACAACCCGGGCCTGCCCATCCTCGTGCTCTCCCAGAACGTCGAGCAGATGTACGCGCGGGAGCTGCTGGCCGACGGGACGGGCGGCATCGGCTACCTGCTGAAGGACAGCATCTTCGACAACGACCAGTTCATCGACGCCGTCACCAGGGTCGCGGAGGGCGGCACCGCCATGGACCCGGCCGTGGTCGCCCAGCTGATGGTGAGCCACGCGCGGGACGAACCCCTCGGCGCCCTCACGGCACGCGAGCGGACGGTCCTGGAGCTCATGGCCGAGGGATGCTCCAACCTGGCCATCGCGCAGCGCCTCGTCATCAGCGAGGGCGCGGTGGCCAAGCACATCTCCCACATCTTCGCCAAGCTGATGCTGCCGCAGGACAGCGACAGCAACCGCCGCGTCCTCGCCGTCCTGGCCTATCTCAACGCCTGAACGGCCGCCTGACCGCCCGCCGGGCCGCCGGGAGCGCGGGCGCCCCCGGCGGCGGGACGGTGCGCGGCTCAGCCGGTGAACTTCCCCAGTTCCAGGCTGAACGCGTACTCCTGCTGGTCCGGCATGCCGGAGCAGACGGGGCTCGCGGTCGGCTTGTCACAGGGGTGGTCCCGGGTGGCCGACCACATGGACAGCCGGCCGATGTGCTTCTCGGTGGCCCACCGGACGAGCCGGCGGGCGTCCTCCAGCAGGAAGGTCTCGCCGGGGCTGTCGTTGACGCCGATCATCGGGGTGACGCCGACCATCTTCCACAGCGCCGCGTCCGGGGTGCCCCGGTAGACGGTGGCGAGCTGGTCGTGCAGGGCGTTGCCCGCGTCGATCGCGGCCTGACCCATGTCCTTGACCGGCGGACCGTAGTCCATGGCCATCACGTTCCAGGTCTCCACGGCCAGACCGTTGTCGACCGCGTTGCGGACGACCTTGAGCCCGTCCGGGGTGAGACCGCTGGCGAGGACCGGCAGCGTGTACGAGATGTGAAGCGGGGTGCCCTTGGCCGTGTACCGCTTCTGGAGGGCGGCGAGCGCCTTGGCACGGCGGGTGTTGGCCGCCGTGTCGACCACGGCGGTGCCCTCCACATCGAAGTCCAGCTTGTACGCCTTCAGCCGTTCGACGACGCTGCCATAGGCCTCCGTGAGGGCGCCGACGTCCGTGATGTCCTGGGCGAGCTCGTTGTTGTTGGCGCCGCCGAACGAGACGACCACGTCACCGCCGGCCCGCCGGAGCGCGTTGATCCGGGGGACCGTGTAGTTGCCGGAGACGGGGTGGGAGTGCTGGCCGCCCCACACCGGGGTTCTGCGGTCCGTCGGATCCGAGACGACGAACGCCGTGGTGAACTGCCGGGTGCCGCTGGCCTGCCCGATCTTCGGCAGGTCGGGCTCGGGGTAGAGGCTGGTGTCGGCGTAGGGGGCCCAGGTGGCCGGGGTGTCGGTCGTCGCGGGGACGGCCGGGATGGGCGCGGGGTCCTCCTTCCAGGCGACGATGATCTCCAGACCGTTCTGCGGGACCTTCTTGCGCCAGTCCTGGGCCGGCGCCACGGTCAGGGTGGAACCGGCGACGGTGACCTGGTCCTGCTGGTACTCGCTGTCGAAGGCCTGCCCCTCGGGAAGGGTGAACCGCACCTTCCAGCCGACGTCCGGGGTGGCCTGCCCGCTGACGGGGCGTAACACGTAGTGGTACGTGCCGCCGCTGCCCCAGTTCTGGTCCTTGCTGCCGGACTGGTCGCCGACCCAGACGAGGCGGACCTTGTCGTCGGCGGCCAGCAGTTCGCCCCCGAGGGGGTCGGTCGCGGTGGGGGCGGCCGTCCGTCCCTGGGGGCCGGCCGCCGGAGGGTGTGCCGGGCCGGCGGCGGCCGGCAGGGCCGCGGCCGTTCCCGTCAGCAGACACAGGACGGTGCCCGAGGCGACGAGGGCACGGCGGGTGGTGGGAGAGAGCGTCATGGTTCCTCCGCAGGCGTGGGGACTGCACCCCCCCGGTGGAACAGCGCGGGCCGCCCGTGCGTGGCGACAACTCCCCATTGTTTCCACGCCAGTTACCGGACCGCGAAGTTCCCCGGGCAGCATAGGGTGCGTGGCGCGCAAGGGGAAGGCGGGAGCCGTGGGCGGCCCGGGGGAGGAATCGCGGCCCCGCGGCGCCCCTTCCCGCCCCGGCGGCCTGCCGCGGGTGGCCGGACCGAGGCTTGTCGAACGGTGCGAAACAGTTTGTATTCCAAGGTTGTTGTGAATAGACACCGCTGTTCGCCAGCCGGAATCGGTCCTTCACCCGTGGGTTCCGGACGTCGGCGGAACACCCGGGACCCCTCGTGTCCGAGGACCCCTAGCATCGGTCGCGCCGCCCGGGAACTTCCCGGGAGCATGTGTCAGGGAGGCGTTCCTGTACGCACCAAAAAGCTCGTGGCCGCACTCGCCCCGATCGCCCTCGGGGCGGTCCTCGCTCTCCCCGCGGCCGCGTCGGCCGACAGCCCGGACCACGGAGCCCGGACCGCCGCCGCGGCACCCGCCTTCGGCACCTTCCTCCTGCAGACCGGCACCGGCCTGCACGAGACGGACGACACCTTCACGACCGCGACCGCCGACTGGGACCGGGACGGCAGCCCCGACCTCGTCGCGGTGAAGAAGAGCCGGACCGGCACCAACAGCACCGAGGTCCGCATCCTCGGCTGAGTCCCCGGCGCCCTTTCCCGGGCCGCGGCCGGAGAAGGGCGCCACCGGGCCGTCCGCGTCCGCCCCGAAAAAACCGGATGCGCCGCCCAGGGAGACGGCTCTACTCTGGCCCGCATGTCTACGCCCCGAATTTCCTAGCCGAGGACCCGCTTCCACGCCACCCGTGTGTCCTCTCGCTGTTTCGGAGCGTTATCCCATGATCACCGTTCGCGGTGCCGACGTGCGCGTCGGCGCCCGTCTCCTGCTGTCCGGCGTCTCCTTCCACGTCGCCCCCGGCGACCGGATCGGTCTCGTCGGCCGCAACGGAGCCGGCAAGACCAGCCTCCTCCGCGTCCTCGCGGGGGAGACCCCGCCCGCCGCCGGCACCATCACCCGTACCGGAGCCGTCGGCCACCTGTCGCAGGACTCCCGCGCCGCCGACCCCGCCGTCACCGTCACCGACCGGATCCTCTCCGCCCGCGGCCTGGACCGGGCCGTCCACGCCCTGCGGGCCGCCGGGGCCGCGCTGGCCGAAGCCTCGGCACCGGCCGCGCAGGACCGGGCGATGCACGCCTACAGCCGGGCCGAGGCCGAGTTCCAGGCCCGCGGCGGATACGCCGCCGAGGCCGAGGCGGCCCGGGTGGCAGCGGGCCTCGGCCTGCCGCCCCGGGTCATGGACCAGCCGGTCGGCACCCTCTCCGGCGGCCAGCGCCGCCGCGTCGAACTGGCCCGGATCCTGTTCGCCGGCCACGACACCCTGCTGCTCGACGAGCCGACCAACCACCTGGACGCCGACTCCGTCGCCTGGCTGCGCGCCTTCCTGACCGGACACCGGGGCGGCCTCGTGATGATCAGCCACGACACGTCGCTGCTCGCCGACACCGTCAACCGGGTCCTCCACCTCGACCCGCACCGCGCCACGATCGACGTCCACAACACCGGCTGGGCCGACTACCTCGCCCAGCGCGCGGCCGACGAGCGACGCCGCACCCGGGAACGGGCCAACGCCGAACGCAAGGCCGCCTCCCTGCACGCCCAGGCGGACCGGATGCGTGCCCGGGTCTCGACCGCCGTCGTCGCCAAGAGCATGGCCCGCCGGGCCGACCGCATGCTCGCGGAACTGGAACCGGCCCGGCGCACCGAGCGGACCGCCCGGATCCGGCTGCCCGAGCCCGCCCCCTGCGGGCGGATGCCGCTCGGTGCCGCCGGACTGGCCAAGGCGTACGACGGGCACCAGGTCCTGAGCGGCGTCGACCTGGCCGTCGACCGCGGCAGCCGGCTGGTGGTCCTCGGCCTCAACGGGGCGGGCAAGACCACCCTGCTCCGGCTCCTCGCCGGCCGCGAGACCCCCGACGCCGGGCACGTCGTGCGCGGGCACGGGCTGCGCCTGGGCTACTTCGCCCAGGAGCACGACACCCTCGACGGGAACCGCAGCGTCCGCGACAACCTGGCCGCCGCCGCCCCGCACCTCACCGACGGCGAACTGCGGCACGTGCTCGGCGCGTTCCTCTTCACCGGGGACGACGCCGACAAGCCCGCCGCGGTCCTCTCCGGCGGCGAGAAGACCCGGCTCGCCCTGGCCGGACTCGTCCACTCCGGCGCGAACGTGCTCCTCCTGGACGAGCCCACCAACAACCTCGACCCGGCCTCCCGCGCGGAGGTCCTGGCAGCCGTCGGCACCTACCCGGGCGCGATCGTCATGGTGACCCACGACGAAGGCGCCATCGAGGCACTGCGCCCGGACCGCGTCCTGCTGCTGCCGGACGGGGACGAGGACCTGTGGAACGAGGGCTACCTGGACCTGGTCGCCCTCGCCTGACCGGCGACCGGCCGGTGCCCCGCCGCGGGGCACCGGCCGGTCGGCGGTCCCGCGCTCGCGCCGACGCCGGTGGACCGCCGGCGGCCGCCATGGCGTGTGATAGTGGCGCCCTTTAAAAGCTTTCCGTATTTCCGTATCAATGGAGCGGGGTAATTCATCACGCCGACCGTGGGCGAATCCTTCTCCAACTCCCGTGGATTCCACGGCTATTAGCACCGGATTTGTGATTGCCGTCACCTTTCCTGGGCAGATTTCGTACAGCCGGAAGGGCGGTGTGCACGACAGGTCGACATCATTCAGGAGACGCCCGTGCCCCAGCATGTCGCGCACCATGACAACAGCCACCGCGAGAACGACCTCATCGCGATCGTAGGCGCCTCCTGTCGGCTTCCCGGAGGCCTCAATGACCTGGACGGGCTGTGGGAAGCGCTGCGAGCGGGCAGCGATCTGGTGACGGAGGTGCCGCGGGAACGGTTCGACGCCCCGCTCTTCACCGACCGGCAACGACAACGGCCGGGCAAGACCCGAACCGCCGCCGGAGGGTTCCTCGACGATGTCGCCGGATTCGACGCCGGGTTCTTCGGCATCGCCCCCAAGGAGGCCACCCGGATGGATCCTCAGCAGCGTCTGCTGCTGGAGATGGCCGTGGAGGCCCTCGACCAGGCCGGTGTGTGCCCGGCCGACTGGGCCGGAACGGACGTCGGCGTGTTCATCGGCGTCTCCAGCCGTGACTACGGAGATCTCCAGTCCGTCAGGCCGGCCACGGTCAATGCCTACAGCATGACGGGTACGTCCCCGGCCATCACCGCGAACCGCATCTCCTACGTCTTCGACTGGCGCGGCGAGAGCGTGGCGCTGGACACCGCCTGCTCGTCGTCCCTGACCGCGCTGCACCGCGCCTGCCAGTACCTGCGCACCGGGCAGGGCCGGGCCGCCCTGGCCGGTGGAGTGAACGTGATCCTCAACCCCTTTTCCTACGTGGGGTTCTCGTCCGCCTCCATGCTGTCGCCCTCCGGGCGCTGCCGGACCTTCGCCGCCGACGCCGACGGGTACGTACGCGCCGAGGGCGGCGGAGTGGTCGTCCTCAAACGCCTGGGCGACGCCCTGGCCGACGGAGATCGCGTACAGGCGACCGTCGTGGCCACCGGCACCAACTGCGACGGCCGCACCCGGGGCCTGGCCCTGCCGCACGCGCACTCCCAGGCCGAACTGCTGCGGACCGTCTACGGGCGGGCCGGGATCCGGCCCGACGACCTGGTCTACTTCGAGGCGCACGGCACGGGCACCCCGGCCGGCGACCCGGTCGAGTGCGAGGCGATCGGGCGCGCCCTGGGCGAGCACCGCACCACAGGGGCGCTGCCCATCGGCTCGGTGAAGTCGAACATCGGCCATCTGGAGGCCGCTTCCGGCATGCCCGGACTGTTCAAGGCCATGCTGGTGCTGCGTCATGGCGTCGTTCCCCCCACCCTGCACGCCGATCCCCTCAATCCGGCGATCGATTTCGTGCGCTGGCGGCTGCGCCCCGCGCTGCAGGAGGAGTCCCTGGCGGACCGGCCCCGGCCGGTGGTGGGGGTGAACAGCTTCGGATTCGGCGGCGCCAACGCGCACGTCGTCCTGGGCCCGGACCCGGACACCCGGCCCTCCGCCGTGGCCCTGCCCGCTCCCCGGTGTGACCAACAGGCCGTCGATCAAAGCCCGTTGCCCGTGCTGGTGTCCGCGCACACCCCGGCGGCCCTCGCCGAAGCCGCCCGGCGGATGGCCGACCGGCTGCGCGGGGCCTCGGACGAGGAGTTCTACGACCTGGCGCGCACCACGTGCCTGCGCCGGGGGCACCACCGCGAACGGGCCGCCGTCCTGGCGGCCGGCAGGTCCCGGGCCGCGGGCGCGCTGGCCGCCCTGGCCACGGGGCGCCGAACGGGCGCGGCCGCCTCGGGGCACGCCACGGACGACGGCAGGATCGCCTTCGTCTTCTCCGGCAACGGCTCGCAATGGCCGGGGATGGGCGTCGAGCTGATGGCCCGGGACGCCGCCTTCCGCGCCGCGGTGCAGCGCGTGGACGCCGCCCTCACCCCGCTTCTGGGGTGGTCCGTACGGGACGCCCTCGCCGGCCCGGTGTCCGAGGCGGACCTGCGGCGCACGGAGATTGCGCAACCCCTCCTGTTCGCCTTCCAGTTGGGGGCGGTCGCCGCGCTGGAGCGGGCCGGGGTCCGTCCATCGGCCGTCACGGGCCACAGCTTCGGAGAGGTGGCGGCCGCGTGTGCCGCGGGCGTACTGGATCTCCCGGCGGCCGCCCTGCTCACCGCCGCACGCAGCCGGAAGCAAGCCCTCACCGCGGGACAGGGCCGCATGGCCGCCGTGGGTCTGGCGATGGACGACGTACGTGAGGAGATCGCCCGGTACGGGGGCCGGTTGACGGTGGCGGCGGTCAACAGCGATCGCGACGCCACGGTCTCCGGTGACCGGCGGGACCTCGACGACCTGGGTTCCCGGCTCGGCGAGCGGGGTGTCTTCTTCCGCCTTCTGGACCTCGACTACGCGTTCCACAGCACCGCGATGGATGTCATCGAGCAGCCGCTGCGGGCCGAGCTCGGCCCGCTCCGGCCCGCTCCGGGAACCGTCCCCTTCTTCTCGGGGGTCACGGGCGGGGCGCTGCCGGGCCAACGGCTCGACGCCGCGTACTGGTGGCGCAACATCCGGGAGCCGGTGCTGTTCGCCGATGCCGTGCGGGCGCTGCTCGACGACGGGTACCGGGTGTTCCTGGAGGTGGGACCGCACGCCGTGCTGGGCACCTACCTCAAGCGCCTGGTCCTGCGCGGTGACCGGCGCCCGGCGGTGGTCCGCAGCTGCGTGCGCGGCGGTGACGGCCCGGACGACCTGCGGCAGGCCGTCGCCCAGCTCATGGCCGTCGGGGGCCGGATCGACTGGCAGGCGCACTTCCCCTCGCCCGGCCGGCCGGCGGACCTGCCCGCCCACCCCTGGCAGCGGGAACGGCACTGGAACGGCTCCCCCTGGTGGTGGTCCGGCACCCAGGGCGACGAGGGAGCGCCCGTGCACCCGCTCCTCGGCACCCGGCTGACCTCCCTCGAACCGCTGTGGTCGGGGCCCGTGGAGCCGTCCCGGCTGCCATGGCTGGGCGACCACAGGATCGACGACAGCGTGGTGATGCCGGCCGCCGCCTATCTGGAGATGGCACTCGCCGCCGCCGGTCAGGCGTTCGAAGGGCCGGTGGAGATCCGTGACCTGCGCATCGTCAAAGGGCTGAGTCTGCCCTGGGACGACGACACGGCCGATGTGCGGCTGCAGGTCTCGCTGTCGGACGAGGACCAGGTGCTGCGCGTCGCGGCCCGCCCGGACGCCCGTTCCGACTGGCAGCTGCACGCACGGGGACGGGTCCGCCGGCTGCTGCGCCCGGCACCCGAACCCGTCGGCCCGCCGGTGCTCGGCGCCCCCGGGACGACGGCCCTGACCAAGGCCGCGTACTACGACCGTCTCTCCCGGCTGGGGCTGTCCCTCGGACCGGCCTTCCGGATGATCAGCGGTCTCGACCTCGGGGACGGAGAGGTCCTCGCCACCTACGCCACCGGTCTGCCCGTCGAGGGGTTCCGGGCCCACCCGGTCGTCCTGGACACGGCCATGCAGCTCACCGGGCCGCTCTGCGCCGCGGTGACCGGAGCGGACCGGCCCTTCCTGCCCGCCATGGTGGAAACCACCCGTTGGTGGCGGCCCCCGCCCGCCGAGGGATGGGTCCGGGTCCGGGCCCGCGACGTCGGGGCGGCGGAAGCGCGCTGCGACGCCCGTCTGATGGACCGGGACGGAAACGTCACGGTCGAACTCCTGGGAATCCGGCTGCGGCGCTTCCAGACCAGGGCGCGCTCGCCGCTCGGCCGCTGGGAGACCACCCTGCGCGCCGCGGCCCATCCGCGTCTCGCGCATCCCGCCGCGAGCGCTCCCGTACCGGATGTGCGGAGCCTGGCCGAGGCGGCCGCACGGTGGCGGGCGACGGCGGACGTCACGGAACGGCTGCGCCGGGCGGACGACTGTGCGCGGCGCCTTCGCGAGGTCGTCGCGCACTTCACCGCGGCGGCCGCGCGACAGCTGCTCGAAGCCGCCGGGGCGGAGCCGCCGGCGGCCTTCTCACCCGACGACCTGGTCCTGGCGGGCATGGCGGCGAAGTACCGCCCGCTGATGGACGTGCTCCTGCCGCTCGCGGCGGAACACGGCCTGCTGACCCGGGAGGACCCGCGGGGCCGGCGGCCGGGGGCCGTTCCCGAACCGCGGCGCGCGCTGGACGAGGCGCTCCGGGATCTGCCCGAGGAGAGTCTGCGGCTCGCGCTGTACGGACGCTGCGGTCTCCATCTGGCCGATGTCGTGCGCGGCGTGAGCGACCCCCGGGAACTCCTCCACTCCGACTCCGACCACCGTCCGGCCGACCGCTTCCACTCCGGCCCCGCCATGGAGGCACAGACCGAGACCGTCCGTGAAGTGACGCGCGCGGTCGTCGCCGGGTGGCCGGCGGATCAGCCGCTGCGGATCCTGGAGATCGGTGCCGGTACGGGCGGCATGACCGACCGGCTGCTGGACGTACTGCCCCCCGAACGCACCGAGTACGTCTACAGCGACGTGTCGGAGGCGGTCCTCCCGCGCGCCCGGCGGCGCTTCGCGGGCCACGGGTTCGTCGGCTACCGGACGTTCGACCTCGACCGCGCGCCCGAGGAACAGGGCTTCGCGCCGGACTCGTTCGACCTGCTGATCGCCCACCACGCCCTGCACCTGGCCAGGGATCTGCGGTGGACCGCCACCGGACTGGCGCGCCTGCTCGCCCCGGGCGGCCTGCTGATCGGCGCGGAGCTGCACGACGCGGGCCTCTGGGCCGGGTGCCTCGGTCTGCTGGACGAGCAGTGGGCCTTCACCGACACGGGCCTGCGGAGCACCTCCCCCTTGCTGGCGGCCCCGCGGTGGGAGGCCCTGCTCCGCGATTGCGGCTTCTCCGGGACACACGTCATCGGCTCGGGAGCCGACGGCGCCGCCACGGTCTCGTCGGTCGTCCTCGCCGGGCGGGCCGCGACCACCGCGCCTCCGGCGCCGTGCCGACCCTCGCCCGCGCTGCCGGCCGGCGACGCACGATGGATCGTCGCGGCCGAGGACCCGGAAGGGGCGCCGGCACGCGAACTCGCCGCGCTGCTGGCCGGGTCGGCACCGGACCGCGTGTCCCGCACGGACCTGCACGACCGGGCCGTCGGCTGGGCCAAGGCGTGGCAGGACGGGACGGGGCCGGTGCACGCGGTTCTCCTGCTGGACGGCGACCCGCCGCCCGCCGGGGACGCGGAGGCCGTCACGGAACTGGCCGTGCGCCGCATCGCCGCCGTCGCCGCCTTCGCGCGCGCCTACGCGCGACACGACTCCCCTCCTGTCGTGGCGCTCTGGCTGGTCACGCGCTCCGGCGTGGCGCTGGGCGCCCCGGCGGCGGCGGACCGGTGCGGTGACAGCGCGCCCTGGGGAGCCGTCCGTTGCCTGGCCAACGAGCACCCCGGACTCACGGTCCGGCGGATCGCGGCCGAAGCGGACCCCGGCCTTCCGGCCGTCGCCCGGCGTCTCGCGCTGGAGCTGCTGGACCCCACCGACGAGGACGAGGTCCTGCTCACCGGCGCCGGCCGGTTCGTGGTCCGCAGCGGGCCGTCGGCCCCCGCCCGGCACCGGAGCGGGCCGCCGGCTCCGTACCGTCTTGAGCTGCGCGACCCCGGACTGTCGCACCGCATGGCCTGGGTGGCGGCCGAGCGCCCGTCCGTCGGCCCGGACGAGGTTCTTATCGAGGTACGGGCCGTCGGACTGAACTACCGCGACGTGATGGAGACGTTGGGGATGGTGCGGCCCAACGCCGAGGTCTCGACCGTCACCGGACAGTACCTGGGGCTGGAGTGCGCGGGCGTCGTGGCGGCCGTCGGTTCACGGGTCGAGGACCTCGTCCCCGGCGACCGGGTGTGCGCGGGCGCCCTCCGCTGCCTGGCGTCCCATGTGGTGACCCCGAGGTACCTGGTGAGCGCCATCCCCGCGACCATGTCCTTCGCCGAGGCCGCCACCCTGCCCATGACCTTCCTCACCGTGCATCACGCACTGGACCACCTGGCCCGGCTGACCGCGGGGGAGACACTCCTGGTGCACGGTGCCGCCGGCGGCGTCGGCCTGGCCGCGCTCCAGTTCGCGCGCGCACGGGGGGCGGAGCTCATCGCCACCGCGGGAACTCCGGCGAAGCGGGATCTGCTGCACCTGCTGGGCGTCGGCCACGTACTGGACTCCCGGAGCCTGGACTTCGCCGAGCAGGTGCGGGTAAGGACGGCCGGGCGGGGCGTGGACGTCGTGCTCAACTCCCTGGCGGGCGAGGCGCTGACGCGCAGCGCGGAACTGCTGGCGCCCGGCGGGCGGTTCGTCGAGCTGGGCAAGCGCGACATCGAGGCGGGCAGCCGGCTGCCGATGGGGATCTTCGAGGACAACGTCACCTTCTGCTCGATGGAACTCAACCAGCTGCTGAAACGCGGCCCGTTGCCGTCCTGCACCCTGGAGGACATCGTCGACCAGGTACGTTCGGGCTCCTACCGGCCCCTCCCGCACCAGAGTTACCCGGCCGAGCGGGTGACGGAGGCGTTCCGCGCGCTGCGGCACTCCCGGCACCTCGGCAAGGTGGTCGTCACCTTCGGTACGCCGCCGCCCGTCGAGGCGCGGACCATCCCGGCGGCACCGGATCCCGCCGCCGCGTATCTGGTGACCGGTGGCCTCAGCGGTCTGGGGGCGGCGATCGCCCGCCATCTGGCCGACCGCGGAGCGCGCCATCTGGTCCTCGTCGGCAGGCGGGGCCGCGCCACACCCGGGGCCGACGAGCTGCTGCGCGACCTCGCCGCCCGCGGCGCACGGACCACGGTGCACGCGGCCGACGTCTGCTCCCCGTCCGCCGTGCGTGAGGTGCTGCGGGACATCGAGGCGGCCGGGCGTCCGCTGCGCGGGGTCGTGCACGCGGCCATGGTCCTGGACGACACCCCGCTGTCCGAACTCACCGAGGACCGGATCCGCACCGCCCTACGGCCCAAGATGCTCGCGGCGCTGCTCCTGGACGCCGCCACGGCCGGACAGCCGCTCGACTTCTTCGTCTGCTGCTCCTCGGTGACCGCGGTCATCGGCAACCGGAACCAGGCCAACTACGTCGCGGGCAACCTGTTCCTGGAGGCCCTCGCCCGCTCCCGGCGGGCCGGTGGCCGCCACGCCCTGACCGTCGGCTGGGGCGTCATCGGCGACACGGGGTACGTCGCACGGGCCGGGAAGGACGACACCTGGCCGCGCAGGGGTGTGCACCCGTTGTCCTCGGCGGAGGCATGTGCCGCCCTGGACGAACTCCTCGCCGTGGACGCCACCGTGGCGATGACCGGCAGGATCGACTGGGAGCGGGCACGCTCCCACTTCCCGGCGCTGGGCGCCCCCCGGTTCGGCGAACTGGCGCCCGCGGCCGGCCCGGGCCGGCCGGACGACACCGAGCGGCTCCAGGGACGGCTGGCCGGCGCCGATACCGAGGCGGCACAGGAACTCGTCGCCGAGGTGCTCCGGCACGCGGTCGCCGACGTCCTCCAGACGGATCCCGCGCACATCGACCTCCAACGCCCCCTGGACCAGCTGGGCATGGACTCGCTGATGGCCGCCGAACTCGTCGGAGTCGTCGCGCGACGCCTGGGCTGCGAGATCCCGGCGGTGGAGCTGATCAACGCGAGCAGCATCAACAGCCTCGCCGCGCGCGCCCTGGCGCGTCTCGGCCACGGCACCGACTGAACCGCGCCGCACACCGAAGGGAACATATGGAGACCCTCCGTCCCCGCGCCTCGGCACCCCGGCCCGCGAGGGGCGCCGCCCGAAGACGACGTCCTTGGAGGAGCGTCGCCGCCGCCCTGGCCGGCCTTCTCCTGTCCGCCGTATGCGTCGCACCCGGAGCGGTCCACGCCGCGTCCGCCCCGCCGGTCACCTGGCGGCCCGTGGTCATCCCCGGCGGCGACGGCGTGCCGCTCAGGGGCAGCGTGGCCGCGCCGAGGGGCGGGGGACCGCACCCGCTGATCGTGATGACACGGTCCTGGATCATGAGCGAGGCGTTCTTCAGCAGAACCCAACTGGCGGCGGCGAGCCGGGGATACGTCGTCGTCATCTACGCGCCCCGGGGCATGGGCGGGTCCGGGGGCACCATGGACATGGGCGGCCCCAAGGACGTCGCCGATGTCCGGTCCGTCGTCACCTGGAGCCTCGCGCACACCCCCGCCGACGCCCGGCACATCGGCGCGACAGGGCTGTCCTACGGGGCGAGCGTGAGCCTGCTCGGGGCCGCGTTCGACCCGAGGATCAGGTCGGTGACCGCGTTGAGCAGCTGGACCGACATGTACGACGTGTTCCAGGACAACGGGACGCCCGCGGAGACCGGTTACCTGGCGGCCCTGTACGGCGGACTGCACGGTGCCTCGGGGGCGAGCTCACCCGTCTCCGGTCTCTTTCCCTGGGACGCCCGGCGGCTGGCGGCCTGGGCCGGGGTGCGTTCTCCCGAGACCTATCTGGACCGGTACAACGCCCAGGGCACGGCGGTCTTCCTCGCGCAGGCGTGGGGGGACAAGCTCACCCCGGTGGGCCGGAGGGGCGAGTTCTTCGACCGCCTGCGGGGGCGGAAGCGGCTGGAGATGAGGCCGGGAGGTCACGGCGGGGCGGAGTTCTCCAGCAGCGTCATGCCCAATGAGGTGATCGACTCGGCGATGCGCTGGTTCGACCACACACTCAAGGACCGCGCCAACGGGGTGGCGGAGGAACCGCCGGTGCTGATCCGGCCGGTGAACAGCGGCCCGTTGTTCGGGGTCGGCCACGGATTCGAGGGACACCCGAGCTGGTCGGCCATGACGGGCCCGCCCCGCCGGCTCGTCCTGTCGGGCGGCGGTTCGCTCCGGGACGGACCCGGTGCCCCCGCGTCCCGCGCACGGCTGGTCGCCGGTCCGGGAACCGTGCTCGACGGGGAGCACCTTCCCCTGCAGAACACGGTGGAGGCCCTCCTGGGCGCCCGGGTGCCCAGGCCCCTGGCCCTGGTTCCGCGTGGTGCGGGCGCGGTGTGGACCGGGTACCCGTCGGCCGCGGTCCGGCAGGTGCGCGGAACCCCCCGGGTACACCTCACGATCACCCCATCGTCCTCGCGCGGCACGGTGGTCACCTACCTCTACGACGTGGACGCCCTGGGCAATGGCACCTTGATGTCCTACGCGCCGTACACCTTCCGAGGCCGCGCACCGGGCAGCCCGTTCACCGCCGGCTTCCGGCTGCACGCCACCGCCTACGACGTGCCGAAGGGGCACCGCCTGGCGCTGGTGGCCACCACCGCCGACTCGTGGTTCCGCTCGCTCAACCCGCCCGGATCCGCCCTGACCCTGTCGTCGTCGCCCGCTTCACCGTCCTGGGTCGAGGTGCCCTCGCGCTGACACGCGCCCCGGCCGCACCGGCGGTGGCGCGGGCGACCGGGCGACCTGCCCGGCACCAGTCGTCGACCGATCCCGAAGGAGCCGACCGTGCGCGTTGATTCCCGCGTCTCCGTGGTGTCCGGTGCCCTGTGGCTGCCCGAGGGGCGCAGCACCGTGGAGGACGCCCTGCTCGACGGTGTGCTGGCGGACGGCCGGTCCGTCCCGGCCGGCACGGACTCCGTCCCGGAATGTCACGGGGAGACCCCCGAGCACATGGCGGCCGAGGCCGTCCGCAGGGCCCTGGCCCGTGCGGGCCGGCCCGTGGAAGCGGTGGACATGCTGGCCTTCGCGTGGACGGCCCGCTTCGCCGGGGAGCTGTACTCACCGCCCTTCCGGCTCGCCAAGGCGCTGGCGGTCGGGGACTGCGCGACCGTCGGCATCGTGCAGGCGTGCAACGGGGGGACCACGGCGGTGGAGGTGGCCGTGACCCGGATGCTCGCTGAAGACAGCGTCCGGCTCGCGGTGGCCGTCTCCTCGGACAGCTTCGAGCCGTTCGGCTCCGTACGCTGGACCGATCCCGCCCTGATGGTGGTCGGGGACGGCGCGGCGGCAGCCGTGCTCGGCCGGGGGCAGGGGCGCTTCGCGCTGCGTTCCCTGGCCACCCGTGGCCACACCTGCGCGGGCATGCTGGAGGCGGGCCAGGACATCCGCACCTGGCTGCCCGACGCGGGTGAGGACGCCGGCCGAAGCTCCGCCCGCCTGCTCACCGAGGCCGCGCACAGTGTCGAGCAGTCCAGGCGCTGTACACACGAGGCCGTGGACCAGGCTCTGGACGACGCCGGGCTGCGGGCGGACGACCCGGGCATCGTCGCGGTGCTGCTGCCCCGCCTCGCGGATCCCTTCATCGAGTCGTTCGTCCGGTCGGCACTGCCCGAGCCGTTGCGTGCCTTCGCCAGGGTCCCCGACGCGTACACCGGACACCTGGGTTCCGGCGACACGCTCGCCAACCTCGAATACGCCCAGCGATGTGTGACCCTGGCGCCGGGCGAGCACCTGCTCGTCGTCAACAGCGGGCAGGGCGTGATGTCCTCATGTCTGGTGCTCGCCTCGGGCGTGGGCTGAGACCGAGGTCCGGCCCGGGCGTGCGCGCCCGGTCCCCGTACGGCGGCCGAGGGCTCACCGGCCGCCGGGGCGCGGAGCTCGCATCGCCCGCCAGAACAGGTCCGGCCGCATCAGGTGCGCGGGCCCCTTGCGCATGTTGACCACGTCGAAGAACGCGCGCTGCACCCGGGCGTCGGTCACACCGGCGGTGTTCACCCGCGCGGTGAACCGGTGGGTCAGCGCACAGCCCCTGGGCCGCGGGCCGTGGGCGTGGGGGAGACGGAGGTCCTCGACGACGGAGACGCGCCAGGCGTTGTCGACCACGCGACGCAGCCTGCGGAAGAACGGCCATGCCGCGACCGTGAGGTCCGGCCCGGAGCGCAGCCAGTCGGCGAGGATCCGGGCATGCAGGGCCGCACACGTCATCCCCTGCGCGTAGACCGGGTTGAAAGCGGCGACAGCGTCACCCACCGCCACCAGACCCGCCGGAAAGTCCCCGAGCCGGTGGAAGTCGCGTCGCACGCTGTCCGGTACCCGGTAGGTGAGCACCGGGCCCGCCGGCCGGCAGTGCCGGGCCAGGGTGCGCAGCGGCCGCGCCGGATCGGCTCGGCAGCGTTCGAGGAAGCCGTCCAGCTCGCGGCCCGGCCGGTCCTGTGCGTAGCCGGCGACGGCCGCCATCCATCGCCGTCCCTCCACCGGGACCAGGACCGCGGCCCCGGCACCACCGCCCGCCGCGGTCCGCTGGGAGTGCACGGCCACCACGCCGTCCACCAGTTGACCGGGAGAGCGGTGGAAGGCGAGCGTGGCGTAGCCCAGGTCGATGTGGACCCGCCGGGTGGGCGGCGGCGGGTGGCCCGCCGCCGCCAGCCAGTGGCCGAGCCTGCTGGAGCGGCCGGTGGCGTCCACCACCAGGTCGGCGGCGAAGCGCTCGGCCGCGGCGCGTGACGCCTCTCCCGCGGCTCCCGTCGGAGTGATCACCGCGCCGTCGACGCGGCCGGCGGTGCTGCTCAGCGCCACCACGCGCCCCCGGACCAGGCCGACGTGCGGCAGGGCCAGGACCCTTCGGCGGATGCGTCCCTCCAGCAGGGGGCGGGTCAGGCCCAGGACCGTCTCCCCGAGCACGGGAGCTCTGAAGTGGCCGTCGATGGCCGCGACGGCATCGATGCCGACATGGCACCGCACGGCACCGGCTGCCGTGAGTTCTCCGGTCAGTCCCGGGAACCGGTCGCCGACCTCATCGAGCCCCTTGGCCAGCAACGCGTGAAGCTGGGCCGACTGGGGCGCTCCGGGGCGTCCGCCCGCCTCCGCGACGAGGTCGTCGCTGTCGACGAGGACCACCTCCCCGACCCACTCGGACACCGCGTACGCGGCGAGAAGCCCCGCCAGGCCGGCGCCGAGGACCACCACCCGCTCGGCACGGATCCGCCGGCCCCGGCGGGCGGCCCCGCGGACCGGCGCGCGCCGCCCCGGTTGTGACTCACCCTCAGGCACCCGTTCCTCCCGACAAGTCGTCATACATGGTACTGAACGCCTACTCCGCGCGATACTGGGTACGGTTCTCACGCAACAGCGGCCCGCCGTCCGCCACTTCGCCGTTCCGTCCGACTGAGCCAGGTGCCCATGACAGACGCCGCGCGCCCCGGCCCCATCGAACCGACGCACCTGACCGGCCGGATCGAGGCCGGCCATGAACGGATGCGTTCCCGATGGCACGGCATGCATCTCTTCCGCGACCGTCCCCGCCCCGCGGCGGACGCCATCTGTCTGCTCAGCAACGACTACCTCGCCCTGTCACGGCACCCCGACATCATCCGGGCGCAGATCACCTCCCTGAGGGAGCAGGGCAGCGGAACGCTGATGTCCGCCGTCTATCTGCGGGCCGACGACGCCCAGTTCGTCTTCGCCGACGTCATGGCCGACTACCTCGGCAGCGAAGCGGTCGTGCTGTGCCAGTCGGGCATGGCCGCCAACATCGGCCTCGTCCAGGTGCTCGTCGCGGCGGACACGCCCGTGCACCTGGACCTGCGCTCCCACGCGTCGCTGTGGCAGGGCGTCGTCGCGGCCAGGGCCCACTGCCGTCCGTTCCGCCACAACGAACCGGACGATCTGGAAGCCGGAATCGCTCACTACGGCCCCGGGCTGATCGCGGTGGACTCGCTCTACAGCGTGGAAGGCGACCTGTGCCCGCTGGCCGATCTGGTCGAGATCGCCGACCGCCACGGGTGTCCGCTGCTCGTCGACGAATCCCACGCCCTGGGCGTCCTCGGTCCTCAGGGACGGGGGCTCACGGTCGCCCTCGGGCTGACCGACCGCGTCGCCTTCCGTACGGCCAGCCTCAGCAAGGCGTTCGCCGGCCGCGCCGGCCTCGTCGCCGCTTCCCGGCGGTGCGCCGACTTCTTCCCCTTCTACTCCCTGCAAGCGATCTTCAGCTCTGCCGTACTCCCCTACGAAGTCGCCGGCCTGGCGGCCGCACTGGAGGTGATCCGCGGGGCAGATCTCCGCCGGCGCAACCTGCACCGGCAGGCCGCATGTCTGCGTGAGGGACTCACCGACCTCGGTTACGACATCGCCCCCAGCTGCACTCAGATCATCTCGCTGCGGCCCGGAAGCGAGAGCGGCATGCCCCGGCTCCAGAGCGCCTTCGACCGCCGCGGCGTCTTCGGCGCGCCTTTCGTCGCCCCGGCCACTCCCGAGGATGATCCGGCTCTCAGGTTCTCCGTTCACGCCGACCTCACCGACCAGCAGGTCGCGGCCATTCTGGAGGCGGCTGCCGAGGCCCGTACGGACGTCTTTCCCCGGTCCCGGGCCCGGTGGGCGAGGTAGCCGCGAGAGCGAGCGGTCGCCCACAGCCGGGGCGGACTCCGGCGGACCGGAGCCGACGCCATGGAACCGCCCCCGCGGAGCACCGCGCGTCCACGCGGAACCGCGCCGGGCTCAGGGCGCTTCGCGTCCGGGAACCGCCCGCAGTCCCGTCAGCGCACGTTTGGCGAAGTCTGTCACCACCCGGGGGGCCGCGCGCTCCATCAGGCATTCGATCCGGCAGTCCAGCCCGGCGAGGTACCTGGCCCGCGGCCGCCTGGCCCGCAGCACCCGCTCGACCGTCCGGGCCACCGGCCGGGGCTCCGGAAGCCGGGACGTGGCGGACACGAGCCGGGACGCACGCCGGTAGCCCGGCGAGTACGGGGATTCCCCGATGCCGGTGATGGTGGAGAAGCCCCGTTCCCAGATCCCCGTCGCGAAACTGCCGGGGGCCACGACGACCGCGTGCACCCCCCACCCCGCGCACTCCATCCGCAATACCTCGGTGGAGCTCTCCAGCGCGCTCTTGCTGGCGCTGTACAGACCGAGCAGCGGCACCGGCACCCGTCCGGCCACCGACGAGATGTTGATGATGCGCCCGTACCGCTGCGCCCGCATACCCGGCAGGACCAGGCGGGCCAGCCGCAGCGGCCCGAAGAGGTTCACCTCGAACAGCTCACGCGCCTCGTCGTCGCCGGAGTCCTCCAGCGCGGCCCCGATCGCTGTCCCCGCGTTGTTGACCAACGCCGTCAGACGGCCGTGAGCCAGGTGCAGTGCCTCTTCCACGGCGTGCTCGCAGGAGAGCGCGTCGGCCACATCGAGGACAACGGTGTCGATCACCACTCCGGCCTTGCGGGCATCGTCCTGGAGCCCGTGCGCCTTGGCGGCCGTGCGTGCGGTGGCGACCACCTGGTAGCCGCCCCGGGCCAGGTGGAGGGCCACCGTCCGCCCGATCCCGCTTGTCGCCCCGGTCACCATGACGGAGGGCGGGAAACCCCATCGGTCACGTGCCCTGCGGTGTCCCATAGTGGTCCCGTACCTTCCGTGACCGCGCACCATGACGTACGTCCAGCATGAAGCAACTCACTTCGTACGCAGACCTGTTCAGCACGGATTCACCCTCACGAGGCATTCCCTCGATGTCGTGGCGGCACCCTCCGCTGCTTCCCGGGCCCGGGCAGCGGTCCGGGTGTCGTGGCCGGCGATCCCGTCGGACGAAGCCCGGGCCCACCGCAAGGCCCCGGCCCGGCCCGAAGGGCGCGTCGGCCGCACACCCGTCACTGTGGAAGGTGTCCCCGGCGCGAGCGCGACCGGCACCGCGGAAGGAGGCAGCCGATGGCGGACGCACCGACGACGCCCGTCAGTGAGAGCCCGGACGACCCGTTCTCGCTCGGCCGCGCGGCCACGATGGTGCTGGACCACCGGGGAACGGTCGTCGGCTGGGGCAAGCACACCGAGGCGCTGCTGGGCCACCGGGCCGTGGACGTGACCGGGAAGCCCGCCGTCGATGTGCTGCTCGCGCCCCGCGACCGGGCCGTCGTGGCGGAGGCGGCGGCGGACTGTGTCCGGGACGGCGGCTGGTTCGGTGTGGTTCCCGTGGTCCGGGGCGACGGCAGACGGATCCATGTCGGGATCCGGGCCCGCCTCGTCGCCCGGCCGGACGCCCCTCAGGAATGGTTCCTGGTCGGCGCCCCCGCCGAGGACGTCGTCCAGTGGGAGACCGACCGGTCGGTGCTCGACGGACTGTTCCGGCGGTCGCCCATCGGGCTCGCCGTCCACGCGCCCGACCTGAGCGTCCTCCGTGTCAACCGGGCCGTCGCCCGCATCGCCGGCATCCAGGCCGACCAGGCCATCGGCCACCGGACCGGCGACTTCGTGGTCACCGAGGACGCCGACACGGTGGAGGGAGGGCTGCGGCGGGTGCTGGAGACCGGACGGCCCATGATCTTCACGGAACAGCCGTGCCGGCTCCGCTCGGACCCGTCGGACGAGCGGTTCGTCTCCGTGTCGGCCTTCCGGATGACGGACTCGGCCGGACGGGTGCTCGGCGTCACCCAGTTGGTCGAGGACGTCACCGAACGCCACCGCGCCCGGGTGCGGCTCGCGCTGCTCAACGAGGCCGGCCGGCGCATCGGGACCACACTGGACGTGGCCACGACCGCCCGCGAGCTGGCCGACGTCCTCGTCCCCGAGCTCGCCGACTGCGTCTCCGTCGACCTGCTGGAACCCGTCAGCCGCGGCGAGGAACCCTCGCAGGACGGCTCCGGTCCGGTGTGCCGGGCCGCGGTCCGGTCCCTCGTCCCCGAGGCGGCGGAGGCGCTGCACCCGGCCGGGCACCGCATCGACCTCCCGCCGGACAGCCCCCAGGCCCGCTGCCTCGCCGAGAAGCGCCCGGTGCTCCTCCGCCACGGCCAGGGCCCCACCGGCCTGACCGCCCTGGCCCAGGAACGCGCGGCCCGCGCGGCCGAACTCGGCGTCCACTCCGTCATGATGGTGCCGCTGGTCGCCCGCGGCCTCGTCCTGGGCCTCGTCGTCCTCTGGCGCACCCGCCGCCCCGAGGCGTTCGAGGACGACGACCTCACGCTCGCCACCGAGTTCGCCGCCCGCGCCGCCGTCTGCATCGACAACGCCCGCCGGTACACCCGGCAGCACCAGGCGGCGCTCTCCCTGCAGTGCCGGCTGCTCCCCGGCGAGGTGCCCGACCTGCCCGCCGTCGAGGTAGCCCACCGGTACATCCCGGCGGGCGCGGCGGAGGGCGTCGGCGGCGACTGGTTCGACATCATCCCGCTCTCCGGGGCACGTGCCGCCCTCGTCGTCGGCGATGTGATCGGCCACGGCATCGACGCCGCGGCCACCATGGGCCGGCTGCGCACCGCCGTCCACACCCTGGCCGAACTCGACCTCGAACCGGAGGAAGTCCTGTCGCACCTGGACGACCTCGTGCACCGGGTGGCCGCCGAGCAGGAGGTCAACAGCCGCGACTTCCCCAACGACCAGGTGACCGGCGCCAGTTGTCTCTACGCCGTCTACGATCCGGTCTCCCGCCGCTGCTCGCTGGCGCGCGCCGGCCACCCGCCGCCCGCGGTGGTGACCCCGGACGGCCGGGTGAGCCTCCCCGACCTGCCCGCCGGGCCGCCGCTCGGCCTGGGCGGGCTGCCCTTCGAGGCGGCGGACCTGGAGCTCCCCGAGGGAAGCGTGCTGGCCCTCTTCACCAACGGGCTCATCCAGCCGCCCGGCGGCGACGTCGACACCGCGCTCGCGGACCTGACCCGCGAACTCGCCCACCCCGGGCGCCCGTTGCCCGAGCTGGCCAGGTCCGTGGTGGAGGCGCTGCTGCCCGCGCGCCCCCACGACGACGTCGCCCTGCTGCTGGCCAGGACCCGCGTCCTGGGCCCGGAGCGGGTGGCCACCTGGACACTGCCCGCCGACGAACAGTCCGCGTCCATGGCCCGCAGACTGATGACCGACCAGCTGACGGAGTGGCAGCTGGACGACATGGTCTTCTCGACCGAACTGGTCGTCAGCGAACTGGTCACCAACGCCTACCGCTACGCGGGCGGCGGCGACGTGACCCTCCGCCTCATCCGCGGCCACAGCCTGATCTGCGAGGTGTCCGACACCAGCAACACCTCGCCGCACCTGCGCCGGGCCCGCAGCACCGACGAGGGCGGCCGGGGCCTGTTCCTGGTCGCCCAGCTGACCGAACGGTGGGGGACCCGCTACGAGCGGGAGGGCAAGACCGTCTGGACGGAGCAGCCGCTGCCGCCCGGGCACGCCACCTGAGCCGGGCGGCTCAGACGGTGTCGGCGTGCTCCACGGCGGGGGCGGCCGGTGCCCGTACGGGCGCGGCGGCCCGGCGGGTGACGCGCCGCGCCAGCGGTTCCGTCCAGCGCGCGGCGAGCGGGCCCAGGACCACCAGCACCAGGACGTAGGCGGTGGCCAGCGGCCCGACCCGCGGCTCGGCGCTCACGGCGAGGCCGGCGATGACGATGGAGAACTCGCCCCGGGCGACCAGGGTGCCGCCGGCCCGCCAGCGCGCCGCGGAACCGGCCCCCGCCCGGCGGGCGGCGTACCAGCCGGTGGCCACCTTGGTGAGCGTGGTGACACCGGCCAGTGCCACGGCGGGCCCGAGCACCGGCGGCACGGACGCCGGGTCCGTGCTCAGTCCGAAGAAGACGAAGAAGACGGCGGCGAACAGGTCCCGCAACGGGGACAGCAGGGCACGGGCGTCCTCGGCGACCTCGTCCGAGAGCGCGATGCCGATGAGGAAGGCCCCCACCGCCGCCGAGACGTTCAACTCCTGGGCGATGCCCGCGAAGGACAGCGTCAGCCCGAGCACCACGAGCAGCATCCGCTCGGGGTTGTCCGAGGAGACGGCCCGGCTGATGAGACGGCCGTGGCGCAGCGCCACGTAGAGCACACCCGTCACCGTGACCAGGGCGACCAGCAGGGTGAGGCCGCCCGCCGACAGACTGAGGCCCGCCTGCAGGGCGGTGAGGAGCGGCAGGTAGACGGCCATCGCCAGGTCCTCGATGACGAGGACGCCGAGCACGGCGGGCGTCTCCACGGCCCCCAGGCGGCCGAGGTCGCCGAGTACCTTCGCGATGATCCCGGACGACGAGACCCAGGTGACCCCCGCCAGAGCCACACCGGCCACCGTCCCCCAGCCCAGCAGAGCGGCGGCGACGAGCCCCGGCAGGGCGTTGAGGACGAAGTCCACGGCTCCCGAGGGGAACTGTGTCCGCAGACTGCGGACGAGTTCGGCGGGCGTGTACTCCAGCCCCAGGAGAAGCAGCAACAGGACGACGCCCACCTCGGCTCCCGTGGCGACGAACCCCTCGCTGGCGCCGAGCGGACGGATGCCGCCGCGGCCGAACGCCAGCCCCGCGAGCAGATAGAGGGGTATGGGGGAGAAGCCGATCCGGCCGGCGAGGCGGCTGAGGAGTCCCAGGGCGAGGATGATGGCCCCGAGTTCGATGAGCAGCGCGGTGGTCTGGTGCATGGGCGGCTGTCCTCCGGCGGTCGAGGGGCTACGGCAGCTGTGCCTGCGCGGGATGCGGAGCGTTCCTGGAACGGCGACGGAAAGGGGTCGGACGACACAGGAGTCGTGGGGCGACAGGTGCGGGCGGGAGTAGGTGCCACGGCCTGGCCGGCGAGCCGACGCGCAGTCGGTCCCCGGTCGGCCCGATCGGCCGCTCATCGGATCGATGGCATCGCTCGTCGGAGCATCCTAGCGGAGAATGCAATAGTTTTATCCGGTTTCTTCGGAGCTGCGACGCACGCCCCCGCCTCGCGTCGTGCGCCGCGAATTCACCCTGCCGCCACGATGAGTTGGCTGGTAAGGGCGGGTGGAGGGCCCGTGGGCGTGCGAGGGGGGCGGGGGTGCGCCACCCACCGGTCCGGCCCAGGCTCCCCGGTCATGCGACAACTCCCGCACGACGCGACGACCGTGGCCCCTGCCGTGACGGCCCCGGCCCGGAGGATCCGCCGGGCCCGGATCCCCAAGCCCGACTTCGACAAGTTCCTCGCCGGCAAGAACCTGCTGTACGTACGGCTGATGCTGCCGGTCATGACCGTGGTCGCGATGGTCGCCCAGGTCGTGGAAGTCGTCTACCGCGCGGATCCGACGGTCTACGGCGTCGTCATGAGTCCGTACTGGTGCACACGTACCCTGTGGCGCGCCTGCCGACCGGTGGCCACTCCCGAAGCCCTGGCCCGGCGGACCGAGGCGCGCGAAACGATCCGAACCGTGTTCGGACGTCTGGGGGTGACCTTGCTCGTCGTCCTCGCCCTGGCCGCGATCGTCTTCGCGGTCGTCGCCTGGATCGCGTCGCGGGGGGACTGACGCCGGGGATGGGCCGCCGACTCCGCCCTCACCCCTCGGGGTTGGCCTCCAGGCAGGTCAGCTCGATCTCGTCGACGAGTGCCTCGTACGTCTTGCCCGTCAGCTGGGCGACGTTCTCCATGCCCACCGCCGCCCATCCCGCCAGGCTCATGACGAGCGACCGGAGTCCGTCGGTGCCGAGCCGGGCCAGCACGTCGTCGGCCACGCCCAGCGCCTCCTCCGGCACTCGCTCGGCGGGCTCCAGGCCGACCACCGTCCGCAGCAGGCCGACCGTCACCCGGCTGATCTCCGGGGCGATCGCGTACAGACGGCGGTCTTCTTCCTCGTCCATGCTTCCCTTTCCGTCGGGCGGCGGCGTGCGGCCGGCCCCATGCGAGACGGGAAGGTGTCTACCAGAAGGAACAGCGGCCTCACCAGGCAGAGTTGACGCACATCGGTGCTGTCCTGGGCAAACGCGGGGAGACCTCACCCGCGTGAGTGATTCCGCGGCATGCCCCCGGATGGGCACCCCGGCCATTTCGGACAGTAAGGTTAGCCTAAGCTAAGCTTCATCGGGCGGCCGCTCCGACCTCAGGCGTCACGCGAACTTCCCCGCAGCTGACGACCCACGACCACTGACGAGCAGGGAACGGATCCGAGGACAGATCATGGTGCGCATAGCTGTGGCGGGCGCGAGCGGATACGCGGGCGGTGAACTGCTGCGCCTCCTGCTGGGACACCCCCGGGTCGAGATCGGCGCACTGACCGCCGGATCGAACGCCGGACGGCCGGTCGGGGACGTGCAACCCCATCTCACCCCGCTGGCCGGGCGGGTGTTCCAGAAGACCTCGGCCGAGGTTCTGGCCGGGCATGACGTTGTGTTTCTGGCGTTGCCGCATGGGCAGTCCGCTGCTGTTGCGGCGGGGCTGGGCGAGGACGTGCTGGTTATTGACTGTGGTGCGGATTTTCGGTTGCGGGATGCGGGGGNCTGGCCGGGCATGACGTTGTGTTTCTGGCGTTGCCGCATGGGCAGTCCGCTGCTGTTGCGGCGGGGCTGGGCGAGGACGTGCTGGTTATTGACTGTGGTGCGGATTTTCGGTTGCGGGATGCGGGGGAGTGGGAGCGGTTCTACGGGACCGCGCATGCGGGGACGTGGCCGTACGGGTTGCCGGAGTTGCCGGGTGGGCGGGTGGCGTTGAGGGGTGCGCGGCGTGTTGCGGTGCCGGGGTGTTATCCGACGGCGGTGTCGCTGGCGCTGTGGCCGGCGTTCGGGGCGGGGCTGGTGGAGCCGGAGGCGGTGATCGTGGCGGCGTCGGGGAC
>NZ_JABETO010000022.1 GCF_013055795.1 Streptomyces sp. I05A-00742
CGGTATTTCGTGTTTCCAACCCTACCAGATCCGTTTTCCGTTCCGTTTCCGGTTCGGAATCCTTTTCCGGTCCCTGTTGGAGGGGGTTTGTTTCGCGCCTTCCGGCGTGATCACTACTTTAGCGGATTCCCCCGGCGACTCCTAATCGGAGTCCGGAACCGAATTCCGGCATGCCGAAATCAATCCCGTTCAAGGGCCGTGCAGTAGTGGATCCCGCCGAGTGGCGTGAGGTACCGCCGCTGAGAACCGGGTCGGCTTCGCGGCAGCTCGGAGTACATTACGGATCCGCTGCCCCAGTGTCAACCCGGAGTCCCGCAGGGGTTCAAGCAGGGGTTCAAGCAGGGGTCGGCAGGCAGCCGACGGGGCGTCAGTCGAGGTCCCTGAGGCGGCCGCCGGCGTCCGGTTGGGCCGTCTCGACCCGGCGGAGCAGGCGGATCAGGAGCTCGCCGAGCTTGCCGCGGTCCTCGCCGGAGAGGTCCTGGAGGAGTTCCTCCTCGAAGACGGAGGCGAGGCGCATGGCCTCCAGCCACTTCTCGCGGCCGTCCTCCGTGATGCCGACGATGACGCGTACCCGGTTGCTGCCGTCGCGCTCCCGGGTGACGAGGCCCTCCGCGACCATGCGGTCGATGCGGTGGGTCATGGCGGCCGGGGTGAGGCCCAGTCGCTTCGCGAGCTCGCCCGGGCCCAGGCGGTACGGGTGGCCGGCGAGGACGAGGGCCTTGAGGACCTCCCACTCGGCGTTGCTGATGCCGAGCTCGGAGGTCTGGCGTCCGTAGGCGACGTTCATGCGTCGGTTGAGCCGGCTGAGGGCCGAGACGACCTTCTCGACCTGCGGATCGAGGTCCTGGAATTCGCGCTGATAGGCGGCGATCTGTTCTTCGAGGCTCGGCTCGGCGGAGCCGGGGGTGTCAGCCATGGGCCGCAGTATGACACGACCGCTTGCCGCTAAAGCCCTTTGATGTGTACTCTTTAGCTTCGAAATTTACATCTGAAGTCTTCAGGCCTGGACTGTTGCTTCCTGGGTGCTCCGCCCCAGGGCCGCCGGTCCAGGCCGTTCCACGACCTAGGAAGGTGAGTGTGACCACCGCGATGGGCGCAGCACTGCGCCGGATCCAGCTGGGCAACGCGCTGAGTGCGTTCGGCAACGGCTTCACGGTTCCGTTCCTGTTCATCTATGTGTCTCAGGTGCGGAACCTCGGTGCGAGTACGGCCGGTGTCGTGCTCGCGACGTTCGCCGTGGCCGCGCTGTTCGTGCTGCCCTTCGTCGGTCGGGTGATCGACCGGCGGGGTCCGCTGCCTGTTGCCGTCGCGGGTACGGTCTCCGCCGCCGTCGGCTCCATGGGGCTCGGGCTGGCCGAGAGCGAGGTGCTGGTGGTCGCCGCGGCGGCGGCGCTCGGTGCCGGTATAGCGGTCGTCCAGCCGTCGCTCGCCACGATGATCGTCTGGTGCTCGACGACGACCACGCGGTCGCGGGCGTTCGCCATGCAGTTCTTCCTCAACAACCTCGGTCTCGGTGTCGGTGGTCTGCTGGGCGGCCAGCTGGTGGACACGTCCGACCCGTCTAGCTTCGTCCGGCTGTTCGCGATCGAGTCCGTGATGTTCCTGGTGCTGGGCGCCACGATCGCGACCGTGCGGCTGCCGAAGGCTCCCCGGGTGGAGGACGCGGTGCCGACGGACGGTTCGGCGCGGAACGGCTGGCGGACGCTGCTCGCGGACCGGGCGATGGTGCAGCTGTCGGTGCTGGGCTTCGTGATGTTCTTCGCCTGCTACGGACAGTTCGAGTCGGGCCTGTCCGCCTTCGCGGTCGAGGTCACGCGGATCTCCCCGGCCACGCTGGGGCTGGCCCTCGCGGCGAACACCCTGGCGATCGTGCTGACGCAGTTCGTGGTGCTGCGCCTGGTCGAGCGGCGCCGGCGGAGCCGGGTCATCGCGCTGGTCGGGCTCATATGGACGGTGGCCTGGGTGGCGGCCGGGATCTCGGGGCTCGTGCCGGGGGCGCACGCCGTCGCGACCACGCTGCTGATCTCGACGTACGCGCTGTTCGGCATCGGCGAGTCGATGCTCGCGCCGACGATGGCCCCGCTGGTGGCGGACCTGGCGTCGCCGGGGCTCGTCGGCCAGTACAACTCGGCGTTCGCCCTGGTGAAGCAGTTGGCGCTGGCCGCGGGTCCGGCCGCGGGCGGGCTGATGGCCGGTGCGGGGCTCTACGCGCCGTACATCGCGCTGCTGATCGCCTGCTCGCTCGGCATCTCCGTGCTGGCGCTGCGGCTGGGCCGCCGGCTCTCGCCCGCGCAGGAGAATCCGCTGCGGGCTCAGGAGCAGCGGGCCGCGGTGGCACGGGCCGTGCCGGAGGACGACCGGGTGTCGGTCTCCGGGGTGTCGGTCTCCGTCTGAGCGGTGCGGGCCGCCCGGACGGCGGTCCGGCAACGGTCACCGGCGTCCGGATGGGGGGCGGGCCGGCCTCTCCGCCCTTCCTGCTCCCTACTCCCTTCGCCCTCTCCCCTCACACATGCGCGTGCTTCGTGGGCAGGGCGAACTCGCACCAGACCGCCTTGCCCCCGCCGGGTGTGCGGCGCGAGCCCCAGGACGAGGCGATGGTGGCGACGATGGAGATGCCGCGTCCGGCCTCGTCGCCGGGTTCCGCGCGGCGGCGGCGCGGGAGGTGGTCGTCGCCGTCGGTGACCTCGATGATCAGGCGTCTGTCGGTGCGGCGCAGGCGCAGCCTCATCGGGGGTGTGCCGTGCTGGAGGGAGTTGGCGACGAGCTCGCTCGCGGCCAGGACGCCCAGGTCGCGGAGGTCCGTGGGGAACCGCCAGCTGGCCAGGACGCCGGAGGCGAAGGCGCGGGCGCGTGGTGCGGCCTCGACGCCGCCGAGCAGTTCGAGCGCTGCGTTGTGGAAGAGCTCGGCGTCGTGGCCGGTGCGGGCGGGGTGCTGGAGGACGAGGACGGCGACGTCGTCGTCGTGCTCGTCGGTGATGCCGAGGGAGCGGATGAGCCGGTCGCACATGACCTGCGGTGAGCCCGTGGCTCCGGCGAAGGCGCGTTCGAGGGCGGCGACCCCGTCGTCGATGTCCTCGTCGCGCCGTTCGACCAGGCCGTCCGTGTAGAGGACGGCGCTGGAGCCGGGGCCGAGGGGGACGCTTCCCGAGGTGTGCAGCCAGCCTCCGGTGCCGAGGGGCGGGCCGGTGGGTTCGGCGGCGCGGTGGACGGTGCCCTCCGGGTCGCGGACGAGGATGGGCAGGTGTCCGGCGGAGGCGTAGACCAGTCGGCCCTCGTTGGGGTCGTGGACGGCGTAGACGCAGGTGGCGATCTGGGTGGCGTCGATCTCGGCGGCCAGGCCGTCGAGAAGCTGCAGGACCTCGTGGGGCGGCAGGTCGAGGCGTGCGTAGGCCCTGACGGCCGTGCGGAGCTGGCCCATGACGGCGGCGGCGCGCACCCCGCGGCCCATGACGTCGCCGATGACCAGTGCGGTGCGGCCGGCTCCGAGCGTGATGACGTCGTACCAGTCCCCGCCGACGGCGGTGTCCTGGCCGCCCGGCTGGTATGTGGCGGCGACGCGCAGGTCGTCGGGTTGTTCGAGCTCCTGGGGGAGCAGGCTGCGCTGGAGGGTGACCGCGGCCTCGCGCTGGCGGCGTTCGCTGGTGCGCAGCCGTTCGGCGGCCTCCACCTGGTCGGTGACGTCGGCGGCGAAGATCAGGACGCCCGGCTGGGTGCCGGTGGCCGAGGGGACGCCCACCCGGAGCGGGGAGCAGGTGAAGGTGTAGTAGCCGTCCCGGGGGCGGGTGGGCGCGGGCGTGCCGCCGGGCGGGCCGGCCGCGATGACGCGACGGGACTTGACGGTGCGGGGTTTGCCGCTGCGCAGCACCTGGTCCAGGAGGGCGAGCAGGCCGAGCTCTTCCAGCTCGGTGAGTGCCTCGCGGGCGGGGGCGCCGGGGGGCCTGGGGCCGAAGACGGCGGCGTAGGCGTCGTTGACGTAGGCGATGCGGTGGTCGGGGCCGTGGACGACGGCGACGAGGGCCGGGACCTGGCCGAGGACGTCGTGGACGGAGAGCCCGTCGAGGGTGGCGGCGGGGGTGCCCTCCGCGCTGTGCGGGCCGGACTCGGCGCGTGCGGCGGGCACGGAGCCGGTGGCGGGCGTGGCCGCGGCGGGGGCGGCCGGGGTGTTGCGGTCGGCGCGCGTCGCGGCCCGGCGCTGTGTGCCGGGGAGCCGGGCGCTCCAGCGGGTGAAGTTCACTGAGGATTACCTCGCGGAGTCGGTCCGGATCAGCTCGGCGACGCGTGGTGGCCGAGCCGCGCGCCCGGCACGGGGGCGCGGTGGTCGGTGCGGGGGCCGGCCCCCGAGGGAATGCAGCAAACGTCCAAATCCTCGCGATCGTTACTCTTCGGAAGTGCGAACCCACCCATGGTCACACGTCCAGTGTGGCCGACCGGACTGACATCCGTGAGACGTCCGAGCCGTCGAAGGGAGTTCCCCGCTCCGGAACCGGCGTGGCGCGTGCGTCAACTGGCCTCCGGGTGGCGGCCCGTACCGGCGGCGAGTTCGAATTCGGCCCGGGGGTTCTCCAGCGAGCCGAGCGAGACGATCTCCCGTTTGAACAGCCCGGCGAGGGTCCATTCGGCGAGGACGCGTGCCTTGCGGTTGATCGTGGGGATGCGGCTCAGGTGGTAGGCGCGGTGCAGGAACCAGGCGGGGTAGCCCTTGAACTTCTGTCCGTAGACGTGGGCGACGCCCTTGTGGAGCCCGAGCGAGGCCACGGAGCCGACGTATTTGTGCCGGTAGTCCGCGAGGGAGTGGCCGCGGAGGGAGCACAGGACGTTGCCGGCGAGGACCTTCGCCTGGCGGACGGCGTGTTGCGCGTTGGGGGCGCATTCCACACCCGGCTCGTGCGCCGTGAGGTCCGGGACGGCCGCGGCGTCACCGGCGGCCCAGGCGTTGTCGACCCCCTCGACGCGCAGGTCGGGCCGGCACTTCAGGCGGCCGCGCTCGTTGCGCGGCAGGTCGGTGGCGGCGAGGACCGGGTGCGGTTTGACGCCCGCGGTCCAGACGAGGGTCCTGGTCGGGTGGCGTGAGCCGTCGCTGAGCACCGCGACGCGGTCCTCGCAGGATTCGAGCCGGGTGTCGAGGCGTACGTCGATGTTGCGGCCGCGCAGCTGCCGGACGGCGTATCGGCCCATGTCCTCGCCGACTTCGGGGAGGATGCGGCCGGTGGCCTCGACGAGGAGGAACCGCAGGTCGTCCGGTGCGATGTTGTGGTAGTAGCGGGAGGCGTAGCGGGCCATGTCCTCCAGCTCCGCCAGGGCTTCCACGCCCGCGTAGCCGCCTCCGACGAAGACGAACCTGAGGGCGGCGTCGCGGACCTCGGGGTCCCGGGTGGAGGAGGCGATGTCCAGTTGTTCGAGGACGTGGTTCCGCAGGCCGATGGCCTCCTCGACGGTCTTGAAGCCGATGCCGTGCTCGGCGAGGCCGGGGATCGGCAGGGTGCGGGAGACGGACCCGGGGGCGATGACCAGCTCGTCGTAGGGGATGGTCAGGGCTTCCGCGCCGGCCTCCTCGGTGGCGAGCGTCCGTACGGTGGCGGTCCGCGCGGCGTGGTCGACCGCGGTCGCCTCGCCGACGAGGATCCGGCAGCGGTCGAGGGCGCGGCGGAGCGGTACGACGACGTGCCGCGGCGAGATGGAGCCGGCCGCCGCCTCGGGGAGGAAGGGCTGGTAGGTCATGTAGGGGTCGGGGCTGACGACCAGGACCTCGGCCTCGCCCTTCCGCAGCTTGCTCTGGAGGTGCAGCGCGGCGTACATGCCGACATAGCCGCCGCCGACCACCAGAATGCGCGGCACGTCCCTCTCTGCCGCTTCCTTCACCGCCGCTTCTTTGGCCAAAGCTGCCCCTTCGCATCCTCGCGGTCACACAGCTCCCTTCCATGACGCACCCGGCGCCGGTGTTTGTCCACAGGGCGGGGAGAAACGTATGACTGGAGGCGAAGCCGGAGGACCGATGTTCCGATTGCCCCCTCGGCGGCAAGGTATGCAGGTCAGCGCGGATCCGCCGGGGTGGTGAGGTGGTGCGGAATCAATCCCGGCCCGGCGCGTACTCCCATTGGGGGTGACCTGTGCGGAACTACCCTCTTCTTTCTTGACCTGGGCTCAACTATGTTCGTACTTCGTCGGGGTACAGGCAGAGGTCTGCCCCGGCAGTCAGGGCGGGGAGTCTCCGGGGGGAGACGTCATAACCGGGGGAACGTATGAGCATTCAGAGCTCTCATTGGTCGACCGCTGTCGCGCCCTCCGACGGGAACGGTGGTCGTAGTACGCCGTTGCGCGTGGACGCTCAGCGCAATCTGGAGCATGTGCTGCGGGCGGCTCGCGAGGTCTTCGGCGAGCTGGGGTACGGGGCGCCGATGGAGGACGTGGCGCGCAGGGCCCGGGTGGGCGTGGGGACCGTCTACCGACGGTTCCCGAGCAAGGACGTACTGGTCAGGCGGATAGCCGAGGAAGAGACGGCACGGCTGACCGAGCAGGCGCGGACGGCGCTGGGCCAGGAGGAGGAGCCGTGGTCGGCGCTCTCCCGGTTCCTGCGCACCTCGGTGGCCTCGGGCGCGGGGCGGCTGCTGCCGCCGCAGGTGCTGCGGGTCGGGGTCGAGGGGGAGTCCGCCGAGCCGGTGGCGCCGCCGCAGGCCCGGGTGCCGCAGCAGCGGCAGCCGGGAGCGGCCGGTGGCCAGCTCCACGAGCTGCGGCTCGTCGAGCAGCGGCCGGTGTCCGACGGGCAGCGGGACGGCTCGGGCGCCACGGCGCTGCTGGAGGTCGTCGGGCGCCTGGTGGACAGGGCTCGTGCGGCGGGTGAGCTGCGGGCGGACGTGACCGTCGCCGACGTGCTGCTGGTGATCGCCACCGCTGCTCCGTCGCTGCCGGACGCGGCCCAGCAGGCGGCCGCCTCGTCGCGGCTGCTGGACATCCTGCTGGAGGGTCTGCGCTCGCGACCGGCGGCTTGACGGCCTCATGGCCGGCCGTACGGCCTCACGGCCGGTGGCCACGGTCCGCCGCGGGGCGGCGGCGGTGGCCACGGTCGGTCGGGGCCACGGCCTGATGGCAGCGGTGGCTCGTGAGCCGGGGCGGCGGCCTGTACGGCGGCTTCCCCGGCTCGTGGGCCCTGGGACGGTGGCCCGGTACGGCGGGTGGACGGACGGCTTCCACGGGTTGTGAGTCGGCGTGGCGTCGTGATGCCGGCTCGGGGGTGTTTCCTCCCGGGCTCTTGGCCGGGGCGGGTTCTCGCTCTCTCGCCGCGGGTTTCGGGCGGCGGTCGCACGGGCCGACTCGGGGCTCCCGGCGCGTCCGCGCGCGATGGACCGTGCCGACGACTTCGTACGAGCGTGACAGGGGCGAGCGTGACAGGGGCGCACCCGGACGAACCGAGTGCGCCCGGAAGGATGGTGGATGTTCGGATAAGTGTTCCTGTTCGAGTGACTCCTGGGGCGGTGGAGACCGGCCGGGGGTGAGTGGTTCCTGACGCTCCGGTGTGCGAACGCTCCCCGGACGAGTGGTTGCCGTTCGTGCGTCTGCACAGCCGCACGCGCGTGTGCCAGGCTGGCCGCTGTTCGGTGTCCGGCGTGCACGGGAGCCTCCGCTATGGGTCTTGACGGGCGGGAAGAGCCGTACGGGAACGAGGAGGCGGGTGCCGCGGCATCGCACCGGGCGCCGTCCGGCGTGCCCGGACAGGGTGGTCCACGCGGCCGCGGTCGCGGGCGGCACGGAGGGTCGCGGCCGAGCGTTCCCCAGCAACGCGGGAGCGAGTGGGGCGGCGCCTTCGACGCAACCCTCGCGCGCCCGTCCGACGGCGCTTCCGGCAGTGGAGCTTCCAGCAGCGGTGCTTCCGGCGGCGCTCTCGTCCCGGGGGCGCCGACGCCTCCGGGCCTGCCCGGTCCCGACGGCGCGTCCATGGAGCCCTCGGCGTCCACGGAGTCCTCGGGCGAGGCCGGGGCCCCCGGGAGCGGTGACGACGCGGGCGGTGACGGCGACGGAAAACAGGCCGGCACCGACGCCGGCAGGGCCGGCACGGAGGACAACGACTGCGCCGAGGCCGATCCGCCGCTCTCCGACACGGAGTTGGTCGCACGGCTGCGCGACGGCGAGGACGTGGGCGGGGAGGCGTACGCCCTGCTCTACCGGCGGCACGCCGCCGCGGTGCGCGGCTACGCCCGCACCTGCTGCCGTGACGTCCACACCGCCGAGGACCTGACCAACGAGGTGTTCGCCGCCACGCTCCAGGCGGTGCGCCGGGGGGCCGGGCCCGACACGGCGGTGCGCGCGTACCTGCTCACCACCGTGCGGCGGGTGGCCGCCGCCTGGGCCCGGAGCGCGCGGCGGGAACAGCTCGTCGAGGACTTCGCGGTCTTCGCCGTGTCCGCGGCCGGCGCCTCGGTGGCCCCCGAGGACACGCCGGTCGACCCGGGCGCGGACGTCCGAGCCATGCGGCAGGCCGAGACCTCCCTCGCCGTCCAGGCGTTCCGCAGCCTGCCCGAGCGGTGGCAGACGGTGCTCTGGCACACCACCGTGGAGGAGGAGACGCCCAGCCAGGTCGCGCCGTTGCTGGGGCTGAGCCCCAACGCCACGGCCGTGCTGGCCCACCGGGCCCGCGAAGGCCTGCGTCAGGCGTACCTGCAGGCCCATGTCAGCGCGTCGCTGACCTCCGCCGGGAGTTGTGCCCAGTACGCCGACCGGCTCGGCGCCTACGCGCGCGGCGGGCTGCGGATGCGGGCCGAGCGGGGGCTGCGGAAGCACCTGGCGGAGTGCGCCCGGTGCCGCACGGCGGCGCTGGAACTGGCGGACGTCAACGCGCGGTTGCGCGCGGTGCTGCCGGTGGCGCTCATCGGCTGGTTCACCGCCGGGGCCTCGGTCAAGGCGGTCGCGGGACTCGCGGCCGGCGCGGGGACGGCCGCGGGCGCCGGTGCCGCGGCGGCGGCCGGGTCCGGAACGTCCGGTGCGGGGGGTACGAGCGGTGGTGCCGCGGTGGGTGAAGGGCTGGGCGCTCCGGCAAAGGTGGCGCTCGGGGTGGGGGCGGCCGTCCTCGCGGCGGGTGCCGTCCTCGCCTACGCCCTGTCCGGCGACTCCCCCGAGCCGCCCAGAAAGCCGCAGGCCAGAAGCTCGGCGGCGCCCGTCGTCCCGTCCCGTGAGCCCGACCCGACCCCGCCGGAGCACCGGTCCCCCGCGCCCCGGCCGGTCGCGAAGCACGCGGCCGCGCCCGCCCCCGCCTCGTCCCCCGCGCCGACCCCGACGCCCGCCGCTTCGCCGTCCGCCACCCCGTCGGCGCCCCCGCCCCCGACCCGCCCCGCTCCTCCCCCACCGCCTGCCCGGAAGCCGTCCCCGAAGCCCACGCCGCCCCCTCCCGAACCCACCGTCTACCGGCTGAACGACCTGGACTTCGACGTGTTCGGGGACGCCGCGGATCCGCAGGTGCGGATCGACGAGGGCAGCCTGGTGTGGCAGCGCGAGGGGCTGCGGGTCGGCGGCGTCACATACCGCCATGGGGTGAGCGTCGGCCCGTCGTCATCGGTCGCCATCGATCTGAACCGTTCCTGCACGGCGTTCGACGCGATGGCGGGCCTCGACGATCTGTCGCTCGGCTTCGGGTCGGTGCGGTTCTCGGTCTTCGCGGACGGGGAGCGCCTGTGGACGTCGCGTGTCGTGCACGGCGGGGATCCGGCCGTCCCCGTCCACACCGCGTTGACCGGCCGTCGGACGCTCCGGCTGGAGGTGGAGACGGTGGCGCCCGGCGAACGGACGCCGGAGAAGTGGGAGGAGTCGGAGGAGCGGCCGGACGGGGGCGACGTGCTCGCGGCGGTGCACCGGGCGGCGCTCGCGTCGGTCGCGCGGACGGCGCTCGCGGAGCCGGCGCTCGCGGACTGGGCGGCGTCCCGGATCACCTGCACCTGAGGGCACTACAGGCTCGGCCGCGGCACCACTCCGCTCGCCACCGCCCGCATCCGCGGTGCCGCCGGGCCCGTCCAGCAGGTACCGCGCCGGGCGAGCAGCCGTCGCAGCCACACCTCCGTGGCGACCAGTTCGGTGAGGCCGTCCAGGGGCAGGGGCGTGCCCTCGGCGGCGGCCTGGAGGGCGTTGCGGACCACTCCGGCCTCGATCAGTCCCGCGTCCGCGAGCAGGGGGGCGTCGAACAGCTGGAGGAGGGGCGCCGCGTAGGCCCGTAGGCCCGCGCGGACGGCCGCGGTGTGCGCCGCGTGCGTGGGCGCGCCCCAGCCGGGCGGCAGGTCGCGGATACCCGCTCCCGCGAGGACGGTGCGCAGGATGGCGGCGCGCGCCCCTGGTTGTACGCGGAGCGCCTGGGGCAGCGCGCGGCAGGCCCGGACGACCTGGTTGTCGAGAAAGGGGGCGTGCAGCCGCTGTCCGCGGATCTCCGCCGCCTGTTCGAGGATGCGGTGGTCCGCCGCGTGCCGGCCGAGGGCGGCGGCGGCCCGCTGCTCCCCAGGGCGCTGCGGCAGTCCCGTCGGCCGGATGGCGGCGGACTGGAGGCGGACCGACACCTCCGCGAGCGCCGTTCCCGTGAGCCACCGTGCGGCGGGTCCGGGGCGGCACCAGGTGAGGGCCGCGAGCGAGGCGTCCACGGCGCCCGGCGGACCGGCGGAGTCCTCGCCCGCGGCGAAGCCGGGTGCCAGGAACCGGGCCGCGGCCTCCTCCAGTCCCTCCCGGTAGGACGTGCGGGCCAGTCGGCGCGCCGCCCGGTAGACGGTGAGGGGGACGAGCACCGAGAACCCCCCGAGCGCCGGCGACCCGTCCGCGCGGGCCAGTGCGGAGACCGGGCGCAGGAGGTGGCGGCGCCGACGGCCCATCAGGAGGTCGGCGAGGCGCGCCGGATGGGCGTCGAGCACCTGTCGGGCCCCGTGTCCCGTGAAGTGGTCCGCGCTGCCCGCCGCGAGCCGGTGGCGGTGGCGGGCGGCCGTGACGAGGGCGGGTGAGGGTTCGTCGGTCAGCGGCCCGTTCAGCAGGTCGGCGTAGGGCAGGGCCTCCTCGGCCGCGGCGACGACGACGTGGTGCAGTCGTGGGTCGGCGGCCAGGGCCCGGGCCCGGCCGAGCTCCGCCTCGCGCGCCCCGCCGCGGTCCGCCACCAGGTCGTTGAAGGTGACGACGTGCAGCCGCTCGCCCGCGCCCGTGCCGTGGCCGAGGGGGGTGCCCGGCAGGCCGGGCAGTCCGGCGGCGAGCAGGGCCAGGGTGGCGGAGGCGCTGCCGCCGGAGAGGTCGGCGCCGATGCCGGGGGCCGGGCCGCCGCGGGCCGCGCGCCGGAAGGCGGGTCCCATGCCGGGCACGGGACCGGGGTCGGAGCCGTCGGGGAAGCCGTTGGCGAAGCCGTCCGGTGCGTGGCGGGGTGCGGCGAAGCGGGTGCGCACGGCCTCGACGAGGGCGTCGCGCACGCCGTCCACGGCCTGGGCGGCGTCGCGTTCGGGGGCGGCCACGGCGAGCGAGGCCGTCGGTTCGTACCCCATGATGTCCCGGGCGCCGTCGCGCACCACCAGCGCGTGCCCCGGCGGGACGCGCCGTACGCCGGTGTAGGGCGTGCCGTCGCCCAGCGCCTCGGGGGAGTCGGGGCAGGCGAGCAGCGCGGCGAGGTAGCCGATGTCGAGCTCCGCCTCGACGAGGTCGGCGAGGGGCAGGGCGGCGGTGGCGTAGGCGGTGCCGCCGGCCCAGGCGGTGTGGAAGACGGGCCGGGCACCGGCCAGGTCGCCGGCGACGGTGATGCGACGGCCGATCTGGGCGACGGCCGTGTAGCTGCCGGGCCATGCGGTGAGGTGGCGCAGGGCGCCGCCGCGGGTGGCGAGGAGTCCGGTGCGCAGCTGGTGGTCGTCGGCTCCGCAGCGGCCGAGGACGACGAGGCGGGCGACGGGCGACGCCGTGGTGTGCCGGGTGCCGTTCGGGGGCGGACCGGCGTGGACGACGCGGATCTCGTCGGGGCGCCAGTCGCCCACCGCCCACAGCGGATCCGGGTCGTCCCACAGGAGTTGGGCGCCCACGGGGCGGACCGCCGGTGCGGTGGGGACGCCGGTCCGGGAACCGGCCCCGGAGGTGGTGCAGCTCCACCCCACCAACCAGCGCATCGCCGCCTCCACAGGCTGTGGACAACTATCGAGTAGCAGTCATCATGCACAGCGGGACGGGCGGCGCACATCGAACGGGCCACTCATGGCCGTCGACGAGAGCCTCAACTGGCGGGAAACCGGGGCGAACTGGCGTCACACCATGGCGCATGCACACCCCATGCTGCCACGGTTGACGGCGCATGAAACGGTTTCCGGCCGGACTCCGCCCGGGGCGCGCCCCGGGCGTACGGCGGGTTTCGGCCGTTTCTCGCGAGGCGCGCGCCCTCCGGCAAGGGGCGCCTCGTGCGGCGGAGGGGTGCCTTATTCGACAGGAGGGCGCCTCGTTCCCTCCCGCGAACACCGTCGGAGGCCGGCCTCCCGGGCTCCTCCGCGGACCGTGAACGCCTCCGGGCGGAGGGGGCGTTCACCCCTGTCGGCGCGGTCTGCGCAGCCCGGGAGGCACGAGCCGCACCCCCCGGACCGGTCCGCCGCCCGCGGGGAATGAGGCGACGGCTTCCCCCAGCCCACTGGAACCAGTGCAGCGGGCCAACCCACGCGGAACCATGGAACCGCTCCGGCGATGGCGTGTACAAGGCGCACAGCAGGCGCACGGCCACACACAGCCGGAGCACGCGCCCCTCGATGCACGTACATGCGGACCAGAATCTCGCCATCCGGGACAACGCCCCTTAACGGTCGGGATGTGGGGAACTACGCTGGGTTTACGAATGCCCCGCGCCTATGCCGGGGCGGGCATCGTTGTTGCCGAGGGGTGCGCATGTCCAGGGAGCCACGCGGACCGAACGAGAAGCTGGGCACGGTCCTCGCTCTCGCGGGGATCAGCAACGCCGGTCTGGCGCGGAGGGTCAACGACCTCGGTGCACAGCGGGGATTGACGCTGCGGTACGACAAGACGTCGGTCGCCCGGTGGGTGTCCAAGGGCATGGTTCCGCAGGGTGCCGCCCCCCACCTGATCGCCGCCGCGATAGCGGGCAAGCTGGGCCGCCCGGTGCCGCTGCACGAGATCGGGCTCGCCGAATCCGACCCCGCGCCGGAGGTGGGCCTCGCCTTCCCGCGCGATGTCGGCCAGGCGGTCCGCTCGGCGACCGAGCTCTACCGGCTGGATTCCGCCGGTCGCCGCGGGGGCGGTGGGATCTGGCAGAGTCTCGCGGGATCGTTTTCCGTCAGCGCGTACTCCACGCCCGCGTCCCGCTGGCTGATAACCCCCGCCGACAGTTCGGTGGCGCGGGAACCGCAGCAGGCGGCCCGGGAGCGGGAGGCCGGCACCGTCCCGGACTGCGGTTTACCGCAACGCGTCGGCCACAGCGACGTGTCCAAGCTGCGGGAGGCGGCGGACGACGCCCGCCGCTGGGACTCCAAGTACGGGGGCGGCGACTGGCGTTCGTCCATGGTGCCGGAGTGCCTGCGGGTCGACGCGGCGCCGCTGCTCCTGGGGGCGTACAGCGACGAGGTGGGGCGCGCGCTGTTCGGCGCGACCGCCGAACTCACGCGGCTCGCCGGGTGGATGGCCTTCGACACCGGCCAACAGGAGGCCGCCCAGCGCTACTACATCCAGGCCCTGCGGCTGGCCCGCGCGGCGGCCGACGTACCGCTCGGCGGATACGTCCTGGCCTCGATGAGCCTCCAGGCCACCTACCGCGGTTACGCGGACGAGGGCGTGGACCTCGCCCAGGCCGCCCTGGAACGCAACCGGGGCCTGGCCACCGCCCGCACGATGAGCTTCTTCCGCCTGGTCGAGGCGCGGGCCCAGGCGAAGGCCGGCGACCAGCCGGCCTGCGGCGCAGCCCTCAAGGCCGCCGAGGGCTGGCTGGAGCGGGCCCGGCCGGGCGACCCCGACCCGTCCTGGCTGGACTTCTACACCCAGGAGCGATTCGCCGCCGACGCCGCCGAGTGCTACCGGGACCTGCGCATGCCGCGCCAGGTCCAGCGGTTCACCGAGCAGGCGCTGTCCCGGCCCACCGAGGAGTTCGTGCGCTCGCACGGGCTGCGGCTCGTGGTGTCGGCCGTCGCCGAGCTGGAGTCGGGCAACCTCGACGCGGCCTGCGCGGCGGGGGTGCGGGCGGTGGAGGTCGCGGGGAGGATCTCGTCGGCGCGCACGACGGAGTACGTCAGGGACCTGCTGCACCGGCTGGAGCCGTACGGGAACGAGCCGCGGGTGGTGGAGCTGCGGGAGCGGGCGCGGCCGTTATTGGTGGCTTCGACGGCGTGAGAGGGGGGTGTGCTTTTCCGGCGCTTCCGGCGCTCCGGGCGCTTTCGACGCTCCCGGCGCTTCCCTCGCTCCCGGCGCTTCCGGGTCGCCGCGGTCCGTCGGGGCTGCTCGTCGGCCGCGTTTCCGGCCGGCTTCCGCCCCCTGGGCCCCTCCGTGCTTCGCCCCCGTTCCACGTCCCCTTCCATGCCCTCTTCTTCGCCCCCGTTCTTCACTCTCCCGGCCTTCACGACCTTTCGGCCGTTTCCGGCCTTTCCCCTGGTCCGACGATGTTTCGGCCCGTTGTCAGTGGCGCACGTCATCATAGGAGCCGTGAGTCGGCCGCAGCGGAGACGGCCGACCGGTGCGGGAGGGCGGGGAGGTGACCTCATGGGGGCGTACGACTGCGACGTGCTGGTGATCGGCGGCGGCATCGTGGGCCTGTCGACGGCCTACGCGGTCACGCGCGCCGCGCCGGGCACGAGCGTCGTCGTGCTGGAGAAGGAGCCCGGTCCCGCGCGGCACCAGACGGGGCGCAACAGCGGGGTGATCCACAGCGGGATCTACTACCCGCCGGGGTCGCTCAAGGCCAGGTTCGCGGTGCAGGGTGCGGCGGAGATGGTGAAGTTCTGCACCGAGCACGGCCTGCCGCACGAGGTCACCGGCAAGTTGATCGTCGCCACCGACCGGGCCGAGCTGCCGCGCCTCCACGCCCTCGTCCAGCGCGGCCGGGGGAACGGCATTCCCGTCCGCGAACTGGGCCCGGCCCAGATAGCCGAGTTCGAGCCGGAGGTGCGGGGCGTGGGCGCGATCCACGTCGGCACCACGGGGGTGTGCGACTTCGGCGCGGTCGCCGCCCGCCTGGCCCGGCTCGCCGAGGACGCGGGGGCCTCGGTGCGCTACGGGGCGGAGGTCCGCGTGGTGGGCCGGCGCGGGTCGACGGTCGCCGTACGGACGGCGGACGGCACCGTGGTGCGCGCCCGCGCCCTGGTCAACTGCGCGGGTCTGCACAGCGACCGGGTGGCGCGGCTGGCGGGTGACGACCCGGGGGTACGGATCCTCCCCTTCCGCGGCGAGTACTACGCGCTCGCGCCCTCCGCGGAGGGCCGGGTGCGCGGCCTGGTCTACCCGGTGCCCGACCCGGCCTTCCCCTTCCTCGGGGTCCACCTCACCCGGGGCATCGACGGCCATGTGCACCTGGGTCCGAACGCGGTGCCCGCGCTGGCCCGCGAGGGGTACGCGTGGCGGACCGTACGGCCCCGGGAGCTGGCCGGCACCGCCGCCTTCCCCGGCACGTGGCGGCTCGCCCGCAGGCACTGGCGGTACGGAGCGGGCGAGGTGCGGCGGTCCCTGTCGAAGCCCGCCTTCACCGCGGCGGTCCGCCGCCTCCTGCCGGACGTCACGGCCGACGACCTGATACCCGCCCCGTCGGGGGTCCGCGCCCAGGCGGTGCTCCGGGACGGCACGCTGGCCGACGACTTCCTGTTCGCCCGTTCCCCGCGCATGGTGCACGTCCTCAACGCGCCGTCGCCCGCGGCGACGGCCTCGCTGCCGATCGGACGGGAGGTGGCGCGGAGGGTGCTGGCGGAGCTGCGCTGAGCGGCGCGGTGGCTGTCATGTGCAGAACGTTCCAGGTGGGGCGCCCGCCCGTACTATGGAAGAACTGTGTCCGAGAACCACGCCACCCCCGACGCCCTCGCAGGCCCCGCCTCCGGCAGCCCGGCCGCCGCGCCCCCCTCCGTACCGGCCCCGGCCCGCGCCCGGCGGGAACCGATGTTCCCCGACGGCCCGGCCCCGGACCCGGCCGGCTCGCACCACGAGCGTCGCATCCGCTCGTTCCAGCCGCGCCGCAGCCGGGTCACGACCGGACAGGGCGAGGCCCTGCGCCGCCTGTGGCCCGTGTGGGGGCTGGACATCGACGGCCTGCGCCGGATCGACCTCGACGAGCTCTTCGGCGACCCCGGCCTGCCGGTGGTCCTGGAGATCGGCTTCGGCATGGGCGAGGCCACGGCCGCCATGGCCGCCGCCGACCCGGGCACCGGCATCCTCGCGTGCGACGTCCACACCCCCGGCCAGGGCAACCTGCTCGCCCTCGCCGAGCGGAACGGGCTGAACAATGTCAGGGTCGCCAACGGCGACGCGATCATCCTGCTCCGCGAGATGCTGGCCCCCGACTCGCTCGCCGGGATACGCGTCTACTTCCCGGACCCCTGGCCCAAGAAGCGCCACCACAAGCGACGGCTGATCCAGCCGGAGTTCCTCGCCCTGGCGGCGACGCGGCTGGCGCCGGGCGGGCTGCTGCACTGTGCGACCGACTGGGAGCCGTACGCGGAGCAGATGCTGGAGGTGCTCACCGCCGCTCCGGAGTTCGAGAACACCCAGGAGGACGGCGGCTTCGCCCCGCGCCCCGACTTCCGGCCGCTGACCCGCTTCGAGGGGCAGGGCCTGGACAAGGGCCACGTGGTGCGGGACCTCCTGTTCCGTCGCCGCGGGTAGCGCGGGGGCGGGCCGGGGCCCAGGTGCGGGGCTCAGGAACGGCGCCCAGATCCCGGGCCCAGGCCCGGGGCTCAGGTGCGGCCCTGAAGGCAAACCGCTCCACCCGCACCACGGCCCTTGGCTAGGGTCGTCAAGTGCATGAGTCCCAGCCTCACCAGCAACAGCCCGCCGCTCCGGGCCCGATACCCGTCCACGGGGCACCGCCGGGCTTCGCCGCCCTGCCCGCCCCGGCCCGCTGGCACTACAAGCCGCGCCGCGCGCTCTGGGACAACAAGGCCGTCCGGGCCGGCACCCTCATCCTGCTCCTGGCCCTCTGCGGCCTGCTCATCCTCGCGCTCGTCCGCGAACAGACCGGCACGCAGGGCTTTCTCGTCGGGCTCGGACTCGCGGTACTGCCGGTCCCGCTGCTCATCGCCGCCTTCCGCTGGATGGACCGCGTCGAGCCCAAGCCCTGGAAGGACCTGATCTTCTCCTTCGCCTGGGGAGCCTGCGCGGCCACCCTGCTGGCACTCATCGCGAACAGCTACGCGACCGAGTGGATCATGAACACCGTCGACGTCGCCCCCCGCGAGGACGCCGGCACCTTCGGAGCCACGTTCGTCGCCCCGGTGGTGGAGGAGAGCGCCAAGGCCGCCGCCCTGCTCCTCCTCTTCCTCTTCCGCCGCCGCGACTTCAACGGCATCGTGGACGGCGTCGTCGTGGCCGGCATCACGGCCACCGGCTTCGCCTTCACCGAGAACATCCTCTACCTGGGCAACGCCTACGCCTCCGACCAGAGCTTCGGCGCCTCGGGCTTCTCCACGACGGCGGCCACGTTCTTCGTCCGCGTCCTGATGTCGCCCTTCGCCCACCCCCTCTTCACCTCCATGACGGGCCTGGGCTTCGGCATAGCCGCCGCCCTGCCCACCCGCCGCCGCCTCCTGCGCACCGCGGTCCCCGTCGCGGGCCTGCTCACCGCCATGGTCCTGCACGGCGTCTGGAACGGCTCCGCCTCCCTCCCGGGCCTGGGCTTCCTGGCCGTCTACGCCCTCTTCATGCTCCCCGTCTTCGGCACCCTCACCTGGCTGACGATCTGGTCCCGCCAGACGGAACTCCGCACCATCCGCGCCCACCTCCCCGAATACCAGGCCGCCGGCTGGCTCACCCCGCCCGAGCCCCTCGCCCTCTCCTCCATGCGCGCCCGCGGCATCGCCCGCGACCTCGCCAAACGCACCGGCGGCCCCACCGCCGCCCGCGCCGTCGCCGAATACATCTCCCTCGCCACCTCCCTCGCCTTCCTCCGCCAACGCGCCTACGCCGGCCGCATCGCCCCCGACTTCACCGCACGCGAGCAGGAGCTGCTCCACCACCTCTGGCAGCGGAAGGACGTGGCACAACCGGCGCTGGAACGGGCTTCGATGTCGGTGGCGAGACCGGTGATGGGGCCGCAGGGCGGTTACGGGGTGCCGGGTCCGTATCCGCAGACCACCCCCGGCGCGGGGTGGCAGCCCCCTGGGCCCTACGGTCTGCCTACACCTCCGCCGCAGGGACCAGGCCTGTACCGGTAGCGCTCTGGCACCAGAGACATCGCGTTCAGCCACAGCAACAAAGCGCACTACCCTCAGAACTGTGGCTGACGAGACCGAATGGACACCGCCTGAAGGATCTTGGGCTTCATCGGCTGCCCGCCGCCGCAACATGCAGGCGATCCGCAGCCGGGACACCAAGCCCGAGCACTTGATCCGCCGACTGGTGCACGCCCAGGGGCTGCGCTACCGGGTAGCAGCGAGGCCGCTGCCGGACCTGCGCCGGACAGCGGACCTCGTTTTCCGCCCTGCCAAGGTCGCAGTGTTCATCGATGGCTGCTATTGGCACGGGTGCCCGGAGCACTATGTGCCCCCCAGGACCAATCCTGGCTACTGGTCCGACAAGGTCGCGCGCAACATGGCACGCGACCGTGACACGGATGAGCGGCTGATCGCAGCAGGCTGGTGTGTGCTCCGTTTTTGGGAACACGAACCGTCAGAGACTTGCACCCTCAAGATCATCGCCACGGTCAGAGACCGCCGCGCTGAGCTCAACGCTTCGGCGGACAGCCGGGATTAGCTCCCGGTCCTCCGATGCAGAAGCAGCGCCCGATGTCAGCCATGGCTGGTCAACGGGGCGGAGAACTGCCTTGATGGCCTCGCCGACGGCCCTCGCAACTGGAGGCGGGAAAGCGTTACCGACCTGCCGGTAGCGGGCTGTCTTCCCGCCCTCGAACTGCCAGTCCTGGTCGAAGCCCTGGATGATCGCTGCTTGTGCCACGGTCAGCATCGGACCGTCAGGTCTGAACAGGTCACGCTCGGGGACACATTTGTCAGGATCGTTGGCAACGCCCATGCCGTCAATGCCCAGGGCGGCCCAAGCCGCCTTGGCGCGGCTTGGGCCCAGGTCCGCACCTCCGTGCTTTTTAGAGCCGCCAACGAGAGTCGGGGCTTCACTCTTGCTTGCAGCGTCAAACCACTCGTTGTAGCGGTTCTTGCCCTTGTCTCCATGCGGGGCGAACCGGTCCCACATCGTGTCTTTAAGAGCCTCAGCTACCGAGAGCATCTTGTCGTCGCCAGCTGGCCACTCAAATTTGGCGTCCGCCAGGAACTTCTTATCGATCATTACGAGGATCGCTCGCGGCCTGAGTTGTGGCACTCCATAACGACGGGCCTCAATGAGCTCCCACCCGCAAAACTCGTAGCCGTAGCCTTCCAGATCCGCCACGATCTGATCTCTGTATCCGGCGAACTTCGCATCGAGAATTCCTCGAACGTTCTCGATCATCACAGCCTTGGGCCGAAGCTGTTCAGCGAGGGAAATCATCTCGGGGAAGAGGTCGCGCTCATCTTCCTCACCGAGCTGTTTTCCAGCGACCGAGAACGGAGGACAAGGCACCCCACCGGCCAGCAAATCCAGATCACCCGGCTTCAGGCGGAACTTCTTCAGCTGCTCATGCTCAAAAGGATTGACCCCTTTTACATCCCCCTCAATGACCTCGCACCCTGCCCAGTCCGGAAGCCGCTCTACGTTCTTCCTCAGCGTCTTACAGGCGTACTTGTCGATCTCCAGGAGGGCCAGATGACGGAAACCAGCCTGATGCAGCCCATATGCCTGCCCGCCGGCGCCGGCACAGATCTCAATCGAGGTCAACGGCTCAATCTCTGGGGCTCCTCGGCCGTCAACGCTCATCGGCATGCTCCTCCTGGTACGACGGACACAGATGCCCAAGTTTCGCAGAGCTACCACTGAGCTGCTCGGCATCTCGTACCGGGGAGTCTTGCAGCTGAGGGTGGCGCTGTCCCCATCGGGGCCAGCGCCACCCTCAGCATGGACCTCGCTAAGCCATGTGCTGGAGCAACGCGGCTATATCGCTGGGGGCCAGCCCTGCTGCTACCGAAGGCTCCTCTTGCAGGTCAGCAAGCTGCTGCACCGACGGGTCGTCGAGGATCTGCCCCATGAAGGCGAGCTTCTGGTCAAGCCGCACTTCGACCACCTGATCGATGGTGTTCCGAACGGCAAGCACAGTGACCCTGGTCTCAGTGCCGGGAGCAAGGCCCAGCCGGTGGATCCGGTCAAGGCTCTGGAGGTACCGCCCTGCCATGAAGTCACGGTCCACGTACACCGCGTCGTGGCAGACGTGATGCAAGCTGATGCCCTCCCCGAGGGTCGCAGGGTTCGAGACGAGGACCATGCAGTCCGGATCCTGGCGGAATCGCCGGAGCTGCTCGTCCCGGTCGAGGGTTCCACCATGCACAATCGCTGGGTCAAACTCGCTCAGCAGCCGCTCTAGCGTGGTCAGGCTACGCACGAACGTCGTCCAGACCAGAGTCTTGCGCCCCATCGCCGCATTCTCAGCGACGATTGCAGCTGCCTCCTTGTACTTCGGCGACAGCTCGTAATCAGGCAGGTTCTGCATGAGCCTGTAGAGCGAGTCCCCGGGCGGAACATCCAGAGGGGGGAGCTGGTAGGCAAGGGGCTCATAACGGCTCGAGCCCTCCAGCAGCAGTGCCGGGCTCGTGGCTGCCATCAGCAGACGCAGTGCCGTCTTGCCGAGGGAACTGAGGTCTTCACGGGCCGCTCCCGCCCTCTCCCCCCCAACTAGAGCCTCGTAGATCTGGGCATGCAGGCCCGGCATGTCCACGTACCGCACCCGCGGCTCCATGGGCGGCAAGCCGAGCTCCTGCTTCGTGGTGCGGGTGAAGAGAGGCCGCAGAACCGTACTCGCATGACCGAGATCTCCGCCGGCCACCGCTTGTGCAACAGTCCGCTGGCCATGACCGGGCCACACAAAGCCGAGAAGGTTCTCCAGGTCCTTGGTCCCGTTCGGGGCAGGCGTACCCGTGAGGATCAAGCGGCGCTGGGCCAGCGGACCGAGCGCCATGCACGCCGCGCCATAGGTTCCTCGTGCCCCGAGTTTCATGCGGTGTGCTTCATCGAGAACAATCATCGACGGGGCAGCCTTCAGCCAGGCAGCAAGGGTGCCGAGTGAACGGTCGAGGCGCTCATAGTTGACGATCAGCACCTCGGCCATGTGGTCTGGAGCGGTCCCATCGAGAATGTGCGTGCGCAACCCTCGGTTGAAGCAGGCTTCTGCCTCGTATTGCCAAGACTCATAGGCGGACTTCGGGCTCACGACAAGCAGCCTTCTCACCCGGCCCTCGGCCTTCTGCGTGGCATACACCGCGAGCGCCACGCGGGTCTTGCCGGCACCAGGAACGCTGAAGTTCGCTCCATGCTGCAGCGACAGCAACTTGGCGATGTCGCGACGCTGGAAGATTCCCAGCTCAGCTACCCACCCGTCCCCAAGCAGCTCCGGCACGTCGTCAGGCGAAACCTCAGTGCTGTGGTCAGAAGCATGAAGCCGCTCCTTGACCGTCTCGGCATCTTTTGTGATGCCGACCACGAGGTCCCGGAGATCCGAAGCCCATTCCACACCGACGTGGTGGGGCCAGCTGCTGAGGTTACTCAGCCCCGAAAGCAGGTCTTCAAGTTCTACAGAAGCGGCAAGCTGGCCGAGCTGGCCGCCCGTCCGAAAACGGGCAGCCAGCTGGACGAGGTCTTGCCGGTACTTCTCCGTGGTCCTCAGGATGACCTTGGTTCGCGTGTCGTCGAATCCCAGGTGCAGAGAGGTCTCACCGGCAGTGGCCTGCATCAGGCGTCCTCCAGCAAAGCCGCCTCAAGCAGCCAGGCGACTCCGTCACCAGGGTGCGGAAGCCCCCGCCCTGCCTGCTGTGCCAGCTTCCGCAGGCTGGACCGGAACTTCAACACCGCTTCGTCGAACGCCTCCTCGTCCAAAGTGCGGGACGCCCGCGCCTGGACAAGGTCGATCACACACTGATCGATGTCTGCACATGCTTCGGCAAGACGTGCCGGTGCAAGCTGCTGACGCTTCCGGACCCGGGCATCGCGTCCGGCAGTGTCAATCGCGCTGTCAAAGGCGGCCTTGGCCTCGCCGACGAGCTTCTTGGCACTGGTGATCTCTTCGTCGGCCAGGCCGTGTTCAGCGCTGCTCACAGCAGCCTTGGCACGGAGGATCTGGTCGTTCAGTGACCGCGCCGAGGCAACAGCGGAAGTCGCTCCGGGCACCACCACGCCAAGGCCAGGGATTGCTACAGACTGCTCTTCCACAGCCGACGCCGGGGAGCTCAGGCTCGACGGCAACGCCTTTTTCAGGTAGCCCTTCTCCAGGAATTTCTCATCAATATGACGGATATCCGTCTTAGCGAAGTCCAGGAGCATTGCAGCGAGTCGCCACTCCTTAAGCACTTCTGCCTGATCCCGGTCAACGGTCTCAAGCTTCTCGTACAGACGATGAAGCTCCTTGAGTTTCTCCTGATGATGCTCGAAGTCAACCAACCGAAGGGATGCTCCACCTCCACTCTTGCTGCGGTCAATCAGCTCCTGGATCGTGCTCAGAATCCACCGTTCCTGGTGGTAGGTGGCCTTGCGGATCCGGAATTCCTTGGCGATCTCATCCGGCGTCCGGCCGAGTGCCGCCTGCTCCTCCATGGCGAGAAGCCGGTTGATGTACGAGTAGTCGCGCCGGTGATCCTTGCGCAGCTGCAAGGAGAGCTCAACGGCATTGATGTCTGCCCAGGTGAAGGACGCGGGCAGCACACCCACACGCATCGTCTGCTTGCCCAGCTCCCGGAGGGCTGCTGCACGCGTGTTGGCGTTGACGATAACGCCCTGGTGGGTAACCAGCCCGGGATCGTTCTGCCCAAAGCGTTCCAGATCCTCCTTGAGCTTATCGAAACCCGGATCGCGGCGGTTCGTGTCCGCCGGGTCAGCCTGCAGGAGGAATGCCAGGTACGCCTGGCTTTCACCGCACCACGGATCTTCGTCAATCGCCACGTCCTTCTTCGGGTCGTGGCTACGCTGAGCGCGGATCCGGTGCGTGCCAGGGTTGTAGTACAGCCCACTGAGAGGCAGGTCGATAACCTCGACGTACAGCGCCTGACCGTTCCAGTCAACCGTTACCGTCTCTCGGGTTCCGCCGGAATCCTTCACCTCCTCAAGGCGTTTCGCGATCAGCTCGCTAAACTCTTCCGCACGCGGCGGCGGCGGGAACTCCCGCATGGTAACCATCCGTCCTTCCCCGGCTACTGCTCGCCGGCACGCTCTATAGCCCGCTTAACCGTCTCCCGGGCATCCTCCGGCAACGACCGGTAGACACCCCACAGCTTCTCCAAGCCGCTCAGCTTGCGCTGGTCGTCTTCGACCCAGGAGGCGAAGACCCTCTGTTCAATAGGGATCAACTCCTCCCAGCCCTTGATGACGGCATCAAGGTCAGCCACACGGTCGCGGCCGCCAATGCGGCAACGGCTGCATTCAGTTACCAGCTGCACTTCCTCCAGACCGTTCTCCAGCCGCACCCTGCGCCGGGCAACGTCCAGCTGCGACTGCCCCCCATCGCTGTAGAACTCGCCAGCGCCGATCCCGCACGACCGGCAGAGGAAGCTGTCGGCCACCATGGTCTTGGTCCGCTGAGCAGCCGTCAGGCTCGGCTTCAACTTTTCGGACTTCGCCTGGCCCGGGATCCAGATCTCGGCGCCCTTCTTGACGTACCGCTGCTCCTCCTGCTTCAGGGAGGGATCCTCACGCTTCGTGTGGATCGTCCAATCGTGATCGCGGAGGTCACGCATGCGCCGGTCGATCTGCGCAACATCCGGGAAGGCCTCGCGCAGCTGAGGCTTGGTGAAGATGTTGCCCTCCCCTACGACCGTCTCAAGCCACAGCGCGGCGCGGACCTTGCTCCCGTACTTCCCCTTGTCCTGCCACGACGGCAGCGCCATAAAGACTCCATTCAGTCATGCCGAACCCGCCGGGCCGCGTGCTACGGCCTGGCCTCCCCCGGATGTCGGCGGCGGGTTCCATAACACCCCCCGAGCGAAGAGAAATCCAGAGGAAACCCAGGTTGCTCGCTAGATGGCAACAGGCCCCTGATGCACACTAGATGCCCTCGACCGGCAGCTCAGGGGGATCGGTATTGCGTCAGCGCCAACGTGAAGTGACCCGTCAAGGCCGCAGCGAGGGCGGCATCCCGCCGGGCAGGCAGGCCCTTGCCGAGGGGCTGCAGGAGCTCCGCAGCCTCTTGAAGCCATCACGGCCTACCCTGCAGCAACTCATGGACCGCCTCAGGAGCGAAGCTCAGTACCACGTGGACCGGGCGTCGCTTAGCCGGTATTTCCGCGGCAAGCGCGTCGCTCCCCTGACCTTCGTAGCAAAGCTGTACAAGCTGGCAGAACACGATTCAGCGGGCGTGGAGATGAAGCCGCACTCTCACTTCGTCAAGCTGCAACAGCAAGCGGAGCCAAAGCTCTGCGCCTCCTGCGCAGAACTCCGCCAGAAGCTCCAGTCGCTGAGGGGCGAGTGCGCATCGTTGAAGGCGGGCTGCACGAAGCACTCGCACAGCGAGTCTGTCGAGGCTGAGGTTCACAGAGAGGCTGAGGTTCACAGAGAGCAAGACTCACAAGCCGGCACTCAGCAGTTCTCCGCTGACACCAGCGAGCTGGCAACGCACCTGCCGGTCCCCCCTCCCTACGGGGACCGGCAACACAGTGCCGCCGATGTTGCCGCCGCGACGCAACTAGCCAACCGGGCGGCGAAACTACTCAAAGGGGATAATAAAAACGCGTCAGGGGAGGTCCTCACGTTGCTGCGGGACACCGTGAAGGTCCTGACACCGCTGGAGAGTGCCGCTTCCCTGACCTTGCTTCGGCAGCAGCACGGCCATCTGGCCGATACATTCATCGAGCTCTTCGGGCGGGAGCAGCCGAGCAACCTGGTCATCCGTGTCGCGCTTCAGCTGAACGAGTTCGGCATGACGAGCGACGCGAATGCGATTCTCCGAACGTCTCTCAAACACGCAGATCCAGCTGAGTAGAACAGCGGGCGAGGAGCATCAGCCACCTCGCCCGCGCCGTAGTTCTGCCCAGCCTGCTCAGCCGGCAGCGACGTTGAAGCGCCGTACTGAACCAAGCCTTACCTAACGCTTCACCTTTGCCGCCCTCATCCGCCTACGCGTCGGCCAGTTCGGCTCCCGCATCCTTCGTGGCGGTCTCGGGCACGGCCGTCTCCGCGTTCCCCGCCCGCCGTCCGATCGCCGGTGCCAGGGCTCCGATGGCGAGGGCTGCGGCGACGCCCGCGAGGGCGCTGAACCACCAGATGAAGGCGGGGCCGGTGTTGGCGTAGAGGGTGGTGCCGAGGGCGAGGGCGGTGAAGCGGGCGACGCCCCAGGTCCATTGGTAGGCGCCCTGGTAGCGGCCGCGGGCGTGGGTGGGGGCGAGGCCGGCGACGATGGCGCCGGCGGTGCCGCCGAGGGTGGCTTCGCCGAGGGACCAGAGGACGACGGTGGCGGCATAGGCCCAGGTGGTGTGGGCGAGGCCGGTGAGGGCGACGCCGAGGGCGGTGAGGATGCTGCCGGCGACGTAGACGGGGATCTGGCGGAAGCGGGCCAGGACGGTGGTGGCGACGGGCTGGAGGACGACGACGAGGACGGCGTTGAGGGTGGACATCAGGCCGAGGGTGGTGGCCGAGAGGCCGTCGTCGCGGATGGCCAGGGGGAGGGCCACCTCGGTGAGGGTGTAGATGATCAGGGCGACGTAGAAGAGGGGCAGGAGGGCCCGCATCAGGGGGTCGCGGGCGACCACGCCGTAGCCCTGGCCGTCGGCCTTGGAGGGGACGGCGGTCCGGCCGCGAGGCAGCATGGTCGCGGCGATCAGGGCGTAGGCCAGGGTGCTCGCCGCGTTCACCACGAACAGCAGCCAGTAGCCGCGGGCCGCAAGGAAGCCGCCGAGGACGCCGGCGACGGCGGTGCCGATGTTGACGGCCCAGTGGAAGAGGGAGAAGGCGGCACGGCGGCGGTCGGCGGTGACGCTGTCGGAGAGGAGGGCTCCCGCGGCCGGGCCGACCATGCTGCCGGCGCCGCTGAGGAGGGCGGCGGCCGCGGCGAGGGTGACGGTGTTCGGCGCGGCGAAGAGGAGGCCCTGGCCCGCCGCGGTGCCGAGCAGACCGGTGAGCATGGTGGCGCGGCGGCCGATGCGGTCGGCCAGCAGGCCGCCCACCGCGGGCCCGACCAGGTTGCCGGCGCCCAGCGCGCCCAGGATGTAGGGGATCTGGTCGGTGGGGATGCCGCGGGAGCCGAGGAAGAAGACGAGGAAGGGGGTGACGAGGTAGCCGAGTCTGTTGACGACGGTTCCGCTGAAGACGATCCAGGCGGTGCGGGGGAGGCCGCTGAAGGTGGAGAGCATGAGCAGACCTTCGCCCGGTGCCCGGACGGCGGCCATTGATTAAGCTCAGCCTGAATGCAACCGGACGACGGGGGTGTCCGTGCTCTCCGAACTGGCTTTTTCCGCCGACGATCTCGCGCTCACGCGCTTCGCGGTCTCACCGATGTGGGAAGTGGTCTCAAGCTTCCGGCTGCTCATGTCACGGGCCGCCCACCCGGTGCACCACCCGTGGGTGGACCAGGTGCGACCGAGGGTGGCCGACGCCGGGCTGACCGCGGGCTGGCTGGCCGAGCTGGTGCCCGCCGACGGCTACCTCTGCGACTTCCTCACCCCGTTCCCCGCCGAGCCGTCGCCGTCCCTGGACGCCGAACTGGCCGCCATCAGGGCGACCCCGGCCGAGTCGGTGGTGGCCGACCTCGACAACCTGGGCCGGAGCTCCGCGCGGTGCGAGGCGCTGCGGTCGGCTCCCGAGGCGTGGCTGTCGCAGGTCACGGAGGAGATCGAAACGTACTGGGAGCTCGCGCTCGCCCCCTACTGGGCGAAGATCCGCAGCGTGCTGGACGCGGAGGTCTTCCACCGCGCCCGCCAGGTCGCCGAGCACGGCGCCGGACGGTTCTTCAACGACCTGCACACCTCGGTGAGCTGGGACGACAACACCCTCCGGCTGGTCCGGCGGAGCTGCCTGGTGACGCGCCACACAACGGGTCCCGGACTGCTGCTGGTCCCCTCCGCGTTCGCCGCGAACGTGCTGACCTGGACGCGTCCCCCGGCACCGCCGCAGCTCGCCTACCCCGCCCGCGGGACGGGCACGCTGTGGGAGCACCGGCCGGTGGCGCGGGCCGAGGCCATCGCCGCCGTCCTCGGCCGCTCCCGGACCCGGCTGCTGACCGAGCTCGACGCGCCCGCCTCCACGACGGAGCTGGCCGGCCGCACCGGCATCTCCGCCGCCGGCGTCTCCCAGCACCTGGCGGCGCTGCGCGGGGCCGGGATGGTCAGCGCGCACCGGGCGGGACGGTCGGTGCTGTACGCCCGTACGGCCGTCGCGGAGTCGCTGCTGACGGCACCGGTCTGAGCCGGACCGCCGGACCGGGTGCGGAGGGTCGCCTTCCGCCCTCTCGCCGACAACCCCCGCGGGAGCGCGCGTTAGTGTCGGGACAGACGTGCGCGTCTCTTGATGTCTTTGATGCGGAGGTTGCCGGAATGGCAGCGATGAATGCAGTGACACGAGTTCCGGCGTCCGTGGTGGCCGCGACCGGGCTCGTCGGTGGATACAGCGTGGCCCGGCTGACCGGGAAGCGGCCCCTCGGCGGGCTCGCCCTCGGGGCCGCCGGGATCATGGCCGCCCGCCAGTGGGCCGGCAAGGTGGGGTCCGGCAAGGCCGCCGCGCTGACCGGGCTGTACGTGGCCGGGTTCGCCGGATCCCACCCGCTGGCCAAGAAGGTCGGCGCCTGGCCGTCCGTGCTGGGCGTGGCGGGGAGCGTCGCGCTCGCCTCCTGGGCCGTGGAGCGCACGGCGGCGCGCTGAGCGAGACCGGTGGAACGTGGTTCCTCCCCCGCCGTCATCGGGAGAGGAACCGACCCGGAACTACTCCGACGCCTCCGTGAGACGCGCCAGCTCCGCCTCCGTCAGCTTCAGGTCCGCCAACGCCAGCAGCGGCGGCAGCTGTTCGACGGTGCGCGCGCTCGCCAGCGGGGTGGCGACCGTCGGCCGGCTCGCCAGCCAGGCCAGGGCCACCGTGGCGATCTCGGCGTCGTGCGCGGCGGCCACCTCGTCGAGGGCGGCCAGCACCCGGCGTCCGCGGGCGGTCTCCAGGTGCTGGGCGGCGGTTCCCGCGCGGGCGCTGTCGACCGTGCCGCCCGGGCGGTACTTGCCGGTGAGGAAGCCCGAGGCCAGGGCGTAGTACGGAACGGCGGCGAGGCCGTGCCGGGCGGCGACGTCGGCGAGCGGGCCCTCGTAGGTGTCGCGCGAGACGAGGTTGTAACCGGGCTGGATCGCGACGTACTTGGCGATGCCGGCGGAGTCGGAGAACTCCAGGGCCTCGGCGAGCCGTTCCGGTGTGACGTTGGAGGCAGCGATCTCGCGGACCTTGCCCTCCTTCACCAGCGCGTCGAGCGTGGTGAGGTACTCCTCGACCGGCAGGGACGGGTCGTCGTAGTGCGTGTAGTAGAGGTCGATGTGGTCGGTGCGCAGCCGGCGCAGGGAGCCTTCGATGCCCTCCTTGATGGCGGCCGCGGACAGCCCGCGGCGCTCCGGGTAGCCGGCACCGACCTTGGTGGCGACGACGATGTCGTCGCGGTTGCGGCGGGAGGCCAGCCAGTCGCCGATGACGGTCTCGGACTCACCGCCCGAATTGCCGGGGGCCCAGGCCGAGTAGGCGTCCGCGGTGTCGATGAAGTTGCCGCCCGCCTCGGCATAGGCGTCCAGGACGGCGAACGACTCGGCCTCGTCGGCCGTCCAGCCGAAGACGTTGCCGCCGAGGGCGAGCGGGTGGACGGAGAGACTGCCGATCTTCCGGGTGTGGTGATGGTGCTCGTCGGTCATGTCCTGTTCCAGCGTGCTCGTGGGAAACGCTATTCCTCCGGGGCCGCGGCGGATTCCCGCCCCGGCCCCGGAGGGAGCTATTCCACCGGCGCGGTGGCCGGCAGCGGCTCCGGCTGGACGGAGAGCGGCGTGGCGATGTCCTCCAGGGACCGCCCCTCGGCCCGTACCGCCAGGAAGGCGGCGATCACCCCGGCCAGGCACATCAGCGTCGCGCCGATCTGGAACGCCAGGACCGCGTCGCCGACGACGCCGGTGCTCGTCAGCTGGGCGAAGAGCAGCGGGCCGCTGATGCCGCCCGCCGCCGTGCCCACCGCGTAGAAGAAGGCGATGGCCATGGCCCGGGTCTCGGTCGGGAAGACCTCGGAGACCGTGAGGTACGCGCTGCTCGCCCCGGCGGAGGCGAAGAAGAGGACGACGCACCAGCAGCCGGTCAGGGTGTTCGCGCTCAGGTGGCCGGCGTCGAAGAGCCAGGCCGTGCCGAAGAGCAGCACCCCGGACAGCAGGAACGTCGACGAGATCATGATGCGCCGGCCCACGGTGTCGAACAGTTTGCCGAGGAAAAGCGGACCGAGGAAGTTGCCCACCGCTATGACCGCGAAGAAGTAGCCGGTGCGCCCGGTGGAGACACCGAAGAATTTGGTGAGGATCTCCCCGAAACCGAAGGTGATCGCGTTGTAGAGGAACGCCTGTCCGATGAACAGGGCGAGCCCGAGGACGGCGCGGCGCCGGTAGTCCGTAAAGACCGTGCGGGCGATGTCACGGAATCCCGTGCGCTTGCGCTGGCGAATGGTGATCCGCCCGGCGGGCGGGGCCAGCTTGATGCCCTTCTCGGCCTCGATGCGCAGCTCGATGGCGTCGACCAGGCGTTCGGCCTCCTCCGCCTTGCCGTGGATGAAGAGCCAGCGGGGGCTTTCCGGCACTTGGCGGCGGACGAGCAGGATGACGAAGCCCAGGACCACGCCCAGGCCGAACGTCAGCCGCCAGCCCACGTCCTTCGGGAAGATCCGGGTGTCCAGGAGGAATATCGACAGCAGCGAGCCGGCGATGGCCCCCAGCCAGAAGCTGCCGTTGATCACGAGGTCGATGCGGCCCCGGTAGCGCGCCGGGATCAGCTCGTCGACCGCGGAGTTGATGGCCGCGTACTCGCCCCCGATGCCGAAACCGGTGAGGAACCGGAAGGCGAAGAACCACCAGGAGGAGTACGAGAGCGCGGTCAGGGCCGTGGCGCCCAGATAGACCGCGAGGGTCACCATGAAGAGTCTTTTACGGCCGAAACGGTCGGTGAGCCGGCCGAAGAACAGGGCGCCTATGCAGGCGCCCGTCACATAGAGCGCGGCGGCCACGCCGGTCACCTGGGCTCCGGTGATGGGCAGGCCGCTCCCCCGTTCGGAGAGGCGCCCCGCGATGTTCCCGACGACCGTGACCTCCAGGCCGTCGAGGATCCAGACCGTGCCCAGTCCGATCACCACAGTCCAGTGCCACCGGGACCAGGGCAGCCGGTCCAGGCGCGCGGGCACAGAAGTGCTGATGGTCGCGGTCGTCACACAATCTGAGTTCCCGATCGCACACGGAACATTCGCGGCAAATTTCCGAATCGGGGTGCGGGCGGGGAACCACGGCGCACGGGAGGGGCTTCGAGCCCCGGGCCCCACGCCCGAGCCCCTCGCCCCACATCCGGGCCCCGCGCCCCCTCACCCCAACGCTCGCCCTACGGACGCAGCCCCTTCGACCGGAGCCAGTGCAGCGGGTCGACCGGATGCCCGCCGTGCGGCCTGACCTCCAGGTGCAGGTGCGCGCCCGTCACATTGCCCGTCGCCCCGACCCGGCCGATGACCTGCCCGGCGGCGACCTTGCCCTTGGTGCGGACGATGGACGACAGATGGCAGAACCACAGCTCCGTCCCGTCGTCCAGGCGCAGCACGATGCGGTAGCCGTACGAGCCGGCCCAGCCCGCGTGGGTGATCCTGCCGCCGTGCACCGCCTTGACGGGGGTGCCCGTGGGGGCGGCGAAGTCCGTACCCGTGTGCCGGTGCGACCACATGCCGCCGGACTGGCCGAAGCGGGCGGTGATCCGGTACGAGGAGACGGGCATGACGTAGGTGCGCTTCGCCCGGGTGGCGTTGATCCGGTCCGCCGCGCGCCGGGTCTCGCTCTGGGCCCTGCTCGCCGCCTTGGCGGCGCCGGCCTGCGCGGCGGCGTCGGCCCGGGCCTTCGACGCCTGCCCGGCGGTCCGCGGCGCGGAGTGCGGCTGCCCGGCCTGCCGGGCGCCCGCGGCCGCCTGCGACGCGTCGGAGTGCGCCGTCGCGGACGATTCCGCGGCGGACCGCACCGAGGCCGTGGCCTGTGCCTTGCGCTCCGCCGTCAGCTTCGTGGCCGCCGCCACCTTCGCGGCCGCCATCCGCCGGGCGTCCGCCTCGGCCCGCTCCTGCGCCTCGTGCGTCACCTCGGCGCCGGCGGAGTCCCGCTGGTGCTCGGCCTGCTGGAGGATACGGGCGCGCAGCGCCTCGCCCGCGTCGGACGAGCCCTGCGCCAGATCCGCGGCCTCGGGGGCCCGGGCGGCCTCCGCGCGGGCCTCGGCGTCCGTGCTCTCCTCGTCGTCGTCCCCGTCGTCGAACAGGTGCGGGCCGACGTCCGGCACGGATATCGCCGCCGGGCGCTCCTGCGCGCTGGCCATACCGCCCGCGCCGACCGCGGCGATCACGCCGACGCCGAGGACGGCACCGCTGCGGGCCATCGAGCCGCCGCGCTGCTTGGGGACCCGGTGCCGGCCGCGGGCCGGGAGGTCGTGCTCCGCGACGGGCCCGGGCAGGCCTGTGTCGTAGCCGTCGGGGCCGTCCGTACCGCCGTGGTGCGGCGGGTGGACGGGGGAAGGGCCGGGTTCGTCCCCGTGAGGGGACCCCGGCCAGGAGCCGTGCGAACTGTCTCCGCCTGCGGACCTGTTGGACGCCACGGGGGCGCTCTCCTTTCCTTCCCTCTCGCCTGCCGGGTGAGCGGTGGGGTTCCCCCCAGGCCGTTCGGGAAGAAGATCTCTACGGGCCGGAACACGGCCCGTCGCACCCCAAGGGTCGGTGGTTCCCCGGTTCCCATTCGTACCCACGGGATTCGGCGAAGGCGCGCGGTGCCGCCTCTTGCGGCGGTATGAGGAACGCGCTGCGTTATCGAACGTTAATAGACAGGGCTGGTTGTTTCCAAGCCGAAAGCGGGAATCCACGGGCCTGTTGGCAAGATCGGGTCGTGATTCGCACTGATGGTGTGTCACTCGTTATTCAGCGTGGCGACGGGTCGGCGCGGCGCCGGACGGGGGCGGAGGGACAGGGGGATCAGAAACGGCCGCGCGCCACGTTCCGGGCGACGCCCGAGCTCATCGCGCGGCCGGCGGGGTGGTGGTGCTCGGTCCGCCGGACGGCCAGCAGCGCCATGTCGTCGTCACCGCTGCCGCCCGTGTGCCGGGCCACGTCCGCCACGAGGTGGTCGAGGAGGGCGTCCGGGTTCCTGAACTGCCGCCCGGCCAGGCGGTCCTGCGGGTCGTAGAAGACCCCGGCGGCGTCCCGCGCCTCCGTCACCCCGTCGGTGAACAGCAGCAGCGTCGCCCCGGGCGGGAACGCCCACTCCTCCACCCGGTCCGGCCACTCCCCCAGTTCGCCCATGCCGAGCGGCAGGGCCGGCGTCCGCGGACCCGTCTCGGCCACCGTGCCGTCCGCGCGGAGCAGCAGCGGGGGCGGGTGGCCGCGGTTCACCAGGCGGAGGACCTCGCCGTCGCCGTGCGGCACCTCGGCCAGGACGGCGGTGGTGAACCCCTCGAACTGGTCGATGTTGGCCCGCCGTCCGCCCTCCCGCCGCAACGCGCGCTCCAGCCGCGACGCGAGCCCCGACAGCGTCGGCTCCCCCTCAGCCGCCTCCCGGAACGCGCCGATCACGACGGCCACGGCCTCCACGGCGCCGAGCCCCTTGCCGCGGACGTCGCCGACGATCAGGCGTACGCCGTGCGGGGTGGCCTGGACGGCGTACAGGTCGCCGCCGATCCGGGCGTCGGCCTGCGCCGCCACGTAGCGGGCCGCGACGCGCAGCCCGTCCAGGCGGGCCGGCGGGGCGGGCAGGACGGCCCGCTGCGCGGCCTCGGCGATGCCGCGGGCGGACCTGAGGCGGCTGTCGCTGCGGCGCACGACGCGGTTGATGCCCAGCGCGAGGAGGGCGACGGTCAGGACCGTGACGTTCTCGGTGACCGATTCGCCGGTGCTCGGGGCGCCGCGGTGGACGGTGATGTCCACGGACGCCAGCACCGCGATCACCGCCGTCACCACGGTGGCCCGGGCGGAGAGCAGGGAGGCGGCGACGAGCGGGGCGGCGGCGAAGAAGGGGGCGGAGTTGTAGTTGGGGGGCGTGAGGAAGGCGAAGACCTCGCCCGCCACGAGGAGGACCGCGGGGAGCCAGCACGCGGCGCGCAACAGCACGTTCGGGGCGGTGCGTTCCGGCCCGTCTCGCTTCCCCACCGTGCGCTCTCCTGACCCGGCCGGCGTCTGCTCCCTCCCACCCTGGTCCCAGGGGGAGGCGCCGTCCATCGGGGGTGGGCCGTGTGGGGGCCGGGCCGGCCCCCGGGTCCCCTACCCTGCCGACGACCGCCGCGTACGGCCACCGCCGCGCGCCGCCGGTGCCGCGCCGTCCGGGCGGGGGCGGCGGCGGGGTCCCCGCCGGCCCTCGGTACCCGCCTCGGTACTCGTCTTGGCGCCAGACTTGGTGCCCGTCTTGGTGCCCGTGTTGGTGCCCGTCTTGGCACCCGAGCCGGCGCGTCCGCGCCCGCGCCCGGAGCGCGTCCCGGAGGACGCGCTGCGGGCCGGGGCCGGCGGGGTCGGCGGGGTGATCACCACGGGCACCCCACTGGGCTCACGCGCCCCGGTGATCCGTGCGACCTCGGCGTCCTCGGGAACCACCCGGGTCACCTGCGGCGCGATCTTCGCGTTGGTCATCATGCGGGTCATCTCGCGCCGCTGCTCCGGCAGCACCAGGGTCACCACCGTGCCCGACTCCCCCGCACGGGCGGTCCGGCCGCCGCGGTGGAGGTAGTCCTTGTGGTCGACGGGCGGGTCGATGTTGACGACCAGGTCCAGGCCGTCGATGTGGATGCCGCGGGCCGCCACGTTGGTCGCGATGAGCGCGGTGACCTCGTCGGTGCGGAACTGCTCCAGCGTGCGGTTGCGCTGCGGCTGGCTCTTGCCGCCGTGCAGGGCGGCAGCGCGGACGCCCTGGGACAGCAGCCGCTTGGTCAGCCGGTCGGCACCGCGCTTGGTGTCCACGAACATGATCACGCGTCCCTCACGGGCCGCGATCCGGGTCACCGCGTCCTTCTTCGCGTCGTCGTCCGCGAGGTGGAACAGGTGGTGCTCCATGGTGACGACCGCCCCCGCGGACGGGTCCACGGAGTGTGTCACGGGGTCGCTGAGGAAGCGGCGGACGAGCCGGTCGACGTTGCGGTCGAGCGTCGCCGAGAAGAGCATCCGCTGCCCGCCCGGGGCGACCTGCTCCAGGAGCCGGGTGACCTGCGGCAGGAAGCCCATGTCGGCCATCTGGTCGGCCTCGTCCAGGACGGTGATCGCCACATCGGCCAGGGAGCAGTCGCCGCGCTGGATGAGGTCGGCGAGCCGGCCCGGCGTGGCCACCAGGACCTCGGCGCCACGGGCGAGCTGGTTGGCCTGGCGGCCGATGGACATGCCGCCGACCACGGTGGCGGTCCGCAGGTTCACGGCCGTGGCGTACGGGGCCAGCGAGTCGGTGACCTGCTGGGCCAGCTCCCGGGTGGGGACGAGGACGAGCGCGAGCGGACGGCGGTGGTCGGCCCGGCGGCCGGCGGTGCGGGCCAGCAGCGCGAGGCCGAAGGCCAGGGTCTTGCCGGAGCCGGTGCGGCCGCGGCCGAGGACGTCGCGCCCCGCGAGCGAGTTCGGGAGGGTGGCGGCCTGGATCGGGAAGGGCGCGGTGACACCCTCGCGGGTCAGGGTCGACAGCAGCCCGGCGGGCAGGCCGAGGTCGTCGAAGGACTCCACCGGCGGCAGCGCGGGCGTCGTGCTCACCGGGGTCTCGAACTCCGCCGGACCGTCGGCGGGCGGGGCCGGCCTGCGGCGCGCCGACTGGCCGCCGCGCGTACCGGTGGAACGGGGCGGACGGGCGGGGCGGGCGGAGCGTGGCATGCGGGACCTTCCCTGGCTGGGCGTGGGTGGTGCGGAGTGGTGCGGGTGCGGAGTGGTGCGGGTGCGGCGCTGTCAGCTGTGCGTCGGCTGGAGCGGCGGGTTCGGCTGGAGCGGCTGTACGTCTGCTGGACCGGAGCTGTACCTACTGAACCGGCTGTATCTACCGGACCGGCTGTACCTGCCGGACCAGCTGCACTACCGGACCGGCTGTACGACCGGACCGAAAATGGGGCCCGCACCCAGTGGTGCGGGCCCCATGGCCTCGTGCGTCGGGCGACACCCATGCGCCGAGGGCCCGCCCCTCACGGGGACGGGAGCCGTTCGCGCGCGGGTGTCGCCCGTGCGTCGAGAGTCGTCGGAACGACGACGATAGTCGTCACCGGGTGACGACGAACGTCAGATGCCGACGATGTTCTCCGCCTGCAGGCCCTTCTGGCCCTGCGTGACGTCGAAGGAAACCTTCTGACCCTCGAGCAGCTCACGGAAGCCGGTGGAGGCGATGTTCGAGTAGTGGGCGAAGACGTCGGGGCCGCCGCCGTCCTGCTCGATGAAGCCGAAGCCCTTCTCCGAGTTGAACCACTTCACGGTGCCAGTAGCCATGTCTATCTCCTTGGTAATGGGATGGGGCCCCACCGCCGGAATAGACCGGCATAAACAAAAGTGCGCCATCGGCTACATGGCCGAGGCGCACACGAGTTCATGGGTACCACAACTGCAACTCGAACAACCGTAGCACATCGGACGGCGGCCCCCCGTTGGCTTTCCGCCCCGCCCTCCTCCGGCCGTCCATTCCGGCGCCGGGAACACCCGGCCGCATTTCCCGGGGGAACCCGCCCGGGCCCCCGGAATCCCGGCCTATAACTCGACTCCCAGGGCCCTGGCGTGCCGGTCGGCCGCCACCTCGGCGTCCGCCTCGTCGAGGTACACCTCACACACGAGCCGGCCGTCGGACGTCATGTTGTGCTCCAGTTCCCAGAGCGAGACCTCGCCCCCGCCCTCCAGCAGGAAGGCGTGCTCGTAGAACCGGCACCAGGTGGCGTCCCGGCCGGGCCCGCGCCGCCGGGGCTTGGTGATCAGCGCGATGTGGTGGCCGAGGGCGCCCTGGAGGATCTCGCCGACGACCTCGCCAGGACCGTCCGGGTTCTCGGCCCGGCGCAGCAGCCGCCGGGCGTGGTCGGGCGAGGCCTCGGAGACGTACTCGCGGCGCGGCCGGACGGGCCCCATGGCCAGCAGCAGCTCCTCGGCCAGCCAGGCCGGCAGCTCCTCGTCCTCGCAGCCGGGCCCGATGCCCCCGCCGATCCGCTCGTGGACCCGGCGCTCGGCCTCGTCGAGGGCGTCCTCGCGGGCGTACAGCTCGTACTGGAGATCCTCGCCCGTCCCCGTGTCGTGCTCCAGCTCGTACAGCAGCAGGCTACTGCCGTCGGCGAGGAGGAAGATATGGCGGTAGGTGTTGCACCGCAGCGGGCGGACGCCGTCGTTGCGCTGCCGGTACGAGCGGAGCTCCGCCTGGTGCATCAGCGCGGTGCGCAGCCGCTCCAGCAGGGGCTCGGCGATCTCGAAGCCGTTCTGCGCGCGTCCCAGCAGCTCGGCCACGTGCTCGGCGGGCGTCGGGCCGCCGTTCCGGTTGTCTCCCCCGCCCGTGCGCATCTGCTCCATGCCTCTCGACCTCCCGGCCTTCTTCCTGCCCACCCCGCGCACTTACGGTAGCGGCGCGAACACGGGACAGGGGCGGGTTCGCCGCATCCGCCGGGGCGCCCGCCGGGCCGGCGGACGCGCGCCCCACGGGTCCCCGGCCTACAGTCGAAGACGTGTGCCGGATGCCGCACGAGGCCCGCGGCACCGCCCATCGGCACCCGACGCGCAGGAGGCCGCCTTGTCCCCCGCCCTGTCCCCCGAGGAACTCAGCGATCCGTCCGTCCGAGCCGTGGTCATCGCGGTGCGCGACGGCGACCGGGACGCCTTCTACGGAGCCTTCGCCGACCACGCCGAGCTCACCGACGACGGCGCCCTCCAGGACCTGCGGGCCTGGGCGGAACGCGAGGTGTTCGGCGCACACGGGCGCATCGAGGTCGAGGAGGAGCGGCAGCACGGGCGGTACGTGCTCGGCCGGTTCCGTTCGGACCAGTGGGACTTCCCGAAGACGTTCTGGCACTTCCAGATCAGCGAGGGGCGGATCACCCGGCTGGACGTGGGCCAGGGCTGACCGGGCGGCCGGGAGCCGGCACCGGAGGTTCCGATTCCGCCACCCGTCCCCCACCCGTCCCGCACCCGACCCGCACCCGTCCCGCCCATGCGTGAGGATGTTGTGCGCACGCCGGCCACCGGGGCAACCCGCCTCCCGGCGCTTCCTTCTTACTGCCGACGGGAGGTGACCGCCTCCCGACGGGGTCAGAGGAGGAACGTTCATGTCCCTGCACTCCCCGCGGGCCCTCCGGAGCCGTCCGGCCCACCTCGTCGGCCCGGCCGCGGTCCACGGCCACCGGCCGGCGAACGAGCGGGTCGCCCTCGACTACCAGCGGCGCACGGCCGTCGTCGGCGGACGGGAACTCCGGCTCACCGATCGCGAGTTCGAGCTCCTGGCGCATCTGGTCACCCGTCCGCACCAGGTGCACACCCGGCGCCAGCTCCTGGCGTCCGTGTGGGGGCCGACCGCCGTCGGCGGCGGCCGGACCGTGGACGTCCACATCGCCCGGCTGCGCGGCAAGCTCGGCCCGGAGCACCGCACGGTGATCACGACGGTGCGGCACGTCGGGTACGCGTACGACCCGTCGCGGCCGTCCACCGTCGGCTGATCCGTTCTACGCCTCCTCCGGCAGCCCGTCGGCGACACGGAGGTGACGCACATCACCATTCGGAAGGCCGGGTCCATTGCCGGCCCGGCCTTCCCGCTCCACCGGTACGGGCAATTCGGCCGGGCATTGGCCGGACCACTGTCGTCCAATGCCCGGAAAACACCGAGAGGCCCAGATCAGAACCTCTCTGACCTGGGCCTCGGCGGTAGGCCGTGTGGGACTCGAACCCACAACCAATGGATTAAAAGTCCACTGCTCTGCCAATTGAGCTAACGGCCCGCACCCCGCAGCATAGCCCGGCAGGGCGCCGGAACCAGAGTCGTTATCCCCGGCACTTTCCCGGAAGGCCTCTTGGAGGGAGGCCTTCCGGTACCGGAGTCCCGTTACGGGCCCTCAGTTCCGCTGGTGGGAAGGGTGGTCGGCCGAAGGCTCAGCCGTTGCGCTTCCAACGCGGCTTGTCGGCACGGCGGTCGAACGACGAACCGGCGCCGCGGTGGTCGTCACGACGGCCGTGGGGGCGGTCGCCGCCACCGGAGCGGTAGCCACCGGACGGACGGTCGTCACGGCGGTCACGGTTGAACGGACGGTCGCCGCCGCCGGAGCGGTAGCCACCGGACGGGCGGTCGTCGCGGCGGAAGCCGGAGGACGGACGGTCGTCGCGACGGAAACCACCGGAGGGGCGGTCGTCGCGGCGGAAGCCACCGGAGCGGTCGTCGCGACGGTCGTCACGGCGGAAGTCGCCCGACGGGCGGTCGTCGCGGCGGAACGACGGACGGTCGTCCCGGCGGAAACCACCGCGGTCGCCGCGGTCGTCACGACGGTCATCGCGGCGGAAGCCACCGGACGGGCGGTCGTCGCGGCGGTCACGGTTGAACGGACGGTCGTCGCGGCGGAAGCCGCCACGGTCGCCCCGGTCGTCACGACGGTCGTCCCGGCGGAAGCCACCGGAGCGGTCGTCACGGCGGTCGTCACGGCGGAAACCGCCCGAGCGGCGCTCGAAGTTGCCCCGCTCGTCACGGCGCTCGTGGACCGGCTCGGCCTGCGTGGGCACGGTGGCGGCCCGCTCGGCGATCCGGGCGGCCTCGGCGGCGGCCTCCTCGGCCGCGGCGGCCACGGCGGCCTCCGGGTCCTCGCCGCGCTCACGGGCGGCACGGGCCAGCAGGCGGTCGGCCTCCTCGCGGAGCTCGGTGGCACGGCGCTGGGCGCGCTCCAGCTCGCGGTTCAGGTCGGCGAGGTCGCGCTCGGCCTGCTTGGCGGCGTTGGCGGCCGAGTCGGCCTGCACCTCGGTGAGGGAGCGGGCACCGGTGATCTCGGCGACCTCGGGGTCGAAGGCACCGGCACCGCCGACGATGTGACGCGAGGCGTCCACGCCCGCGTCCTCCATCAGACGGAAGATCTGGCGGCGCTGGTGCGGCAGGGCCAGCGAGACGACCGTGCCGGACTGGCCGGCACGGGCCGTACGGCCGGAGCGGTGCAGGTAGTCCTTGTGGTCACCGGCCGGGTCGACGTTGAGGACCAGGTCGATGCCGTCCACGTGGATACCGCGGGCGGCGACGTCGGTGGCGACCAGGACGCCGACACGGCCGGACTTGAAGTCCTCCAGGACGCGGGTACGGGCACCCTGGGTCATGCCGCCGTGCAGGGCGTCGGCGCGCACGCCGGAGTCCACCAGCTGCTCGGCGACGCGGTCGGCGCCCATCTGGGTGCGGACGAAGATGATGGTGCGGCCCTTGCGGGCGGCGATGGCGGCGGTGACCGGCGCCTTGTCCTTCGGCTTCACGACGAGGACGTGGTGGGTCATGGTGGTGACCGCGCCCTGCGCCGCGTCGACCTCGTGCGTGACCGGGTTGACCAGGTAGCGCTTGACCAGCGTGTCGATCTCGTTCTCCAGCGTCGCGGAGAACAGCAGGCGCTGGCCGCCGGACGGCACCAGGTCGAGGATCTCGGTGACCTCGGGCAGGAAGCCCATGTCGGCCATCTGGTCGGCCTCGTCGAGGACGGCGACCTGGACCTTGTCGAGCGAGGCGGCACCGCGGTTGATGATGTCGCGCAGCCGGCCCGGGGTGGCGACGAGGATGTCGACGCCGCGCTCCAGGGCGTAGATCTGGTTGCCCATGGACGTACCGCCGCAGACGACCTTCATCTTGAGGCCGAGCACGTCGCCGTACNGCCCGGGGTGGCGACGAGGATGTCGACGCCGCGCTCCAGGGCGTAGATCTGGTTGCCCATGGACGTACCGCCGCAGACGACCTTCATCTTGAGGCCGAGCACGTCGCCGTACGGCTGGAGGGCGTCGGCGACCTGCATCGCCAGCTCACGGGTCGGGGTGAGGATCAGACCGCGCGGACGCTTCTTCTCGGTGTGGCCGTCCGCGAGGGTCGACAGCAGCGGCAGACCGAACGAGAGGGTCTTGCCGGAGCCGGTGCGGCCGCGGCCGAGGATGTCCTTGCCGGCCAGGGCGTCCGGGATGGTCGCGGCCTGGATCGGGAAGGGGGTGGTGACGCCGTTCTGGGCGAGCTTGCGGACGATCGCGTCGTCCAGGCCCAGGTCGGCGAAGGTGATCTGCGGCTCGGCGGGCTCGACGGCCTCGGCGGCCTCGACGACCTCTGCGGCGGCCTCGACGATCGCGTCGTCGGCCTCGGGCATGGTGGTGGTGTCAGGCGAAATGGACATGCGAAATGCGAAACCTTCCGGAGTTTCGGCACGCGCCCAAGCTCCGTGTCGGCTTCACAAATGACCGCCTCGATGCGGTCAGCCACGGCAAGGTAAGGAACGCGCCACGCGGCGCGCATCAATAGGCGCCGGGCAAATGGGATCAAACGATCTACCACCATACGCACTCATCGCCGTCCGGCGCAACCCCGCCCTCCGGATCCCCCTGTGGCCCGCCCCACAATGCCCCCCAACATCCCACAGTGCCCCGCGGCGTCCCACAGCGGCCCGCGCCCGGCCCGGGTGCCTACGCGACCGGCCCGGCCTGCGGCGTCGGGTGCGGCGCGGGCGAGTCGGTGGTGGCCGGCGACGGGGGCACGGGCTGTGTCGGGGCCGGGTCGGGAGTCGGACGGGAGGGCGGTGCGGAGGACGCGGGCGGCTTCGCCGGGGCGGGGGACACACCCGGCGCCGGGGGCTTCTTCCGGTCACCCGGCTTGGCCGGTCCGGCCGGCGGCGGGGACGCCGAGGCACCCGCCTTCGCATCGGCGGAAGGAGCAGCGCTCGAAGCCCCGCCGCGCGCCTCCTTCACCGAGGGGCTGCCGCTGACGCCGCGCGCCCCCTTCGCGTCCGCACGCCCCTGCCGGTCGCCCGGCGCCGACTTCCCGCCGTCCGGCCGGGCCCCGGACTCGCGCTGCCGCCCGGACTCCGAGGGCGCCGGCCGGCCCGGCTCGCTCACGCTCATGCAGCCGCCGAGAGCCAGGGTCGCCACGGCCACGGCCGCGAAACGGGTGACCGCCGAGTGCAGCAGGGTGGACGCCGGCCGCACCCGGCCCACGGGGGGCGCGGGGTGCACGGGGATCGCGCGCATGGGAGGGACCGCCTTCGGGGCTCGCGGGGACAGGCTCCCTGCCCAACTGGCCCCGCACCGCGCAGGACACGCGCCCCGGCACACCGGAGGCGGCGGGCTCAGCCGTAGCCGAGCGCGTGCAGCCGCTCGTCGTCGATACCGAAGTGGTGGGCCACCTCGTGCACCACGGTCACCTCCGCCTCGGCCACGACCTCCTCCCTCGTCGCGCACATACGCAGCGTGGGCCCCCGGTAGATGGTGATCCGGTCCGGCAGCACCCCCGCGTACCACTCACCGCGCTCCGTCAGCGGCGTCCCCTCGTAGAGCCCGAGCAGCTCCGGTTCGTCCGCCGGGGGCTCGTCCTCGACGAACACGGCGACGTTGTCCATCAGCCGCGTCAGCTCCGGCGGGATCCGGTCCAGCGCCTCGGCGACCAGCTCTTCGAACTCCTCGCGCGTCATCTCCAGCACGCTCGCCATTGTCGGGTACGCACCCGGCCGACGGCCCGTCCGGCGGGCATACGGGCCCGATGCGAGCCGTGCCGAGGGTGATCCGCGGCCCGTCACCTATTCGGTTTGGCCGTGCGCGCGGCGGCGTGTACAGTCTTGACCTGCCAAAGGGCAGCGGTCAGGGCTTGACCGTCCCAAGACCGAAAGGTCGAAGGAGAAGCGGAACCCTCCGGGGGAAAGCGGAGTCACATGCTTCTCACGTCCTCCTCTCTGGAGGCACTTCCAGAAGCACAGCAGTACTGGTCAGTTAGCCCTCATCGTCTAGTGGCCCAGGACGCCGCCCTTTCAAGGCGGTAGCACGGGTTCGAATCCCGTTGGGGGCACGCAACATCGTGTGAGACACTGTTTCGCACATAGCTTGGTCCTGTGGAGCAGTTTGGAGTGCTCGCCACCCTGTCAAGGTGGAGGCCGCGGGTTCAAATCCCGTCAGGACCGCTGTGATTCCCCCGGGAATCGCGTGGCTGGGTAGCTCAGTTGGTACGAGCGTCCGCCTGAAAAGCGGAAGGTCGCCGGTTCGACCCCGGCCCCAGCCACCACAGAAGGCCCCGATCCCCGGATCGGGGCCTTCGTCGTGCGCCCCCCGGCCCACCGGCCGGGGAAATGCGTTCGCCGCTTCGTCCCGCCTGGTGCGATCCTGGGTCCCGTATGTCTACGCAGCCTGCCCTCACCCCTGCCGACCTCGCCGCGCGCCTGCCCGAGCTGTCCCTGCGCGACGCGCAGCGACTGGGTCGCAGGCTGGACGGTGCCCGCCGGATCCGCAAACCCGAGGCCCGGGTGGCGGTCCTCACCGAGATCGACGCCGAGATCGGCCAGGCCGAGGAGCGCGTGGCGCGCCGCGCGGCGCGGGTGCCGGCCGTCACGTACCCCGAGCAGCTCCCGGTCAGCCAGAAGAAGGACGACATCCTGGAGGCGATACGCGACCACCAGGTCGTGATCGTCGCGGGTGAGACCGGCTCCGGCAAGACCACGCAGATCCCCAAGATCTGCCTGGAGCTCGGCCGCGGCGTCCGTGGCCTGATCGGGCACACCCAGCCCCGCCGGATCGCCGCGCGGACCGTGGCGGAGCGGGTCGCGGAGGAGCTGCGCACACCGCTGGGCGAGGCGGTCGGCTGGAAGGTCCGGTTCACGGACCAGGTCGGCCCGGACACCATGGTCAAGCTGATGACCGACGGCATCCTGCTGGCCGAGATCCAGACCGACCGCGAGCTGCGCCAGTACGACACGATCATCATCGACGAGGCGCACGAGCGCAGCCTCAACATCGACTTCATCCTGGGCTACCTGGCCCAGCTGCTGCCGCGCCGCCCCGACCTCAAGGTCGTCATCACCTCGGCGACGATCGACCCCGAGCGCTTCTCCCGGCACTTCGGCGACGCGCCGATCATCGAGGTCAGCGGGCGGACGTACCCGGTGGAGGTGCGGTACCGGCCACTGCTGGAGGAGGAGTCCGCGGACACCGACCGCGACCAGGTCACGGCGATCTGCGACGCGGTGGGCGAGCTGCAGCGCGAGGGCGACGGCGACATCCTGGTCTTCCTCTCCGGCGAGCGCGAGATCCGCGACACCGCGGACGCGCTGGAGAAGAAGAAACTGAGGTTCACGGAGATCCTGCCGCTGTACGCGCGGCTGTCCCACGCCGAGCAGCACCGGGTCTTCCAGCGCCACACCGGCCGCCGTATCGTCCTCGCCACCAACGTGGCCGAGACGTCGCTGACGGTGCCCGGCATCCGGTACGTCATCGACCCCGGTTTCGCCCGGATCTCCCGCTACAGCCACCGCACCAAGGTGCAGCGGCTGCCGATCGAGCCCGTCTCGCAGGCCAGCGCCAACCAGCGCAAGGGCCGCTGCGGCCGGACGAGCGACGGCATCTGCGTCCGGCTGTACTCGGAGGACGACTTCCTCTCCCGTCCGGAGTTCACGGACGCGGAGATCCTGCGGACGAACCTGGCCTCCGTCATCCTCCAGATGACCGCGGCGGGTCTGGGGGACATCGAGAAGTTCCCGTTCATCGACCCGCCGGACCGGCGCAACATCAAGGACGGCGTCGACCTGCTCCAGGAGCTGGGCGCGCTCGACCCGCAGCAGAAGTCCCCCCAGTCGGGACAGAAGGGGCAGCGGCTCACCCCACTCGGCCGGAAGCTCGCGCAGCTGCCCGTCGACCCCCGGCTGGCCCGGATGGTGCTGGAGGCGGACCGCAACGGCTGTGTGCGCGAGGTGATGGTGATCGCCGCCGCGCTGTCGATCCAGGACCCCCGCGAGCGGCCCTCGGAGAAGCAGCAGCAGGCCGATCAGCAGCACGCCCGGTTCAAGGACGAGACGAGCGATTTCCTCGCCTTCCTGAATCTCTGGCGCTATGTGCGCGAGCAGCAGAAGGCGCTGTCGTCGTCGGCGTTCCGGCGGATGTGCAAGTCGGAGTTCCTGAATTACCTGCGCATACGTGAGTGGCAGGACATCTACACACAGTTGCGCACGGTCGCGAAGTCGATGGGCGTGCACCTGGCGGAGGAGGACGCGGCGCCGGAGCGCGTCCACCAGTCGCTGCTGGCGGGTCTGCTGTCCCATCTGGGGCTGAAGGACACCGAGAAGAACGAATACCTGGGTGCCCGCAGCGCGAAATTCGCCGTCTTCCCGGGTTCCGCGCTCTTCAAGAAGCCGCCGCGCTGGATCATGTCGGCGGAACTGGTCGAGACCTCCCGGCTGTGGGCCCGGGTCAACGCCCGTATCGAGCCGGAATGGATCGAACCGCTCGCCCAGCACCTGGTGAAGCGCACCTACAGCGAACCGCACTGGGAGCAGAAGCAGGCGGCCGTGATGGCGTACGAGCGGGTGACGCTGTACGGCGTGCCGATCGTCGCCCAGCGGAAGGTCAATTACGGCCGGATCGACCCGGAGATCAGCCGTGAGCTGTTCATCCGCAACGCACTGGTCGAGGGCGACTGGAAGACGCACCACCAGTTCTTCCACGACAACCGCAAGCTCCTCGGCGAGGTCGAGGAGCTGGAGCACCGGGCGCGGCGGCGCGACATCCTGGTGGACGACGAGACGCTGTTCGACTTCTACGACCAGCGGCTGCCCGACCACGTCGTGTCCGGCGCGCATTTCGACTCGTGGTGGAAGCACAGGCGGCGCGACGAGCCGGAGCTGCTGAACTTCGAGCACTCGATGCTCATCAACGAGAACGCCGAGGCGGTCACCAAGGACGACTATCCGGACTCGTGGCGGCAGGGCCGGCTGAAGTTCCGGGTGACGTACCAGTTCGAGCCGGGGGCGGACGCGGACGGCGTGACCGTCCACGTCCCGCTCCAGGTGCTCAACCAGGTCACCCCGGAGGGCTTCGACTGGCAGATCCCGGGGCTGCGCGAGGACCTGGTGACGGAGCTGATCCGCTCGCTGCCCAAGCCGCTGCGCCGCAACTGCGTGCCGGCGCCGAACTACGCGCAGCGCTTCCTCGATGGCGTCGTCCCCGTGCAGGAGCCGCTGACGGCCGCGCTGGCGCGCGAGCTGCACCGGATGACGGGCGTGCGGATCGAGGCGGACGACTTCGATCCGGGGCGCGTCCCCGACCACCTGAAGATCACCTTCCGGATCATCGACGAGCGCAAGCGCAAGATCGCCGAGGACAAGGACCTGGAGGCGCTGCGCACCCGCCTCAAGCCCAGGACCCAGGCCGCCATCACCAAGGCCTTCGAGAGGGCCTCCACGGCCCCCGGGGCCCCCTCCGGGCCCGAGCAGCGGTCCGGGCTCACCCAGTGGACGATCGGGGCCCTCCCGCGCACCTTCGAGACCAAGCGGGCCGGCCAGCCCGTCAAGGCGTACCCGGCGCTGGTCGACGAGGGCACGTCGGTCGCCGTGCGGCTCTTCGACACCGAGCCCGAGCAGCGGCAGGCCATGTGGCGCGGCACCCGCCGGCTGATCCTGCTCAACCTGCCGTCGAATCCCGCCAAGTTCGCCCAGGACAAGCTGAGCAACCAGCAGAAGCTCGCCCTCTCCAGAAACCCGCACGGTTCGATCCCGGCGCTCTTCGACGACTGCGTCGCGGGCGCGGCGGACAAGCTGATCGCCGGCCACGGCGGGCCCGCCTGGGACGAGGAGGGCTTCCGCAAGCTCTTCGACGCGGTACGGGCGGACATCGTCGACGTGACGCTCGACACCATCCGCAGGGTCCAGGAGGTGCTGGCCGCCTGGCAGGCGTGCGAGCGCCGGCTCAAGGCCACCACCAGCCCCGTCCTGCTGACGTCCCTCACCGACGTCAAGCAGCAGCTCGCGGAGCTGGTCAAGCCCGGCTTCGTGACCGCCCACGGGGTGCGCCGCCTCCCCGACCTGCTGCGCTACCTGGTGGCCGTGGACCGGCGGCTGACGCAGCTGCCCACCAACGCGGAGCGGGACCGGGCCCGGCTGGCCAAGGTCAAGGAGATGCAGGACGAGCACGCCTGGCTGCTGGAGCAGTTCCCGAAGGGGCGCCCGGTGCCGCAGGAGGCCCTGGACATCCGCTGGATGATCGAGGAGCTGCGGGTGAGCTACTTCGCGCACGCGCTCGGCACGGCCTTCCCGGTCTCGGACAAGCGCATCGTCAAGGCCATCGACGCACTCGCCCCCTGACCTCGGGAAGGCGAGTTCGACCGCACCCCCTGACCTGCTGTAGAGTCTTGCCACGCAGCACCGCGAAGGCGGGAAAGCAAGCAAGGTCCTGTGGAGCAGTTTGGAGTGCTCGCCACCCTGTCAAGGTGGAGGCCGCGGGTTCAAATCCCGTCAGGACCGCAGCAGTACGAGGCCCGTTCTCCCGAGGGAGAGCGGGCCTCGGCGCGTTCCGGAACCCCTCTCCGCACCACGATCGGCGAATGGCCGACGGACCACCCCCGGGACCGGCCCCCGGGGTGGCGCTCCTTGACGGCGACACGTGCCAGGGGTACCCAGTCAGTGGGAGGTGTGCGCCCGATGACCACGACCAGCCCGACCGGGAAGACCCGGCACGAGACCGGGGCGCTCCTGCGAGCCCACCTCTCGGCCTCCGTCGGCTACCGCCACCTGACCCGCCACTGCGCAGTCTGTCACCGGCTCCTGCGCCTGGCCCTGGAGACCGGGGGCGCCTCCGGCGATCCGGGCCCCGCGGCCGCCCCCGCGGGCGGGAGCGAGGGTTCCGCGGCATGGTGAGCGACTCCCGCCGCATGGCGGCCAACGGCGGCTCCGGGCAGGGCAGTCGACCGTCCGGCCGGTACGGAGTCCCGGCCGGAACACCGCCGTACCCCGGAAACAGACGGGATGGTCGGCTTCTCTATCGCGGCATCGCGGCGGACGGCAAGCTCGGCGTGCTGTGACGGGAGTCACCGAAAGAGTTACGGAGATGACGGAAGTCACGCCCTGTCGCTCACCGGTCAATTTAATATGTGCAATTGCACCGGCCGCTCAACCAATCCCGCAAGGGGGCCGGCGGGTCGCCGGGGGCCCTTCCGCGCGCTTCCGCCGACCTAACACGGACGGAAATCACGGGCTGCCCGCGGACATAAAAAAGACCGCGCTGGACCCGGCGGAGCCCAGCGCGATCGACGACGTCACCCGGTTCGGGCGCGGATTCCCGTTGGGGGCAGGTTTCCGCAGTCGTGTGGTGCATGGTGGAGCTGGTGGAGCTGAGGATGGACGGTCACCGGGTTGGGGGCCCCGGAAAACGCCCGGTCATGCGGTGGATCAGGACTCGCTGCGCTGCTGGGGGATGCCCGCCAGCAGTGCCCGGACCTCCGCCTCGCGGTAGCGGCGGTGTCCTCCGAGCGTGCGGATGGACGTGAGCTTGCCTGCCTTGGCCCACCGCGTGACCGTCTTCGGGTCCACGCGGAACATCGTGGCAACCTCAGCCGGGGTCAGCAGCGGCTCGGCATCAGGGGTGCGAGCGGTCATGAGCGGCCTCCTCGGGAGAACCGAGTTCAGGATCGGTTCTTTCCTCTAAATTCTGCACCTTGACCCGCGTTGCCCGAAATGGCAGACGCGGGCCGAGTCGGTTATAGGACGAACGGCTTGTCCTCGGCACTACAACTACACCATCTGTCCAGCCACGTCGGCCAAACCGATGGAATTGCCCTCTCAGGTGTTCAACCTCGACGGAAGCCGATGGACCATGCCATAGCGGACAGTCACGCCACCGTGACGATCAGTCACAGCGGGATCAGGGGTCACCAGACCCGCCAAGGAGTGCAATACCGATCTATCCACCCTTACTCGGACGGAAGGAGTCCTTCCCGGACTCCTTGTCCTATTTTGCCACGAGGGTGGGCGATGGGCGCAAGACCTGACGTAAGTGCGTTAGATCACGGTTGTGGCAATTGGCCGGATCAGGACCTAGGTCCTGATCGACCGAATCCCCGGCCGGCACCGGTCAGTTCGCGAACTGGCGATCCCGCACCGCCCGCCAACGTTCCGTCAGCCGCTCGTACGCCTCCCCCGCCCGGACGCCGTCCCCGGCCCTGAGGGCGGCCAGCCCCTCCGCGGTGTCGGCGGCGGAGCGGTCGTCGGCCAGCTGCGCCTCCGGCACCATATGCACCAGCCCGCCGTAGTCCAGCTCCACCAGCGACCGCGGATGGAACTCTTCCAGCCACCTGCCCACGTCGACCAGGCCGTCGATCAGCGGTCCCTCCTCGATGGTGTCCCGCAGCGTGCGCAGCCCCCGGGCCACCCGCCGGCGGGCCTCCACCATGGCCGTCCGGTACCGCAGCACCAGCCCCTCCTGCACCGCGCCGCCGGAGGCGGTGGGGCCTGCGGTTCCGACGGGCGCCTTGCCGTACTCGCGTTCCTCGTCGGAGAAGAGTACGAACCAGCGGAGCGGCACCTGCCAGGTGGCCGTCCTGATCCACGGCCGGGCGTCGGGGTTGCCCTCCAGCCAGCGGGCGTAGTCCGCCTCGGCCTGGCGCCGCACGACCGGCGGCAGCACGGCGTCCAGCACCGGCGCGGGGAACCGCTCGGCGAGCTCCTCCAGGGCCAGCCACCCGCGCAGCCGGGTGCGCCAGGGGCAGACGCAGACGACGCCGTCCACGACGGCCACGAAGGCGTCACCGCTCTCGTGCACCGGCACGGGGACGGGCGGCGTCGGCAGCAAGTCGGCCAGGGACCGGCGGAGTTCGTCCTGTGCGGTGGGCAGCGCGGCGCGCCGGGCGTAGGCCTCCCAATGCCGGCGCTCCGGCCGGGGGAAGGCGCTCAGCGGTTCGTAGACCCGCAGATAGGCCGCGTACGGGACGGTCACCGACGACGCCAGACCCACGCTCGCTCCCTCAAGCAGCAGGACACCCCGGGGAGCCGTGCGGTCCTCCCCGTACGGACGGAATCGTCCCACGGGACGGGAGCCCGGGAGAGTGATCCTCGGCACCGGACCCGTGCGCCGGGCCGTCAGGCCCTACCCTCGTGCCAACCGGCCCTCCTCCACCCCCGGGAGGGCGACACCGCGAGACTTATGGAGTCACCACCGTGACTGACGTACGTCCCACCACCGACGCCGAGAGCGTGCTGCACACCCTGTTCGGCTCCGACCTCGGCGGGCATGAGCAGGTCGTGCTCTGCCAGGACCGCGAGACCGGCCTCAAGGCGGTCATCGCCCTCCACTCCACCGCACTGGGCCCGGCGCTCGGCGGCACCCGCTTCTACCCCTACGCCTCGGAGGAAGAGGCCGTCCGCGACGCGCTCAACCTGTCACGCGGCATGTCCTACAAGAACGCCCTGGCGGGTCTTGAGCACGGTGGCGGAAAGGCCGTGATCATCGGCGATCCGGACACGATAAAGACCGAACAACTCCTGCTGGCCTACGGTCGGTTCGTGTCCTCCCTCGGCGGCCGCTATGTCACCGCGTGCGATGTCGGCACGTACGTGCGGGACATGGACGTCGTCGCCCGGGAGTGCCGCTGGACCACCGGCCGCTCCCCCGAGAACGGCGGCGCCGGTGACTCGTCCGTGCTCACCGCCTTCGGGGTCTTCCAGGGCATGCGGGCCGCGGCCCGCGCCCAGTGGGGCGAGCCCACGCTGCGCGGCCGGCGGGTCGGCGTCGCGGGGATCGGCAAGGTCGGCCACTACCTCGTCGAGCACCTGGTCGAGGACGGCGCCGAGGTCGTGGTCACCGACGTCCGGGCCGCCGCGGTCGAGCGGGTCACCTCGCGGTATCCGCAGGTCACCGCGGTGGCGGATGTGGACGTCCTGGTGCGCTCCCCGCTCGACGTCTACGCCCCCTGCGCCCTCGGCGGCGCCCTGGACGACGAGACCGTCGCCGCCCTCACGGCGACCGTCGTATGCGGCGCGGCCAACAACCAGCTCGCCCATCCGGGGGTGGAGAAGGACCTCGCCGACCGCGGGATCCTCTACGCGCCGGACTATGTGGTGAACGCCGGTGGGGTGATCCAGGTCGCGGAGGAGCTCCGCGGGTTCGACTTCGACCGGGCGAAGGCCAAGGCGGCCAAGATCTACGACACCACGCTGGCCATATTCGACCGGGCGGCGGCGGACGGCATCCCGCCCGCCGCGGCGGCCGACCGGCTCGCCGAGCAGCGTATGGCCGAGGCGCGCGCACCACGGGTGGCCGGCGTTCCGCACCAGGTGCGGCAGTGACGGCTGGGAAACCAGGGAAAATCTAGGCCCGCTCTGATGGTCGGGGCCCGCACAGTGGTCCCGACAGAGCGACCCGCCGGGGGCGGTGGGGGGACGGCAAGCGAGAGATCCCTCACCACCCCTCGGCGGGTCGCCGCCGGGGACGGGTTAAAATCGCAGCTGACCAGCGGGGACGGGGCGCCTCGCCGGTTGTGCTCCGTGGCACGTCATGCGGGCGACGTACCGTATGGCCGCGGAAGCAGGTACCGTTGAAGTCCTACAGGCCGGATCCCCTCGCGGGGATCCGCTCTGACTCATGACAGTGAACGCGTGTCAAGACTCTGGGGCCGTCGAGCCCCGTAATTGAGGGGGTCGAGCCATGGGGCGCGGCCGGGCCAAGGCCAAGCAGACAAAGGTCGCCCGCCAGCTGAAGTACAACAGCGGTGGGACCGACCTCTCACGCCTGGCCGACGAGCTGGGCGCATCGCCGACGAAGCAGCCGCCGAACGGTGAGCCGCAACTCGACGATGAGCTGGACGACGACCCGTACGCTCAGTACGCGGCGCGTTACAACGACGAGGACGACGAGGACGACCAGCAGGCGTCCGGCCAGTCCGTCTACCGTCGCCGCGCTTGACGCGATAGCTTTCTCCGACCCGGTCCGGGGCCCTGCCCCGGACCGGGTTCTGTGCTGCCCGGGCCTGGTCAGGCGGTGTGGTCACCGTTGAGGACCACGGCCTCGGTACGGTCGCCACGCTCCGTGATCTCGCCGGCGACCCAGGACTCCACGCCCCGGTCGGCGAGCGTGGTCAGGGCGGCGTCCGCCGATTCCCGCGGTACGACGGCCATCATGCCGACGCCCATGTTGAGGGTCTTCTCCAGTTCGTGGCGCTCGACCCCGCCGGCCTCGCCGACCAGGCCGAAGACGGCGCCCGGGGTCCAGGTGGACCGGTCGATCTCCGCGCGCAGATGGCCGGGGATCACCCGGGCCAGGTTGTTGGCCAGTCCGCCGCCGGTGATGTGCGAGAAGGCGTGCACCTCGGTCGTCCGGGTGAGGGCGAGGCAGTCGAGGGAGTAGATCCGGGTGGGCTCCAGCAGCTCCTCGCCGAGGGTGCGGCCGAGCTCCGGGACCTCGCGGTCCAGCGTCCAGCGGGCCCGGTCGAAAAGCACATGGCGTACCAGCGAGTACCCGTTCGAGTGAAGTCCCGACGAGGCCATCGCGATGACGACGTCACCCTTGCGGATGAGATCGGCGCCGAGCAGCCGGTCGGCCTCGACGACGCCCGTGCCGGCGCCGGCCACGTCGAACTCGTCCGCGCCGAGCAGCCCGGGGTGCTCGGCGGTCTCGCCGCCGATCAGCGCACAGCCCGCGAGGGTGCAGCCCTCGGCGATGCCCTTGACGATCGCGGCGACGCGCTCGGGGTGGACCTTGCCGACGCAGATGTAGTCGGTCATGAACAGCGGTTCGGCGCCGCAGACCACGAGGTCGTCGACGACCATGCCGACCAGGTCGTGGCCGATGGTGTCGTAGACGCCCATGCGGCGGGCGATATCCACCTTGGTGCCGACGCCGTCGGTGGCGGAGGCGAGCAGCGGACGCTCGTAGCGCTTGAGGGCGCTCGCGTCGAAGAGGCCGGCGAAGCCGCCGAGGCCGCCGACGACCTCGGGGCGGGTGGCCTTCTTCACCCATTCCTTCATGAGTTCGACGGCGCGGTCGCCCGCCTCGATGTCGACGCCCGCGCTTGCGTAGCTGGCACCAGTGGTCTCAGGAGACATTGTCTTGAGATCTTTCGTGTCGTTCTTACGGGCGGCGCAGGGCGTCCGCGGCGTCGGGGCCGCCTGCGAGCTCGGTCTCCAGCAGGTGCTTGCCGAGCAGCTCGGGGTCGGGCAGGTCCATCGGGTACTCGCCGTCGAAGCAGGCGCGGCAGAGGTTCGGCTTGGCGATGGTGGTCGCCTCGATCATGCCGTCGATGGAGATGTAGGCCAGCGAGTCGGCACCGAGGGACTTGCCGATCTCGTCCACGGTCATGCCGTTGGCGATCAGCTCGGCGCGGGTGGCGAAGTCGATGCCGAAGAAGCAGGGCCACTTGATCGGCGGCGACGAGATCCGGATGTGGACCTCGGCGGCGCCGGCCTCGCGGAGCATCCGCACCAGGGCGCGCTGGGTGTTCCCGCGGACGATGGAGTCGTCCACCACGACCAGGCGCTTGCCGCGGATGACCTCCTTCAGCGGGTTCAGCTTCAGCCGGATGCCGAGCTGGCGGATGGTCTGGCTGGGCTGGATGAACGTCCGGCCGACGTAGCTGTTCTTGACCAGGCCCGAGCTGTAGGGGATCCCGCTGGCCTCGGCGTAGCCGACGGCGGCGGGGGTGCCGGACTCCGGGGTCGCTATGACGAGGTCGGCGTCGGCGGGGGCCTCGGCGGCGAGGCGGCGGCCCATCTCCACCCGGGAGAGGTAGACGTTGCGGCCCGCGATATCGGTGTCGGGGCGGGCGAGGTAGACGTACTCGAAGACGCAGCCCTTGGGGCGGGCCTCGGCGAAGCGGCTGGTGCGCACGCCGTTCTCGTCGATGGCGACCAGCTCGCCGGGCTCCACCTCACGGACGAAGGCCGCGCCGACGATGTCCAGGGCGGCGGTCTCGGAGGCGACCACCCAGCCGCGCTCCAGGCGGCCGAGGACCAGCGGGCGGATGCCCTGGGGGTCGCGGGCGGCGTAGAGGGTGTGCTCGTCCATGAAGACGAGCGAGAAGGCGCCCTTGACGTCGGGGAGGACCTTGGCGGCGGACTCCTCGACGGTCAGCGGCTTGCCGTCGTCGTCGGTCTGGCCGGCGAGCAGGGCGGTGACCAGGTCCGTGTCGTTGGTCGCGGCGACCTGGGTGGCCCGGCCGCCGTCGCGCGGCAGCGCGGCGACCATCTCGGCCAGCTCGGCCGTGTTGACCAGATTGCCGTTGTGACCGAGGGCGATGGAGCCGTGGGCGGTCGCGCGGAAGGTGGGCTGGGCGTTCTCCCACACCGAGGCCCCGGTGGTGGAGTACCGGGCGTGGCCCACGGCGATATGGCCGGTGAGCGAGCCGAGGGAGGTCTCGTCGAAGACCTGGGAGACCAGGCCCATGTCCTTGAATACGAGGATCTGGGAGCCGTTGCTCACCGCGATGCCCGCGGACTCCTGTCCGCGGTGCTGCAGCGCATACAGCCCGAAATAGGTGAGTTTGGCGACCTCTTCACCCGGAGCCCAGACACCGAAGACGCCGCAAGCGTCCTGGGGGCCCTTTTCGCCGGGGAGCAGGTCGTGGTTGAGTCGTCCGTCACCACGAGGCACACCTCGAGTCTATGGCAGGGACGAGGTTCATCCGAACCGGGGACGACCGGGGATGCCTCACACCACGGACAGCCACGCCTCGTCACAGCGGATCACAGGGATCGCCCGGACAAGGGCAGTTGCGCGGACAGGTCCGCTCGTTCGCCACTGGCGCCGACCAGGGCGTTCTCGATGGCGTCGGCCCAGTTCAGACGGCCGGTGGCCAGCCGGATCCAGGTGAGGGGGTCGGTCTCGACGACGTTCGGCGGGGTGCCTCGGGTGTGCCGGGGGCCGGCGACGCACTGGACGACGGCGAAGGGCGGGACGCGGACCTCGACGGAGCCGCCGGGGGCCGCGGCGGCCAGCGCGTCGGCGAGCAGCCGGGTGACGGTGGCGAGGGCCTGGCGGTCGTGGGCGACGGGGATGCCGGTGGCGGCCGTGAGGTCGTCGGCGTGGACGACCGCCTCCAGCAGGCGGGTGACCGTGTAGTCGAGGACGGTCATCGGGCCGAGCGCGGTGGGCAGCGGCGCTGCCGGGTCGGCGGTGGCGACGGCGTCGGACAGGCGGGTGGCGGCCTCGTCCAACCTGCCCGCCACGTCGGACGGTTCGCCGTCCGGGGCCCGGTCGGCGGCGGCCGCGCTCTCGGCGGCCGTCCGCGCGGACGCCAGGTATCGCCGCAGGTCCAGCCGGGGTTCGGCGGGGTCGGGCGAGGGTTCGGCGAGGCGGTCCGGCAGTGCTTTCAGGGCGGCGGCGAGGTGGGCGAGCAGGTCGCGGACCGTCCAGTCGTCCAGCCGGGTGGCCGCGGCGAGTGCCGCTTCCGCGTCGGGGCGGGCGCTGAGCGCGGTGACCGCCTCGCGCACCGCGCGGAGCTGGCCGTCCAGCGCGGCCCGTACCTTGGCGGGGTCGTAGCTGCGAGGACGGGGCGTGCGTGGTGCGGCGGTCATGGTGGCGAGCCTATTGCGCCGGTTGCGCGCTCGTCGCGCGGGCGTATGCGCCGAGGCCGGACTCGACCATGGCGAAGGCCCGTTCGGCCATCGCGACCGCGTCGGGGTAGGCCGTCTCGGCGGAGTCGCCGGCGAGCAACCGGCTCCTGTTGTAGGAGATCAGCGCGTTGCGCGCGCCCATCAGCATGGCCGCGGCGACCGGGGCCAGTTCGCCGCCCTCCTCCCCGGCGGCGGCCGCGAGCTCCTCCTCGAGCAGCTGCTGGGACCGCGCGCAGGCCATGAGCGCGCGGGACCGCAGGGCGGGCGTCTCGTCGATCAGCCGTCGGATGGCGAGGACGCGGGGCTGGTCGTCGAAGCCGACGGAGGCGTCGTGCAGGGCCAGCGCGTCCAGGAACTGCCTGCGGAAGGCGGCCACGACGGACTCGCCGGGCCGGCGGTCGCGCACCGCGCGTGCCGCGTCCGCCACGTGCTCCTCCATCGGGCCGAGGACCAAGTCCTCCTTGGAATGCACGTAGTTGAAGACCGTCATCTTCGAGACCTCGGTGGCGGCCGCGATCTCGGCGACGGACACGTTGTCGTAACCCCGCTCCAGGAACAGCTCGATCGCGGTGCGCCCGAGGGCGCGCCGGGTCTGCTCCTTCTTGCGCTCACGGAGGCCCTGCCCTTGTGCCATGAGGTGACTGTACCAGGACGATATATGAGCCTGGTCGATAAACGTACCCGGATGAATGATTGACCCGGTACAGGTTGAGGGGGCATGGTGGTCGTGGGCGCCGATTGCCGGCCGATTCCCGGCCGCCTGCCGTCCGTTGCTCGTCCGTTGCTCCGTCCGTTGCTCCGTCCGTTGCCTCCAGGGGGATCCATGTCCGCACCCGTTCCGCCGCCCTCACCGTCCCCGCGGCCGGAACCGGAACCGCCGCTGTCGGAGGGCCGGTTCAAGGCCGCTCTCGCTGTGTGCATGGCGACGATCCTGCTGGCGGTGCTCGACCAGAACATCGTGTCGGCCGTCACCGTGCCCATCGCCCGGGAGCTGGACCCCGTGCACGGCATCGACCGGATCCCCTGGCTCGTCAGCTCCTTCTCCCTCGCCGCGACCGCCGCCCTGCCGCTGTACGGGAAGCTGTGCGACACCCTCGGCGCGAAACGGATCTTCCTCGGCGCGGTCGGCACGTTCCTGCTCGGCTCCGCGCTGTGCGGTGCCGCGCAGTCCATGGGGCAGCTCATCGCCTTCCGCGCGGTGCAAGGGCTGGGCGGCGGGGGCCTGATGAGCGTCACGATGGTCGTCCTCGCGCAGCTGCCGAGGCCGGGCGCGGAGGTCGGCGGCGGGAGGGGGTTCGCCGGGATCGGCGGGATCATCGCGGGGGCCGGGATGGCGCTGGGGCCCGTGCTCGGCGGGCTGCTGGCCGACACCGCCGACTGGCGCTGGGTGTTCTACGTCAACCTGCCCATCGGCCTGGTCGTGCTCGCCCTCGCGACGGTCCTGATCCGGATTCCCCACCGGACGAACCGGCGCCGCGTCGACTTCCTCGGTGCCGCGCTGGCCGCCGCGTTCTCCACCGCGCTGCTGCTGATCGCCGAGTGGGGCGGCAAGGAGCACGCGTGGGGGTCGCCGACGGTCCTCGGCCTCATCACCGCGGCGGTGGCCCTGCTCGGCCTGTTCGTCCTCCGGCAGGCGACCGCCGCGGAACCGGTGCTGCCACTGTCGCTGTTCAGGAACCGCGTGCTGCTGAACAGCTTTGTGGTCCAGGGGATCACGGGCATGGCCATGCTGGGCTCGATGGTCTACATCATCATCTATCTGCAGGTCGCCCGGGACATCGCCGCCACCTCCGCGAGCCTCTTCATGATCCCCATGGCGGCGGGCCTGTCCGGCGTGGGCCTGCTCTCCGGCCGGCTCACCCGGCGCGGCTGGTCGAGGCGGACGTTCGTGGTCAGCGGTACGGGTTGTGCGGCGGCCGCCCTCGGGGCTCTCGCCCTGACGGGCCCCGCGACGAGCCTCTGGCTGATCGGCGCCGAACTCCTCCTGCTGGGCGTCGGGTTCGGGCAGCTGCTGGGGCAGCTCGTGCAACTGGTGCAGGAGACGGCGCCGCGCGACCAGCTCGGGGTGGCGACGACCGCCATCCGCTTCTTCCAGAGCCTGGGCGGTGCCCTGGGGACGGCGCTGTTCGGGACGGTGGTGGCCCGGGTGTACGAGTCGAGGATGCCCGGCGGCTCGACCAGCCGGATCCGGGGGCTGGAGGGTGCCGAACACGCCCGCGCGGTCGAAGTGTTCGTGACCTCGGTCGACGTGGTGTTCGCCTGCGCGGCGGCCGCGATGCTGGTGGCGCTGGTGCTCGCCACCCGGTTGCCCCTACCCGCACCGGTGGCGGCGGACGCGGACGCGGAGGGCTCCGGGGCGGTCGGTGCGGCGTCGCCCGGGGACCGGATATCCGGGGAGGAGGAAGGGGTCGGGGCGGGCCGCGCCGCCTCCCCGTCGGGCCCGGCCCCGGCCTCGACCTCGACTCCGGCCTCGGACCGGTAGCGGCAGGGGGCTTGCCCCCGGTCCCGCACGCCCGGGTGAGAGCGGGCGGGACCGGCAGCCGGGCGGCCGGGTGTCAGGCGAACAGGGCCGGGATCGTCGCCTCGTGCGCCTCGCGCACCTCGGCCAGCGGCAGGCCGAAGTGGCCCTGGACGTCCAGGGATTCGCCGTCGATGACGCCGATCCGGGTGGCGGGCAGGCCCCGCGCCCCGCACATGTCGGTGAAGCGGAGCTCCTCGCTGCGCGGTACGGCGACCACCGCGCGGCCGGCCGACTCGGAGAAGAGGAAGGTGAACGCGTCCAGACCGTCCGGGACGACCAGCCGCGCTCCCTTGCCGCCGCGCAGACAGGACTCGGCCACCGCCTGGACCAGACCGCCGTCGGAGAGGTCGTGCGCAGCGTCGATCATGCCGTCGCGGGAGGCCGAGATCAGGATCTCGCCGAGCAGCTTCTCCCGGTCCAGGTCCACGGCCGGCGGCAGGCCGCCGAGGTGGTCGTGGACGACCTGGGACCAGGCCGAACCGCCCAGTTCCTCCTTGGTGTCGCCCAGGAGGTAAAGCAGCTGGCCCTCCTCCGAGAAGGCCATCGGCGTCCGGCGGGCGACGTCGTCGATGACGCCCAGCACGGCGACCACCGGGGTCGGGTGGATGGCGGTCTCGCCGGTCTGGTTGTACAGCGAGACGTTGCCGCCGGTGACCGGGGTGCCCAGCTCCAGGCAGCCGTCCGCGAGACCGCGGGTGGCCTCGGCGAACTGCCACATCACGCCCGGGTCCTCGGGGGAGCCGAAGTTGAGGCAGTTGGAGATCGCCAGCGGGCGGGCGCCGGTGGCGGCCACGTTGCGGTACGACTCGGCGAGCGCGAGCCGGGCGCCCGCGTACGGGTCGAGCTTGGTGTAGCGGCCGTTGCCGTCCGTGGCGACGGCGACACCGAGGCCGGTCTCCTCGTCGATGCGGATCATGCCGGAGTCCTCCGGCTGCGCCAGGACGGTGTTGCCCTGGACGAACCGGTCGTACTGGCCGGTGATCCAGGACTTGGACGCCTGGTTCGGGGAGGAGATCACCTTCAGGACCTGTGCGCGCAGCTCCTCGTCCGTCTCCGGCCGGGGCAGCCTGTTCGCGTCGTCGGACTGGAGGGCGTCCTGCCACTCGGGGCGGGCGTACGGGCGCTCGTACACCGGGCCCTCGTGGGCGACGGTGCGCGGCGGCACGTCCACGATCTGCTCGCCGTGCCAGAAGATCTCCAGCCGCTCGCCGTCGGTGACCTCACCGATGACGGTGGCGATGACGTCCCACTTCTCGCAGATCTCCAGGAAGCGGTCGACCTTGCCGGGCTCGACGACCGCGCACATGCGCTCCTGCGACTCGCTCATGAGGATCTCCTCGGGCGAGAGCGTGGCGTCGCGCAGCGGCACGGTGTCCAGCTCGACGCGCATACCGCCGGAGCCGGCGCTCGCCAGCTCGCTGGTGGCGCAGGAGAGGCCGGCGCCGCCGAGGTCCTGGATGCCCTCGACGAGGTTCTCGCGGAAGAGCTCCAGGGTGCACTCGATGAGGAGCTTCTCCTGGAAGGGGTCGCCGACCTGGACGGCGGGGCGCTTCGCCGGGCCGGTGGAGTCGAACGTCTCGGAGGCGAGGACGGAGACGCCGCCGATGCCGTCGCCGCCGGTGCGGGCGCCGTAGAGGACGACCTTGTTGCCGGTGCCGGACGCCTTGGCGAGGTGGATGTCCTCGTGCTTCATCACGCCCACGCAGAGCGCGTTGACCAGCGGGTTGCCCTGGTAGCAGGGGTCGAAGACGACCTCGCCGCCGATGTTGGGCAGGCCCAGGCAGTTGCCGTAGCCGCCGATGCCCGCGACGACGCCGGGGAGCACCCGCTTGGTGTCGGGGTGGTCGGCGGCGCCGAACCGCAGCGGGTCCATGACGGCGACCGGGCGGGCGCCCATGGCGAGGATGTCGCGGACGATGCCGCCGATGCCGGTGGCCGCGCCCTGGTAAGGCTCGATGTACGACGGGTGGTTGTGCGACTCGACCTTGAAGGTGACCGCGTAGTTCTGGCCGACGTCCACGACGCCCGCGTTCTCGCCGATGCCGACGAGGAGCGCGTCGTTCTCCGGGGCCTTCTCGCCGAACTGGCGGAGGTGGACCTTGCTGCTCTTGTACGAGCAGTGCTCGGACCACATGACGGAGTACATCGCGAGCTCGGCGCCGGTGGGGCGGCGGCCCAGGATGGCGCGGATGCGCGCGTACTCGTCCTGCTTGAGGCCGAGTTCGGCCCACGGCTGCTCGGTGTCGGGGGTCTCGGCGGCGTGCTTGACCGTGTCGAGAGTCATCAGGCGCTGACCAGCTTCTTGAGGAGCGAGGTGAAGAATCCGAGCCCGTCCGTGCGGCCGGTGCCGATCAGTGGCTCGACCGCGTGCTCGGGGTGCGGCATCAGGCCGACGACGTTGCCGGCGGCGTTGGTGATGCCGGCGATGTCCCGGAGCGAGCCGTTGGGGTTGCCGTCCAGGTAGCGGAAGGCCACCCGGCCCTCCGCCTCCAGCTCGTCCAGGGTGCGCTCGTCGGCCACGTAGCGGCCGTCGATGTTCTTCAGCGGGACGGAGATCTCCTGGCCCGCCGCGTAGTCGGCCGTCCAGGCGGTGTCCGCGTTCTCGACGCGGAGCTTCTGGTCGCGGCAGATGAAGTGCAGGTGGTTGTTGCGCAGCATCGCGCCGGGCAGCAGGTGGGTCTCGGTGAGCACCTGGAAGCCGTTGCAGATGCCGAGGACGGGCATGCCGCCCTTCGCCTGCTCGATGACGGTCTCCATCACCGGCGAGAAGCGGGAGATGGCGCCCGCCCGCAGGTAGTCCCCGTAGGAGAACCCGCCGGGCAGGACCACGGCGTCGACCTGCTTGAGGTCCTTGTCGCGGTGCCACAGGGGCACCGGCTCCAGGCCGGCGAGCCGGACCGCGCGCTGGGTGTCGCGGTCGTCGAGGGTGCCGGGGAAGGTGATGACCCCCACGCGTGCAGTCACGAGTCGACCCGCACGGTGAAGTCCTCGATCACGGTGTTGGCGAGAAACGTTTCGGCCATCTCGTGGATCCGGGCGAGGGCGGCGTCGTCGACCGGGCCCTCCACCTCGAGTTCAAAACGCTTGCCCTGACGGACATCGGCGATCCCCTCGAAGCCCAGGCGTGGCAGCGCGCGCTGCACCGCCTGCCCCTGCGGGTCGAGGATCTCCGGCTTGAGCATGACGTCGACTACGACGCGTGCCACTGGCACTCCCGGTGGTGTGGTGCGTGAGCTGAAGCGGTGCCGCCAGCGTACCGTCCCAAAAAATCTACGCGGGTAGATATCACACCCGTACCGAGCGCATTACGGCGGTCACCCGCAGGGACCTCCGGAAAAAATCCAGGAAAAACCCCGGAAGAACGCACGGTTCCCATTGCACCCGGGCGGGCCGACGGAATTAACTGGGCCCCACCACGCAATGCTCTTTGCCGGACCGCTGAATAAGCATTGCTGGAGAACCATCTAAACCCATGCATCGCCGCAGGTCAGAGCGGCGGTACAGGCTGAAAGGACCATTCCGTGGCGCAGCGTGTGGTAGTAACGCTCTTTGATGACATCGACGGGGGCGAGGCCGCGGAGACCGTCACCTTCGGCATCGACGGCAAGTCGTACGAGATCGACCTCAGCACTGCCAATGCGAAGAAACTCCGGCACGAGCTGGAGCCTTACCTGGACGCCGGCCGGAAGCGCTCCCGTTCCGGGAAGGCGTACCGACGCACCTCCGTCGAGCCGGACCCGGCGGCCGTCCGCGCGTGGGCCCGGTCGCACGGCATGGAGGTGCCCCCGCGGGGCCGGATCCCCAAGAGGGTCTACGAGGCGTTCAACGCGGCGAACTGACGGCCGGGGCGGAGGGGGCGCGGGCACGGCCCCGGCCCCCTCCCCGCACGGCCGGCCCCCTCCCCCGCACAGCCCGCCGCCGGTCCCGTGCGGCCGGATCCGGCCACCCCTCAGGAGCCCGGCCCAGAACCGGATTTGCATCTCACCCCACATGATCCGCTAGAGTCTGGAGCACGCCGAGGGGCGAGGCCGAGAGGCCAAAACCCCCGAGACGCGCGGGTGTAGCTCAGTAGTAGAGCGCCCCCTTTCCAAGGGGGAGGCGCAGTGTGCGATTCCTGTCACCCGCTCTCGCCGTTCATCGGCCACTTCGGTGGTCCGGTGAGTGGACGCGCGGGTGTAGCTCAGTAGCAGAGCGCCCTCTTTCCAAGAGGGAGGCGCAGTGTGCGATTCCTGTCACCCGCTCCAGCCGTTCACCGGTCTCTTGTGGCCCGGAGGATGGTCGCGCGGGTGTAGCTCAGTAGTAGAGCGCCCCCTTTCCAAGGGGGAGGCGCAGTGTGCGATTCCTGTCACCCGCTCCAGCCGTTCACCGGTCTCTTGTGGCCCGGAGGATGGTCGCGCGGGTGTAGCTCAGTAGTAGAGCGCCCCCTTTCCAAGGGGGAGGCGCAGTGTGCGATTCCTGTCACCCGCTCTCATCGCTTTACCGACCACTCCGGTGGATCAGGTAGAGTGGTGCCCGCACCGCACGGAAGCGCGGAGCGTATGCGGACGTAGCTCAGTTGGTAGAGCGCAACCTTGCCAAGGTTGAGGTCGCGAGTTCGAGCCTCGTCGTCCGCTCCAGAGAAAAGACCCCGGTCCTGGTGACCGGGGTCTTTTTCGTGCTGCCCGGGGGCCCATGACGTTTGTCAACGCGGGCCATGACAGCGCGCACTGATGACCGCCGCCCGGTGCCGGAAGGCTGGAGGCATGAAGACCCGGGAGAGTGTGATCGAGGTCTCACGGCTGCGGCGGAGGTACGGCCCGGCCGGCGGGACGGGGTTCGAAGCGGTCCGGGAGATCGGCTTCGAGGTGCGGCGGGGCGAGGTGTTCGCCCTGCTGGGCGCCGAGGGCGCCGGGAAGACGTCCACCGTCGAGCTGCTGGCGGGGCTGGCCCCGCCGACGGGCGGCCGGGTGACGGTGTTCGGCCACGACCCGTACACCGGGCGGAAGGCGGTCCGGCCCCGGATCGGGGTGATGCCGCGGGAGGACGGTCTCCCCTCCGGGCTGACGGCGGCCGAGACGGCGGCCATGTGGGCGGGGTGCACCAGCGGCGCGCGTCCGGTGGACGAGGCGCTGGCCCTGGTGGAGCTGGTGGACCGGCGGGACGTCCGGGTCGAACGGCTCTCCGGCGGCGAACGGCGGCGGCTCGGTCTGGCGCTCGCGCTGCTCGGCCGGCCCGAGGTGCTCCTCCTCGACGAGCCGACCGCCGGGCTCGACCCATGGGCCCGGCACACCACCTGGGATCTGGTGCGCCGGCTCCGCGCGGAGGGGACGACCGTGGTCCTCACCACGCGCCGCCCGGAGGAGGCGGAGGCCCTGGCGGACCGGCTGGCGATCCTGCGCGGGGGCCGGATCGTCGCCGAGGGCGCGCCGTCCGGGGTCCTGGCGGCGTATCCGTCGCGCATCCGGTTCGCCATGCCGCCGGGCTGGTTCGTCGGGGACCTCCCGCCGCTGGCCGCGCTGGGCGTGCTGGACCACCGGGAACTGCCGGACGGGACCGGGCGGGTGGAGCTCAGCACCCGGGAGCTGCAGCGGACGCTGACCGGGCTGCTGCTGTGGGCCCGGGAGCAGTCGGTGGAGCTGGAGGGGCTCGACGCGCGGACCGCCTCGCTGGAGGAGGCGTTCCCGCGGATCGCGGGTCCGGGAGCGGCGGGGTCCCCATGACGGCGTTCACCCGGCTGCCGGCCCTCGGCCGCGCCGAACTGACCCTGCTCGCCCGGAATCGCACGGATCTGTGCACGGCGCTGCTGATGCCCGCCCTGCTGGCGTACGCCGTGCGCAGGGCCGTGGGGGGCATCGAGGCGATCGACCCGGGCCGGGCCGGGACGACGGTGGACGAGGCCACCGTGACGGCGGCGTTCGGCTTGATCCTGCTCCTCGCCGTCCACCAGAACCTGGTCGGTGCCTACGTCGCGCGCCGGGAGGAGCTGGTCCTCAAGCGGCTGCGCACAGGGGAGGCCGGGGACCGGGAGATCCTGGCGGGGGTGGCGCTGCCCGCCGCGCTGATCGCGGCGGCCCAGTGCGCCCTGCTGGTGCTTGTGGGTGTGGTGTGGCTGGACGTAGGACCCGTGGCCCGGCCCGGTCTGCTGCTCGCGGGCGTCGTCCTCGGCATCGCCGTCTGTGCCGGACTGGCGGCGGTGAGCTCGGCCCGGGCGCGTACGGTGGCGGGTGCCCGGCTCGTGACCGTGCCGCTGCTGCTCGCCTCGCTGGCGGGCTCCGGGGTACTCGTTCCGCCGGCGCTCCTGCCCGGCCCGGTGGCCTCGGTGTGCGAGCTGCTGCCGCTGTCACCGGCGGTCGCGCTGTTGCGCGGCGGCTGGTTCGGCGGACTGGGGGCATACAAGGCACTGGGGCTGGTGGCGACCGCTTTGGCCTGGAGCGTCCTGGCCGTGTTTGCTGTGAAGCGGTGGTTCCGCTGGGAGCCGCCTCGCTGAACGGACCGGAACGTCGCCGAACGGGCCGGGGCATCGGACAACAGGGGGGAACGGTCATGGGGGTACGGACACGTCTGGGCGGCTGGCGGGGACGGAGCAGGATCGCCCAGGTCGACAGCTATATGCGCTGGACGCTGTACCTGCTGCCGTTCCTCTTCCCGCTCACCTCCGCCGCCGGCCTGCTGGGCGAGTCGGACGGCAGCCGGCCCGTCGCCGCCCTCCTGCTGGTGCTCGGCCTCGCCCAGTGCTGCGTGGGCGCGGGCCTCTTCCGGCGGGCCCTGGAGCACTTCCGGCTGAAGAACCCCGCGCCCTGGCGCCGGCTCGCCGTCTCCGGGGCCCTGCTCGTGGCCTCCGTGGTGCTGCTCGTCCTCATGGTCCGGGCGGACGGACCGGTGCACGTCACCTCGCGGGCCCTGGTGGTCCAGGGCGGCGTGCTGAGCTTCTTCGGGGCGTTCAGCCTGATGGTGGCCCGGGTGCGGACGTATCTGCTGTGGTGCCTGGCGGGGAGCGTCGTGGTGGCCGTGGTCATCCTGCCGTTCGGCGGACGGCTGCCCGGCGCGGTGATCGTCATGGTGATGATCTGGTTCGTCGCCGTGTGGTCCCTGGCCACCGTGCGCACCACGGGCTGGATGCTGGCGGTGATGTGGGAGGCGGAGAACGCCCGGACCGTGCAGGCCCGGCTGGCCGTGGCGGAGGAACGGCTGCGTTTCGGCCGGGACATGCACGACGTGCTCGGCCGCAACCTCACGGTGATCGCCCTCAAGAGCGAGCTCGCCGCGCAGCTGGCGCAGCGCGGGTCGCCGGCCGCGCTGGAGCAGATGGCCGAGGTGCAGCGGATCGCGCGGGACTCGCAGCGCGACATGCGCGAGCTGGTGCGCGGCTACCGGCAGGCGGACCTGCACACGGAACTGGTCGGGGCGCGCGGGGTGCTGGGCGCGGCGGGGATCGCCTGCCGGATCGACGACACCTCGCGGGACGCGCTGCCGGACACGGTGCAGTCCGTCCTGGCCTGGGTGGTGCGGGAGGGGACGACGAACGTGCTGCGGCACGCGGACGCGCGGCGCTGCGCGGTGCGGCTGCGGCTCACCGGCCCGTCGGCGGTGCTGATGATGGAGAACGACGGGGCGGGGACGGCGGCGGAGGCCGGTCCGCGCGGCTCCGGGCTGGCCGGGCTGCGGGAGCGGGTGACGGCCCTCGGGGGCACGCTGGACGCCGGGCACCGGGCCAGGGGAACGTTCCGGCTGACGGTGGAGGTGCCGCTGGTTCCGCCGGTGAGGGACGACGGGCGGGGCGCGCAGGACCCCGTGGAGCCGGAGCCCGCCGTCCTCGCCGAGAACCGTGGAGGCCTCGCGTGATCAAGCTGCTGCTCGCCGACGACGAGCACCTCATCCGCGGCGCGCTCGCCGCCCTCCTCGGCCTGGAGGACGATCTCCAGGTCGTCGCGGAGGCCGCCTCGGGGCCGGAGGCGATCGCCATGGCGCGGGCGCACCGGCCCGACGTGGCGGTGCTGGACCTGCAGATGCCGGGGGCGGACGGCGTGACGGTGGCCACATCCCTGCGGGCCGAACTCCCCGGCTGCCGCACCATGATCGTGACCGGTCACGGGCGGCCCGGGCATCTGAAGCGGGCCCTGGAGGCGGGCGTCCGGGGGTTCGTCCCGAAGACGGTCTCGGCCCAGCGGCTCGCCGAGATCATCCGTAGCGTGCACGCGGGAAGCCGTTATGTCGACCCGGAGTTGGCGGCCGACGCGATCAGCGCGGGCGAATCGCCGCTGACCGCCCGCGAGGCCGAGCTGCTGGAGCTGGCCGAGGACGGGGCGCGGATCGCGGAGATCGCGGAGCGGGCGCGGCTGACGCCGGGGACGGTCCGCAATTACCTCTCGTCGGCGGCCGCGAAGCTGGGCGCGGAGAACCGGCATGCGGCGGCGCGCATCGCACGGGCCCAGGGTTGGCTATAGTGGAACCCGCACCGCACGGAAGCGCGGAGCGCGTGCGGACGTAGCTCAGTTGGTAGAGCGCAACCTTGCCAAGGTTGAGGTCGCGAGTTCGAGCCTCGTCGTCCGCTCAGAGGGAAGGCCCCGGTCCTGGTGACCGGGGCCTTCGTCGTATCCCGTGCAGTCGTATGCCGTGCGGTCGTATGCCGTGCGGTCGTATGCCGTGCGGTCACTCCCCGGCCGGGAAGCGGAGCCGGAAGCACGCGCCGCCGCCCGTCGCCGGCCGTTCCGCCGTGAGCTCCGCACCGTGCGCGCGGGCGATCTGCCGGGCCATGGCGAGGCCCAGCCCCGAACCGGGCAGGGCGCGGGCCTGACGTGAGCGGTAGAAGCGGTCGAAGACGTGGGGCAGGTCCTCGTCGGAGATGCCGGGTCCGTGGTCGCGGACGGTCAGGTCGAGGGCGCCCGCGGCGCGGGTCAGCCGTACTTCCACCCCGGCACCGGCCGGGCTGAACTTGGCCGCGTTGTCCAGCAGGTTGGCCAGCAGCCGGGCCAGCCGGGCGGGCACCCCCGGTACGACGGCGTCCGCCGCTCCCCCCGCCTCCAGGGTGAAGGGCGTGTCCGGCCAGTGACCGCGCGCAGCGGCCACGCACCGCTCGGTGAGCGCGTCGAGCCGTACCTGTTCGACGAGTTGCCGCGGCTCCTCGTCGCGCGCCAGCTCGATCAGATCGTTGACCAGGCCCGTCACCTCGCGCAGCTGGCGGCCCAGGGCGCCGGCCGCCCGGTCGCGCTGGGCGGGCGTGAGCCGTTCGGCGCGGGCGAGGAGTTCGGCGTTGGTGCGGAGCGCGGTGAGCGGGGTGCGCAGTTCGTGCGAGGCGTCGGCGACGAGCCGGCGCTGGGCGGCGACGGCGTCCTCCAGCTCGCCCAGCATGGTGTTGAAGCTGGTGGCGAGGCGGGTGATCTCGTCCCGGGACGCCGCCGCGCCGTCCGAGGGTGGCGGCAGCTCGATCCGGTGTGCCGGGTCGCGGGTGGCGGCGATGTGTTCGGCGGTGGCGGTGAGCCGCGTGACGGGGCGCAGCGCCGTGCGGGACGCCCCGTAGCCGAGGCCCGCCGCCAGCAGCACCCCGGCCCCGCCGACCGCCCCGAGCAGCAGACCGGCCTGTTCCACGCCCTTGTCCACGGTGTCCGAGCGGACGGCCACCTGGAGCGCCCGGCCGCGGCCCAGCGGGGTGGTGAGCATCCGCAGGGAGCGGCCGTCGCGGACGATGTCGCTGTAGTGGGCGCCGAGGGTGCCGGCGGCGACGCGGCGGGTGGCGCCGGTGACGGGCAGGACCAGGCGCCGCTGGCCGGGGGCGGCCGGGTCGGCGGGGACGACCTGGGCGCAGGCGGGCGCGGCGAGCCAGGCGCACTCGGCGTACAGGACGCCGGGGCCGGAGGTGCGGGCCTGCTGGGCGAGGAGGCCGGCCTGCTGTTTGAGCTGGAGGTCGAGCTGGTTCCTGATCTCGTAGCGGATCACCACGTACGCGGCGGCGAGCACGCCGAGGGCGACGACCGCCACGGCGGCGGAGGTGACGACCGCCAGCCGGGTGCGCAGCGGGCGGCGGGCGAGCCGGGGCCTCATCGCTCGCCCAGCCGGTAGCCGACGCCGTGCACGGTGTGCAGGAGGCGGGGCGCGCCGCCCGCCTCCAGCTTGCGGCGCAGGTAACCGATGTAGACGGAGAGGGAGTTGGACTCGGGGCCGAAGTCGGTTCCCCATACGTGCTGCTGGATGGTGTCGCGGGGCAGCACCTGTCCCGGGTGGCGCAGGAACAGTTCCAGCAGGGTGAACTCGGTGCGGGTGAACTCCAGGGGGGCGTCGCCCCGGCGGCCGGTGCGGGTGTCCGGGTCGACGGTCAGGTCGGCGTACGTCAGCCCGTCGGCCGTGGCGGCGTCGTCGCCTCCGGGTGCGACGGGGGCCGCGCGGCGCAGCAGGGCGCGCAGCCGGGCCAGCAGTTCGTCGAGGGCGAACGGTTTGACGAGGTAGTCGTCGGCTCCGGCGTCGAGGCCCGCGACCCGGTCGGAGACGGCGTCGCGGGCGGTGAGCACGAGGATCGGGGTGCGGTCGCCGAGGTCGCGCAGCCGACGGCAGACGGCGAGGCCGTCGAGGACGGGCATGGCGAGGTCGAGGACGATCGCGGCGGGCGGGGCGGCGGCCACGGCCGAGAGGGCTTCGAGCCCGTCGGCGGCGGAGCGGACCTCGTAGCCCTCGACGGCGAGGCCGTCGACGACGGCGGCCCGGACGTCGGGGTCGTCGTCGACGACGAGGACGCCGGGGAAGGCGGTGGCGGGGACGGGCATGGTGTCCCACTGTGGCAGAGGGAGTCTGAGAAGGCTCTTAGGTACGGCTCCCGGGCCCCCGCGGTCTCTCAAGCGTGCGGCAACCGGCCCCCGCCCGCCCCCGTCACGTCCAGCGCGTCAGCGTCAGCCGCTCGTAGGCCTCCACGTACCGGGCCCGGGTCTGCTCGACGATGTCCTCCGGCAGCGGGGGCGGCGGCAGTTCGCCGTGCCGGTCCCAGCCGGAGGCGTCCAGCCAGTCGCGGATGAACTGCTTGTCGAAGGACGGCTGCGCACGGCCGGGCTGCCACTGGTCGGCGGGCCAGAAGCGGGAGGAGTCCGGGGTCAGGACCTCGTCCGCGAGGATCAGTTCGCCGTCCTCCGCCCGTCCGAACTCGAACTTGGTGTCGGCCAGGACGATGCCCCGGTCCCGGGCGACGCCGCGGGCCCGGTCGTAGACGGCGAGGGTGATCTGGCGGAGCTCGGCGGCCGTCTCGGCGCCGGTGCGCCGGGCGACCTCCTCGTAGGAGACGTTCTCGTCGTGGTCGCCGACGTCCGCCTTCGTCGCGGGGGTGAAGATCGGCGAGGGCAGCTCGGAGCCGTCGGACAGGCCTTCGGGGAGGGCGAGGCCGCAGACGGTGCGGGTCTGCTCGTACTCCCGCAGGCCGGAGCCGGTGAGGTAGCCGCGGGCCACGCACTCGACCGGCAGCATGTCCAGGGAGCGGCAGACGAGGGTCCGGCCCTCCCAGTCGGCGGGGGCGCCGGGCGGCAGCTCGGTGGAGAGGACGTGGTGCGGGACGAGGTCGGTGAGCCGGTCGAACCACCACAGGGAGAGCTGGGTGAGGATGCGGCCCTTGTCGGGGATCTCGCTGGACAGCACCCAGTCGTGGGCGGACATGCGGTCGCTGGCGACCATCACCAGCCGGCCGTCCCCGTCGCGGTAGAGGTCGCGCACCTTGCCGGTGTGCAGATGCACAAGGCCCGGCACCTCGACCGGTTCGGGCTTCTCGACGAATCCGGACACGCGTCCTCCTGGTGGTTTGTCCAAACGCCTCGATTCTGCCGTATGCGCCTTCCCGGCCGTCGCGAGGGTCAGGCCCGTTTGCAGATGTGGTCGAGGAGGTTGGCGGTGGCGCGCTGGATCCGGGAGTCCGTGTGGCCGGGCCGGTCCAGGGCCGGGGCCCAGGCGGAGGTGCCGGAGGCGAAGACCAGGGCGCCGCCGGGGGCCCGGTACAGGGACGTCTCCTGGTGGCGTCTGACGCCCTTGGCGTCGCGGTACGGGGAGTGGGCGAGCAGGATCCGCTCGGTGTGCGGGGGCAGGGCGGTGCGCGGGTGGTAGCGGTCGGCGTCGCCCGCGACCAGGCCGGGCAGCTCGTCGCCCTCGGCCGCGCCGGTGGACTCCCACAGCCAGTGGTCGGTGTTGCGGACGACCAGGGGGGCCGGGCGGGGGACGCGGCCGGCGTGCTGGATGCCCAGCAGCTGCTGCTCGGGGGCCGTGTCGCGCCAGTGGGCGGCGCGGCTCCCGTTCCGGTGTCTTCGGCAGATCAGCAGCCGGTCGGGGCCTGCCGGGGAGGGGGCGGTCTCGATCTGCCGGCCCAGGGCCGCGGCGCCCAGGAAGACCAGCGAGGTGCCGCCGTCGCGGGCGGCCTCGACGGCGCGGCGCATGGGGGCGGACCAGTACGCGTCGGGGCCGGGGAAGACCAGGCCGCGGTAGCGGGACGGGTCGACGCGGCCGGCGTGCAGGTCCGTGGCGTGGGCGTAGGCGAGGTCGTAGCCGTAGCGCTCGGCCCAGCGGATGACGTCGTAGGCGTGGCCCACGTCGGGCGGCAGGCCGGTGCCCGCGTACGGGCGGTCGGCGCAGACGGTGACGGCCGCGGCCTCCTCCGGGAGCAGGCGGCCGTGCTCGTCCCAGGCGTGCCGCAGGCCGGCGCCGGTGCGGCCGTCCTCGGGGTAGACGTTGTGCGCCTGCCAGGTGAGGTCCGGCAGGACGAGCAGCAGGTCGGCGGGGACGGCGTCGCGGACGGTGAAGGGAACGTGGGACCGTCGGCCGTCGGCGGTGGTCAGGACGGCGACGTAGGCGCCGGGGGGCCAGTGCGGCGGGACGGCGAGCCGCCAGGACAGCCACCAGTGGTGGCAGGAGACGGCGCGGTCCGCGACCAGCGGCGGGGGCTGGACCATGCCGGCCAGCCGGGGGCTGGTGGCCATCCTGGCGGCGCCGTGGCCCGCGTAGTGGCCGATGCGGTGGACGTCGACGGTGAAGGGCTGCGGCGGCTCCACGGTGACGCGGAAGTCCACGGACTCGCCGGGGGCGACGGCGGTGTCGGAGGTGAAGCCCCTGACGGTCCGGTGGACGTCGTCGGCGGTGGCGTACCAGGCCGGTGCCGTGCGGGGGGCGGACTGGTCGGCCAGCCAGGCGAGCGGGGGTGCGGTGAAGGGGTCCGTCGCGGCGCGTGCCAGCGCGGCGGATTCCCAGGTGCGAACGCCGGGGCGGCCCGCGGCGGACGTCTCCCTCCCCTGACTCACTCCCCCACCCCGTCCCGGTCAGCCCAGCCGGACGGGCTTCTCGGGGCGTACCCCGACCTCGCCCAGCCAGGCCCGCAGGGGCTCCCCGTCGCCGTCCTCGATCAGGCAGAGCACGGTGCGGGCCAGGTCGGCGCGGCGGGCCCCGCCGACGAGGAGGGACGGGCCGTCCAGCCAGTCGAGGCCGGGCACGGCGCCCGCGGTGTCCACGGCGGCGCAGCAGATCATGGCCGTCACATGGTCGGTGAGCAGCTCCCGGCCGCTGCGCGGGGGCTGGAGCGGGAACAGCGGGGCGAGGCCGTCGAGCCCGGGGTCGCAGACCGCCTCACCGGCCCGGGGGGACCGGGCGCCGTCGGCGCCGGTCTCGCGGGCGATCTCGGCGCTGAGCCGCAGGCCCAGCCGCTCGCCGACGCCCGGGCCCGTGGGGCCGGTGAGGCGGTCGAGGACGCGGGCCACGGTGGGCGGTACGGGCGTGGTGTCCCGGACCGGGAGGGCGGGGCCGCCGGCGGGGGCGCGGGCGGTGAGGTCGTCGAGGACGTCCTCCAGGAGGTCCAGGACCCGGTGCAGCCGGGCGGCCTCGACCCGCCACTTCCGGTCCACGACCTCCTCGGGGTACTGGCTCCAGCTGACCGGGGACCAGTCGGGGCCCGGCTCCGGGGGGCCGCCGTGGAACAGCCGGGCGGCCAGCAGGGAGGCGGCCTCGTCGACGACGCCCGGCTCCTCCAGGAGGTCGCAGGCGGGCCGCTCGCCCAGGCGGGAGGCGAAGCCTTCCGCCAGCCGGTCGCGGCGGGAGAGCTCGGTCAGCGCCGAGACGACGCCCGCGTCGAGCCGCGAGGGCCAGCGGCCCATCCGCCAGGCGGGCAGGGCGACCCGGTTGAGCAGCCGGTCCCAGCCCGCGTAGGCCAGGCCGACCTGTTCCTGGGCGACGACCCGCAGGCCGTAGTCCACGGTCTGGGCCCGCTCGGAGGCGGCCGCCGCGACCCCGCGCTCCATCTCCGCGGCGTGCTCGCGGCACGAGCGCAGCAGGACCCGGGCCGTCCAGCCGACGAAGGCCAGCAGGGGCCGCCCGGCGGCGACCGCCACGGCCGCGTCCAGGCCGCGGACGAAGCGGCGCGCCGCCGCTATGTCCGGGTGGGCGGACGGGCCGGTGCCCGCCACCACGGGGGCCAGCAGGGCGCGCAGCTCGGCGACGCGCATCCACCACAGGAACGGCGAGCCGATCACCAGCACCGGCGCGGCGGCGGTCCTGCGGCGCAGCAGTTGCCCCGGCCCCGGGCCGCCCGCCGAGGGCTTCGGGGCGGTGCGGTGGGCCGGGTGGGTGCGGTCCTCCAGCCAGCTGTCGCAGTCCGGGGTGAGGGCTATGGCCGAGGGGGCCGGGACGTCCATGCGGTCCGCCAGGTCGCGGACCAGCCGGTAGAGGTCCGGAGCCGTCTCCTCCGGGATGGGCACCGTGGGGCTGAGGGCCGGCCTCGCCCGGATCACCACCGCCGCGACGACCGCCGCCAGGGCCAGCGCGGCCAGCGCCGCCGCCGTCACGGCGGGGCGGGCCGCCGCCCCGACGCTGCCGTCCGGGATCCGGCCCATGAGCGTGCCGGCCAGCAGCACCACGGCCGCGGCCGCCGGCAGCAGGGCGACGGCCAGCGCGGTGCTGCGGACGCGCAGGACCGCCAGGGCCCGGAGGCGCGCGGCGTGCGCGCCGGCTTCCGTACCTGCCACGAGACCGATCACCCCCAGTTGCCTGTAGTGCTCTGTCTGCCGGCGGTCCGACGGGACCTGCCTACCACCCCACTGTGGCACCGGCCTCTGACATCGCAATGCCGGTGGGCCAGTTGCCGGAATGTGCGGCAGTCGGCCTGCGCGGCACCCTAGTTGGGCGTGGGGCGTTCGTCAGCCGGTTGGCGTATCGGTCACTCGATGGAATGGCCTTGCCCAAAGGTGCGGGCTGGGGGCCGCTTCGCGGTGGGGTGCCCCGGTCCCTCCCTTTCACCGTTTCCCGGGGCTCCGCCCCGGACCCCGTGAAAGCGGCTTCGCCGCTTGTCCTCAAACGCCGGACGGGCTGAGACAGCCCGCCGCGCGCAGCGCGGCTCAGGGGCTACTTCCCCGCCGCGATATCCGTCCGGTACTGCCCCCCGGGCAACCGCACCCGCGACACCGCCTCATAAGCCCGCTCCCGAGCCTCGGGAATGCCCTCACCCGTGCCGGTCACCGACAGCACCCGCCCCCCGGCACTGACCACACCACCCGAGGCCGCATCACGCGCGGTCCCCGCGTGCAGCACATACGCCCCCTCAACCGCATCCGCCTCCGCGAGCCCCTCGATGGCATCCCCGGTGCGGGGAACACCGGGGTAGTTGTGCGAGGCGATCACGACGGTGACGGCTGCGCCGTCCGTCCAGCGGAGAGGGGGGAAGGAGGCGAGGGTGCCGGTGGCGGCCGCGTGGAGGAGGGCGGCGAGGGGGGTCTTGAGGCGGGCGAGGACGACCTGGGTCTCGGGGTCGCCGAAGCGGGCGTTGAACTCGATGACCCGGACGCCGCGCGAGGTGATGGCGAGACCGGCGTAGAGCAGCCCGGAGAACGGGGTGCCCCGGCGGCGCAGCTCGTCGACGGTCGGCCGGAGGACGGTCTCCAGGACCTCGTCCACGAGCTTGGGGTCGGCCCAGGGCAGCGGCGAGTAGGCGCCCATGCCGCCGGTGTTCGGCCCCTGGTCCCCGTCGAGGGCCCGCTTGAAGTCCTGCGCGGGCTGGAGGGGGACGACCGTGTCGCCGTCGGTGACGGCGAACAGCGAGACCTCGGGGCCGTCGAGGAACTCCTCGATGACGACCTGGTCGCAGGCGAGCGCGTGGGCCCGGGCCACGTCGAGGTCGGAGGTGACGACGACGCCCTTGCCGGCGGCGAGGCCGTCGTCCTTGACGACGTAGGGGGCGCCGAACGCGTCGAGCGCCGCGTCGATCTCGGCGGGGGTGGTGCAGACGTAGCTGCGCGCGGTGGGCACGTTGGCGGAGGCCATCACGGACTTGGCGAACGCCTTGGAGCCCTCCAGCCGCGCCGCCTCGGCGGACGGCCCGAAGGCGGGGATGCCGCGCTCGCGGACGGCGTCGGCGACGCCCGCGACCAGCGGGGCCTCCGGGCCGACGACGACGAGGTCGGCACCGAGCGAGGCGGCCAGCTCCGCCACCGCCGCGCCGTCGAGGGCGTCGACCGGGTGCACCTCGGCGACCGCGGCGATACCGGCGTTGCCGGGGGCGCAGTGCAGAGCGGTGACGTCGGGGTCGAGGGACAGAGAGCGGCACAGGGCGTGTTCGCGGGCGCCGCCGCCGATGACGAGGACCTTCACGGGTGTCACCCTATTGCCTCGCGGAACGATCAGTGCCGTGCGTCCCGGCTCCCCCACGTCTCCCGTCGGGCCTCGTCAGAACGTTTCGCCGCACCCGCCCCGTCACGTCCACACAGGCCACCCACTCTTTCGGGTGAGGGGGATATCGCCCCCTATACCCGATTCCCTGGCACTTACGGGCGGCAAAGGAGCGATCCGGTGCACAAGGCCAACCGTTCGGCGGTAGGAAAGAGCCGGTGACAGGGGTAAGCAGCAGCGGCGAAGAGGGAGTGCAGGGGTGAGCCAGCCTGAGATGCAGCCCGAGGGGCTCCCCAAGGAGCAGGACGGGAGGCACCGGGGAGACCTGCGCGGCCGGACCTTCCCGCTCGGCGACTGGGGGGAGCCCGCTCAACGGCTCGACGAGCTGTACCGGTGGGTGGAGAGCGGCGCGCTCGTCCTCGCCGACTGGTACTTGGCCGACCGGGCCTGGAAACGCCGTTGGGCCCGCGCCCTCCGGATGGCCGCCGCGGTCTTCGCCGTGGTGGGGGCGGCCCTGCCGCTGCTGGAGCTGACGAAGGCGATCCGCACGGGGTCCACCTGGGCGTTCCTCGCCCTGCTGGGCGCCGTCGCCTGCGTCGCCTGCGACCGCTACTTCGGCCTGACGACGGGCTGGATGCGGGCGGTGTCGACCGCGCAGGCCGTGCAACGCAGGCTGGAGGCGCTCCAGTTCGACTGGGCGTCCGAGTGCGTGCGCGAGGTGCTGGGCCCGACCGAGGGCACGGCCAGCGAGGCGGCGGAGCGCTGTCTGACCGTACTGCGCCGCTTCTCCGAGGACGTCTCGGAGCTCGTCCGGGCCGAGACCGCCGACTGGATGGTCGAGTTCCGGGCGGGCCCCGCGCCCCTGCTGACGCAGTCGCTGGTCACCTGGGGCCCCCGGGGCGAGAACGGCGGCCCCGTCGGCCGGTTCCCGCTGCCGCCCGGCTCCCGGCCGAACATGCCCCGGCAGCGCCCGCCGGAGTCGCCCCGCTAGCCCTGCCCGAGTGCGGCCCGGTACGGCACAGCCCGTACCGGGCCGCACTCCGTCGCGCCGGCGGCCGTTCAGCTGAACACGATCATCGAGCCCTGCCCCAGACTGCGGGTGACCGCCGCGTGCAGACCCAGCCAGACATGCCGCTCACGCGCGAAGGGGCTGTCGTCCGCCGGACCGGGCACGGCCCGCTCGTCCAGCGCCGTCGGCCGCCGCGGAGCCGCGGGCGCGGCGGGCGGGTTGTCCGGATCGATGCCCAGCACCGGCGCCACCGTGTGGAGTTCGCGCAGCAATCCATGGCTGGATCCCAACGGTCCGCCGCCTTCGAGAAGTTCGTCGCTGGTCAGCGGGTGGGCGAAGTCGACGGGCACATAGGCGCCCGCGTGGTCGTAGTGCCACACCAGGTGCGACTGCTGGGCGGTGGTCTCGAACATCTCCAGCAACTGCTCGTAGTCCCCGCCCAGTTCGTCGACCGGGGTGACGGTCAGGCCGCACAGGTTGAGCAGGTGGGCGCGGCGCAGGAAGTGGAGCGCGTCGTAGTCGAAGCCCGCGACCGGCGCCACGTCCCCGGAGAGGCCCGGCATATAGCCGAAGACGGGGACGGGCGGCAGTCCGGCCTCGCCGAGCGCCTTGTCGTAGGCGGCGATCTCTTCGGCGAAGGGATTGTCGGGGCTGTGGCACAGCACGTCGACGAGGGGGACAAGCCAGAGGTCACAGGCCACGTGAGCTCACTCTCGTATGCGCCTTCAGTGCGATGGTCGGGCCAGAGTAGTGCCGCTCAGCTGGTTGTCACACAGGGGCGACGGACATGGCCGGGCGGATTCCGTCCGGTTTCGGGCACCACCGGGTTCACGCCCCTCGGCGCACGTCCCACACCCAGGCGCCTCCCACGCGCCGCCCTTCCTTACCGGTCAGCCGTTCGAGGGTTTCGCGCAGCGGAGCGACGTTGTCCTGCGGCGCGAGGACGATCGCGTCCGCCCGCCAGGCGGTGAGGTCCCGGCCGAACTCCCGGCGGACGGCTTCGTCGACGTCCGCCGGGCGGCCGGTGTCGTGGACGTTCTTCAGGAGGGTGGCGGTCGGCGTGGGCACCGGCCCGTAGATCCCGTTCCGGTCCGGCCCGTCGGGCCCGTTGAAGTAGCCGCCGGGCAGGGCGAAGCCGAACCCCGCCCGGATCTGCCAGCGCAGCCCGGCGACCTCCCCCGGGTCGGGCACCGGCACGGGCACCAGCGCCCGACCGGGCCGGACGTACTCCCGCCACTGCCCGTCCGCGACGAACGCCGGCACCGGCTCGCGCTCGGCGGTCCGGTACGGCGTCGGCACCAGCGGCACCAGGGCCGCGGCGAACGCCGCCCAGCCCAGCAGCCGGCGGGAGCTGCCGCGCTCGTCGCGCGGCCCGCGCGCCGCCAGCCGGTCGCAGCCCAGGGCGAGGAGGATGCCGAGGGCCGGGACGCAGATCATGGCCGTGCGGGACTCGATGACGGACTCGAAGAGCGGCATCCGGTCCACGACGCGCCACGGGCCGGGCAGCGTGTGGTCGGTGCCCGGCAGCGGGACGTCCCGCCCGAGCGACAGCGCGGCGGCGGCCAGCGCGGTGAACCCCAGGGCGCGGACCTGCGGCCGGTCCCGCAGCCGGACGACGAGGGCGATCGCCAGCAGCACGAGCGGCCAGCCGAAGAAGGCGTTCTCCTCGGTCCTGTTGGGGGACAGCGACGCGGCGATCCCCTCGTCCCCGGCCAGTGACCGGGTGGCGAACTCCAGCAGGGCGAACGGATGGTTGCCGACCTCTCCGTGCAGCACGCTGTGGTAGCTCTGCGCCCCGAAGAACTGCCGGGCCAGCGGCACGATCACCAGGGGCACGGCCACCAGCACCGCCACGCCGAGACCGCGCAGCAGCGGCCGGGCGGCCTCCCGCGCCGCGCCGGGGGCGGCGACGGCGTACCCGAAGGCGAAGAGCAGCAGACCGGTCGCGGCCAGCAGCAGCGCCTCCTCGCCCAGGAAGACCTGGTAGGTGACGAGGACGCCGAGCACGGCGCCGTCGCGCACGGTCCGCCCGTCCCCGCACAGGCGCAGCGCCCGGTCGACGATCAGCGGAATCACGAACAGCACCGCGAAGTTGGGGTGCGCGGTGCCGTGCGAGACCATCGGCGGCGCGAAGGCGCAGAACCCGCCGCCCAGCACCGCCGCCCACCGCGAGCGGACGAATCGCTTGGCCAGCAGCCAGTACCAGGCCCAGGCGGTCCCGGCCAGCCCGCCGGTGAGCACCACCGCCCAGGTGACGTGCGCGCCCAGGGCCAGGGTCAGCGGGGTGAGGGGGACGGAGACGCCCAGCATGGCCGTGTTCGCCATGAGGTTGACGCCGAAGGGATGGTTCTGGAGGTCGGTGAAGAACGGGTCGCGCAGGTGGACGACGTTGTCCGCGGTGACCGCGTAGAACCACTCCCACTGCTGCTGGTCGGACTCCGAGTCGACGAGGTAGGCGGTGCCGGGCCCCTCCCACAGCCCGCCGTACAGGAAGAGGGCGAGGAGCAGGAAGAGGACGGCGGCGAGCGGCCCGGACGGCCGGACCGCCCGGGCCCGCAGGCGCAGCAGGTCGCCGAGGACGGCGGCGTACGCCAACGGGCGCAGCTTGGAGCCGGGCCGGTGGTCCCAGCGGACCGGCACCTCCGCGATCTCCCAGCCGTGCCGGCGGAAGAAGCACAGGACCTCGATGTCGAAGGCCCAGCCATTCAGCCGGGCCGCGGCGAAGGCCTCGCGCACCCGCTCGCCGTCGAAGAGCTTGAACCCGCACTGGGTGTCCCGCACCCCGGGCACGGCCACGGCGCGTATCAGCCCGGCGCCCGCCCGGCCCAGGGCCTCGCGCACGGGGTGCTGGGGCGTCCCTATGCGCGAGCCGGGGAGCGCCCGCGAGCCGACGGCCGCGGCGGCGCCCCCGTCCAGCCGGCGTGCCAGGAGCGCCAGTTCCTCCATGGGCGTCGCCAGGTCCGCGTCGGTGACCAGCACGCGCCGGCCCCGCGAGGCCAGGACGCCGGTGCGGACGGCGTGCCCCTTCCCGCGGTTGGCGGGCGAGCCGAGCGGCCGGACGCGCGGCTCCTCGGCGGCGGCCGTCCGGATCACGTCGGCCGTGCCGTCCGTCGACCCGTCGTCGACGACGATCAGCTCCCAGGTGACCGCCTCCAGCGTCTCCAAGTGGGTCCGGATCGCCTTGAGGCTGGGGGCGAGCCGGTCTTCCTCGTTGTAGGCCGGAACGACCACGGACAGGTCGACGGTGCCGTCGTGCTCCCCCTGGGGAGGCCGCGGTGGTTCGCTCTTGGACGTCATGTCATCAAGACGCGACGAGAGATCGATGGGTTATGCACATAATTCCGACTTCCCCGCACGAGTGGCCAGAAATACCCCAGTGACGGTGGTCACCCGGGCCGCGCGCCTCCGTGATCCGGACGGTTCCGTCAGCCCGTGAGAGATCTGATGAGCGTCATCGCGTGCGTGTTGTAACCGGTGACGATCCGCTGCACCGACCCCGCCTCCTGCCGGGCGAGCGCGTCCACCATCTCGATGTGGCCGCACCACAGCCTCCCGCGCAGATCGCCGACCCGGCGCAGCAGCGGGACCATGAAGACCCAGCACTGCACGCGCACCCGGTCCAGGAAGTCGGAGATGTACGGGTTGCCGACGAGAGCCGCGAATTCGCGCCAGAACCGCAGGTCGTAGCCGATGAGGATGTCGAGGTCGCCGGCGTTGGCCGCGCGGGACGCCTCTTCCGCCCGGCGCCGGACGGAGGCCAGGACGGCCGGGGTGGCGGCGCCCAGGGCCTGGTCGGTGGCGTGCCGGAACATGCCCTCCAGCATCATCGTGCGGGCCTCGACCATGGCCAGGAAGTCCGCGTACGAGAACTCCCGCACCCGGTAGCCCTTGTGCAGCTCGACGTGGAGCAGCCCCTGGGAGCAGAGGTCGAGCAGCGCCTCGCGGACCGGGGTGGCCGAGACGCCGTAGCTCTCGGCTATCTCCTTGACGGTGAACTGCCGTCCCGCCGGGAGCCTGCCCGCGATGACCTCCTCGCGCAGGGCGTCGGCGATCTGGGAGCGCAGCGTCGTGCGCTTGACAGCGTCGCTGCCGGGCATGGTCTCCGTCTCCCCTTCCGTGGCCGCGCGCCAGCGCGCGAACGGCCCTCGCAACAAGATAGGCGAGGGCCGTCGGGGAGCGTACCGGCCCGGGGGCCGGCGGACCGCGGCCGGGCGGGGCGGCCGCGGGTTCAGACGGTGTGGGCGTCGGCCACCGTGAGCGCCTCGTCCAGCAGGGCGAGCCCGGTCTTGGCCTCGGCCTCCGTGATGGTGCACGGGGGGACGACGTGGGTGCGGTTCATGTTCACGAACGGCCACAGGCCCAGGCTGCGGCAGGCCGCGGAGAACGCGACCATCGGGGCGTTGGCCCCGCCCGAGGCGTTGTACGGGACGAGGGGTTCCCGCGTGGCGCGGTCGCGCACCAGCTCCAGCGCCCAGAAGACGCCGGTGCCGCGGACCTCGCCCACCGAGGGGTGGCGCCCGGCGAGCTCCCGCAGCCCGGGGCCGAGCACGTCCTCGCCGATACGGGCCGCGTTCTCCACGATGCCCTCCTCGGCCATCGCGGTGATCGTCGCCACGGCGGCGGCGCAGGCCAGGGGGTGCCCGGAGTACGTCAGACCGCCCGGGTAGGCCCGCTCGTCGAAGGTGGCGGCGATCTCCGCCGAGATCGCCACGCCGCCGAGCGGCACATAGCCGGAGTTGACCCCCTTGGCGAAGGTCAGCAGGTCCGGCGTGACGTCCCAGTGGTCGGCGGCGAACCAGCGTCCGGTGCGGCCGAAGCCGGCCATGACCTCGTCGAGGACGAACACGATGCCGTAACGGTCGCAGATCTCCCGCACCCCGGGCAGATAGCCGGGCGGCGGCAGCATGATCCCCGCCGTGCCGGGGACCGTCTCCAGGACGATCGCGGCGACGGTCTGCGGCCCCTCGAAGACCAGGGTGTCCTCCAGGTGCCGCAGGGCGCGCTCGCACTCCTGCTCCTCGGTCTCCGCGTGGAACGGCGAGCGGTAGAGGAACGGCGCCCAGAAGTGCACCACCCCGGCCGACGCGGTGTCGGAGGCCCAGCGCCGCGGGTCGCCGGTGAGGTTGATCGCGACGGCGGTCGCGCCGTGGTACGAGCGGTAGGCGCTGAGCACCTTGGGGCGGCCGGTGTGCAGCCGGGCCATACGGACGGCGTTCTCGACCGCCTCCGCGCCGCCGTTGGTGAAGAAGATCTTGTCCAGGTCGCCGGGGGTCCGCTCGGCGATCAGCCGGGCCGCCTCCGCGCGCACGTCGACGGCGAAGCCGGGCGCGATCGTGCACAGCCGGCCGGCCTGTTCCTGGATCGCCGCGACGACCTTGGGGTGCTGGTGGCCGATGTTGGTGTTGACCAGCTGGGAGGAGAAGTCGAGATAGCGGTTGCCGTCGTGGTCCCAGAAGTACGAGCCCTCGGCACCCGCGACGGCGAGCGGGTCGATGAGGGCCTGGGCGGACCAGGAGTGGAAGACGTGTGCGCGGTCGGTGGCCTTGACGGCGGCACCACGGGACGGATCGGGCTGCGTGCTCACGGGCGGCGACCTCGGCGGACTCGGCGGTTCTCTGACCTCGGCGGTTCTCTGACGGAGCGCCCCATGCCCTCGCGGGCCTCGGGGCTGTCCTGCGCTGACGCACGCCCAGCGTACGGTCCCCGCCCGGCCGGGGGCACCGGCACAGTGTCCGGAACCCGCCGCCCGCACCGACACAGTGCCGGTCCGGGGCGTCCCCCGACGGCACCGGAACCGTCCCCCGAATCGCCGTCCCGGAAATACCGATTCGCCTCGGTTTCCCATGCTACGTTCTTCGCCAGTTGCAGTGGTGGTACCCATATGACATGTGCGCCTGACGGTCTGTGACCTCGGGCGCACTTCTCTTTCCGGCCCTCCGGACTTCCCCCGGAACCCCCCAGTCCCACGGAATTCCGCACAGTGCGGCAATTCCGCGCACCCCACCTATCGAGGAGTCACCTTGGCTACGGGCACCGTGAAATGGTTCAACTCGGAGAAGGGCTTCGGCTTCATCCAGCAGGACGGCGGCGGCGCCGACGTCTTCGCGCACTACTCCAACATCGCGACCACCGGCTTCCGTGAACTCACGGAGGGCCAGAAGGTCACCTTCGACATCACTCAGGGCCACAAGGGCCCGCAGGCCGAGAACATCTCTCCCGCCTGACCCGGGCCGGCGAGGGCAGCTGAGCACCCCGCCCCCCGAGGGCCGGAACCCCGTACTTTGACGCGCGGGGCTCCGGCCCTCTTGCCGTCCGGCTATCCTCCGGCTCTGGAACATCGGGGGAAAACGGGGGGAAGGAGTGCTGACGGCATGGATGCCCTGTCGTCCGAAGACCCACGCACACTCGGCGCCTACCGGCTGGTCGGCCGGCTCGGCGCGGGCGGCATGGGCCGGGTCTATCTGGCCCGATCGGACCGCGGCCGCACGGTCGCGGTCAAACTGGTGCAGCCGGATCTGGCCGGTCAGGAGGAGTTCCGCCGCCGCTTCCGGCGGGAGGTGCAGGCCGCCCGGCAGGTCGGCGGGGAGTGGACCGCGCCCGTGCTGGACGCGGACACCGAGGCGGAGGTGCCCTGGGTCGCCACCGGTTACATCGCCGGTCCTTCCCTGCGGCAGGTCGTCGGGCAGGACTTCGGCCCGCTGCCCGAGCGCTCGGTCCGGATCCTGGCGGCCGGGCTCGCCCGCGCCCTCCAGGCCGTGCACGCCGCAGGGATCGTCCACCGCGACCTCAAGCCGTCCAACGTCCTGATCACGCTGGACGGGCCGCGTGTCATCGACTTCGGCATCGCCCGGGCCCTGGAGGGGGTCGGCGAGGGCGACGGCCTCACCCGCACCGGCGCGGCCGTCGGCTCCCCCGGCTTCATGTCGCCCGAGCAGGTGCGCGGCCGGGAGGTCACCCCGGCCAGCGACGTCTTCTGCCTGGGCTCGGTGCTGGCCTACGCGGCCACGGGCCGGATGCCGTTCGGGACGAACGACAGTGGCGCCCACGCGCTGATGTTCCGGGTCGCGGAGGAGGATCCGGACCTCACCGGGGTTCCCGGGCCGCTGATCGCGCTGATCACCGACTGCCTCGCCAAGGACCCGGCGGAGCGGCCCACCACCGAGCAGGTGCTGGAGCGGAGCGGGGTGGCGGAGGTCCTGGAGGACCTGGGTGGCGCCGAGCCGTGGCTGCCCGCCGGGCTCGTCGCCCAGCTGGGCCGGCACGCCGTGCAGCTGCTGAACGCCGAGGGGCCCGCCGAGGCGGCCGTCGCGTCCGGGGGCTCCATACCCGGCGCCGAGCCCCCCACCGACGCCGTCCCGGCACTGCCGCCGGCCCCGCCGGCCGACCCGCCGACCATGACGGCCGTCACCACGTCCATCGGGCACACGCCCCCGCCTCCCCCGCCCGGCTACGGCTACCCGCAGCACCCCGGCCCGTACCCCGGCACACCGCCCTACGGCCACCCGCCGCCACCGCAACGCCGGTCGCGCAAGCCCCTCGCCCTCGTCGCCATCGCCGCGGCGGGACTGCTGGCGGGGGCCGGAACCGTGTACATCATCAAGCACCGGGACTCGGACGACACCGGCCGCGGCAGCGCCTCCTCCGCCCGGCCCAGCGCTCCGGCCACTCCCGGCCCCAGCCATGGGACCACTCCGCCGCCGACGCCCACAGCGCCCACGACCGCTCCGACGGCCGGCGGGTTCGACGCGTACCGCGGCGTCTGGGAATCGAGCTTCGGCACCAACAACCGCACCCTTTACGTCTATTCGGGTATCGGCGGCGACCAGGCCGAGATCACGGGCACCGGCACGCTGGACGACGGCACCCGCTACAAGTGCGTCTGGCGGGCCTATGTGGAGAACAGCAGTTCCTCCCCGATGCGCCTCGGCCCGTCCAAGGTCATGCAGGCCGAGCCCACCTCGGCCTGCCAGCCCGGTTCGGCCTCCACGTTGATCCTGCAGGACGACGGCCGGATGCGCCGCGAGTTCGTCGACTCCGGAACGAAGGACGCGGCGCTGACCTACAGCAGGAAGCAGCACTGAACAACGGGAAGCGCCCCGGTGGTCCCATGGACCGCCGGGGTGCTTCCGCGTGCGAGGCGCGCTACGAGAGGAACGAGTTGATCTCGATCGTCTCGGTACGGCCCGGGCCGACGCCGATCGCGGAGATCGGGGCGCCCGACATCTCTTCCAGCGCCTTCACATACGCCTGGGCGTTCTTCGGCAGGTCGGAGAAGGTCTTGGCCTTGCTGATGTCCTCGGACCAGCCCGGCAGCATCTCGTAGACCGGCTTCGCGTGGTGGAAGTCGGTCTGGCTGTAGGGCAGCTCCTCGACGCGCTTGCCGTCGATCTCGTAGGCGACGCAGACCGGGATCTGCTCCCAGCCGGTGAGCACGTCGAGCTTGGTGAGGAAGAAGTCCGTGAGGCCGTTGACGCGGGTCGCGTAGCGGGCGATCACGGCGTCGAACCAGCCGCAGCGCCGGTCGCGGCCGGTGGTGACACCGCGCTCGCCGCCGATGGTGCGGAGCTTCTCGCCGTCCTCGTCGAACAGCTCGGTCGGGAACGGACCGGCGCCCACGCGGGTGGTGTACGCCTTGAGGATGCCGATCACCCGGTTGATCTTCGTGGGGCCGACGCCCGCGCCCGTGCAGGCGCCGCCCGCGGTCGGGTTCGAGGAGGTCACGAAGGGGTACGTGCCGTGGTCGACGTCCAGCAGGGTGCCCTGGCCGCCCTCGAAGAGGACGACCTTGCCCTCGTCGATGGCGTTGTTCAGGACCAGCGTGGTGTCCGCGACGAACGGCTTGATCTGCTCGGCGTAGCCCAGCAGCTCCTCGACGATCTTGTTGGCGTCGATGGCGCGGCGGTTGTAGAGCTTCGCCAGGATCTGGTTCTTGAAGTCGAGGGCCGCCTCGACCTTCTGGATCAGGATCGACTCGTCGTAGAGGTCCTGAACCCGGATGCCCACGCGGTTGATCTTGTCGGCGTAGGTCGGGCCGATGCCGCGGCCGGTGGTGCCGATCTTGCGCTTCCCGAGGAAGCGCTCCGTCACCTTGTCGACGGTCGTGTGGTACGGCGTGATCAGGTGCGCGTTACCGCTGACCAGGAGCTTGGACGTGTCGACGCCGCGCTCGTTCAGTCCGCTCAGCTCGGAGAGCAGGACCGCCGGGTCGACGACGACACCGTTGCCGATGACCGGGGTGCACCCCGGCGAGAGGATCCCGGAAGGGAGGAGGTGGAGCGCGTATTTCTGGTCACCGACGACGACCGTATGGCCGGCGTTGTTGCCACCTTGGTAGCGCACCACATAGTCCACGGAGCCGCCGAGCAGATCGGTGGCCTTTCCCTTGCCCTCATCACCCCACTGAGCACCGAGCAGCACAAGTGCGGGCACAGGCGTACACCCCTTCCGGGCGGGGCATGTCCAACGTGCGCAAGGTGGCGTGAGCCCGGGATTCAGGGCGTTCACCACCGATAGAGCCGTCGAACCGGTGCCCCGGATAGACGAAGCCCCTGGCGCAACAGCGACAGGGGCTCTTGCACCGAGAGGTTACCTGAGGAAGGACGAACGTGTCGGCTGCAGACCCGACAGGACAGCAGCTGCTGATCGTCGTCGACCCGGTCGCGCGGCGCGTGGACGGCGAATCCGTGCGGATCGCCAAGGACGTGCTGACGGCCGGATCGATGGCCAAAATCTGTCTCCCGGACGGCCCCGGAGAGGTCGCGCGGGCGGTGGCCCGGCGCGGCCGGAAGCGAACGGTCGTCGTCGGGGACGACCGGGCCTTACTGCGTGTGGTCGGCCTGCTGCACCGGCAGCGGGAGCTGGCCGAGGCGCCCCTCGCCTGGGTCCCGGTGGGGCCGCTGTCCGCGGTGTCGGTCGCCCGGGTGCTCGGCGTGCCCCTGGGGGCGGTGGCGGCGGCCAGGGCGGTGCTGGACGGTGCCGAGCGGCGGCTCGGCCTGCTGGCCGACGAGAGCGACGGCGTGGTGCTCGGCGGCCTCTGGGCGCCCGCCGGACGGCCCCGTGAGCGGGCCGGGTGCGCGGTGGCCCGGACGGCGTACCGACCGTGGTGGTCGCCCGCCGCCCGGACGGCCCGGACCGCCCTGGCCCTGCTGACCCGGCCCACGGGCCGGCTCCCCGTGACCGGCTCGCGGCTGCGGGTCGAGGCGGACGGGGTGCTGCTCGCCGACGAGGACCGGCCGGTCGACCGCGTCGCCGTCTCGGCGGTGGGCGGCCTCGCGGAGGTCGCCGTCCACCCGCAGGGCGAGGGCCCCCCTCTCCGCTGCCGCGCCCGAACGGTCACGGTCTCGGGCCCGGACTTCCGCTACCGCGCGGACGAGCGGCTGCGGGGGCCGGTGAGGGAACGGACGTGGACGGCGTTGGAGGAGGCGTGGCGGCTGATGTTGCCGGGGTAGGGGTGGGTCTGCCCCGCGCCCCCGAGCGCGCCTGCGACAACCGCGCGGAGCGCGGTTTCAGGGGGTCCGGGGATCTCCCCGGGAAACGGTGAAGGGGCGGGACCGGGGCACCGCCCGCCGCAGGCGCACCCCCTCACCCACCCGGCGTGATCAGCCCGGCTTCATACGCGAACACCGCAGCCTGCGTCCGATCCCGCAGCCCCAGCTTCACCAGAATCCTGCTGACATGCGTCTTCACCGTCGACTCGGCGACAACCAGAAAGGACGCGATCTCCGCGTTCGACCGGCCCTGGGCCACGAGCACCAGCACCTCCGTCTCCCGCTCGGTCAGATCCGCGATCCGCTCCTGCGAGGGCGGGCGCGGCGTGCCGAGCCGGGAGAACTCGTGGATCAGCCGCTTGGTGACCGTGGGGGCGAGCAGGGCCTCGCCGGCCGCGACCACCCGGACGCCGTCCGCCAGCTGCCGCGCCGACGCGTCCTTGAGCAGGAAGCCGCTCGCCCCGGCGCGGAGCGCCTGGTAGACGTACTCGTCCAGGTCGAAGGTGGTCAGGACCAGCACCTTGGCGTCCGCGTCGGCGGCGACGATCTCGCGCGTGGCCTCCAGCCCGTTGAGCTCGGGCATGCGGATGTCCATGAGGACGACGTCGGGGCGGAGCTCGGCGACCTTCGCCAGGGCCTGGCGGCCGTCCACCGCCTCGCCGACGACCTCGATGTCGGGCTGGGCGTTGAGCAGGACGGAGAAGCCCTCGCGGACCATCATCTGGTCGTCGACGATCAGCACTCTGATGGTCACGCGGCGGCCTCCGCCAGGTCGACCGGCAGGAACGCGCTGACCTCGTAGCCGCCGTCCGCGGTGGCCTCCGCCGTCATCCCGCCGCCGAGCATCCCGACGCGCTCGCGCATGCCCAGCACGCCGTGGCCGGCGCCGGGCGAGGGCTTGGCCAGCCGGTCGGGCGGCCCGTTGACGACGCGCAGGCCGAGCCCGCCGAGCACGTAGGAGACCTCGACGCGCGCCTCGGCGCCGGGCGCGTGCCGCAGGACGTTGCTCAGCGCCTCCTGGACGATCCGGTAGGCGGAGAGCTCGACGCCCTGCGGCAGCGGGCGCACGGCGCCCGTCGTGACGTGTTCGACGGAGAGGCCGGCGTGCCGGACGTTGGTGAGCAGCACGTCCAGGGCGGCCAGGGTGGGCTGCGGGGCCTCGGGGTCGTCGAACACGCCGGAGCTGTCGGAGCGGATCACGCCGAGGACGCGGCGGAGCTCGGTGAGGGCGGCGACGGCGTTCTCGCGGATGGTGGCGAACGCGGCGGCCAGCTCGGGCGGGGTGTCCTGGACGCGGTAGGGGGCCGCCTCGGCCTGGATGGCGACGACGGACATGTGGTGCGCGACGACGTCGTGCAGCTCGCGGGCGATGGTGGTGCGCTCCTCCAGGACGGTCCGCCGGGACCGCTCGACCTCGGTGACGGCCGCCTGCGCGGCCACCTGCTCCCGGGAGTCGCGCAGCACCCGCACCGCGAGGACCGCGAAGAGCAGGACGCCGGAGACGACCAGGAACTCGAAGAGCGAGGAACGCGCCAGGATGGGGCGGAACACGGTCAGGAAGACCGCGATGCCCGCCGTCAGCAGCCACATCTCCCCGGCCACCCGGGGCCGGGAACGCATCGCGACGAGCAGCATGACCAGGACGTGGACGCCGAACGGGACCGACATCGCCAGAATGGTCCCCGAGAAGGCCCATAGGAAGATCGCGGCGACCGAGCACCACCACGCGCCGATGGGCCGGACGAGGGTCAGGAGCAGGGGCACCGCGGTGAGCACCGCGACCACCGGACCGCCCTGCACCAGTGCCTCGTACGTCAGGAACAGGGTGAACACCACGACGGCCACGTGCGGCAGCCACCGGACGTACCGGCGGGTCCCGCGCGGTACCGCGGCGAGGAGCCGGCTGTCGTCCGCGAGCGGTGCCAGCGGCCGGAAGGCGAAGGCGTCGGTGAAGAGGTCGCGGTGGATGCCGTCGAAGGCGCTCCTCACCATGAGCAGCTCGCTGCGGAGGGTCGTCCCGGGGGTCTGGTTCACACGTTCCACCGTAAGCACCCGGACGGCGTACGTCGTCCCCGTTCATGGGGATCCGTCGGCGTCCACCTCAAGTACTACGCGGCCGGGGCCGGGCTCCGGGGGGACGGACGACGCCACGAGGTTCAGCAGCGCGGCGCAGGCCGGGGTGCCGGGGGTGACGGGCGCGTAGTGCCCGGTCCCGGGCAGGACGTGCAGGTCGGCGCGGACCAGGAGCCGGGCGGCGGCCGTGTAGCGGTGGGACAGCTCGACCGGCACGTCGGTGTCGGCGGCGCCGTGCAGCACGGTGACCGGCACCCGGGGCAGCAACTGGGCCGGATCGGCCTCGACCGTCTCCCGGCCCCCGAGCAGCGCGTCGACCGCGTCGCCGCCGGTCCCCGTCGCCCGGGCGCGGGCCAGGTCCGCGACGGGGGCGACGGCCACGACCGCGTCCACGGCCACGTCCGGCCGGGCCGCCGCGCACAGCGCGAGCTGGCCGCCGGCCGAGTGGCCGACGAGGACGTGCCGCCGGGCCGGGCCGCTCGCGGCGACGGCGGACAGCACGTCCTCGAAGGTGGCGGGCCAGCCGCCCCCGCCGCCGACCCGCCGGTACTCCGCGAGCGCGGTGTCGAAACCGTGCGCGGCCAGGGCGGACGCCAGCGGGGCGAGATGCCGCCGGTCGTACGCCAGGCGCCAGAAGCCGCCGTGGAGCAGGGTGACGAGGACGCCGTTCGGAAGGGCGGTGGGCAGGTAGTGGTCGATGATCTGGTCCGGGTGCGGGCCGTAGGCGGTCGTGGCGTCGGGCGGGACGTACGGGAGGCCGAAGAGCTCGGATTCCTCGTCCGCGGCGGTCACAGCACCTCCGCCAGCGTCCGCGCCGCCCGCTCGGCGTCGGCGAAGGTGTTGTAGAGCGGCGCGAAGCCGAAGCGGAGCACGTCGGGGCGGCGGAAGTCGCCGACGACGCCCCGGCGCACCAGCGCGGCCGTCACCGCCTCCGCGTCCGACGGGCAGCGCAGCGACACCTGGCTGCCGCGCGCGGGGTGGTCGGCGGGGGTGACGGACTCCACCCGGCCCTCCGGGACCAGCGCGGCCACGCAGCGCAGGAAGAAGTCGGTGAGGGCGAGGCTCTTGGCCCGGACGGCGGCGAGGCCGACGTCGTCCCACACGTCCAGCGCGGCGTCCAGCGCCAGCAGGGAGAGGATCTCCGGGGTCCCGGTCCGGCCGCGGGCCGGGCCGTCCGCGGGGGTGAAGGCGGGGGACATGCCGAAGGGGTCGGCGTGCGAGTTCCAGCCGGGCAGCGGGGAGTCGAAGCGGGGCTGGAGGCCGCGGCGGATGTACAGGTAGGCCGGTGAACCGGGGCCGCCGTTCAGGTACTTGTAGGTGCAGCCGACCGCGAGGTCCACGCCGTGCTCGTCCAGCCCGACGGGCAGGGCCCCGGCGCTGTGGCACAGGTCCCAGACCACGGGCGCCCCGGCGGCGTGCACGGCGGCGGTGGTGCCGGGCAGGTCGTGGAGCCGGCCGGTGCGGTAGTCGACGTGGTTGACGACCGCGGCGGCGGTCCGCGGTCCCGCGGCGGCGCCGATGTCCCCGGCGGGGACGGCCCGGATCCGGCAGCCGGTCAGCCGGGCCGCGGACGCGGCGACGTAGCCGTCCGTCGGGAACGTCGCCGCGTCGACGAGGATCTCGTCGCGGGGGCCGCCCCCCGCGAGACGGACGGCGGCCACCACCGCCTTGAAGACGTTGACGCTGGTCGAGTCGCCCACGACGACCTGGCCGGGCGCGGCCCCGACCAGCCGCCCGATCCGGTCACCGACCCGCTCGGGCGCGGCCCACCAGCCGGACTCCTCCCAGGAGCGGATGCGCAGTTCGCCCCACTCGCGGGCGACGACGTCGGCGAGGCGCGGCGCGACGGCGCGGGGCAGGGCGCCGAGCGAGTTGCCGTCGAGGTAGGCGACGCCGTCGTCGAGGGCGAACGCGGCGCGCTTCGCCCTCAGTTCGTCGGCGGCGTCCAGGCGGGCGGCCTCCGCCACGAGGCCGGAGGGGGCGGTCGCGTCGACGTCAGACACGGCCGCGCGCCGTCCACACCTCGGGGAACACCGTCTTGCGGGCCCGCTTCTCCAGCCAGGCGACGCCCGCCGACCCGCCCGTGCCCGGTTTGGCGCCCATCGCCCGCCGGGTGGCCACCAGATGGTCGTTGCGCCAGCGCCACACCCGCTCGGCGACCTCGGTCAGGCTCTCGCCCAGCCGGCACTCGTCGGCACTCTGGTCACCGGCGTAGATCCGTTGCCACACGTCCTCGACGCCCGGGTCCGGCTCGTAGCGCGCCGACACGTCGCGGGTGAGCACCGAATCCGGGACGGCGTGGCCGCGGCGGGCGAGCCAGTGCAACACCTCGTCGTAGAGGGTGGGTTCGTGCAGCGCCTTCTCCAGCCGGGCGTACGTCCGCGGCACGTTGCGGTAGGGGACCAGCAGGGCGGTGGACTTCTCGCCGAGCAGGAACTCCACCCGGCGGTACATGGCCGACTGGAAACCGGACGCCTCGCCGAGCGCCTTCCGGTAGCGGTTGAACTGGGCGGGCGTCAGCCGGGCGATGGGCTCCCACGACGCGTTGAGCGACGCCAGTTCGTGCGTGGACCGTTCGAGGGCGGCCAGCGCCGTGGGCAGGTCGTCCCGGCGCAGCGCGCGGGCGGCGGCCTCCCACTCGTGGACGAGGAGGGTGAACCACAGCTCCATCACCTGGGTGGTGATGAGGAACGCGGGCTCACCGGGGTCGTCGGTCAGGGGTCGTTGGAGGCTGGAGAGGACTTCGGCCCGGACGTAGTCCTCGTAGGGCGTGGTGGCCTCGAACTCCAGCTGGGGGGACATGGGCGGTTGCGACGGTTGCGACATCGTGGCTCCTCGGCACCGACTGCTGCTCCCGGGTAGCGGTCCGCCCCTCTCCTTCGGCATCGGAGCCCCGGTCCCCTGCGCGCATCCTCCGTCCCGGACGGCGCTCCCGCAAGGGGAGTGCCGGCCGGAACTCCCGCCCGTGCGGCGGGTTCCGGCCGGCGTGCCGCGGCTCAGCCCAGGGTGTTGGCGGCCGTCGGCGAGCTGTCGCGCAGGAAGGCCGAGCAGCGCTCGTACTCCTCCTGCTCACCGATCGACTGCGCGGCCCGCGCGAGGGCGTGCAGCGCCCGGAGGAACCCGCGGTTGGGCTCGTGCTCGAACGGCACCGGGCCGTGGCCCTTCCAGCCGCTGCGGCGCAGCGCGTCGAGGCCGCGGTGGTAGCCGGTGCGGGCGTAGGCGTAGGACTCGACGACCCGGCCGGCCTCGAAGGCCTCGTCGGCGAGCTGCGCCCAGGCGAGCGAGGAGGCCGGGTACTTGGCGGCGACCTCGGCGGGCGCCGCGCCGGAGGCGAGCAGTTCGCGCGGCTCGGGGTCGTCGGGCAGGTGGGTCGGGGGCGGTCCCCCGAGCAGGTTCTCGTGAATGGCCATGAGCTCCAGTCTGCACTGTCACCGCGCCGGCGCCAGAAGCGGAGGGACGGCCCCGGACACTCAGCCCTCTCCGGGGTCCAGGGGCGGTGAGGTCACTCCGCAGTGGTACGCGCACTCCGGGTGGCAGGCCCCGCGCCGGGGCTCCCGGATCGTCGTCCACGCCAGTACGGCGCCGGCCACCAGCGCCGCGGCGCACCACACCATGGCCCGCCGGAAGGCGCTCCCGAACGCGTCGGGGTCGCGGTACGCCTCGGGGCCCATCCCGGCGAGCAGCGGCAGGGCGGCCACCGCGACCAGGCCCGCCGCCCGGGCCGCCGCGTTGTTGATGCCGCTGGCCAGGCCCGCGCGGCCGACGTCCACCGAGGCGAGCACGGTCGCGGTGAGCGGGGCGACCAGCGCGACCATGCCCAGGCCGAGGACGAGCAGGGCGGGCAGCACGTCCCGCCAGTACACCGCGCCCGCTCCGGCGCGCGTCATCAGGAGCATGCCCGCCGCGCACAGCAGCGGTCCCACGGTCAGCGGCAGCCGGGGGCCGATCGTCTGCCCGAGCCGGCCGGCGCGGGAGGACAGCAGCAGCATCAGGACGGTGGTGGGCAGCAGTGCCGTGCCCGCCACCAGCGCGGACCAGCCGGCGACGATCTGGAACTGGAGGACGGAGAGGAAGAAGAAGCCGCCGAACGCCGCGTACACGCAGACCGTGACCGCGTTGACCGCGGAGAACGTCCTGATGGAGAAGATGCCGGGCGGCAGCATCGGGTCGGCGATCCGCCCCTCGACGCGCACGAAGAGGACGCCGAGCAGCACTCCGGCCACCGCGGGGACGATGACCTGCGGGGACACTCCCCGGTCGGGGGCGGCGATGAGGGCGTAGGTCACCAGGCCGAGGGCCAGGGCGCCGAGGGCGGCGCCGGCCGCGTCGAAACGGCCGTGGGCGGCGGGGTCCCTGGTCTCCGGGACGTGCCGCAGGGCCACGGGGACGCACACCGCGGCGACCGGCAGGTTGATCAGGAAGACCCAGCGCCAGCCCGGCCCGTCCACCAGCCAGCCGCCGACGAACGGGCCGACCGCGGACGCCACCCCGCCCAGTCCGGACCAGGCGCCGACCGCGGCCGCCCGGTCGTCGGGGCGGAAGACGGACTGGAGCATGGCGAGGGACCCGGGGGTGAGCAGGGCCCCGCCGACGCCCTGGAGGGCGCGGGCGGCGACCAGCACCCCGGCGTCGGGGGCGAGGCCGCACAGCAGGGAGGCGAGCGCGAACCACACCACTCCGACGACGAACACCCGCCGCCGCCCGAACCGGTCGCCGAGCGAGCCGCCGAGCAGGATCAGCCCGGCGAGGGTGAGCATGTAGGCGTTCACGGTCCACTGGAGGACGGGGAGGTCGGCCCCGAGGTCGGCGCCGATGTGCGGCAGGGCGACGTTGACGACGGTGCTGTCCAGCATGGCCATGCCCGAGCCGAGGACGGCCGTGAGCAGCACGAAGCGTCCCGTGGCTGTGCCCATCCGGATGCCGGGACCCTCCGCGGGCCGGACGCCGGGGGCCGTCGCCTCGCGCTCCCGTTCGGAATCGCTCATGGTCCGATCGTCCCCCGGCGGTGGGTGGGCGGCCATGCGAAGGGGCCCGGCACATGGCCGGGCCCCTCGACGCTCGCGCGGTGACTACTTGAGCTTGGTGCCCGTGGCCCGCAGGTCGGCGCAGGCCTTGGTGACGCGCTCGGCCATGCTCGCCTCGGCCAGCTTGCCCCAGGTGCGCGGGTCGTAGGTCTTCTTGTTGCCGACCTCGCCGTCGACCTTGAGGACGCCGTCGTAGTTCTTGAACATGTGCGCCGCCACCGGGCGGGTGAAGGCGTACTGGGTGTCGGTGTCCAGGTTCATCTTCACGACGCCGTTCTCCAGCGCGGTGCGGATCTCCTCCTCGGTGGAGCCGGAGCCGCCGTGGAAGACGAAGTCGAACGGGTCCTGCTTGCCGTGCTTGGCGGCGATGCCGTCCTGGAGGTCGCGGAGCAGCTCGGGGCGGAGCACGACGTTGCCCGGCTTGTAGACGCCGTGGACGTTGCCGAAGGAGGCGGCCAGCAGGTAGCGGCCCTTCTCGCCCAGGCCCAGGGCCTCGGCGGTCTTCTCGACGTCGGCGACGGTGGTGTACAGCGAGTCGTTGATCTCGTGGGTGACGCCGTCCTCCTCGCCACCGGTCGGGGTGATCTCGACCTCAAGGATGATCTTCGCCTTGACGGCCTCGGCGAGCAGTTCCTTGGCGATGGCCAGGTTCTCATCGAGCTTCTCGGCGGAGCCGTCCCACATGTGGGACTGGAACAGCGGGTTCTGCCCGGCGGCCACGCGCTCCTGGGAGACCTTCAGCAGCGGACGGACGTAGCCGTCCAGCTTGTCCTTGGGGCAGTGGTCGGTGTGCAGCGCAATGTTGACCGGGTACTTCTTGGCCACGACGTGCGCGAACTCGGCCAGCGCGACGGCGCCGGAGACCATGTCCTTGCTGTACTGGCCGCCCAGGAACTCCGCGCCGCCGGTGGAGATCTGGATGATGCCGTCGCTCTCCGCCTCGGCGAAGCCGCGCAGCGCGGCGTGCAGAGTCTGCGTCGAGGTCACATTGATGGCCGGGTAGGCGAACTTGCCTGCCTTCGCCCGGTCGAGCATCTCGTTGTAGACCTCGGGGGTTGCGATGGGCATCTGTCCGCTCCTCGTGATGTGCGCGGGTGGGCTGCTGGGTGCCCTGACCTAGGGGGCGACGTTCATCGTCGTCCCCATCTTCCCAGACTCCCCGAATTGCTCCACATGGTGCATCCCCGCGGTAACGGCGACGGGCGCGTGGTTTCACGTGAAACCACGCGCCCGTCGTCGACGCCCTGGGAAAAACCGCAGGTCAGGCCAGGTCGAGGTCCCCGAGCCGGTAACCGGTGACATAGCGCAGACCGGCGTCCGCGATGGCCTGGGCGGCCCCGCGGTCGACGATCGTCGCCACGGCGACGACCTCGGCACCGGCCTCGCGCGCCGCCTCCACGGCGGTCAGCGGCGAACCGCCGGTGGTGGAGGTGTCCTCGACGATCAGCACCCGGCGGCCCGTGATGTCGGGGCCCTCGATCCGGCGCTGCATACCGTGCGTCTTCTGCGCCTTGCGGACGACGAAGGCGTCCAGCGTGCGGCCGCGGGCGGCGGCGGCGTGCAGCATCGAGGTGGCGACCGGGTCGGCGCCCAGGGTCAGCCCGCCCACGGCGTCGTACTCCAGGTCGGCGGTGGCGTCGAGCATCACCTGGCCGACCAGCGGCGCCGCCTGGGCGTCCAGGGTGATCCGGCGCAGGTCGATGTAGTAGTCGGCCTCCTTGCCGGAGGAGAGGGTCACCTTGCCGTGGACCACGGCCTTGTCCTTGATCTGCTGAAGCAGGGCGTCACGCGCGTTCATGGGGTCGAGCCTATGCCAGGACCCGCCAGGTCCAGGTGGTGGAGATTTCCAGGGGGTCGATGGGGGTGACCAGGCGCGGCAGGGTGTTCAGCCCGTTGGGCGGACCGGACTGCGGCTCGACGCAGACGGCCTCGTCCTGCTCGTCGTAGACGACGACCCACTCGGCCCGGCTGGTGACGGTCAGCTCCAGGGCGCCCGGCCAGGTGAGCGTCACGCGCACCCCGTCCGGCATCCCGAAGCAGTCGTCCCAGGGGCCGGGCTTCGGGTCGATGCGGCGCCCGGTGGGGAGGTGGTCCTCGCCGCGCTCCTCCTGCCAGGCGGCAGCGAAACCGAGCTCGACATCACCGCCGGTGCCGAGGTTGCGCAGGAACCAGGGGTGCCAGCCGGCCTGGGCCGGGAACGAGTCCGTGGCCGCCTCGACGCCCATGGTCAGGGTCAGGGAATCCTCGGCCAGCTCCGCCAACTGGGTGACGCGGCCGGGGTACGGCCAGGGGTCGGCGAGGTCGTAGGTGAACGCGGCGAAGGCGTCCTCGGCGCGGGAGACGCGCCAGGCCGTGTCCCGTCCGGTGCCGTGGATGGCGTGCGGAGGGTGGTTGACGGGCATCTGGTGCGTCTCGGCGCCGTTGCGGAAGCGGCCGTTCTCGATGCGGCCGCACCAGGGGACCATGGGGAAGGCCCCGTACTTCGGGCCCTGCCGGAGGAGTTCGGTCCCGCCCACGCGGAGGCTGGAGAGGCGGCAGCCGTGCTCCGCGTCCACGGTCGCTTCGGCGTTGCCTGCGGTCAGTTTCGTCTGAGCGTTGGTCACGTCATCGACGATAGGCGCGCGTCGGCGGCGACACGCGCCGAGCACCACCGTCAGCGCCGGCGGCGCAGCACCCGTCCCACGACCACCGCCGAGGCGAGGGCCACGGCCGCCGCGGGGGCCGCCCAGCGCAGGGCCGCCCGGCCGGTCGTGGTCTCGGGCGCGGGGACCGGCGCGTACCGGCCGCGCGGCGGGGCGTGGTCGACCTCCTCCGCGCTGCGGCCGATCATCGTCCGGCGCGCGTGGGCCGCCTCGGCCGGCGGCTCGTCGTCCACCACGACCTCGTCGGCGGCGACGAAGGCCTCGTCGTCCTCCAGGGGCGGCAGTTCCTCCCGCAGCGCCGCGTCCCGCACCTCCTGCGCCAGCTCCTCGGAGAGCGCCGTGGTGAAGCGGTCCAGCAGCCGGCGGGCCGTTCCCTCCACCGTCCGGTCGTCGAACTCGGCCAGCCGGCCGGCGCGGGCGACGGTGCCGGAGCAGGCCACCCGGGTGCCGCCGGGCGCCTCTTCGGGCAGGGCGCTCAGGGTGAGCGACACGGTGGCGGAGCCGCGCGCCTCCGTGCCCTCGGCCGACAGCTCGTACGCGCCGTCGTGCTCGGTCAGCCGGAGCGTCCCCCGGTAGGTGATCGTCGAACCGCCGATGCGCAGCCGCAGCCGGCCGGCCACCGTGATGCCGGTGCCCGTACCCGCCGCCGCATCGCCCGCATCACCCGTCCCACCCGCATCCTGCTGCAGACCCGGGACGCACCGGGCCACGCGGGCGGGGTCGGACAGGGCCCGCCGGACGTCGCCGACGGGAAACGGAACGAAAACCTCGTGCTCCATGGCAAGCGAGCCTACCCACCGGGTTCCTCACCAGGCACTCCCCGGTCGAATCCGATCGAACTTTCCGGTGGAAGGCGGCCATTCGTCGACCGGGAGCCGACCGGACCGGCCCCGAGCGGGCCGGTCCGGCACCGGACGGGATCAGTCCGCGACCGTGAAGCGCTTGCCGACGTGGCGCGGCTTCTCGATCTCGTCGACGAGGGCGACCGCGTAGTCCTCCGCGGAGATGCGGCTCTTGCCGTTCTCGTCGACGACCAGGTCGTCGAGGCCCGTGCGGTAGGTGCCGGTGCGCTCGCCGGGCTCGATCAGACCGGCCGGGCTGAGGTTGGTCCAGCGCACGTCGGAGACCGTGCGGTAGTAGTCGAGCGCGTCGCCGTGGGCGTGCATGATCTGGAGCAGGAACTCCGGCAGCCCCTCCGTGTCCCAGACCTGCTTGCCGTCGGGGGTGCGCAGCGAGCCGGCGCCGCCGACCGCGATCAGCCGCGGGGCCGCGCCGCCGAGCGAACGCAGGCCCTCGACCAGGGACTTGGCGGCGGGGGTGATGGTGGCGACATGGCCGGGGCCGTCGCCGCCGCCGACCGCGCTGACGACGACGTCCTGGCCCTGGGCCGCGGCGGCGACGGACTGCGGATCGAGCACGTCGCCGGTGGTGACCGTGAGGTTGTCGTGCTGCTCGGTGAGCTTGGCGGGGTCACGGACGACGGCCGTCACCCGGTGTCCGCGGTTCAGCGCCTCGCGCAGGACGCGGCTGCCGATCGTGCCGTTGGCGCCGAAGAGGGCGATCTTCGCCATGGGAATCTCCTGAAGAAGAAGTGGGGTGGGGAAGGGGAAAGAGGGGTGCTACGCGCCGGTTCCATGCTCGTCGAGAGCACGGGTCAGCGCCTGCGCGGAGGTCGCGGGGCCGCCGAGCCGCCGCACCCCGCCGTCGGCCGTGTGCAGCAGCAGGGTGGGGAAGCTGTCCACACCGAGCCGCCGGACCTCGCGGAAGCCGGCCAGGGCCTCCTGCCGGGTGCCGGGCAGGGCGTACGCGGCGACGGCGTCGTCCCCGTCCAGGCCGGCGCCCTCGGCGACGGCCTTCAGGGTGGCCGGGTCGGACAGGCTCCGCCCGTCCCGGTACCAGGCGCGCTGGAGCGCCCCGGCGAGTTCGAGCGTCCTGCCGCCGGGGCCGCCGGGGGCGTCCCCGGGCACCTGCCGGGCCAGGGCGACCAGCGCGGTCGCGGCGTCGGCGGAGTCGAGGACGGTCGTGCCCTCCGCCACCGCGCGGGAGTACGCCTCGCCGAAGACCGCACCCGTGAGCTCGGCGATCCGGGCGTCCGACTGCGGGATGTACGAGGCGTAGGCGCCCACCGGCTGGGCGCGGGCCCCGGTGAACAGACCGCCGCTCACCACCCGCAGGTCGAGCCGGTCGGCGTTCACGGCCGCGAACTCGCGGACGGTGGGGCCGAAGCCGTAGCACCAGCCGCAGTAGGCGTCGAATGCGTAGGTGACCGTCAGCCGCCGCTGCCGTGCCATGGCGTTCACCTCGTTCTCCTTCAGTCGTTGCTTGTGAAATCACTGTGGTGATTGACTACAACGCTAAGTCGGTACGAAGCGTCCATCCAGGTACGATCGGGTCTCCTCATGGTGAAAAAAGGACACGCCGGCATGGCCGACGCCTCCGAGATCGTCGAGCTCACCTACCGGCCCCCGCCCGGCACCCCCCAGGGCATCGAGGTGATGACCGTCGCCGAGCTGCGCGCCCGGGCGCCCGAGGGGCTGCTGTCCCGGCCGCAGCGGCTCGACTTCCACCAGCTCGTCGTCGTGGACGCGGGCGCCACCTCCCACACGGTGGACTTCACGGGCTACTGGCTGACCGAGGGCTCGGTGCTCTGGGTGCGCCCCGGCCAGGTGCAGAGCTTCGGGGACGCCGACCGGATCGAGGGCACGGTGATCCTCGTCCAGCCGGGCTTCCTGCCGCCCGGCTCCGCCGTCGCGGCGCTGGCCGACGACCCGTTCCACCCGGTGCTGTGGCAGCCGGTGGGCACCGACCGCGAGGCGGTGACCTGCGCGGTCCACCATCTCGCGGCCGACTTCCGCACCGGCGCGGGCCTGCCCGCCGACGTCCACGCCGAGGTGCTGCGGCACCTGCTCTCCGTGCTGGTGCTCCGGCTGGGCCACCTCACGGCGCCGGTGGGCAGCCGCGTCCCGGCGCCCGGGGACGCGTTCGTCCGCTTCCGCGCGGCGGTGGAACGGGACTTCGCGACCACCCACCGGGTCGCCGACTACGCCCGCGCCCTCGGCTACGCGCCGCGCACGCTCTCCCGGGCGACCCTGGCCGCGGCCGGGGTCGGGGCGAAGGAGTTCATCGACCGGCGGGTGGTGCTGGAGGCCAAGCGGCTGCTGGCCCATAGCGATCTGGCGGTGGTCCGGGTCGGGGAGCGCCTGGGCTTCGAGGACGCGGCGAACTTCTCGAAGTTCTTCCAGCAGCGGACCGGGGTGGCGCCGGGCGCGTTCCGCGAGACGGTGCGCCGCCCCGGGGTGTAGGGCCGGCGGCGGCTCACTCCCCGTAGCGGGGGTGCATCAGCGTGGACGGCGGCTCCCCGGCCCCGTCCGGCCGGGCGACGCCCCGCGCCCCGGCGCCGGACACCTCCGGCAGCCCGGCGCCGTCCGGGTCCCGGGCGGCCAGCACGAACCCCCACTCCTCCCCCGCGGCCCCGGCCCGGTACGGCTCGGTCGTCAGCCCCACCGACCGCAGGGTCGCGTCCACCGTCCAGAAGTCGTGCGGGCTCCCGGATGCGCTCCCAGCGTGCACGGCCGCGCGCCCGCCCTCCGCGAGCCACCGCGCCGTCAGCCCGTAGAACTCCTGCGAGTACAGCTTGGCGCCGCCCGGTCCCTCCGGCCCGGGCAGGTCGCCGATCACCACGTCGTAGGGCTCCTGGCCGGCGGAGATCCGCCGCAGCCAGGCGAAGGGGTCGGAGTGGACGACGGTGACCCGGGCGTCCTCGTAGGAGTCCCGGTTGAGCCGGCGCAGGCCGGGGTGGCTGCGGGCGAGGCGCACCACCGCCGTGTCGGGATCGACGACCGTCACTCCGGTCACGTCCGGGTGGCGCAGCACCTCGCGCAGGGCCATGCCGTCGCCGCCGCCGAGCACCAGGACGCGCCGGTGCGGGCCCGCCATCGCGGGGCGGACCAGCGCCTCGTGGTAGCGGGAGGACTCGCCGACGGCCCGCAGCCGCCCGTTCAGGAAGAGTGAGAGCGGCCGGCCGGCCGTACCGCCGCCGGTCAGGACGAGTTCCTGGAGCTCGGTGCGGACGGCGACCCGGATGTCCGCGCCGTAGACGGCGTGCCGGGCGGCCCGCTCGAACGGTCCTGTGAGCACCGAGCAGAGCGCGAGCAGGGCCAGGACCAGCACATTGGCGGCGGTCACCACCCGGCGGGCGCGGGTGCTCAGATCGCCGCGGAAGACCCAGAGCACCAGCGCCCCGCCGGCCACGGCGTTGATCGCGCCGGTGACCAGCGCGCCCGTCAGCTGGCCGAGCATCGGCAGCAGCAGGAACGGGAAGGCCAGCCCGCCGACCAGGGCGCCCACGTAGTCGGCGGCGAAGAGGTCGGCCACCGCGCCGCCGGCGTCCTGCCGCCGGACGCGCTGGATGAGGGTCATCAGCAGGGGCACTTCCGCCCCGATGAGCACCCCGATGACCAGCGAGAACACCACGAGCGCGGGCCATGCCCTGCCGTACCAGGCGAAGCAGGCGTAGAGCGCCATCGCCGACTGGCCGCCCACCAGGGCGAGCACCGCCTCCACGGCCGCGAACCCGAGCGCCGCCCGCCGCCGGAGGCGTTTGGCGAGCAGTGAGCCGACGCCCATGGCGAAGACCATCACCGACAGCACGACGGACGCCTGGGTGACGGAGTCACCGATGAGGTACGAGGCCAGGGCGACCAGTTCCAGCTCGTACACCAGGCCACAGGCGGCGCAGACGAAGACCGTGATCAGCACGAGGAGGCGGCCGAGCCCGGCCGGTACGGGCAGACGTGCGGGTACCGGTCGGTAGATCATGCCGGAACGCTACGTCACGATCCGGCCACATCATGTCACCCACACGAGTTCAATGCTCGTGATGCGCGAGCGAGTTGAGGGACGAACCGTTCGCCAGGGGGCTCGCGCCAGGGCGGTGGGCGGCGCCCCGCGCGCCCACGGGTGCGCAGTCGGCGCGCACACCCACCCGGGTGCGGGTGACCACCAGCCGGCCCTCCTGCGGGTACGCGTGCCAGGTGCGCCAGCTGACCTGGCCGTCCCGTCGCTGGGCGAGCAGGGCGGTGAAGGCGTGCGGGTCGCCCGGAAACGTTCCGGCGAGGCCCTGGGGATGCTCGGCGACCAGCGCCAGCAGCTCCTGCGCCCGCCCGGCGAACGAACATCGGGACAGGGTTTCGACGCGCGCCGCGAATTCGTACTCCCAGGAGCCGACGCGCTTGGCGACGCCCAGGGGAAGCGGGGTGCTGCTGCCGGGTATGCAGGCGACAGTCTCCGAGCAGGCCCCGCTGTCCTCCTCCAGAAGGACCTGGTGGGAGGCGCCGAGCAGCCGCAACTGCACGGACGCGCGATCGAGTTGGAGATCCAGTACGGCCAGCGCCGGCAGCGGCTCCCGGCCCAGGCACCAGGCGAGGTCGGCCGCACGGGTGTCGGTGTAGCTGGTCTTGAGGATGGTGAGCATGGGTCGGCTCCGCGAGCGAACAGTGGGGGGATGGCCGGCCCACCCGAGGAGGACCAGGTCTTCGAGTGCGCCGGCTCATGCCCACTTTGGAGGCTCCCGGATCCGGCGGAGGCGATTCCGAGGAATCCCAGGAGTTTTCTCTGAACGTGGCTCTGATCGAGAGGAAATCATGAAGCCAACGGCGCCCACAGCATTTTTACCCATCATCGTCGATTTTCCATCCACGCGTGGGCCGGACAGCTCACATGTTCAACGAAACAACGCCCGGCAGCAGTTGTTGCCACCGGGCGCATATGCGGCCAAGCATGGGCCACTTGCAAATCCGCAGATCAAACCGCCTTTACCCGTGACCCCCCGCTGCCTGCCCCGGGCCCGGCCGGCCCTGCTCCAGCCTCTCCACCGCCTCGCGAACCGACTCCTCGCGCTTGCAGAACGAGAATCGCACCAGATGGGACGGGGCGCCCGGGCGCACAAAGAAGGCGGATGTCGGAATGGCCACAACCCCGGCGCGCAAAGGGAGTTCACGGCAGAATCGCACGCCGTCCCCGTGCCCCCACGCGCGGATGTCCGCCTGGAGGAAATACCCGGCGTCCGCCCGGTACGGGCGCAACCCGGCGCGCGCCAGTCCTTCGCTCAACAGATCGCGGTGGCGCCCCAGCATCCGCCGCAGCTCCGCCGCCCACTCCTCCACGCCCCCCAGCGCCCGGGCCAGCGCGTCCTGGAAGGGCGCACCCGAGGTGTAGGTGAGGAACTGCTTCACGCCGGCCACCGCCGCCACCAGGTGCGCCGGGCCGCAGACCCAGCCGACCTTCCAGCCGGTCACCCCGAACGTCTTGCCGGCCGACGAGATGGTGAGCGTCCGCTCCCGCATGCCCGGCAGCGCGGCGATCGTCCGGTGCGCGACGCCCTCGTCGAGGACCAGGTGCTCGTACACCTCGTCCGTCACCACCGTCAGCCCGTGCTCCACGCACACCTCGGCGACGGCCGCCAGCTCCCCTGCCGTGAACACCTTGCCCGTCGGATTGTGCGGGTCGTTCAGCAGCAGCACCCGCGTACGCGGGGTGACGGCCGCCCGCAGCGCGTCGGCGTCCAGCACGAAGGCGTCCCCCTCCGTGACCAGCGGCACCGGGACGAGCTTCGCACCCGCGAAGTGGGCCCCCGCCGCGTAGGCGTCGTAGCAGGGGTCGAAGACCACCACCTCGTCCCCCGGGTCGCACAGCCCCAGCAGCGCCCCCGCGAGCGCCTCGGTGGCCCCGGTGGTCACCAGGACCTCGTCCCGCGGGTCGTACTCCAGCCCGTACCGCCGCAGCTGGTGCGCCGCCACCGCCTCCCGCAGCGCGGGCGTGCCATGGGCCGGCGGGTACTGGTTGACCCCCGCCAGCACCGCCGCCGCGGCGTCCTCCAGCAGCTCCCGCGGACTGGCCAGCTCCGGCACGCCCTGCCCGAGGTTCACCGCCCCGGTGCTCCGCGCCAGCTCGGTCATCTCCGTGAACACCGACGTGCCCAGCCCCGCGACCCGTGCCGCCGGCCCCCACGCGGCGTTGCTCTCCGTCGTCATGCGCCCCTCCCGGTCGTATCCCGGTCGTACCCTCCGGATGTCCGTGACCCGGCCCACCCTAGGGGCGCGCGAACACCCGTGCCCCGACGGCGTTCCCTCCCGGAGGGCACGGCACGCACCGCGACGCGCCGCCCGGGGTGCGCCGAGTGGGTGGAAGCGGCGGCCCGTACGGGCGTGACGCGGCGCGCGCGCGAAGCCCCGGCCGCATGGTCGATGTGCCGCACGTTCCGCACCGGCGCCGTCCCCGGCGCCCCGACCGGTCCCGCCGCCCGAGCCCGCCCCGCGGGGCCCGGCGGCACCGTGCCCGGCCGGTCCGGGGGGTGCCCCGAGGAGGTCCCGTGTCCGCCGACACCGCCGTGCCCGTCCGCACCCCGGAGCCGCGCCG
>NZ_JABETO010000023.1 GCF_013055795.1 Streptomyces sp. I05A-00742
GGCAGCCCCTCCAGCGTCGCCACCAGGGCCGGACCGTGTGACTCCCCGGCCGTCAGCCAGCGCAACCTGCTCAACGGAACTCCTCAAGCGTCATCGTGGTGGTGAGGGCGGGTCCGGTCGTCGTCACGGCCACGCGCCGACCCCCGGGACCGGGAGTTCGTACGCGGGGAAAAGCCGGCGCATCTCGTTGTGGAAGCCGGGGAAGGTCTTGCCGACGCAGCCGGGGTCGTCCAGGGCGATCACGCCGGGGGCGCCCAGGCCGAGGACGGAGAAGGCCATGGCGATCCGGTGGTCGCGGTGGCAGGCGACGCGCACCGGCAGGGGGACGCCGGGGTGGACGGTGATCCAGTCCGGGCCCTCCTCGGCGCGGATGCCGCAGGCGCGCAGGTTGCCGGCGACGGCGGAGATACGGTCGGACTCCTTGAGCCGGGCGTGGGCGACGCCGGTGATGGTGATCGGCGCGTCGGCGAGCGGGGCGATGGCGGCCAGCGTCATGAAGGTGTCCGAGATCTCCCCCATGTCGACCGAGAACCCGCCGCGGAGCCGGCCGGTTCCGGTGACCGTCGTGCTGCTCACGCCGATGCGCACGTCCGCGCCGGTCCGCCGCAGCACGTCGGCGAAGCGGAGGTCGCCCTGGAGGCTGCCGGTGCCGAGGCCGGGGACGGTGACGGTCCGGCCGGTGACGGCGGCGGCCGCGAAGACGTACGAGGCGGTGGACGCGTCCGGTTCGATGACCAGGTCGACGGGGGTGTAGGTACCGGGCCGGACCTCGATGCGGCCGTCCGCGTCCTCGGTGACGTCGGCGCCGAAGCGCCGCATCAGACCCAGCGTCATGTCGATGTAGGGGCGGCTGACGAGCCGGTGGACGCGGACGACGAGCGGGGTGCGCATCAGCGGGGCCGCCATGAGCAGCCCGCTCAGGTACTGGCTGCTGAGCGAGGAGTCCAGGCCGATCTCGCCGCCGTCGAGGCCCTGGGCGGTGACCCGGATGAGGGCGTCCTCCCCGGCCGCGGTGCGGACGCGGGCGCCGAGGCCGACCAGGGCGTCGGCGAGCGGCCACAGCGGCCGGGCGCGCAACTGGCCGGAGCCGTCGAAGACGAACTCCCCGGTGCCGGTGGCCGCGAAGGGCGGGAGGAAGCGGGCCGCGGTGCCCGCGTCGGCGCACCAGACGCGGGCGCCGACGGCCGGGCCGCGGCCGAGGCCGGTGATCTCCCAGCACTCGTCGTTGGGGGTGGCGCTCACCCCGGCCCCGAGGGCGGCCAGCGCGTCCCGGAAGGTGAGGGTGTCGTCGCTGACGAGCGGGGCCCGCACGGCGCTGGTGCCGGGGGCCGCGGCGGCCAGGAGCAGGGCGCGGTTGGTGCAGCTCTTGGAGCCGGGGATGCGGGCCGTCAGGCCGGTGTCTCGCGTGATCACGCGCGGTCCTTCCGGCCGTCGCCGTCGCCGTCACCGACGCCGACGCCGTCGCTTTTGTCGTCACCGTCGCCGTCGCCGTCGCGGGCCGCGGCGGCCCGGGCGGCGGCCGCGACGCGCTGGGCGGTCAGCCCGTCCTGCTCGTAGAGCGTGCTGTAGGGCGCGGAGGCGCCGAACCGCTCCAGGCTGACGGCCTCGCCGAGTTCGCCGAGCAGCCGGTACCAGCCGATGGCCGTACCGGCCCCGACGGAGACGCGGGCCCGGACGCCGGGCGGGAGGACCGCATCCCGGTACTCCCGGCCCTGCTCCTCGAACCACTCCGGGCAGGGCATCGACACCACGCGGGTCGGGATGCCCTCGTCCTGGAGGATCTCGCGGGCGTCGAGGGCGATGCGGATCTCGCCGCCGGTCGCGACGAGCACCACGGCGGGGCTGCCGCCGGTGGCCTCGGCGAGGACGTAGCCGCCGCGGCCCACGCCGTCAGCGGGGGCGGGGCTCATGGCCGTGCCGGGGTGGCCGTGTCCCGCGGCCTCCGCCGCGTCCACGGCCGGGCCGCGCGCCGTCTCCACGGCGCGGCGGTCCGGGTCGGTCCCGGTGAGCCCGGTGTGGGGGGAGGGTGGCGTTCTCATGACGGTGTGTGGCCCGTTCCTGTCTCAGCCGGCCAGGGTGGCCGGTGCGTACATGCCGGCGCCCAGGGGGCCCAGCTCGGCCTCGGGCCGCACGGCGGCCCGGGTCTCGTTCATGACCTCGGCGAGCAGGAAGGCGAGGTCCAGGGACTGGCTGCGGTTGAGGCGCGGGTCGCAGACCGACTCGTAGCGCGCGTGCAGGCCGTCGAAGTCGAGGTTGTGGCCGCCGCCGACGCATTCGGTGACGTCGTCGCCGGTGAGTTCGACGTGGATGCCGCCGGCGTGGGTGCCGAGGGCCTTGTGGACCTCGAAGAAGCCGCGGACCTCCTCCAGGACGTCGTCGAAGCGCCGGGTCTTGTGGCCGGAGGGGGCCTCCATGGTGTTGCCGTGCATCGGGTCGCAGATCCAGGCGACCCGGGCGCCGGAGGCGGTGACCTTCTCGACGAGGCCGGGGAGGACGTCGCGGACCTTGCCGGCGCCCATGCGGATGATGAACGAGAGCCGTCCGGGCTCCTGTTGGGGGTCGAGCCGTTCGATGAGCCGCAGTGCCACGTCGGGGGTGGTGGTGGGGCCGAGCTTGACGGCGACGGGGTTGCTGATCCGGGAGAAGTACTCGACGTGGGCGCCGTCCAGGTCCCGGGTGCGCTCGCCGATCCAGAGCATGTGGCCGGAGGCGGCGTACCGGGCGCCGGTGCGGGCGTCGACGCGGGTGAGGGCGGCCTCGTAGTCGAGCAGCAGGCCCTCGTGGGAGACGTAGAACTCGGCGTCGTCGAAGTCCTGGGGGCGGCCGCCGGTGGCCCGCATGAAGCCGAGGGCCTGGTCGATGCCGTCGGCCAGCCGCTCGTAGCGGCGGCCCGCGGGGGATCCGGCGACGAAGTCCCGGTTCCACTCGTGGACCTGGCTGAGGCTCGCGTAGCCACCCGCGGTGAACGCCCGGACGAGGTTCAGGGTGTTGGCGGACGCCTGGTACATCTGGAGCAGCCGGGCGGGGTCGGGGATCCGTGCCGCCTCGGTGAAGTCGAAGCCGTTGACTGCGTCGCCGCGGTAGACGGGGAGGGTGACGCCGTCGCGGGTCTCGTCCGGCTTGGAGCGCGGCTTGGCGTACTGGCCGGCGAGCCGGCCCACCTTGACGATGGGCATGGCCGCGGCGTAGGTCAGCACGGCGGACATCTGGAGGAGGGTGCTGAGCTTGCGGTGGACGGCGTCGTCGGAGACGGCGTCGAAGGTCTCGGCGCAGTCGCCGCCCTGGAGCAGGAACGCCTCGCCGCGGGCGACGTCGGCCAGCCGCTGCTTGAGCCGTTCGGCCTCGCCGGCGAAGACGAGCGGCGGGAGGCCGGCCAGTTCCCTGGTGACGCCGGCGAGGGCCGCGGCGTCCGGCCAGGTGGGCTGCTGGGCGGCGGGGAGCGAACGCCAGCCGTCCGGCTGCCGGCTCCGCTCGGCCGCGCCGGCCGTCGGATCGGTCGGGCGGAAGTTCATGTCGTGGCCTCGTGATTCTGCTCGGAAGTGAACCGGATCGAAGGGGGTGCGGGGTGGTGCCGCGTTCGGTGCCCTGCCATCAGCTCGCTCATCACCGTGCCCAGGAACTCGACGCCGTTGCGGGTCAGGACGGACGCCGGGTGGAACTGCACCGAGGCGAATCCGGGGCCGCGCAGGGCGTGGACCTCGTCGTTCTCCGGGTCGCGGTGGACGTGGACCGTGCCGCCGCGCTCGGGACAGGGGAAGATGTCCGTCGGGCAGGAGGCGGCGAAGGTGTTGTAGAAGCCCACGAGTTCGGTCCGGCCGAACGCCTCGATCTTCCGCTGGACGCCCTGGTTGGGGACGTCGCGGCGGACGATGTCCAGGCCGAGCACGGTGCTGAGCACCTGGTGGCCCAGGCAGACGGCGAGGAAGGGCCGGTCGCCCGCGAGCAGCCGGCGGGCCACCTCGCGGATGTGCCGGATCTTGGGGTGGGTGGCGTCGCGGGGGTCGCCGGGTCCCGGGCCCACGACGACCAGGTCGTGGCCGTCGAGCCGGTAGTCCTCGTCGAACCGGCGCACGGTGACGTCGAGTCCGTGGGAGGCGAGCATGTGGTGGGCCATCGCCGTGAAGGTGTCCTCGGCGTCGAGCACCAGCACGCTGCGGCCGGCGAGGGCGGGCAGGGCGCGGACCCGCCCGGCGGGGTCCGCGAGCCAGAAGTCGGCCAGCGGGGTGTTCCGTTCGGCCAGCACGCGGCGGACCTCGGGGTCGTCGCCGAGGGCGCCGGCCGCGGCGGTCCCGCCGCCGGGGCGGCTCTCGCCGCGCAGTGCGGCGAGCAGTCCCGCCGCCTTGGCGCGGGTCTCGGCCGCCTCCGAGGCGGGGGTGGAGTCGCGGACGAGGGTGGAGCCGACGGAGAGGGTCATCCGGCCGCCGGCGTCGACGTCCGCGGTGCGGATGAGGATGGCCGAGTCCAGGGCCCGGCCGCCGTCCGCGTCGCGGCCGAACAGGGCGACGACGCCCGCGTAGTAGCCGCGTCCCCCGGGCTCGTACTCGCTGATCACATGGCAGGCGCTCTCCAGCGGGCTGCCGGTGACGGTGGGGGCGAACAGGGTGCCGCGGAGGATGTCCCGGGCGTCCAGCCGGCTGTGGCCCTCGATGAGGTACTCGGTGTGGGCGACGCGGGCCATCTCCTTGAGGTAGGGGCCCACGACCCGGCCGCCGCCCTCGCAGAGGCGGCCCATCATCTTCAGCTCCTCGTCGAGCACCATGTACAGCTCGTTGGCCTCCTTGGTGTCGGAGAGGAACTCCAGGACGCCGGCGGGGGTGGGGCCCTGCGGCGGGTAGCGGTAGGTGCCGCTGATGGGATTCATCACCACGGTGCCGCGGTCGAGGCTGACGTGGCGCTCGGGCGAGGCGCCGACGAAGGTGCGGCCGCCGGTGTGGATGACGAACGTCCAGTAGGCGCCGGGCTCGCCGCCCAGCAGCCGGCGGAAGAAGGCGAGGGCGGTGGCGACGGACCAGCCGCCGATCTCCGCGACGAAGGACCGCTTGATGACGAAGTTCGCGCCGTTGCCGCGGCCGATCTCCTCGTCGATGATCTTCCGTACGGTGGCGGCGTACTGCTCGTCGTCGAGGTCGAAGTCGCCGCCGCGCAGGTCGATGGGGCCGTCGGGCAGCGCGTCGAGCGCTTCCGCGCGGGAGAGCACGGCCTGCCCGGTGACGGTCATCGCCAGCAGCGGCGCGCCGTCGTCGGGGCAGTCGTAGCCGCGTTCGCGGATCTGCCGGTACGGGAGGACGGCCAGCACCTCGTGCCGGTCCCGGCCGCCGGGCGGCGGCAGCGGGATGTCGGCGACGGTCTCCACCTCGGTGGTCTCGCCGACGAGGAGGTCGATCCGGTCGCCGCCGGCCGCCCCGCCGCGGTGCAGCAGGGCGAAGTCCGGGGGCGTCGGGCCGGTCACCCGCGCCAGCAGCTCCCGGGCGGTCACGCGACCCGCTCCGGCGTGACGGCGGCGAGCGCGGCGGCGGTGGGGAGGGTCACGGCGCAGCGCGTCGCGACGTACTCCAGGGTCATGCGGTGGTACTCGGCGGTGAAGTCGGCGACGGCGTCGGCGATGACGAAGGTCTCGATGTCGTTCGAGAACGCCTCGTGCGCGGACATCAGGATGCCGACGTGGGCGTAGACGCCGCAGATCACCAGCTGATCACGGTTCTGACGCTGCATCAGGTCCAGTAGTCCGGTGCGGCAGAAGGCGGAGGGGCGCCACTTGGTGAGCACGACGTCGCCCTCCCGGGGGGCCACCTCGGGGATGACCGCCCGGTGCTCCTCCCCCGCGGGCATCCCGGCACCCCAGATGTCCTTGAGCAGGCCGCGCTGCCCGTCGGTCATCGCACCGGGCTGTGCCGTGTAGACCACGGGTGCGCCGACGGCCGCCCAGCGCTCGCGCAGGGCCGTGACGTTGGCGACGAGCTCGGTGGTGGGGGACTGTCCGGCGGGGAACGGCCGCACGAAGTAGTTCTGCATGTCGTGGACGAGCAGGACCGCGCGCCGCGGGTCGATCGTCCAGTCCGCGGTGTTCTCCGGAAGGGAGTCCGCGGCCGGCATGGGGTACGGGGCTATCGCCGGGATGGCCACAGGTCGTCCTTTCGAGGGGGAGGCGTCGGTGCGGCGGTGGCGTCAGACGCCGAGCGTGGCTCCGCCGTCGACGGTGAGGTGGTGCAGGGTGATGTGCGCGGCGCGGTCGGAGAGCAGGAACAGCACCGAGTCGGCGATGTCCTCGGGGCGGGCCACCTTCCTGAGGGGGATGCCGAGGCGGTACTCCTCGGCGACGCCGTCGACCGAGTGGGCCCGGGCGGCGTCCGCGTCGTCCCAGAGGGCGGTGAGCATGGCGGTGTCGGTGGAGCCGGGGCCCACCACGTTGCACCGGATGCCGTACTCGGCGAGCTCCAGCCCGAGGCAGGCGGTGAACATGCTCGCCGCCGCCTTGGAGGCCGCGTAGGCGGCCAGGTTCATACGGGGGGTGCGGCCGGCGTTGGAGGCCACGGTGACGATCGCCCCGGAGCGGCGGGGGGCCATGCGGTCGGCGACGGCGCGGCTGACGTGGAAGACGCCGGTGGCGTTGACGCCCAGAACGGCGTTCCAGTCGTCCTCGGTGAGGTCGCGGACGCTGCCCGAGCGCAGGATGCCGGCGCCGTTGACGAGGTGGTCGATGGGCCCGAGTTCGCGCTCGGCGGTGTCGACGGCCGCCTCGACCTCGCTGCCGGAGGTGACGTCGGCGGGCAGGGCGAGGACCCGGTGGCCCGCGGCGGTCAGTTCCGCGGCCAGGGCCCCCAGGACGTCCTTCTCCCGGTCGACGAGGGCTACGGCGACGCCCTCGGCGGCCAGGGCGCGGACCACGGCCTCGCCGATGCCGCCCGCGGCGCCGGTGACCAGCGCGGTGCCGCGCAGTCCGTACAGCGTGCTCATCGTGTCGTCTCCTTCGCCAGCAGGCCCTGGACCACGTCCGGGGCGATGCCCAGGCTCCGTACCGAGAAGGAGCCGAGCGCTTCGAGGTAGTCGTCCTTGAGCTGCCGCTCGTCGAGGCGCGTGGACCGGCCGCCCTCCAGGAGCACCTCGCCGGCGACGACCACGGTGTCGATGTCCATGGAGCCGCCCAGCGCGAGGAAGCTCTCCAGCGGGCGGGGGTTGAGCAGGTAGCGCCAGTCGTCGAGGGAAATGGTGACGAGGTCGGCCTGCTTGCCGGGCTCCAGGCTGCCGATCTCGTCGTCCCAGCGCAGGCCCTTGGCCGGGATGCGGGTGGCCATGGCCAGGGCGTCGGTGGGCAGGACCTCGGTGGGGTCGCCGGACATCTCGTTGAACATCTGCCAGGCGGCCCGCATGGCCTCGGCCATTCCGCCGATGGGCAGGGCGGTGCCGTCGGTGGACAGCGAGACGTCCAGTCCGGCCCGGCGGAGTTCGGGGATCATCCGGGTGTCGGTGAGGGTGGTCTCGCCGGCGCCGCCGTACTTGGCGGGCGAGTGGTTGAGGTGGGCGCCGGCCGCCAGCAGCAGCTTGCGCTCCTCCTCGTCGGCGTAGCCGGTGTGCACGGACATCAACCGGTCGGTGACCAGGCCGAGTTCGGCGAACCGGCGGACCGGGGTGGCGCCGAAGTAGGTGCTCATCACCTCGGCCTCGTTGCGCAGGGCGCCGATGTGGGCGGCGAACGGCACGTCGTACCGTTCGACGAGTTCGGCGAAGCCGCGGCCGAGCTCGTCGGTCATGTTGGTGCCGTAGACGGCGGAGGGGCGGGCCCGCAGCCGGCCACTGGTGTCGGCGGCGCACCGGTCGAGCAGCGCCTGGACGCCGGCGAGGACGCCGTCTGCGTCGCGGGTGCGGCGGAACCGGGTCTCGCCGGGGGCGCAGACCGCGTCGCTGGCCCAGGTGCTGGCCATGAAGCGGATGCCCAGGCCGAGCGCGGCGTCGGCCATGGCGTCGGGGCGGTTGAACGAGCCGACGTCGCCGAGCGTGGTGACGCCGGTGCGCAGCTGGGTCCACATGGAGTAGCGGGCGATGGCCTCGGCCTCGTCCGGGGTGAGGCTGTCGAGCTGGTCGTGGAACGAGTCGAAGACGACGGAGATCTGCCGCAGGTCGCCGCCGAGGGCCATGAACGCGGCGACGTCATCGCGGTCGTGCGGCGGGCGGAGGGCGCCCTTGAAGGGGATGCGCATGGCGAACAGCTCGTGCCAGTGCGGGTTGACGAGGCCGGGCAGGATCATCGAGCGGCGGGCGTCGACGGTGCGGAGTCCGTCGCGGACGGCGGGTTCCAGGGCGGCGACGGCCGCGTCGACGTCGGCGGCGGTGCCGACGGCGGCGATCCGGTCGCCGACGACGAGCACGGAGCCGTTGGCGAGGACCTGGGCGCCGGCGTCGGCGGGGTAGACGTAGCCGTCCCTGAACAGCAGTCCGGTGCTGGGCGCGGTGCTCATCCGTTCACCGTCCCGTCGGCCGTGCGGGCCTGCCAGGCCTCGGCGAACCGGCGTTCCCAGGCGTCGACGGTGGGGTCGGCGGCCAGGTCGCGGAACTCGACGCCCAGGCCCTCGCGGCGCCAGCGGGTGACCAGGCGCATCATCTGGAGGGAGCTCAGGCCCTGGTGGATGAGGTTGACGTCGGTCTCGATCTCCTCGGGCGTCGTCCCGATGGTCTCCGCGAGGACGCGGCGGAGGTCGTCGCCGGTGAGGGGGCCCGTGCCGGGTGCGGCCTGGGCGGTGTTCTCCGTGGGCATGAAGGGGGAAACCTCTCTGGTCAGGACGTGGTGTCGGGGGCGACGTTCCAGGGCCGCGGGGCGGTGGGGTCGGCCGCGGCGGCGGAGAGCACCTTCTTGTCGATCTTCCCGAGGCCGGTCAGCGGGAAGTCGGCGACGGCCTCGACCCGGTCCGGGAGCTTGTAGTCGGCCAGTCCGCTCGCGCTGAGGGCCTGTTTGACCTCGCGGAGCCTCGGGGCCTCGCCGGCCGGGACGATCCAGGCGTGGATGCGCTCGCCGAGGTACTCGTCGGGCGCCGCGACGACGGCCGCGCGGGCCACGGAGGGCAGGGCCAGGAGGTGTTCCTCGACCTCTCCGGCCGAGATCTTGTCGCCGCCGCGGATGACGACGTCCTTGATCCGGCCCTCGATGACCAGCTGTCCGCCGTCGGTCAGCCGGGCGACGTCGCCGCTGCGGTAGAAGCCGTCGTCGGTGAAGGCCCGCTTGTTGTGCTCGTCGGCGCGGTAGTAGCCGCGCAGGGTGTACGGGCCGCGGGCCAGGAGCTCACCGGTACCGCCGGGCGGTACGTCGGCGCCCTGTTCGTCGACGACGCGGATCTCGTCGGCCGGGGAGAGCGGGGTGCCCTGGGTGGTCCACACCGTCTCCGGGTCGTCCTCCGCGCGGGTGAAGGACAGCAGTCCCTCGGCCATGCCGAAGACCTGCTGGAGCCGGGCGCCGAAGGCCGGTTCGATCCGGCGGGCGAGCTCCGGCCGGAGCTTGGCCCCGCCGATCTGCACGGTGTGCAGGGTCGTGAGGTCCGGCTCCAGCCACTCGACGGACTCCAGCCACAGCTGGGCCACGCTGGGCACCAGCGAGGTGAAGGTCACCCGCTCGGCGGCGACGAGGGCGAAGCAGTCCTCGGCCGTCGGGTCCTCGGCGAGCACGGCGGTGCCGCCGGCCTGGAAGGTGCCGAGCACACCCGGGCAGCCCCAGGCGAAGTTGAACTCCACCGGCAGCGCCGCCAGGTAGACGTCGTCCCCGGTGAGGCCGTTGACCTCGGCGGCGGCGCGCGTCTGGTAGGCGTAGTCGTCGTGCGTCCGCGGAATCAGCTTGGGCAGGGCGGTCGTTCCGCCGGAGAGCAGGAAGAACGCCGTGTCGGACGGGTCGTTGACGACGGGCTCGGCCAGGGGCTCGGCGTCCACCGCGGCCAGCGGGAGCACCGCGTCGCCCGCTCCGTCGGGCACCTGCCCGTCCATGACGAACACGCGGCGCAGCGTCGGGACGTCGTCCAGCATCCGCAGCGCGAGCCCGGTGTGGTCGAAGCCGCGGTGCTCGCCCGGCACCACGTAGCCGGCGGCGCCGGACAGCTCGCACAGGTGGCGGATCTCGTTGGCGCGGTGCGAGGCCAGGGAGAACACCGGCTTGGCGCCCGCGCGGAACAGCGCGAAGCAGACGATGACGAACTCGGCGACGTTGGGCAGCTGGAGGACGACCCGGTCGCCGGGCCCGATGCCGTGGCGCCGGAAGCCGGCCGCCATCCGGTCGGCCCGCCGGTCCAGTTCCTCATAGGTGAACCGGCGCTCGCCGTGCACCAGGGCGGTGCGGCCGGCGTACCGCTCGGCCCAGGTGCGCAGCAGGCCGTCCAGGGTCTCGCCGCGCCAGAGGCCTTCGCGCCGGTAGCGCTCGGCGAACTCGGCGGGCCAGGTGGGGCGTTCGTAGGTCATCGCACGATCTCCACGACGGCGCAGCCGGCCTCCATGCCGGTGGCGGCTCCGATGAGCAGGACGCGGTCGCCGGGGCCGACCTGGCCGGAGGTGTGCAGGTCCTCCAGGGCGACGAAGATGTCGGCGGCGCCGGTGTGGCCGACCCTGCGGGCGCACTCCCAGACGCTCCGGTCGAGGCCGATGCCGAGGGGCTCCAGGAAGATGTCGTTCAGCGGGCCCATGGCGAAGCCGACGTGGCAGACGCGGCTGATGTCGTCCATGGTGAGGCCGGCCTCGGCGAGCATCCGCTCGGCGGCGTCGGCGACGCTCTCCCCGAAGTGGCCCATGGGCGGGGTGATGCCCTTGGCCCACTGGTCGCGCCAGAACTGGCTGCGCTCCTCGAAGTTGAGGGAGCGGCCGATGGTGATGCCCGGCGGGAACATCACCTCGCCGCCGCGGTGCAGCTCCTCCATGCCGGGGTTGGAGACCGAGCCGATGGCCAGCACCTTGGCGAAGCCGTCGCGGCGGGAGACCACGGCGGCGGCACCGCCGTCGGCGAGGATGAACAGCTTCGAGGCGGTCCAGCGGTCCACCATCGGAGTGGAGAAGTTGTCGCCGGTGGTCAGCAGCACGGCGTCGGGGGTGCCCGGGGTGGTGAGCCGGTGCACGGCCAGTTCCAGGCTGGCGAGCATGCCCAGGCAGCCCTGGCGCAGCTCCAGTGCCATCACCGGCCGGTCCAGTGTGTTCTTCAGTACGTAGTGCGGGGCCGACCAGCCGTCGGGGCCCTGGTGGTGGGTGTCGCTGTGGAACAGCGCGCCGAAGTCGTCCGGCGTGTGGCCGGAGCGCTCCAGGGCGGTCCGGGCCGCGTTGACGGCCATGTCGGGGGCGGGCATGTCGCCGGCCACGATCACGGCCTCCATGCCGGACCGTTCGCGCTCGGCGGCGTCGTACCAGCCCTTCGCGACGGCCTCCTCGGTGGTCACCGAGCCGGGCAGGCAGCTGCCCACGCCCGCGAGGTAGATGTTGTCGACCTTCATGTGTCCCGTTCTCTCCGTGTCGTCCGCGCTGTCCGTGCCGCCGTGAACTCCCTTGCCGTTACTCGCCCTTCGGGATCAGGTAGCGGGCCACGCTGTCGAGCTTCTCGCAGGTCTCCTCGTACTCCCGCTCGGGCGTGGACTGGCCGACGATCCCGGCGCCGGCCCGCAGCCAGGTGCGGCCGTCCCGGCGGTAGATGCTGCGCAGCACGAGGGCGGCGTCCATCCCGCCGGTGTGGTCCACGGTCATGACCGTCCCGCTGTACAGGCCGCGGGTCTCCGGCTCGTAGCGGCGGATCACCTCGTAGGCCGGGCCCTTGGGGACGCCGGAGGCCGTCACGGCCGGGAAGACGGCGCCGAAGCCGTCCCACGCGCTGCGCCCCTCGGCGAGCTGCCCGGCGACCCGGGACGCGAGGTGCTGGACGCTGCCGCGCTCGCGGATCGTCATGAACTCCGGGACCTCGACGGAGCCCGGCTCGCAGACGTCGGCGAGTTCGTCGGTGCCGACCTTCACGGAGATCGCGTGCTCGTAGACCTCCTTGGCGGAGGCCAGCAGGTCGTTGCGGAGCCGCTCGTTGGCGAGCAGGTCCGGGGTCAGGGCCCGGGTGCCGGCGAGCGGCTGGCTGACGACGCGGCCGTCGTCGGTGACGCGTACGACGATCTCCGGGCTGAAGCCGGCGGCCTCCAGGCCGTCCATACGGAGCAGGAAGGAGCGGGCGGGGTTGTTGCCCCGGCGGCCGGCCACGTAGGTGGCGGCGATGTCGATGTCGTCGGGCACGTCGACGACCCGGGACAGGATCACCTTGTGGAGCTCGCCCTGGTTGATGTCGTCCACGGCCCGTTTGACGGCCTCGCGGTAGTCGGCCTCGCCGGTGCCGCGGACGTCGAGCGGCCGCGGCTGCCGCTCGGGGGCCTCTCCGGCCGTGTTCACCACCTCCAGGAGCGCGGCCAGGGTCTCCTGGTCGGCGGCGCGGAAGTGGGCGTGGCCATCGGTGAGGCGGACCTCGGCGGCGGGGATCACGAGGCGGAGCAGCGGGCCGTCGCCGATGTGGTCGAGGCTGCCCTCCTTGGCGTAGGACAGTTCGAAGGCCGACCAGCCGTAGGCGCGCCACTCGGGCACCTCGACGCGTCCCAGGAGTTCGCGCACCAGCTCCAGCGGGCGCTCGCTCCAGGGCAGGTGGACCTCGGGCCGGTCGCCCCGGCGCAGCCGGGCGCCGGTGCGGTCGAGGGTGATGTCCGCTATGGAGCCGCCCGCGTAGGACCAGTTGCCGCCGTTCTCGTAGACGACGTGGTCCGGGTGCAGGCCGGACCCGGCGAGGGCGGCCGCGACGCTCAGCGGGTGCGTCGTGGGCCGGCTCTGCGTCTCGAAGTAGTGCTGCCCCTGGGTGGGACTCATGGCGGGCGTTCCTCTCTTCTCGGGTCCTCTCGGGGACCTCGTGGGCTTTGTGCGACCGCGTCGGTCTCCCCCGGCCCGCCGACACCTCGCGGCGGCCCTCCCGGGGCCGCCCCGCGCCACCGGCGGCGCTGCTCCAGCGGACCACGACGGGCGGGCCGGGGGCATGAGTAGCCGGTACTCACTCTCCGGCCTGAGGGGGTGTTACGGACCCGCCCCCGGCAGGCCGCGGGCACACCCCGGGGCCACCGCGCGTCACCGTCCGGCGACCGCACGTGAGTAGCCCCTACTCATGCGCGCGGGCGCCGCCGCGTGCTCACCTGAGAGGGACCCCCCACCCCGGAACCCCGTTGAGGAGAACCATGTCCGAGCCACGACCGCGGATGGGCCAGTGGAGCAGCGTCGAGGAACTGCGGGCGCTGCAACGGTCGCGGCTGCCGCGGTTGCTCGCCACGGCCGGGCGGTCGCCGTTCTACGCGCGGCGGATCGCCGGCGCTCCCCCGACCGAGGAGACGTTCCGGACGCTGGAGCCGACGCGCAAACAGGACCTGCGCGAGCAGTACCCGTTCGGGCTGCTGGCCGTGGACCGGTCCGAGCTGGCCACGTACCACGAGTCCAGCGGCACCTCCGGCACCCCGACCGCCTCCTACTACACGGCGGAGGACTGGGAGGACCTGGCCGAGCGTTACGCCCGCAAGTGGGTGGGGATCACGGCCGAGGACACCTTCCTGGTGCGCACCCCCTACGCCCTGATGATCACCGGTCATCTGGCGCACGCGGCCGCCCGGTCGCACGGCGCGGCCGTGGTCCCCGCGGACAGCCGGTCGGCGGCGATGCCGCACGCCCGTCTGGTGCGGGTGCTGCACGATCTGAACGTCACGCTGACCTGGTCGAACCCGACGGAGACGCTGCTGTGGGCGGCCGCCGCGCGGGCCGCGGGCCACCAGCCGGGCAAGGACTTCCCCGCGCTGCGCGCGCTGTTCGTCGGCGGCGAGCCGCTGAGCCCGGCGCGGCGCCGGCGCATCGGCGAGATCTGGGGCGTGCCGGTCGTCGAGGAGTACGGGTCGACGGAGACCGGCAGCCTCGCCGGGCAGTGCCCGGAGGGCAGGCTCCATCTGTGGGCCGACCGCGCCCTGTTCGAGGTGCGGTCGCCGGAGACCGGGGAGATCGCCGAGGAGGGGCGCGGGCAGCTGGTGGTGACCCCGCTGTACCGCGAGGCGATGCCGCTGCTCCGCTACAACCTGGAGGACGACGTCGAGGTCTCGTACGCGCCCTGCGGCTGCGGCTGGCACCTGCCCACGGTCCGGGTGTTCGGCCGGTCGGCCTTCGCCTACCCGGTCGGCTCCGGCCGGGTGACCCAGGACGAGCTGGAGGACCTCGTCTTCTCGCTCCCCGCCCGGTACGAGGTGATGTTCTGGCGCGCCAGGGCCGAACCCGGCGTACTGCGGGTGCAGTTCGAGGTCGCCGACGACCTGCGGGAGGAGGCCGTCGGCGAGCTCGCCGCCGCCGTGGCCCGGCGGCTGGACGTGCCGGCCGAGGTCGTCGGGGTCGCCCCCGGCACCCTGGTGCCCGAGTCGGTGCTCACGTCCGACCCGGACGTGCTCAAGCCGCGCGGGCTGTTCGGGCCCGACGAGGACTGGGACCGGGCCGTCCTCTACTACTGAGCCGGGGGGACGGGCGCCCCGGTCCCGCCCTTTCACCGCTTCTGCGGGAGGGCCCGCACCCCGTGAAAGCGGCTTCGCCGCGAGGTCCTCAATCGCCGGACGGGCTGAATAGCCCGTCCGGCGATTGAGGACGCGCGCCGCAGGCGCGCTCACCGGGGGTGCGGGGGCGCAGCCCCTGCAAGAAACGGTGAAAGGGAGGGACCGGGGCACAGACCGCCGTCAGGCCGCCAGCGCCTCGGCGAGGTCGCCGCGGCTGTCGATACCGAGCTTCCCGTAGGCGCGCTGGAGGTGATTCTCTATGGTCCGCACGGAGACCACCAGTTGGGCGGCGATCTCCCGGTTCGCCAGTCCCGACGCGGCGAGGACGGCGATCTCCCGTTCCCGGCTCGTCAGGTCCTGGCCCGCCGCGGAGCGCGACGGCGCGGACGGCCCGGCCCAGGGCGGCAGCCGGCCGCCGTAGGACGCGACGAGTTCCGCGCTCGCCTCCTCGCCCCGCGCGGCGCTGCGCCTGCGTCCGGCGGCCCGGTGGGCGCGGGCCGACTGGGCCGTGGCCTCCGCGGCGAGCGGCAGCAGCCCGGCGGCGCGGAACCCCTGGCCGACCTCGGCGAGCGCCTCGGCGTCGGCGGTGGCCAGTGCCGCCACGTGGTCGGCCTGGAGCCGCAGATACCCGGAGGTGGCGCCGCGGGCCCGCCGGGCGACGCGCTCCGCCACGGCCACCGGGTCACCGATGCGCGCGGCCAGGTGCAGGCTGTCCATCTCGCGGGCGGTCCAGCCGCCGGCCGCGCACCGGTCGGCCAGTCGCAGCGCGTGCTGCACGGCCCCGGTCCGGTCGCCCGCGTACGCGTGCACCACGACGGTCTCGGTGCCCACTCCGCCGACCACGAGCTGGTAGGAGGAGTCGCCCTTCTGGAGGGTGCGGGCCTCCGCGAGGGTGCGCAGCGCCTGGGCCCGGTGTCCCATCTCGGCGAGCACGCCGGCGATGCGGGCCAGGGTCCAGGACCGGGAGAGGAGGCACAGGTCCTGGTCGCCCTGGAGGGTGACGGACTTCTGGAGCAGGGCGAGGGCGCGGGGCAGCCGGCCCATCGCCCGGTCCAGCCGGGCCTGGAGCATCGCCGTCTGGGTGAGCCCGGCGGTCCACTCCTCCCGTTCCGAGCGGCGGCGCAGCCGCACCAGCGCCTCGCCCGCCTCCGGGAGCCGGCCCATCAGGAAGGACGCGATGGTGGTGGCCACCTGGTGGTCGAGCCACGCCCGGCCCTCCCACACGTCCAGTGCGGGCACGCACTGTTCGAGGAGTTCCAGCGCGCCGGCGGCGTCGCCCAGCTCGGTGCGGGCGATGGCCACCGCGGGCACCAGCGACTGCTTGAGCCGGGACTCGGGCGGTTCGCAGGGCAGCAGTTTCCGACCGGCGTCGGCGACCTCGGTGATCCGGCCCTCCATCGTCCACATCAACGCCCGGGCGCCGTGCAGCCGTTCGGTGTCCTCGGCGGGCAGGGTCTCCAGCGCCGCGTCCAGGACGTCGTGCGCGTCCTGGACCCGGCGCAGGCCCTTGGCGAGGTTGAGCGCCCGGGCCCGGACCAGTTCGGCGCGGGCGACGGCCGGGAGCGCGGAGTGGGGGGCCGCGCTCTCCGAGGGGTCGGGGACGCCGGGTACGCCGACGTCGAGGATGTCGTCCGCCTCGTCGTGCCTGCCGAGCCCGGTGAGGGCCCGGGCCAGGACCAGCCGCAGCTCGTGGTCGGGTCCCTTGCCGCCCTGCGCGGCCTGGGCCGACCGGCAGAGCCGTTCGGCCAGGACGAAGTCGAACTGCTCGACGGCCGCGCGGGCGGCGTCCAGCAGTTCGGCCGCCGGTACGGGCAGCCCCGCGTCGGCGCGCAGCGCGGTGAGCCGCATGCGGTCGCCGCGTAACCGGGGGCCGGCCTCCTCGATCGCCTCCACCAGCCGGGTGCGCAGCCGGCGCGCGGTGAGCGGGGGCATGGTCGCCACGATCACCTCGCTGTAGAGCGGGAACGCCAGCCGCAGGCGCAGGTCCTCGCCCTCGGCGAGGAGGATGCCGCGCTTGTTGAGCGATTCGGCGGCGCGGGCGAACTCCCGGAGCAGCGGCAGGTCGGCGACGAGGGGTTCGGCCAGGGCCACCAGGCCGACCAGTTCCGTCTCCTCGGGGTCGAGGTCGCCGAGCCGGACCCGGACCAGTTCGAGGAGCCGGCCGGAGGCGTTGATCCGTCCGGTCCAGAGCCACGCCCGGCCCATCGGGCGGAGGCTGTTCTGGGCGAGTGCGTGGCAGACGAGTTCGCGGAGGAAGAGCGCGTTGCCGAGGGTGACCGCGTACATCCGGTCCACCGTGCGCTCCTCGACCGCCCCGCCCAGTGCGGCGTTCAGCAGCACCGAGACCGCGGCGCGGTCGAAGGGGCGCACTTCGTAGCGTTCGGCCAGCCGTTCCACCCAGAGCCGGTTGACGCCCTCGGGGGCGACGGCGTCCGCGTGGATGGTGGCGATGACGTTGACCCGGCCCACGACCACCATCTGGTGCAGGAGGTCGGCGGATTCGGGGTCGAGGAGGTGGGCGTCGATGACGCCGAGGAGGAGTCCGCCGCCGATGCGTTCGCGCATCCGGGCCGCGACGGCCGCGCCCATCCGGGTGGGTTCGGCGATCAGGTCCACCAGGTCCGGGCCGAGCCATTCCAGGAGCGCTCCGTAGGGCATCCCCCGGGTGCCGCGGGCGGCGCGGATCCATCGCACTTCGTGTCCGGCCCCGGCCATCCGGGCCAGGACCGCCCGCGCCAGCCGGTTCTTGCCCACGCCGTGATCCCCTGCCAGCAGTACTCCTCGGCCGGCGGTCAGGAGGGCGCCGATGGCGTCGAGGTCCGCCTCACGGCCCACCATCGGCCAGTTGTCGGCCTCGTCGAACGGGTCCCCGGAAAGGTTTTTCCAGTCTTTTCCTAACCTTTTGCCGGACCGTTCCGCGCCGTTTCCTTCAGGGACTGTGGCCCATCCGGTGGAAATTCCGCTACTATTCGTTGTCGGGACGCATTTCTCGGCTGCTGCTGCCATGTGTGTTCGCACTGCGTGCTTCCCCCTGACTTGCACATTCCCCCGGAAGTCTTTCTCTTGGAAGAGGCAGGTCGCGCCTGCGCGGGCACATCGGCCCGCACATGAGGGGACGACCGTTTTCCCTTCCGTACAGGAAAGACGGCACCGCCCCCGGGAAACAATCCCGGTGCGGCTGATTTTGGCTGAATAATTGACTGAAAACCTGCGTTCCGCTCTGGGCCGGGAACGAGGAATCAGTGGACGACCGCCACCTCCGGGCCGGCGGTTCCTGTCGCGCCCATGGACAGCCTATGGGCAGCCGCCCGCCCGGAGCAGCGCCGCGGAAAAGGCGCCGGGAACAGGAAAAATACCGGACAGAACACAAACGGGCACTCTCACGGCCCCCCGTCCAGACACAAAAGCAATCCCTCCCCCGTGGCCCCGGAAACCCCGTTACGGATCAAAGGTCACACCATGCACCGGCTCCGACGAAAAGAAGCGTAGATATCTCGGTCAAAAGCAGTCAACCAGCCGGTCGTGAGATGTAGGTCACGCAATAGGACGAGGTAATGAGATACAACCGGCTATCGCACTCCGTGGGTGGACATGGACCGGTACCGGAAAATTCACACGGACATAACGCGGGCGGCGGATCAAGGGCGGTGCCCCGGGCCGGGACGGAAACTCTCCGTCACCGGACCGGGGCACCGCCGAAGTCGTTCCGCCCCACGGGGGCGAGGGCGCAACGACGCTCGGAGCGGCTATTCGACGGTCTGCGTCACCGGGGCCGCGGCCGCGCCGGCCGCCGCGGGGGCGGGCGCCGGGGGCCTGCGGACCAGGGCGATGACGGCCAGCCCGGTGACCAGCGCCACGATGCCGCCGGCGAGGAAGATCCGGTCGAACCCGGCGGCGAACGCCTCGCGGAGCACGTGCTCCACGGCGTCCCGCGCCTGGGCCGGGGCCTGGGCGATGAGCTCGCCGGACTTGCCTCCGGTGAGCTCCTTGGCCGCCTCGCCCGGGTCCTGGAAGTGACCGCTGTCGGAGAGCATGCCCTTGGCACGGTCCGTCAGCACGGTGCCGAACACCGGGATGCCCAGGGCGAACCCGAGCTGCCGGAAGGTGTTCATCGCGCCGCTGGACATGCCCGCCTTCTCCGGCGGGGCCGCCTGGAGCGCGGCGGAGGCCAGGACGGGGGTGGCCATGCCCACGCCGACACCGGTGACGATCAGCCCCGGCAACAGCACGGTCCAGCTGGAGTCGGCGGCCAGCAGCATGTCCAGCAGGGTGCCCGTGCCCACCAGCAGCAGGCCGCCGCCGATGGAGATCTGCGGGGCCATATTGGCCAGGGCCCGGCCCGCCGCGCCGGAGACCACGAAGGTCACCGCGCTGAGCGGGGTCAGCGCCAGGCCCGCCTTCACCGGCTCCAGGCCGAGGATCGACTGCGCCCACACGGAGACGTAGACGAGGTTGGCGAACGCGGCCGCGTTCAGCACCAGGGCGCCGATCATCAGGGCCGAGAAGGACGGGCGCCGGAACAGCGACAGGTCCAGCATCGGGTTCCGCCGGCCGCGCTCGATCAGGACGAACACGATCAGCGCCAGCACGGCGCCGATGAACACCCCGACCGTGGCGGTGTCGCCCCAGCCGTCGTCACCGGCCCGGATGAGACCGTAGATGAGGAGCGTGGCGGCGAGCGTGAAGGCCACGGTGCCCGGAACATCGATCCGGCCGGCCTTCGGATTGCGCGACTCGGACAGCACCCGCATGCCGAGGAACACGGCGATCGCGGCGACCGGCAGGTTGACCAGGAAGATGGCCCGCCAGCTCACATGCTCGGTGAGCAGACCGCCCAGCACCGGGCCGAGGGCCGCCGCGGCGCCGTTGACCGCGCCCCAGATGCCGAACGCGACACCCCGGTCCCGGCCCTCGTACGTCGCGCCGAGCAGCGCCGCGTTGGTGGCGAACATGGCCGCGGCCCCGATGCCCTGCACCCCGCGGGCCGCGATCAGCGTCCCGGAGTCGGGGGCCAGACCACAGGCCAGCGACGCCAGGGCGAAGACGGCCAGACCGATCAGGAAGACCTTGCGGCGGCCGATCCGGTCGGAGGCGGAGCCCGCCGCCATCAGCAGGGCGGCCAGCACCAGCACATAGATGTCGACGGTCCATTGCAGGGAGGCGAACGACGACCCCAGGCCGCTCGCCATGGCCGGCACCGCGACGCTGACGATGGTGACATCCACCAGCAGCATAAACGTACTCAGGGAAATCGCCAGCAGTGGCAACCATTTGCGCATGACTTGCTGTCTCCAGAGCATTGATGGGGAGCGGATCCATGGTCCGGACGGATCCGCGGGGGCGTGCGACGCTCCTGTCCTTCTGTCAGTGCGTGGGCAGCGGATCGTGCTGCCCCGGCCGGTCGCCACCGGTCAGCTGCCAGCCCCTCGCCCGGCTGCGCTCGGACCAGAAGGCCGCGTACCGGCCGCCGTGCGCGACGAGTTCGTCGTGCGTGCCCCGCTCGGCGATCCGGCCGTCGTCGAGGACGAGGATCTGGTCGGCGGCCATGACCGTCTGCATCCGGTGGGCGATGACGAGCAGCGTGCGGTCGGCGGTGAGCGCGGACAGGGCGGCCTGCACCGCGTGTTCGTTCTCCGGGTCGAGGGCGGCGGTGGCCTCGTCCAGGAGCACGATGTCGGAGTCCTTGAGGAGGGCACGGGCGATGGACACCCGCTGGCGCTCCCCACCGGACAGCGCGGTGCCGCCCTCGCCGACCTTGGTGTCCCAGCCCTGCGGGAGCCGCCGCACGATCTCGTCGACGTGGGCGAGCCGGGCCGCCTCGCGGACCTCGGCGGCACCGGCGTCCGGCCGGCCGACCCGGATGTTGTCCTCGATGGTGCCCTCGAAGAGATAGACGTCCTGGAAGACCATCGAGATCCGGGACATCAGGTCCTCGGTGGTCATGTCGCGGACGTCGGTGCCGCCGATCCGCACCACGCCCCCGTCCACGTCCCAGAAGCGGGCGATGAGCCGGGTGATCGTGGTCTTGCCGGAGCCGGACGGGCCCACCAGCGCCGTCATGGTGCGTTCGGGCACCGTGAAGGACACCCCGGACAGCACCGGCCGGCCGTCGTAGCCGAAGTCCACCCCCTCCAGCTCGATGCCGGCCCCCTGCGGGGTGCGCGGAGTGGCCGGCTCCGGCAGCGCCGGGACCTTCAGCAGCTCCTCCACCTTGTCGAGCGCGTTGCGCGCCATCCGCAGGCTGGAGCCCAGGGTGGCGGACTCCGCCATCGGCTCCACGAACCGCGCCGCCAGCACCAGGACGGCCAGCAGCTTGGCCGCCGAGAGCTCGCCGTCGAGCGCCAGGTAAGTGCCCACGACGGTGACCGTGGTGAACGCCGCCTGGATCACCAGCGTGAAGCCGATGATCCCCGGCACCCCGGTGACCAGTACCTTCCGCCCGAGGTCGCGCTGGTTCTCCAGGGCGGCACCGAGCGCGCGGTGCCCCGCGGGCCCGCGGCCGAACACCCGCAGGACGGACTGATGCTGGACGAACTCGATGATGCGGTTGGCGGCCTCGGAGCGCGCCCCGTCCCGCACCTCGTCGGCCTTGCGGGCCAGGTTGGCGCTCCACCGGTAGACGAGGACGATGAAGGGGACGGTGAGGACGGCGGCCAGGGCGAGGCGCCAGTCGAAGACGAACATCAGGGCGACGACCGTGGCCGGGGTGAGGAAGCCGGTGAGCAGCGGGCGCAGCAGGTGGGCCGGGACGCCCATGATGTCCATGACGTTCTGGGTGGACAACTGCCCGAGGCGGCCGACCTGTTCCGGGCCGAACCAGCCCAGCGGCAGGCCGGAGACATGGTCACCGATGCGGTGGTGCAGGCTCCGCGAGAGGGTGGCCCCCGCCTGGTAGCCGGTGAGCAGGCTGGCGTAGTGGGCGACGCCGTAGGCGACGGACGCGCCGAGCAGCGTCCACATCCACGGCCAGACCCGGTCGGGGTCGCTGCCGAGCAGTTCCCGCAGCACCGGGACGAGCAGGGCGAACGCGACGCCCTGGAGCACGGCGGCGGCGCACAGCGCGATGAGCATGCGGCGGAGCACCGGCCGCTGGTCGGGGCCCACCACGGCGAAGAGTTGACGGATCATCGGACCTGCTCCTCTGCCTCGGCCGTGACCGCGAGGGCGGCCTGCGGCTGCCGGACGGCCGCCGCGTCGTGCGCCCGCCACATGCGCGCGTACATCCCGTCGGCCTCGATCAGCCGCTCGTGGGTGCCCTGCTCGGCGATCCGTCCCTCGTCGAGGACGACGATCCGGTCGGCGCCCGCGATGGTGGCCAGCCGGTGCGCGATCACCAGCACCGTCTTGCCCCGCGTCAGTTCGGTCAGGGCGTCCTGCACCGCGGCCTCCGACTCGGGGTCGGCGAACACGGTGGCCTCGTCGAGCACGATCACCGGGGTGTCGGCCAGCAGGGCCCGGGCGATCGAGACCCGCTGGGCCTCGCCGCCGGAGAACCGGGCGTCCTCGCCGACCACCGAGTCGTAGCCGCGCGGCAGTTGGGTGATCCGGTCGTGGATCGCGGCACCGCGCGCCGCCTTCTCGACGGTGGCCCGGTCGGCGTCCGGCCCGGCCAGCCGGATGTTGGCGGTGACGGAGTCGCGGAGCAGCTGCACGTCCTGGAAGACGAAGGCGATCCTGCGGTACAGCTCCTCGGGGTCGAGCTCGCGCAGGTCGACCCCGCCCAGCCGGACGGCGCCGCCGGTCACGTCCCAGAACCGGGGCAGCAGGGAGGCCAGGGTGGACTTGCCGGATCCGGAGGCGCCGACGAGGGCGGTCACCGTGCCGGGTTCCAGGGTGAGGTCGATGCCCTTGAGCACCTCGTTCTCGCCGTCGTAGGAGAAGCGGACGGCGTCGAACTCGATGCGGTGTCCGGTGGGGACGGACGGGGTGGCGGGGACGGGCAGTTCGGGCGTCTCCAGCAGTTCGGTGACGCGCTCGGCGGCCATCCGGGCGGTGCGCAGTTCGTAGGTGGCGTAGCTGAGGGCGAGCACCGGCTGGGTCAGGCCGACGCCGAGCAGGGTGAACGGCAGCAGGTCGACGGCGTCGAGGCTGCCGTCGGTGACGAAGCAGGCGCCGCCGAGGAGCACGGTGAGCAGGACGACGACGGGCGAGAGCAGGATCTCGGAGGCGGCGCGGGGCCGGATCATCGAGGAGACCCAGGTCATGAAGAAGGACCCGAAGCCGTCGGCGGCCTCGGCGAACCGCCGGTGGGCCCGGCGGGTCTGGCCGAAGGTCTTGACGACGGAGATGCCCTGGACGAACTCGACGGCGCTGGCGTTGATCCGGCCCATCGCCTCGTCGAAGGCGGTGAGCTGGGTCTTCATCCCGGCCATGGTCCAGAGGTAGGCCGTCAGGCCGAGCACGAGCGGGGCGATCGTCACCAGCGTCATACGCCAGTCGATGGCGAAGAGGTAGATCAGCGAGGTGACCGGTACGACGACGGCCGCGGTGAGTTCGAGCAGGGAGTGGGCCACCAGGTGGTGCATGGCGGTCACGTCGTCCTGCAGCGTCTTCTTGACGGTGCCGGAGTTGCGGGCCGAGAACCAGCCGAGCGGGAGGCGGCCGAGGCGGTCCACCAGGCGGCGGCGGATGTCGAGTTGCAGATCGTTGTCGGCGAGGTGGGTGATGCCGCCCGCGCCCACCAGGAGTAACAGGCGCACCAGGAGGCCGGCCACGCCGAGCCAGGTGACGGTCCACGCCCGGCCGTGGTCGATCCCGTCGTCATCGAGCAGCACCCGGCCCAGCTCGGCCACCGCGACGAAGGGCACGACACCGGCCACCGCCGAGACCGCCTGCAGGGCGATGGCGACCGTCAGGCGCCGCCGGACGGGGCGGAGCAGGGAACTCAGTGCAGCACGTTCTGCGGTCATCGGCGCCTCTGATAGACAGCGTTCAAGAGCTTAGGGCGACCTTATCTCTCCCCCGGGTGAAAAAGTCAAGCACCGGACGGCGCAGGGGCTTTCGGGCGACCGTGCCGGGAACGTCCGTGCGACCGCGTCCGACGGCACGGGCGCGACGCTGGGTTAAAGTGCCCGGCATGACTGCTCACCCCGTGCGTTCACGTTCCAGGACCGCGGCCGGGCTCCCGCCCATCACCGCCGAGAAAGTGATCACCGCGGCCCTCGACCTGACCAGGGAACACGGCCTGGAGGGCTGGACGATCCGGCAGCTCTCCGGTGCCCTGGGCGTCTACCCCGGCGTGATCTACCACCACGTCGGGGACCGGGAGACCGTCGTGGACCTGGTCACGGACCGTGTCGTCACCGAAATGCCCCTGCCCGCCGCCGAACTCACCTGGCGCCCGTGGTTCAAGGCGTTCCTGGTGGACGGGCGACTGGTTCTCCGCCGCCACCCCGGCACCGCCCGGCGGCTGGTACGGCTCGGCCCCACCGTGCCCGCCGCCCTCCCCGCCATCGACCGCGGGGTGCGCGTCCTGCAACGCGCCGGTTTCGGCCAGGACGCCACCCTCGTCTACCGGTACCTCCTCAACAGCGCCTTCATGCTCGTCGCCACCGAGGACGAACAGGAGGCCAACCCGGGGGCCCGCTCCCGGATGACCGAAGTCCTCGGCGCCTACCACGACGACACGGAGCAGCCTGGGCTGGCCGCGGCCGGCAGCGACGTCCTGACCAGGGCCGCGGACCCGCGCACGCCGCAGGAGATGGCCGCCGACTTCTTCGCGTTCACGGTGGCGAGAGCGCTCGACGGCGCGGAGGCGCTGCTCTCGGCGGGGCCTCGGTGAGGGTGCCCCGGGCCCTCCCTTTCACCGTTTCTGCGGGGGGTGCCCCGCATCCCCCCTGAAACCGCGCGCCGCAGGCGCGCTCAGGGGGTGCGGGGGCTGGCCCCCGCTCACCGATCCGCGTGCCCGACCTGAAGATCCCGCTCCGTCCGGCCGCCCCCCGCCACCTGGAGCACCGTCGCGACCGGCGGGTAGCCCGCCGCGACCACCGTGTACTCGCCCGCCGGCAGATCGACGAAGCGGAAGGTCCCGTCCACGCCGGTGATCGCGGAGTCGACGACGTTCCCGGCGGCGTCGAGGAGGGTGACGCGGGCGTCCTCGACGGGACGGCCGCCGCCGGCGCGGACGGTTCCGCGGAGGACGGCGCCGCCGGCGAGTTCGATGTCCTGGCGGGTCTCGCGGGCGGACTGGACGGTGACGGGGAGGGCGGCGGGGCGGTGGGCGGGGGCGCTGGCGGCGAGGGTGTACTCGCCGGCCACGAGTTCGCCGATGACGTAGCCGCCCTCGTGGCCGGTCCTGGTGGAGGAGACGACCTCGCCCTGCACATTGGTGAGGGTCACCAGCGCCTCGCAGACCGGGCTGCCGTCGGCGGTGCGGACGGTTCCGGCGAGCCGGCCGGCGCCGCCGAGGATCACGTCGAGCTCGACGGGCCGTTCGCCGACGGTGACGGTGACCGCCTGGGGCTGGTGGCCGCCGGCCGCGGCGATGAGGACGTAGGAGCCGGTGCCGGGGGTGCTGAGCGCGTAACGGCCGTCGTCGCCGCTCGCGCCGCGCCCGATCTGCCGGCCCTGGACGTCGATCAGGGTGAGGGCGGCCCGGGGGACGGTGGTGCCGTCGTGGTGCTGGACGGCACCGGTGACGGGGACGCCCGCGGTGAGGGGCGGGACGTCCGGGACGTATGCGTCCCGCGGCGGGTCCGGCTCGGTGATCAGCGGTGCGGGCGGCGGCGGGGGCGGTTCACCGCACGAGGACGGTTCGCTGCGCGCGGGCGGGATGGTGGGCGCTTCGGGGGCGTTGTGGGACACCAGCGGTTTCTCCTTCAGCAGGAAGGCGAGCAGGAAGCCGAGGACGAACACCGGCACGAGGTAGAGGAAGATCCGCGGCATGGCCTCCGCGTACGCCCGGACGTAGCCGTCCCGCAGCGACGCGGGCAGCGCGTGCACGAGGCCGGGGGTGAGGGAGTCGGCGTCCGGGACCCCGCCGCGGCGCGGGAGTTCGCCGGCGAGCCGGTCGGCCAGCCGGTGCGCGAAGAGCGTGCCGAAGACGGCGGCGCCCACCGAACCGCCGATCTGCCGAAAGAAGTTGTTGGCGCTGGTGGCGGTGCCCAGGTCGGCGGGGTGGACGGAGTTCTGCACGGCGAGGACCAGCACGGGCAGCGCCAGTCCGATGCCGACGCCGAGGACGGCCATCCAGAGGCTGTAGACCAGCCGTCCGGTCCCGGCGTCCAGGTGCGAGAGCAGGTACATGCCCTCGGCGGACAGGGCGCAGCCCAGGACGGGCAGCAGCTTGTAGTGCCCGGTGCGGCTGACCAGTTGGCCCGAGACAAGGGAGGCGGCCACGACCCCGCCCATCATCGGCAGCATCAGCAGCCCGGACTCGGTGGCGTCCGCGCCGTCGACCATCTGCAGGAAGGTCGGCAGATAGCTTGCCGCGCCGAAGAGGCCGACGCCGACCACCGCGCCGACCAGTCCGGTGACGGTGAAGACGGAGTCGCGGAAGAGGTGGGGCGGGATGATCGGTTCGGCCGCGAACTGCTCGACGACCAGGAAGAGCAGGGCCGTTCCGAGCGCCCCGGCGGCGAGCCCGAGGGTCACCCGGGACGTCCAGGCGTACTCGGTGCCGCCCCAGCTCGTCAGCAGCACCAGGCAGGTGGCGGAGGTGGTGAGCAGCAGCGCGCCGAGCACGTCGAACCGGCCGCGGGCGGTCGGCCGGGGCAGGTCCAGGGCCTTGAGGACGACGGCGAGGGTGACCAGCCCGAAGGGCACGTTGATGTAGAAGCACCAGCGCCAGGAGGCGTGGTCGGTGAAGAAGCCGCCCAGCAGCGGCCCGGCCACGGAGGCCAGTCCGAAGGCGGCGCTGATGACGCCCATGAAGCGGCCGCGCTCCCGGGGCGGGACGATGTCGGCGATGATCGCCTGCACACCGATCAGCAGTCCGCCGGCGCCGATGCCCTGGAGCGCGCGGAAGGCGATGAGCTGGTCCATGGTGCGCGACCAGCCGGCCAGTCCCGAGCCGAGGACGAAGACGACGATCGCGAAGACGAAGACCGTCTTGCGGCCGAGGAGGTCACCGACCTTGCCGTAGAGCGGCAGGACGACGGTGGAGGTGAGCAGGTAGGCGGTGACGGCCCACGACATCCGGTCCACGCCGTGCAGATCGCCCACGATCCGCGGCAGGGCGGTGGCCACGATCGTCTGGTCGAGCGCCGCGAGGAGCAGCGTGAGCATCAGCGCCGTGAAGATGAGTCGGATCCGCCCCGGGCCCGGCCGTGGCGCCCGGCCGGGCGGTGGGGCGGGGCCGGCCGCGGGCAGGGGAGACCGACCGCTCTTCACCAAGGTGGCCTCGGAGATGGACCCGCCCACGTGTCTGCTCCCGTCGTCGCGCCTGTCCCGGCCGCCCTTTTTTCGCATTACGCGACAACGGGGAGCAAGCGCGACGTTTTACCCAGGAGTTCGGCCGTGATGGCTTTCCGCCGGTCGGAGGCACAGTGGCGGTCCGGCGGGGGGCCGGGAAAACCACTCGATCAGGTGAGGCCGCAGGTCAGCCGGTGCCGGTCGTCCCGTCGCCCTTCTCCACCTCGGCGGCGAGCCGGACGAGCACGGCGTCGTAGATGCGGGCGAGGCCCTTGGGCGCGAAGGTCCGCTCGAAGAACCCGCCGATGCCCGTCGCACCGGTCCAGGTGCTGGTGACGACGGCCTTGGCGCGGCCCTCGCCGGCGGGGGTCACGGTCCATGTGGTGACCATGCTGGAGTTGCGGTCCTTCTCCACCAGTTGCCCGGAGGACGGCTCGGAGACCTCCAGCAGACAGTCCCGGACGCGCTTGCTGGTGGCCTGGAGCTTCCAGTGGACCAGCGTGCCCTCGCCGTCGCCGCCCTCCCGCACCTCGTACTCGCTGAAGTGCTCGGGCAGCAGCTTGGCACGGACGCCGCTGTAGTCGGCGAGCGTGTCGAACACCTCCTCCGGGTCCGCCGCGATGATCCGCTCGGTGGTGGCCTCGACCTGGCCCATGGCTTGTCCTCCGGAACGACGATAAGTGCAGCAGTCGCGCATGCTGCGGGTGCGGGCAAAGCCAATCACCATCGCCACACCCGCCCAAATCGGGGTGCGCTCGATCTGCGTACATACATAAATTCCGCTCTGCGGGCGCCCCGGTGCCGCTAACGTGCGTTCATGGTGCGCATACGGAAGATGACCGATGCCGATGTGGACGCCGTGGCGGCGATCCGGGTGGCCGGCTGGCGTGCGGCGTACCGGGGGCTCGTACCGCGGACGTATCTCGACGCCATGGACCCGGTGGCGGACGCGGCGAGGCACCGGGCGCGGCGGGCGACGCCCGGCTCTCCGTCGGTGGACCTGGTCGCGACAGCCTCCGACGAGGTCGTGGGCTGGGCCTGTTTCGGGCCGTACCGGGAGGACGATCTGCCGGCGCCCGCGGGTGAGCTGTACGCCCTCTACGTACGCCCCGCGCTGATCGGCACCGGCGTGGGCCGGTCCCTGTGCGCCGCCGCGATGGAGGGCGCGCGGGAGCGCGGTGACGCGCGCATGGCGCTCTGGGTACTCAAGGACAACGCGCGCGCCCGCCGGTTCTACGGGCGCGCGGGCTTCGTCCCGGACGGCGCGGAGACGACCGACCCGATGGACGGCGTCCCCGTCACCGAAGTCCGTTATGTGCGGGAGCCGTTGCGCGCACGGTGAGGGCCGCTCCGGCCGCTGAGCCGCGCCAGCGCGACCATGGCCGCGGGACGCAGCCGTTCGTGTTCGCGGGCCGCGACCAGGGTGGCCTCGGCGCGGCGGTCGCCGAGCACGCCGAGCCCCTCGACGCAGGCGCGGGCGACCGGCCAGCAGTGGTCCCGGGCGGCCAGCAGCCGTTCCAGGGTGGAGAGCAGGGCGGGTACGGACTCGGGGGCGCGCAGCTCGCTCAGCAGCCGGACGGGGTAGAGGGCGTAGGCGGTGCGCAGCGGGTTGGTGGCGAGGGCGGCGGCGGCGCGGGCGGTGCGGGGGTCGCGGAGGCGGGCGAGTACGTGGGCCGCGGTCGCGCAGCGCACGGGCTCGCGGTAGTTGAGCAGGAGCACCAGGGTCTCGAACGCCCGGCGGTCGCCCTTGATGCCGAGTGCGAAGGCGGCGATCTCGCGGGCCCAGAGCGGCTGTTCGGGGGCGACCAGGACCTCGGCGAGCGCGTCGCGGGCCGGCCGGCCCTCGGTGCGCACCAGGGCGAGCAGCCGCTCGTACGCCGTGAACTCGGCCGGGGAGACCAGTTCGGCCCTGACCCGCTTCAGCAGTACGCGGAATTCCTCTTCCATTCCTGCTCTCCTCCCCGAGTGGCCTGGACCACATGGTAAGTCGCGCCCGCGCCCCCTGGCGCTCTTGGTTACCGGTGAGTTAATCTCCCGGCACGAGCCGCACCAAGGCTCGGGCGGTCTGGTGACGCAGCCGCCATGGCACTGGCATCCCTCGATGTCGTCCGCCGGTTCGGCACTCCAGTACGGCACGGCCCCGGGACAGGGCCGGCCGGTCGCACAACTCCCTCCCCGTGGACGCCCTCTACCCGTCCACGGAAATCCTTAAGGCGCCGCGCCCGCCAGGGCCGTGTCGCGCACCCCGCTCCCGGCACCGTCGCCGGGGTGCCTCCCGTTGAGCTCCCCGTGCCCGGGGAACACCCTCTGGAGTCCCGCCATGGACCGTCAGTCCGCCGTTCCGCCGTCCCCTTCCTCCCCCGACAGCTCGTCTTCCCCCGGCATCCCCCTGACGACCGTCGCCGTGGTCGGCCTCGGCACGATGGGCACCGGCATCGCCGAGGTCCTGGTGCGCGCCGGCCGCGAGGTCGTCGGTATCGACATCAGCGCCGACGCGACCGGACGGGCCGCCGGCGCGCTCGCCGCCGCCACCGCCCGCTCGGTCGAACGCGGCCGGCTCACGGAGGACGAACGCCGGGCCGCGCTCGGCCGGTTCCGCACCTCCACCGAGCTGGCCGACGCGGCCGGGGCCGGCCTGGTGATCGAGGTCGTGCCGGAGGACTACGCCCTCAAGCACGACGTGATCACCGCCCTCGACGGGATCGTCGCGCCCACGACGATCCTCGCCACCGGCACCAACGCGCTGTCCGTGACCCGGCTGGCCGCCGACTCCGCGCGCCCCGAACGCGTCCTCGGCCTGCACTTCTTCAACCCCGCCCCGGCCATGAAGCTGGTCGAGGTGGTCTCCTCGGTGCTCACCGCACCCGCCGCCGTCGCCGCCGTCACCGAGCTCGCCCGCGAGCTGGGCAAGGAGCCGGTCCCGGTCGGCGACCGGCCCGGGTTCGTCGCCGACGGGCTGCTGTTCGGCTACCTCAACCAGGCGGCCGCGATGTACGAGTCGCGGTACGCCTCCCGCGAGGACATCGACGCGGCGATGCGGCTGGGCTGCGGGCTGCCCATGGGACCACTCGCACTGCTGGACCTGATCGGCGTCGACACCGCCAGGACCGTCCTGGAGGCGATGTACGCGGCCTCGCACGACCGGCTGCACGCCCCCGCGCCGATCCTGGGCCAGCTGGCCGCGGCCGGCCTCACCGGCCGCAAGGCGGGACGCGGCTTCTACACCTACGCCTCCCCCGGCTCCGCGGTCGCCGTCGACGACGCGGAGACCCCCGGCGGGACGTCCGCCGCCCGGTCCGCCGGGCGTCCGGTGCGGGCGGTCGGCGTCGTCGGGACGGGGACGATGGCGAGCGGCATCGCCGAGGTCTTCGCCCGGGCGGGCTTCCCGGTGGTGCTGGCCGGGCGCTCGTCGGACAAGGCGGAGGCGGCCAAGGCCCGCGTCGCGAAGTCGCTGGCGCGGTCCGTGGAGAAGGGCAGGGTCACCCCCCGGGAGCGGGACGCGGCGCTGGACCGGATCGCCCCGGCCGGCTCCCTCGACGCCTTCGCCGAGGTGGACCTGGCCGTCGAGGCGGTGGCCGAGGACCTCCGGGTCAAGCAGGAGCTGTTCGCGGCGCTCGACAAGGTCTGCCGGCCCGGCGCCGTGCTGGCCACCACCACGTCCTCGCTGCCGGTGATCGCCTGCGCCCGGGCGACCTCCCGCCCCGAGTCGGTCGTGGGCATGCACTTCTTCAACCCGGCGCCCGCGATGAAGCTGGTGGAGGTGGTGCGGACGGTCCTCACGGCCGACGACGCCCACGCCACGGTCCGCGAGATCTGCGCCGCCGTCCGCAAGCACCCGGTGGACTGCGGGGACCGCGCCGGCTTCATCGTCAACGCGCTGCTGTTCCCGTACCTCAACAACGCGGTGAAGATGGTGCAGGAGCACTACGCCTCGCCGGACGACATCGACACCGCCATGAAGCTCGGCGGCGGCTACCCGATGGGGCCCTTCGAGCTCCTCGACGTCGTCGGCCTCGACGTCTCCCTGGCCATCGAGCGCGTGCTGCACCGCGAGTTCCGCGACCCGGGCCTGGCCCCGGCGCCGCTGCTGGAGCACCTGGTGGCGGCGGGCTGCCTCGGGCGCAAGACGGGACGTGGCTTCCGCGAGTATGCGCGGGCCTGACGGTGCCGGTGGCACCGGCGGCCCCGGCGGAGGGGGCGGCGCGGCGGGCTGGGGCGGACTGCTGGAACCGGTCGGCCGTCCGTCCCGGCACGGCCGCGCGGACGCGTGTTACGTTCCCCACATGTCCCAGCCCGCCAAGTCCGTCCGCCCCCCGCGCGGGACCGCCACCAGGGGTTCCGAGGAGTCCGGCCCGTCCGGCCCGCGTCCGCCGCAGTCCGCCGCAGGACCCGAGACGGGCGGCACCCGCCGCGCCGCCGCCCAGCGCCTGACCATGCGCCGCAAACTCGCCGCCGCCGCGATGGAGTTGTTCGCCACCAAGGGCTACGAGGCCACCACCGTCGACGAGATCGCCGCGGCGGCCGGGGTCGCCCGCCGGACCTTCTTCCGCCACTTCCGCTCCAAGGAAGAGGCCATCTTCCCCGACCACGACGACACCCTCGTCCGCGCGGCCGGGGTCCTCGACGCCGCCCCCGCGCACGAGAACCCGCTCGACACGGTGTGCCGCGGCATCAAGGAGGTCATGCGGATGTACGCGGCCTCCCCCGCCGTCTCGGTCGAGCGCTACCGCCTCACCCGCGAGGTCCCGGCCCTGCGCGAGCGCGAGATCGCCTCCGTCGCCCGCTACGAGCGGCTGTTCACCCGCTACCTCCTCGGCCACTTCGAGGAGGGCACCCACCACGACGACGACCCCCTGCTCGCCGAGGTCGCCGCCTCCGCCGTCGTCACCGCCCACAACCACGTCCTGCGGCGCTGGCTGCGCAGCGGCGGCGAGGGCGACGTCGAGACCCAGCTCGACCACGCCTTCGCCATCGTCCGCGAGACCTTCGGCAAGGGCATCGGCGCGGGCCGCGCGCCCCTGCCGGAGGGCCCGGCGGCCACCGTGCACGCGGAGGGCGAGGTCCTGGTCACCGTGGCCCGCACGGACGCGCCGCTCGGCGAAGTGATGAAGGCGATCGAGAAGGTGCTGCGGCAGCGGTAGGGGCGGGCGCCGCCCGGGGCTTCCCGGCGGGTCCGTCCTCCGGGACGTATCCGCCCAGTCTCCGCTATCTGCGGCCGGACCATTGCCGACGGTAACAGGACCCCCTGCGCATAAGGCAGTTGAAGAGTCACACCAAATCCTGCTTGTCCGAAAGGTCTTCTCACATCGCATCACCCACACTTCTTAATCCCCCGTATGGAACGTGTTAACGTGCACGACGTGTCGGCCCGGACGGCAAGTGGGGGAAAGCGTGACTCTGGATCCCTTGGAAGATATGCAGCGATTCCAGCGGCATGTACGGGAACTTCAGCAACTGATGTCGGACATGCGGGAACAAGTACCGCAGGACGTCACCGGGACGGATGCCGACGGCGTCGTCACATTGAAACTGGCCGCCGACGGTCTGCCGGAGCGTGTCACCGTCGTGACGGACTGGCAGGTGCGACTGCGGGCGGACGGCCTGGGAACAGCCGTGGTCGAGGCGTACGAAACCGCCCTGAACGAGCGGCTGAAGGTCTGGGAGCGTTCCCTGGCCGATTCGGACTGGGAGCGCCGGGCCGAGCGGTTTGACGCGGAATTTCCGACACCGGACGACGTGTCACCGGCCTTTGGCGAATCGTTTTCCGGAGCGCGGAGCACATTCGCGGGACCGGCCGGCGACGAAGTGGCGCGACAACGCGCCGCCCATACGGACGTACCGGAATTCGACCTGCGTTATGTCGTTCCCCGGCCGCTCGACGAGGTCGCGGAGGAGATGCTCTCGCTCTTCGCCCCGGGTGGGCCGGCGGACGCGGCGCCCGAGGATGCCAGACAGGTCACGGGCGTGGCAGCGGCGCGGAACGTGCACATCACCGTGGCCGAGGGAGCGTTGATCTCCTGCGAGGTGGACCCCGGCTGGGCCGCCGGGCGGTCGGCCGTCCGGTTGAACCAGGCGCTGGCCGAGGCGCTGGCCGACGCCCGCGGGAAGCTCGGGGAGCGCGGCCCCGACGACGGCCGCGGCGTCTCCACCGAGCAGTTGGACGGCCTCTTCAAGGAGGCATTGGCCATTCTCAACGACCCGGCACGTCATGCCGGTTGAATCCAGGGGGCTTGACTGATGGGTGACCCCGACCTCAAGGTCATTACAGACGGCATCCGCACCGACGCGCGCATGTGGGACGCCCAGAGCGGCACGTTGGGCGGAATCCGCAACGCCGTCGACGGTCTTCGCCTCAGCCAGCTGGAAGCCGGTCTCTTCGCCGTATTCGTGATCGCCTACACCGACGCGATCAACCAGATCTCCTCCCGCGTCGGCGAGGGCAGGGACCGGACGAAGGAGGTCGCGGACGCCCTGGTCAAGAACGCCAAGGCGTACGAGAACCACGAGGCGGAGACCACGAAGAGCATCGAGAACGCTTACTGAGACAGGGGCGTCATGGCATTCAACGCCGCGCAGTACCAGGCAACGGTGACCAAGATCGATTCCGGCCTGGATTCCCTCACGACAAAGCTCAACCAGTTGGTCGACAAGGCGAAGTCCGTCGCCAGAAAGTGGTTCGTTCCCGGACCCGTCGGCAAGGCGCTGGTCTGGTGCGTGAACAAGATGGTGTCGCTCGGGAAGTGGGTGATCGGCAAGATCAGCGAGCTGCTGAAGGGCGCCGCGATACCCATCACCGCCTTCAAGTACGGCGTGACATGGCAGACCGACGTGCGGGGCCCTGCCACCGACGTCGTGGGCAACGTCACGACCGATGCGCTCCAGGCCCCCAAGAACTGGAAGGGCGATGGCGCCACCGCCTACACCTCGGCGACGAAGATGCAGCCCACCGCGGCCACGCAGATCGCCACCATGGCCGACAAGGTGGTGACGGCGATGAGCGCCTGCGCCGTCGCGGGCCTCGCCTTCTACGTCTCCCTGGGGGTGATCCTGGTCAAGCTCATCGTCGCCACGGTCGCCGCGATCGCAGCATCGGCGACCGTGGTCTTCTCCTGGGCGGGCATCTTGAGCATCGTCACGGCGGCGAAAATTGAGGCCGGTCTCATCATCACCACCGTCTCCCTCCTGGTGGCCGCGCTGGGCCTCCAGGGACAGCAGTTGACCACGGTGAAGGGTGAGGCCGTGGACAACCGCGCTTTCCCCCGCGGCAAGTGGCCGGTGGCCACCGCCTGAGCCCCGTAAACGGGGAACAGCATCGGAGGACCGTTCATGTATCCGGCACGCTTGGCGCTCTGGGCAGCCGCCGTTGTCACTTTCGTCTTGGCCGTGCCCATCCGTCGCACCCCGGTCCTCCTGGGCTGCTGCGTCGTCCTCGGCACCGTGTTCCTGGGAGCGGCGGAGGTGTACAAGGACCGCAGACGGAAGCGCGAATGGTACGAGAGCACGTTCGCGTCCTTCGAGGAGCTGCGCGCCGCCGTGGACGAGCCGGCTCTCCGCCGGACGCGGGACGAGCGGGGGACGGCGGCGGCGTTGCTCCAGCTCCAGCGGACGTACCCCTCCCTGCCGATCGCCGTGGCGGCGAGGCTGATCAAATCGCTCTGACGCCGGGCCGGGCCGCCCGTGCCGCCATCGCCGAAATAAGGGCTTGTCGGCACGGGGACTCCGGCGTACGGTGTGATGCATGGGTTCCCTGTGACAGTCCCCGCGCGACCGCGTTGAGCTTCGCTCCGCCGTCGCGCGTTCTCATCCCCGCTTCGCCCCTCCCGTGATGCCGCCCGTCCGGCGTGCCACGGGGTGTGCAGGCGTGCGCGGATGCGTCCATCACCCGTTCCTGTCGGCCCCGGCCGAGAACAGGGGGCTTCTCCATGACCACCGCACAACTCACTCTCCAGAACGTCACCCGCCGCTACGACGACCACATCGTGCTGGACGACGTCTCCTTCACCGTCAAGCCCGGCGAGAAGGCCGGCATCATCGGCGACAACGGGGCCGGGAAGTCCACCCTGCTGCGGCTGATCGCCGGGCAGGACCGGCCCGACAACGGCGAGCTGACCGTGGTCGCGCCCGGTGGCGTCGGCCATCTCGCCCAGTCCCTGGCGCTGCCCCCGGAGGCGAGCGTCCAGGACGCGGTGGACGCCGCCCTCGCCGAGCTGCGCGACCTGGAGGCCCGGATGCGCCGGGCCGAGGCCGGGCTCAAGGGCCTGACGGACGCCGCGCTCACGGCCGCGCTGGACGCCTACGCCCGCCTGGTCGCCCGGTACGAGGCGCGCGACGGGTACGGGGCGGACGCCCGGGTGGACACCGCCCTGCACGGGCTCGGCCTGCCGGGCCTTGACCGCGCCAGGGCCCTGGGCACACTGTCCGGCGGCGAGCGGTCCCGGCTGGCGCTGGCCGCCGCGCTGGCGTCCAAGCCGGAGCTGCTGCTGCTGGACGAGCCGACCAACGACCTGGACGACCGGGCGGTGGGCTGGCTGGAGGCGCACCTGCGGGCACATCGCGGCACCGTGCTCGTGGTCACTCACGACCGGGTGTTCCTGGAGCGCGTCACCAGCACGATCCTGGAGGTCGGCGAGGGCCGCGTACGGCGTTACGGCGACGGCTACGACGGTTACCTCGCCGCCAAGGCCGCCGAGCGGCGGCGCCGGCTCCAGGAGTACGAGGACTGGTGCGCCGAGCTGGCCCGCAACCGGAGGCTGGCCGCCACGAACGTGGCGCGGCTGGACGCGATCCCGCGCAAGCTGCCGTTCGCGGTGTTCGGCCACGGCGCCTTCCGCACCCGCGGCCGCGGGCACGGGGCGATGGGCCGCATCCGCAACGCGAAGGAACGCGTCGAGCGGCTCACGGAGCGTCCCGTAGCGCCGCCGCCCGACCCGCTGGTGTTCGCCGCCCGGGTGGCCACCACCGAGGACCGGACGCCGCAGGCCGTGGCGGAGCTCACCGGCATCCGGGTCGGTGACCGGCTGCACGTGCCGTCCCTGCGGATCGGCGGCACGGAAAGGCTGCTGATCACCGGGCCCAACGGGGCCGGCAAGACAACCCTGATGCGGGTGCTGGCCGGTGAACTGCGGCCCGACGAGGGGACGGTGAGCACGCGGGGCCGGGTGGGGCATCTGAGGCAGGAGGAGACACCCTGGCCGCCCGGTCTGACGGTCCCCCGGGCGTTCGCCCACGGTCGCGGCGGCGACCTGGACGAGCACACCGACCACCTGCTGTCCCTCGGCCTGTTCAGCCCCGCCGACCTGCGTCTGAGGGTGGGCGAGCTGTCCTACGGCCAGCGGCGCCGGATCGAACTGGCCCGCCTGGTCAGCGACCCCGTCGACCTGCTGCTGCTGGACGAGCCGACCAACCACCTCTCCCCCGCCCTGGTGGAGGAGCTGGAGGGGGCCCTGACCGACTACGAGGGCGCGGTCGTCGTCGTCACCCACGACCGCCGTATGCGGTCGCGCTTCACCGGCACGCACGTGGAGCTGGACGCCGGCCGCGTCGTCCAGCTCCAGGAGGCCGGGGTGGGCTGAGCCGGTTCCCGTCGGCACACGCGGTGATGCCGGCCGGCGCGCGGATCCTCTGCCGCGCGCCGGCCGGGCTCAGGAGACCGGTGCCGCGCTACGGGGTGGGCAGCGGTTCGGCCTGGGCCGACCGCGCACCGTCCGACGCCCGCCGGCTGATGACGGCGTGCGCCGCCTCCGCCGTCCCGAGCCCGAGCACGATCAGCACGGCGCCCACGGGGCCCAGCCAGTGCGCGCCGTGCCACGCCATTCCGGCCTGCCCGACGAGGGGTGCGATCGACACGCCGACGTAGACCGTCGCCGAGCCGAGGCCGGTGAGCAGGGGGGCCGCCGCCGGCATGGCGGTGATCAGACGGTGGGTCTGCGGCGCCAGGAGCCCCCAGCCGCAGACGCCCCACACCAGGAGCGCCACGACGGTGGCGGGCAGGTTCGAGCTCGTCCACGGCAGCAGCGCGAAGTTGATCGCGGCCACGACGATGGCGGTGTTGATGACGCGGCGGCCGCCGACGCGGTCGGTCAGACCGCCCGAGCCGAGCGTTCCGACGGTGGCCGCCACGCCCCAGACGACCAGCAGGGCCGCGAGGGTGGTGCCACTGCCGCCGGTGGCGCGGTCGAGGCTCTCCCCGATGTAGGAGTAGACGGTGTACAGGCCGGTGTAGACGAGGAGGGTCGTCAGCAGGGTCAGGCCGATGCGCCGGTCGCCGAGCGGGGCGACGCGCGTGCGCAGCGGAACCGCGGGAGGTGTCGGGACCGCGGGCAGGAGCAGGGCGGTCCCCACGGCGGCGAGCACGCCGAGCGCGGAGACGAACACCATGGTGGCGCGCCAGTTGCCGCTGACGCTGCCGATCACAGTGCCGATCGGGGAGCCGAGCGCCGTCGCGGCGCTGAGGCCCGTCATGACGGTGGCGATGGCGCGGCCCCGGCGCTCCGGAGTCGCGAGCGCGGCGGCCGCGGCGACGGCGGCCGGGGTGACCATGGCGCCGCCGAGCCCGGCGAGCGCCCGCCCGGCCAGGGCCACGCCGAAGTCGGGGACGAAGGCCGTCACGAGGTTGCCCGCGGTGAATATGGCGAATCCGCTGACGAACAGCGTGCGGCGCGGCCAGCGGGTGGTGAAGGCCGCCATGACGGGGCCCAGGACGGCGTACGTGAACGCGTAGGCGGTGAGCAGCCAGCCCGCGGTGCCGACGGAGACGCCGAGCGAGTCGGCCGCGTCCGGCAGGATGCCGGCGATGACGAAGCTGTCGGTGCCGATGGCGAACATGCCGGCGGCGAGCACGGCGAGTGATCGGTACACGAGGAGGGACCTCCATGTAGACGTAACAAAAGCAGTTACAACAGTGGGCCGAAAAGAGGCCGGCCCACAGGGGGCCGGCCGACAGGGACCGCCTCTCGGTCAGAACTCAGGCCATCGTCTCCCTCAGCACATCGGCGACGGTGACGGCCGACAACTCGGCCTTCATCGACTCCTCCGCACGGTTGTACGCCTTCCGCAGCACCGGGGGGATACCGCGCCCGACGGGGCACAGCTGGTTCGGCGGCGTGGAGTGCAGGGCGATGAGCGGCTCGGGCTCGACGGCCATGTAGACGTCCGCCAGGGTGATCGACTCCGGTGCGCGCGACAGTCTCCAGCCCGCGCGCGGCCCGCGCTGCGAGTCGACCAGCCCCGCCGCGCGCAGGCTGCCGAGCGTGCGGCGGATGACGACGGGGTTGGTGTTGACGCTGTCGGCGATCTGGTCGGAGGTGACGATACCGTCGGGGCGCTTGGGACAGACCAGCGCCATCCACGCGAGGGCGTGCGCGGCCACGGTCGTGCGACTGCTGACACTCATGAAATCTCCCACCACCATCCGGCGCGGCCGACCTGCGGGCAGCCTGTCGTAACTCATTCTGTTACGACAGCTCGCGCACGTCCAGCCCCGTTAGCAACCTGAAACCTCTCCCGTCACCGCTCATCTGTGAACCCCCGGTGACAGATGTCTCAAATTCCTGGCACCCAGTGTCTTGTCGAGTGGCACGCCGTGCCATACCTTGATGGCGTCCGGGCGGCCGGCGCGCAGACCCAACCGTCGCGCGCCGGCTGTCCCCGCAAGCACCTTTGTGCGCCCGGACCGCCTGCGTCACCAGGCACACGTACCGCCTGCGCGGCCACCCCGCGCGTCCCGCGCCACCCACCGAACCGACGGCACCATCCCCCGACGTTCCCTCAAGCCCGTTTCCCGAGAACGCGCTTCGCCGGAGGCACTACCGTGAACCAGATACTCGACGCCATCCTCGCCGCGGACAGTACGAGCGAGGACTTCGCAGCCCTCCCGATCCCCGAGTCCTACCGCGCGGTGACCGTGCACAAGGACGAGGCGGAGATGTTCGCCGGGCTGTCCACCCGGGAGAAGGACCCCCGCAAGTCCCTGCACGTCGAGGAGGTGCCGGTGCCCGAACTCGGGCCCGGCGAGGCGCTGGTGGCCGTGATGGCCAGCTCGGTGAACTACAACTCGGTGTGGACCTCGATCTTCGAGCCCGTGTCGACCTTCACCTTCCTGGAGCGCTACGGCCGGCTCTCCCCGCTCACCGCCCGCCACGACCTGCCGTACCACGTCATCGGCTCCGACCTGGCCGGCGTCGTGCTGCGCACCGGCCCGGGGGTGAACGCCTGGCGGCCGGGCGACGAGGTCGTCGCGCACTGCCTGTCCGTCGAGCTGGAGTCCGCCGACGGGCACAACGACACCATGCTCGACCCGCAGCAGCGCATCTGGGGCTTCGAGACCAACTTCGGCGGCCTGGCCGAGATCGCGCTGGTGAAGTCCAACCAGCTGATGCCCAAGCCGGACCACCTCAGCTGGGAGGAGGCCGCCGCCCCCGGCCTGGTCAACTCCACCGCCTACCGGCAGCTCGTCTCCCGCAACGGCGCCGGTATGAAGCAGGGCGACAACGTGCTCATCTGGGGCGCGAGCGGCGGACTCGGCTCGTACGCCACGCAGTTCGCCCTCGCCGGCGGCGCCAACCCGATCTGCGTCGTCTCCAGCGAGCAGAAGGCGGAGATCTGCCGGCGGATGGGCGCCGAAGCCATCATCGACCGGACCGCCGAGGACTACCGGTTCTGGAAGGACGAGCACAGCCAGGACCCCCGCGAGTGGAAGCGCTTCGGCAAGCGCATCCGCGAACTGACCGGCGGCGAGGACGTGGACATCGTCTTCGAGCACCCCGGCCGCGAGACGTTCGGCGCCTCGGTCTACGTCACGCGCAAGGGCGGCACCATCGTCACCTGCGCCTCCACCTCCGGCTACGACCACCAGTACGACAACCGCTACCTGTGGATGTCGCTGAAGCGGATCGTGGGCTCGCACTTCGCCAACTACCGCGAGGCGTGGGAGGCCAACCGGCTGGTGGCCAAGGGGAAGATCCACCCCACGCTGTCGAAGACGTACCGGCTGGAGGAGACCGGCCAGGCCGCGTACGACGTCCACCGCAACCTCCACCAGGGCAAGGTCGGCGTGCTCGCGCTGGCCCCCGACGAGGGCATGGGCGTGCGCGACGAGGAGACGCGGGCCCGGCACATCGACGCCATCAACCGCTTCCGGAACGTCTGATGGGCACCGAGGAGAAGAGCGGACGGGCGAAGGACCGCCCCTGGCTCATGCGGACGTACGCCGGCCACTCCACCGCCGAGGCGTCCAACGAGCTCTACCGGCGCAACCTCGCCAAGGGCCAGACCGGCCTGTCGGTCGCGTTCGACCTCCCGACGCAGACCGGCTACGACCCCGACCACATCCTCGCCCGCGGCGAGGTCGGCCGGGTCGGGGTCCCGGTCTCCCAGCTCGGCGACATGCGGCGGCTGTTCCAGGACATTCCGCTGGAGCAGATGAACACCTCCATGACCATCAACGCCACCGCCATGTGGCTGCTGGCGATGTACCAGGTGGTCGCGGAGGAACAGGGCGCGGACATCACCAAACTCCAGGGGACGACGCAGAACGACATCGTCAAGGAGTACCTCTCGCGCGGGACGCACGTCTTCCCGCCGGGCCCGTCGCTGCGGCTGACCACCGACATGATCACGTACACGGTCAACCACATCCCCAAGTGGAACCCGATCAACATCTGCAGCTACCACCTCCAGGAGGCGGGGGCCACCCCGGTCCAGGAGATCTCGTACGCGATGGCCACCGCGATCGCCGTGCTGGACGCCGTGTTCGCCTCCGGCCGGATCCCCGAGGAGCGCAGGGGCGACGTCGTCGCCCGCATCTCCTTCTTCGTCAACGCGGGCGTCCGGTTCGTCGAGGAGATGTGCAAGATGCGGGCGTTCTCCCGCATCTGGGACCGGATCACCCGGGAGCGCTACGGCATCGAGAACCCCAAGCAGCGCCGCTTCCGCTACGGCGTACAGGTCAACTCGCTCGGCCTGACCGAGGCCCAGCCGGAGAACAACGTCCAGCGCATCGTGCTGGAGATGCTGGCCGTCACCCTCTCCAAGGACGCCCGCGCCCGCGCCGTCCAGCTGCCCGCCTGGAACGAGGCGCTCGGCCTGCCGCGCCCCTGGGACCAGCAGTGGTCGCTGCGCATCCAGCAGGTACTGGCGCACGAGAGCGACCTGCTGGAGTACGAGGACATCTTCGCCGGGTCGCACGTCATCGAGGAGAAGGTGGCCGCGCTCGTCACCGAGAGCCTGGCGGAGATCGACCGCATCCAGGAGATGGGCGGCGCGATGGCAGCCGTCGAGTCCGGCTACCTCAAGGCCCAGCTGGTCTCCTCGCACGCCGAGCGCCGGGCGCGGATCGAGTCGGGCGAGGAGAAGATCGTCGGGGTCAACTGCTTCGAGACCACCGAGCCCAACCCGCTCACCGCCGATCTCGACACCGCCATCATGACCGTCGACCCCGCCAACGAGGCGCGGGTCGTGGCCGCGCTGCACTCCTGGCGCGACGACCGCGACGAGTTCCGCGCCCAGGAGGCCCTTTCGGTCCTCAAGAAGACGGCGGCGGGCTCGGAGAACCTGATGCCGGCCACCCTGGAGTGCGTACGGGCCGGTGTGACGACCGGGGAGTGGGCCTGGGCGCTCCGCGACGTCTTCGGCGAGTTCCGCGCCCCGACGGGCGTCAGCGGCGCGCCCCTGGCCGTGACCGCCGAGGCGGGCACGCCGCTCGCCGCGGTCCGGGAGAAGGTCGCCAGGACCGCGGAGGAACTGGGCGGCGGCAGGCTGCGGCTGCTGGTGGGCAAGCCCGGTCTCGACGGGCACTCCAACGGCGCGGAGCAGATCGCCGTCCGCGCCCGCGACGCCGGCTTCGAGGTGGTCTACCAGGGGATCCGGCTGACCCCCGAGCAGATCGTCGCGGCCGCCGTCGCGGAGGACGTGCACTGTGTCGGCCTGTCCATCCTGTCCGGCTCGCACGCCGAGCTCGTGCCCGACGTACTGGCCCGGCTGCGGGCGGCGGGCGCGGGTGACATGCCCGTGATCGTGGGCGGCATCATCCCGTCCGCGGACGCCACCGCGCTGCGGGAGGCGGGGGTGGCCGCCGTCTTCACCCCGAAGGACTTCGGTATCACCGAGATCATCGGTCGTATCGTCGACGAGATCCGCACAGCGAACGCGCTCGACCCCCTGGAGGTCTCCGCATGACCGGCACCCCCCTCACCGGCACCCCTGACGTCCCCGTCAACCGGCTCCGCCCCCGCCGCTCCTGCCTCGCCGTCCCCGGCAGCAACCCGCGTTTCCTGGAGAAGGCTCAAGGCCTCCCGGCGGACCAGGTCTTCCTCGACCTGGAGGACGCCTGCGCGCCGATCGCCAAGGAGGGCGCGCGCCACAAGATCGTGGACGCGCTCAACAACGGCGACTGGACCGGCAAGACCAGGGTCGTCCGCGTCAACGACTGGACCACGCACTGGACGTACCGGGACGTCATCACGGTCGTCGAGGGCGCGGGCCCGAACCTGGACTGCATCATGCTGCCCAAGGTGCAGGACGCCCAGCAGATCGCCGCCCTGGACCTGCTGCTGACGCAGATCGAGAAGACCATGGGCTTCGAGGTCGGCCGGATCGGCATCGAGGCGCAGATCGAGAACGCCAAGGGCCTGGTGAACGTGGACGCCATCGCCGCCGCGTCGCCGCGCATGGAGACCATCGTCTTCGGCCCGGCCGACTTCATGGCCTCCATCAACATGAAGTCCCTGGTCGTCGGCGAGCAGCCGCCCGGCTACGGCGCGGACGCCTACCACTACATCCTGATGCGCATCCTGATGGCTGCCCGCGCCCACGATCTCCAGGCGATCGACGGCCCCTACCTCCAGATCCGCAACGCGGACGGCTACCGCGAGGTCGCGGGGCGCGCCGCGGCGCTGGGCTTCGACGGCAAGTGGGTGCTCCACCCGGACCAGGTGGCGCTCGCCAACGAGATCTTCTCGCCCTCGCAGGAGGACTACGACCACGCCGAGCTGATCCTCGACGCCTACGCGTACTGCACCTCCGAGGAGGGCGGCGCCAAGGGTTCGGCCATGCTCGGCGACGAGATGATCGACGAGGCCAGCCGGAAGATGGCGCTGGTGATCGCGGGCAAGGGCCGCGCGGCCGGCATGTCCCGTACGTCCAAGTTCGAGATCCCGGAGGCATGACCGCCATGCAGTTCGGCCGGACCTACGAAGAGTTCACCGTCGGCGACGTCTACAAGCACTGGCCCGGGAAGACCGTCACCGAATACGACGACCACCTCTTCTGTCTGCTCACCATGAACCATCACCCGTTGCACATGGACAGCAACTACGCGGAACGGACCACCGACTTCGGGAAGAACGTCGTCGTCGGCAATTACATCTATTCGCTGCTGCTGGGCATGTCGGTTCCCGATGTCTCCGGGAAGGCGATCGCCAACCTGGAGGTCGAGTCGCTGAAGCACGTCGCGCCGACGTTCCATGGCGACACCATCTACGGCGAGACGACCGTCCTGGACAAGACGCCGTCGAAGTCGAAGAGCGACCGCGGGATCGTGCATGTGGAGACCCGCGGTTACAAGCAGGACGGCACCCTGGTCTGCGTCTTCCGGCGCAAGGTGATGGTGCCCACCGCCACGTACATCGAGGAGCGCGGCGGCGAGCAGCCCGGCCGCCCCGAACCGATCGCCCGGGAGAAGTGAGATGGGCCGCCTCGCGCAGACCGAAGGACTGACGGACGTCCAGCGGGAGATCCTCGCCACGGTCCGTGATTTCGTCGACAAGGAAATCATTCCGGTCGCGACGGAACTTGAGCACCGCGATGAATATCCGACCCAGATAGTCGAGGGCCTCAAGGAACTCGGTCTCTTCGGGCTGATGATCCCCGAGGAGTACGGCGGGCTCGGTGAGTCGCTTCTCACATACGCGCTCTGCGTCGAGGAGATCGCCCGCGGCTGGATGAGTGTGTCGGGAATCATCAATACACACTTCATCGTCGCGTACATGCTCAAGCAGCACGGGACGCAGGAGCAGCGGGAGCACTTCCTGCCGCGGATGGCGGCCGGCGAGGTCCGGGGCGCGTTCTCGATGTCCGAGCCGGGGCTGGGCTCCGATGTGTCGGCCATCACGTCGAAGGGCGTGCGGGACGGGGACGACTACGTCCTCACCGGCCAGAAGATGTGGCTGACCAACGGCGGCTCGTCGACGCTGGTGGCGGTGTTGTGCCGGACCGACGAGGGGCTGCCCGAGGGGTCGGCGCCGCATAAGTCGATGACCACGTTCCTGGTGGAGAAGGAGCCCGGGTTCGGGCAGGTCAAACCGGGTCTCACCATCCCCGGCAAGATCGACAAGATGGGCTACAAGGGCGTCGACACCACCGAGTTGATCATGGATGGGCTGCGCGTCCCGGCCGGCCGGGTGCTCGGCGGGACCACCGGGCGCGGCTTCTACCAGATGATGGACGGCGTCGAGGTCGGCCGCGTCAACGTCGCGGCCCGTGGCTGCGGCGTCGCACAGCGTGCGTTCGAACTGGGCGTCGCCTACGCGCAGCAGCGTCACACGTTCGGTAAGGCCATTGCCCAGCATCAGGCCATTCAGTTCAAGTTGGCCGAAATGGGGACAAAGGTCGAAGCGGCCCATGCGATGATGGTGAGGGCAGCCCGCACCAAGGACTCCGGTCAGCGCAACGACCTGGAGGCCGGGATGGCCAAATACCTCGCCTCCGAGTACTGCAAAGAGGTGGTCGAGGATGCCTTCCGCATCCACGGCGGCTACGGCTTCTCCAAGGAGTACGAGATCGAGCGCCTCTACCGGGAGGCCCCGATGCTCCTGATCGGGGAAGGAACGGCAGAGATCCAGAAAATGATCATCGGCCGTCGACTCCTTGAGGAGTACCGGATCCAGGGGTAAACCGGGGGGAATTGTCCGAAATGGGAGACTTTCGTAGAGGAATTGTCGAGAAGTAGATCACACTCTGTCATCGATGTCCGGCCACCGACTGGCCCCGGCGCTTAGCCAGTTGCCGCTCGCAACCGATAGCATCGCCGGAAAGCCGCCGTCCCCCGATCGTTACGCGGCACCCTCCGCTACGAAGGTCACCCATGCCCCACAGCTCTACCTCTGCACCACGCGATAGCCGTCTCGGCGTGCGCCTCGCGCGCGGAGCTTCGCCGTGGCTCCTGCCGACCGTCGCCACGGCGGCCGTCAGCCTCACCCGTGCCCGCCGCTCCGGGCGCTGGGCCGCACTCGCCGTCCCCTCGACCGCGCTGGCGGCCGGCATGCTGTGGTTCTTCCGCGACCCCGAGCGCGAGATCGCCCAGGGCCGGGTCATCTCGCCCGCCGACGGCGTGGTGCAGAGCATCATGCCCTGGAAGGACGGCCGCACCCGCGTCGCGATCTTCATGAGCCCGCTCAACGTCCACGTCAACCGCGCGCCGCTCGCCGGCACGGTGACGTCGGTCGAGCACATCCCCGGCGGGTTCGTTCCGGCGTTCAACAAGGAGAGCGAGAACAACGAGCGCGTTGTCTGGCACTTCGACACCGAACTCGGCGACATCGAGATGGTGCAGATCGCCGGTGCCGTGGCCCGGCGCATCGTCCCCTACGTGCCCCAGGGCACCAAGGTGGAGCAGGGCGAGCGCATCGGCCTGATCCGCTTCGGCTCGCGCGTCGACATCTACCTGCCGGAGGGCGTGGAGGCGGCTGTCGAGGTGGGCCAGGCCACTACAGCAGGAGTGACCCGCCTTGACCGTGATTGATCCCGACACACAGGCGACCTGGGTCCCGGAGGCGGAGCCCGAGGACGACGTCGACGACATGCCGCTCTCCACACGGCTGTCGATAGCGGACACCCTCACCCTGGGCAACGCGATCTGCGGTTTCATGGCGGTGTACTTCACCACCACCGGCATCCTCATCCCGCACCTCACCAACAGTGAGGACGGCGGCATGGCGCGCAACAGCGCCGCCACCGCGGTGATGCTGATGCTGCTCGCCTCGGTCTTCGACCTGTTCGACGGCCTGGTGGCCCGCAAGCTGCGCAGTTCGGCGATGGGCGCGGAGCTGGACAACCTCTCCGACCTGATCAGCTTCGGTCTCGCCCCCGCCTACTTCGTGGTCGTCTGGGGCGTCGTCGCCCAGGGCGCCCACCAGAAGGTCTCCGCCGTCGCGGCCGTGGTCGTCCTGCTCGCCGTCGTACTCCGGCTCGCCCGGTTCTCCTGCGTCCCCATGCGCGACGGCGTCTTCCAGGGCATGCCCAGCCCCTTCGGCGCCCTCACCGTCGTCTCCGTCGTCCTGCTGGAGCTCCCCTTCGTCCCGACGCTCCTCGCGATCGTCGGCGTCGCCTGGCTCATGGTCAGCCGCGTCGAGTACCCCAAGCCCCGGGGCCGGCTCGCCGTCGCCATGCTCGGCTGGATCGTCTCCACCATGGGCCTCCTGGCCGCCTGGGCCTTCGACGCCCCCGGCGGCGAGCTCATGCTCCAGACCGGGTGCGCCCTCCAGGTCGTCCTCGGCGCGGTCATTCCGCTGTTCGCCACCGCGCGGCGGGTGAACACCTTCCGCGACAATCGGCGGGAGGCGCGGGCGGCGCAGCTGCCGTGATCCCGCGGTGCGTGCCCGTACGAGGCCCCGAGCGAGAGCTCGGGGCCTCATCGTTTTTGCGGGGGCGAGCCCCCGCACCCCCCCAAACCGCGCTCCGCGCGGTTGTCCTCAAACGCCGGACGGGCTGAAGTGTGCGCCCGGGCCGAAATCCAGCCCGTCCGGCGTTTGAGGACAAGCGGCGAAGCCGCTTTCAAAGGGGTTGCGGGCCCTCCCGCAGAAACGGTGAAAGGGTGGGACCGGGGCACCCCCTAGGCGCTCAGCCGAGACATTCCCGAGCAATCCGCTCCCCCACCCGCTCCAGGAGCGCCCCCGCCTCCGCCATGCACCGCTCCGGATCCGGCTCAAGCTCGGAAAGCGCGTACGCCCGCCCAACCCCAAGCGCCACCAAATCCTCCCACTCCAACCCCAACCGCCCACAAACAGCCACCACCCGAACCCCCCGCCCCCGAGCCACCGCCGCCACCCCCGCAACCGCCTTCCCCCGCAGCGTCTGCTCGTCGAGCGACCCCTCCCCCGTGATCACCACATCGGCCCGCTCCAGCGCCTCGGCGAACCCGACGACGTCGAGCAGCACCTCGATGCCGGGCCGGAACACGGCCCCGAGCCCGGCGAGCGCGCCGTAGCCGAGCCCACCGGCGGCGCCCGCGCCCGGCGCGTCCGCCAAGGCAGGGTCCAGAGCACGGGCGATGCGGCCGAGAGCGGCGTCCAGGACGGCGATGTCGCCCGGGGAGGCGCCCTTCTGCGGGCCGTAGACGGCGGCGGCGCCCGAGGGCCCGGTCAGGGGGTTGTCGACGTCGCAGGCGAGGACGACGGAGGTGCGGGCCAGCCGTTCGTCGAGCCCGGAGAGGTCGACGCGGTCGAGGGCGGCGAGCGCGGCCCCGCCGGGGCCGAGGGGCCGCCCGGAGGCGTCGAGGAAGCGCGCGCCGAGCGCGGCGAGCATGCCGGCACCGCCGTCGGTGGTGGCACTGCCGCCCACACCGAGCACGACGGTCCGGGCGCCGGCGTCGAGCGCGGCGCGCAGCAGCTCCCCGGTCCCGTAGGTGGTGGCGGTGAGCGGCGCGTACCGGCCCGGCGGCAGCCGGCGCAGGCCCGACGCCTCGGCCATCTCCACCACGGCGGTGTCGCCGCGCAGCGCCCAGGCCGCCGTGACGGGTTCGCCGAGCGGCCCGGCCACCCGGGCCGTGCGGCGTTCGAAGCCGGCGTTCCGCGCGGAGACGACCGCGTCCACCGTGCCGTCGCCACCGTCGGCGACGGGCAGCGCGGTCACGGTGGCGCCGGGCGCCGCCCGGCGGATCCCGGCGGTGAGGTGGTCGGCGACCTCGACGGCCGTCAGCGAGCCCTTGAACTTGTCCGCGGCGATGAGCACGTGTGCGTCGGTCATCTGCTGCCCCTCTGTCCAGGTGTCGTCCGGTGCCCCGTCGCGCCGCGCCGAACCCTATCCGTGGCATGGGGGCGCCGCCCATCCCTCCGGCGGCGTGCCAGCCCGTGGAATAGCCACCAATCCGGCCATAGTGGGGCGTCATGAGCACCGAGACCACCGACGCGTCCCCCTCGCCGCGGGACGAACGCCCGGACCTGCCCCTGGTCGCCATCGGCGCCGTCGCCGTCCTGGCGGTGGTCGCCTGGGCGGCGCTCGGCAAGAGCTCCTTCGACCGGGTCTCCACGGACGCCCTCGGCTGGGTGCTGTCGAACTTCGCCTGGCTGTTCGTCATCGCCGCCGATGTGTTTCTCGTGCTGTGCGCGGTTATCGCCGTCAGCCGCTACGGGCGGATCCGGCTCGGCGCGGACGACTCCCAGCCGGAGTTCAGCAACCTGGCCTGGATCGCCATGATGTTCAGCGCCGGCATGGGGATCGGCCTGATGTTCTACGGCGTCGGCGAGCCGCTCCAGCACTTCGTCGCACCGCCGCCGGGCAGCGGCGTCGACCCCGGCACCCCGGCCGCCGCCCGTACCGCCCTGGAGTACTCGTTCTTCCACTGGACGCTGCACCCCTGGGCCATCTACGGCATGGCCGGCCTCGCGCTCGCCTACGCGGGCTTCCGCAAGGGCCGCGGCAACCGGCTGAGCTCCGTGTTCGTACCGCTGCTCGGCAAGGAGCGGGCGGACGGCTGGCCGGGCCGGGTCATCGACCTGCTCGCCGTCTTCGCGACGGTCTTCGGTACGGCCACCAGTCTGGGGCTGGGCGCACTCCAGGTGTCCAAGGGGCTGAACATCACCACCGGGGTCAAGGACTCGACCTCCCTGGAGCTCATCGTCATCGCCTCCCTGTCGGCCGCCTTCGTGCTCTCGGCCTTCTCCGGCCTGCACAAGGGCGTCAAATGGCTGAGCACGCTCAACATCGCGCTGGCCGCCTGCCTGATGCTCTTCGTCTTCCTCCTCGGCCCCACCGTCTTCATCCTCAACACCGTCCCCGCCTCCACGGGCGGCTACCTGCACGACCTGGTCACCCTGGCCACCCGGACCGGCGCCTTCACGGACTCCAAGTGGCTGGGCGCCTGGACGGTGTTCTACTGGGCGTGGTGGCTCTCGTGGGCGCCGTTCGTCGGCACGTTCATCGCCCGCATCTCGCACGGCCGGACCATCCGCGAGTTCCTCGTGGGCGTGCTGCTCGTGCCCAGCGGTGCCACGGTCGTCTGGTTCTGCGTCATGGGCGGCAGCGCCCTCCGGCTGGACATGACCGGCGCCGCCGACATGGCCGGGACCGTCACCCAGGGCGCGGAGGCGTCGCTCTTCGCCCTCCTCGACACGCTGCCGCTGTCGACTCTCGTCTCCTGGGTCGCCATGGCGCTGGTGATGACGTACTTCATCACCAGCGCGGACTCGGCCTCCCTGGTCATGGGCTCCCTCACCAGCCGCGGCGCCCTGCACCCCAAGGACTGGCTGGTCGTCACCTGGGGCGTGCTGATGGCGGCCGTGGCGGCCGTCCTGCTGGTGGCGGGCGGCCTGAAGTCGCTCCAGTCCGCGACGATCCTCGTCGCCCTGCCGTTCGTCCTGGTGATGCTGGCCCTGTGCTGGTCGCTGCTGACCGAACTCCGCACCGACCCGGGCGCGGGCCCCGCCCGCCACCACGCGCTGCACGGGCTGCGGGACGCCCTGCGCACGATGGTCGGCGACGCGATCACCGAGCAGGGCCCGGTCCGGCACCCCCGGCTGCGGCGGGTCGCCGAGAGCGCCCGGGAGCGGGGCGAGGGGGACGACGGGGGCGCCCAGGGCTGAGACACGGGCCGAGGCAGGGGCTGAGGCAGGTCAGAGCTCACCGTCCGAGTGGCCGTACGGGAGGCCGACGGTCATGGACGCGGTGGCGTCCCCGGCCGTCGCGACGTCGCCGGCCAGGGGCGGCACCCCGGCCCGGTCCCAGTCGACAGCGCACGAGACTCCGTCACCGAGCTCGTCGCAGAACATCCGGCCGGAGAGGGTGGCCGACGGGTCGTCCACGTCCTCGTCGGCCGCGAAGTCGTAGCCGGCCGGCTCCCCCGGCCCGGTGAAGGTGATCTCCGGGTAGCCGTCGACCGCGATGGTGAGGAAGGGGTGGAGATCGATCGACCGCGCCAGTTCGTCGTGCTGGTACACGTGCAGCGTCAGGTCCGCGCCGTACCAGCACAGGAGGTACAGGTTGATCGCCTCGGCGAGCTCGTCCGCGAGATCGGCCTTGATCTCGTCGAGGGTGCCCCGCACGTAGTGCGTGTCCTTGCGGGATCCGCCCGGAGCGACGCGGAACTCCAGTTCGTAGCAGCTCTTGAGTGACATGTCGAACAACCTATCCACCAGGGCCACTTGACCGGACGGATGGCTTACGGGCCTGCCCCTCCCCCGCGCCCGCTTGACCTTGCCCCTTGGGGCAGGGTTTAGCCTCCGTGGGACAGGAGCGGAGGCGAGGGGCATGCGGATCGGCGACGTCGCCCACCGGGCGGGCGTGACCGTCAAGGCGGTGCGGTACTACGAAGCGCTGGGGCTGGTCGAGCCCGTCCGGCTGGCGAACGGCTATCGCGACTACGACGAACACCACGTCCGGGTCATCGGCGAGATCAAGGCCCTCAGCCGGCTCGGGATCCCCGTCGAGGACACCCGTCCCTTCCTCGACTGTCTGGCGGCCGGCCGGCCGCACGCCGACGACTGCCCGGCCTCGCTGGCCGGTTACCGGGCGGCGATCGACGACCTGACCCGGCGGATCGACGCCCTGAGCGCCCGCCGGGCCGTACTGACCGCCCACCTGCACGAGGCCGCCCACCGCAACAGCAGCGTCCCACCGGGAGATCCCATGCACGACTTCGCCACCCTGCCCGCCGGCCTGCCCGTCCCCGAGGACGACGGCGCCTGCGACACCCTGCCCGGACTGGCCCTGCCCGCCCTGGAGCTGCGGGGCACGGACGGCCGGACCGTCCGCCTCGACGCCCTGGGGCCGGGACGGTCCGTGATCTACCTCTACCCGCTCACCGGGCGGCCCGGCACCGACCTGCCCGAGGGCTGGAACTCCATTCCGGGGGCCCGCGGCTGCACGCCGGAGTCCTGCGGTTTCCGCGACCACCACGAGGACCTGCTCGCCGCGGGGGCGGCCCGGGTCTTCGGGCTGTCCGGCCAGGACACCGACTACCAGCGGGAGGTCGTCGAGCGGCTGCGCCTGCCGTTCGCCATCCTCTCGGACCCGGGCCTCCGGCTGGCGGACGAGCTGAGGCTGCCGACCTTCGAGGCGGGCGGGCGCCGGCTGTTCCGGCGGCTCACCCTGGTCGTCCTGGACGGTGCGGTGGAGCACGTCTTCTACCCGGTCTTCCCGCCGGACCGGCACGCGGAGCAGGTCCTCGGCTGGCTGCGCCGGCACCCTCTCTGAGGTGCGGCCCCGGGCGGGGTGGCGAAGTGTCCGGTATCCGCCGATAGACCTAGGTCCCGGACGTCCCGCACCCTCGCGCTAGCATCGGCTGGGTATCGCCCGGTTCCCGGGCGACACAAGTGCCGCCCCGGCGCACTCCGTTGTGCGTCGTTGCCCGCGCCGGGGCGGCACCTTCCGCCCGGGACCGGGCGGTGACGACGCACGGGCGACGGAGAGGGAGCGGTCATGGGAAGCAGCCGTACGGAAGAGGTCGAGGGCCTGATGGCGCGCTTCCCCGGGGTGCCGCGGGAAGCCGTCATCAAGGAGGACCTGCTGCGCGGCGGCATCGCGTTCGACGAATCCGCGCTCACCGGCGACGAGGCGGGCGACGTCAAACCGAAGTCCTACTTCATCTTCTCCTTCGACCACCGGACCCTCCCCGAGCTCGGCGCCGCGGCCCTGCGCCGCCCGCCGGAGGAGATCGTCCTCACCGGGGGCCCCTACGGGCTGCGGCGCACGGTCGTCTCGGTGCGCGTCAACCCCCAGTCCCCCTACCGGGTCGGGGTCACCCCCGACGGAACGCTCGGCCTCCTGCTCGACGGGAAGCACATCGCCGACGTGGGCCTGCCGCCGATGCCGGACTACTACCGGCACGCGCTGGCCAACGGGAAATCCGTGATGGAGGTCGCCCCGACCATCCAGTGGGGCTATCTCATCTACCTGACGGTCTTCCGGGTCTGCCAGTACTTCGGCGCCAAGGAGGAGTGCCAGTACTGCGACATCAACCACAACTGGCGCCAGCACAAGGCGGCCGGCCGCCCGTACACCGGGGTGAAGTCGGTCGAGGAAGTGCTGGAGGCACTGGAAATCATCGACAAGCACGACACGGCCGGCGCCTCCCGCGCCTATACGCTCACCGGCGGTTCCATCACCTCCCGGGTGAACGGCCTCACCGAGGCGGATTTCTACGGCCGTTACGCACAGGCGATCGAGGAGCGATTCCCCGGCCGCTGGACCGGAAAGGTCGTCGCCCAGGCCCTGCCCCGGGCGGACGTCCAGCGTTTCCACGACTACGGGATCCGCATCTACCACCCCAATTACGAGGTGTGGGACCGGCGTCTCTTCGAGCTCTACTGCCCCGGCAAGGAACGCTACGTCGGCCGCGACGAATGGCACCGCAGGATCCTGGACTCGGCCGAGGTGTTCGGGCCGCGGAACGTCATCCCGAATTTCGTGGCGGGCGTGGAGATGGCCGCGCCGGAGGGGTTCACGAAGGTCGACGAGGCCATCGCCTCCACGGAGGAAGGGCTGCGGTTCTTCATGTCCCGCGGCATCACCCCGCGGTTCACCACGTGGTGCCCCGAGCCGACGACGCCGCTCGGCCGCTCGAATCCGGCGGGCGCGCCGCTCGAATACCACATCCGGTTGCTGGAGACCTACCGCGCGACCATGGACGCGTACGGGCTGTCCTCGCCGCCCGGTTACGGTCCTGCCGGGCCGGGACGGGCCGTGTTCTCGGTGAGTTCGTTCATGGACAGCCTGCCTGCCGACGACTGAGTACCGCGGTCCACCACACCGCTCCCCCGGCCCGAATTCCGTTCGCCGGGCGGAGCGGTGCTGCGTACGCTCGCGGCATGGCGAAGAAACCTCTGGTGGCGATTCTCAGCGGTGCGGGAATTTCCACGGATTCCGGCATTCCCGACTACCGGGGGCCCAACGGCCTGTGGCGGCGCGACCCGGAGGCCGAGAAGCTCGTCACCTACGAGTACTACATGCGCGACCCCGAGATCCGGCGGCGTTCCTGGCTGATGCGGCGCGACGCCCCCACGCTGCGCGCCCGGCCGAACGCGGCCCACGAGGCGATCGTGCGGCTGGAGCGGTCCGGGACGCCGGTCCGCGTCATCACGCAGAACGTGGACGGGCTGCACCAGGCGGCCGGGCTGCCCGAGCGGAAGGTGCTCGAACTCCACGGCTCCGCCCGGTCGGTGGTGTGCACGGAGTGCGGGGCGCGCTCGGGGATGGCCGCCGCCCTGGAGCGGGTGGCGGCGGGCGACCCGGACCCGGCCTGCGAGGCGTGCGGCGGCATCCTGAAGTCGGCGACGGTCATGTTCGGTCAGGCCCTCGACCCCGCCGTCCTGGGTGACGCACTGACGGTGACGAAGGCGTGCGACGTCTTCATCGCGGTCGGCACCAGCCTGATGGTCACCCCCGCGGCGGCGCTCGCGGGCGTGGCGGCCGACCACGGCGCCTGGCTGATCATCGTCAACGCGGAGCCGACGCCGTACGACGACCGGGCGGACGAGGTGCTGCGGGAGCCGATCGGGACGGCGCTGCCGGCACTGCTGCGGCGGTGGGAAGGGAGTTGACAGGCCGTCAGAACAGGGAGTCCTGCTTTCCCGAGTCCTGCCTGCCCGCGTCCTGCTTGCCCACCCTCCCCAGTTCCACGCCCTCCAGCTCCAGCAGCCGCCGCTTCCGCTCCACTCCCCAGCCGTAGCCCGTGAGGCTGCCGTCGGAGCCGATCACCCGGTGGCAGGGGACGATGATCGACACGGGGTTCTTCCCGTTCGCGAGCCCGACCGCCCGTGAGGCGTTGGGTGCGCCGATGTGGCGGGCCAGTTCCCCGTAGGACATCGTCTCCCCGTAGGGGATCTCCAGGAGCGCGTTCCAGACCCGGCGCTGGAACGGGGTGCCGCGCAGGTCCAGGGGGACGTCGAAGCACGTCAGCTCCTCCGCGAAGTACGCCGCCAGCTGGCGGGTGACCTCGGCGAACGGGCTGTCGTCGGGGCGGCCGAAGCTCTCGTCGGCCGGCCGGTGCCGCTGGTCGAGGATGTAGAGGCCGGAGAGGGTGGTGCCGTCGGCGGCCACGAGGGTGATGGGGCCGTAGGGGCTCTCGATGACGGTGTACACGGCGGACATGGGGTGTTCCGTTCGCTTCCGTTCGGTGTCCGTGGGCGGACAGGCGGTGGGTGGGCGGTCGGTCGGCAGGTGGGCGGTTGGTGAGCGGTTGGTGAGCGGCGGCTCGGGTGGGCAAGCGCCGGGGCGGGTGCCGGGGGGGCCGGCTCTGGAGGCGGTTCCCGGCGGGGGACGACGGACGAGTGGTGGCGGGGCGGGTGCCGGGGGTGGGCTCCCGGCGGGGACAGCGGCCGGGGGTGGCCGCCGAGCGTACGTCGGCGTATCGGGTAAGGCCGTGATCGGGGTATCGGGTGGCGCCGTCAAGGCCGGAGGGTACGCCGTCGGGGCGGGGCGGCGTCGGGCGGCACGTCCCGGGGCCGGGCGTCGGCCCCAGGGCGAGGCGGGCGCCGCACTGCCGGTCCCCGACCACCCCCCGCACCGGATCCGGAACATGTCACATCGCCGGCTTCCGGCATCCCCCGAGCCCCCGGGGCAACGCCGCCACGTGGCCGGGTGCGGGGGCAGATGCGCCCGGAGCAACGCCGGGCGCCCGGCACCGCACCGCCCCCGCGCCACACCACGCTGCGCCGCCCCGCCGACGCTACGGCTCCGCCGGCATCCGGGCGGACGGATGGTCGTCCGTGGACCACAGGTACTGGACGGCGTAGGCGCGCCACGGCCGCCAGGCCGACGCGTGCCGGGTGAGCGCGCCGGGCGTGCCGGGCAGGCCCAGTCCGGCCGCCGCCCTGCGCACCCCCAGGTCCGTCGGCAGGAAGGCGTCCGGGTCGCCGAGGCCGCGCATGGCGATGATGTCGGCGGTCCAGGGCCCGATGCCGGGCATGGCGGCGAGCCGGGCGCGGGTGCGGGTCCAGTCGCTGCCGACCCCGAGGTCGAGGCCGCCGTCGGCGAGGGCGGCGACGAGGCCGGTGAAGGCGGCGCGCCGGCCGGCCGGCATGGCCAGGGAGGCCGGGTCGAGGGCGGCCAGGGCCTCGGTGGACGGGAACAGATGGGTGAGTCCGCCGGAGGTCTCTACGGGTGTGCCGTGGGCGGTGACCAGCCGGGCGGCCAGGGTGCGGGCGGCGGCGGTGGAGACCTGCTGCCCGAGCACGGCCCGCAGGGCCAGCTCCTCGGCGTCCACGGTGCGCGGCACCCGGCGGCCCGGCGCCTTGTCGATCAGTGGGGCAAGGACCGGGTCCGTGCGCAGCAGCGCGTCGACGGCCTCCGGGTCGGCGTCCAGGTCGAGCAGGCGGCGGCAGCGGCTGATGGCCCCGGCCAGGTCGCGCTGGTCGGAGAGGGCGATGCGGCAGGCGATGTGGTCGGGCCGGGGGCGGAGGGTGACCGTGCCGTGCCCGTAGGGCAGGCGCAGCGTGCGGTGGTACGCGCCCTCGCGCCACTCCTCCACGCCGGGGACGGCGGTGGCGGCGAGATGGCCGAGGAGGTTGTCGGGGGTGAAGGGGGTGCGGAACGGGAGGCGCAGGGTGAGGACGCCGGGGGTGGCCGGCGGCCGGCCGCGCGCCGCGCGGGCGCGGAGGCCGGTGGGAGTGAGGGCGAAGACGGCGCGCACGGTCTCGTTGAAGGAGCGGACGGAGGAGAACCCCGCCGCGAAGGCGACGTCGGCCATGGGCAGGTCGCTGGTCTCGATGAGGACGCGGGCGGTCTGCGCGCGCTGGGCGCGGGCGAGGGCCAGCGGCCCGGCGCCGAGCTCGGCGAGCAGCTGGCGTTCTATCTGGCGGGCGCTGTAGCCGAGCCGGGCGGCGAGACCGGGCACGCCCTCGCGGTCCACGGTGCCGTCGGCGATGAGCCGCATCGCCCGGGCGACGACGTCGGCGCGTTCGTTCCACTGCGGCGAGCCGGGGCTCGCGTCGGGCCGGCAGCGCTTGCAGGCACGGAAGCCGGCCTGCTGGGCGGCGGCCGCGCTCGGGTAGAAGCTCATGTTCCGGTCCTTGGGCAGGACGGCCGGACAGCTGGGACGGCAGTAGATGCGCGTGGTGAGGACGGCGATGAAGAACCAGCCGTCGAAGCGGGGGTCCTTGGACCGCGCGGCCCGTACGCAACGGTCGAAGTCGGTGTGCATGGAGACAAGGATCGACGGCGGAGACGTCCGGGGCTGGCGGAAATCCGACATGGGCGTCGACCGGTCTGTCAATGACAGTTGACGCCACGACGGTATGTCATCCATGGTTGACACATGGCCGGAACAGACGCGAAGGACGCGGTCGGCACCACCGAGGCCGCCATGGACACCGACCCCCGCGTGGGGCTGCGCGCCGTCGCCGCACTGCGGCGGCTGGTCGAACGACTTGAGGCACTCCAGGTGGACAACGCCCGGAGGCGTGGCTGGTCCTGGGAGGAGATCGGTGCCCAACTCGGCGTCAGCAGGCAGGCGGTCCACAAGAAGCACGCCAGGAGGTAGACGACATGTTCGAGAGGTTCACCAAGGACGCGCGGCTGGCGGTCGTCTGCGCACAGGAGGAGGCCCGGTCCCTGCGCCACTCCTGGATCGGCGCGGAACACCTCCTCCTCGCCGTCGCCGCCCGCCCCGGAGCACCGGGCACCGCCACCCTCACCCGGCTCGGCGTCACGGCCGAGGCATGCCGCGAGGCGATCCGGTCGGCCGGGGCGCTCGACGAGGGCGACGCCGAGGCCCTGCGGTCGCTCGGCATCGACCTCGACACCGTACGGGCCCGCGCGGAGAGCGCGTTCGGGCCGGGCGCGCTGGACCGGCAGCCGGACGGGACACGGTTCGGCGGCCTGCTCCGCCGCGCCCCCAGGCGCCCCCGGCACCACATCCCGTTCACCAAGGACGCCAAGCGGGCTCTGGAGCAGTCGCTCAGGGCTGCCCTGGCCCGCAAGGAGAACTGGATCGGCACCGAGCACGTCCTGCTGGGCGTCCTCTCCGGCGGCGATCCGGCGACGGTCCGGGTCCTCGACGCCCTCGGCACCGATCCCGTGGCGCTGCGCGGCAGCGTCCTGGCGGATCTGCGGCCGGCAGCCTGACGACCGGCCGGGGGTCGGTCAGCCAACGGCGGCCGGGGGCCGGCCGAAGGTCGGCCGGATCAGCTGTCCGACAGCGGAGGGGCCCGGCGCGCTCGCCCGGGAGGAGCGTGCCGGGCCTCCGGTGACGCCGTCGGCGGATCAGACGTCCACGGTGTACCAGTGCTGCCAGGAACCCCCGTTGGGGTCGCGCATGTTGATCCCCGCGCCGTCCCATGTGTCGTCCGCCCGCTGGAGCTGGGCGACCTGTCCGTTCACATCGGTGTGGAGCTCGCGGTTCCAGAAGAACCAGCGCTGGTTGGCGTTGCCGTGACAGTCCCCGACCGCCTGGACGGCCTCGTTGATGCCGCCGTGGCGGACGTCGAGGCAGTGCATGTTGGCCAGGCTGCGGAGCTTCTTGCCCTCCCAGAGCCACCACTGCCGTGAGCCGAGGCCGCAGGTGCGCAGCTCGACGTTGTCCCCGTTGATCGTCAGGCACTTGCCGTTGCGGTCGTTCCGGATCTCGAAGGCGTTCAGAGCGGAAGCGGGAGTGGCCGTCATCACCGGCACGGCCGCGGCCATCCCCAGCGCCAGTGCCCCCGCCACGAGTGCTCGTCTCATCAAGGACTCGTTTCTCTCATGTGCCCCTGGGAGAACGCCGGTCGGCGCCTCCCCCGGACGGCTCCGCGTCCCCGCCGGCAACCGGCGTGCGCGGAGCAATCACGCGCCGCAGATCTGCCCGTACGCCCCGAGATCACTCCGCTTACGGCTGTACTGGCGGCAATACGCCGTTCGTTGCTCCTGACACTTCCTCCGCCCGGCGCCTCTTGGCTCCCCCCAGCCTCCGCCACACCACCCGCGCCGCGTGGTACCCGGACATCCCGTGCACCCCCGGCCCCGGCGGCGTCGCCGAGGAGCAGAGGAAGACGGCGGGGTGGGCGGTGGCGTAGGGCACCCGGGCGAGCTTGGGGCGGACGAGCAGCCGGAGGCCGGCGACGGAGCCGCAGGCGATGTCCCCGCCGACGTAGTTGGCGTTGCGCGCCGCGAGCTGCGGCGGGCCCGCGACGGCACGGGCCAGGACGAGGTCACGGAAGCCCGGCGCGAAGCGTTCGATCTGACGCTCGATCACCTCGGTGGCGTCGCCGCGCCAGCCGTTGGGCACATGACCGTAGACCCAGAAGGTGTGCTTGCCCTCCGGGGCGCGGCTGGGGTCGACGATGCTGGGCTGGGCGGTGATGAGGAAGGGAACGGCGGGGTCATGGCCGTGGACGGCGGCCCCGAGCGCGTCCCGGATCTCCCCGTACGTCGGCCCCACGTGCACCGTGCCCGCCCGCCGCGCGGCCTCCGCCCGCCAGGGCACCGGCCCGGACAGCGCATAGTCGATCTTGAAGACGGAGGGGCCGTAGCGGAACCCGCGGTAGGTGTCGCCGAGTCCGGCGATCCGGGCGAGGGCGGTCGGCGAGGTGTCGAAGACGTACGCGCGGGCGGGCGGCAGTTCGTCGAGCCGTCTGACCTCGAAGTCGGTGTGGATCTCGCCGCCCTGCTCCCGCAGGTACGAGGCGAGGGCGTCGGCGATGGCCTGCGAACCGCCGCGCGGCACGGGCCAGCCGCGCTCGTGCGCGGCGAGCGCGAAGATCAGGGCCATGCCGGCCGTGCCGAGGCCGGTGAGCGGCGCGATCCCGTGCGCGGAGAGCCCGGCGAACAGGGCCCGCGCCTTGGCGTCACGGAACCGGCGCACGTAGAGGGCCACGGGCAGCCCGGCCGAAAGACCGAACCGGGCGTATTCGACCGGGTCGGCGGGCAGCCCGTCCCACTGCGTGCGCAGGAAGTCCCGCGCGAGCGTCTCCCACTTCCCCCGGAAGGGCTCCACCAGCCGGCGGTACGTCCCGGCGTCGCGCGGCCCGAGCGAGGCCGCCGTCTCGCCGACGTGACGGGAGAGGACGGCGGCCGAGCCGTCGGGGAACGGGTGCGCCATCGGCAGGCCGGGGTGCAGCCACTCCAGGCCGTGCCGGGCGAGCGGCATCGCCTCGAACGCCGGGGAGCCGACGCCCAGCGGGTGCACGGCGGAGCACGGGTCGTGCCGGAAGCCGGGGAGCGTCAGCTCCTCGGTGCGGGCGCCGCCGCCGACCGCGCCGGCCGCCTCGAAGACCTCCACGGCCAGCCCCCGGCGGGCCAGTTCGACCGCGGCCGTCAGCCCGTTGGGGCCGGCCCCTACGACGACCGCGTCGAGCATGGTGGTCACCGGCGGACTCCCCTCGTGCGCCGGCCCTGGGCCGGTCCTCGTGCGCCGGCCCTGGGCCGGTCCGATCGGCCCGGCGCGCCCCGGTCAGGCGGCCAGCAGGCCCAGGATATGCCCGAGCGTCCCCGCGTCCCGCGCCGCCGCGAACGGCATCGTGTTGCCGCCGCCTATACGGAACGGCTCCCCCGCCACCGTCGCACTCGCGCCGCCCGCCTCCGCGACCAGCAGCAGCCCCGCGGCGTGGTCCCAGGCATTGGGCCACGAGAAAGCCGTCGCCTCCAGGAGCCCGCGCGCCACGTTCAGATACTCCAGCCCGGCCGAGCCGCAGGGCCGCGGCGCCACCCCGGCCACGTCCAGCTTGGCCAGCATCCGCTTCTCCTCGTCGGTGGTGAAGTCGTAGTGCGATATCGCCACGCGCAGATCCGCACCGGGCGCGGCCGGCCCCGGCCGCAGCGGCACCCCGTCGAGGAACGCCCCCGCTCCCCGCCGGGCCGTCGCCATCAGCTCCAGCGCGGGCGCGTACGTCCAGGACGCCAGCAGCTCACCGCGGTGCGCGAGGCAGACCAGCGTCGCGAAGCCCGGGTCACCGTGGACGAACTGCCGCGTCCCGTCGACCGGGTCCACGATCCACACCGGCTCGTCCCCGCCCAGCGCCTCCAGCACCGACGCGTCGGCGTGCACCGCCTCCTCACCGACCACCCGCGACCCCGGCAGCAGCGCCGTCAGCGCACCCGTCAGATACTCCTCCGCCTGCCGGTCCGCGACCGTCACCAGGTCGTGCGGCCCTCTCTTCTCGACGATCTCGTGCGCGGCGAGCTGGCGGAAGCGCGGCATGATCTCGGTGGCGGCGGCCTTGCGCACCGCCTCCTCGACATCGGTCAGGTCACCTGCGAGAAAGTCATCGAACATACAGCCATCGAACCATGCCCCTCCGACAATCGGGGGCGGGGAGGTGGCCTCGGGGAGACGGGGAGGTGAACGGGGCGGTGGCCGATGTGCGGGTGGGGCAGGTGTCACCGACCGACGCGGACCCGGCCGGACGCCAGGTCGAATGAACACCCCATTACCGTTGACGGGGCGACCGGCCGCGGGGCCGGCCCGGAGACAGCCTGTGGAGGATGCGTCGTGCACGGTGAGTACAAGGTGCCGGGCGGCAAGCTCGTCGTCGTGGACCTGGAGGTACGGGAGGGTGTCCTGCGCGACGTCCGCGTCGCCGGTGACTTCTTCCTCGAACCCGACGAGGCCCTCCTCGACATCAACCGCGCCCTGGAGGGCGCCCCCGCCGACCTCCCCGCCCCCCAGCTCGCCTCCCGCATCGACGCGGCCCTCCCCGAGGGCGCGATCCTGTTCGGCTTCACCTCCGAGGCCGTCGGCATCGCGGTCCGCCGCGCCCTGGCCCAGGCCACCGACTGGTCCGACTACGAGTGGCAGCTCATCCACGACGGCCCCCAGTCCCCCGCCCTCCACATGGCCCTCGACGAGGTCCTGACGACGGAGGTCGCCGCCGGCCGCCGCCCCCCGACCCTGCGGGTCTGGGAGTGGGCCTCCCCCGCCGTCGTCATCGGCAGTTTCCAGTCCCTCCGCAACGAGGTCGACCCGGCGGGCGCCGCCCTACACGACATCACGGTCGTACGCCGCATTTCGGGCGGCGGAGCCATGTTCATCGAGCCCGGCAACACCATCACCTACTCCCTCTGCGTCCCCGACGCCCTCGTCCAGGGCCTCTCCTTCGCCGACAGCTACGCCTACCTCGACGACTGGGTCCTCGGCGCCCTCGAGAACATGGGCGTCAAGGCCTGGTACCAGCCCCTCAACGACATCGCCACCGACTCCGGCAAGATCGCCGGCGCCGCCCAGAAGCGCGTCGTCTCCGGCGCCGGCGCCGTCCTCCACCACGTGACCATGGCCTACGACATCGACGCCGACAAAATGCTCGACGTCCTCCGCATCGGCCGTGAAAAGCTCTCCGACAAGGGCACCAAGAGCGCCAAGAAGCGCGTCGACCCCATCCGCCGCCAGACCGGCCTCCCCCGGGACGCCGTCATCGACCGGATGATCGGATCCTTCCGGGGGCGGTACGGGCTGACGGAGGGGTCGGTCACGGAGGAGGAGATGGCCCGGGCCGTCGAACTGGCGCAGACCAAGTTCAGCACCCCGGAGTGGACGGCCCGGGTGCCCTGAGCGTCACCGTGCCCCTGGGACGGGCGGCCTCGTCGTGCCGTCCCTCCGCACGGCCCCTGTCCCCCGGGCCGGCCCGGCTCCCGGCAGGCGGTCAGACCGTCTCGGTCCGGCGGCCGCCCTCCGGAATGACCAGGGGGGTACCGGCAACGGGGCAGGCGATGACCGCGGCGCGCAGGCCGAAGACCTCGTGGACCAGCTCCGGGGTGACGATCTCGGTGGGCGGGCCCGCGGCCACGATGCGTCCGTCGCGCATCGCGATGAGGTGATCCGCGTACCGACAGGCCAGGTTGAGCTCGTGCAGGACCATCACGACGGTGCGGCTCTCGGACCGGTTGAGTTCCGCGACCAGCTCCAGCACGTCGACCTGGTGGGCAAGGTCGAGATAGGTGGTCGGCTCGTCCAACAGGAGCACGGAGGTGTCCTGTGCGAGGGCCATCGCGATCCACACGCGCTGGCGCTGGCCGCCGGAGAGCTCGTCGATGGAACGATCCGCGAGTTCCGCCGAGCCGGTGGCCTCAAGGGCGTCGTCCACGGCGGTCTCGTCGGCGGAGGACCACTGACGCCACCAGCGCTGGTGCGGGGTGCGGCCGCGCGCGACCAGGTCCCGTACGGTGATGCCGTCCGGCGCGCTGGGGGTCTGCGGCAGCAGGGCGAGGCGCAGGGCGAAGTCCCGGGGCGAGAGCGAGGCGATGTCCTCGCCGTCCAGCAGGACGGTTCCGCCGGCCGGCTTCAGGAGCCGGGCCAGCGCGCGCAGGGCGGTCGACTTGCCGCAGGCGTTCGGGCCGACCAGGGCGGTGACCCGGCCCGCCGGTATCGGCAGGTCCAGGTCGTCGGCGACGATCCGCTCGCCGTAGCCCAGGCGCAGGCCGTTCCCGTGCAGTGCGGCGGTCATGTCAGCCTCCCTTTCCGGCCCGGTTGGCCCGGGCGAGGAGCAGTAGCAGGTAGGGGGCGCCCACCGCGCCGGTGAGTACGCCCACGGGCAGTTCGGTCGGGGCCAGTACGAGGCGGGCGGCCAGGTCGGCGAGGACCAGCAGCACCGCGCCGGTGAGCGCGCTGGTGACCAGCGGAATTCCCGCGGTGCCGGTCATCCGGCGGGCGATCTGCGGGGCACCGAGCGCGATGAAACCGATCGGGCCGGCAGCCGAGGTCGCCAGAGCGGTCAGGCAGGTGGCGAGCACCAACAGCGCGATCCTGGAGTACCGCAGCGGGATTCCGAGACTGCGCGCGGTGTCGTCGTCGTACTGGAGCAACTGGTACGGGCGGCCCAGGGCCAGCGTCAGGGGCATCAGGATCGCGAGGGCGATCCCGGCCCACAGGACGTGTTCGTAGTCGCGGCCGTTGAGGCTGCCGGTGAGCCAGACCATGGCGCGGGACGCCTGGTCGATGTCGGCGCGGGCGAGCATCCAGCGGGTCAGGGCCAGGAGGGCGCCGTTCGCGGCGAGGCCGACGAGGACGAAGCGGTAGCCGGTGATGGTGCCGTCGCGGTAGGCCAGCAGGTAGATCACGGCGGAGGTGAGGAGGGCGCCCACGAGCGCGCCGAACGGCACCGCGGCGAAGGTGCCGGCCCCGGCGGCGGTGACCCCGCCGATCAGGATGGAGCCGACCGCGCCGGCCCCGGCGCCCGCCGTGATGCCGATGAGGTCGGGGCTTGCGAGGGAGTTGCGGGTGACAGCCTGGTAGACCGCGCCGGCGAGGCCGAAGGCGGTCCCGACCAGCAGGGCGGTCAGCGCGCGGGGAAGCCGGAGTTGATGGATGATCAGGTCCGCGGCACCGTCTCCGGTGCCGAGGACCGCGCCGAGCACCTCGTCCACCGGGATGGCGTAGGTGCCCAGGGACACGGAGGCGATGAGTCCCGCGAAGCCCGTCACCACCAAGGCGAGCACCGCGACGGCGACCCGGGGCCGCACGACGGCCCCGAACGGGCCGAACTCCACACGCAGGGCCCTCATCGGGTGTGCTCCTTGAGCTTGCCCCGCTTGACCAGGAGGGCGAGGAACGGAGCGCCGAGCAGGGCGGTGACCACTCCGGCCTCCAGTTCCCCGGGGCGGACGGCCATCCGGCCGACGACGTCGGCGCCCAGCATCAGGGCGGCGCCGCCCAGGGCCGAACAGGGCACCAGCCAGCGGGCGTCGGGCCCGGTGAAGGCCCGTATGACGTGGGGGACGACGAGACCGACGAAGGTGACCGGACCGGCCGCGGCGACGGCCGTGCCCGCGAGCAGGATGACCGCGACGGCGCCCAGCGCGCGGGTCGTCCTGACCTTGGTGCCGAGACTGCTGGCGAGGTCGTCACCGAGGGCGAGGGCGTTGAGCCGGCCGCTGAGCCCGACGGCCAGCAGGAGTCCGGCGACGACGAAGGGCAGGAGCTGCAGGGCCAGACCGGCGTCGCGGCCCGCGAGGGAACCGACCGCCCAGAAGCGGTACTGATCCAGGGTGCGGACGTCGAGCAGGACGAGCGTGTTGGTCCCCGCGTCGAGCAGTACCGTCACCGCGGCCCCGGCCAGCGCCAGTTTGGCGGGGGTGGCCCCGCCGTAGCCGGTCCCGCCGACGGCGTAGGCGAGCAGCCCGGCGAGGGCCGCGCCGAGGAAGGCGAACCAGATGTACTGGTACGGACTGGTCAGCCCCAGCGCTCCGATGCTCACGGCCACGGCGAACGCGCCTCCGGCGCTGATGCCGATGAGGCCGGGGTCGCCGAGCGGATTGCGGGTGATGTCCTGGGCGACGGCTCCGGCCGCTCCGAGGGCCAGGCCGACGAGCAGGCCCAGGAAGGTGCGTGGCATACGCAGTTCGCGGACGACCGCGGCGTCACCGTCCGTCCCGCCGCCGATCGCGGCGAACACGTCGGAGAGCGGTACGGACTTGGTACCGATCGCGAGCGAGGCACAGACGGCGGCGGCGACCGCGGCGAGGAGGAGGGCTGCCACCGTGGTGCGCGCTGCGACACGCTGCCGGGGCGGCGGGACGGGGCGGGCCGTCGGGGCCACCCCGTCGATGACGGGCTTCAGGGGCACGCCTACAAGCTAAGGCATCCCTAACCCGGGCTATCCGGCCACCCCCTGTACAGATCCAGCCATGCATAGGCTATTCTCACACCCCCCGCATGAGGTAAGCCTTACCTAAGTTTTGTCATCCCTTTGGAGACACCCGATGAACACCTTCGCCCAGCGTCGACGGCCCGGCCGGATCGCCGCTGCCCTCCTCACGGCAGCTCTGGCCTTCTCGTTGGCTGCCTGTGGCGGCAGCGACGACGAAAAGCCCACCGATGCCTCGGGTGAAACCGCCGCGTCCGGCTCCGCCTTCCCGCGCACCATCACCCACGACAAGGGCGAGACCGAGGTCAAGACGAAGCCGAAGCGTGTGGTGGCGCTGGACAACAGCCTGGTCGAGGCCGTCGTCGCGCTGGACACCCCGCTCGTCGGCGGCATCGGTTCGTACCGCGACCAGAAGGGCTTCCCCGCCTACCTCGGTGACGCGGTGAAGGAGACCAAGGACGTCGGCCCGCTCGACAGCCCGAACCTGGAGGCGATCGCCGCCCTCAAGCCGGACCTCATCGTCTCGGCCACCGTCCGCCATGAGGACCTCTACGGCCAGCTGAGCAAGATCGCCCCGACGGTCTTCGTCAAGACCACCGGCCCGATCTGGAAGGAGAACATCACTCTCCTCGGCAAGGCGCTCGGCCAGGAGGAGAAGGCCAAGGCCAAGCTCACGGCGTACGAAACCCGCGCCAAGAAGATCGGTGACGCGATCAACGCCAAGGGCGGCGGCAAGGACGGCGGCAAGCCGACCATCTCCGTCACGCGCTTCGTCGACGGACCCACGCGCATCTACCTGACCAAGACCTTCAGCGGAACCATCCTCGCCGACATGGGCCTGACCCGGCCGGAGAACCAGCGGGACGGCGAGAAGTTCAACATCGAGATCAGCGAGGAGCAGATCCAGCAGGCGGACGCCGACCACATCTTCCTGACGACCTTCTCGGGCGGCGAGGAGCGGAAGAAGAAGTTCATGGAGAACCCGCTCTGGAAGCGTCTGAACGCGGTCCAGAAGGGCAACGTCCACGAGGTGGACGACGCGACCTGGATGACCTCCGTCTCACTCCAGGGCGCCGACCTGGTCCTCGACGACCTGGCGAAGACCTTCAAGGTCGACCCCGCCAAGTGACCCGCGTCTGAAGCGCGACCGGCCGGGGGCCGGGACGGGACGGGACGACAGCGGAGCCCGGGCGGCATTCGCACCCAGCCGATGATCACCGCACCCTGTCGCCCGGCCCTGTCGGCCTCGTCGAGCACCCCCTTCGCGAAGCCCGCGTCGGGCAGCCGGTCCTGGGGATCACTGCGCGTGGACCCGGACAGCTCAACGGCCGCGGAGACAACGGCGTCGTGGCCGGCGGCCAGCCGCTCGACGGCCGCGGTCACGACGCCGGCTCGCCGGCCTCCACTCGGACTGGGCCGCAGCATGCTCGGCCCGATGGAGGCCGCCTGCACCTGGGCCCAGGAGCACGGGGACGAACTGCTGGACGCACACGAGGGGTACGAGGCTGCGGCTGGCGGGAAGCAGGCAGGGTGAAGGTCCGGGGGGCCTCTCAGCCGGCCCCCCGCAGGGCGGGGATCACCGCTCCCGTATTCCTCGACCGCGCCGCGCCCGCTCACCAGGCCCAGCCGCCGGCCTGGCAGCGAGAGTGCGACATGTCCCCGAGCCGCCGGGCCACACCGGCTCCGTGCGGCGTCCGCCGGTCGTTCACGACGCTGTCTGCCGCACCTGCCGGTGATGGTCGAGGACGTCGAGAACCGGATGCACGGCGTCGGGTGCTCTTCGGGACAGCACCGGCAGGACCTGGTACCAGCCGCCCGTGCCGAGGACATCGCGCACGATGTCCTTCGCGGTGGCCTGGTCGCCCCCGGTAACAGGCAGGAGGTACTGGGCGAGAACGCGGAGCACGGAGACCGCCCACTCGTCGTCCGCAGTGGCGGCCACGTCCAGGTGGGCCGGGACGCCCAGCAGGTGGGCGGCCACCGCCGTCATGGCCGTGGCTCGTTGCACCGGATCCGTCAGGTAATCGACTACGCGTCGGGAGCTTTCGACGTCACCCCGCGCGGCATGCAGCAAGGCGAGCCCTGTGACGAGGACGGGCTCGGTGCCGCCGCGCGCCCGCGCCTCGTCCTCGGCGGTGAGCAGCTCGGCGTCGACCGACGTTCCGGCCGCGACGTGGAGCAAGGCGCCGGCGATATGGGCACCATAGGCACCCAGCAGGCGCGGCCGCCCGACGCCGGAGACGATGGCCTCCGGGGCGAGGCCCACCTCGACGGCCAAAGCCACTCGCCGTCGGTAGCCCCGTTCCCAGCCGCTCGTCCTCCTGCTCGTGTCCGATGCGGCCCACTGTTGCGCCCGTTCGGCCGATCCCGCGTGAGCGAAGGCTTGCGCCACCAGTCCCCGTACGCGGACGGCCTCCTCGTTCACGACGCCGATCCCTCGTGCTACGGACTCCGCCTCCTCCGCACACCGCGACGCCTCGTCGAGCCGCCCCACGTCGGCGTGCGCGAGGGCGGCGCTGGTGAGGATCCGGACGCGCACGGCGGAGTCCGGTTCCCCGGCCGCCAGGGCGTGGACCTCCGCCGCACCCTGCTCACCGTCGAGAACCAGCGCCTCGGAGAGGAACGCAAGCCAGGTGATGGCCTGTTCACCGCCTTCCCTCCGCGACGACTTGAAGAGCCGGGCCAGACAGTCCCGCGCTTCGGGGCCCGCACCGCGATCGGCGTGATGTCTGATCTCCGCCAGCAGCCGGTCCGTCTCGTTCGCTTCGTCGGGGTGCCCGCCGAGCACGATCCGCGCCCTGGTGGTGATCTCCGCAGGTGCCTCGTCGAGGAGTCGGCGCGCCCGGTCCGGCGAACCGTCGACGTCGAGCAGACTCCGCACCACTCTCGGCAGCGTCTCGCCCGTACGGTCGTCCACCGGGCCTGCCAGGAGCGCCCGCATCCTGTCATGTGCAACGTCCGCGAGCGCCCGCGCGTCCTCCGGCCGGACCCCCGCGAGCGCCGAAGCAGCCAGCGCAGCGCAGTCGACAGCCGTCGGCCCGACGGCCTCCACGGACGCCGTAAGGGCGAACTCCGTCATCCGACGGTGCAGCAGCTCGGCCCTTGCGGGGTCGGCGGTGGCCACAGCGATCCACATCTCCACGGCGACGCCCTGTTGTTCCTCCGCCGCGAACGCCAGATAGTCGGCCTCATCAGTCAACTCGTCGAGCAGTTCGGCGGCACGGTCAGGGTGGGAGCCGAGCAATCTGGACGCCGCTTCCGCCGCTGCCGGGAAGTGGCTCGGGTGGCAGACGTCGACGGTGTCCAGCAGCCGGACCGCCTCGTCCGGCCTCCCCACAGCCGCAAGCAGGGCGCCCGCCCGCGAGACGATCCCCTCGGCGTCGAGTTCCTCGGCCGGCGCCCGCAACGCGTTCTGGTAGCGGGCCCTACCGGCCCAACTCGCGGCCTCACAAGCGAGTTCGGCCGCCGCCTTCTCATCCCGGCCGAGCGATTCCTGTGCCACGGCCATCAGCCGCACCGCCTTCGAGGCGGGGTCCTTCGGGGTGAGGGCGAGCGACCTCGCCCGTGCCGTGTCCCCGACCAGCGCCAGGGCGTGCAAGACGGCACGCGGTGCTGCCCGGTCTTCACGCTCCAGGAAATACCGCGAGGCGGCCACCTGGGCCAGCACCTCGGGCGTCGGCTTCAAACGCGCCACTTCGTCGAGCGAGGCCAAGGCGAGATCGGCTCGGTAGAGGTTGGCGAGACGCAACTGGCGGCGGTGATCCAGGGCGAAGGTGAGGTATCGGGGGATGTCACCGGTGGTGCGGAGCAGTTCCTGGTAACCGTTGAGCAGGTAGAGGGGAGTGTCCGGAGGCCACTCCTTCATGCGGTAGCTGTCGGCCCAGTCGTGCAGCCGTTGGGTCAGAGAGTCGAGCCTGCGGTTGCCCAGCTCCCGCACAGCCGTGCTGTACAACTCCTCATGCGCGAGGACATAGGTGTCCGGGTCCAGATCCTCGTTCGTCAGCCCCCGCCCCGCCACGTTGCGCAGCATGCGCTTCAGGTCGAAGGGGTCCGGTGCCGGCACGTGCCCACCGCACTCGAGCAGTTCGGCCAGGTCGCCATAGCCGAGACCGCCACGGGCCAGGACGAGGAACCCGACGACCTCCTTGCCGACAGGTTGTGTCAACAACGCGGTCAGATCCTGGAGCGCCGCTTCCCGCAGACGCTGCGCGGCAGGCGACGGGCGGAAATTGGGAATGACGTCGGCCTCGCGCAGCGGGTGGTCGTCGTCCACATCGGCCGGTACGGGAGGATGCCACCTCCTGCTGACCAGTACCCGCAAGCCCGGCGGCAGCACCTTCGGCAGGAGGGAGGCGATGCTCTGACGGCCGAGGCCGGCACCGGCGTCCTCGTCGAGGCCATCGACCACCAGGAGGACGCTGCGACCATGGGACAGGCTTCTCTGAGCGGCCTTCTCGTACAGCGCGAAAAGAACTGCTTTGTCGGCCACTCGCGGTCGCTTGCCACCGATCATTTCGCCGAGTTGAGCCACCATCGTGTCGAGGAAGTCCTGCGCGGTGTCCGCTCTGGACGGGTGACGGACGAAGTAGCTCACCACATCCACGTCTTTGGGCACGTGAGCGGTCACGAAGGCGGCCAGCAGCGCGGTCTTGCCGGCCCAAGGCGGCGCGATCAGCGCCGAATAGCCCGGTCCGGTACGGGATCGCTCGGCCAGTTCGTCGAGTTCCCGCCGCCGATCGGAGAGGTTTCGCGCCAGATATGCCGGAGCGCTGTGAACGATTCGGGACAGAGCCGGAGTAGCGGCCTCTGATTGCGGCTGGCGCGTGCCCTGCCTTCGATCAGCCTCGTCCTGAGCCCGCTTGACAGCCCTCTCCCACACCCCTGGGGGCAGCCGCGGTTCGGAACTCAGGCTTTCCAGGTACCTAACGATCTTCAAGAACGCCAGGACGCGTTCACCATCAGGTGCCTGATCACCGTTCATCCACGCGCCAACAGTCTGCAGGGAAACCCCGGCCTTGCCGGCCAGCATTCGGTACGTGACAAATCGGTGAACGGCACGGACCCGCCGATAGAGACCTTTCAGCATCCTCCCGAGGTTTCGGGTTGCGTCCCTGTCCTCCATACATCCCCTCCCTGGAACTCCCTGGAATCTTTGTCTGGCCCTCTGACCAGCGAAGAAGCTAGCCGCCTGGCCACTCCCGCATCGCTGGAACCCCCCGGATGGACCAGTGTCATCTCCACCGCCGACAACAAGCCCTGCCGGACGGTTCATCGAGGAGGAAACCACCATGCCCGCCCTGTTGACCGACGCCACCGCACTGGCCGCCGCCACGGGCCTCACCTACACCGCGACCTTGCTGACCGTCGCGCTCGTCTCGGTCGTCTCCCGCAACCCCGACCGCCGCCGCGACGCCCGGGCCACGCTCACGATCCTGGTGCGGCGGCGGCCGTCGCGGTGACCCAAGGGCCGGGCAGGCACTCAACTCGGATGCTTCCGTGGTGACTTGTGGCCAGAACACGCCCCTCACGGACCAGCCCTATGAGACAGTGCTCCCCACGGCTGGTCAGCGTTCCTCCCGCAGCCTTGTGCCCTGGACAGCCGGTGCAGGGCACGCGGCGCAGGAGGAACGCGAGCTATGGACGAAGAGCTGTGGAACCGGCTGAGGACGCGCGGTACTAACGCAAGGAGGTGGTTATGGGGACACCGAGGTGACGTGGCACGGCTGTTGATCGAGTCCGCCGCCTCGGCAGCGGCATCGCACATCCTGACTCTCCTTTAGGGAGGTCGCTCCCGACACCGCAATTGTCGGGAGCGACCGCCTGATGCCACACCCAACAGCCCTGCGTCCGGTTGCGGAGGCACAACGCTGAGGGCATGGCAGCCTTCGGGCCGGCTCTTGGACAATACCCGACGCCAGCGGCCCGGAACCGGTACTCCCTGCGCTGTCAGGGGTGCACCGTCGGAAGCATCTGCTGCGCCACTCCCCGCGATGCCGGGGACGAGCACCCGCGAAGTGCGGCACCACACAGCTCGCGAGACACCGAGGTCACACGCATGCACCTGGCCGGCTTACCCCCGAGACCCGGTGGCGGCGCCGTCCGCCCCCACTGGGACCCCCGCAAGCACGCCTGCGTCCGCGCTCTGTCGCTCGACGGCGGAGTCACCGGGCAGAACCTCGTGGAGCTGCTCGCGAACGCCGAGGAGCTGAAGGACGTAGGAGGGCTCACACCCGGGGAGAAGGTCGCTCTCATCGAGTACCTTCTCGCCATCTGCTATGCGTCGCGCACCTACCCGTCCTCGGACGACGAGTGGACGCAGTGGGTCCTCGGGAAGCACTCGCTCGAGAAGGCCGCGTCGTGGCTCGCGCAACAACCGGACGACGGCTGGGATCTCTTCAGCCCCACCCGCCCCCTCGGGCAGAACATCCTCCTGGGCGAATTCCTGGAGAAGCACGGGACGGGACCGGCCCAGCTCGTCATCGAACGCGTCGGTGACTACAACCAGTTCGCCGACCACCATCACCTCGAACACCCCGACCCACTCCCCGCGGCCGACGCCTTCCGGGCCATGCTGACCCAGCATGTGTTCGGCCTCTCCGGCCGTGCCCGGATCTCCGGCAAGGCGACGCTGGGGCCGGCCATCACCAACCTGGCGACCGGGCGGCTCGCCGGCCGGATCCGGGTTCTGGCGCTGGGGCCGACGCTCGGCGACACCCTGCGCCTCAACCTCACCCCGACCACCGACGAACCGGGGGTCCTCAACCTCACCTGGACCGAAGGCCCCGTCGAGCGGCGGGGTTTCGCCGCCAAGCCGCAGGGCCGTGCGGTCACGGGGCTCGCGGATATGCACAGTTACCTGGGGCGGTCCATCCTCGTCAGACCGGTTCCCGGCCGCGACGGTGAGGCGGCGGCCGTGGACCGGGTCCTCATCGGCGCCGGTGAGCTGCTGGCGCTCGATCCGGAGTTGCACCTCCAGGACGCCGTCATGTCGGTCACACGCGCGGGCGAGAAGAAGCCCCTCTGGCCGTCCGCCACCCGCGACCTGTGGCGTGAGGCCCATGCCCTCTACGCCGCGGTCGAGGAGAAGGCCGGCGGGCTGTACACGCGACTGGGAAGGCTGCCCAGGGCCAAGGAGCCCGAGCGTCACTCCATCGACCTGCTGGCCGTCGGTCTCGTCTCCAACAAGACCACGCCCATCAGCTGGGTCAGCAGCGTCTTCCCCTTCGCTCCCGGTCTCGCACCGGTCCTTTACCAGGCGTCGTCGCGCGGCTCCCAGGTGGCGGAGCACATCGCCCGCAGCCTCGACAAGGCGGCGTACGCGGCCTGGGAGATCGCCTACCCGAACCCCAAACCGGCCGACAAGAAAGCCCAGCTGGCCCGCTTCGACGCCCGCGGCGAGCAGTGGAAGGCGACGGAAGAGCCCTTCCACACCATGCTCCTGGACGTCGCCGACGGGTACCTGGTGACCGAGTGCATGGACGAGTACGTGGAACGGCTCGTCCCGATGGCCCGCGACGCCCTGGAGAAGCGCCTCGACTCGCTGCCCCGGAACGCCCAGGGTCTGCGGGCCCGCGCAGCGGCCCTGCAGCGCTTCGACACCGAGGTCAGAGGGCCTCAGGCGCCGGACGACCTCAAGAGAGGGGAAGCATGAGCAGCGCGACCGAGCCAGGAGCCGTGGCGACGGGCAACGACCAGACGGGCGACGACCAGACGGGCAGCGCCCGGCTCGCGGCCTGGCTCACCTCTCTCGTGCGCAACCGGGACTACGGTCAACTCGCCCAGCTCCGGCGTACCGGAGGGCAGACCAACGCGCACATCATCGCCGGCTGGTACGTGCCGGAATCCGCGAGGGAGACAGGCGGCAGGGAGGTCTACGAGCAGGTCGCCTTCCTGTTCGCGGTGTACCACCGGGGTGTGAGCAGGCCCGTGTCCGGACACGGCAGCCTCGGGACGGCAGCACGCCGCATCGGCAGCCCCATGGGGCGCGGCCCTCAAGACCCAGGCGCCTCACGACTGCTCGACCGCGTCGTGACCAGCCGTCGCGTCCCCTGGCGGCACCTCCAGCACGCGATCACCCGATTGCGTGCCTGCGAACAGGTGCCGCCGTCCTGGACCCAACTCGTCGACGACCTCATGCTCTGGCACGACCGGAAGGCCCGCATCGCCTACCAGTGGGCGGTCGACTTCCACGCACCGTACGACACCGGCAGGAAAACCACTCAGAAGGGCAGCAGTTCGTGACCGATGTCCCCGCGCCCGTCCCCGCATCGCGCGGTCAGTTCCTCTCGCTCCACCTGCTGGAGACGCTCGTCGCCGTACTGCCCGTGCGCGACGAGAACAATTCGCCCAAATCCATCGTTTATGGTGGCGTCGAACGCCACATGATCACCAGCCAGGCCCGCCGCCGCGCCGAACGCGTCCACGCCCGCAACCGGGCCAACGCCGGAGTCGGCCCGCTCGCCGGGCGGACCACCGGTCTGCGGACCCGGGAGTGGGCGCTGCTCACGGCGCGGGTGCTGGAGTCCGCCCACGGCTGGGAGCGGGACGAGGCGATCGCGATGGCCCGGGCCGTACTGGAGGCCACAGGGCTGAAGTTCGGCGATCCGTCGAAGAAGACCGTCGCCAACCTCACCAAGGTGCTGCTGTTCGCACCCGCCGACACCGGGGAGCGGATCGCCGCGCACATCGCCGCCGGGACCGATGGGCTGCTCAGGTGGCGGGACGAGTACCTCGCCGCGCAGGCCACCGCGGCGAAGCCCAAGCGGGGAACACGCAAGGCGGCGGCCGAGGAGCCGGAGAACGGGGACGGCGAGGCGGCCGCGGCCAAGAACCTGCCCCCACTGCCCCGGGAGACACGCGCCGCGGTGCTCACCGCGCTCGCCCCCCGCGACGCCATCGACATCGCCCTGTACGGCCGGTTCCTCGCCGAGATCGCCGACTCCCCCAACGTGGACGGCGCCGTGCAGAGCGCGCACTCGTTCACCATCCACGAGGCCGAGCAGGTGGACGACTTCTACGCCGCCGCCGACGACGCCAAGCTGGAGCGGAAGAAGAACGCGCTGGACTTCCTGGACGCGGCGGACGACGCGGGCGCCGGCATGACCGGGTACCAGTCGCTCATCTCGGGCACGTTCTACCGGCATGCCGTGCTCGACCGGCGCCAGCTGGAGGTCAACCTCCGGGCCGCGGGCATGTCCGAGCAGGAAGCGGTGGAGGCGGTCGCCGCCGCCGAGGAGGAGTTCGTGACCGCCTTCGTGGAGGCGTTCCCCGAAGCGAAGAAGAACTCCACCGCCTCCACCGGCTCGTTGCCCGCCCTGGTGCTGGCCTTCGAGGGCGACCGCCCGTACAACTACGCCGCCGCCTTCCAGAAGCCCGTCGACGAGAACCCGGAGGACAAGGGCGGCGATGGACCGGCCGGGCTCGCCGGGGTGAAGCGGCTGCTCAGCCACCACGCGTACGTGGACAAGCGCCGTCCGGACATCCGTACGTCCCGCCTGCTCACATACGACCCGCAGGTCGACACGCTCCTCGACGAGGTCCTCGGCGAGCTCGACACGCTGGACGCGGGCCGGGTGCTCACCGTCAAAGGGCTGATCTCGTGACGCACGTCCTGCTCATCCGGCTCGCCGGGCCTCTGCAGTCGTGGGGCATGGCCTCCCGCTTCGCCGCGCGCCGCGACTCGCACAGCCGGCCCTCCAAGTCGGCTGTGATCGGGATGTGCGCCGCTGCTCTGGGACTTCCGAGGTCCATGGGACTGGAGGAGCCCGAGCAGCCGACGGGGGCGGAGGAGCCCAGGAAGCTCACCCTCTTCGGGGAACTGGCCCGAGCCGATTTCGCGGTGCGTGCCGACCACCCCGGCATCCCCGTCCGGGACTACCACACCGTCGGCGCGGGTACCTATCCGCTCCGGCCACGCGACCTCATCACCGATCACCGGCGGGCCGCCGCTGTCTCGGCGAGCCTCGACGCGGCCACCGGCGACCGGTTCGGCCACCACACGCTCACCGACTGGTACGGAGCGCCCAAGAAGATCGCCGCGGATCCGCACTCCGGCGTGCTGGTCTCCGGGGAGCTGACCCGCTCCGCCCTCATCACCGAGCGGTGGTACCTCGCGGACGCGACGTTTCTCGTGGGGCTCCAGCATGAAAGCGCGGACATTCTGGACACCGTGCGGCAGGCGCTGGAACACCCGCGACGTCTGCTGTGGCTGGGGCGTAAATCCTGTCCCCCCTGCGGAACCCTGGGCCTCGGGGTCGTCCCGGGCGACCTGGACACGGCGTTCCGCACCCACCGGCGCCTGCCGGGCCCCGACGACACCACCGACCCGGCACGCCGCAGGCCCTGGGCGTGGTTCCAGGTCCCGCCCTCCGAACGCGGCGCCACACCCGTCCAGGACCAGCCGGTGAGCTTCGACGCGCTGCGGCCCGAGCACACCACCCGCTGGGAGGTCCGTCGGCGCATCACGATCGACCCGGACGCCGCCGAGTGGAAAGACATCATCCCGTGAACGATCCCGCGCAGACCCGTACCGCGACCGCCCGGTTCGTCGCCACCCACTCCGTGCTGACCCTGGACGCGCGGCATCCCTATGTCGCCAAGTCGCTCGTCGACGCCCAGGACATGCACCGCACGGTGATGAGCGGCTTCAAGGGGTGGGTCGACGACGGCAGTCGGGACCCCCGTGCCCAGATGGGCATTCTCTCCACCTGGACCGTCGACTTGAAGAACGCCGCCCTCGTGCTGGTCGTGCAGTCCAGGGTCCCGGGCGACTGGAGCCACCTGCCCAAGGCGGCGCTGCGGGACGAGCCGCACCTCCTTACCGTCGACCGCACGTTCCGCACGGGGGACAGCGTCGGATTCCGGACGGTCGTGAACCCCACCTACGTGAAGCCGCAGTCAGGACCGGACGGCCGGATGCGGCGGGGCAAGCGGGTGGCTCACACCACGCCCGCCGGAGTCCGGAAGTGGGTCGTACGCCACCTGGGCGGCGGCCCGGAGCCCAGTCGGGCCGGTGTCACCACGGACTCCGAGACCGTGGCGGTGCGGATGCTGCCCGCGGTCTCGAGCCCGGCCCCGCACAAGGGTCTGAAGATCGCCCGCGCCGAGTTGCGCGGCTCCCTCACCGTCGTCGACCCTGCGGCGTTCGTCACCGCGCTCTCGGACGGCATCGGCCATGCCCGGGCGTACAGCTGCGGGCTGGTGCTGACGCGCTGACCTCATGCGGCGCCCGGGCTGCCCTGGCAGCCCACCCGCTACCTTCCTCACATGGAACGGGCCATCATCCTGAGCAGCCTCGCCGCGAGTGGAACTGACACCACCCCGCAGCGAGTCACCGAACGTGCCGCCGAACTAGGCATACCGGCCGCCGATCTTCTCGTGGTCGCAGGCCACCCGGTACCGGCGGAACTCCTTCCCCCGAAGCGCGACGCCGAGGTCATGAGGCAGTTCGCATACCGCGTCAGTTACTGCGACCACTCGCGGCTCGCCGCACTGGAGGCTTTCGTCCGCTCGCTGCCCCGCGTCGCCGCTCCGGAACCCTTCGTGCAGCCGGTGTGGCCGGGCCGCCGTCCCGCCGAGACCAGGTTGGCCGCCGTGCTCGGTGCACTGATCCGCAATCGCGGCTTCGGCATCCGCGAACTGCCGTTCATGGGACTGTCCCTCAGCACACTGCACGGAATGGTGTGGCGCTGGGACGCGAGTCCGCACCGCAAGCAGCAGCTGTCTGCCGTAGCAGGCCCACTGGGCTGGACCCTGCCCGATCTCTTCGCGGTCGCCGATGAGCCGTACTCGGCGGAACTCCGCCCGCTGCTGCACTGCCACCACGTCGGACGGGTCTTCGCGACGGCCGTCCCCTTGACCACCGCTCAGCTGATCGAGACCGCGGAGGAAGCGGATCGGCTGAGCGTGCGTGAGGACCACGGCGTATGGCAGCCCGTCTCGCAGGGCTTTGCCGAGGAGTGCCCGGACTTCCCCTGACGGCATGGGCTGCCTTGGTGCCTTCCGGCATGGTCGGGCGCCCTCGCAGACCGCCCAGGCCCCTCTCACCCCCCAAACGCCGGAATCACCCGCTCCCCGTACGCGTCGATCGTCGCCTCCCGCGCGTCGTGCATCGCATACACCGCGAACTGGTCCACCCCCAACCCCCGCAGCTCCTCCAGCCGTTCCATATGCGCCTCAACAGGGCCCAGCAGGCAGAAGCGGTCCACGATCTCGTCGGGAACAAAATCAGTCGACGGATTGCCCGCCCGCCCGTGATGGCTGTAGTCGTACCCTTCCCGCCGCTCGACGTACGAGGTCAGAGCCTCGGGCACCAGCCCCGAATGAGCCCCGTAGCGGGTGACGAGGTCGGCGACGTGGTTGCCGACCATGCCGCCGAACCAGCGGCACTGGTCGCGGGCGTGGGTGAGGTCGTCGCCGATGTAGGCGGGGGCGGCGACGCAGATGGTGAGGGTGGAGGGGTCGCGACCGGCCTGTTCGGCGGCTTCACGTACCGCCTTGATCATCCATTCGGTGAGGAAGGGGTCGGCGAGCTGGAGGATGAAGCCGTCGGCTTCGCGGCCGGCGAGGGCGAGGGCCTTGGGGCCGTAGGCGGCCATCCAGACGGGGAGGTGGCCGTCGCGGACCCAGGGCAGGCGCAACGGGGTGCCGCCGACGTCGGTCTCGCGGCCTTCGGCGAGGTCGCGGATGATGCGCATGGATTCGCTGAGGGCGGCCAGGGTGTTGGGGGGGCGGCCGGCCACGCGCATGGCCGAGTCGCCGCGGCCGATGCCGCAGACGGTGCGGTTGCCGAACATGTCGTTGAGGGTGGCGAAGGTGGAGGCGGTGACCTCGGGGGTGCGGGTGGAGGGGTTGGTGACCATCGGCCCCACGACGAGCCGTTCGGTGTGCTCCAGGATGCGGCTGTGGATGACGAAGGGCTCCTGCCACAGGACGGCGGAGTCGAACGTCCAGCCGTAGCGGAAGCCGCACCGCTCGGCGCGGCGCATCAGTTCCACGACAGCGCCGGCGGGCGGGTCGGTTTGCAGGACGAGGCCGAAGTCCAAGGCACATGCTCCTTACGGGTCAGGGGCGTTACGCGAGGTACTGGCAGGTGGTCCTGGGCACGTACCGGCCGTGGCCGGTGCGGCCGGTGAACCGCCGGTCGTCGATGACGATGTCGCCGCGGGAGAGGACGGTCTCGACCCGTCCGGTGATCTGCTTGCCCTCGTAGGCCGAGTAGTCGACGTTCATGTGGTGGGTCGCGGCGGAGATGGTCTGTTGGGCGCGCGGGTCGTAGACGACGAGGTCGGCGTCGGCGCCGGGGGTGATGGTGCCCTTCTTCGGGGCGAGGCCGAACATCCGGGCGGGCGCGGCGCAGGCGATCTCGATCCAGCGCCGGCGGGAGATGTGGCCGTCGACGACCGCCTGGTGGAGGAGGTCCATGCGGTTCTCCACCCCGGGCAACCCGTTGGGGATCTTCGAGAAGTCCCCCTGGCCGAGGTCCTTCTGGCCGGAGAAGCAGAACGGGCAGTGGTCGGTGGAGACGACCTGGAGGTCGTCCGTGCGCAGTCCGCGCCAGAGGGCGGCCTGGTGCTCGCGGGGGCGGAGTGGCGTCGAGCAGACGTACTTGGCGCCTTCGAAGCCGGGTTCCGCCAGGTTGTCGGTCGACAGGAACAGGTACTGCGGGCATGTTTCGCCGAAGACCGGCAGGTCCTTGTCCCGGGCAGCGGCGATCTCGGCTACCGCCTCCTCCGCGGAGACGTGGACGACGTAGAGAGGGCTGCCGGCGACCCGGGCGAGCTGGATCGCGCGGTGGGTGGCCTCGGCCTCCAGCAGCGCCTTGCGGACCTCCCCGTGGTACCGGGGGTCCGTCCGGCCCGCGGCGAGGGCCTGTTCGACGAGGACGTCGATGGCGATGCCGTTCTCGGCGTGCATCATGATGAGCCCGCCGTTGCCGGCGGCGCGCTGCATGGCCCGGAGGATCTGTCCGTCGTCGCTGTAGAAGACGCCGGGGTAGGCCATGAACAGCTTGAACGAGGTCACTCCCTCGTCCACCAGCCGGTCCATCTCCTTCAGCGACCCCTCGGTCACATCGGAGAGGATCATGTGGAAGGCGTAGTCGACGGCGCACTGCCCCTCGGCCTTGGCGTGCCAGGTGTCGAGTCCGTCGCGCAGCGCGCGGCCCCGGGACTGTACGGCGAAGTCGACGATCGTCGTGGTGCCGCCCCAGGCGGCGGCCCGGGTGCCGGTCTCGAAGGTGTCGGAGGAGGAGGTGCCGCCGAAGGGGAAGTCGAGGTGGGTGTGGGCGTCCACGCCGCCCGGGATGACGTACTTGCCGGTGGCGTCGATGGTCCGGTCGGCCGTCCAGCCCTGGGCCGCGGAACTCCCGGGCGCCGCCAGCGCGGCGACGGTGCCGCCCTCGACGAGGACGTCGGCGTACGTCTCCTCGGCGGCGGTGATGACGAGGCCGCCCTTGATGAGGGTTCTGGTCATGAGCGATCCGCTTTCTCCACCGCGTGGTTCCCCACCGCGTGTTCCTCCGCCGCGTGCTCGTGCTGGACGTGCCGCAGCGCCTCCTCCAGCGCCGCGGCGCCCTCCTCCGCCTCGGCGACGGTGAGGGACAGGGGCGGGGCGATGCGCAGGACGGTCCCCTCCCGGCTGCCCTTGCCGATCAGCAGGCCGTGTTCACGGGCCTGTTCGAGGGCCAGGCCGGCCGCCTCGGCCGTGGCCAGCTCGACGCCGATCATCAGCCCCCGGCCGCGGACCTCGCGGACGACGGGCAGCCCGGCCGCGATGGCGCGGAGCCGTTCGGTGAGGAGTCCGCCGACGCGGCGGGCGTTGCCCTGGAGGTCGTGTTCCAGGAGGTGGGTGAGGTTGGCGAGGCCGGCCGCCATGGTGACCGGGCTGCCGCCGAATGTCGAGATGGAGTTGGCCTCCAGGCAGTTCATCACCTCGGCGCGGGCGACGACGCCGCCGACGGACATGCCGTTGCCAATGCCCTTGGCGAAGGTGAGGAGGTCGGGCGGGCCGTTCTCCGCGTGGGCCTGCCAGCCCCAGAAGTGGTCGCCGGTGCGCCCCCAGCCGGTCTGCACCTCGTCACTGATCCAGAGAATGCCGTGCCGGTCCAGGACCTCGCGGAAGGCCGCGTACAGCCCGTCGGGCGGTGCGGTGAACCCGCCGACGCCCTGCACCGGTTCGGCGATCAGCGCGGCCACCGTCCCGTGCGCCTGGCCGAGCATGTCCTCCAGGTCGCGTACGCACGCCGCGGTGAACTCCGCGTCGGAGAGGTGCGCGTACGGGCCCCGCGACCGCACGGCGCCGTGCACGTAGAGCGTCTGGAGGGGCGAGAGGCTGGTGGGCGACCAGGCGGCGTTGCCGGTGATGCCCACGGTGGAGAAGGAGCGGCCGTGGTAGCTGTTGCGCATGGCCAGGATCTGGTTGGACCGCCGGTGGGTGGTGGCCAGGAGCAGGGCCGTGTCGTTGGCCTCGGTGCCGGAGGTGGTGAAGAAGACCCGGGCGTCGGGGATGCCGCTCAGCGCCGCGATGCGCTCGGCGAGTTCGACCATGTGCCGGTCGAGGTAGAGGGTCGAGGTGTGCAGGATCCGGCCGGCCTGCCCGGCCACCGCCTTGGTGACCTCGGGGAGGGCGTGGGCGGTCATGGTGGTGAGGATGCCGCCGAAGAAGTCGAGGTAGCGCCGGCCGTCGGCGTCCCAGACGTGGCGGCCCTCGCCGTGGGTGAGTTCGATCGGTTCGCCGTAGTAGAGGGTCTGCCACGCGGGGAGCACGGCCCGGTGCCGGGCGTGCAGCCGGCCGGTCACGGCCGGACCAGCTCTTCGTAGGCGTCGGGGCGCCGGTCCCGGTAGAACGCCCACTGCTGCCGGACCTCGTCGATGAGGGAGAAGTCCAGGTCGCGGACGACGAGTTCCTCCTTGGTGTCGCTCGCGACGTCGCCGACGAACTGTCCGCGGGGGTCGACGAAGTACGACGTGCCGTAGAAGTCGTTGTCGCCGTACTCCTCCTGCCCGACGCGGTTGATCGCGGCGACGAAGTACTCGTTGGCGACGGCGGCGGCGGGCTGTTCGAGCTTCCAGAGGTGCGCGGAGAGGCCGCGCGAGGTGGCGGAGGGGTTGTAGACGAGCTGGGCGCCGGCGAGGCCGAGCTGCCGCCAGCCCTCCGGGAAGTGGCGGTCGTAGCAGATGTAGACGCCGACCCGGCCGACGGCGGTGTCGAAGACGGGCCAGCCGACGTTGCCGGGCTTGAAGTAGTACTTCTCCCAGAAGCCCTTGACCTGGGGGATGTGGTGCTTGCGGTACTTGCCCAGGTAGCTGCCGTCGGCGTCGATGACGGCGGCGGTGTTGTAGTAGAAGCCGGACTGCTCGACCTCGAAGACCGGCACGACGATCACCATGCCCGTCTCCCGGGCGAGTTCGCGCATCCTGCGCACGGTGGGCCCGTCGGGGACGGGCTCGGCCCAGCGGTAGTGCTCGCTCTCCTGGACCTGGCAGAAGTAGGGGGCGTTGAAGACTTCCTGGAAGCCGATCACCTTGGCGCCCTGCGCGGCGGCGGCGCGGGCGTGCTCCTCATGCTTGGCGATCATCGACTCGGTGTCACCGGTCCAGCTGGCCTGGACCAGTGCGGCGCGCACAACATTGGCCATGAGCTGCTCCTCTGCCGGGGCGTGTGCCGGGCTACGCGCGAAGATCCGCGTGTGCCTGCGACCGTATGACCCGCCATCCGCTGAGGCAAGACCGACGCGGCGATCCGATGCCGGATCCAATAAACAGGAAAGCTTGCAAGTTTCACTGTGCTTTCGCTAGGCTGCCGCCATGCCTGCCACCACACTCGATCCGCAGACCGCGCTCGTCCTCGTCGACCTCCAGAAGGGCATCACGGCCCTCCCCTCCGTCCACCCCATGGACGGGATCGTCGCCCGCGGGGCCGAGCTGGCCGACGCCTTCCGCGCCCGGGGGCTCCCGGTCGTCCTGGTGCGCGTCGTCGGCTCGGCGCCCGGCCGCACGGAGGCCCGGCACCGCGGTGGCGAGACCCCCGCCGACTTCGCGGACCTGCGGCCCGAACTCGGCCGCCGGGACGGCGACATCGTGGTCACCAAGCACACCTGGGGCGCCTTCCACGGCACCGACCTCGACCTCCAGCTGCGCCGCCGGGGCGTGACGCAGATCGTCCTCGGCGGCGTCGCCACCGGCATGGGCGTGGAGTCGACGGCCCGCGCCGCGCACGAGCACGGGTACCACGTGACCGTGGCGACGGACGCGGTCACGGACCTCGACCCGGAGGTGCACCGGAACTGTGTGGAGAAGGTGTTCCCCCGGCTGGCGGAGACGGACACCACAGAGGCGATCATCCGCCTGCTCGGCTGAGCGGCCGATGACCGGCTGACCGGCCGGCCGCGGCGCCCGCCCTGCACCGACGTGTGGGGCGCCGTACCGGGCACGAGCCCGTACGGCGCCCCACACCACGCTCACCGCCCCGGCCGGACCACCATCGCGGAACCGCCACCGCGCCGCACCTTCTCCGCGGCGGCCAGCCACCGCCCGTCGGGCAGCCGTTCGACGCCGGTCGCCGCCCCGATGAAGGACGGGTTCAGCTTGAACGCGTGGCCCTTGGCCTCCAGTTGGCCGCGGACCTCGCTGTCCCACAGCGCCCGTTCCACGTCCGTCGTGGCGCCGTTGCGCTGGCTGGCACGCGGCGCCGCGATCGCGTCGACCAGCGGCATGCCGCGGTCCACGTGGTTGAGCAGCGTCTGGAGCACGGTGGTGATGATCGTCGCCCCGCCCGGCGAGCCGAGCGCGAACTTCAGCCGGCCGTGGTCGAGGACCACCGTCGGCGAGATCGACGACCGCGGACGCTTGCCGGGACCGGGCAGGTTCGGGTCGTGGACGCCCGGGGTGACGGGGGTGAACGAGAAGTCGGTCAGCTCGTTGTTGAGCAGGAAGCCGCGCCCGGGCACGGTGATGCCGCTGCCGCCGGTCTGCTCGATGGTGAAGGTGTACGCGACGACGTTCCCCCACTTGTCGGCCACCGTCATATGGGTGGTCTGCTGCCCCTCGTACGGCGTGGGCGCGGAACGGCCCGTCGTCGCACAGGGCTTGGGGTGCAGCGGGTCACCGGGGGCGAGCGGGCTGGTCAGGGCCCGGCTGTCCTTGATGAGGCAGGCCCGCGAGTCGGCGAACCGCTTCGACGTCAGGGCAGCGGTGGGCACCTTCTCCTGCGCCGGGTCGCCGATCCACCGGTTGCGGTCGGCGAACGCGATCCGGCTCGCCTCCAGGTAGCGGTGCAGATAGGTCTTCTGGTCGAGCTTGCGGAGGTCGCTCCGGCCCAGGATGTTCAGCGCCTCGGCGACGGCGATGCCGCCGGAGGCCGAGGGGCCCATCCCGTAGACGTCGAGCCCGCGGTAGGTGGTGTGCGTCGGGCCCGGCCGCTTGACCGCGTACGCCCGCAGGTCACGGTCGGTGAGGTCGCCGCTGCGGACCACCCGGTGCGTGCCGGGGGCGACGGGCGGCTTGCGGACGGTGCGGACCACGTCCCGGCCGAGCTCGCCGCCGTACATCGCGCCGACGCCCCGCTTCCCCACCAGTTCGTAGGTGCGGGCGAGGTCGGGGTTCCTGAGCGTCGCTCCAACGGCCGGGAGCTTGCCGCCCGGCAGGTACAGCCTCGCCGTGGCGGGGAAGTCGCGGAAGCGCTTCTCGTTGTCGGCGGTCTGCTGCCGGAAGGTCTCGTCGACGGTGAAGCCCTTGCGGGCCAGGCGCTCGGCGGGCTTCAGCACCTGGCCGAGCGATCTGCTGCCCCAGGAGCGCAGCGCCGCGTCCCAGGTGGCGGGCGCGCCGGGGACGCCGACGCTCCGTCCGCTGGTCATCGCCTCGTCGAAGGGGATCGCCTGCCCCTTCTCGACGAACAGGTCCTTGCCGGCGCTGAGCGGCGCCCGCTCCCGGCCGTCGATGGTGAAGACCTTGCGGGCCTTCGCGTTGTAGTACACGAAGTAGCCGCCACCGCCGATGCCGCCGGAGTACGGCTCGGTGACGCCGAGGGCGGCGGCGGTGGCCACCGCCGCGTCCACGGCGTTGCCACCGCCCTTGAGCACCTCGATGCCGGCGGCGGACGCGTCGGCGTCGACGCTCGACACAGCCCCGCCGCGGCCGACGGCCAGCGGGGTCTTGGCGGGGGCCCGGTCCGCGCCGGCCGCGCCCTGGGCGGCGGCCGGCACGATCCCGAGCCCCGCCACGAGCGCGGCCGTCGCACAGAGCACGGTGGTTCGCCGGTGTCCTGGTGACCTTGACATGGGTTACCTCCCTGTCGGCTGAGAGGCCCCGGACCCTACTCGCAGGACAGGTCCGCCGACAGGGCGCCAGACGACTGCGGCTCAGCGCCCCCGCGACTGGGTGATCACCGGCTTGGCCATCGCCCGCTCGCCGTCGGCGTTCGGGTGGAAGGGCGCGGCCGGACGCGTGGGCTGGGCGCCCTCGATCCAGCGGTCGGCCTCCGGGCGGCAGACGTCGTGGCCGACGGTCGCGCGGTAGGTGTCGGCGTACCGGACGTGCGCCTTCCGCGCCTGCTGCCGGAGCATCGTGTTGAGCTTCTTCTCGGTGTCGCGCAGGTAGGGGGTGTCCCCGGCGGCGATCGGCACGGACGGGAAGCAGCCCACGCCGTTGTCCGGCATGATCGCCGGGTAGCCGACCAGGACGACGCGGGCGTGCGGGGCCCGCTGGTGCACGGCCTTGAGGACGCGGGCGACCTTGGGCGCGGCGTCGGCGATGCGCTTGTTCAGCAGGTCGCCGCCGTCGGCCGCGGTGTACTGCTTGCGGCAGGGGGCGCCGGCCGGGTCGGAGACGGACAGCTTGGCGCAGGTGCCGATGATCTCGCCGAAGCCGATGTCGTTGCCGCCGATGCCGACGGTGACCAGCCTGGTCTTCTTGCCGAGGGCGTTCAGCTGCGGGCCGTTGGCCCCCTGCGCGCGCCACATGTCGTCGGTCTTGGCGCCGCTGCAGCTGACGTCCTTGAAGGACTTCACGTGCAGCGCCTTCGCGGTGAGCGCCGGGTAGTTGACGCTCGACCGCGCGCAGTCCCCGCCGCTCTGCTGCGGCACGCCCGGTGCGGAGGTGTACGAGTCGCCGAGGGCGACGTAGCGCTCGCCTGCGCGGGCCGGGGCGGCGGCGGTCGCGGGGGCGGCGGCACCCGCCGCCAGGGCCGTGGCCGCGCCGATCGCCGCCAGCACCTTGCCGTACCGCCCGCCGTGTGCGCCTGCGTCTGCCACTACTGCCTCCGGAGTGTCGGGGATGGTTCGGTTCGGCCGACCGCGTCCCGGGTCATGTCACCGGTCGCTGTCGATCACGGCTGCCAGACTCGCCGCGTGATGACCGTCTGTCAATCTCACGGCTCATTCCCCGTATCACTGGCACCAGACGTCACTCGCCGGAGGGCATCGACCGGGGTTGTCCGGGCTGTTGGCGCATCGGGTCGTGGCACTGTGCCGCCCCCCCCCCCCCCCCCCCCCCCCCCCCCCCCCCCCCCCCCCCCNCCCCCCGGGTCCGGCCGTCTCCCGTGGCGTCGGAACAGCGACTCCCCACGGGCGGAGGGCCCCACGGCCCTCCGCACCCCGGACCAGGATCCGGAACCGTCCCCGGCGGTCCCCGGCCGGCGGCGGCCGGGACGACGAACCACCCGGCGCCACAGCCCGGATCACCGGCCGCGCCGGGCGGACGACATTACGTCCGTCAGCGACACCACGTCCGTCAACGACGCCGGGACCCGAGCCCCGATGCCGGCGGGACGGCCGGCCGCGTCGCGGCCGTCGTCCTCCAACTCACCGGCGAGGGACGTCCGTTCCTTGTACGCGTCCCTGCCCGGCCGCCTCCCCTGCGCGGCCCCACCGGCCGCGGCGGCGCGGCGGTCACGGACGGACACCCCCGCGGTTGTTCGTGGCTCCTCCGTTGCAGGAATTGTGGCCTCCGCCACAGCTGCCGCCATCACCTCCTGATGGGCTCGGCAGATGGCGCTCCTCTTCCTCGTCCCGGCCGGGCTGATCTTCGTCTTCGCCCTCGCCGGCTACGGCCTCGGTACCCTCGGCCAGGCCGGTCTCCGCAGTGCCGACCGCGGGAGATGGCTCCGGAGCGGCACCGCCGTCCTGGGAGCCGGCGCGGTGGCCCTGTACACGTGGGGCCTGCTCCATGTCGCCGTAGCGGTCTGGGACGCGGAGGACCATGGCGCCGGCTCGTCCCCATCCCCGTCCTGCCGGACGCCGGGACAGGAGGAGCGGGCCTCGGCCGTCGTCGGCTACGGCGTCGACTACCTGCCCCTCCGGTTCCTCTGCGAGACGACGGGCGGCGGGAGCTACGACCCGGAGTCCGTCCCCGGCTACGTCAACCCGGCCGCGCTGGGGTTCGCGCTGGCCACCGCCGTATGCGCGGGAGCCGCGGCCCTCGACGCACGACGTCGCGCCGGAAGCGGGCCGTGACCGAGTGCTTTGTCCGGCCCACCCGGCCGAGTCCGCGCTCAGGGACGCCACCCTTTTGGCCACAAGTCCGTATTGCACATAATGTTCCGAACGTGGGGGGTGGATCCTGCTCTGTATCACACACGACGCTGTTCACCGCCCGTCCCAGCACCGCCTGTCCCAGCACCGCCCGGTGCGGGAGTGCCAGCGACGAAAGCAGCACCGTGACAGCCACCTCGCCCCAGCCCGCCACGTCCGGCACGTCCGCCACGCCCGTCACACCCGGCGCGTCCGCCGGCCGTGACCGCCTGCTGCGCGCGGCCGGGTGGGTGTCGCCGGCCGTCGGGCTCGGCCTCGGGATATGGGGGAACAGGGAACCCTCCGCGTGGACCGACGAGATCGTCACCATCGACGTGGCGCGGCGGTCCTGGCCGCAGATGTTCGAGCTGCTGGGGCAGGTCGACGCGGTGCACGGCCTGCACTACGTACTGATGCACCTGGTCGGGCAGGCGTTCGGAGGGCTCAACGAGTACACGGCGCGGGTGCCCTCCGCGGTGGCGGTGGCCGTCGCGGTGGCCGGACTGACCTGGCTGGGACGGCTGCTCGGCGGGCCGCGGCTCGGGCTGTGCGCGGGGCTGCTGCTCGCCGTTCTGCCGACCGCGGCACGGTACGCGCAGGAGGCGCGCTCGTTCGCCTTCGTCATGGCGGTGGCGGTGCTCGCCACGGGCACGCTGGTGAAGGTCCTGTCCAGCCGGACGCGGGGCAGGTGGCTGGTGGCCCACGCGGTACTGATCGCCCTGCTGGGCTGGTTCAACGTGCTGGGACTGCTGCTGGTGGCCGCCCACGCCGTCACCGTGGCCCTCCTGCGCCCCGGCCGCCGCGTCACCATCCATCTGCTGGCGGCCCAGGCCGCGGGCATCGCCGCCGTCGTCCCGCTGCTGATCCTCGGCTCCCGCCAGAGCTCCGCCGTGGGCGAGGCCGCGCCGGTCACCGCCGGAACGCCGCTCAACTACTTCACCTGGCTCCTCACCCCCGGCCAGGACACCCTCCCCACCGCACCGAAACTCCTGCTCATCCTCACCGCCCTCGCGGCCCTCGCCCTCCTCGTGATGCGCCGGCACAGGGCCCCGTCCCTGGCCCTCGCCGTCGGCGTGCCCTGGCTGGCCGTCCCGCCGCTGCTCCTGATGGCCGTCTCCCTGGGCCACCCCCTCTTCGCCTACCGCTACCTGCTGTTCTGCCTGCCGGCCCTGGCCCTGCTGCTCGCGACGGCCTTCACCGTCGTCCCCTCGCCCCTGCGCCTGCTGCTCGTCGTCCTGCCGGCCGTCCCTCTCGTCGCGTCCCACCTCGCCATCCGCCAGCCGGACAGCCGCCCGTGGGACACCCACGCCGTGATCTGGTCCCTGAGCACCCGCGACGCCCCCGGCGACGCCGTCCTCTTCAGCGGCGCCCGGTGCGGACTGATCGCCAACGCCTTCGAGCTGGCGTTCACGAACCGCCCCGACGTGGGCAGGACCCGGACGGCCGCCGAAGCCGGCGCCCTGGACAACCTGCCCGCCGACCCGGACCTCCTGCGGCAGCGGCTGGCCCACACGCGCCGCGTCTGGCACATCACCTGCACCCACCTCTCCGGCGACGCCCGCCAGGCCGCGACCCGCACCGCCGCGGCCCAGAAAGAGGCCCTCGCCCGCGCCGGCTTCTCCCCGATCCACCACCACAAGGCCCGCGGCATGGACATCACCATCGAACAACGCCCCGCCGACTGAAGCAGCGCGTCACAGCCTCGGCCCGCACAACCCACCCCCTAATCGGACTCCAGAAATCCAATTAGCTAAGGTACTGGTGTGCGACTGACCAAGAGCACCGACATCGCCCTGCGCATCGCCATGCGCCTGGCCGTGACCTCCGGCACCGAACCCGCCGCTCCCACCACCCGCGAGGTGGCGGCCGCGGTGGGCGTGCCGTACACGCACGCGGCCAAGGTGGTCAGCCGCATGACGCACCTGGGCGTCGTCGAGACCCGCAGGGGCCGCGGCGGCGGACTGGCGCTCACGTCCGCGGGGCTGACCGGGTCGGTCGGCCGGCTGGTGCGGGCGCTGGAGGGCGCGGGGGACGTCGTCGGGTGTGAGGACGAGCCGCCGTGCCCGCTGCGCGGCGCCTGCCGGCTGCGGGGCGCGCTGCGTGACGCGCAGGAGGCGTTCTTCGCGTCCCTCGACCCGATCACCGTGCAGGACCTGGTCGAACGGCCGACGGGACCGGTCCTGCTGGGCCTGACCGCCCGCCCCCAAGACTGACACCAGACCGACGCCACGCCCCGAGGACCGACGCCACGGCCCGCGGACCGACACCACCGGTGCCGCCCGCGAGGGCGACGCCACACCCTGAAATACGAGTCCTGGATGCAAGTTTTCCGTCCGGGGCACGACCGCAAGGAGTCGCCGATGCTGTCCCCGAAGTCGACCGAGACCGTCCGTGCCACCCTGCCCGCCGTGGGCGGGGCCATCGGTGAGATCACCCCGCTCTTCTACGACAAGCTGTTCGCCGACCGCCCGGAGCTGCTGCGGGACCTGTTCAACCGCGGCAACCAGGCCAACGGCTCCCAGCGCCAGGCCCTCGCGGGCGCCATCGCCGCGTTCGCCACGGCGCTCGTGGACCACCCGGACGTACGGCCGGACGCGATGCTCTCCCGCATCGCGCACAAGCACGCCGCGCTGGGCGTCACCGCGGAGCAGTACGAACTGGTCAGGCGTCATCTCTTCGCCGCGATGGCCGAGGTGCTGGGCGAGGCCGTGACCCCCGAGGTCGCCGCCGCCTGGGACGAGGTCTACTGGCTGATGGCCAACGCGCTGATCGCCCTGGAGGCCCGCCTCTACGCGGGGGCGGGCGTCCCGGCCGGCGAGGTCTTCGTCCCCTGCCGCGTCGTCGCCCGCCACCGCGAGACCGCCGACGTCGCCACGTTCGTCGTCCGCCCGCTCGACGGCCGGCCGCTCCCCGCGGCCCGGCCCGGCCAGTACGTCTCCGTTCAGGTCGCCCTCCCCGACGGCGCCCGCCAGATCCGCCAGTACAGCCTCTCCGGGCGGCCCGACGACGCCCTCCAGTTCTCCGTCAAGCGCGTCGCCGGCGACCCGGCCGGCGAGGTCTCCCACCACCTGCACGACCACGTGGACGCCGGCACGGAGCTCATGGTGAGCCTGCCCTTCGGCGACGTGGTCCTGGACGACGGCGACCGGCCGGTCCTGCTCGCGTCCGCCGGCATCGGCTGCACCCCCATGACCGGCATGCTCGCCCACCTGGCGGCCACCGGTTCGGCCCGTCGCGTGATCGCCGTCCACGCCGACCGCAGTGAGGCTGACCACGCCTTCCGCGAGGACCTGCGGCAGCTCGTCGCCAAGCTGCCCGCCGCGGAGGCGCACGTCTGGTACGAACGGCCCGCGGGCGCCTGGCCGGTGGAGCGGACCGGGTTCGCGGACCTGTCCGCGATCGACGTCCCGGCGGACGCCGTGGCGTACCTGTGCGGGCCGCTGCCCTTCATGCGGGCGGTCCGGGCGCAGCTGCTCAACGCGGGGGTGGCCCCGGCGGACATCCACTACGAGGTGTTCGGCCCCGACCTGTGGCTGGGCGCGGACGCCTGACGACGGCCCGCGGGGGCCGGCCGGGCGCTACGGCGCCTGGTGGTGCCCGGCCGGCCCCGGCAGCAGCGTCCCCGGCTCCGCCGGAGCCACCTCCACCGCCTCCGTCTTCACGCTGCGCCGCTGGCGCTTGGCGACCCAGGTCGCCAGCCAGGACAGCAGCATGCACATCCCGATGTACACGGGCGAGATGATCATGACGACGGGAATGAACGGCAGCCCGTAGTCCAGGTTGCCCGCGATCAGCTTGCCCGCGTGCAGGAACTCCTCGTAGGTGATGAGGAAGCCCAGCGAGGTGTCCTTGAGGGCGACGACGAGCTGGCTGATGATTGTCGGCAGCATGGCGCGGACCGCCTGCGGGACGAGGACGTACGTCATGACCTGCGTCTTGTGCATGCCCAGCGCGTAGGCGGCCTCCCGCTGGCCGCGCTCGACGGAGTCGACGCCGGTGCGGAAGACCTCCGCCAGCACCGAGCCGTTGTAGAGGGTGAGGCCGGTGACGAGGGCGGGGAGGGGCTGCACCTTGAGGGCGACGAAGACGAAGAAGATCATCACCAGCACGGGCATGGCACGGAAGAACTCCACGACCAGGGTGGCCACCCAGCGCACCGGCCGGTGGTCGGAGAGCCGTCCGGCCGCGAGCACCCCGCCGAGGGCGAGCGAGAGGACGGCGGCGTAGCCGAAGGCCCGGAGCGTGTTGCCGAGGCCGCGCAGCAGCATCTCCTGGATGCCCTGGTACTCGAAGGGCGTCCACTTCTGGGCGGTGAACTGGTGGGTGGCGAAGAGGAGATGGACGACCAAGGCGATCAGGGCCAGGATCGCGGCGGTCGCGAGGATCCCGTAGAGGCGGTGGCGCCGCCGGGCGTGCGGGCCGGGGACGTCGTACAGGGCGGTGCCGGTCAACGGGCCACTCCATAGCGCTTCTCCAGCACGTTGAAGACCGCGCTGATGGACAGGGTCACGATCAGGTAGCCGACGGCGATCCAGACGAAGGTCCAGATGATGCTGTAGCCGAGCTCGTTGAGCGTCTTGTAGGTGCCGAGCAGTTCGGTGACGCTGAAGGAGCCGGCGATGGCCGAGTTCTTGGCGAGGGCGATCAGGGTGGAGCCGATCGGCGGGATGACCGAGCGGAACGCCTGCGGCAGGATCACCACGCCGAGCGTCTGGCCGAAGGTCATGCCCAGGCTGCGCGCGGCCTCGCCCTGGCCGACGGGCACGGTGTTGATGCCCGAGCGCACGGCCTCGCAGATGAAGGCCGAGGTGTAGCAGCCGAGCGCGAGGACCGCGAAGACCTGGAAGGGCAGGACGACGCCGAAGCGCGGCAGGCCCAGCAGCACCGCGAAGAACAGCAGCGTCAACGGGGTGTTGCGCAGGACCGTCACCCATACGGTGCCGAAGGCGCGCAGCGAGGCGACGGGCGCGACGCGGAAGGACGCCATCAGGAAGCCAAGGACGAGGGCCAGCAGCGAGGCGTAGACGGTGAGTTCGACGGTGCCGAGCAGTCCCTCGCCGTAGAGCGAGAGGTTGTCGGTCAGGACGTTCACGGTGCGGACCTCCCGGTGCCGTAGCGGTCGACGGCGGGCGGCTGCGGCGCGGGGACGCCGGACCGGCCGAGGGTCGCGTCGTACGCCTTCTTCCAGTCGCCGTTCCGCTCGTGCTCCTCGATGGCGTCGTCGAGCGCCAGGCGCAGCGCGGTGTCGCCGCGCGGGACGCCGATGCCGTAGGGCTCCTTGGAGAACGGCTTCCCGACGACCTTCAGTTCGTCCGGTGCCTTGGCGGCGAAGCCCATGAGGATGGTGTCGTCGGTGGTGACGGCGTCCACCTGGAGGCTGAGGAGGTTGTCGACGCAGATGGAGTACGTGTCGTAGGCGACGGCCTGGGCCTTGGGGAACTCGCGCTGGATGCGCTGGAGGGGGGTCGACCCGGCGACCGAGCAGACCCGCTTGCCGTCGAGGTCCTGGGGGCCGTGGATGTCGTCCTCGTCCTTGCGCACCAGCAGCGACTGCCCGGCGATGTAGTACGGGCCGGCGAAGCCCACCTGCTTCTTGCGCAGGTCGTTGATGGTGTAGGTGCCCACGTAGTAGTCGATCTGGCCGTTCTGGAGGGCCGTCTCGCGGTTGGCGGAGGCGATGGTCCGGAAGGCGAGGGTCTTCGGGTCGAAGCCGAGGGAGGCGGACATCATCCGGGCGATCTCGATGTCGAAGCCGGAGTAGACGCCCGTCGCGGGGTCCTTCTCGCCCAGGTAGGGCTGGTCCTCCTTGACGCCCACGGTGAGGTGGCCGCGGCCCTTGGCCGCCCGCCAGGTGGGCGAGGCCGGCAGGTCGAAGCCGGTGGCGACGTGGTAGGCGGGGAGGTCCCCGGGCTTGGGCCCCTTGACCGGCGGGCTGCCTTCCTTGCCGCAGCCGGCGGCGAGCAGGGCCAGGGCGGCGAGGGCCAGGGCGGCGATACGGCGTGCCATGTGCGTCACCCCGCTCAGTGCTTGAGGATCTTGGAGAGGAAGTCCTTGGCCCGGTCGCTCTCGGGGGCCGTGAAGAACTCCTCGGGGGTGCGGTCCTCGACGATGCGGCCGTCGGCCATGAAGACCACGCGGTTGGCGGCGGAGCGGGCGAAGCCCATCTCATGGGTGACGACGACCATCGTCATGCCGTCCCGGGCGAGCTGCTGCATCACTTCCAGCACCTCGTTGATCATCTCCGGGTCCAGGGCCGAGGTCGGCTCGTCGAAGAGCATCACCTTGGGATCCATGGCCAGCGCCCGGGCGATGGCCACCCGCTGCTGCTGACCGCCCGAGAGCTGAGCCGGGTACTTCTCCGCGTGGGCCAGCAGCCCCACCCGTTCCAGCAGCTCGCGGGAGCGCCGGTCCGCCTCCTCCCGGCCGCGGCCGCGGACCTTCGTCTGGGCGAGGGAGACGTTGGCGAGCACCGTCTTGTGGGCGAAGAGGTTGAAGGACTGGAAGACCATGCCCACCTCGGCCCGCAGCTTGGCGAGGGGCCGGCCCTCGTCGGGCAGCGGCTGTCCGGCCAGGGTGATGGTCCCGGACTCGACGGGCTCCAGCCGGTTGATCGCCCGGCACAGCGTGGACTTCCCGGATCCCGAGGGGCCGATGATCACCACCACCTCCCCCCGGCCGACCGTGAGGTCGATGTCCCGGAGGACGTGCAACGCCCCGTAGTGCTTGTTGACGCCCCGCAGCTCGATCAACGGATCGACGGCCATGCTCTGCCCAACTCACTCTCGCCCTGTCCCGGACCGGCCAGTCGGAGCAACCTATCCAGGGCATCACGGACTTCACCGGCGACACGCGTGCAAGGGGCGACTTGAGCGACATTTCCCCCTGGGCCCGGCCGTCCACCTGGGTGTTCCTAGGTACACAGACTCAGCCTGGGTACCTAGCCTGTGGGTCCGGATGGGGGAACCAGGGGGAAGGGAGCCCGGTGTGGGCGACAGCAGGCCCGTATATCTGCGTATCGCGGACGACCTGCGGCGGCGTATCGACGACGGATTCCTGACCGTCGGCGCCCGGATCCCCTCCCGCTCCGAGCTCAAACGGGTCTACGCGGCCAGCGACCAGACCGTCGACCGGGCGGTACGGGTGCTGAAGGCCGCGGGGTACGCCGAAGGGCAGTTCGGGCGCGGGGTGTTCGTCACCGACCGGGCGCCGCTGGGCACGCTGCTGCGCACCACGGGCGCGGTCGACACACCCTTCGCGGCGGAGATCCACACCGCCCGGGGGAACGGCCTGCCGTGCGGCCGCCCCTCCGGAGGGACCAGCCTGACCTGGGAGGCGTCCGCCGGCGAGACGCCCGCGCCGGCGCCGATCGCCGAGCGGCTCGGCATCGCCCCGGGCGAGCCCGTCCTGCGTACCGAGTACGAGTACCTGGCCGACCGCCACCCGGTGCAGCTCGCCACCAGCTGGGAGCCGCTGACCGTCACGGCCGGCACCGACGTCGTCCACCCCGAGCGCGGGCCGTACGCCCGCCGGGGGGTGCGGGGGCGGCTGGCGGCCATCGGCGTCCGGGTCGTCCGGGCCCGCGAGCTCGTCGGCTCCCGGCCGGCCACGACGCCAGAGGCGGAGGCGCTCGGCTGTACGGCGGGGCAGTGCGTCACGGTCGTCGAGCGCACCCACTTCGACGGGGACGACCGGGCGGTGGAGACCTCGGACATCGTGGTGCGCGCGGACCGCTGGCGGCTGGAGTACACCATCCCGTTCACGAGTTGAGAGTCGACGCTTGAGAGTCGCGGCTTGAGAGCTCCCGCTTGAGAGCTCCCGCTTGAGAGCCGCCGCACTCCCGGGCCCGCGCGGGGGTCAGTTCTCGGACAGCTCGGCGTACACCTGGGAGAGCTCCGGAGCGCCGTCCTCCGCCCAGGCGTGGCCGGTCTCGACCACGTCCACCTCGCGGCCGCCGGCGAGCCGGACCACCGGCTGGCCGTCGGGCCGGATGTGCCAGGCCGCGCCGGTGACCGTGCGGACCAGCACCGTGCCGAGGTACAGCCCCGCGTCGTTGCCCAGCCAGGACTGGAGGTCCTCGTCCCCGCGCCAGCGCGGCTGCAGCTGGTCGAGCTCCTCCAGGGAGGACGGCCCGTCGTCGAGCGCCACGCCCGCCGACTCCGCCTGGGCGCGCAGCAGTTCGCACTCCGACAGCAGCTCGGCCAGGCCCTCGGGGTCCCAGTCGGCCGTACTGTGCACGGCGACCCCGCGTGCCGCGTCGTGCCGCCTGCGCCAGCCGTCCAAAAAGGGAATGTTCATACCGGCAAGGATCGCACTCGTGCAGATGGCCCCACCACCCGCACGCGGCGGGACGACGTGACCCGGTGGCCTCCTTGACGTTGCCCGGCCGTCTCCCTAGCTTCATCCCGCCACATTCAGCGTGGGGAATCACGGGAGGCATGAGAAGCATGCTCCGGACATCGCACGGCACGGCACTCACGGAACGGCGTCACAGACCCGAACGGCGTCACAGACGGTGGAGAGCGGCGGGAGCCGTCGTGGCGGGGGCGGTCTGCACCGTCACGCTCGCGAACGCCCCGGCGCTCGCCGGGCCCGCGGCACCGGCCGCGAAGGAGCCGCTCCCCCTGGAGCGGCTCTTCGACAATACGGCCGTCAGCGACGACGCCCGGCCCCGGGAGGCGGACTTCGACGGGGCGGGCGGCTCCTTCTCCGCCCAGGACCTCGCGGCGGCGGGCTGGACGCCCGGCCGCGAGCTCGCGATCGACGGCTCCCGGCTGCGCTGGCCGCGCTCGGCGCCGGGCAAACCGGACAACGTCCGTGCCGCCGGACAGGTGGTCCGGCTGCGCGGCACGGGCGACGCGCTCTCCTTCCTGGTCGCCGGCAGCGCCGTCTCCGGCCCGGGCGGCGACGTCAGCGGCACGGGGACCGTCCGCTACCGCGACGGCTCGCGCACCACGTACCGGCTGACCGCCCCGGACTGGCGGCGCGGCCTGCTGACCACCAAGGCCGTCGCCCTCCCCCACCTCAACACCCACACCGGGCGCCGCACGGAAACCACCCGGTTGCACGCCGTGACCGTTCCGGTGGCCCGCGGGCGGGAGGTGGAGTCCGTCGTCCTGCCGCAGTCGGCCCGCGCGGCCGTCCAGCTGCACGTCTTCTCCATGGCACTGCGCGCTCCCTCGAACGGGTGGACCGGCAGCTGGGCGGCTCCTCCCTCCGGGTACACCGCGGTCGGGCCGTGGAAGGACCGGACCCTGCGGCTCGTGGTGCACAGCAGCGCGGGCGGTCCGCTGACCCGGATCCGTCTGGAGAACACGTTCGCGGCCGAGCCGGTGCGGATCGGGCACGCGACCGTCGCCGTGCAGCGGAAGGGCGCGGCGGCCGCGGGCAGCCCCCGGACGCTCACGTTCGGGGGACGGCAGGCGGCCGATGTCCCGGCGGGGGCGCAGCAGTTCAGCGATCCGCTGGGGTTCCGGGTGCCGCCGGACACCAGCCTGCTGGTGAGCATCCATCTGCCCGGCACCGTACGGGCGTTGCCGGTGCACAACTACACCAACCAGCGTTCGTTCCTGACCGCCGACGGCAGCGGTGACCGCACCGCCGACAAGGCGGAGGGGGCGTACACCGGGACGCTCGCCACCTGGCCGCTGCTGACCGGCGTCGACGTCGCCGGCGGGCCGGGGTCGGTGGTGGCCCTCGGCGACTCGATCACCGACGGCGAACGGTCCACGCCCGAGACCAACGGGCGCTGGCCCGACCTGCTGGCGCGGCGGCTGCGCGCCCAGCAGGCCGTGCCGGCGTACGGCGTGCTCAACAGCGGGATCTCCGGCAACCGCGTGGTGGACGACCGCTACCAGGGCAGCGGGCCGAGCACCACCCTCAGCGGCGTCAGCGCCGGCCACCGGCTGGAACGCGATGTGCTGGCGCAAACCTCGGCCCGGACGGTCATCGTCTTCGAGGGCGTCAACGACATCCGCTCCGGCACCACGGCCACCCAGGTGATCGCCGCGTTGCGGTCCATCGCGGAGCGGGCGCACGAGCGCGGTCTGCGGGTCGTCGCGGCGACCATCGCGCCGTGCGGCGGCTTCCACGACTGCACGGCGACGGCGGAGGCCCATCGGGCCGCGATCAACCGGCACATCCGGGAGAACGGCGGGGTGTACGACGCGGTCTTCGACTTCGACGCGGCGATCCGGGACCCGGAGCACCCCGAGCGGATGCTGCCGCGCTTCGACGGCGGCGACCATCTGCATCCGAACGACGCCGGGATGAAGGCGTTCTCGGACGCGGTGGATCTGCGGCAGCTGGGCTGACGCGGCGGGACCGGGCCGGGGACGCCCTGATGGGACATCCCCGGCCCGGCCGGGCGGCTAGACGTCCAGGTCGACGACGACCGGTGCGTGGTCCGAGGCGCCCTTGCCCTTGCGCTCCTCCCGGTCGACGTACGCGTCCTTGACCGCTCCGGCGAACGCCGCGTTGCCGTAGACGAGGTCGATGCGCATGCCCCGGTTCTTAGGGAAGCACAGCTGCCGGTAGTCCCAGTAGGTGTACGGGCGGTCGTACTTGAGCGGGCGGGGCACGACGTCCGACAGGCCCGTGTCGCGGAGGGCTGCGAGGGCTGCGCGCTCGGCCGGGGTGACGTGGGTGGCGCCCTCGAAGACGGCCGGATCGTAGACGTCCTCGTCGGTGGGCGCGACGTTGTAGTCGCCGAGGACGGCGAACGGGCGGCCGCCCGTCGCGTCGGCGGCCACGGCGTCGCGCAGGGCCTCGAACCAGCGGAGCTTGTAGCCGTAGTGGTCGTGCTCGACGTCCCGGCCGTTGGGCACGTAGACCGACCAGACGCGGGCGGCCCCGCAGGTGGCGGAGATCGCCCGGGGCTCCTGCGCACCCTCGAAGTCGGGGCCGCCGGGCAGGCCCGTCACCACGTCCGCGAGGCCGACGCGGGAGAGCACGGCCACGCCGTTCCACCGGCCGGTGGCGTTGACCGCGGCCTCGTAGCCGAGGCCGCGCAGCTCCTCGTACGGGAACGCGTCCTCGGCGCACTTGACCTCCTGGAGGCAGAGCACGTCCGGACCGCTGCTCTCCAGCCAGGCCAGCAGCCGGGGCAGACGGGCGGTGATCGAGTTCACGTTCCAGGTGGCGATGCGCATGCGGCCCACCCTAACGGGAGGGTCCGACAACGCCCCGTCCTCCGGCGGGGGCGGCGGCGGGGGGCGGCCGGCGTCAGAGCTCGACGCTCTCCCCCGCCGCCAGCCGGGAGTGCTCCGCCCCTCCGACACCCGGCCCGTCCGGGCCCAGCATCCGGTCGTAGACGGGCCGCGCCAGGTCCGTGAGGAGCGCGTCGTGGACGTCGATCGCCCGGCGCGGGGCCACCTCGCGGAGGTAGTCGATGACGTCGCCGACCCTGCTCCACGGCGCCATCACCGGCACCATCAGCGTGTCCACCGGCCGGCCGGGGAGGGTGAGGGCGTCGCCCGGGTGGAAGACCGTGCCGTCCACGAAGTAGCCGACGTTGGTGATCCGCGCGATGTCCGGGTGGATCACTGCGTGCAACTGCCCGTGCACCTCCACCTCGAAGCCCGCCGCCGTGAACGCGTCCCCCTCGCCGACGGTGTGCACCCGGCCGGGGAAGGCCGCCGACACCTGCTCGGCGACGCTGCGCAGCGTCCACAGCTCTGCCGCCGGGTTGGCCTCCAGGGCCGCCCGCAGCCGGTTCCCGTCGAAGTGGTCCGGGTGCTCGTGCGTGACGAGCACCGCGTCCGCCCCGACGGCCGCGTCCTCCTCGCTGAACCCGCCGGGGTCGATGACGAGGGTGCGGCCCTCCTTCTCCAGGCGGACGCAGGCGTGACCGTACTTGGTGAGTTTCATGATCCCCATGTCTCCATGGTGCTACGGGTGCGCCTCGGGCGCACCGGGCGCGCCCTCGTGGCCCTCCGCGGTGCGGTCCTGTTGGTCCTTGTGGTCCGGTTGGTCCGGCTCGTCCGGGTGGCCCGTCACCACGGGCCGGACCGCCGCGAAGGCGGCCCTCGCGGCCGGCAGCCCGGCGTAGAGGGCCGTCTGCCGCAGCGTCTCCTGGATCTCGCCCGGGGTCACCCCCAGCCGCAGGGCCGCCCTGGCGTGCGCGGGCAGTTCCCGCAGGTGCCCGCCCACCGTGAGCGCCGTCAGGGTGAGCAGCGCCCGCGTCCGCGGATCCAGCCCCGGGCGGGACCACGCCTCGTCCCACGTGACGCGGGTCGCGAAGTCCTCGAACTCCCGCGTGAACGGATCCGCCCCTGCCGTCTCGCCGTGGGCCTCCCCGAGCACCCGCCGCCGGACGTCCAGTTGTCCCGACGGGACCCCGTCGGCGCCCGGCACCGGGCCGACCACGGTCAGCGCGTCCGCGGAGTACGCCCCGCCCGCCCGGTGCCGGGCCCGCGACGTCCCGTGGGCGGCCGCCGCGGGGCGGGTGTCGGGACGGACGGCCGTCAGCGGCGCCGCGCCGACGGGCGGGACGGCCCTGCGCTCGACGTCGCCCCGGCCGGTGCGCTCCTCCGGGGACGGGCCGTCGGCGCCCGTGCCTGAAGGGGCAGTGCCTCCGGGCCAGGCCTCCGGCTCCCCATCATCCGCAGTGCCCGGGCCGACGGCCCCGGCCGGACGCTCCTCCTGCCGGCGCCCCCGCGCACCGGCCTCCGCACGGGCCGCCGCCGACACCGCCACCATGTCCGCGGTCGGCACGTCCACCGGACCCTTCGCCCCACCGCCCTGCGACCGCACCCCCTCGGCCTCCTCCCGCACCCGACGCGCCCCCGCCCCGAAGGCCGCCTCACGGCCCACGCCCACGCCGATGCCCGGCCTGCCGGGGGCGCCGGACGACGTGCCGGGGGACGGCACGTCCACACGCGGCGCACCAGCGGCCGGCTTGCCGTCGCCCGGGGCGGACGGCGGGGGCGTACCCGCACCGGCCGCACCGCCGACGGGAGTTCCCGCGCCGCTTCCGGCACCGGGCGCCGGGTGAGGGACGTTCACCGGCGAGGTGTCAGTGGCCGGCACATCCGCGCCGGCCGCGCCGGCGGCGGGGACGGAGACCTGACGCGCCTCCGCACTGGGAACTGCCGCCGAACCAGGCACATCCACGACCGACATGTCCGTGATTGGGACACCCGCACGCACCGCACCGGCATCAGGCGTACCACCGCCCGGCGCAAAGGACGGATGCGCCTCCGCACCGGAACCTACCGCTGTTCCCCGGGCGTTCACCGCCGACATATCCGTCGTCGGGACATCCGCACGCACCGCACCGGCATCAGGCGTACCACCGCCCGGCGCAAAGGACGGATGCGCCTCCGCACCGGAACCTACCGCTGTTCCCCGGGCGTTCACCGCCGACATATCCGTCGTCGGCACATCCGCACGCACCGCACCGGCAGCAGGCGTACCACCGCCCGGCGCAAAGGACGAATGCGCCTCCGCACCGGAACCTACCGCTGTTCCCCGGGCGTTCACCGCCGACATATCCGTCGTCGGCACATCCGCACGCACCGCACCATCGGCAGACGCGTCGACGCGCGGCACAGCAACCTGGCGGGCACCCGCACCGGACCCGGACACCGGGCCAGGCACGTTGACCGCCGACATGTCCGTGATCGGGACATCCGCGCGCGCCGCATCAGCGGCAGGCGTACCACCGCCCTGCGCGAAGGACGGATGCGCCTCCGCACCGGAACCTACCGCCACTCCAGGGGCGTTCACCGCCGACATATCCGTCGTCGGCACATCCACACGCACCGCACCAGCGGCGGACCCGCCACCGCCCGGCACAGCAACCTGGCGGGCACCCGCACCGGACGCGGACCCGGACCCGGACACCGGGCCAGGCACGTTCACGGCCGTCATGTCGGTGGTCGGCACGTCCGCACGGACCGGACCGGCGGCGGGCTCGCCACCGTCCGGCACGGAGGGCGGGCGGGCCTCCGCACCGGAATCTGCCAGTGGAGCAGACACGTGCACCGCCGACATGTCGGGGGTCGGCTCACCGGCGTCGGGCGGGGGGACCCGACGCGCCTCCGCACTGGACCCCGCCGCCGAACCAGGCACGCTCACAGCCGTCATGTCCGTGGTCGGAACATCCGCACGCACCGCACCGGCATCAGGCACACCACCGCCCGGCACGGAGGACGGATGCGTCTCCCCAGCGGAACCTGCCGCCGCTCCAGGGGCGTTCACGGCCGCCATGTCCGTCGTCGGCACATCCACACGCGCCACACCAGCGGCGGACCCGCCACCGCCCGGCACGGAAGACGGCCGCGCCTCCACACCGGAACCTGCCACTGAACCGGGAGCGCTCACCGCCGACATGTCGGTCGTCGGCACGTCCACCCGGGCTCGGCTCGGACCCTCCTCGGCGAAGGAACCGGCCCCCGGGCGCGGGGCGTTGACAGGGCCGGGCGCGGCAGGCCCACCCTCGCGGGGCTCCCGCACGGAAGGTGCCCCCGCCGTGGAAGCGGTGCCGGTGGGGAACGGACCGGAGACGGTCGCGGCTCCGAACTGTCCGGCTTTGGACGGGACTTGGGCCATATCCGGGGTCGCGCGCCCGATACCGGGCGCGGGGGCGGCAGGGGCCCGCCCCGGAAGCGCGTCCGCGTCGGGCGTGCCGGACCCGGAAACCGGCGTCGGACGCGCGGCGTCGTCGCCGCGCCCCGGACCGGCGGGGTCCGGGGCCCGCCCCACGGGCGCGCCGGTCCCGGCGACGGGCCCCGCGCCGGAGCCGGAGTCCCGGGCGGCGCCGATACGGAAGGTGTCCCCGCCGACGGCACCCCCGTGCGGCGCCGAGCCGGCGGTCGCTCCGGCCCCCGTGCCGGTTCCTTCCACAGCCAGGGCGTCCGCCCCTGGGACATCCGCGCCGGCCGGCGCCGCCGTACCCTCACCATCCGGCCGCGCGCCCGGCGCGGCGTCCGCGTAGGGGCTGTTGACGGGCGAGGGGACCGGGCCGAAGACGTCGGCCCTGACGGTTCCGTTGCGGACCATCGCGTCCGGGCCGGGGAACAGAGGGCCGCCGGGCGCCGGGAAGGGTCCGGTCCGCTGGGGAGTGTCGGTGGCGAAGGGTTCGGGCGGGGCGCCGAAGGGGGGCAGGTCGGGGGTGGAGGAGGCCGGTATGCCGTCGCCGGGGGGCGGGCCGAAGACGCCCTGGGGCGGGGGCCAGCCGGCGGGCGGGCCTTCGGCCAGTGCCGCGGCGGGGGTGGCGGACGGTACGGGTCCGTCCCCCAGGATCGGCGGGAGCAGCGCCGTCGGGGCGTCGCCGACGGCCGGGTCGGGCAGCGGGGGCGGGGTGGCG
>NZ_JABETO010000024.1 GCF_013055795.1 Streptomyces sp. I05A-00742
GGCCGGGCGGGCCCGGCGGGCGGCGGGGGCGCCGCGGCCAGGTCCCGTTCGGCCCGCGCCTCCGCGTCGTGCCGCCGCGCCGGTGCGGGGAGCCGCCCGGGCGGGCAGGGCTCTATCTCACTGCCGTCGACGGGGTTGACGGTGAGCAGGTAGTCCCCGGCGACGAGCTGGACGACCCGGACCGGTACGGGCCCCTGGCCCGCGTCCTCCGCCGGGGAGTCCGCACCCGTACGGCCCTCACCCGTGCGCGGTCCCTCGGGTGTCCGGTTGGTCGGGTCCATCGTTCAAAGCCCCCCAGTCGCGTGGCGTGCCGTCGTGTCTCCCGGCCTGTCCGCGCACTTCCGACCACCGGTCCGGCGCCCGTCGCGGGCTTGCGAGCCTTCGGAGCGACGGGAAACCGAACAGACCTTGGGACAGTATCTCCGACCAAGGGGGCACGTGTTGCCCCGGGCGTCACAGTCTTCCGGGGATTCGGGGCACTCGTCTCACACCCGGCTCATCCGGCGCGCTCGCACGCCGGGAGCGAGGCGGCGTGGCCCTGGCGCGCGCCCACCTCACCGGTCTCGCCGGCTCCTTCGCCCTCGATGGCGAGGATGCGGTGCAGCCGGGTGGCCACCAGCACCCGCTGCATCCGGTCCGGCACCCCGCGGAGCACCAGCCGCCGGCCGGTGCGCCCGGCCCGGCGGTGGGCGCCCATGATGACGCCGAGGCCGGTGGCGTCCCAGGAGTCCAGCTCGGTCAGGTCGAGGACGAGGTCGCCCCGGCCGGCGTCGAGGGCGGAATGCAGGACCGTACGGGCGTCCGCCGCGTTGCGGACGTCGAGGCGGCCCCCGACGACCAGTTCGGCGTGGTCGCCCCTGATATGCATATGCGCTCCCCTGAGTGCTGCTGGTGTGGGTGTGGCTCTAAAGAACTGACTGCCTCTCACACGCGAAGGTTGCCGTCTGTTAGCGAACCAATACCGAATTCACACTGTGGGGTGAACAGGTTTTGGTGCCGACGGGTCAGTACTGGTAAAAGCCCTGTCCGCTCTTGCGGCCGAGGTCGCCCGCGTCGACCATGCGGCGCATGACCTCCGGCGGGGCGAACTTCTCGTCCTGGCACTCGGTGTAGATGTTGCCCATGGCGTGCAGGAGGATGTCCACGCCCGTCAGGTCGGTGGTGGCCAGCGGGCCCATCGCGTGGCCGAAGCCCAGCTTGCAGGCGATGTCGATGTCCTCGGCGGAGGCCACCCCGGACTCGTACAGCTTCACGGCCTCGCCGACCAGGGCGGTGATCAGGCGGGTGGTGACGAAGCCGGCCACGTCACGGTTGACGACGATGCAGGTCTTGCCGACGCCCTCGGCGAACTCGCGCGCCCGGGCGAGCGTTTCGTCGCTGGTCTTGTAGCCGCGCACCAGCTCGCACAGCTGCATCAGCGGAACCGGGGAGAAGAAGTGGACGCCCACGACGCGCTCGGGGCGGGAGGTGGCGGCGGCGATCTTGGTGATCGGGATGGCGGAGGTGTTGGAGGCCAGGACGGTCTCCTCCCCCACCAGACCGTCGAGGGTGCGGAAGATCTCGCGCTTGGTGTCGACGTCCTCGAAGACCGCCTCGACCACGACGTCCGCGTCGGCCGCCGCGTCCAGGTCGGTGGTGGCCGTGATCCGCCCGAACGCCGCGTCGGCCGCCTCGGCCGTCAGCTTCCCCTTGGAGACGAACTTGTCGTAGGAAGCCCTGATCCCGTCCGTGCCCCGCTTCAGCGCCTCGTCGGTGACATCCCGCAGGACGACCTCCCAGCCGGCCTGGGCGGAGACCTGGGCAATCCCGGAACCCATCAGTCCGGCTCCGACGACGGCGAGCTTCTTGGCCACTGCTGTCCCCTTAATTCCTGTTCGCTTACCGGCGGTTCACTTACGGCTCCGCTGCGGACCTTAGCGCCCGTCACCGCGCTGGTGGAGGTTTGGAGATGCGCGTCACGTCCCAAATGACGGACATCACACCGGACACCTCGGCGGCTCGAACGCACACAGCAATCCAGCCACTCCCGTACCGCCGGTCACACCCCCTCCGGGGCCCGGAACGCTCCGGGAGGCCGCCCGGGCGGTGGCGGGGCTAGGCTCGGGGGCATGGTCAACCTGACGCGCATCTACACCCGCACCGGCGACAAGGGCACCACCGCGCTGGGCGACATGAGCCGCACCGCCAAGACCGACCCCCGCATCGCCGCCTACGCCGACGCGAACGAGGCGAACGCCGCGATCGGGGTGGCCCTCGCGCTCGGACAGCTGCCGGAGGACGTCGCACGGGTGCTCGTCCGGGTGCAGAACGACCTGTTCGACGTGGGGGCCGACCTGTCCACGCCCGTCGTCGAGAACCCGAAGTACCCGCCGCTGCGGGTGGAGCAGTCGTACGTCGACCGGCTGGAGGCGGACTGCGACCTGTTCCTGGCCGGCCTGGAGAAGCTGCGCAGCTTCATCCTGCCCGGGGGCACCCCGGGGGCGGCGCTGCTGCACCAGGCGTGCACGGTGGTGCGCCGGGCGGAGCGCTCGACGTGGGCGGCCATGGACGTGCACGGGGAGACGATGAACCCGCTGACGGCCACCTATCTGAACCGCCTCTCCGACCTGCTGTTCATCCTCGCGCGGGCCGCCAACAAGGAGGTCGGGGACGTGCTGTGGGTGCCCGGGGAGAACCGGTAGGCGTCAGGCGTCGGGGGCGCGCCGCGACCCCAGGCTGTAGTAGGCCGCGACCGCCACATTGATGCCGATCATGATCAGCATCTTCGACTGCCAGGCCCGCAGCGAGGACGTGTCCCCGTCCGACCCGACGTACCAGACGGCCGCCTGGAGCAGGGCCAGGGCCACCAGCCCGGCCGTCACCCACCGGCCCGCGGTCCTCCATTCGTGCACGGCCCGCTCCCGTCCGTACTTCGGCGGCTTCACCGGCGGCGGGCCGCCCGCGAACCGGTGGGCGAACCGCTGGTCCGCCCAGGTGATCATGGAGTGGCCGAGGCCGACGGAGAAGCCGACGTAGACCGCGGCCAGGCCGTGCTTCCAGTCGGCGGTGGCGCCGTTCCGCAGGTCGATCGCGGTGGCGACCAGGAGCACCAGCTCCAGCACCGGCTCCAGCAGCAGTACGGCGACCCCGGCCCGCGGCATCCGGGCCAGGTAGCGCAGGCTCAGCCCGCCGGCCAGCAGCACCCAGAAGCCGACCTCGCAGATCACGATCAGCGTGATGATCACAGCGTCCTCCTCCCTCCGTCGTCCCTCCCTTCCAGCGTGACCGCCGCCCGCGGCCGTCCCCTCCTCTCGGCCGACGATCCGGGGCTACATCCTTCGATGTACCGGACGGGCGCGAGCGGACCCGGGCGAAGGGCGACCCCACCCGCTCCCACGTGCTGTGATGGGGGTATGCCGGTCCGACTCCCCCGCCGCCTTCCGCTGGAGGAGGCGCTGATCGCGGCGGCCGGTGTGGCCGGCGGGATCGCCCTCTACGCCCTCGGGCTCACCAGCACCTCGCTGGGGCTCGCGCACCGCTGGACGCTGGCCGCCCTGGTGGTGATGGCCGGGGCGGAGCTGCTGCGCCGCCGGGCCCCGCTGGCCGGGCTCGCCGTCGGTTCGGCGGCGCTCGGCCTCGACATCGTCTCCGGCAGCCTGATCGCGACCGTCCTCATGTACACGGACCTGGTGTACGCGGCGGTGCTCCACGGCCCCCCGGCCGCCTACCGCCTGATCCCCCGGGCCGCGGCGTTCGTCAGCATCGTCGGCACGCTGCTCGCCGTCGCGGCCATCCGGGAGCCGCAGGCGGTACTGATCGGGCTGACACTCGCCCTCGTCACGGTGGCCCCCGCCTGGACCGGGGTCGGCGTCCGGCAGCACCGGGACGCCGCGGAGGCCGCCCGGCTCGCGGCCGAACGGACCGTCCTGCTGGCCGAGATGGACCGGCGCGAGGCGGTCGTCACGGAGCGCGCGCGGATGGCCCGCGAGCTGCACGACGTGGTCGCGGGCCATCTGTCGGCCATCGCGATCCACTCCACCGCCGCCCTGTCGATCGACGAGGCGGACACGTCCCGCGAGGCGCTGGGCGTCATCCGGCGGAACAGCGTGCAAGGTCTGGCCGAAATGCGCCGCCTCATCGACCTGTTGCGCACGGCGGACGCGGCCGGCGACCCGGCCGCCACCCCCACCCTCGACAGCCTCGACGCCCTCCTCGACCGGACCCGTTCCGCACTGCCCGGCGAGCGCTTCACCGTCGTCCTCCGCGACGCCCGCGGGCCCGGGCCGCTGCCCGCCCCGGTGGAGCTGGCCGCCTACCGCATCGTCCAGGAGTCCCTGACCAACGCCGTCAAGCACGCGGCACCGGGCGAGGTGACGGTGGAGCTCACCGGCGGGGACGTCCGGGCCAGGGGCCGCGGGCTGACCGTGCGGGTGACCAGCGCCCTGGACCGGGCGACGGAACCGCGGGCCCCGGGCTCCGGGGCGGGCCTGGTGGGGATGCGGGAACGCGTCGTCCTGCTCGGCGGCCGGCTGACGGCCGGACCGGCCGCGGAGGACGGCGACACCTGGGAGGTACGGGCCGAACTGCCCCTGAACGACGAGGAGAAGAACGCATGAGCGAACAGGAACAGCCGATCCGTGTGGTCGTGGCCGAGGACCAGGCGTCCGTACGGTCCGGCCTGATCCTGATCCTGGGATCGTCCCCCGGGGTGGAGGTCGTCGGGGAGGCCGCGGACGGCGAACAGGCCGTCCGCCTGGCCAGGGAACTCCGCCCGGACCTCGTCCTGATGGATGTGCAGATGCCGCGCCTGGACGGCATCTCGGCCACCCGGCTGATCGCCGGCGAGGGCCTCGCCGACGTCCTGGTCCTGACCACCTTCGACCTCGACGAGTACGTCTTCGGCGCGCTGCGCGCCGGAGCCGCCGGCTTCCTGCTCAAGGACAGCGAGGCCGGTGAGCTGCTGACGGCCGTACGGACCGTCGCCCGCGGCGAGGGCCTGATCTCACCCGCCGTCACCCGCCGGCTGATCTCGGAGTTCGCCCGCCGCGCACCCGACCCCGCGGCGCATCCGGACGCCGCCGCGGTCGACTCCCTCACCCCCCGCGAGCGCGAGGTGCTGGGCTGTCTCGGCGGCGGGCTGTCCAACGCGGAGGTCGCCGCGCGGCTGGGGATGGCCGAGGCGACCGTGAAGACCCATGTCAGCAGGGTGCTGGCCAAGTTGGGGCTGCGGAGCAGGGTGCAGGCGGCGGTGCTGGCCCAGGAATGGGGCATGGTCCAGACCTCTTGACCGTTGGTACAGACCTTCTTACGCTCCCCTCACAGTCGTGGTGAGCGTCATCGCGAAACGCACCCCCCTGCAATGGCCCGCCCCCCTCCCGCTTTCGCGTGCTCACCTCGCTGCGCACAGGTCACGGAACCCCCCACCCACCCCCCACACCTCCTGACCTCACCGAGGAGCACTGTCTTGAGAACAGAGACCTCGCGACATCACCGACACCTCTCGTGTACCTCACCCCTCACCCGCATCGTCGCCGTCCTCGGCGCGCTGCTCCTCCCGGCCGCGGCGCTCGTCGGCCTCGCCGCACCGGCCGGCGCGGCACCGGCGAAGGCCGCCTCCGCCACCGCGTCGTTCGCCAAGACCGGTGACTGGGGCTCTGGCTACCAGGGCGAGTGGACCGTCAAGAACACCGGCACGACGACGATCGACGGCTGGACCGTCGAGTGGGACTTCCCCGGTTCCACCACGGTCGGCGCCTACTGGGACGCCCTGATCACCGGCTCCGGCACGCACTACACGGCCAAGAACCGCGAGTACAACGGCTCCATACCGCCGGGCGGCAGCGTCAGCTTCGGCTTCGTCGCCACGGGCGACGGGACCCCGGCCGGCTGCAAGCTCAACGGCGGCGCGTGCGACGGCTCGTCCACCGACACCCCGCCCAGCGCCCCGGGCACCCCCGCGTCGACCGGGATCACCGCCGACAGCATCGCGCTGAAGTGGGCGGCGGCCACCGACGCCAAGGGCATCAAGGACTACGACGTCTACCGCGGCACGGCCAAGGTCGCGACCGTCACCAAACTCGCCTACACCGACACCGGGCTGACGGCCGACACCGAGTACACGTACACCGTGGTCGCCCGCAACCTCGACGGCAAGACCGGCCCCGCGAGCCCCGCGGCCACCTTCCGCACCACGAAGGGCGGCTCCGACAAGCCCCCGTCCGCGCCCGGCACCCCGCAGGCCACGGCGGTCACCGACACCTCGGTCGCCCTCAAGTGGGCCGCCGCGACGGCCGACAAGGGCGTCAAGGACTACGACGTCTTCCGCGGCACCTCCAAGGTCGCCACCGTCACCAAACTCGCCTACACCGACACCGGCCTGAAGCCCGGCACCGACTACACCTACACCGTGGTCGCCCGGGACACCGCGGGCCAGACGGGTCCGGCCAGCCAGCCGCTCACCGTACGGACCAGCGGCGGCGAGCCGCAGCCCACGGGCGACATGATCAAGGCCGGGTACTTCGCGCAGTGGGGCATCTACGGCCGCGGCTACACCGTGAAGTCCCTGGACACCACCGGTGCCGCCGCCAAGCTCACCCACATCAACTACTCCTTCAGCAACATCGACCCGAACAACCTCACCTGCCTCAACGGCGTCACCAAGGCCACCGGCTCCAACCCCCAGGACCCCAACCAGGGCGACGGCGCCGGTGACTCCTGGGCCGACTACGAGAAGTCCTTCGGCTCCGGCGAATCGGTCAACGGCAGCCAGGACACCTGGGACCAGCCCCTGGCCGGCAACTTCAACCAGCTCAAGCAGCTCAAGGCCAAGTACCCGAAGCTCAAGGTCATGATGTCGATCGGCGGCTGGACGTACAGCAAGTACTTCTCCGACGTCGCGAAGACCGACGCCTCCCGGCAGAAGTTCGTGAAGTCCTGCGTCGACATGTACCTCAAGGGGAACCTGCCCGTCACCAACGGACGCGGCGGCAACGGCGTCGCCGCCGGCATCTTCGACGGCTTCGACATCGACTGGGAGTGGCCCGGCTCCGAGGGCCACGCCGGGAACCACATCTCGAAGGACGACAAGGCCAACAACACCCTGCTGTTCGCCGAGTTCCGCAAGCAGCTCGACGCACTGGGCGCGTCCACCGGCAGGAAGTACCAGCTCACCGCCTTCACCCCGGCCGACCCCGGCAAGATCGAGGCGGGCTGGGACATCACCACCAAGGACGGCACGCCCAGCGTGTTCGACTACATGGACTTCGCCAACGTCCAGGGCTACGACTTCCACGGCTCCGGCAGCGACAACAGCTGGGAACCCAACCTCACCGGTCACCAGGGCAACCTGTACCCCGACGCCAAGGACCCGTACACCACGAAGTTCAGCGTCGAGAAGACCGTCCAGACCTACCTCGACGCCGGCGTCACCCCCGCCAAGATCGTCCTCGGCCTCGCCTTCTACGGCCGCGGCTGGCAGCAGGTCGCCGACGGAGGCGTCCACGGCGTCTGGCAGAAGGCCAACGGCGCCGCCCCCGGCCAGTTCCCCGAGGAGTCCGGCACCCGCGGCTACGACAACCTGCTGGCCTCCGTGCCGAATCTGAAGATCTACCACGACGAGGAGTCGGTGGCGACGTACGGCTACACCGGCGACAACGGGCAGTGGTGGACGTTCGACGACGCCTGGTCGATCGGGAAGAAGACGGCTTGGCTGAAGTCGAAGAAGCTCGGTGGAGCGATGGTGTGGGAGATGTCGGGTGACAGCGGCACTCTGATGACCGCTCTCGACAACGGCCTCCGCTAGGTGAAACCGCGCTGCGCGCGGTTGTCCTCAAACTCCCCCAGAGGGGGCACCCCCAACGGGCTGAGATAGCCCGTCCGGCGTTTGAGGACAGCGCGCGCAGCGCGCTTCTGGGGGCGCGGGGGCTCGCCCCCGCAAGAAACGGTGAAAGGGCGGGCCAGGGGCAAAACCCCCTACGCCACATTCACCCGCTGCCCAGGAGGCGCGGCCTCCAGCCACGCCAGAAACCCGGTGAGAGCGTCCTCGCTCATCGCCAGTTCCAGAAGCGTCCCCCGGTGCGAGCACCGCAACACCACCGCGTCCGACAACAGGGCCAGTTCCTCATCCCCCAGCGGCGCCCGCCGCTCCAGGACCTCGATGGACGCCCGCTCCAGCACCCGCCGCGGCCGGTACGCATAGGAGAAGACCCGGAACCACTCGATCCGGTCACCGCTGTACCGCGAGACGCCGTACACCCACCCCTTGCCGGCCGGGTCGGCGGCCTGCTCGGGGACGTCCCAGCGCAGGCTGCAGTCGAAGGTGCCCCCCGACCGCTGGATGAGCCGTCTGCGCAGCCCGAAGACGAAGAGTCCCAGCAGTACCAGCAGAACGACGATGCCGCTCACGAGCAGAGCGAGGACCATCACCACCGACCTCCTCGCATCATCTAGAGCAACCGCACCTGTATTGCCTCAGCCGCGGACCGCCCTGGATTCTTCCAGGCGGTCCGCGGCTGAGGGACGTACTTCAGTGTGGCCGTGGGCTAGTGAGGGCCCGCGACCGCACGCAGTCGGACATCCGCGCGACGCTCGGCGGCGGCGTCGGCGTCCGACTTCGCGCGCTCCCGAGCCCGCTCCGCGCGGGTGACGTCGATCTCGTCCGCCAGCTCGGCGATCTCCGCGAGCAGCGACAGCTTGTCGTCCGCGAAGGAGATGAACCCGCCGTGCACCGCGGCGACGACGGTGCCACCGCCGGCGGTCCTGATGGTCACCGGGCCGGACTCCAGCACACCGAGCAGCGGCTGGTGGCCGGGCATGACGCCGATGTCACCCGATGTGGTACGCGCGATGACCAGAGTGGCCTCGCCGGACCAGACGCTTCGGTCCGCCGCGACCAGCTCGACGTGCAGCTCAGCAGCCAACGTGGCTCCTCGGGTCTCCACCCGCCGGGCGCGGCGGGTGTTGGGTCAAAGAATAGGGGACGTACGGTCCGGGGGCGGGAGTGCCCCGCCCCCGGGCCGCGAGCATCGGGATGCTCAGGAGACGCCCAGCTCCTTGGCGTTCTTCTTGAGGTCCTCAAGACCACCGCACATGAAGAAGGCCTGCTCCGGGAAGTGGTCGAACTCACCGTCGCAGATCGCGTTGAACGCGGCGATGGACTCGTCCAGCGGAACGTCCGAACCGTCGACACCGGTGAACTGCTTCGCCGCGTGGGTGTTCTGCGACAGGAAGCGCTCGACGCGACGGGCGCGGTGGACGACCAGCTTGTCCTCTTCGCCCAGCTCGTCGATACCGAGGATGTTGATGATGTCCTGGAGGTCCTTGTACTTCTGCAGGATCCCCTTGACGCGCGAGGCGCACTCGTAGTGGTCCTGCGCGATGTAGCGCGGGTCCAGGATCCGGGACGTGGAGTCCAGCGGGTCCACGGCCGGGTAGATGCCCTTCTCGGAGATCGGACGGGAAAGCACCGTCGTCGCGTCGAGGTGGGCGAAGGTGGTGGCCGGGGCCGGGTCGGTCAGGTCGTCCGCGGGGACGTAGATCGCCTGCATGGAGGTGATCGAGTGACCGCGGGTCGAGGTGATGCGCTCCTGGAGGAGGCCCATCTCGTCGGCCAGGTTCGGCTGGTAGCCCACCGCGGAGGGCATACGGCCGAGCAGGGTCGAGACCTCGGAACCGGCCTGGGTGAAGCGGAAGATGTTGTCGATGAAGAACAGCACGTCCTGCTTCTGCACATCGCGGAAGTACTCCGCCATGGTCAGACCGGCCAGGGCGACGCGCAGACGGGTGCCCGGGGGCTCGTCCATCTGGCCGAAGACCAGCGCGGTCTTGTCCAGAACGCCCGACTCTTCCATTTCCGCGATGAGGTCGTTGCCCTCACGGGTGCGCTCACCGACACCGGCGAACACGGAAACACCGTCGTGCAGCTTGGCCACACGCATAATCATTTCCTGGATCAGCACGGTCTTGCCGACACCGGCACCACCGAACAGACCGATCTTGCCGCCCTTGACGTACGGGGTCAGCAGGTCGACGACCTTCAGACCGGTCTCGAACATCTCGGTCTTCGACTCGAGCTGGTCGAACGCCGGCGCCTTGCGGTGGATGGACCAGCGCTCGGTGACCTCGTTCTCGGCCTCGGGGTCGTTCAGGATCTTGCCCAGGGTGTTGAACACCCGGCCCTTGGTGACATCGCCGACGGGAACGGTGATGCCGTTGCCGGTGTCGGTCACCGCCGCCTGGCGGACCAGGCCGTCGGTGGGCTCCATGGAGATGGCGCGCACCAGGCCCTCGCCCAGGTGCTGCGCGACCTCGAGCGTCAGGATCTTCTTCTTGCCGGCCTCGGCCGGGTCGGAGACCTCGACGGTCAGGGCGTTGTAGATCTCCGGCATCGCGTCGACGGGGAACTCCACGTCGACGACCGGGCCGATGACCCGGGCGACGCGGCCCGTCGCGGCGGCCGTCTCAACAGTGGTGGTCATTTATCGGTCACTCCCCGCGGTCGCGTCGGCCAGGGCGCTGGCGCCACCGACGATCTCGCTGATTTCCTGGGTGATGTCGGCCTGTCGGGCCGCGTTGGCAAGCCGCGTGAACGACTTGATGAGCTCTTCGGCGTTGTCGGTCGCCGACTTCATCGCCCGGCGCCGGGCCGCGTGCTCGGAGGCCGCGGCCTGCAGGAGGGCGTTGTAGACCCGGGACTCGACGTACCGCGGCAGCAGCGCGTCGAGCACGGCCTCGTCCGACGGCTCGAACTCGAACAGCGGAAGGATCCGGTCCTTCGCCGCCGCGTCCTCGGCGTCCGCCTTGTCGAGGGTCAGCGGCAGCAGCCGCTTGTCCACCGGCGTCTGCGTCATCATCGACACGAACTCCGTGGAGACGATGTACAGCTCGTCCACGCCGCCCTCGGCCGTGTCCTTGAGAACGGCCTCGATCAGCGGGTCGGCCACCTTCTTGGCGTCCGCGTACGTCGGGTTGTCCGTGAAGCCCGTCCACGACCCGGCGACCGGGCGCTCCCGGAAGGAGTAGTAGCCCACGCCCTTGCGGCCGACGATGTAGTGGACGATCTCCCGGCCCTCGCCGCGGAGCCGCTCGGTGAGCTGCTCCGCCGCCTTGATGGCGTTGGAGGAGTAGCCGCCCGCCAGACCGCGGTCGCTCGTGACGAGCAGGACCGCGGCCCGCGCCGGCTGCTCGACCTCGGTCGTCAGCGGGTGCCGGGTGTTGGAACCGGTGGCGACGGCGGTCACGGCCCGGGTGAGCTCACTGGCGTACGGAGTCGACGCGGCCACCCGGCGCTGTGCCTTGACGATGCGCGAGGCGGCGATCATCTCCATCGCCTTGGTGATCTTCTTGGTCGCGGAGACGGCTTTGATCCGCCTCTTGTAGACCCGGAGCTGGGCACCCATGCTCAGCCCTCGCCCAGCAGCTTGCCGTCCGCGGTCTGGAACTGCTGCTTGAAGGACCCGACGGCGTCGCCGAGCGCCTGCAGCGTGTCGTCCGACATCTTGCCGCCCTCGACGATGCTGGTCATCAGGCCCTTGTGCGCCTGGTGCAGGTAGTCCAGCAGCTCGCGCTCGAAGCGGCGGATGTCCTCGACCGGGACGTCGTCCATCTTGCCGGTGGTGCCGGCCCAGATGGAGACGACCTGGTCCTCGGTGGCGTACGGGGCGTACTGGGTCTGCTTCAGCAGCTCGACCATGCGCTTGCCGCGCTCCAGGGACGCCTTGGAGGCCGCGTCCAGGTCGGAACCGAAGGCGGCGAACGCCTCCAGCTCACGGAACTGGGCGAGGTCCACACGGAGGCGGCCGGACACCTGGCGCATGGCCTTGTGCTGGGCGGAGCCACCGACACGGGAGACCGAGATACCGACGTTCAGGGCCGGGCGCTGGCCGGCGTTGAACAGGTCGGACTCCAGGAAGCACTGGCCGTCGGTGATGGAGATGACGTTGGTCGGGATGAACGCCGACACGTCGTTCGCCTTGGTCTCGACGATCGGCAGACCGGTCATCGAGCCGGCGCCCATGTCGTCGGAGAGCTTGGCGCAGCGCTCCAGCAGACGCGAGTGCAGGTAGAAGACGTCACCCGGGTAGGCCTCGCGGCCCGGCGGGCGGCGCAGCAGCAGGGAGACGGCACGGTAGGCGTCGGCCTGCTTCGACAGGTCGTCGAAGACGATCAGGACGTGCTTGCCCTGGTACATCCAGTGCTGGCCGATGGCGGAGCCGGTGTACGGCGCGAGGTACTTGAAGCCGGCCGGGTCGGACGCCGGGGCGGCGACGATCGTCGTGTACTCCAGGGCGCCGGCCTCCTCCAGCGCGCCGCGGACGGACGCGATGGTGGAGCCCTTCTGGCCGATGGCGACGTAGATGCAGCGGACCTGCTTCTTGGGGTCGCCGGTGCGCCAGTTGGCACGCTGGTTGATGATCGTGTCGATCGCCAGGGCGGTCTTGCCGGTCTGGCGGTCACCGATGATCAGCTGACGCTGACCGCGGCCGATCGGGGTCATGGCGTCGACGGCCTTGTAGCCCGTCTCCATCGGCTCGTGGACCGACTTACGGACCATGACGCCGGGGGCCTGCAGTTCGAGGGCGCGGCGGCCCTCGGTCTCGATCTCGCCGAGGCCGTCGATCGGGTTGCCCAGCGGGTCGACGACGCGGCCGAGGTACTTCTCGCCCACTCCAACGGAGAGCACCTCACCGGTGCGCTGCACCGGCTGGCCCTCCTCGATGCCGCTGAACTCGCCGAGGACGATCGCACCGATCTCGCGCTCCTCAAGGTTGAGGGCGAGGCCGAGGGTGCCGTCCTCGAACTTCAGCAGCTCGTTCGCCATGGCCGAGGGAAGACCCTCGACCTTCGCGATGCCGTCGCCGGCAAGGCTGACCGTACCGACCTCCTCGCGCGAGGCCGCGTCCGGCTTGTACGCCTGGACAAAGTTCTCCAGCGCGTCCCGGATCTCCTCCGGCCGGATCGTGAGCTCCGCCATCTGGGTTCCCTGCTCTCCTTGTTGGGCCCGAAGTATTTCTCTCCCGCGGGGATTCCCCCGTGGGACACCGTCGGCCCAACCCGGGCCGTCAGTCATGCTCTTGAGTTGGTGGCCGCTCAGCCGGCCAGCTGCCGGCTCGCCTCGGCCAGCCGGTCCGCGATGGTCCCGCTGATGACCTCGTCGCCGATGCGCACCTGGATGCCACCGAGGACCTCCGGGTCGACGTCCAGGTTGAGGTGGACGCCCTTCCCGTACAGCCTGGCCAGCGCATCGCCGAGACGCTGCTTCTGCCGGTCGTTGAGCGGCACCGCGGAGGTGACCTCCGCGACGACGCGGTTCCGGCGGTCCGCGGCCAGCTTGGAGAGGGCGGTGAGCCCTGCCTCCAGGCTACGGCCTCGCGGCGCGGTGACGAGGCGGACGACCAGCCGCTCGGTGACCGGGTTGGCCCGGCCGCCCAGCAGACGGCGCAGCAGCTCGGCCTTGGCGGACCGCTCGGCGACCTTGTCGGTCAGCGCGGAGCGCAGACCGGGGTTCGAGTCGACGATCCGGCCGAAGCGGAACAGCTCGTCCTCGACGTCGTCCAGCTGGCCGGCCCGCTGGGCGGCTGCCAGGTCGGCCGTCGCGGCCAGCTCCTCCAGTGCGTCCACCAGGTCGCGCGAGGACGACCAGCGCGAGCGGACCATGCCGCTCACCAGGTCGGCGCTGTCGGCACCGACCTGTCCGCCGAGCAGACGCCCGGCCAGCTCGGCCTTGGCCTGGCCGCCCTGCGCCGGGTCGGTGAGGACCCGGCGCAGCGAGACCTCGCGGTCGAACAGCGCGGTGACGGAGGCAAGGTCCCCGGCCAGCTTCGCGGCGTCGACCGAGGCGCTGTCCGCCAGCGCGTTGAGGTTCTCGCGTGCCGAGGCAAGGGCCTCGCGGCTCGCTCCGTTCATCGCGTGACCTCAGCCTTCGTCGTGTCGGCCGGCTTGGCCTCGAGCGCGTCGAGGAACCGGTCGATGGTGCGCTCCTGTCGGGCGGAGTCCTTCACGGACTCGCCGACGATCCGGTCGGCCAGGTCGATGGCCAGCTTGCCCACGTCCTGACGGAGCGAGGCCGCGGCGGCCTGGCGGTCCGCCTCGACCTGGGCGTGACCGGCAGCGATGATCTCCTCACGCTGCCGCTGGCCCTCGACCCGCATCTCGGCGACCATCGCGGCGCCCTGCTCCTGCGCGTCCTGGCGCAGCTGTGCGGCCTCGTTGCGGGCCTCGGCGAGCTGCGCGCGGTAATCGTCGAGAACCTGCTGCGCCTCGTCCTGGGCGGCCTTGGCCTTCTCCAGACCGCCCTCGATGGCCACCCGGCGCTCGTCCAGGACCTTGTTCAGGTTCGGGAGGAGCTTCTTGCCCAGGAAGAAGAGGACGATGAGGAAGGCGAGCAGGCCGATGACAAGCTCCGGCATCGGCGGGAGGAACGCGGGTTCCGTCTCCTCCGACGCCAGCGGTACCAGGGCGATCACATCAGTGCCTTTCGTCGCGTAATGAGTGGCCGTCTACGGATCAGCTGTAGACGAAGCCCATGACGAGGCCGATGAGGGCGAGCGCCTCACAGAGGACGAAGCCGAGGATCTGGTTGGCGCGGATCAGGCCGGCCGCCTCGGGCTGACGGGCGAGGGCCTGGGTGCCGTTACCGAAGATGATGCCGACGCCGACGCCGGGGCCGATGGCGGCCAGGCCGTAGCCGACCGACGCGACGTTGCCGACGAGGTTCTCCTTGGCACCGGCGGCGAGGTTGACCATTTCGAGAGCAGCGGACATGCCGTTACTTCCTTCTCTTTCACGGACCGGTGGGGGTTGGCCACCGGACGTCTGGGGGTCTGTGGGGAGGGTCTGCTCAGTGGTGCTTTGCGAGAGCGCCCTGAATGTAGGAGCAGGCCAGGAGCACGAAGACGTACGCCTGAAGGGCCTGGATAAACATCTCGAAGACGGTCAGCAGGATGACCATCACGAAGGAGACACCGGCGTAGGCGATGCCGATCCCGTTCAGCAGGTACCAGCTGGCGATCGTGAAGATCAGCAGCAGCACGTGGCCCGCGAACATGTTGGCGAAGAGCCGCACGGCGTGGGTGAAGGGCCGGATCAGCAGGTTGGAGAACAGCTCCAGAACCATGACCAGCGGAAGAACCCAGCCGAGTTCCTTGTTGTAGCCGCTGATGTTCTTGATGCCGCCGATGAAGCCGTGCCGCTTGAACGTCAGGGGCACCCAGATCAGGTAGACCAGCAGGGCCAGACCCGCCGGGTAGGCGATGATCGACGTCACCGGGAACTGGGCGACCGGGATGATCGACCAGAGGTTCATCATCCAGATGAAGAAGAACAGCGAGACCATGAGGGGGACGTACTTCTCGCCCTCCTTCTTCCCCAGGGCCTCGTAGACGATCCCCTTGCGGATGAAGTCGTAGCCCGCTTCACCGACCATCTGGAGCTTGCCGGGGACCAGCTTGGCCCGGCCGAAAGCGGCCCAGAGGAACACGATCGTGATGACCGAGCCCAGGACGGCCAGGAGCATCGGCTTGTTGACCTCGATACCGCCGACGGTGAACAGCGGCTCGAACACAAAGGAGTGGAGCCCTGGCGTCGGGAAGCCGCACCCGTCGAAGATGTGGCAATCGGTCTCGAAGGCGAGCATTTGGTCAGCACTCACCGCGAGCTCCTTCAGCGTGGCGCATAGGTACGGCAACCTCGTTGTGTCGGCGCGGCAAGCAGCCACGGAACGGCACTGGACTGGTCTTACGGTTAGGGGTGCGGCAGGTCGGCCGGTGGCCGGGAGCCATCGCGGGCATCAGCTGCGCGGACCGCCGATTCGCTCCCGCCGGAAGCGGGGACCCGGCTGTCTGCGTCCGCTGCACCTCAGATGGCACCGGACGATAGCAGGTGAGCACCTGGGCGTTTATCCCGGCCCTACCTGTCATGACGGAGACTCCGCCGGCGCGGGCTTCTTCGCGTCGGCGGCGGCCTCCGGATCGACGTAGAGGATCTTCATCTTCATGTGGGCACGCAGCTGTGCGGCGACCCACACCAGGGTCCCGGCGAGCACGGAGAAGGCGAAGGCCCGCGGGTTGAAGAGCGTCGTGTCCTTCAGGACGCCGAGGAGGACGGCGATCACCAGGAACTGCACGGCGTAGAGCGCGAGGCCCATCATCTGGAAGACCTGCGGCCATTGGCGCGCGGTCCGCTGGAGCATGTAGAGGCCCAGGGACATGTTCGCCAACGCCAGGAGGATCCCCGCAGCGGCCCCGATGCCACCCTTCCCGCCCGCCACCGCGAAACCGATGGCGACGGCGACAGCCCCCGCGACAAGGGTCGGGACGGCGCACTGAAGTAGCGTTCGGGCGTCGTTGGCCTGCATGAAGGGTCTCTCCGGCGGATTCGGAAGCAACGATTCGTCGGGGACGAGCGTATCCCGGTGGTGGGCGCGACCTCGCGACGAAGGAACCGCCGGGGGGCGCTCCACTACGGTCCTTCGGCTCTGCCACGGGTTTCGTGAACGGTATCACAAACTATTTGATGAGGTCTTTACCTATATCGTGTGCCGCCTGTCACACACAAGAGTCAAGCCGCCCGTCATTGTGCTGACGAGCGGCCTGTTCTCTGATAGAAGCCCGCGGTCTGCCTGTCGGCAGGTGGGCTAACGGTGGGTGCTGATGTTGCGGGCGTGACTGAACCGTGAGCGGTCGCCGACGGCCGTGGCACCGTGCAGCCCCGCCGGCACCGGCTCCTGCTCCTTCTCGTCGACGGCCGGTGTCTCTTCCGGCGCCTCCGTCGCCACAAGCCCCTCGGGACCCTCCTCCGCCCCATGAGCGGACGCCCCGGCCCGGCGTTGCCGGTAGCGGGGCGGCACCAGGCGCTCGGCCCAGCGCGGGGCCCGCGGCCGGAAGCGCGGCATCAGCAGCAGCACCAGGCCGACGGCGCTGAGCGCGACGATCAGCAGCAGCACCATGACCGCCGAGTTCACCGAGTACGCCACCGTGCCGAAGGCGATGAGCGCCGACCAGAAGTACATGATCAGCACGGCCCGGCTGTGCGAGTGGCCGATCTCCAGCAGCCGGTGGTGCAGGTGGCCGCGGTCGGCCGCGAACGGCGACTGACCGTTCCACGTCCGGCGCACGATCGCCAGCAGCAGGTCCGCGGCCGGGACGGCGATGATCGTCAGCGGCAGCAGCAGCGGGATGTAGACCGGCACCGTGGCCTGGACGGTCGCCTTCTCCGAGCCGGTGAAGGTGCCCAGCAGGTCGGGGTCGACCTGACCGGTGATGGAGATCGCCCCGGCGGCCAGCACCAGCCCGATGAGCATCGAGCCCGAATCGCCCATGAAGATCCGGGCAGGATGCATATTGTGCGGCAGGAAGCCCAGGCACATACCGATCAGGATCGCCGCGAACAGCGTCGCCGGGGCGGCCGCCTCCACGTTGTGCCCGTACCAGAGCCGGTACGCGTAGAGGAAGAACGCCGCCGCGGCCAGGCACACCATGCCCGAGGCGAGGCCGTCCAGGCCGTCCACGAAGTTCACCGCGTTGATGGTGATGACGACCAGCGCGACGGTCAGCAGGGTGCCCTGCATGGGGGTCAGGACCACCGTACCGACGCCCGGTACCGGCAGCCAGAGGATCGTCAGACCCTGGAGCACCATCACACCGGCGGCGATCATCTGTCCGCCGAGCTTCACCAGGGCGTCCACGCCCCACTTGTCGTCCAGCACCCCGAGCAGCCAGATCAGCCCGGCGCCCGAGAGCAGCGCCCGCGGCTCGTTCGAGGTCTCGAAGACCTGCTTGAGGCTCGACAGATGGGAGGCCACCAGCAGCCCCGCGCAGAGACCGCCGAACATGGCGATCCCGCCGAGCCGCGGCGTCGGTTCGCGGTGCACGTCACGCGCCCGGATCTCGGGCATCGCGCCCGCCGCGATGGCGAACTTCCGCACCGGGCCCGTGAGCAGATAGGTGACCGCCACGGTGACGCACAGCGTCAGCAGGTATTCACGCACGGGCTGCCCCAGGGATCTCGCCGGACATCACAGCCCAACACCATATTCGCGTCCGGTCCTGATCCGTGAATGCAGATGAAGACGTTCACCACCCCCTGATGGTTGCGAGCGACCTGACGTTTGCGAGCGACGCGCAAACGATCATGCCAGCGCAGGATACGGCGGAAAGTCCGCCGTCAGTTCCGCGACCGCCTCCCGGAGCCGGGCCCCCTGCTCCTCGCCCCGGAGCGCCGCCCCCATGAGCGCCGCCACCCGCGCCATCTCCGGCTCGCGCATCCCCTGCGTGGTCACCGCCGCGGTGCCCAGCCGCAGGCCCCGGGCCCCGCCGTGGCCCAGACCGCAGACGTCCAGCACGATGCCCGCCACCGCCAGCCTCCCGCGGGCCGCCGTGGCCTCCAGACCGAGCCCTGCGGCGTCCGCGGTCACCAGGTGGGTGTCCGTACCGCCGGTGGCCACCGAGAGCCCCTGCCCGGCCAGGGCGGCCGCCAGGGCCCGCGCGTTCGCCACCACCTGATGGGCGTACCCGGTGAAGGCCGGCGCCGCCGCCTCCCCGAACGCGACCGCCTTCGCCGCGACCGTGTGCATCTGGGCGCCGCCCTGCGTGAACGGGAACACCGCCCGGTCCACGCGGTCCGCCGACCGTGCCCCGCACAGCAGCATCCCGCCGCGCGGGCCGCGCAGCACCTTGTGCGTGGTGGCGCACACCACATCCGCGTACGGGACCGGATTCGGTGCCGCTCCCCCGGCCACCAGCCCGATGGGGTGCGCCGCGTCCACGATCAGGAAGGCGTCCACCTCGTCGGCGATCTCGCGGAAGAGCGCGTAGTCGATGTGGCGCGGGTACGAGATCGAACCGCAGACGATCGCGCGCGGCCGCAGCTCGCGGGCGAGGTCCCGCACCCGGTCGTAGTCGATGAGCCCGGTGTCCTCCCGGACCCCGTAGCCCGTGAAGTCGAACCACCGCCCCGAGAAGTTCGCCGGCGACCCGTGCGTCAGATGACCGCCCTCCCGCAGCCCCATCGCCAGCACCCTGTCCCCCGGCCTCAGCAGCGCCGCGTACGCCGCCAGCACCGCCGCCGACCCCGAGTGCGGCTGCACATTCGCGTGATCCGCCCCGAACAGCGCCTTCGCCCGCTCCGTCGCCACCCGCTCCGCGAGGTCCACCACCTCGCATCCGCCGTGGTGGCGCGCCCCCGGATACCCCTCCGCGTACTTGTTCACCAACGGCGACCCCAGGGCCGCCAGCACCGCCGGCGACGTGAAGTTCTCGGCCGCGATCAGCTGCAGGCCCGTGCTCTGCCGTCTCGCCTCGCCGAGGAGGATGCCGGCGATCTCGGGGTCCTGTCGCATCAGCGCGTCGGTCGCTGCTTCGGCCCTGGAGGGTGCGGGGGTGACGGGCATCGGAGGCTCCGTGCGGTGGACGGGTGAGCGCCGTACTCACCACCCAATGTAGGCCGGGTGGGTGCGCGATGCGCTGCGGGAGGGGTGCCCCGGTCCCGCCCTTTCACCGTTTCTTGCAGGGGCTGCGCCCCCACACCCCCGCGAAGCGCGCTGCGCGCTCCCCCAGAGGGGGTACCCCCAGTCCTCAAACGCCGGACGGGCTATTCAGCCCGTCCGGCGTTTGAGGACAAGCGGCGAAGCCGCTTTCACGGGGTCCGGGGCAGGGCCCCGGGAATCGGCGAAGGGGCGGGACCGGGGCACCCTCAACCCGCCGGCACCCCGGTGAGCGCCGTCACCACAGGATCCAGCGCCTGCTGAATCTCATCCCCGATCGACCGGAAGAACGTGATCGGCGCCCCATAAGGATCATGCACCTCATCCGCCTCCGCGTCCGGCGCCAGCAACCACCCCCGCAACGCCGCAGCCGCCTGCACCAACGCCCGGGCCCGCTCGACAACCCCCCCGACCTGGTCGGGACCGGGCAGCGTGACGGGATCGATGGCCCGCACCAGCCGGGTGAACTCCTTGAGGGTGAAGGTGCGCAGCCCGGCGGAGTGCCCCATGGAGATCACCTGGGCCCGGTGGTCACGGGTGGCGGTGAGCACCAGATCGGCACGGATGACGTGCTCGTCCAGCAGCTCCCGCCCGGTGAACCCGTGCGGATCGGCGCCGAAGTCGGTCAGCACGGTGGCGGCGTGGGCCTCCATGGGCGCACCCTCGTGCCCCCAGGTGCCGGCGCTCTCGACCACGAGCCCGCCCGGGCCGCCGAGACGCTCGGAGAGGGCATGGCGGGTCAGCCGCTCGGTGATGGGCGAGCGGCAGACGTTGCCGGTGCTGACGTGGAGGATGCGGAAGATGTCGGTGCTCGTCCCCGGTCCCGCTATGCCACGCCCCTGCGGGGCGATCAATTCGCCACCTCGAGGTCGGGTACCACCTCGCGGAGCTGCTCGGCGCTGATCGCACCGGCCCGCAGCAGCACCGGCACCTTGCCGGTGACGTCGACGATGGAGGACGGCACGTCGGCGGGGGTGGCACCGCCGTCGAGGTAGACGGAGACGGAGTCGCCGAGCATGTCCTGCGCGGCGTCGCAGGTCTGCGGCGCCGGGTGGCCGGTGAGGTTGGCGCTGGAGACGGCCATGGGGCCGAACTCGGTGAGCAGCTCGATGGCGACCGGGTGCAGCGGCATCCGGACCGCGACGGTGCCGCGGGTCTCGCCCAGGTCCCAGGTCAGCGACGGCTGGTGGTTGGCGACGAGGGTGAGCGCGCCGGGCCAGAAGGCGTCGACGAGCTCCCACGCCTGCTCGGAGAAGTCGGTGACGAGCCCGTGCAGGGTGTTCGGGGAGCCGACGAGGACGGGCGAGGGCATGCCCCGGCCGCGGCCCTTGGCCTGGAGGAGGTCGCCGACGGCTTCCCGGCTGAAGGCGTCCGCACCGATGCCGTACACGGTGTCGGTGGGCAGCACGACCAGCTCGCCGCGGCGGACCGCGGCGGCCGCTTCGCGCAGACCGGTCCTGCGGTCGGTCGCGTCGCCGCAGTCGTATCGCCGAGCCATTGAGCCAACCTCCTCGTACGGGGCAAATGTCTGATGTGCCGCGGTGGTCACGGCAGGGCCTTCCGGGCCGTCGCGAACCGGGGCCGGTTGTTCAGGTCGGGGTGGTCGGCCGCGTCGGCCCAGCCCCGCTCCTCGGTGAAGATCCACGGCACCTGGCCGCCCTGGGTGTCGGCGTGCTCGATGACGACGACGCCGCCGGGGCGCAGCAGCCGGTGGGCGGTGCGCTCCAGGCCGCGGATGGTGTCGAGGCCGTCCTCGCCCGAGAACAGGGCGAGCTGCGGGTCGTGGTCGCGGGCCTCGGGGGCGACGTACTCCCACTCGGTCAGCGGGATGTACGGCGGGTTGCTGATGACCAGGTCGACCTGGCCGTCGAGCTCGGGGAGCGCCTCCAGGGCGTTCCCGTGGTGCAGCTGGACGCGCGAGCCCTCGACGTTCTTGCGCGCCCAGGACAGGGCGCCCTCGTCCAGTTCGACGGCGTGCACGCGCGAGCGCGGCACCTCCTGGGCGAGGGCCAGGGCGATGGCCCCGGAGCCGGTGCACAGGTCGACGATCAGGGGCTCGACGACGTCCATGGCGCGGACCGCGTCTATGGCCCAGCCGACGACCGATTCGGTCTCCGGCCGGGGGACGAAGACGCCGGGTCCGACCTGGAGTTCCAGGTAGCGGAAGAAGGCGCGGCCGGTGATGTGCTGGAGGGGTTCGCGGGCCTCGCGGCGGGCGACGGCCTCCCAGTAGCGGGCGTCGAAGTCCGCGTCGGCGACCAGGTGCAGCTCACCCCGCTTGACGCCGTGCACGAAGGCCGCGAGCTCCTCCGCGTCGAAGCGCGGGGAGGGTACGCCGGCGTCGGCCAGCCGCTGGGTGGCCTGTGCCACCTCGGCGAGCAGCAGGTTCACTGGACCTTCCTCCTGTTGCGCTCCATGTTCGGACCCTCCACGCTCCCCACGGACCTACTGGGCGGCCGCGAGCTTGGCCGCCGAGTCGGCGTCGACGCACGCCTGGATGACCGCGTCCAGCTCGCCGTCGAGCACCTGGTCCAAGTTGTACGCCTTGAAGCCGACCCGGTGGTCCGAGATGCGGTTTTCCGGGAAGTTGTACGTCCGGATCTTCTCGGAGCGGTCGACGGTGCGGACCTGGCTGCGGCGCGCGTCCGCGGCCTCGGCCTCGGCCTTCTCCTGCGCGGCGGCGAGCAGCCGGGAGCGCAGGATGCGCAGGGCCTGCTCCTTGTTCTGGAGCTGGCTCTTCTCGTTCTGGCAGGAGGCCACGACACCGGTCGGCAGGTGGGTGATGCGCACGGCCGAGTCGGTGGTGTTGACGGACTGGCCGCCGGGGCCGGACGAGCGGTAGACGTCGATCCGCAGGTCGTTGGGGTTGATCTCGACGTCGATCTCCTCGGCCTCGGGCGTGACGAGCACACCGGCGGCGGAGGTGTGGATGCGGCCCTGGGACTCGGTGGCCGGCACGCGCTGGACGCGGTGCACACCGCCCTCGTACTTCATCCGGGCCCAGACGCCCTGGCCGGGCTCGGGGGTGACGTTGCCCTTGGTCTTGACGGCGACCTGGACGTCCTTGTAGCCGCCGAGCTCGGACTCGGTGGAGTCGATGATCTCGGTCTTCCAGCCGACGCGCTCGGCGTAGCGGAGGTACATGCGCAGCAGGTCACCGGCGAAGAGCGCCGACTCGTCGCCGCCCGCGCCCGCCTTGATCTCCAGGATGACGTCCTTGTCGTCGCTGGGGTCGCGCGGGACGAGCAGCAGGCGCAGCTTCTCGGTGAGCTCCTCGCGCTGCTTCTCCAGCACCTTGACCTCGGCGGCGAAGTCGGGGTCGTCGGCCGCGAACTCGCGGGCCGTGTCGATGTCGTCCGCGGTCTGCTTCCAGGAGCGGTACGTGCCGACGATCGGGGTCAGCTCTGCGTAGCGCTTGTTGAGCTTGCGGGCGTTGGCCTGGTCCGCGTGGACGGCGGGGTCGGCGAGCCGCTTCTCGAGGTCGGCGTGTTCGCCGATCAGTTCCTCGACTGCCTCGAACATCAAGATTCCCTAAGCGAAGGTGACGGACCTGCTGGACGACAAAGCGCCGGTGCGGCCGCCCTCGCGCGAGGGACGGCCGACCGGCGCCTGCGGGTCGCTACTTCTTGGCGGACCCGGCGTTCTTGCCGAAGCGGGCCTCGAACCGCGCCACACGGCCACCGGTGTCGAGGATCTTCTGCTTGCCCGTGTAGAACGGGTGGCACTCGGAGCACACGTCGGCACGGATGGTGCCGTCGGCGACGGTGCTACGCGTGGTGAACGAGGCGCCACAGGTGCAGCTGACCTGGGTCTCGACGTACTCCGGGTGGATGTCGCGCTTCAAGGGGTTCTCCTAGGTTCGGGAGGGCACCGGGTCGTGCGGCGGGATTGCCGTACGTGAACCGGGGCCGACGTACCAGTCTGCCAGTACCGGCCGCATCCCCCAAAACGGGGGTCGGGAGCCCGTTATTCCCGGGCTCCCGGGCGGGCCGGCCGGGCTCATCTGACCACGTCGTCCGCGTCCGTCTTCGTGCCGTCGCCGTCCTTGAGCGCGGACGCCGGGATGGGCCGGTCGTCGTGGAGCGCCTTCCAGATCTGCTTGGCCGACTGGAGCGGGACCACGCGGTTCTTGTCCAGGGGGTCGGTGGTCACCGGGAGCGTCGTCATATGCATGTCCGACGACCCGATGCCCTTGAGCCCGTTGGCGAAGGAGAGCAGCTTCTTCACCGAGGCCAGGTCGGAGTCGGTGGTCAGCGCCTTGGTGGCGGTGTCCGCGATCCCGTAGAGCTTGGTCGGGCTGGTGAACAGGCCGACGGACTTCACCTGGTCGATGAGCGCCTTGATGAACGCCTGCTGGAGCTTGATCCGGCCGAGGTCGCTGCCGTCGCCGACGCCGTGCCGGGTACGGACCAGGCCGAGGGACTGCTCGCCGTTGAGGGTGTGCTTCCCGGCCGGGAGGTCCAGGTGGCTCCACTTGTCGCGGATCGGCTTGGTGGTGGTGACCTCGACGCCGCCGAGCTTGTCGATGAGCTTCTGGAAGCCGGCGAAGTCCACTTCGAGGTAGTGGTCCATCCGGATCCCGGTCATGGCCTCGACGGTCTTCACGGCGCAGACGGCGCCGCCCACGGAGTACGCGTCGTTGAACTGCGCCCGCCGGACGGCCGGGCTGGTCTTGCCGTCGAGGGTCTTGCACTGCGGCCTGGGGACCATGGTGTCGCGCGGGATGCTGACGACGCTGGCCTTCTTGTGACCCGCGTAGACGTGGACGATCATCGCGGTGTCGGAGCGGGAGCTGCCCTCGTCCCGGCCGAACTTCTTGTTGTCGCCGGCCCGGGAGTCGGAGCCGAGGACGAGGATGTCCTGCGAGCCGTTGTCCACGTCGTCGGGGCGGTCGGTGCCGAGCGCGGAGTTGATGTCGACGCCGTGCAGATTGCCGTTGAGCTTGAAGTAGACGTATCCGAGTCCGGAGCCGCCCAGGACGACCAGTGCCGCGGCCGTCCAGAGGGCTATTCGCCAGCCCGTGCGGCGCGCACGGGGTTTGCGCCTGCGGCCACGGGGTCCGCCGGGGCGCCGACGGCGCGATCCCGCCTCCGTACCCCTGGTCTCGTCCGCCATACGCTCCTCAGTCCTCCGCTGGTGTCGGCTTCCCCCCTGCCGCCCGGATCAGGCGCGGTCCTCGCCACGTTCAGACGGCGAGGTCTGCGACAGGGTTGCACGGAGCCGTGTGAGCGCCTTCTGAGGAACGGCTCGGGCAGATGGGCACAACAAACCCGCCCACACCCCCTGCCACCTGCGATTTCACCCGTCGCATCAGGACTTGGGCGGGACCGTATCGGCGGCTGCCCCTGTGGCGGAAGTCTCAGGAGGTCACGAGGAGGACTCGGCAAGATCACGAAGGGAACACCCCGGAAACGCGGAACCTCCCCGCCACTTCCGTGACGGGGAGGTTCCGGGACGACGTCCGGCCGGGGCCGGTCAGCCGTGTCAGTCGTTGCCGTTGCCCGGGGCGGGCGCGGTCTTGGCGATCTGCATCAGGAACTCGGCGTTCGACTTCGTCTGCTTCATCTTGTCGAGGAGCAGCTCGATGGCCTGCTGCGAGTCCAGCGCGTGCAGCACCCGGCGGAGCTTCCAGACGATCGCCAGTTCCTCGCCGCCGAGCAGGATCTCCTCCTTGCGGGTGCTGGACGGGTCGACGTCCACCGCGGGGAAGATGCGCTTGTCGGCGAGCTTGCGGTCGAGCTTGAGCTCCATGTTGCCGGTGCCCTTGAACTCCTCGAAGATCACCTCGTCCATCCGCGAGCCGGTCTCGACCAGCGCGGTGGCCAGGATGGTCAGCGAGCCGCCGTCCTCGATGTTGCGCGCGGCACCGAAGAACTTCTTCGGCGGGTAGAGCGCGGTCGAGTCGACACCACCGGACAGGATGCGCCCGGAGGCCGGGGCCGCCAGGTTGTAGGCGCGGCCCAGACGGGTGATGGAGTCGAGCAGGACGACCACGTCGTGACCCAGCTCCACGAGGCGCTTGGCGCGCTCGATGGCCAGTTCGGCGACGGTGGTGTGGTCCTCGGCCGGACGGTCGAAGGTCGAGGAGATGACCTCGCCCTTGACCGACCGCTGCATGTCGGTGACCTCTTCCGGACGCTCGTCGACCAGGACGACCATCAGGTGGCACTCGGGGTTGTTGGTGGTGATCGCGTTGGCGATCGCCTGCATGATCATGGTCTTGCCGGTCTTCGGCGGGGCCACGATCAGACCGCGCTGGCCCTTGCCGATGGGGGCGACCAGATCGATGATACGGGTCGTCAGAACGCCCGGGTCGGTCTCCAACCGCAGCCGGTCCTGCGGGTAGAGCGGGGTCAGCTTGTGGAACTCGGGGCGGCCGCGGCCGGTTTCGGGCGCCATGCCGTTCACCGAGTCCAGCCGCACGAGGGCGTTGAACTTCTCACGCCGCTCGCCGTCCTTCGGCTGCCGGACCGCACCGGTGACGTGGTCACCCTTGCGCAGGCCGTTCTTGCGGACCTGGGCGAGGGAGACGTACACGTCGTTCGGGCCCGGCAGGTAGCCGGAGGTCCGGATGAACGCGTAGTTGTCGAGGATGTCGAGGATGCCCGCGACGGGGATCAGGACGTCGTCCTCGGACAGCTGCGGCTCGCTCGCGAACTCGTCACGGCCGCGACGGCCCCGACGGTCCCGGTAACGGCCGCGCCGGCCGCGCCGGCCGCCCTCGAAGTCGTCCTCGTCCTGCGGCGGGCCCTCGGCGCGCCCCGCGCGCTGCTGCTGGCGGTTGCCGCCCTGCTGGCCGGCACCGGCGCCCTCGTCGCCACGGCCGCGACGGTCGCGCTGACCGCGCTCGCCACGGTCGCCGCGCTCCCCGCGCTCGGCACGGTCGCCCCGCTCACCGCGGTCGCCGCGCTCCCGGCGGTCGCCCTTCTGGGCGCGCTCGCCGCGGTCCTGGCGGTCGGCCTTGCCGCCCCGGCCCTCGGCGGTGTCCACCGCGGCCTCGGGCTTCTCCGAGGTCAGCACCTCGGTACGGGCCTCGGCGCGCGCCTCGGCACGGGTCTCGCCCGCGGCCTCGGGGGCACCCGCGGGGGCGGTGGCGCGACGGCGGCGGCGCTCACCGGCCGGCGCCTCCTCGCTGCCCGGCTGTCCCGGGATCTCGATCTGCTGCTGGGCGGCGGAGGCCTGGTCGGCGGCCTTCTCGGCGGCCTCGCCGGTACGGGCCCGGGAGGTGGCCCGGCGCTTCGGCTTCTCCGCCGGCTGGTCCGCGGCCTGCTCGGCGGCGGGCTTGGCAGAGGCGCCGGAGCCGGCCTGCCTCTCCTTGATGACCTCGATCAGCTGGCCTTTGCGCATCCGCGCGGTGCCCTTGATGCCGAGGCTGGAGGCGAGCTGCTGGAGCTCGGCCAGGACCATGGCGTCGAGGCCCGTGCCCGAGCGTCGCCGCCGAGGGGCGGCGGAAGCACCGGTGGCGGGCGCGGCGGGAGCGTCCGTGGCGGGCGCGGAGGCATTGCCGGCGGCACTCTGCTTGGTGGCGGCGGCGTTCACGCCCATCAGATCGGTGGTGTCGCTCACGAAGGGGTCCTTCCCTGGAGCGGGCGTCGGCCTGTCTGGCTCGGCGACCGGTTGTGCTGTCCGGCTGCGGTCCTGCTTGCGGACCGGGCCGGGGCGGTGGTCCGCCGCGGTACGGCGGAAGAATCAGTGCATTGATGCCGGCGTGAAGGAATCAGTGAAGACATGACGCATCACTTCACTCATGTCGCCCCACGCCGATTCCGGAGCGTGCTCGAATCTGCTCAGGCAGTCTGGGAGGCTCCCGGAAGAAAAGCGGTCCCTGATCGGGACACAGAGCACCGAGCCGATGTGGCTTCGGGTGCAGACTTGAGGTTAACACTACCGGATCCCACAAACATTCCCCCTCTCAAAGACCGGCAACCGCGTTTTTCCGCGGTGCCTTCCTCGGCGGCGTACCACCGCGTCCGCCCCTGTTCAGGCGAGCGGCAGCACGCTCGCCCCCCCGGCGTCGAGGGCCAGCCGGTTGGCCGCCCACCCCTCGCCCGCCAGCCGTGCGACCTTCTCGGCCGCACTGTCCTCGACCAGCGCGAGCACCGTGGGGCCCGCGCCGGAGACGACCGCGGGGACGCCGTCCGCCCGCAGTCGGTTGACCAGGGCCACGCTCTCCGGCATCGCCGGGGCGCGGTACTCCTGGTGAAGCCGGTCCTCAGTGGCCGGCAGCAGCAGCTCGGGGCGCCTGGTGAGCGCCTCGACGAGCAGTGCCGCCCGGCCGGCGTTGGCCGCCGCGTCCACATGGGGGACCTGCCGCGGCAGCAGCCCCCGCGCGGTCTCGGTCGCCACGGGACGGCCGGGTACGAAGACCACCGGAACGATGGAATCGGCCGGGTCCATCCGCACCGCCCGGGCCGCTCCCCCGTCCATCCAGGCCAGGGTGAATCCGCCGAGCAGGCAGGCGGCGACATTGTCCGGGTGGCCCTCGATCTCCGTGGCCAGCTCCAGCATCGCCGTCGCGTCGAGCCGCTCGGCCCCGCCTATGGTCACCGCCCGGGCGGCGACGATGCCGGCGCAGATCGCGGCGGCCGAGGAGCCCAGGCCCCGGCCGTGCGGAATGCGGTTCGCGCAGACCACCTCCAGGCCGCGCGGCTGGCCGCCCAGCAGGTCGAACGTGGTGCGCAGGGACCGTACGAGCAGGTGACTCTCGTCGCGCGGGAGCGAATCGGCGCCCTCGCCGGCGATGTCGATGTGCAGCCCGGATTCGGCCACCCGGACCACGACGTCGTCGTAGAGGCCCAGGGACAGACCGAGGGCGTCGAAGCCGGGACCGAGATTGGCGCTGGTGGCGGGGGTGCGCACTCGGACGGCGGCGGCGCGGAAGGCGGGACCGGCCATCGCTCGATGACTCTCCTTGATGTGGCCTTGGTAGGGCGTGCGACTTCCGCAAGGGCCGCGACGGCGATGCCGCATGGAGGGCGGCTTGGGTCAGCGACGGGGCGGAGTGAGCACAGCCTATCGAAGGAAGGTTCTGTGGCGACATAGGGCGCACAGGAGGCGCGCGATGCGTGTCGCACGCCAAACCGTGCCCCATGTCGGCTTTGGCGGACTTTCGTCGGGGTTGTGACCTGGGGATATGCGGTTCCGGGCGGAGCGGACCGGGGTTTCCCGGGCTCCGCTCCCGGGGGCCGGGGGCGGGTTCCCGGGGCCGGTCGGCGGGTGAGCGCCCCCCGGCGGGCGGAGTGCGCCGGGCGGCCGGACGGGCCGGGGCGGCCTGGTGTGATGCCTGATGCGGGCCTGGTGCGGGCCTGGTGCGCGGCCGCCTCCCGGGGGTGGCGGCCGCGCGGACGGTCCCGGCGCGCCCTACGCGAGCCCGAGCCGCTCGGCAGCGGCCGCCGCGTCCACCGGCACGGTCACCGGCTGCGGAGCACCGGCCACCGCCCAGTCGGGGTCCTTGAGGCCGTTGCCCGTGACCGTACAGACGATGCGCTGGCCCGGATCGACCTTGCCCTGCTCGGCCGCCTTCAGCAGACCGGCGACGCTCGCCGCCGAGGCGGGCTCGACGAAGACGCCCTCCTGTGCGGCCAACAGCCGGTAGGCGGCGAGGATCTGGCGGTCGGTCACCTCGTCGATGTGCCCGCCGGACTCGTCGCGCGCCTGCTCGGCGAACCGCCACGAGGCGGGGTTGCCGATCCGGATGGCGGTGGCGATGGTGTGCGGCTCCTTCACCGGCTCGCCGCGCACGATCGGCGCCGAGCCCGCCGCCTGGTAGCCCCACATCCGGGGGGTGCGGGCGGCGATGCCGTCGGCGGCGTACTCCCGGTACCCCTTCCAGTACGCGGTGATGTTGCCCGCGTTGCCCACCGGCAGCACATGGATGTCCGGGGCGTCGCCGAGCGCGTCCACGATCTCGAAGGCGGCGGTCTTCTGGCCCTCGATACGCACCGGATTGACCGAATTCACCAGCGCCACCGGGTAGTTGTCGGCCAGGCTGCGCGCCAGGTCGAGGCAGTCGTCGAAGTTCCCGGCCACCTGGAGGATGCGGGCGCCGTGCACCAGCGCCTGGCCCATCTTGCCGAGCGCGATCTTGCCCTCGGGCACCAGGACGGCACAGACCATCCCGGCCCGGACGGCGTAGGCCGCGGCGGAGGCGGAGGTGTTGCCCGTGGAGGCGCAGATGACGGCCTTCGCGCCCTCCTCCTTCGCCCGCGTGATGGCCATCGTCATGCCGCGGTCCTTGAAGGAGCCCGTGGGGTTGGCGCCCTCGACCTTGAGGTGCACCTCACAGCCGGTGCGCTCGGAGAGCACCTGGGCGGGCACCAGGGGCGTGCCGCCCTCGCGCAGCGTCACCACGGGCGTGTCCGCCGAGACGGGCAGGCGGTCGCGGTACTCCTCGATGATGCCGCGCCACTGGCGGGTGGCGGGACGGTTGTTCCCAGACATGGCTGACACGCTTTCTCTTGCTCCCCTACTCACCTTCGACACGCATGATGCTCGCGACGCCACGCACCGTGTCCAGCCTGCGCAGCGCGTCGACCGTGGCGGACAGCGCGGCGTCGGGGGCCCGGTGGGTGACGACGACCAGCGACGCCTCCCCGTCCTTGCCCTGCTGGCGGACGGTGTCGATGGACACCCCGTGCTCGGCGAAGACCGTGGCGACCTGGGCGAGGACGCCCGGTTTGTCGGCGACGTCGAGGCTGATGTGGTAGCGCGTGACCACCTCGCCCATGGGGCTGACGGGCAGCCGCGCGTACGCCGACTCGCCCGGTCCCGTGGTCCCGCCCAGCTTGTTGCGGCAGACGGCGACCAGGTCGCCGAGGACCGCGGAGGCCGTCGGCGAACCGCCGGCGCCCGGTCCGTAGAACATCAGCTGCCCGGCCGCCTCGGCCTCGACGAACACCGCGTTGTACGCCTCGCGCACCGAGGCCAGCGGGTGGCTCAGCGGGATCATCGCGGGGTGGACGCGGGCGGTGACCGACCGGCCGTCGGCCGCCCGCTCGCAGATGGCCAGCAGCTTGATGGTGCAGCCCATCTCCTTCGCGGAGGCGAAGTCGGAGGCCGTGACCTCGGTCATGCCCTCGCGGTGGACGTCGTCCAGCCGGACGCGGGTGTGGAAGGCGATGCCCGCCAGGATCGCGGCCTTCGCGGCGGCGTCGAAGCCCTCGACGTCCGCCGTCGGGTCCGCCTCGGCGTAGCCGAGCGCCGTGGCCTCGTCGAGCGCCTCGGAGTAGCCGGCGCCGCTGGAGTCCATCTTGTCGAGGATGAAGTTGGTGGTGCCGTTGACGATGCCGAGCACCCGGTTGACCTTGTCACCGGCCAGGGACTCGCGCAGCGGCCGGATCAGCGGGATCGCCCCGGCGACGGCGGCCTCGTAGTAGAGGTCCGTGCCGTGCTGCTCGGCGGCGGCGTGCAGGGCGGCGCCGTCCTCGGCGAGCAGCGCCTTGTTGGCCGAGACGACGCTCGCGCCGTGCTCGAAGGCCGTGGTGATCAGGGTGCGCGCCGGCTCGATGCCGCCGATGACCTCGACGACCACGTCGATGTCGCCCCGTTTGACCAGCGCGGTGGCATCGGTGGTGATCAGCTCGGCGGGCACTCCGGCCCGGACCCGGCTCGGCCGGCGGACGGCGATGCCGGCCAGCTCGACCGGGGCGCCGATCCGGGCCGTGAGGTCGTCCGCGTGCGTCGTCATGATGCGCGCCACCTCGGAGCCGACCACTCCACAGCCCAGCAGCGCCACTTTCAGCGGACGCGTACGCATCATCCGACCTCGTTTCCTGTACATCTTGGGTGGTACACCAGTCTCACTCACCGGTCGGAGGGTTTCCCTCCCCCGTCCAGTATCCGAGATTCCGCCGTCCGGCAGGCGGGGTTTCCGGTGGGTGGGCCGACGCCCCGGCGGGCGCCGGCCCTGTGCGGCCGCGTTGCGGCCTTGTGCGGCCGCGTGCAACCGCGGGATCAGCCGACGGACCGGCCGACTGATTCGACCGACCGATCAGCTCCGGCCGATCAGCTCCGACTGATCAGCCGACGTCGAGTCGGAGGAGGTCCTCCTCCGTCTCGCGCCGGACGATCACCCGGGCCGTGCCGTCCTTCACCGCCACGACCGGGGGCCGCAGCGCGTGGTTGTAATTGCTGGCCATCGACCGGCAGTAGGCACCGGTCGCGGGCACGGCGAGCAGGTCGCCGGGGGCGACGTCGGCCGGCAGGAAGGCGTCGCGGACGACGATGTCGCCGGACTCACAGTGCTTGCCGACCACCCGGGAGAGCATCGGCCCGGCCGTCGAGGTACGGGACACCAGCGCCACCGAGTAGTCGGCGTCGTAGAGCGCGGTACGGATGTTGTCGGACATACCGCCGTCGACGCTGACGTACGTCCGCAGCCCCGGCAGCTCCTTGACCGTCCCCACCTCGTACAGCGTGAAGGCGGTGGGACCGACGATCGCGCGCCCCGGCTCGACAGACAGCCGCGGCACCGCGAGTCCGGCCGCCGCGCACTCCCGCTCGACGATGTCGCGCAGCGCGGCCGCGATCTCGTGCGGCTCGCGCGGGTCGTCCTCCGGGGTGTAGGCGATGCCCAGGCCACCGCCGAGGTCGATCTCGGGCAGCTCGACGCCGTGCTCGTCACGGATCTCGCCGAGCAGGCCGACGACGCGGCGCGCCGCGACCTCGAAGCCCGAGGTGTCGAAGATCTGCGAGCCGATGTGCGAGTGGATGCCGATGAGTTCGAGCCCGTCCAGCTTGAGCACCCGGCGCACGGCCTCGGCGGCCTGCCCGCCCGCCAGCGGCAGCCCGAACTTCTGGTCCTCGTGGGCCGTCGCGATGAACTCGTGGGTGTGCGCCTCGACGCCGACCGTGACCCGGATCTGCACCCGCTGCCGCTTCCCGGCCCGCTGGGCGATGTGCGCGACGCGCACGATCTCCTGGAAGGAGTCGACGACGATCCGGCCGACGCCGGCCTCGACGGCCCGGGTGATCTCCTCGATCGACTTGTTGTTGCCGTGCAGGGCGATCCGCTCGGCGGGCATGCCCGCGTCGAGCGCGGTGGCCAGCTCGCCGGCGGAGCAGACGTCGAGGTTGAGCCCTTCCTCGGTCAGCCAGCGCACGACGGCCCGGGACAGGAACGCCTTCCCCGCGTAGAAGACGTCCGCCTCCTCGCCGAACGCGTCCCGCCAGGCCCGGCAGCGGGCGCGGAAGTCGTCCTCGTCGAGGAAGTAGGCGGGGGTGCCGAACTCCTCGGCCAGCCGCTTGACGTCCAGCCCGCCGACGGTGGCGACGCCCTCTGCGTCCCGGGAGACGGTGCGGGACCACACGCGCGGGTCGAGGGCGTTGAGGTCGGCGGGCGGCGTCGGGTAGTGGCCCTCGGGCAGGACGTCGGCGTAGCGGGGCCCGGCGGGGTGGGCGGAGCGGCTCATGGCGCTGATCTCCTCGGTTGCTCAGAGACGTGCGGGTGCGGTGATGCCGAGCTGGTGGAGGCCGTCGGCGAGCACCTTGCCCGTGGCCTCGGCGAGGGCCAGGCGGGCGCGGTGGACGACCGAGGGTTTCTCGTCCCCCCGGGGCAGCGTCGTACACGACGTCTGCCAGCGGAGGAAGGCGTCGGCGAGGCGCTCCAGGGCCCGGGCGAGCCGCTCGGGGTCGCGGACGGCGACGATGCGGGGGTGGTCGGCGAGCGCGGCGAGGAGGGGGGCGGAGCCGTCCCCGAAGTCGTCGACGCTGTCGTCGACGTCCGGCCCGAATCCAAGATCACGGGCGTTACGGATCAGGCTGAGGCAGCGCGAGTGGGCGTACCGCACACGGAAGAGGGGGTTGCCGTCCCGCTGCACCAGCAGCAGGTCGCGGTCGAGGCCGGGCGGGCTGAGCAGGCTCCAGCGCGCGGCGTCGGACCCCAGGCGCCGGACGAGGGCGGCGGGCGGGTGCACCGGAAGCGGCTCCCGGTCCGCCGGCCGGCCGAGGACGTCCCGGACGAGGCGGGCCCGCGAGTGCCCTTGGAGGGTGATGTTGAGAAATCCGGGCCCGGCGATCTCGACCCGGGCGATGCCGGGTTCGCGCACCAGCCGGCGCCGCAGTACCTCCGCCACGTCCCGCGCGGGCCGGCCGCTCTCCTTGGCCAGCCGCAGGGCGACGTTGGTCGCGTAGTCCCCGCATCCCGGGTGCGGCGGCACCCGGACCCCGACCGTCGCCGGCACCACGGCGCACAGCTCGTCGGCCTCGACGGCACGACGCACGGTGCGCAGCACGGCACGGGAGAGATCTGCGGGGGTCATAGGGCCAAGCCTAGGGGAGGAAGCGGGTCACTCCGCCAGCCGGTTTCCCCGATGTTCCCCTGATGTCCCCCTGCCCCGTTGTCAGGGCCATCCAGCGGGCCGCACCACGGCCTCGGCATCCCCCGACGCGGCCGCCTCCGGCACCCCCGTCTCCCCCTCGCCCCCACGGCTCAGCAGCAACCTCCGCACCAGCCGCACCATCTCCGCCGGTTCGAAGGGCTTCGCCAAAAACGCGTCCACCCCCGCCGACCGCCCGCTCTCCACCTCCAGCTGCGTACACGCGCTGATGATGGCGACGGGTATGTCCCGCGTCCGCGCGTCGGCCCGCAGCCGCGCCGCCGTCCGCAGCCCGTCGAGCCGCGGCATCACGAAATCCAGAGTCACCACATCGGGACGCACGCGGTGCACGATCTCCAGGCACTCGGCACCATCGGCCGCGGTCACGACCTCGAAGCCCTCCAGCTCGAGGTTGACCCTGATCAACTGCCGGATGACCCTGTTGTCGTCGACAACGAGGACCCGGCCGGGCACGCCAGGCACACCCCGAGAGTAGGCGCGCCCACCGCGCCGCGTCCGGGTTTTCCCCACTTCCACCCCACCGGGGCGACCACCCCCGACTCCCCCCAAGATCCCCCACCCCACCGCACCCATCCCTCCCACCGCCCCTCCCCCATCCCCCCGCGGAACCCGTTACGGATCACCCGCCCGGAGCTGGTAATGTTCTTCCTGTCGCCGCCACGAGCGAGCGACACGCCCCCGTAGCTCAGGGGATAGAGCAACGGCCTCCGGAGCCGTGTGCGCAGGTTCGAATCCTGCCGGGGGCACTTCACTTGAAGTGCCGGAAGACCCCGCCACCAGCGAGAACGCTGCGGCGGGGTTTCTTCGTGTATGCGGACGACTGCTGGTCGATGAACGGGGGTTGCTCCCATTCGAGGGAGTGAGCCGTGCATACGTTATGTCAGCCACCTGGCAGCGCCATGACCGCGTCATCACTTTGTGTCATTCAACTGACACGGAAACGGTCTCCTCGCGCAGCGCCGCGTTCTCCCACGGACGTTTCAGTTCGAAGTGCAGGGTCAGCTCGCCCGGCCGTTCACCCGCGCGGAAGCGGAAATACTTGCGTCGCGTGGCCCCGATGCCTTCGGGTGCCTCGTTCGCGTACCCCTGGTCGATGAGGGCGACGCCTTCCCCGGGCTCCCGCGCCTGCCAGACGTAGCCGCTGGACGGGACCTCGTCGAGGTGGACCGTGAATTCACTGCCGCACTGAGTGTTGATGACCGGCTGCATGCTGTCACCCCTGATGTTGCTGCCCGGTCTTCCGGGTCATACGGTCATATTGGGGCTGATTCCCCATGAAGGCCAATAGGGGGTCGATGGTGGGGGCGGTGGGGGGCGATGGATGGGGGGCCAAGTTCAGATCAACTCTTCTCCCACAACGCTCAGGAGCGCGCCATGACCAAGGCCGAACACTCCGGAAACGGACACCGCATCCTGAACTGCCGCCCGTCCCGCGAGACCGAGAACGACTGGCGGTTGCGCCATGCCGAGGCCGCCGGGCTGACGGCGGCGCCGGTGGCGGCGCCTCCCGCTGAGGTGGACCTTCGCGAAGGCTGGTGGAAGGTCAACGACCAGAAGGACACGGGTTCTTGCGTCGGGTGGGCGACGGCGGACTCGATGCTGCGGTGGCATTTCGTCAAGGTCGGGCAGCTGGACCGGAGTGCCCTGCTGTCCTCCCGCTTCATCTGGATGTCGTCCAAGGAAACCGATGAAATCATGTCGGCGCCGACGACGTTCATCGAGCAGGAGGGCACCACGCTGAAGGCGGCGGTCGAAGTGGCGCGGAAGTTCGGGGTGGTCGACGCCGAGACGCTGCCCTTCGACGCGGGAAAGCTGTTCCAGGGCGAGACTGAGGAGTTCTACGCGCGGGCGGCGCGTCGGCGCATTGCCGCGTATTTCAATCTCGGCAATGATCCCGACAACTGGCGCACCTGGATGGCCTCGGGAGGCGGTCCCATTCTCACCCGGCTCGACGTCGACCGCACCTGGGACTCGGCCAACGCCAACGAAGGGCGGCTGGACGTCTACAAGCCCTACCCGCCGAAGGAAGCGCGCGGCGGACATGCCGTGGCCTTCGTCGGATACACGAGCGAGGGACGCTTCATCGTGCGCAACAGCTGGGGCACGGGCTGGGCCGACGGCGGCTTCGCCTACGCCACGGAGGAGTACGCGAAGAAGGCGTTCACCGAGACGTATGGCGTCTCCCTCGGCCATCCCCTGTGACGGACGGAAGTGGCGTACCGGAAGACCCCGCCCCCGGTCGGCAGAACCGCGGGAGCGGGGTCTTCGCGGGACGGTGGTCACCACATGGGGTGCCAGGTGGGCGGCCGAGTGCCGGACCAAGTGGGGGCGGGGGTCGCGGAATCGCACCACGTGGGAGCCGCTGTGAGGGTGGTGGGAGGTGGTGGTGAGGTCCGGGTGGTGAGGACAGTGAGGAGGGCCGCCAGGTCCTCCGGGGTCGGGTGGCCGCGGGTGATGCGGATGGGGTCGGTCACTGCGGCTGGTTCCCGTGTTTGCGGCTGGGCAGGGGGGCCTTCTTGGCGCGGAGCATGGCCAGGGCGTCGATCAGCCGGACGCGGGTCTCGGCGGGGTCGATGATGTCGTCCACCAGGCCGCGTTCGGCGGCGTAGTAGGGGTGCATGAGCTGGTCGCGGTACTCCTCGATGCGTTCCCTGCGGGTGCGTTCGGCGTCGTCGGAGGCGGCGATCTCGCGGCGGAAGATGACGTTGGCGGCGCCCTCGGCGCCCATGACGGCGATCTCGTTGGTCGGCCAGGCGAGGGACAGGTCGGTGCCGATCGAGCGGGAGTCCATGACGATGTAGGCGCCGCCGTACGCCTTGCGCAGGACGAGGGAGATCCGGGGGACGGTGGCGTTGCAGTAGGCGTAGAGCAGTTTGGCGCCGTGGCGGATGATGCCGCCGTGCTCCTGGTCGACTCCGGGCAGGAAGCCGGGCACGTCGACCAGGGTGACGAGGGGGATGTTGAAGGCGTCGCAGGTCTGGACGAAGCGGGCGGCCTTCTCGCTGGCGTGGATGTCGAGGACGCCGGCCAGGGAGGCGGGCTGGTTGGCGACGATGCCCACGACGTGGCCGTCGAGGCGGGCCAGGGCGCAGAGCACGTTGGCCGCCCAGAGCTCGTGGACCTCGAAGTACGCGCCGTCGTCGACGATCTCCTCGATCACCCGGCGCATGTCGTACGAGCGGTTGGGGTCGGCCGGCACCAGGTCGGTGAGGGCCTCGGTGCGGCGGTCGGCCGGGTCGCTGGAGGGCTCGACGGGGGGCAGTTCGCGGTTGTTGGAGGGCAGCAGGGACAGCAGGTAGCGGACGTCCTCCAGGCAGCTCTCCTCGTCGTCGTAGGCGAAGCCGGAGACGCCGGAGACCTTGGCGTGGGCGTCGGCGCCGCCCAGGTCGTCCTGGGAGATGACCTCGCCGGTCACCGCCTGCACCACATCGGGGCCGGTGATGAACATCTGGGAGGTGCCGCGCACCATGAAGACGAAGTCGGTGAGGGCGGGCGAGTAGGCGGCGCCGCCGGCGCAGGGGCCGAGGATCACGCTGATCTGCGGAAGGACACCGGAGTTGCGCACGTTGCGCTGGAAGATGCCACCGTAGCCCGCCAGCGCGCTGACGCCCTCCTGGATGCGGGCGCCCGCCCCGTCGCAGAGCCCGACCACCGGCGCACCGGCCGCCTCGGCCAGGTCCATCAGCTTGTGGATCTTCTCGGCGTGCGCCTCGCCCAGCGCCCCGCCGAAGATGCGGAAGTCGTGCGCGTAGACGAACACCGTCCGGCCGTGCACCTTGCCCCAGCCGGTGACCACACCATCGGTGTGCGGGCGTTTGAACTCCAGGCCGAAGCCGCTCGCCCGGTGCCTGCGGAACGGCTCCACCTCCGTGAAGGTGCCCTCGTCGAAGAGCAGCTCGATGCGGCGGCGCACCGTCAGCTTGCCCTTGGCGAGCTGCGCTTCCGTGGCACGGGCGTCGGGGCCCTGGAGGACGGATTCCCTGAGCGCGGCCAGTTCCGCCACGCGGTCGCTCGTACGGGCCGCGGGGGGCGGGCCGGCGGCCGTGCCGTCGTCCTGTGCCGTGCGGTCCAGGGGCATTTCCTGGGTGATGCTCATCGCGCGTGGACGCCCTTCGTGTGATGCGGCCCCCGGTGGTCCGGTTCGCGACGCGTTCCGGGGGACGTGCTCGGACCTTCCGGGTCGAGCCTGCGGCGGGCCGCTCAAAGCGGACTCGAAATTCCCTCGATCTCGAAATGCGGCGTCCGCAGCCAAAGCCGGGTGCGGTCACGGGTCGCCCGCCCTTGAGCCGGGCTCCGGGTGCTTTCCAGGGCGGCTCCAGGGGAATTCACCAGGATTCCGGTGGTCGATTCGCCCTCGGAAAGGACGGAACACCTTGTCCGCACAGCCGCCCGAGCATCACGTCGAACACGAGGTCACCGTACGCGTACCGGCCGCCGCGGCCTTCTCGGCCGTCGAGAACGTCCTGGACTGGCCGGTCCTCCTGCCGCCCATGGTCCATGTCGAACCCATAGGGACAGGCGGGTCCGACGGGCCCGACCGGATCAAGGTCTGGGCTTCCGCGGGCGGCGACATCAAGACCTGGACCACCGGCCGTGCCGTGGACCACCGCCTGCTGCGCGTGACGTTCGTCCAGGAGGCGTCGCCGCCGCCGCTGGCGGCGATGTCCAGCGAGTGGAGCGTCGAGCCCCGGGGCGAGCGGGAGTGCGCGGTCCGCATCCGGCACCGGTTCCGGCTGCCGACGGGCATGGACGAGCGGCTCGCCCCGCTCCGTACGGCGATGAGCGACAACACCGCCGCCGAACTGCGCGCGCTGAAAGGTGTGTTGGAGCGACGCGACACCGCTGACACGGTCCGGTGGGAGGAGTCGGCGCGGGTGCGCGGTGGAGTGGCGGAGGCGTACGCGTTCCTCCGCGCGCCGCGGGAGTGGCCGGGGCGTGTGGCGGGTGTGGCGGACGTGACGCTCACCGAGCCGGCGCCGGACGTGCAGATCGTCGCGACCAACGACAGCGCGGCGGGCCAGGAGCCCCGGACGGCCTGTGTGCGGGTGCTCCTCCCGGACGCGCGCCTCGTCTTCAAGAGCCTCGCACCCGGGCCCGGACTGACCGCACACACCGGTGAGTGGCGGCTCGAACCCGCGGACGACGGCACGACGACGGTCGTCTGCCGCCATACGGCCGTGCTCACCCCGGACGCGGTGGCAGCCGGGCGGCGGGACGAGGTCCTGGCGGAGGCCGGCGGGGCGAGCCGGGCGCTCCTGGGCGCGCTGGGGAGCGGCGTGCGGGTAGCGTGAACAGCCCATGCGTGAACAGCCCCCTCCCCCTGCGGAAGGGGCTGTTCTCCCCTGCGGAAGGGGCTGTTCACATGGGCCGGAACTCACATGGCCCGGAACTCACATGGGCTAGAACGCCACCGCCGCCGCCCCGTCCACCGGCAGGACCGCCCCCGTCGTGAAGCCCGCCTCCGGGCGGGACAGCGCGACGATCCACCAGGCGATCTCCTCCGGGCGCCCGATCCGCCCCAGCGGCACCCGTGCGCGCTGGGCCGCGCGCAGTTCGGCGATCCGGTCGGCGGACAGCCCGGAGTTCTCGGCGATCTCGGTGTCGACAGGGCCCGGGGCCACGCCCACCACGCGGACGCCGTCGGCGGCCAGTTCGACCGCCCAGGTGCGGGTCAGGAAGTCCAGCCCCGCCTTGGTGGCCCCGTACACGGAGTTCGCGGGCCAGCCGCGCACGGCGCCGGCCGTGGACACGTTGACGACGGTGCCACGGGCGCGCCGCAGCGGTTCCAGGCAGGACTGGGTGAGGCGCAGCGGTGCGAGCAGGTTCGTCTCGATCTGGCGGCGCGCCTGTTCCTCGTCGATCCGGCCCAGCGGGGCCCTGACGACCAGGGCGGCGTTGTTGACCAGCACGTCGATGGCGCCGAACCGGTCGAGCGCGGCGGCGGCCACGGCGTCCGGGGCGTCGGGGGCGGTGAGGTCGGCGACGCAGGGGTGGATGTCCGGCCGGTCCGCCGCGGTGGCTTCCAGCCGGTCCCGCTGCCGGCCGACGGCCAGGACGCGGGCCCCGGCGTCGGCGAAGGCGTGGGCCGTGGCCCGGCCGATGCCCGTCCCGGCGCCGGTGACGACCACGACGGGGCCGCTCGGTGACGTCCACCCGCCGGGGGCGTCCGGCAGGGCGGAGGTGTCTGACAGGGCGGAGGGTGCGGCGGGCGGCGCCCCGGGCGCTCCCTGTGACGGTTCCTGCGGCATGCGGCATCTCCTCGGCCGGTCTGTGGACGGGTCGGTGGGTCCAGTGGGTCGTGGGCCCGGTGGGTCGTCGGTCCGGCGGGTCATGGGTCGCTCGACTGCTGGACGCGACGCCACCAGGCTGGGCGGAATTTCTCGACGCCCGGTCGAGATTCGCTGGAGACGGCCGACGGGTTCGTGGGAGACGGCCGAGGGAGTTCGTAGGAGACGACCGGTCACCATTCCCGGAGCCACTCGGCCCGCAATTCCCCGAAAAGGCAATCCCCCCTTCGAACCGCGCTCTAGTTCCTCTCTAGCCGCTGTCACCAGTCTCGTTCCCGGCCGCCCCGAGCCCCCGGAACAGCCGGCGGAAAAGGCGGGCGGACATCGCCGACCATTTCCCCTTCCCCTTCCCCCGAGGATTCGAGGAGCAGTCCCATGGCCGTTTCCCACACCGCCGTGGCCGGTGCCGCGGGAACCTCGGTGCCCGCCGAGGTGTACCTGGCCGTCCAGCGGTTCTACGCGCACCAGATGTTCCTGCTGGACGAGGGGCGCGTCGAGGAGTGGACGGACACCTTCACCGAGGACGGGGTCTACCGGTCCAACTCCCTCCCGGCGCCCGTGCGGGGGCGGCGGACCATCTGTGCGGAGACCCTCGTCAACTACGAGAAGCGGGTGAGCGCCGGCGTGGTGCACCGCCACGTCGTGACGATGCTCTCGGTGACGCCGGGGCCGGACGCCGGCACGTACCTCGCCCGCTCGTACGTCCTGGTCGTCTCGACGCCGCGCGGCGAGCAGTCGCAGGCGTGGGCGCAGACGGTCTGCCAGGACGTGCTGGAGCGCCGCGCGGACGGGGCCGGGGACGAGGACGGATGGCTGGTGCGGGAGCGCAGCGTCCACCTGGACCGGCTGGGGCCCTCGCTCCCGCCGCCCGGTGCCTGATCTCCCCGATACCTCAAGGCCGAGCGAAGGACGGAATCCGCACATGCAACCAACAAGCCGGACGGCAGTGGCGGCGGTGGCGGCAGAGGTGGTCGAGGTCGCCGACGGCGTCCACGCCTACCTCCAGCCGGACGGCGGCTGGTGCCTCAACAACGCGGGGTTCGTGGTGGGGTCCGGGGCCGTCACGGTCATCGACACCGCCGCCTCGGAGGCCCGGGCCCACGCCCTGCGCGAGGCGGTCGCGGCGGTGACGCCGACGCCCGTCCGGACGGTGGTCAACACCCACAGCCACGGCGACCACACCTTCGGCAACTTCGTGTTCCCGGAGGCCGAGGTCCTCTCCCACGACATCGGCCGCGTGGAGGTGATCGAGGCCGGTCTCACGCTCCAGGGCCTGTGGCCGGACGCCGACTGGGGCGAGGTCACGCTCCGCCCGCCGACGGCGACGTTCACCGACCGGCTCACCCTGCACCGGGGCGACACCCGGCTGGAGCTGCTCCACCTCGGTCCCGCGCACACGGTGAACGACGTCGTGGTGTGGCTGCCGGCGGAACGGGTGCTGTTCGCGGGCGACATCGCGATGTCGGGCGTCACCCCGTTCGTCCTCATGGGATCGGTCAGCGGTTCGCTGGCCGTCCTGGAGGAGCTGGCCGGGCTCGGGGCGCGGACCGTGGTGTGCGGTCACGGCCCGCTGGCCGGCCCGGAGGTACTGGAGGACAACGCGCGGTACCTGCGCTGGCTCCAGGAGACGGCGGCCGGGGCGCGGCGGGCGGGGCTCACCCCGCTGGAGGCGGCACGCGAGGCGGACCTGGGCGAGTTCGCCGGTCTCATCGACGCGGAACGCCTGCTGGGCAATCTGCACCGCGCCTACGCGGAGGACGCCGGGGCGGCGCCGGGCGCCCGGCTGGACGTCGTCGCCGTCTTCGAGGAGATGGTCACGTTCAACGGCGGCCGGCTGCCTGCCTGCCGCATCTGAGACCACCACACGCGGCACACACAGCACACGCGACACCTGCGACACCCACGAGAGAGGACCGGACTTCAGTGAAGCTTCAGGGAAAGACGGCCGTCGTCACCGGTGGCAGCCGGGGGCTCGGCCGGCGGATCGCGGAGGCGTTCCTCGCGCAGGGCGCCCGGGTGGTGCTCGCGGCGCGGAGCGCGGAGCCGGCCAAGGACCTCCTGGAGGCGGCCGGGGACCGGGCGGTCTTCCAGGCCGTGGACGTACGGGACGCGGCCTCGGCCGAGGAGCTGATGGCCACCGCCGCCCGGCACTTCGGCGGGCTGGACATCGTCGTGGCCAACGCCGGGGTCAGCCGCCCGGGTCCGGTCGCGGGGCTGAGCCCCGAGGACTGGCGGGAGACGGTCTCCACCAACCTCGACGGCACCTTCCACTGTGTGCGGGCGGCCGTCCCGTACCTGGAGCGCAGCCGCGCCGGCCGGCTGATCACCCTGTCCTCCGCGCTGGCCACCCGGGTGACCCCGGGCGCGTCCGCCTACTGCGCGACGAAGGCGGCCGTCGAGACCTTCACCCGGGTGAGCGCCGTGGAGCTGGCGCCGCGCGGCATCACCGTCAACTGCCTCTGCCCGGGCTTCATCGACGAGGGCATGGGCAAGGAGCTCGCCGCCAACGAGGTGGTCTGGGGGAAGTACGCACCCAAGGTGTCGCTGGGGCGCATGGGACGGCCGGAGGAGGTGGCCGAGGCGGCGGTGTTCCTGGCGGGCGAGGACAGCGGCTACATCAACGGCCATGTGCTGGAGGTCAACGGCGGCCTGTCCTGGTGACGGGAGCGGCCACCCACAGACGGAACCAGAAGCGGAAGCGGAACCGCAACCACCACCGACGAGGAGAGACATGCTGAAGGACCATCCCGTGGCCCTGGTCACCGGGGCGACATGCGGCATCGGCCTGGCCGTGACGCGCACCCTCGCCCGCGCCGGCGCCCGGGTGTTCGTGTGCGCCAGGAACGAGGACAACCTCGCCGCCGCGGTCAAGGAGCTGCGCGACGAGGGGTTCGACGTGGACGGCACCACCGCCGACGTGCGCTCCCCCGAGGACGTGCGCCGCTTCGTCCGGAGCGCGGTGGAGCGGTACGGACCGGTGGACATCCTGGTCAACAACGCGGGACGGAGCGGCGGCGGAGTGACCGCCGAGATCGCGGACGAGCTGTGGGACGACGTGGTCGCCACCAACCTCACCAGCGTCTTCCGGGTCACCCGGGAGGTGCTGACCACCGGCGGCATGCGGGAGCGGAAGAGCGGCCGGATCATCAACATCGCCTCCACCGCGGGCAAGCAGGGTGTGGTGCTCGGCGCCCCCTACTCGGCGTCCAAGCACGGCGTCGTCGGCTTCACCAAGGCGCTCGGCAACGAGCTGGCCCCCACGGGGATCACGGTCAACGCGGTCTGCCCCGGCTATGTGGAGACGCCGATGGCTGCCCGGGTCCGGCAGGGGTACGCGGCGGCCTGGGACCTGCCCGAGGAGGAGGTGCTCCGGCGCTTCCAGGCGAAGATCCCGCTCGGCCGGTACTCCACCCCCGAGGAGGTGGCCGGGCTGGTGGGCTACCTCGCGTCGGAGACCGCCGCGTCGATCACCGCCCAGGCGCTCAACGTCTGCGGCGGCCTGGGCAACTTCTGATCCGCCCCCCACTGATCCGACCCCCACTGATCCCGCCCCCACTGATCCGACCCCTACTGATCACCACCACGGCCCGCTCCGGCACGCACGCCGGAGGACCCGGGCAGGAGCGAGGGAGACCCATGGCAGACCCGCAGACGCGGCGCACCACCCACCGGATCGAGGTCGCGGCCCCCGCGGAGGCCGTCTACGGCCTGGTGGCCGACGTGGAGAGCTGGCCGCGGGTGTTCCCGCCCACGGTCCACGTGGAGCACCTGGAACGCGACGGGAACCAGGAGCGGATCCGGATCTGGGCGACCGCCAACGGCGAGATCAAGACCTGGACCTCGCGCCGGCGGCTCGACCCGGCGGCGCGCCGCGTGGAGTTCCGCCAGGAGGTCTCGCAGCCGCCGGTGGCCGCGATGGGCGGGGCCTGGGTGATCGAGGCGATCGGCCCCGGCCGGACGCGGGTGGTGCTGGAGCACGACTACGCGGCGGTGGGCGACGACCCGGACAACGTCGCCTGGATCGAGGCGGCCATCGACCGCAACAGCGAGGCGGAGCTGGCGGCGCTCCGTGCCACCGCCGAACAGGAGGGTGCGCGCGACGAGTTGCTGCTCTCCTTCGACGACACCCTCCAGGTCGCCGCTTCGGCCAAGGACGTGTACGCGTTCCTGTACGACGCGCGCCGGTGGGAGGAGCGGCTGCCGCACGTGGCCCGGGTGGACCTGCGGGAGGACGTCCCGGACCTCCAGGTCCTGGAGATGGACACCCGCACCAAGGACGGTTCGACGCACACGACCAGGTCGGTGCGGGTCTGCTTCCCGCACACCCTGATCGCCTACAAGCAGCAGGTGGTCCCGGCGCTGATGAGCGCGCACACCGGGTACTGGCTGCTGGAGGAGACGGACGGCGGGGTGCGCCTGACGTCGCACCACACGGTCGTGCTCCGGCGCGAGAACATCCCCGCCGTGCTCGGCGAGGCGGCCACGGTCGCCGACGCCCGCGCGTACGTCCGTACCGCGCTGAGCGGCAACAGCACGGCCACCATGCGCCTCGCCCAGGAGTACGCCGAGGGGCGCGCCGCATAGCCGGACGGGACGCGGACGACCTGCCCGAGAACGTGAGAAGGAACGCGGCCCCGAGGACGACAGCAGGTCCTCGGGGCCCCGGAACGAACCGAGGAGAAGCACCGTGACGCAACCGGCCGTGACCGCCCCCGCCCCCACCCCCGTCTCCGGGGCCGACTACCAGGAGATCCAGCACTTCTACGCCCGGCAGATGCGCCTGCTCGACCTGGGCGAGGCCGAGGCGTGGGCGGAGACGTTCACCGAGGACGGGGTCTTCGAGCAGAACGTCAGCCCGCAACCGGTGCGCGGGCGCGCCGCGATCGCGACGGGCATGCGCGCGGGCCTGGACCGGCTGGCCGGCACCGGGCTGGTGCGCCGGCACTGGATCGGCATGGTGGCGGCCGACGTCCACGAGGACGGGACGGTGCGCAGCCATTACTACGCGACCGTCTTCGAGACGACCAAGGGGGGCACCCCGCAGGTGCATCTGAGCACCACCGCCGAGGACGTCCTGGTGCGGCGGGACGGCGGCGGGTGGCTGGTCGCGCACCGGACAGTGCGGCACGACGGGGTCTGACCGCGGGAACGCGGCGACGGCCGGCCCGCCCGGGGGACGCTCCCCCGGGCGGGCCGGCCGTTTTTCCGCACCCGTCCACGTCGCCGCCGACGCCGTCAGTTCCGTTCCGGACGGCCCTCCATGACGACCGAGCACATGTGGGGGTCCCCCTGGACCAGGTCCGAGACGCCGCTGAACCGGGCGCGGAGCGTCTCGTCGGCGGCCGCCTGCTCGTTGGCGCGGTGGAAGGCCGCGGCGTCCGCCCACTCGGCGACGTTCCAGTACACCGAGGTGTCCTTCAGCGACCGCAGCAACTCGTAGTCGAGGAGGCCGGGTTGCTTCTCCATGAAGCCGCCCGCCTCCCGGTACACCTGCTCGTATTCCTCCGCAGCCCCGGTGAGAACCATTCTGTTGACGAACACGGCCATGTCGGCGCCTCCGTTTCCCGGGCCGGCCCGGTTGCCGGCCCGGCCACTGTGGGACGGTCCGCTGGAGAGCCGCTCAAGTTCCGCCGGACGATGCCGTACGCGACATTCAGGATGGGCCTCGGAGGCAACCGGGGAAAACGGCGGTGTATCGCCGTTCGAGTCTCTTTCTAGGCACCACTGACAGGTTATTCCCGTCGCCATGGGCTGCACCAAGGGCGGAGTGGCCCTCCCACATCAGCCAATTGAGCAAGGCGAGGACGCAGCATGCCTATCGACGCCGACGGATTCCGGGAGATCTTCGCTTCTCTGCCGACGACGGTCGCCGTGGTCACCGCGGTCGGCCTGGACGGGATTCCCCGGGGGATGACCACGAATACGGTGACCGCGCTCTCCAGGAATCCCCCGCTCCTCCTGGTGTGCATGGACGAGGCTTCGCAGACGCTGCCCGCGGTGCGGGAGTCCGGTTTCTTCGCGGTGAATTTCCTCGCCGATTCGGGCGACGGGATTTCGCAGACGTTCGCCGGAAAGGCGCCGGACAAGTTCGCGCGGTTCGACCACCTGCCCGCCCGGCAGGCGGGCGGCGCCCCCGTGTTCACCGCCGACGTCGTCGCGCACGCCGAGTGCTCCGTGCACGCCGAGATCCCGGCCGGCGACCACTCGATCGTCATCGGCGCGATCCGGGCCGGGGCGGCCCGCGACCGCGCCCCCCTGATGTACCACCGCCGGAGCTACTCGTCCTGGCCGCCCGCGCAGCAGCTGGTCGCCGCCGACTGACCCCCGGCCGTTCCCCCGACACCTTCCCCTCTCCTCTCCACAGGGAGCATCCACCCATGAAGTTCGGTATCAACCTGGCCCCGACCGTCTCCCCGGACGAGAAGTCCGGCGGTCAGTACTACGAGGAGTCGCTGCGGCTGGCCATCCTCGCCGAGGAGCTCGGGTTCTCGCACGTCAAGACCGTGGAGCACTACTTCACCACCTACGGCGGCTACAGCCCCGACCCGGTGACGTTCCTGGCGGCGGTGGCCTCCAGGACCGAGCGGATCCGGCTGGTGACGGGTGCGGTCCTGCCGGTCTTCAGCCACCCGGTGCAGCTCGCCGGGAAGCTCGCGATGCTCGACAACATCTCCAAGGGACGGCTGGACGTGGGCTTCGGCCGGGCGTTCCTGCCGTCGGAGTTCGAGGCGTTCGGCATCTCGATGGACGAGAGCCGGGAGCGCTTCGACGAGGGCGTGGAAGCGTGCCGCCGGCTGTGGGCCGAGGAGGACGTCACCTGGAACGGTACGTTCCACCAGTTCGGTCCGGTGACCATGCTGCCCCGCCCCTACCAGCGGCCCTACCCGCGCATCCTGGTGGCGACCGCGCGCACCCCCAAGTCCTGCGAGGCGGCCGGTACCGCCGGGTTCGGCCTGATGATGGTTCCCGCCATCAACACGGTGGAGTCGGTGCAGGGCATGCTCGGCCTCTACCGGGACGCCTACGCCGCCGCAGGCCACACCCCCGGCGCCCAGGAGGTGCACCTCAGCTACAACTGCTACCTGGCCGAGGACGCCGACGAGGCGTACCGGCTGGGCAAGGCCGCCGCCGCGAACGCCGGTGCCAAGCTGGCCGGGGCGGTGGCCGGCTGGAGCACGACCCGCAGCTCGGCCTACGAGGGCTACGAGAAGCTCGGCAGCCGGCCCAAGGGCGACCACTTCGACGAGCACCTGGCGGAGAACAAGGTGCTCATCGGCACGCCGGAGCACGTCGCCGGCCAGCTGGAGGCGATCCGCGGCTGGTACGGGGACGACATCACCGTCAGCCTCCAGGTCGCCACCGGCAACATGCCGGTCGAGGAGTCCGTGCGCACCATGGAGCTGCTCGCCCAGCGCGTGCTGCCCAAGTTCCTCTGAGCCGGGGCCGGTCGACGATGGTGGAGCACGTTCCCGTCCTCATCGCCGGCGGTGGGCTGTCCGGCCTCACCACGGCGCTCTTCCTCGGCCTGCACGGCGTCCGGCCGCTGCTGGTCGAGAAGCATCCCGGCACCTCCGTGGTGCTGAAGGCCCGCGGCCAGTACCCGCACACCATGGAGGCGCTGCGCGTCGCGGGGGTGGCCGACCGGATCACCGCCGCGAGCCCGGGCGGCACCGGCGACTTCTACATGGTCGTCGCCGAGTCGCTGGCCGGGCCCGTCCTCCAATCGATCATGACCCGGGGCGAGATGGCCATGGACCACGTCTCCCCCGAGCAGTGGGCGATGGCCAGCCAGGAGCGCACCGAGGAGATCCTGGCCGAGCGGGCCGCGGAGCTCGGTGCCCGGCTGGAGTTCTCGACCGAGCTCGTCTCGTTCACCCAGGACGAGGACGGGGTGACGGCCGTCCTCCGCGAGCTGACCACCGGGCGGGAGCGCACGGTGCGCGCCGGCCACCTGGTCGGGGCGGACGGCTGGCGCAGCCCGGTGCGGGAGGCGCTGGGCATCGGCACCCACGGCCGGGGGACGCTGGGCCACGTCCTGCGGGTGTTCTTCACCGCCGACATGTCCGCCCATCTGAGCGGGCTGCCGGGGGTGGCCGAGGGGCACCGGTTCGCCCTGTTCCACCTGCTGGGCGAGGGCCACGGGGTCTTCTACACGACGGACACCCCCGGGCTCTACGGCTGGGTCGGCCCGCTCACGACCGAGCCGACCGGAGCCACGACGCTGTCCGACGCCGAACTGACCGAGCTGATCCGGCGCAGCACCGGGCTCCCCGCACTCCGGCTCACGATCACGGAGAAGGGCGAGACGCCGATCCTGCTCAACGTGGCGGACCGGTTCTCGTCCGGCCGGGCCCACCTGGTCGGCGACGCGGCCAAGGTGATCCCCGCCCCCGGCGGGCTCGGCGGCAACACGGCGGTCATGGACGGCTTCTACCTCGCCTGGAAACTGGCCGCGGTGGTCCGGGGCGAGGCCGGTCCCGGGCTGCTGGACAGCCACGACGCCGAGCGCCGGCCGGTCGCCGACATGATCGCGGACCAGCAGTTCGCCAACACCGTCCTCCGCATGGCCCCGGAGCTCGACGACGGCACGGCGGTCGACACGATCGCCCCCGTCGTGCAGGTCTTCGGGTACCGCTGCGTCCAAGGCGCCGTCGTGCCCGAACCAGGCGACGACGGCGCCCTGCTGGAGGATCCGGCCGCGCCCACCGGCCGTCCCGGCTCCCGGGCCCCGCACGTCGGACTGGTCAGGGACGGCCGCCCGGTGTCGACAATCTCCCTGTTCGGCCGGGGGTTCGTCCTGCTGGCCGGCGCGGAGGGCACGGCGTGGGAGAAGGCGGCGGACGAGGCCGCGGCCGAACTCGGCGTCCCCCTGCGGTACCACCGCGTCGGCGGTCCCGGCGCGGAGCTCCAGGACCCCGGCGGCCGCTGGGCCGCCGCGTACGGAGTGACGGCCGGCGGGGCGGTGCTGGTCCGCCCGGACCGGTTCGTCGCCTGGCGCTCGCCGGCCGAGGGCACCACCGACGACCTGGTGCGCGCGCTGCGGACGGTCCTCGACCGGCCCGCCGAGGGGCATCCGGTCCGTGTCGCCGAAGACCTGATCCCTGCTGCGAAAGCGAGGACGACATGATTCTGGTGACCGGTGCCACCGGCACCGTCGGCAGCCGGGTGCTCGCCGGGCTGCTGGACGCCGGGGTGAAGGCCCGGGCGCTGACCCGCGATCCGGCCCGGGCCGCCCTGCCGGCGGGCGCCGAGGCGGTGGCCGGCGACCTGGCCCGGCCGGAGACGCTGGGCCCCGCGCTGGAGGGGGTCGAGAAGGTCTTCCTGATGGCGCTGGGCCACCACAAGGCCGTCTACGACGCCCACTTGGTGGAGGCGGCGCGCGCCCACGGCGTGCGGCACGTCGTCCAGCTCTCCACGCTGGGCGTCGCGGAGGCCGTCCACGAGGGTGAGGACAACGAGCTGGCCCGCTGGCACCGCGAGGCGGAGGACGTCCTGACGGCGTCCGGGCTGGACTGGACGATCCTGCGGCCGGGCGAGTTCATGTCGAACGCGCTGGCCTGGGCGGCGTCGGTGAAGTCCGGGGGCACGGCGCGCGGCCCGGCCCCCGACCTGCTCCAAGTGCCCACGGATCCGGCGGACATCGCCGCCGTGGCCGTCACCGCGCTCCTCGGCACCGGCCACGAGGGCCGGGTGTACCCGCTCACCGGGCCCGAGCCGATGACCCCGGCGGACCAGCTCGCGACGCTGGGCGAGGTGCTGGGGCGACCGCTGCGCTTCGAGCGGATCACGGTGGCCGAGCAGCGCGCGGTGATGCTGCGGCACCTGCCGCCGGAAACCGTCGACGGCGTCCTGGGCGCCCTCGAACAGGCCCTCGCCGGGGACGGCGCCTTCCGCGGCCTGGTCCTGCCGACCGTTCCCGACCTCCTGGGCCGCCCGGCGCGCTCGTTCCGCGACTGGGCGCGGGCGCACGCCGACGCGTTCCGCTGACCCGGCACCCCCGGCCCGTCCCCCGTACCGGCGTAACCCCGTACCGCCGTACCGCCGTACCGCCGTACCGCACTCGATCCCGTCCGACAGGAGCACCCGCACGTGACGACCTTCCCCTCGACGCCGCCCGTCGGCCTGGAGTACACGGACGTCCAGCACTTCTACGCACGTCAGATGAGGTGGCACGACGAGGGCGAGGCCGAGCTGTTCGCGGCGACGTTCACCGTCGACGGCAGCTTCGACGCCACCCCCTTCCCCGCGCCCGCCGTCGGCCGCCCGGCGATCGCGGAGGCCGTGCGCCAGGCCCGGGTCCGCCACGCCGAGCTGGTGCGCGACGCGCACATCCGGCACTGGGTGGGCATGACGGCCGTCGACCTCCAGGACGACGGCACGCTGCGGGTGGAGAGCTACGCGGTGGTGTTCCGCACCCCGTTCGGCGGCTCGCCCTCCCTCCAGTCCACCGCGACGCTCAGCGACGTACTGGTGCGGGACGGCGACGGCTGGCTGGTGCGCAGCCGGCTGGTGCGCCCCGACGAACTGGAATGACCGCACGGCGGACGGCCGCTCCCGCCCGACCTCCCGAAAGGAAAACGCGCATGGTCGTGTTCATCAACAAACTCGTGCTCACCGGCTCCGCGGCGGAACTGGAAGCCGCCTACGCCGAGGTGGCGGAATTCATGCTCAGCCGACCCGGGCTCATCCGTTTCCGGTTCCTCCGCTCGGACGACCACCCGGAGGTCTATTTCAATGTGGCGGAATGGGAGGACCGGGAGGCGCTGGACACGGCGCTCAAGGACCCCGAGTTCCATGCCCGGGTGAGCAAGGTGCTGCCGCTCATCAAGGGCGATCCGCACATCGCCGAAGTGGTGCACCACGGCGCGCCCGCGCGCGTCTGACACCCCTCCGGTATCCCCCGGGCGGCGGCCGGACTTCCGGCCGCCGCCGTCGTTTTGGGCGCCGCGGCGTCCGAAGTACGTACCGCGGCGCCATGTCCGGCGGGGTTCGAGCGGCACTTGAGGTGTGCTGCCGATATTCGATGTCGAAGGCTTCCGGCGAGAAGGGAAAGTCCCGCGTGAGCACTCCGCATCATTCGAACGGGCCGCGTCCGGTCCGTCAGTTCTTCTCTGCTGAAGGGGGTGCGTGATGCGACGGCGCGTCGTCATCACGGGAATCGGCACGGTGGCACCGGGCGGTGTCGACAGGAAACAGTTCTGGGAGTTCATCTCGTCCGGCCGCACGGCCACCCGGACCATCTCCCTCTTCGACGCCGCGTCGTTCCGCTCACGCGTCGCCGCGGAGGCCGACTTCGACGCGTCGGCGCTCCTGAGCCTGCGGGAGGCGCGGCGGCTGGACCGGGCCGCACAGTTCGCGGTGGTCGGTGCCCGGGAGGCGTTGGCCGACAGCGGGCTGGACCTCTCCGCGACCGACCCGCACCGCGTGGGCGTCACGCTCGGCAGCGCGGTGGGCGCGAGCGCCAGCCTGGACCAGGAGTTCGCGGTCGTCAGCGACACCGGCCGGCAGTGGCTGGTGGACCACCGCTACGCCGTGCCGCACCTCTACGACTACTACGTGCCCAGCTCGATGGCGGCCGAGGTCGCCTGGGTGGCCGGCGCGGAGGGCCCGACCGCCCTGGTCTCCACCGGCTGCACCTCCGGGCTGGACGCGGTGGGGCACGCGGTGGAGCTCATCCGCGAGGGCTCGGCCGACGTCATGGTCGCGGGGGCGACGGAGGCCCCGATCTCCCCGATCACCGTGGCCTGCTTCGACGCCATCAAGGCCACCACGCCGCGCAACGACGACCCGGAGCACGCCTCCCGCCCCTTCGACCGGACCCGCAACGGGTTCGTGCTCGGCGAGGGGTGCGCCCTGTTCGTCCTGGAGGAGCTGGAGAGCGCCCGGCGGCGCGGCGCCCATGTGTACGCGGAGATCGCCGGTTTCGCGTCCCGCTGCAACGCGTACCACATGACCGGGCTGCGGCCGGACGGCAAGGAGATGGCGGCGGCCATCGGCGCGGCCCTGGACGAGGCCCGGCTGGACGGCGACCGTATCGACTACATCAACGCCCACGGCTCGGGGACCAAGCAGAACGACCGGCACGAGACCGCGGCGTTCAAGCGCAGCCTCGGCGAGCACGCCTACCGGACACCGGTCAGCTCGATCAAGTCCATGATCGGTCATTCCCTCGGGGCCATCGGCTCGCTGGAGATCGCGGCGTGCGCGCTGGCGATGGAGCACTCGGTGGTGCCTCCCACGGCCAACCTGCACGAGCCGGACCCCGAGTGCGACCTGGACTACGTGCCCCTGGAGGCCCGCGAGCGGCGGCTCGACGCCGTCCTGAGCGTGGGCAGCGGCTTCGGCGGCTTCCAGAGCGCGATGGTCCTCACCAACCCGGAGGTGCGGGCCGCATGAGCACACCGACCGTCACGGACGACCGCACCGCCCCCGCGGCGGCCGGCCGGACCACCGGCCGGGCCGTCGTCACGGGGCTGGGCGTCCTGGCCCCCAACGGCCTGTCCGCGGAGGCGTACTGGGAGGCGGTGCTGGCCGGGCGCAACGGCATCCGGCGCATCACCCGCTTCGACCCGGCCCCCTACCCGTCGGTCCTCGCCGGGGAGATCACCGACTACCGCGCCGAGGACCACATCCCCAGCCGGCTGCTGCCGCAGACGGACCATGTGACCCGGCTCTCGCTGACGGCCGGCGAGGCCGCGCTCGCGGACGCCGGGGTCGACCCGGCGGAGCTGGACGAGTACGGCGCCGGCGTCGTCACGGCCAGCTCGGCCGGCGGCTTCGAGTTCGGCCAGCGCGAGCTCCAGGCCCTGTGGAGCAAGGGCGGTTCGCACGTCAGCGCGTACCAGTCGTTCGCCTGGTTCTACGCGGTCAACACCGGGCAGCTCTCCATCCGGCACGGCATGCGCGGGCCCAGCGGCGTCCTCGTCAGCGAGCAGGCCGGCGGCCTGGACGCCATCGCCCAGGCCCGCCGCCAGCTCCGCAAGGGCATCGGGCTGCTGCTCACCGGCGCCGTCGACGGGTCACTGTGCCCGTGGGGCTGGACCGCGCAGCTGGCCGGCGGCGGACTCAGCACCCGGACCGATCCGGCCCGCGCCTACCTGCCGTTCGACCAGGACGCCAACGGGTTCGTGCCGGGCGAGGGCGGCGCCGTCCTCGTCCTGGAGGAGGCCGGGGCGGCCGCGGCCCGCGGGGCGCGGGTGTACGGCGAGATCGCCGGGTACGCAGCGACGTTCGACCCGCGGCCGGGCAGCGGCCGACCGCCCGGCCTGCGCCGGGCCGTCGAACTCGCCCTCGTCGACGCCGGGGTGGCCCCGGCCGACGTCGACGTGGTCTTCGCGGACGCCGCCGGGACCCCGGAGGCGGACCGGGCCGAGGCCGAGGCCCTCGCGGCCGTCTTCGGCCCCGGCGGGGTGCCGGTGACGGCGCCCAAGACGCTGACCGGACGGCTGAACGCGGGCGGTGCCGCACTGGACGTCGCCACCGCCCTGCTCGCCCTGCGGGACGGCGTGGTGCCGCCCACCGCCCATGTGACCCGCCCGGCGTGGGGTGGGCACATCGCCCTGGTGACCGGTGCGCCGCTGCGGGCCCCGCTGCGGCACGCCCTCGTCCTCGCCCGCGGGCGAGGGGGTTTCAACACCGCGCTCCTCGTGCGCGGCACCGCCTGACCGTTCACATCCCCCTCCCGCATTCCACACAGTTCCTCCGTGATTCCGCGGGCGGGAAACCGAAGAGAGAGAAAGGTGTAATTCATGTCGGAATTGACCGTGGTGGACCTGGTCGAGATCCTGCGCTCGTGCGCGGGCCAGGACGAGTCCGTCGACCTGGAGAGCGACGACGTCCTGGACACCCCTTTCGGCGACCTCGGCTACGATTCGCTGGCCCTGCTCCAGGCGACCGGCGAGATAGAGCGGCTGCACAATGTGACACTGGCCGACGAGACCGTGGGCGAGGCGAATACGCCCCGGAAATACCTCGACCTGGTCAACGCGAGCATCCGGCAGGCCGTCTGATTCCCCGCGCCACCTGCCCCGGCGGGCGTTCGGGCGCCCGCCGGGAGGGCGGCGTCAGGATTGCGCAACCCCTCTTGCACCCCTCTTGCACCCCCTACTAGGGAGGCCACACCTATTACGTTTCACCCGTTGATTCCGGCGGACCCCCGTGGGCCGTCGGAATTTCGGCGTGCGCGCCTTGACAGTGCACTGCCGGCGTGACTCGGGGTACCGCGTGGCCGGTTCCCGACGTTGGCTCCGTCACATTGACAGAATTAATGATTGATTCTTTGATGTAGCGAGCATTGGAAAAGTGCGAAGTTTATTTCCGCATCGGCGTACCGGACGGACGGTCCGGAGCCGCCGCTGCGTCGCCACGCCGACTTCTCACGCGTCACGGAGAGGTACCGTTCCAGCGTTAAGGGGGAAATTCATCATGGATGTGGGCATTCTGGGTCCGCTTCGGATACGGGTCCACGGGCAGTCGGTGGTGCCGAGCGCCGCAAAACCACGCAAAATCCTCGCGTTACTCGCGCTGGGCGCGGGCCGCATGGTGCGGGTGGAGGATCTGGTCGAGGAGCTGTGGGAGCAGTCGCCGCCGCGGAGCGCCATGACCACCCTCCAGACCTACATCATGCAGCTGCGCAATCTGCTGCGCCGGGCCGGCGCGGGCTGCGGCACCTCCGTGGACCCCAAGGACGTCCTGGAGACCCGCACCGGCGGCTACCGGCTCAACCTCGACGGCGGTTCCCGGGACATCGACGCCTTCGACCGGTTCGCGCGGATGGGATACGACGCGCTGAAGACCGGCGATCCCCACACCGCCCGCCACTGGCTCCGCACCGCGCTGGACCTCTGGTGCGGCAGCGCGCTGGAGGACGTCATGGCCGGCCCGATCCTCCAGGGCAAGGTGGTCCGGCTGCACGAGGCCCGGCTGAGCGTCCTCGAACAGCGCATCACCGCCGACCTCCAGCTGGAACGCTACTTCGAACTCACCGGCGAGCTCACCGAGCTGGCGTCCCAGCACCCGCTCAACGAGAAGTTCCACGAGCAGCTCATGGTCGTGCTGCACCGGACCGGCCGCCGCAGCCAGGCCCTGGAGGTCTACCAGCGGCTGCGGGGCAACCTGGTCGAGCAGCTGGGCATGGAACCGGCGGCACCGCTGCGCCGGCTCCAGCAGGCGCTGCTGCACTCCGACAGCGACGTCTTCGACTCCTCGGTCCGGATCCCCGTCGCCTCCCAGACCTTCTGAGGCTCCCCCGGGGACCGCGGCCGCCGCCCTCCCCACACCCGCTTCCCCTACACCCTCTTCCCCTCACCCGGCCCGGCGCGACAGCGTTGTCGCGGCCGCGGTCCGGACCCTTCCCCGGCCCGTACGGGCCACCGCTGCCGGTCCCCGCCCCCACGCGGCGGGGACCGGCAGCGGTCTTCATGGGCATGTCACGCCGTAGGTGACGCCGCCCCGGCCGGCTCGTCCTGGACCACGGACTCCGCCTCGTCCCGCTCCCGCCCGCCGATGAGGGTGAGCGCGGCGACCAGCGCCAGCAGCACAAAGCCCACGCTGACGTAGAACCCCATCGTGTAGCCCTCGGTCAGGGCCACCTCGGTGCGGTGTTCGCCGCCGGAGGTCACCGAGCTGGTCCGGGCGACGGCGACGGCGTCCAGGATGCCGAGGCCGAGCGCCCCGCCCACCTGCTGGGCGGTGTTGACCAGGCCGGACGCTAGGCCCGCCTCCTCCGGACGGGTCCCGGAGACGGCGGCGATGGTGATCGGCACCACCGACAGCCCGAAGCCCACGCCGGACACGATGCAGGGGCCGAGGACGTCCCCGACGTAGCTGCCGCCCGCACCCCGGAGCTGGGCGAACCACAGGAAGCCCAGGGCCAGCACGATCAGGCCGGTGGACAGGGTGGCCTTCAATCCGATCTTCGTGGTCAGCCGCCCGGCGACGTTCGCCGCGATGAGGATGCCGGCCGTCAGCGGGAGGTAGGCGACACCCGACGCCAGCGCGCTGTAGTGCAGCACCTGCTGAAGGTACAGGGCGAGGAAGAAGAACATCGCCAGGAGACCCATGTTGGCCAGCACCGCGACCGCGTTGGCCCCGCGCAGCGTCCGCAGCCGGAAGATGGTCAGCGGCATCAGCGGGGACCGGGTGCGGGCCTGGATCGCCACAAAGACGATCAGCAGCAGGACACCGCCGGCCAGGCAGCCGATCGTCTGCCCGGAGCTCCAGCCCGCGTTCTGCGCGTCCACGAGCCCGTACACCAGCAGCGCCAGACCGGCGGTGACGGCGACGGCCCCGGAGAAGTCGAACCCGGGCGCCTGGTCCTCCTTGCTCTCCATCAGCATGGAGAAGGCCATCAGGACGGCCACCACGCCGATGGGGACGTTGATGAAGAGCACCCAACGCCAGCCCAGGCCCTCGGTGAGCACACCGCCCAGCAGCACACCGGCGGCGCCTCCGGCTCCGTTGGCGGCGCCCCAGATGGCGAACGCGCGGTTGCGCTCCGCGCCCTCCCGGAAGGTGGTCGCCAGCAGCGACATCGCCGCCGGGGAGACGATCGCGGCGCCGATGCCCTGCACGGCCCGGGTCGCGATCAGCCAGATGTCGGTCTGGGCCATGCCGCCGAAGAGCGAGGCGAGGGTGAACAGGCCGAGGCCCAGGCAGAACATCCGCCGCCGCCCGAGCCGGTCGGCAAGCCGGCCGCCCAGCAGCAGGAAGCCGCCGAGCGTCAGGGTGTAGGCGTTGACCACCCAGGTCAGGCCATGTGGGGAGAAGTCGAGATCCTCCTCCATGGACGGCAGCGCGACATTGACGACCGCACTGTCGATCACGATCAGGAACTGCGCGGCGACCAGCAGACCGAGGGCCCACGTCTTCTTCCGCGGCGTGAGGTCGGTGGTCACCGGACGCTCACCGCCCGGCCGCCGTCCGTGCCCGCTAACCGAGCGTCGAACATCTCTCCTCCTAGAGGGGTGGTGATCATCAGGCGCCCATCATGGAATGTGAAGCGCACTTGAGGTCAAGTGCCCCTTCCGGATGCTGGACCGGCGCACGAGCGGCCCTCGTGTGACGCGCGTCATGCCGCCGCCGACCACTGCCGCCCGGGAGGCGGTCATCGCAGGTCAGCGAAGCGTGTAGAGTGGATTCCGCAAGTCCGGCACTCGTAGCTCAACGGATAGAGCACTTGACTACGGATCAAGAGGTTGCAGGTTCGAATCCTGCCGAGTGCACAACGGAAGGCCCGCCCCGGTTCACCGGAGCGGGCCTTTCTCATTCCCGTTCACGCGCGCCCGCCGGGCGGCCGGGGCGGCTGTTCCCGCCCCGGCCGCCCGGGCTCAGATCTTCGGGAAGCCGAATCCGTAGCCCTGCGCCTTCAGCCACGGAAGCGTTTCTTCCATCGCGGCCATGGTCTGGCTGCGGTCGCCGCCGGCGTCATGGAAGAGGATGGTGGGGCCGTTGGGGACTTCCCGCTTGACGTTGGCCACGATGCGGGCGGTGCCCGGGCGCTGCCAGTCGCGGCTGTCGACCTGCCAGCCGAGCGGGCGCATGCCGTGGGCGGCGGCCACCTTGCGGCTGTACGGGGTGAACGCCCCGCCGGGGGCGCGGTAGTACTGCACCTTCACCCCGCCGCCGGCGGCCTCCTCTATCAGCTTCTGGGCGTCGAGGATCTGGCTCGCCTGGTAGGCCTCGGGGCGTTTGTCCATGGACGTGTTGTGGTCCATGGAGTGGTCGCAGAGCCGGTGCCCCTCGGCGACGACCTTCTTGACGAGGGACGGGTACTCCTTGGCGCGCGGACCTATCATGCAGAACGTCGCCTTGACGTTGTTCCGCCGCAGCAGGTCCAGCACCTTGGGGGTCCAGACGGGGTCGGGGCCGTCGTCGATGGTGATGTTGACGACCTTGCCCGGGCTCTCGCTGTCGTGCGAGATTTCCTCCGACACCGGTCCCCCCGCGTCGGGTTCGGCCGCCTTGCCCCGCTCCCGGGGAACTTTCGCCGCCGGGCCCTTGCCGTCGGCGGCGACGGTCTCGCGCCCGCCGTCGTCCGACATCTGGTTGGCCATCGCCACCGATCCCAGTATCACCGCCACGAGTGCAAGGCCCGACGCGGCCGCCACCGCGATGTGCCGCCTCCGCCCGGTAGATTGCGTCATGAACGATCCACTCCCTCGCACGCCTGTCTGTTCCCTGCCCGCGAAGACGTGCTTGTACCGCATGCCGTTCCGTTATGCGGTATCGCTCACAAAACGGTGACAAAGCAGGCACGATGCGCCTGAGAAGTCCTCAATCACCGTACGGCAGTCACTCTTCCGGCTTTCGTCCCTCAGTTTCCCCCGGAATCTGTTCTTCCGTTACTTCGCCCCCTCCGCCCTCACGGATCGCCTGCGCCACCTCCGCCGTGCGGGCCTCCTCCTCCGCCGCGAACCGCCGGGCGTCGAGCTGTTCGGCGAGCTCCTCGTCCTGGGCCATCAACAGGTCGAGGCTGGCGTCGCCCATGTCGAAGACGCCCATGTCGACGTAGGCCCGTTGCAGCCGCTCGCCCCACAGCCCGATGTCCTTGACACAGGGGACGATCCGGCTGAACAGCAGTCTGCGGAACAGCTGGAGGAACTCCGACTTCTCACTCATCTCCGCCGCGTCCGCGACCGGGATCCCGAAGTCCGTCAGGACCTCGTCGCCGCGCAGCCGGTCGCGCAGCAGGTAGCAGCCCTCGATGACGAACTCCTCGCGCTCGCGCCGCTCGGCGTCGGTCAGTTCCCGGTAGTAGTCCCGCAGCGCGAGCCGGCCGAAGGCGACGTGCCGGGCCTCGTCCTGCATGACGTAGGTGAGGATCTGGTGGGGCAGCGGCTTCTTGGTCGTGTCGCGGAGCATGCCGAAGGCGGCGAGGGCCACTCCCTCGATGAGGACCTGCATCCCGAGGTACGGCATGTCCCAGCGGGAGTCGCGCAGGGTGTCGTCGAGCAGCGACTGGAGGCTCGTGTTGATCGGGTACAGCATCCCGACCTTCTCGTGCAGGAAGCGGCTGTAGATCTCCACGTGCCGGGCCTCGTCCATGGCCTGGGTGGCGGAGTAGAACTTCGCGTCCAGGTCCGGCACCGACTCGGTGATCCGGCTGGCGCACACCAGCGCGCCCTGCTCGCCGTGGAGGAACTGGCTGAACTGCCAGGCGGCGAAGTGCCGTCGCAGATCGCGCCGGTTCCGCTCGCTCATCCGGTCCCAGTAGGGGGTGCCGTGGATCAGCATGTTCTCGTCGGGGACGCCGAGCGGGTCGTACGGGTCGACCTCCAGGTGCCAGTCGATGCGCTTGTCCGCGTCCCACTGCTTGTCCTTGCCCTTGCGGTAGAGCGCGAGCAGCCGTTCCCGGCCCTCCTCGTACTCCCAGCCGAACCGGGCCGCGCCGCCCGCGGGGACCTCCCACAGGGGCTCGCCGGGCTCGTGCGCGTAGAGCTGTCGCGTCGCCATCGGACGCCTCCTTCACTCCGGGTGTCCCCCGCGGCTCTGCCACTGTGGGCAGGCTCACACGCGCTTTGACTTCCGGTCAACAACGCCGACGCCCTCCTCGTGTCGCCCGATTCCCCAGGGGCGCAAGGGGACTTGACGGGCTTGCTGACAAGCAGTCTTATAAGCAGGTAACCACGGGTAACCCGCAATTGAGGTGGGATCAGGCATGGCAGCAGACCCGATGGCCCCGGCCGACGCGGGCGGATCCGCGCTCCGCGACGCGCTCGGGCCGCTGAAGGACCGCGAGCAGGTCGCCGAACGGCTGCTGGAGTCCTCGGCCAGACACTCCTTCGACCCGGACACCGAACTCGACTGGTCGGCCCCGCCCGAGGAGGGCAAGTGGTACTGGCCGCCGGAGCTCGTCTCCCTCTACGGCACCCCGCTGTGGCGGCGGATGCCGGAGGAACAGCGGATGGAGCTCTCCCGGCACGAGGCCGCCTCGCTCGCCTCGCTGGGCATCTGGTTCGAGATCATCCTGATGCAGCTCCTCGTCCGGCACATCTATGACAAACCGGTGACCAGCGCCCACGTCCGGTACGCGCTGACCGAGATAGCCGACGAGTGCCGGCACTCCAAGATGTTCGCCCGCATGATCCAGCACGGCGGCGCCCCCGCCTACCCCGTCTCACGCCTCCACCACAACCTCGCGCGCATCCTCAAGACGATCTCCACGACGCCCGGTTCGTTCGCCTGCACCCTGCTCGGCGAGGAGATCCTCGACTACATGCAGCGGCTCACGTTCCCGGACGAGCGGGTGCAGACCCTGGTGCGCGGCGTGACGCGGATCCACGTCATCGAGGAGGCACGGCACGTCCGGTACGCCCGCGAGGAGCTGCGCCGTCAGATGACCGACTGCCCGCGCTGGGAGGCGGAGCTGACCCGGCTCAGCTGCGGCGAGGCCGCGCGCGTCTTCTCGGTCGCCTTCGTCAACCCCGCCGTCTACACCAGCGTCGGCCTCGACCGGCGCGAGGCGGTCGCCCAGGTGCGGGCGAGCGGGCACCGGCGCGACGTCATGCAGGCGGGCGCCAAGCGGCTCACCGACTTCCTCGGGGAGATCGGGGTCCTGCGGGGCGCCGGGCGACGGATGTGGCGCAGCTCGGGACTGCTGGCCTGAGCGGGCCGCGGCCGGGCCGCGTCCGCCCGGGGAGCTGCCGTACCCTGCCCTGCATGACCGGCAGCGGAACCACCTCCTACCGCCGGCTGGGCGTCGCCCAGCGCCGCGCCCAGCTGATCACCGCCGCGCTCGGCCTCTTCGCCCAACGGCCGCCCGAGGACGTCTCCCTGGACGACGTGGCGGCCGCCGCCGAGGTGTCGCGCCCGCTGGTCTACCGCTACTTCCCCGGCGGCAAGACGCAGTTGTACGAGGCCGCGCTGCGCAGCGCCGCCGACGAGCTGGAGCTGTGCTTCGCCGAACCGCAGACCGGTCCGCTGACCGGCCGGCTCGCCGCGGCCCTCGACCGCTACCTGGCCTTCGTCGACGGCCACGCCACCGGCTTCGGCGCGCTCCTCCAGGGCGGCAGCGTCGTCGAGACCTCCCGGACCGGGGCGATCGTCGACGGGGTCCGCCGCAGCGCCGCCGGGCACATCCTCGCCCACCTCCAGGTGCGGGAGCCGGGCCCGCGGCTGCGGATGACGGTCCGGACCTGGATCACGGCGGTCGAGGGCGCGTCCCTGATCTGGCTGGACGAGGGGAAGCAGCCGCCGGTCGAGGAGCTGCGCGACTGGCTCGTCGACCACTTCGTGGCCCTGCTGATGGCGACCGCCGCGAGCGACGAGCAGACGGCCCGGGTCGCCCGGGCGGCCCTCGCCCTGGAACCGGCCGACGGGGTCGTGACCCGGCTCGCCCGCCGCCTCGCCCCCGTCCTCGCGGAGGCCGAGCACCTGCTCTGAGCGGGCGGTCCGGGCGGGCGGTCCGCCGGGGGCGCCCGTACGCTCGTACGGTGCGAAGCGAAGAAGTGCCCTTCGAGGGCGGTCCCCTCGACGGGCGGGTACTGCCGGTACTGCTGGGCCCGACCGGCCATCCGCCGAAGGTCTACGAAGTGCCCGTGCCCGACCCGGGCGGCGGCCCGTCCACCGTCCTCGTCTACCGGCGGGTCCAGGCGGGCGTCACCCGCCGGCTGGGGCTGCCCCGGGGCTGGAAGTACGCCTACGACCCCGAGGGCCGGCGGAGCGAGGGCATCCGCTGGCCGTGGTCCCGGCCGCGGCCTTCCGGGTGACGGCCCGTCGCCCGGAAGGCGTGCGGATTGGACGGTTCCGCCCTGGAATGCCGTAAAAGTACTACTGGTCCGTGACACGATCGCCCCGGAGGTGAGTCCGTGTCAGGACAGCTGGTGCGCTGGGTCTGCGCCGTAGCGCTGGTCGCCGTCGCGGCGTCGGTGACCCCGGTGCCGCCCGTCCGGGCCCAGCTCTCGGCCCTCGCGGCCCCGGCGCCCGGCGGGCCGGCCGGTCAGCCGGGCGACCAGCCGGTCGGCGCCCTGCTGACCCGGCTCCGGACGCTGTACCGGCAGATCGAGGCGGCCACGAAGGAGTACGAGGCGGCGGCACCGGCACTGCGCCGGCAGCGGGCGGTCGCCGCCCGGACGGCCGAGGAGCTGGCAGCGGCCCGTTCCGCCCTCGCCGACAGCCGCGACGAAGCCGGCCGGCTCGCCCGGGAGCAGTATCGGAGCGCCCTCGGCGGCTTCTCCCCCGCCGTCACCTTCCTTCTCACCGCGGACCCCCGCCCCGCCCTCCGCCACCGGCACGAGCTCGACCGCGCGGCAGCCCGCCGCGCGGAGACCCTGACCCGGCTGGCGGCGGCCACCACACACACCGACCTGCTCGCCCGCCGGGCCCGTGCCGCCCTGGACGCCCAGCTGACGCTGGCGGTCCGGCGCGATCGGCGTCGCGAAGCGGTGCGTCGCGGCCTCTCCGAGGTCGAGCGCCTTCTGGCTGGTCTCACCGACGCTCAGCTCGCGGCGCTGGCGGCTCCGGCGGGTGGGCGTGCCCCGGTCCCACCCCTTCACCGATCCCCGGGGGCAAGCCCCCAGACCCCCGTGAAAGCGGCTCCGCCGCTTGTCCTCAAACGCCGGACGGGCTGATCAGCCCGTCCGGCGTTTGAGGACGCGCGCCGCAGGCGCGCTCGGGGGGGGTGCGGGGGCTTGCCCCGGCAAGAAACGGTGAAAGGGCGGGCCCGGGGCACACTCCCGGTCATTGACCTGAACGGTGCTGCGCCGAACTCGCCTGCCGATCAGTCCAATCCCGCAAGGGCATCCACCAGCGTGCGCCCTTCGCGGGCTCCACGTCGCAGCAGCAACGCAGCCACAGTGTGCAACTCCCCCCACGCATGGGGGCGCCCGATCTCTGACGCATCGCCAATGATGTGCATTGCTGTGTTCAGCGCCGCTTCGGCTTCCCCCGCACCCGCATAAGCATGGGCGAGGCACGCGCCATACCAAGCTCGATCCCGCCGGAAAGTGGCAGCAAAACCAGCGAGACCGTTTCTCAGATTCTCAATGGCGCTCGCCCAGCGACCCAAGTGCACGTCTGCCATACCCCTTTGCGCCGCGAACCACGGCTCACCATAGAAATACAACCACGGCGGGGTATCGAGCGCGTCCTCAATGACCTTCTGCGCTTCATCCAGCTTGCGGTATGCGTTCGTGGCGTCACCTTCGAGCGCGTGGCCCCGCCCAACCATCTGAATCGCCATGGCACGCGTTGCCTCGCTCGCCCCAACGGTCGAGGCTGCGGCTTCCCCGAGCCGGATGCACCGGCGTCCCTTGCCCTTCGACCAGGCCAGATGCGCCTTCATGCTCATGGTGGTCGCGGCCATGTCTCCGTAGCCGGCCTCCAAAGCCCAGTCATAGGAGCGATCGAACCAGCCCAGTGCCGCCGGGGCGTTGTCCTGGTCCTGTGCCATCCATGCGAGGAACTGCGCGTACTCGGCCATCAGCATCACCAGTCGGTCCGCCAGCGGGCCACGGGCCTGGTCGTACAGGCCGGCTACCTTCTCGAACTGCTGGGTGACAATCCCGTTCATCACCCTTGATCCGAGCGTGTCTTCAGCCCGGCGATGTGCGGCAAGCAGGCCCTCCATCGCTTCCAGGTGGTACGTGTCCAGCCGCATGTTCCCGTCTCTCACAGGCCGCAGCCGGTCCACCGAATCCTTGACCACGTCCGGTAGCACGAGTGACGGCAGCGGCATATCTGCCTGCGGGCCGCCGAGAAGCTCCGTGGGGATGCCCAACCCGTCGATGATCCGCTGCCGTACTTCGACCGAGGTCACCGTACGGCGCCGATTCTCGATAGCGGAGATATCCGGCTGCGAAAGCCCAATGATCGCGCCGAGCTTGCTCTGATTGGTACGGGTCAGGGTCCGCCAGGCTTTCAACAGTGTCGGCCAGTCCTCGGCGACTGCGGCGGCGCGCAGGCCGGGGTGTGCCCACATGTTCGGTTCCGGCTCCATCTCAGAAATATACGGCGGCCGTATATGACTTGGCAGTGGATCAGCCCGGCCATCAGCCGGAATGCGGTGGAAGGACGCGCGGGGCGGGTGATCGCATCCGAGAGCATTGCCGAAGGTCTCAGCTGCACCACGGCCTTGGCGTTGACCACGGAGCGCAGCGGGCGTCTGTTCTTCAAAGGCGCACGTGAAGCCGACGCCGAAGCGGTGGCGGCGCTCGACTGGGAGGCGCGCGTCAATGAGACGGTATTGGGGGTCAGTCCCGCCATCCGTCACCGCTTCCGGGGCGGGGGATGGTCTTGTCTTGCTTTCGCGTACATCGAGGGCAGGCACGCCGACCTGAGTCCGGGAACCAAGGATCTGGCGGCCGTGACCTCCGCGCTGCGGCGCATGCAGGGGCTCAGCAACCCCGCGCTCCCCACCCCGCGCCTTGCCGACCGATTCGCTCGCTACCTGCTGCCCGGTGAAGCCGAGCACCTGAGCGGCCCTGCCCTGCTTCACACCGATACGAACCCGCACAACATCATGGTCAGCCGCAAGGGCACTGCCTACGTCGTCGACTGGGCCAGAGCCGCGACCGGCCCCGCATGGCTGGACCCGGCGTGGACGGCCGTCCGGCTCATGGAGTGCGGGCGGGCGCCCGCTGACGCGCTGGCCTGGCTCGACGGGTTCGCCAGTTGGCGGCATGCCGACTCGAGGTCGGTGGAGACGTTCGTGAACGTCACCTGTCGGTGGTGGACGACCGTGGTGGGCGAGCAGGCGGCGCGGCGGAGTAACGCGCGGTTCCGGTACCTGCTCGGCGAACGGGCCGAAATCAGCCCGTCCGGCGTTTGAGGACAAGCGGCGAAGCCGCTTTCACGGGGGCCGGGGCAGAGCCCGGCACTCAGCCCGTCCGGCGTTTGAGGACAAGCGGCGAAGCCGCTTTCACGGGGGCCGGGGCAGAGCCCGGCACTCAGCCCGTCCGGCGTTTGAGGACAACCGCGCGGAGCGCGGTTTGGGGGGTGCGGGGGCTTGCCCCCGCAGAAACGGTGAAAGGGAGGGACCGGGGCACCCCTACCCCACAGCACTCACCGCCTCCCGCACCTCCCCCAGATATGCCTCCGCCTTCTCCTCCTCGTAGAACCACTCGGCGAAATCGGCGGGATCGTCGTAACCATTGGCGAACCGGTCGGCGACGGGCTGCAGCCCGCCCGCCGCACCGATCAGACGCTGGGCGTGCCCCGGGAGCGGCGCCAGCATGGCGTTCGTCCACCGAGTGGCATGCCGCGCAGCATCCCAGTACCGGTCGAAGACCGACCGCATCCAGGGCTCGTCGAAGGGCGCGTCACCCCGTTCGACAATGGCCGCGAGGTACAAGGCGGAGCACTTGGCGGCCGAGTTGGCGCCCTGCCCCGTGAGCGGATCGTCGACGACGACCGCGTCGCCGACCCCGAGGACGAGGCCCCCCGAGGGCAGCCGGCCGACGGGGTCGCGGACGGTGGGGGTGTAGCGGCCGGTCAGGGTGGCGCGGGCGTCGGTGAGTTCGACCTGGGTGGCGCGGCCGTACTCCCAGGGGGTGTACCGCTCCATCAGCTCCAGGATCCGCGTCAGGTGCTCCCCGGGGCCCTCGCCGGTGCCGAAGGTGTCGAGGGGGCCGCCGGGGAGGCCCTCCCAGAAGAGGATGTCGGCGCGGCCGGAGAGGGTGAGGGTGGGGATGACGAGGAGTTCGCCGACGCCGGGGACGATGGTGCAGCGGACGGCGTCGTATTCGGGGTGCTCGGGGCGGGGGCCGAGGCCGTGGACGTAGGCGAGGGCGAGGGAGCGCTGGGGGGCGGTGTACGGGGAGCGGGCCGGGTCGCGGTCGAAGAGGGAGGTCAGTTCGCCCTTGCCGGCGGCGACCAGGACGAGGTCGTAGCGGCCGGCGAAGAAGTCGAGGTCGCAGACGGTGGCGCCGTGGACGACCAGCCGCCCGCCGCGGCCGGTGAAGGTGTCCAGCCAGCCGGACATCTTCAGCCGCTGGTCGACGGAGCGGGCGGGCGCGTCGAGCCGGCCGACCCAGTCGACGATGCGCCGGACCCGGCCGGGGGCGGTCCGGTCGGGGGGACCGGCCACGGACAGGCCGAACCCCTCGACGCGCGGGGCGCGGTCCTCCCAGAAGGCAAGGCCGAGGTCGCGCTCGTGCCGCAGGGCGGTGCCGAACATGACCTGGGTGGAGGTGACCCGGCCGGAGCGCATCTCGTCCGAGGTGCGGTTGGACAGCAGCGTCACGTCGTAGCCCCGGGCCTGGAGGCCCAGGGCCAGTTGGAGGCCGGCCTGACCGGCCCCCACTATGAGGATCCGTCGCATGGTTCCCTGTGCCGTCCCTCTGCTGCCCTGTGTGCCGTGTGCCGTGCGCCGTCAGCGCGGTTCCGGGGTGATGTCGAGCGCACGGCCGACGAGGGTCAGCAGCGACTCGACGACCGTGATCCGCTTCCGGGCGTCCATGATCAGCACCGGAACGTGCGACGGCAGGGACAGGGCCTCGCGGACGGCCTCCGTCCCGTACCGGGGCGTCCCCTCGAAGTGGTTGACGGCGACGATGTACGGCAGGCCGCTGCTCTCGAAGTAGTCGAGGGCTGGGAAGCAGTCCTCCAGCCGCCGGGTGTCGCACATGACCACGGCACCGATGGCGCCGCGCACCAGGTCGTCCCACATGAACCAGAACCGCTGCTGGCCCGGGGTGCCGAACAGGTAGAGGACCAGGTCGGGTTCGAGGGTGATCCGGCCGAAGTCCATGGCGACCGTGGTGGTGGCCTTCTCCGGGACGGCGACGGCGTCGTCCACGTCCTCGCCGGCGACCGTCATCACGGCCTCCGTGCGCAGCGGGGTGATCTCGGAGACCGAGCCGACGAACGTCGTCTTGCCCACGCCGAAGCCGCCCGCGACGACGATCTTCGTGGCGGCGGGGGCCCGGGTCCGGCCGGTCGGCGCGTGCTGCGGCCGCTCCCGGACGGGATCGGGTCCCGCTATCGTGTCAGATCCTGCGAAGTCCACACTGCACCCTTTCGAGCAGCGCGCGGTCGGGCCGTCCGGTGCCGTGACCGGGGCCGTAGACGCGGATTCTTCCCTGGTCGACCAGATCGCCGAGGAGCACGCGGACCGCGCCCAGCGGCATCCTCAGCAGCGCGGAGACCTCGGCGACGGAGCGCAGTCCGCGGCACAGGCCCATGATGGCGCCCGTCTCGGGGAGCGGCCGGGCGCCGGGCGCTTCCCCGTGCGCCTGGACGAGCGTCTCGACCTGGAGGACGTGTCCGCACGGGGTGCGCCCGCCCGCGGCCGAGTACGGGCGTACCCGGGCCGCCCGCCCTCCGCGCGCGGGCGCGGTGCGCGCGCCGGTCACCTGACGGCCTCCACCGACTGCCGCAGCTCCCGGCGGAGTTCGGGCGTCAGGACGTGTCCGGCCCGGCCGACGAAGAGCGCCATGTGGTAGGCGACGACGCTCATGTCGCAGTCGGGGGCGGTGTGGACGCCCAGCAGCGAGCCGTCGCTGATGGTCATGACGAACAGGCTGCCCTCCTCCATGGCCACCATGGTCTGTTTGACGGTGCCTCCGTCCATCAGGGCCGCGGCCCCGGTGGTCAGGCTGCCCAGGCCCGCGACGATGGTGGCCAGGTCGGCACAGGAGTGCCGCGGGCCGCCCACCGGGCCGCCGCCCTGCGGCTGTTGGGCCGGGTCGGACGAGAGCAGCAGCAGACCGTCGGAGGAGACGACGGCGACGGAGCGTACGCCGGGCACCTCCTCGACCACGTCGGTCAGCAGCCAGTGCAGGTTGCGGGCCTCGTGGCTCAGTCCGAATCCCGCACCGGCGGGGGTGCCGACGGGGGTGACGGGGGTCGCCCCCCGGGAAAATGCAGTCAACCGCGTGCCTCCTCGACATTGCCGCCCTCGTTCAGCGCACCTGCTCGGCGCTGATCGCCATCACGCCCCGCCAGCTCCTGCTCGACGTCGCGCCGCCCCTCCCGCGCGCCCTGCTGGAACCCGGCGAGCCTGGCGCGCAGCGCTTCCGCGTCCACGCCCTTGCGCACCCGCTGGACGGGCGGGGGCTGGGGCACCGAGCGCGGGGTGCGCTTGGGCAGTCCGGTACCGGTGACCTCGCCGTCCGAGCCCCGGTACGCGCCCGGGCCGGGGTCCTGCGCCGGCGGCCGCGCGTGCCGGCCGCCGAGCGGGGTGGGCACCACGGAGGCCGCGAGGTGCGACCCCGGGGACAGGGGACGTACCTCGGGCGGGGCGGGGTGCGGCTCGGGGACGATCAGCTGGATGGTCGCGTCGTCCGGCGGGCCGGACGCCGCGGGCTGCGGCGCGAAGCCCGCCATGCGCCGCGAACGCCCGGGAAGCATATGCGAGTTGGCCTCGGCGGCGGCGCCCGGCAGCTGGACCGGCGGCGCGGTCGAGGTGCCCGGCACCGGGGGCGCGGCCTGCGGGTCCGCGGCGGCCGGGGGCCCGGCGGGCAGCAGCCGGGCGGGCAGCACCACGACGGCCGTGATGCCGCCCGGCCGCTGCTCGCGCAGCTGGACGCGGACGCCGTGCCGGGCGGCGAGCCGGGCGACGACGTACAGGCCGAGGCCCATCACGGCGTCGTCCGGGTGGCCCGCCGGGTCCGCGCCGGGGTGCCGGGCCCCGGGGGGCTCCGGATCGGCCTGCGCCAGCAGGGAGTTGATCTCCTCCAGGCGGTCGGGGGCCATGCCGATGCCCTCGTCCTGGATGGAGAGCATCACGTCGCCGTTCTCCAGGAGCCAGCCGGAGACCTGTACCGGGACGTCCGGCGGCGAGAACGCCGTGGCGTTCTCCAGCAGTTCGGCGACCAGGTGGCTGATGTCGTCCGAGGCGAAGCCGGCGAGCTGGGAGCGGGCGGGCAGGGAGTGGATGCGCACCCGCTCATACCGTTCGATCTCGCTGGCCGCGGCCCGCAGGACGTCCAGCAGCGAGACCGCGCCCGCGTGTCCGGCCGCGTGCTCGGAGCCCGCGAGGACCAGCAGGTTCTCGCTGTGGCGGCGCATCCGGGTGGCGAGGTGGTCGAGTTTGAAGAGGACTTCGAGGCGGTCGGGGTCGGCCTCGTGGGCCTCCATGGCCTCGATGACCGACAGCTGTCGCTCGACCAGGCCGAGGGTGCGCAGGGACAGGCTCGCGCAGGTGCTGTGCGCCCGGCCGGCGAGCCCGGCGAGCCGCGCCTCGCGTTCCCGGTCGCGGGAGCGCAGCGCGTCGCGCTCGTCGGCTAGGTCCTGGCGGGCGGCGTCGAGGCGGCTGCGCTCGCCCTCCAGCAGGGCGATGCGCTCGCGCTGCCGGACGACCGTGCCGTGCAGGACGTTGACCGACCGGGCGATCTCGGCGAACTCGTCGTCCCGGCCCTTGAAGGCGACCGGCTCGGTGCCGCCCGGATCGGCGCAGACGCGGCGGGCGCCCTGCCGCAGGGCGGCCAGCGGGCGGGTGAGCGAACGGGCGGCCTGGACGCCGGCCGCGAGGGCGACCAGGAAGCACGCGGCGACCAGCGCGGCCCGTGCCTGGAGCGCGGTGACATCGCGGTCGTGGACCCGTTGCAGGTGGGCGGCCTCGGTGGCGGCGAGGGCGGACTCGACGCCGCGCATGTGCTCCAGGCGCGTGGTGAGCAGGGCGCGCACCGGCTCCGGGTCCTGCACCCGCTCCCCGGCGACGAGGGCGGGGAGCCGGGACTCGGCGGCGGCGACGTCCGGGCCGCTCACCCCGCGGGTGTAGGCGTCGCGGGCCTTGGCCGGGGCGAGCTGGGCGAAGTCGGCGCGGGCGGCGCGCTCCCGGGTGTCCGTCTGCTGGGCGGCGGCGGCGAGTTCGGGCCGTTCGCCGCGGGCGGCGTACGCGGCGAGGAGCAGGCCGCGGGTGGCGGACGCCTCCTCGACCGCGCGGCCGAGCAGCGCCACGGCCTCCCCGTCCCCCGTCCCGGCCCGCTCGGGCAGCCGGGCCGCGAGGGTGCCGGCCACGCCGTGCAGGGCCTGCACGGTGGAGGTGTACGTACGGAAGACGGTCAGCGGGTCGGCGGGGCCGGTGAGGGCGGTGCGCCGCTCGCGGGCCAGGCCGTCGAGCCGGGTGCGCAGGGCCTCGGGGAGTGCGGTGCGGGCCGCGCGGGACGAGAGGAAGGCGCCGAGCTGCCGGTCCACGCGGACGTGCCGTGCCGCGAGGGGGGCGGGGACGGCCCCGCGGCCCGCCGCCGCGTACTCCGTGACGGCGTCGCGCTCGTCGGCCAGCGCGTGGGCGAGGCGCACGGCGTCACTCGCGGTCCTGGCCAGAGGGACCAGGCGCGCGGTGTCGCCGGCGTCGTGCGACGCGTCGGCGACGCCGAGCGCGCCCGCGCCGAGGACCGCCAGGGAGACGGTCGCGACGGAGAGGACCAGCCGGTTGCGGGCGCGGGCGGTGCCCTCCGGCACCCCCGTGGCCTGTTGCTCCCGCCGACCGCCCCGAAGCCGCTTCTTCCGCACCGGTGCTCACAATCCGATCTCGTCCGGTCTGGGTCCCTGCCCACCTCCTGGCGCTGAGTGGACCTTGTCAGCACGGCAGCGGGGCGGGCGCCGGTCACCCGTCCGCCCACTCGAAGGTGTGGGGTTCTGTCCCGGAGGTTGCCGTGATCGTCCACCGGTCGCATGCTGCGTCCGCGCCCGACCCCGGCAACCGCCACCCACATAAACCGCCGGGCCCGCCGGAAGGATGCGCGCCAACCGCCGTGGAAATCACGGCTCGTGCACACTGGCCCCATGCGCATCGAGCTGGCCACCCGGCCGGGCGACCCGGCCCGGCCCAACGAGGACTTCGTGTCGGCGGTGCTGCCCGCCTCGGGACAGGGCGGCGCGCTGGCGCTGCTGGACGGCGTGACGCCGCCGCCGGACGGGGACGACGGATGTGTGCACGGCGTTCCCTGGTTCACGGCGCGCATGGGCGGCGCACTTCTGGAACTGTGCGCCACCCGGCGCGAACTGACGCTCCGGCAGTGCCTCGCCGAGGCCGTCGGACGCACGGCGGACGCCCACCGCGACACCTGCGACCTCGGCCACCGCCGCACCCCGCAGGCCACCGTCGTCGTGGCCCGCTGGGACGACGCGCGGGTGGAGTACCTGGTGCTGTCCGACTCGGTGCTCCTCGTCGACAGCACCGCGGGCGCCGTGACGGCCGTCCTTGACGACCGCATCGCCCGGCTCGCCGCCCGCGGTCCCGTGACGGACGCGCAGCGCAACGCGGAGGGCGGCTTCTTCACGGCCGCCGCCGACCCGGCCGTGGTGGACCGGGCGGTGACGGGCGTCCTGCCGCGCGACGGGGTCCGGGCGCTGGCGGCGCTCAGCGACGGCGCCGCGCGGTGGGTGGAGGTGTTCCGCGAGGGCGGCTGGGCGGACTGCGCGGCCCTGCTCGCGAAGAGCGGGCCGCGCGCGCTGATCGACCGGGTCCGGGCGGCGGAGCTCGGCGACCCGGAGCGCCGCGCGTTCCGGCGCGGGAAGGTCCACGACGACGCGGCGGCGGTGTACGCCGAGTTGTAGGGCCGCGGTTGCGGGGCCGCCACTGCGGGACCGCCGTTGCAGGGCCGGCGTTGCAGGGCCGCCGCGGGTCAGTTCATGTGCCTCAGATACACCTGGCCGTACTGGCCGTCCACGCCCGGCACGAGATCCGTCGCCCGGGAGGAGAAGGCGACCGCGTCGCCCCGGTCGCTGGGCGCCGGCTTCCCGCTGGACTCGTTGCCGGGGGCGCCGCCGGGGGTGACGCTGACCAGGCGGGTGCGGCCGGTGCGCAGGTCGCGCAGGTACACCTGGCTCCCGCCGGCGAAGGCCAGCAGTCGGCCGTCGGCGGCGAACTCGCCGTGGGAGGACCAGTCGTCGCCGGGCGCGGTGATCCGCCGGAGGCCGCCGCCGCGCAGGTCGCGCAGGTAGACGTAGTCCGAGCCGCGGGTGCCGCCCGGGAGCAGGTTGTCGGCCCGCGAGGTGAACTGCGCGTACCGGCCGTCGGGCGAGACCGAGGGGTCCGACGAGTGCTGCTGGTCGTCGCTGCCGTCATAGGGCACGTCGAGCCGTTCGTCCTTGCCGGTGCGTAGGTCGCGGGTGTGGATCTCGCTCGTCCACCGCCCGGAGACGCCGCCCGCCAGGTCCTCGTAGACGAGCCGACGGCCGTCCCGGCTGAACGTTCCGCGTTCGATCGCGGCCCGGGGCGAGGCGGCGAGGAGGGTGCTGGTGCGATGGACGAGGTCCCGCTTCCAGAGCCGGGCGCGGCCGATGTAGTCGCCCAGGGGGGAGAGCAGATAGCGGCCGGAGGTGAAGGTCACCGAGCGGCCGTCGGCGGCGATCGCCGGGTTGCGGGACGAGCCGCCGTCGGGGGCGGTCAGGCCGACATCGGCCTGTTCCATGCGCCCGGTGCGCAGGTCGACGACGTGGATGTGGCTGGAGTAGTCGGGCGGACTGTTGTGGTTGCTCTTGACGACGAACGAGCGGAACACGAGCCGGCGGCCGTCGGCGCTGAGGGAGGGCTCGACGGCTCTCGCCCCGATGCCGGGCCCCCGTTCGGGTGCGGCGATCCGGGTGATCCTTCCGGTGCGGACGTCCTTGACGAAGACGTCCTCCAGGCCGTTGGTGTCCCCCGGCACCAGGTTGCCCGCCTTCGTCGAGTAGGCCACGTACCGCCCGTCGGCGCTGATCGCCGGGGCCGAGACCTCGTCGTTCGCGGGCGTGCCGTCGGCCGCGGCGCTCATGAGCCGGACGGCGAGCCGGTGCGGGCGGGCGGCGGCGTCCGGAGCGGTGGTCGCGGTGACGGCGAGCGCCAGGGCCGCGGCGGATAACGCTCCGGCTGCGGTCCGTCTTTTCGTTGCCATGGTTCCCCCCTGATGGTGCGCGAAGACAGCTGAAGACAGCTGAGCGGTCCGCTCGATGGAACCCGCCCCGGAGCGGCGGGGTCAATCCGCTCTTTTCCGTACAACCGTCCGGACCCGGCCCGGGCCCCGGCCCGCCCGCAGGCCGGGCCGGTGGGGGCAGTCAGCCGCCCAGGGTGGTGTTGAGCCGGTGCAGCAGCCGGGCGAGCTCCCCGATCTCCTCGCCGTCCCAGTCGGCGAGCTTGCGCATGTACTGGGCCCGGCGCGCCTCGCGGACGCGGGTGAAGCGGGCGTGGCCCTCCTCGGTGAGCGCGACGAGGGAGGCGCGGCCGTCCGCCGGGTCGGGGGTGCGGGTGACCAGGCCGAGGTCGCCCAGGGCGCGCAGCTGGCGGCTCATGGTGGCCTTGCCGACACCGAAGTAGGCGGCGAGGTCGGTGGCCCGCTGGCGTCCGGCGTCGGCCAGCCGGACCAGCAGGCCGTACGCGGCGGGTTCCAGCTCGGGGTGGACCTCGCGCGCCATCTCCCCGGAGGAGGCGCGGGCGCGGCGCAGGAACACGGACAGCTCGCGTTCCAGGGCGAGGAACGGGTGGTCCTCACCACTGGCGGTCCGCTGTTCCGTGCCGCCCTCCTCGGGAGGCGGCGTGGTGGTCTGGTGCACGTGAGGCCCTCTCCGGCTTTCCATGGCTTTCCATGGCTTTCCATGGCGTGAAACTTTCCCCGGGTCGCGGCAGGTCGCCGCAGCTCCGTCAGTATTTCGCAGGAGTAGACCAACGACAGCAACACGTGCCCCTATCGTCCGACACCGCTACCCGCGTAGTTTGTTGAGTACCGCGCCCATGTCATGGCCGCGCCAAATCAACACCGATCGGTTCCTCCCCCACCGAGGTCCCGGAGGCAGCATGTCCGCACATCTCCCCTCCTCCCGCGACCGGCGCAGACCCCCCACCGCGACCGGTCCCCGCACCCTCCTGCTCGCCCTCCTCTCCGTACTCGCCCTGCTCGTCGCCCTGCCCGGCACCGCCCGCGCGTCCGACGACTTCGGCCCGCCCCGGCCCGGCCACCCCGAACGCGACTGGATGGGCGCCACCGTCCGCGCCCACGAGGGCGGCCGGATCGTCAACGCACCACCGCGGCTGACCGCCTCCGTCGAGGGCGTGGACGTCAGCAGCCACAACGGCAACGTCCCCTGGAGCACCCTCTGGAACTCCGGTGTGCGCTTCGCCTACACCAAGGCCACCGAGGGCACCAGCTACACCAACCCGTACTTCACCCAGCAGTACAACGGCTCCTACTCCGTCGGCATGCTCCGCGGCGCGTACCACTTCGCGCTGCCCGACCACTCCGGCGGTGCCGCCCAGGCGAACTACTTCGTCGACCACGGCGGCGGCTGGTCCGGCGACGGCCGGACGCTGCCCGGCGTACTCGACATGGAGTACAACCCCTACGGCAACGTCTGCTACGGGATGAGCGCCGGCTCCCTGGTCGACTGGATCGGTGACTTCTTCCGGACGTACCGGCAGCGCACCGGCCGCGACGCCGTCATCTACACCTCCACCACCTGGTGGAAGCAGTGCACCGGCAACTACGCCGGCTTCGGCTCCGTCAACCCGCTGTGGATCCCGCGGTACTCCTCCACGCCCGGGACGCTCCCGGCCGGCTGGGACTTCCACACCTTCTGGCAGTACACCGACACCGGGCCGACCGTGGGCGACCACGACCGCTTCAACGGCTCGCTGTCCCGCCTCCAGGCACTGGCCAACGGCTGACGGGCCCGTCGGCGGCGCGACAGGGCCGTGCCCCCGGCACATCGGCGCCGGGGGCACGGTCCCTCCTTTTCGACAGCTGGTCAGCCGCAGCGGCCCGCCGGGCGGTGCCGGGTGACCAGGTCGGTGTAGCCGGTGGTGGCGTCGGTCCACACCACGCGGGTGCCGGTGTCGGCCGCGCCGCCCAGCTGCTCACCGCGGTTGCAGGAGACCCGGCCCTTACGGGCGCCGTCCGGGGAGAACTGCCAGAGCTTGGACAGCGTCTCGTTGTGGAACTCCGGGTCCGGCGTCTGCGCGAGGACGGTCACCGCGTCGTCGGAGGCCGTGAGGTGGACGCCCAGGAGCGCGTCCTTGCCCGTGGCCGGGCTGATCTCGACGGTGTTCCTCCCGTCCAGGTCGGCGCGGCGCACCGCGGTCGCCCCGGTCCCGTAGTCCACCGTGGCCAGCCAGAAGACGTGCTTGCCGGTGACCGCGGTCGGGCCGGTGCCCACCGATGTGCCCGGCTGCTGCACCATCGTCCGCGTACCGGTCGCGATGTCCAGGACCTCGACGTCGTACCGCGGCTCGCCGTTGACGCGACGGTACGTGGAGAAGGCCAGCTTGCCGTTCTTCAGCGAGGGGTGGTCGGTCCTGGCGAAGCGGGACCCGCCCTGTTCCGCGTTGACGACGACCGGCTCCGTGTCCTGGCCCATCCGCACATACGCCGCCCGGGAGTAACCGCGCCGGCTGTGCACCTCGAACGCCACGTTCTTCCCGTCGACCGCGAGGGAGGAGACGCGGTAGCGGCTGGAGTAGAGCGACTTGATCGGCCCGCCGGCCAGCGGCCGCGCCAGGACCTCGATGTTCCTGCCCTTGTACGCCTGCCAGACCACCGTCCTGCCGTCGGTGACCGGGTCGGTGTGGTAGCGCCCGTCGTTGGGGCTGATCAGCTTGGGCGCGCCGGAGCCGTCCGTGCGCCCGGCCCAGACGGAGTACGCCTCGGTGCCGTCGTCGTTGGACTTGGACGCGGCCCACCAGCCGCCGCCCGCGCCGACGCCCGAGTCGCTGGTGTTGACCCTGCTCAGAAGCTGGTCCGAGTCCACGCCCATGGCGAGTTCCCAGCCCGGGACGATGCCGTGGGCGTTGAAGGAACGCTCGACGGTCCGCAGCTGCGCGTCCGTGACCTTGAGGTCCTTCGCGGCGGCGACGACCGCGTTGCGGCCCTCGGTGAAGCCGTCCAGCGGGGTGATGTACTCGGTGAGCGCCTTGTACACGATCTTGTCGGCGAGCGTCTTGTCCAGGTCCTTGCGGATGTCCCAGAGCGCGCCCGAGAAGATGGTGGAGTTGAGGTGGACACCGCCGTTGTCGGTGCCGAAGCCCACGCCGAGGAAGGACTTGGAGGTCGTCCTCCCGTCGTTGAGGTCGCGGAAGGCGCACTCGCGCGGGGACTTGGTCCGGCACAGCGACTCGCCCAGCAGACCGGAGTCGGGGCTGTCCATGGCGATGCCGTGGGTGTCGTTCTTGATGGCGTTGCCGAAGTAGTCGGCGACCGCCTCGTTCATGGCGCCGGACTGGCCCGCGTAGACCAGGTTCGCCGAGTTCTCGACGACGCCGTGGGTCATCTCGTGGCCGACGACGTCCAGGCCGGCGGAGAGCGGCCGGTACTCGTTGTCGCCGTTGCCGTACACCATCTTGGTGCCGTCCCAGAAGGCGTTGACGTACGGCGAGCCGTAGTTGCTGACGCCCACCAGGGAGTTGATGGTCATGCCGCGGCCATTGAGGCTGTTCCGGCCGTGGACCGTCCGGTAGTAGTCGTAGACCTTGCCCGCGGCCCAGTGCGCGTCGACCGCGCCCGCCTCGGTGGCCTCCGTGCCGAAAGCCGCCGTCGGGGAGCCGAACTCCTTGATCCCCTCGGGCCACTTGCCGGAGACGTCGTCGACGTACTTGCCGCGGGCGTCCCAGGTGGAGAGGACGTTCTTGGTGCTGTCGCGCATCCGGGAGTGGTCGCGCAGGACGTATTCCTTGCGGTCCGCGTCCTGGGCCACCTGGAGGTCGACCGTCTTCCCGTCGAGCCGGACGCCGGTGCCGGTGGTACCGGGCTCCTGGGGCTCGTCGGCGGCGATTCCGCGCTTCCCCGCCGTGCCCTCGGCGGAACGGGCCTTCTGCGACGGGGCCTTCTGCCGGGCAGCGGCACCGGTGCCGGCCGGCTGCTGCTGCTGCGCCCCGAACGTCTTGATCCCGCTGTACTGAAGGACCGAGTGACCGGCTTGCGCGTCGATGTACACCTCTTCCAGCACCGGGCGGCCGGTGGCCGGGTCGGTGCCGCGCACGGTGACGTGCTGGGTGAGGACGCCCTCGCCCTTGGGCAGGACGACCAGCCCGCGCGCGGTACCGGTGAGCGAGGGCTCGTCCGTCCCGCGGTCCGCGGCGAGCCGCTTCCCGCCGAGCCGGTCCGCGGTCGCGTCGACCGCCCGCTCGACCGCGAGTTCCGCGTCGACCTCGGGCGCCGTGCCGGTCTTCAGCCCGGTGAAGTACTTGCCGGACGTGCCGGTGACGACGCGCTTGCCGTTCTTGTGCTCCATCCGCACGACGTACTGGCCGCCCAGGACCTCCACGCCCCGGTGCCGCTGCTGGAGCCGCACCGTCTCGCTGGAACCGGAGCTCAGCGTCTGTACCGGCCGCAGGTCACGCCCGGGGTCGGCGATGCGGTACCGGCTCTGCTTCGCCGCGAGGTGGCCGCGCGCCGCGTCGGCCGCGCTCCCGGTCGCGGCGGCCGGCTCCCGGATGCCCTGCACCAGGGCCGGGGTCGCGGTCCGCTGCGCCGGGATCACCTCGCCGGGGCCGCCCGCGGACGGCCCGGGGGCCGCGTTCGCGGGAACCGCCGAAACGACGAGTGCGGCGACGCCCATCAGCGCCGCCGCACCCGGTATACCGCTCCGTGCTCTGGATGCCTTCGATCTTCTCGCTCTGCCCGAACGTGCTCCGGAATCGCGCAAGGTCTCCCCCTCCGTACGTTCCTGATGGTCGAGCCCCCCTCGGGGCAGGGCCATGCAAGCGGCAGCGGGGCGGCCGGACAATGGGGAGGGGTATTCCTCGGGCACTTTTCGGCCGCCGCGGAATTCCCGGCTCCGGGAGGGGAATCGGGAATGCGGACGGCGGCTCGCGGAACGCGGTGGCTCCGTCAGACCTTCAGCTGGACGTCGACCAGACGGGAGATGCCGTCCCCGCCGAGCCCGGCGTCGATGGCCCGCCGGGCGACGGCGAGCGCCGAGCCGATCACGCTCGTGTCGAGGCCGCGGGCCTCGGCGGCATGGACGATGTGCTCCATGCCGGCGGCCACCGAGACGATGTCGGACTGGTCGCCCGGGTGCCGGTCCTCGTCCACCTGCTCGGCGAAGATGGGTGCGATGACGCTCAGCAGCTTGATGATGCCCTCGACGTAGGGCAGGAGCTCCTTGGCCTTGATGCCCTCGGTCCGGGCCAGGGCCAGGGCGTGCAGGTAGCCGCTCACGGCCGTCCAGCACAGGTCCAGCACCGCCACGTCGTGGGCGGCGGCCCGGCCGGGGTCGGTGCCGAGGTGGTCGGTCGCACCGCCGAACGCCGCCAGGGTGGCCCGGTGCGCCGCGAACGCCTCTTCCGGCCCGCTGTAGATGACGACGGCGTCGTCGGTCCCGATCGTGACGGTGGGGGTCAGGATGGATCCGTCGAGGTAGTCGACGCCGTGCTCGGCGGCCCACGCGGCCGTCGCCCGGGCCCGGTCGGGCGAGTCGGCGGTGAGGTTCACCATCGTCCGCCCGCGCAGCGCGTCCGCCGCCGGGCGGACGATGGCGTCCACCGCGTCGTAGTCGATCACGCAGACGATCGTCAGGGACGAGGCCGCGACGGCGTCCTGCACCGTCTCCGCCAGGACGGCGCCGCGCTCGACCGCCTCCGCGGCCCTGCCGGGGGTCCGGTTCCACACGGTCACGGAGTGCCCCGCGGCGAGCAGCGCGCCGGCGAGGGCCCGTCCCATGGGGCCCATGCCGAGCACGGTGACGGAGGTGGGGTGCGAAAGGTCATTGCTGTGGTCCGGGGAATGAATCGTCATGCCGGCGAAGCTAAAGCCTCACGTCGACGTGAGAGTCAACTCGTGGTGCCGGGAGTCACACATGCGTATCGGAGAACTGTCGCGCCGCTCGGGCATCAGCCCGCGGGCGCTGCGCTATTACGAGGAGCAAGGACTGCTCCGGCCGGAACGGCGGCCGAGCGGCTACCGCGAGTACAGCGAGGACGACGTACGGACCGTCCGCGACGTCCGCACCCTGCTCGCCGCGGGCCTGGGCACGGCCACCATCGCCGAGGTGCTGCCCTGCACCGTCGGCGACGACGCGCTCGTGCTGCCCGCCTGCTCGCCGCTGGCCGGGGGTGTCCTCAAGGAGCGCGACCGGATCAGGGAGACGATGGCGCAGCTCGGCTCCGCGCTGGAGGTGCTGCAGGAGATGATCGACCGGTCGGGCCTGGAGGACGGCCGTACGGGCCCGGAGGACGGCGGGGAATTCTGTCCCGTCGATATCCCGTGGACCCCGCCACCGGCCCTCCCACACGATGAATCATGCTCACCACACTCATCGCTTTCCTCGGCGCCTGCACCCTGATCGCGGCCTCCCCCGGCCCGGGCACCATGCTGATCATTCGCAAGTCCCTGCAGAGCCGTCGCGCGGGCTTCATGACCGTGCTCGGCAACGAGTCCGGGGTATTCATCTGGGGCGTGTCCGCGGGCCTCGGCCTCACCGCGCTGCTGGCCGCCTCCCAACTGGCGTACGACCTGCTGCGGATCGTCGGCGCCGTGGTGCTGGTGACGTTCGGCGTCAGGACGCTGCTGGAGGCGCGGCGGGGCGGCGGGGGCCTCGGGGAGTCCGTGGCGGCGGCGCAGGAACCTTCCTCCTCCTGGGCCGCCTACCGGACCGGCCTGCTGCTGAACCTCGCGAACCCCAAGGCGGCCGTCTTCGCGATGTCGTTCCTGCCGCAGTTCGTGCCCGATGGGGTGCCGCACCTGCCCGCGATGGTGGCCCTGGCCGCGATCTGGGCGGTGTTCGAGGTCGGCTACTACGGGCTGTACGTGTGGTTCGTGGGCCGGATGCGCGCGGTGTTCTCCCGTGCGCAGGTGCGGAAGCGGCTGGAACAGGTGTCGGGCGGGGTGCTGGTGGCCCTGGGCGTGCGCATGGCCGTCGAGGGCTGAGCGCCCGGGCGGCCGCCACCGGCCCGGGACGCCGCCGGCCCCGGGCGTCAGGCGCCCGGGGCCGGCGGAACGCTCCGTCGGACGCGCGTCAGCGGCGTCCCCAGGCGGCGGTGGCGACGGTGCGCCCGCTCGCGTCCCGCAGGGTCGCCTTGTCGCGGTCGTTGTTCCACACGTAGGCGCGCCGGTTCTGGAAAACGTCCTTGGCGGTGTCGCGCCCGGCGCCGGTGTGCACGCGCACGGAGGCGTGCGGCGCCAGCCGCAGCTTGCCGAAGCGGTACGTATTGCGCTCGTTGTCGACGAGGGTCCAACGGCTCAGGTCCACGGCCTTCTTGCCGGTGTTCGTGACCGTCACCCACTCGTCGTTCAGGCTCCTGTTGGAGCGGTCGTCACGGCCCGGGCTGTCGTACTGGATCTTTCCGAAAACGACGGCCGAGCGCGCGGCCTGGCTCTTCCCCTCCGCCACCGCCGCCGGTACGGCGGCGGACGCGATCGCGATACCGCACGCGGCGGCGGTGACCAGACGGGCCATGGCTCGGGACAAGGAGACCTCTGCTTTCCGGCGCGGCAGGCCGTTACGGACACCGCGCCACAGGACGTACGGCCCGGCCGCATGCCGGGCTCGCCCACTTTCGCGCGGAAGAGGTCGTTCCGGGAAAGAGATCCGGTCGCTTGTGACACAGCTCTCACGAGACCGGTACGCCACGCGAACACCGGGCGGCCCCGGCGCCACAGAGCCGGCTCACTCCCCCGGCTCGGTCACAAACGTCCCCTTGGCCGGCAGCGTCACCAACAGCCCCCGCTCCCGCAACTCCTGAACCGCCCGCCGGACCGTACCGATGGCCACGCCGTACTCCTCCGCCAGATCCCGCTCACCGGCGAGCCTGGCACCCGGCCTGAGCTCACCCGCGACGATGCGGGCAGCGATGTGGTCCGCGACCTGCATGTAGACGTAGATCGCCTTGGTCGGATCGATGGACGCAGCACCCTGGTCACCTGCCATAGCAGTCAACATAGAGCAATGGGCTGCTACACGGACGAGTGGAGAGCGTCAGTCTGCTCCATACCGCTCCACATCTCGGTATAGCGTCGGGCCACATGACACCCCGGCGGCGCCGGCAAGCGCCCCGGGGCACGGTCCACGCTGCGAAGGAGCGTCGACGTGTTCCACGCTATCTCCCACTGGCTTTCCCGAATGAGGGAAAAGCTCTCTTCCGCTCTCGACTCCACGCGCACCGGGCACTGCTCGGTGCCGGACACACGATCACCGTGTGCGGTATGGCATGACATCCCGCCGCACAACCCATCCAGACCCTTCCTCCGGGTGACCGCGCACGGAATCGACATCGGCCCCCGCGCCACAGCACGGTGCATCTGCCGCGATAGCAACACGATTCCCCCTCAAGGCCTCGGCGCGTTCGCCTCCGACGCTGAAAGGCCCGGCGGCCCAACGGCTCGCGTGCACGCGGCCGAAAGGTGCGGGGAGTGAACGTCCATGCCGGTGCGGCTCCCCGCGGCCCGACGATCCGGCCCGAGTACGAGGCCGAAGCGGCGGTGACGTTCTCCATGCGTTGCGCCACGTGCGGGGCGGCCTCCGACCGCGAGGAGGACTTCACCATTCCGCACGGCTGGTCGCTCCGCCATGTGACCCTGCACCCCGGCCACTTGCGCTTCCGGGAGGTCATTCACCGAACCTGGCGAGCCGAAGCGGCCCCCTGACACCACGCAGGCCCCGAGGCCGTGCAGAGGCCCGCCGCCGGCATTCCCTGCGGGGCGGCGGGCCGCCTGCCGTGTTCAGAGGGTCACCGCCACCCGTGATTCGAGCAGTGTGCAGGAGGTGGTTTCTTCGAAGCTGAGCGCACTGACCTGTCCGGGCGTCAGTGTGAAGGCATCGACGAGAATCAATGCCTCCGGTGGGGCCCTCGGCGAGGTACCCGGTGTGTGATACCACGCGCTCCAGCTTCGCGGACCGCCAGGCCTCCATGCTCGCGTGACCACGACAGGACCCGTCGCCAGAATTCCTCGGCCTGCGCGGGGGTGGGCGGGTGGCGCTCGGTGTTGACGCCCTCGGTCTCTTCCAGGTTGAAGCCCACCGAGTGGCAGCCGAGGGTCGAGAGGAAGTCCAGCAGTTCTTCCGGGTGCCCGATGCCTTCCCTCCCCACGACCGTGACAGCCGAGAAGGGGATACCGCGCTCGCGCAGGCGGGCGATCCCACGGATGATCCGCTCGAAGGCAGGCCGCCCCCGGCGGTCCACGCGCTGGGTGTTCAAGACCGCCGGGCCGTCGATGCTCACGCCCACGCGGAACTCGAACTCCTCCAGCAGATCGCACCAGGCATCGGTGACGAGGGTGGCGTTGGTCTGGACGTAGTGATGGACCAGGCCCTCCAGACGCAAGGTCTCAAAGGGAGCGAGCAGAGCGGAGAACCTCTCCGCCCCCAGGGTCAAGGGCTCCCCACCGTGCCAGACAAGACCCAGCGGCCGACCGCTGCCGACGAGGCCCTCCACCGACCTCGCCACGGCGTCGGCAGTTTCGGGCAGCATGTCGTTCTTCAGACCCCGGTCCCGCAGGTAGCAGTAGGAACAGTCCATGTTGCAGAAACTCGTCGGCTGGAGCACGACTGTCTGCGGCCTCGATGCGAACCACTGGTCGTACCGGTGGTGCAACCCGCCACCGGAGCGTTGTGCCATGTGAGCCTCCTCCTCTTCGCGGCCACCGCAGTTGACGCGGACACTGGCCGCCGCCTGCGATCAGGGACCCTGTGTCGCGCTGCCGAACGTGAGCGTGCCGATTCCAGTGCCACTGTCCGTGCGCCCGGCGGGCAGGTCGAGCGGGCGCTCTCCGACGTCCAGCGCCGCGCCACCGAGCGCCTGGTAGTCCGTGAAAATCCGGACACCGCACCGACAGGTGGCCACCCCGTCCTCGGTAGTGCGCGACTCGGGCGGGTGAAGGCAGCGCGCGGGTCCGGGGCCGCCCTGTTGGGGCCTGGCGGTCATGATCAGGCCGCCCGGGCCAAGGGCCGGGCATCCTGCTCCGTTTCCGAGGTGAGGACACACCGACCGTGGAACAAAGGCGCTTTGAGGCTCACAGGGTTACCCCGCCTCGCCGGCGGCTGGCCGCGTTCGCCTCGGCCACCTTCGCCTTCATCCTGTCCGGGGCCTGAGCACGCTCCATGTCGGCCGGGCCTGCCTCCCACTCCCGTCCACCGGCGGGCGCCCGGAGCTGATAGCGCGGGCCGACCTTGTCCATGACCACACCGATGCGGCCGTTGCGCGTGTCGCGGACGACATCGCCCTTCTCGAATTCCCGACCCGCCCGAGGACCCCGGGGCACCTCTTTCCCACCCGCCTGATCCGATCCCCGGGGATCCCTCCCCGACGCCTCCGTTTCGTCGCGCACGGGCGCTCCTCCTCCTGTCCGCTGTCCGGGGCCAGGCGTACACAACCGCTACTGTGCGCGGTTATGCTTCGACTGTGCGTGCTGCGCGCCTCATGCGTTGAACCTACGGTCGGCCACCGATTCCGGAAACTGACCCTCTGTACGAGTTCCACTCCAGTCGCGCCAGCGGAGAACAGGCGATGACCCCACCGCGCCACCGTCCGGCCACGGGAACACCGACCACGGGTCGGCGTTCCCGTGAGCGAGCCCTCGAAGGGCTGGTAGCAGGGCACCTTTTCAAGGTCGTCCGAGAGCGATTGCCCCGCACCCAGCAGCGGCTCGCAGAGCTGCTCGGCGTGAACACAACCACCGTGCAGGGCTGGGAAAGTGGACGGCGGCCCTTGACCGCCATGGCCGCCGGGCAGTTCCTGGCCCTACGCCGCAGTCTTCTCACCCATGGGGCCGAACGGGACTTGCTCACCCTCTTCGATTCCGCGATGGAGGCCGACGCGGTCATCGCCCATGCGTTGAACGACGTCGACTGCCGCAGTGATCTCGCAACGCACCCTCTGGCGAGTTGGGTGTTCACCCGGGCCTCGACCCACATGATCGCCTGGGCGCTTACCGGGGCGGCCCCGGCCGCCGTACCGCCGGCCACGGTCGAGCCCCCGCGCCGTCGGGGCCCTTCCCGCGACAGCCCCCTTCTTCCGCCGGCACTGCTGGAGCGGTTCCACACCCACATGCGCCGGTGCGCCGAGCTCGCCGACCACGCGGGAGAGCCCGGCGCGCTGCTCCGCCGCCAGGCCCTGTACCTGTGCAGCTATGACCCCGCCCCGGACACGCACACGTGGCTGGCAGACCTGCGTTCCCGCCGCCCGCTCCACCTCTCCCACGCCGCTTGGTCACCGCAGTGGGCCGACGCGCGGTCCGTGGCCACGTCCCTGACCCGGTACGGAGAACTGGACGTTCTGCACAGCTTCATCGAACGCGCCATGGGGGACGATGCGGGCGAGACCGCCAACCTCAACTACTGGGCGCACTGGCTCGGCCTCGACCGCTCCCCCTATCCCGACGACTCGTTCATGGCTCAGCGCTCGCCGCACCGCTGGGAAGCCGGGCCTCTGCTGCGCGGCTTCGCGGACCGCCTCGACCCGGCGCTGGGCTGCGTCGACCTGAACGTGCACTCCGTGTGGGCGCTCATCGCCTCGCGGCCTGGGCTGCTGTCGGCCGACCCGCAGCTCGCGTCGGAGCTCCGACGACGAGTGACCATCCTCCTGGACGGCAGCCAGATCTCACCGCAGGCCCGGCGCGAACTCGAGGCCGTGCACTACGGTCTGAAGCTGAGCAGTCCATGATCCACGGGAGGCAGGTCGTATGTCTGACGAAGAGCATGACAAGGGGACTGTCGGCTACATGATGGAAGTGGGCGCCCTCAAGCGGATGAAGCGCTCGGGGTGGTGGATCGCCGGCGTCAAGGATCCCGAGACGATCGCCGAACACAGCTTCCGCACCGCCGTCATCGGGTCCGTCCTCGCCATGATGGAAGGCGCCGACCCCGCGAAGGTCGCCCTGCTGTGCACCTTCCACGACACACAGGAGACACGCGTCGGCGACATCCCGTGGATCGGCCGCAGGTACGTCACCGCGGCCGGGAACGAACGGGTCACGGCCGACCAGGTCTCGAAGGCCCACCCGGCCGTCGCCGCGGGCATCCAGGCCATCGTCCAGGAGTACGAGAACGGCGACACGCTCGAAGTGCGAGTCGCACGCGACGCCGACAAGCTCGAGTGCATGATCCAGGGCCTGGAGTACCTGGAGCAGGGCTACCGCAACGCCCAAGAATGGGTCGACAGCACCCGCGCCAAGCTCAAGACCCCTTCGGCCCTCGCGCTGGCCGAGGCGGCGCAGACCATGTCCTCTCTCGAATGGCAGCGCACCTACCTCCCCTGACGGACTCGCCGACGTTCTGCGCACGCGCCGTCGCCCGCGCGGCACTCATTAGCGTGCCCAGCGGCCTGGCCCGACGAAGGAATCACTCTGCCTCGGCCCGCCGCTGCGCATCTGGGGACACGAAACCGTCGACGGCGCCATCCAGGATGACGACGGCGCTCACCGACCGAGGTCGCCCCCACACAAATCACTGTCAGCGCTCGGTCACGAGTGACGGAACGAGTGGCCAAGGGCTCGCAGACGGCAACTCCAGCATCCAAGTGTCCGCTGGGATCAAGCCTGGACCATCAAGTGGGCCCGTTTCCCTTGCGTGTGAGCTCGGCGAGGAGGGTCACAACCGTGGCGGATCCCACGACAGCGGCACCAGCTTCTGGTGCATACAAAGTCAGGACTGTGACGAGGACACCGACCAGAAGGAGGACACCAATGCGCACACTCGCGGGCTCCATGAACATTCGCCTTCCGTGCGGGAGAGAACCGGATGTGCATCCAGCGTGTGCCCCTCATGGAGGGCCTTCACGACCCGGGACACCCGCTGACAACTTCGGCCAAAATTACCCGTCGCCCGACACGATCTCGGCCGAGAACCGGGGATCTCGTGCATACCTGTCCGCCCATCTGATTGACAGGATCTGACACAGGCCGACGAGAGGGGATCACATGGCGGGGATCCAGTCCTGGAGGAAGCCCGACTTGCACGAACGCCCCGTCCTCAAGAAGCTCAACGATGGCCTGCACGACCTACGACTGGACGCTGGGCTTCCGTCTGCACGAGCCATTCGCGACCGGATCGGGAAGGACGCGAAGGACTACTGGATCGTGAACCACCAGGCAGTTCTGGACACCTTCCAGAGGCCGGACCTCCCCAAACTGGGCCGCCTGGAGCTCATCGTCGCTGTCTTGTCCGAGGACGCGAGTCGCGACAACACCAGAGGCGAAGTCAAGCGGTTCAAGAGCCTGTGGAAGCAGGCTTACGACGAGACGGTCACACAGGCATCTGTACAACCACCAACCGAACCCACTGCGTCCAACGCCAACGAAGAGGCAAAAGTCCCCACCGAGCCTGCGGATGGACAACACAACCAGGACGCCGAAGGAACACGTCAGCAAAGTGCGCCAGGCACATCGACCCGCGCAAAGACACCTCCCGACCCAGATCAAGCGGCTCCACACGTCAACTACGCCGAGGAGTCCCTGAAGGGGCTGATCATCAACGCGGCGCAGGCCCTGTGGGACGACAAGGACGCTCTGAGAGTCTTCCTCGGTGTCGTGCGTCGCAGTGAGGGGTTCGTCAGGCTGGCTGACGCAGCGACCGAGCGCAGGCCTGCGAACGCAACGTTCTACGGGGTCAGGAGCAGGGAGTTCGAGGTGGACGCCTCTCCGGCACGACACGAACTGATCACGCTGCGTCGTCTCCTCAACGAGCGCAGGATCAAAAGCAGTTTGTCCTTCACCGACCTGGGAAAACGAACTGGCGTCTCGTCTGACGACTGGATCCGTTGGTACACCCACGATGAGCTACCTCGTCGTGACGCGATCGTCGCCTTCTCACACGTGACGCGTCTGACGCTGGAGGATCGCGTCCTCCTGCTCGGACTTTGGGATGCAGCCCACGAAGTGCTGGAAACACAGCGCCGCTTCGAAGCTCTGCCAACACGCATCGGCTTCGACGAGGCGTGGTCGATGCGAGAGTCAGCGACACCGAGGACATGGGCACTCGCGGGCGTCGCAGGGGAAGAGCAACGCGTCTACGGCCCTGACCTGGCGACCGGAACTGCGCCAGCATTCGTCGTGACAGGACCGCCAGAGTCTGGGCGGTCGACAGCGCTGGTGAACATCGCGCTCTCGCTGCTCGCCGCCGGCATCCGTGTCGCGCTGGCTGCACCCGAAGCATCCCCTCTGCGAGAACTGGCTGACCGAAGCGGCGTGGTGGCCTGCTTCGTACGCCATGACCTCCGGACCGATGAACTTGAGGATGCCGTATTGTCGGCGTCCCCCGAAGAACCGGTCATCGTGGTGATCGACGACGCAGACGTCCTCGCCAAGTGCGAAGCGGGGCACCTGCTGAAGAGCCTGGTGCAGCACGGCTTTCAGAAAGGTACGGCCCTGGTCGTGGCCCTCCGCGAAGACAAGCTCCCGCTCTGCCTCGGCTGGCTCAGCGAGACGGAGAAGGCCCACCGTGGCCTTCTGCTGTCCCCACAGGAGCGGAGCACGGGCAATGTGATCGGCGTCAGAATCGGCGACTCCGCCATCGGTCGCCCCATCACCCCCGGGCGGGGGTGGCTGCATCTCGGGGACGGCAAGCTCATGGTTGTCGCCGTGCCAGGGTGAGGCCGCGTCTTGGCCGACTCAGGTGCACCTCGGCTATGCCGCAGATCATGCACCGCACAGCCTCTCCGTCCGCCAAGGCCCATCACCCGAGCCGCACTCCCGGCTGGGGAGAATGAAGCCCCGTTGGGAAGCAGATGGAGAGGACCGGCCACGAAATCCGGCAGCTCGGCGAAGGGGCCGGAATGGCGGATCGCCACAATCAGGGTCGCGAGGGCGACGCCTTCAACGCTATCTCCCACTGGCTTTCCCGAGTCAGGGGCAGGCTCTCTCCTGCTCCCACCTCCCCGCGCACCGGGCACCGCCCAGTGCCGGACGCACAATCTCTCTGTTCTCTCCCCCTTCACGTCGCCCCTGACCCCGACGCGCCCGTCAGTGCCCCAGCCGCCGCATCGCCTGCTCCGGGTACCGTCCGCCGGCGACCGCGTCAGACGGTACCGCCCGGTCCAGCCGGGCCAGTTGGTCCGCGTCGAGGGCGATATCGGAGGCCGCGGCGTTCTCCGCCAGGTAGCACCGCTTCTTCGTGCCGGGGATGGGCACGACGTCGTCGCCCCGGGCGAGCAGCCAGGCGAGGGCCGCCTGGCCCGGGGTGCAGCCGAGCTCGTCGGAGACGTGGCGCAGGGCGCGGACGAGGGCGAGGTTGGACGCGAAGTTCTCCTCCGAGAAGCGGGGCCAGCGTCTGCGGTTGTCGTGGTCGGCCAGGTCGTCGCGGGACGCGAGGGTGCCCGTGAGCATGCCGCGGCCGAGGGGCGAGTAGGCGACCACGGCGATGCCGAGCTCGCGGCAGACGGAGAGGAGTTCGCCCTCGACGACGTCCCGGGTGAAGAGTGAGTACTCCACCTGCACCGCGCTGACGGGGTGGACGGCGTGGGCGCGGCGGAGCGTTTCCGGGCTGACCTCGCTGAGGCCGATCGCGCGGACCTTGCCCGCCGCCACCAGCCCGGCGAGGGCTCCGACGGTCTCCTCGACCGGGGTCGCGGGGTCCCTGCGGTGGGCGTAGTAGAGGTCGATGCGGTCGGTGCCCAGGCGGCGCAGCGACGCGTCGCAGGCGGCGGGGACGTACGCGGCGGAGGTGTCGACCGCGTCGACGCGGCCGGTCACCGGGTCGTGGCGGAGTCCGAACTTCGTGGCGAGGACGAGGCGTTCACGGTCGGCCGCGCCGCGCCGCCGCAGCCAGCGGCCGAGCAGTTCCTCGTTGGCGCCGCGTCCGTACGCGTCCGCCGTGTCGAGCAGGGTGACGCCCAGGTCGAGGGCGTGGTCGAGGGTGCGGAGCGACTCGGCGTCGTCAGGTGTCCCGTAGGCGACCGACATGCCCATGCAGCCGAGGCCCACGGACGAGACCTCCGGACCGTCGTTCCCCAGTCTGCGGTACTGCACGGGCACGCACTCCTCACGCCGTCCGGCGCGGTCCACCGGGGGCGCACCGCGCGCTGAGGTACCACGGTACTCAGGAGGCAACCGGCGTCACTGACACGGCCCTTAGCGCCGGCTTCGTAGGGTGCCCCCATGACATACAGCGAGGAGGGCCGCCCCGCCGGACCGGACCGCGAACGGCGGGCCGTCTTCGGCGAGGCCGCCGAGGAGTACGACGCCGCCCGGCCCGGCTACCCCGCACAACTGTTCGCGGACGTCATGGAGTTCGCGCGGCAGGGCGTCGCGGCGGGTGCGTTCGAGGCGCTGGAGGTCGGCGCGGGCACCGGGAAGGCGACCCTGGCGGTCGCCGCCCACGGGGTGCCGGTGACGGCGGTGGAGCCCGACCCCCGTATGGCCGCCGTCCTCGCCCGGCACTGCGCCGGCCGGCCGGACGTCACCGTGGTGGAGGGGGACTTCGAGACCTGCGATCTCGGCGACCGCCGCTACGGGCTGCTCTTCTCCGCCCAGGCGTGGCACTGGGTCGACCCGGAGGTCCGGTGGTCCCGCGCCCGGTCCGTGCTGGCCCCCGGCGGCGCCCTCGCGCTGTTCTGGAACGACTGGTACGTCACCGACGAGGCCCTGCGCCACGAACTCGCCGCCCTCCACGACCGGCTGCTCCCCGAACGGCCCCCGCACTCGATCCTCGACGAGCTGCCACCCGAGTCCGTCAGGGGCGACGGCTCCTGGGTGACCGCCGAACTCCGCGCGGACCCCGGCTTCACCGACCTCGACCACCGCGTCTACTCCACCGCGCACGAGCGCTCCGCCACCGGCATCACCGGCCTGCTGACGTCGCTGTCCTTCTACCGCGTCCTGCCGGAGGGCACCCGCCGCCGGCTGCTCGCCGAGGTGGCGCGGACGGTGGAGGCGTACGGCGGGCGGGTGGGGCTGACGACGAAGACGGGGTTGTTCCTGGCGCGGGTCAGGGGCTGAGAGACCGGGGCCGCGGAAGCCCGCCCGCTCACTCGCGGCCGAACTCCGCCGTGTCCAGGGCGAGGCCGACGACCGTGTCCGTGAGGTCGACCGGGTCGCCGAACTTCACGCCCGGCTCCAGGCGGTACGCCCCGTCCTGCGGGTCCGTGTGGACGTGGCAGAGTCCCGTGTACGGGTCCACGATGAGCAGCACGGGCACTCCCGCCGCCGCGTAGGCGTCCTTCTTGGGTCCGTAGTCGTTCCGCGCGGTGCCTTGGGAGATCACCTCGGCGACGAAATCGACGTCCTGGTGCTCCCAGCGGCCCTTGGCGGGCGCTTCCTCCCCGGTGCCGCACAGCGGCGCCCACGCGGTACAACGACACGCACGGCGCCCCGGCACGCCCAGCCCCGGCGCCACCGCTCGCACCACGCCGGACAGACGGAGAACCCATGACCGCACGGCACGACGGACAACCGGCCGAGCTCATCCCGCGACCGGACATGACCTTCCCCGCGCTGAGAGCGGCCCTCGCCCGAGTCGCTCCATCCCGCCTGCCCGAGTTCCTGGCCGACCGCGACATGGCCTTCACCGCCGCCACCCGACACGGCTCGTTCCGCCCGGTCCGCTTCTTCCAGGTCACGTGGGCCACCGAGATCGAGATCGAGCGCCGGCCGCCCCTCGCTGCCCGCTACCGGGCAGCGCTGGAGGCGGCCAACGCGCTGGATCGCGACGACCCGCGGTGGCGTGCCGCCATGGACACCTGCCTGGCACTCCGCGAGGAGGCCCGGGCCGCCGTGACCGGTGGAGGAGGCCCGGTCCGCCGTGACCGGTGAGTGACACGCGGGTCGTCCCCCGGCGCCGAGGGCCCGGCCGCGCTACCTCACTCGTCCACCGGCTCCCACACGGGCCCGCCGTTCCCCGTGCGGCGTGCGCGCCCGAAGGGCACGTCGGCGAAGTGGATGCCGAGGCCGAGGGTGCCGGGCTCGGTGAGCTGTTCGATCAGGTGGCGGCGGGAGGCGGTGGAGCGCCGGGGGTCGTGGTCGACGACGGCGGCCCATTCGGGGTGGGTGATCTGCAGCGGGGTGTGCATGGCGTCGCCGAAGGCGATCAGGCGGCGGCCTCCGCCGGAGATGACGTAGGAGGCGTGTCCGACGGTGTGGCCGGGGCTGAAGTGGGCGTGGACGCCCGGGAATATCTCCTCGCCGTCGGCGAACGTGCGGACGTGCCCCTCCAGGGCGTCGATCGTCTCCTTGGCCACGCCGTGCTCCACGGCGAGGTGGCGTTCGGTCCACTCGGGCTCCGCCATCAGATGGGTCACACCGGCCTGGGCGAGGTGCGCCGACCATCCGACGTGGTCGGGGTGGAGGTGCGTGATCGCCACCGCCTCCAGGCCGGCGGGCGGCTGCCCCAGCGCGGTGAGCTGCTCCAGGAGCCGGCCGCCGGCGATCCGGCCGACGGGGCTGCCGGGCTTCGCGGGGAGCGACTCGGGGCCGAAGCCGGCGTCGATCAGCAGGGCGCGGCCACCGTGCTCCACCAGAAGGCCGCCCACGGACGCCACGAGGTAGCCGTCGTCGTCGAGGTACTCGGGGTAGGCGGCCCACTGCTCGTCCGTGCTGGCCGGCAGCGAGCCGCGGGGCGACAACTGCGCCTGCCCGTCCGGCACGTACGTCACCTTCGTCCCACCCAGGAGGAGGGAGCGGACACCGGTGGGACGGCGGAGTCGTGCGTCGTCATAGCTCGTCATATCGCGCACAACAGGCCGTCAGGGCGAGGCATTCCCTCACCCTGACGACCCCAACACATCAGGCCGCCACCGGCACCGCCGCCGTCGCCGCCGGCGTCAGGGCCAGCTCCAGCACCTGGCGGACGTCCGAGACCGGGTGGACGTCCAGCTTCTCCAGGACCTCGGCCGGGACGTCGTCCAGGTCGGGCTCGTTGCGCTTGGGGATGATCACCGTGGTGATGCCCGCCCGGTGCGCGGCGAGCAGCTTCTGCTTCACGCCGCCGATGGGCAGGACGCGCCCGGTCAGGGAGACCTCGCCGGTCATGGCCACGTCCGGGCGCACCTGGCGGCCCGAGAGGAGGGAGGCCAGCGCCGTGGTCATGGTGATGCCCGCGCTGGGACCGTCCTTGGGGACGGCGCCCGCCGGGACGTGGAGGTGGATGCCGCGCTCCTTGAAGTCGCCGACGGGGAGCTCCAGTTCGGCGCCGCGGGAGCGGAGGAAGGAGAGGGCGATCCGCGCGGACTCCTTCATGACGTCGCCGAGCTGGCCGGTGAGGGTCAGTCCCGCGCCCCCGGTCTCGGGGTCGGCGAGGGACGCCTCGACGAAGAGGACGTCGCCGCCCGCGCCGGTGACGGCCAGGCCAGTGGCGACGCCCGGGACGGAGGTGCGCCGCTCGGCCGGGTCCTGGGCGGACTCGGGGGTGTGGTACGGACGGCCGATCAGCGGCCGCAGCTCGTCCACGCCGATGGTGAACGGCAGCTCCTGCTCACCGAGTTCGTGCCGGGCCGCGACCTTGCGGAGCAGCCGGGCGAGGGAGCGCTCCAGGGATCGGACGCCCGCCTCGCGGGTGTACTCGCCGGCGAGACGGCGCAGTGCGGCGTCGTCGACGGTGACCTCGCCGGGCTCCAGGCCCGCTCGCTCCAGCTGCCGGGGCAGCAGGTGGTCGCGGGCGATGACGACCTTCTCGTCCTCGGTGTAACCGTCGAGGCGGACGAGCTCCATGCGGTCGAGCAGGGGCTGCGGGATGGCCTCCAGGACATTGGCGGTGGCGAGGAAGACCACGTCGGAGAGGTCGAGTTCGACCTCCAGGTAGTGGTCCCGGAAGGTGTGGTTCTGGGCCGGGTCCAGGACCTCCAGCAGGGCGGCCGCGGGGTCGCCGCGGTAGTCGGAGCCGACCTTGTCGATCTCGTCGAGGAGGACGACCGGGTTCATCGAACCGGCCTCCTTGATCGCGCGGACGACGCGGCCGGGCAGCGCGCCGACGTAGGTGCGCCGGTGGCCGCGGATCTCCGCCTCGTCGCGGACGCCGCCGAGCGCCACCCGGACGAACTCCCGTCCCATGGCCTTGGCGACGCTCTCGCCGAGCGAGGTCTTGCCGACCCCGGGCGGGCCGACGAGCGCGAGCACCGCGCCGTCCCCGCGCCGCCCTCCCCCAAGCTCTCGGCTTCGCTCGAGCAGGGGGGACCCCCATTCCACGCCCAGCCCCCGGTCGGCGCGCCGCTTGCGCACCGCCAGGTACTCGGTGATCCGTTCCTTGACGTCGTCCAGGCCCGCGTGGTCCGCGTCGAGCACGGCGCGGGCGCCCGGGATGTCGTACGCGTCCTCGGTCCGCCGGGTCCAGGGCATCTCCAGGACCGTGTCGAGCCAGGTACGGATCCAGCCGCCCTCGGGGCTCTGGTCGGAGGCCCGCTCCAGCTTGTCGACCTCCTTCAGCGCGGCCTCCCGGACCTTCTCCGGCAGGTCCGCGGCCTCGACCCGGGCGCGGTAGTCGTCGGACTCGCTGTCCGGGTCGCCGTTGAGCTCGGCCAGCTCCTTGCGGACGGCCTCCAGCTGACGGCGGAGCAGGAACTCGCGCTGCTGCTTGTCGACGCCCTCCTGGACGTCCTTCGCGATCGACTCGGCGACGTCCTGCTCGGCGAGGTGCTCGCCCAGCCACTTCACCGCGAGCCTGAGCCGCGCGACGGGGTCGCCGGTCTCCAGGAGCTCGACGCGCTGCGCGACCGTGAGGAAGGGCGAGTAGCCGGAGTTGTCGGCGAGCTGCGAGACGTCGTCGATCTGCTGGACACGGTCCACGACCTGCCACGCGCCGCGCTTGCGCAGCCAGCTGGTGGCGAGGGCCTTGTACTCCTTCATCAGCTCGGTCACCGCGCCCGGCAGCGGGTCGGGCGTGATCTCCTCGACAGCCGTGCCCTCCACCCAGAGGGCCGCACCGGGACCCGTCGTCCCGGCCCCGATCCGCACCCGGCGGACACCCCTGATGAGCGCGCCCGGGTCCCCGTCGGACAGCCGGCCGACCTGTTCCACCGTGCCCAGGGCGCCGACTCCGGCGTACGTGCCGTCGACGCGCGGCACGAGCAGCACGCGCGGCTTGTCCCCGCCCCGCGCCGCGGCCTGCGCCGCCTCGACGGCCGCGCGCACCTCGGCGTCGGTGAGGTCCAGCGGGACGACCATTCCCGGCAGGACCACCTCGTCGTCGAGCGGCAGCACGGGCAGGGTGAGCGACGTGAACGCCGTGGACTCAGTAGCCATGATCTCCCCTTCGGCAGGCAAGTTGAGCTATGTGGGCTCAATGCGCGGGAGGGGGGAGTTGTTCCCGGGGGCCTGTTCGCTGTGAGCGATCAGTAGCGCCGGACGGGCTGAATCAGCCCGTCCGGCGTTTGAGGACAAGCGGCGAAGCCGCGGGCATTTCAGCCCGTCCGGCGCTTGAGGACGCGCGCCGCAGGCGCGCTCACCGGGGGCGCGGGGCGCACCCCGCAGAAACGGAGAAAGGGCGGGGCCGGGGCAACCCCCCACCCCCGCGCCCCGGAAACGCCCGACGGTAATCCGTCGGAGTGACACCGAAGTGCAGCGTGAAGTGACGGCGCAGATTCGCGGCCGTGCCCAGCCCGCTCAACTGCCCGACACGCTCCACAGGAAGAGCCGTCGCCTCCAGGAGCGACTGAGCACGGGCCAGGCGCTGGGAGAGCAGCCACTGAAGAGGCGTGGTCCCGGTGGCGGCCTGGAGGCGGCGGAAGAAGGTACGCGGGCTCATCCCCGCCCGGGCGGCCAGGTCGTCGACGATGAGGGGCTGGTCCAGACGCTCGGTGGCCCACTGGAGGACGGGAGCCAGGCCGTCGTCACCGGCGTCGGGGACGGAGACCTCGACGAACTGCGCCTGCCCGCCGGGCCGGTGCGCCGGGACGACCAGCCGGCGGGCGAGCTGGTTGGCGACGTGGGCGCCCAGGTCCTGCCGGACGAGGTGGAGGCAGAGGTCGAGACCGGCCGTGACGCCGGCGCTGGTGAGGACGTCACCGTCGTCCACGTAGAGCACGGAGTCGTCCACCTCGACCTCGGGGTGACGGCGCGCCAGGGCCTCGGTGTGCATCCAATGGGCGGTCGCCCGGCGGCCGTCGAGGATCCCGGCGGCGGCCAGGGCGAAGGCTCCGGCGCACAGGGAGACCATGCGCGCGCCCCGGTCGGCGGCGCGTCGGAGCGCGTGCAGGAGCTCGTCGGGCAGTTCGCGCTCGCCGTCGACGCATGCCTCCGGGACGGACGGGATGATCACGGTGTCCGCGCCGTCCAGCCCGTCCAGCCCGTAGGGGGTGCGGAGGGTGAAGCCGAGCGGACCGGACGGCGGCCGGTCCGGCGACGGTTCGGCGGCGCAGAGCCGCAGGTCGTACCAGGGGTCGGCGAGGTCGGGATGCGGGATGCCGAAGACGGTGCAGACCACTCCCAGTTCATAGAGGTCCCAGTAGGGGACGTCGTCGTCGATCACTGCCACGGCCACCGAACCAGCGCTCATGCCCCGCAGCCTAGTGAGCCCGGTGGCAGGAATTATGCGAAGGCAGTCACTCCTGCCACTGTCGGGGCCGTCCGGGCGGTGAAAACGTAGGGATCACGCGGGAGCAGTTCCGCACAAATCTCTACAAATCTCCCTGAACTCCCCATGAAACTGGTGACATTCTCATGAGCACGAAGGTGACCGTCCTCGGCCTGGGCTCGATGGGCGCCGCGCTGGCCGGCGCGTTCCTGGCGGCCAGCCACCGCACGACCGTCTGGAACCGCACGGCGGGCAAGGCCGACGCACTGGTCGGGAAGGGCGCCGCCGAGGCCCCCACGGCCGCCGGGGCCGTGACCGCGAGCCCGCTGGTGGTCGTCTGCCTGGCCACCTACGACAGCGTCCACGAGGTCCTGGACCCGCTGGCCGACGATCTGGCGGGACGGACGGTCGTCAACCTCACCTCCGGCTCGCCGGAGCAGGCCGGCGAGGCGGCGGCCCGGGCGGAGAAGCACGGCTTCCGGTACCTCGACGGCGCGATCATGACGACCCCGCCCGGCGTCGGCGACCCGGACCGCATGCTGCTCTACAGCGGTTCCCCGGACGCCTTCGCCGACCACCGCGCGACGCTCGCCGCCCTCGGCGACCCGGTGGACCTGGGCGCCGACGCCACCCTGGCCTCGCTGTACGACACCGCGCTGCTCGGCCTGATGTGGTCCGCCCTCACCGGCTGGGCGCACGGTGTCGCGCTCATCGGGACCGGGGGCGAGGGCCGGGCGGCGGCGTTCACCGAGGTCGCCAACCGGTGGCTGGGGGCCATCGGCTTCTTCATGAACACCTACGCCCCGCAGGCCGACACCGGCCGCTACCCGGGCGACGACGCCACCCTGGACGTCCACCTGGCGGCGATCGACCACCTCGTGCACGCGAGCGAGGCGCGCGGCGTGGCCTCCGGACTGCCGGAGATCTTCAAGGGCCTGGCCCGGCGGGCGGTCGACGCAGGTCACGGCGGCGACAGCTGGGGCCGGCTGGTGGAGCTCGTCCGCGAGGGCGGCGAGGGCGGCGAGGGCGGCCGGGCATGAGCACCGCCGTCGCCCTGGACTGGGCCTCCCTGGTCACCGAGGCCGCGGAGCGGTCCACCGCGTTCCTCGCGGAGCACGCGGCCGACGCGGACTGGTCCCGGCCCGCCGGACGGCTGGAGTGGTCCTGCCACGGGACGCTGGACCACCTGGCCCTCGGGCTCGTCGGCTACGCCGGACTGCTCACCGCCAAGCCGCAGGACCGTTACATCACCCTGTTCGCCTCGCTCGACCCGCACGCTCCGGTCTCAGCGCGGCTGGAGGGCGTCCGCATCGCGGCGTCGCTCCTCGCCGCCACCGTCCGCTCCGCCGCTCCGGACGACCGGGCCTGGCATCCGTGGGGCCACTCCGACGGGCCCGGGTTCGCGGCCATGGGCGTGGTGGAGACCGTCGTCCACACCCATGACATCGCCACCGGGCTCGGACTCGGCTGGACCCCGCCGGACGGGCTCGCCGGCCCCGCCCTCGACCGGCTGTTCCCCGACGTCCCGCCCGGGGACGCCGCCTCCGCGCCCGGCCGGACCCTGCTGCTGAGCACCGGACGGATCGCGCGGCCCGGGGAGGGCCACCGCACCGGCTGGCAGTGGGACGGCACCGTCCGCCGGGCCGGGGGCGTCCGGGGCCACGACTGAGCCGGAGGCACCCGGGGTCACGACCGAGCCGGAAGCATCCGGAGCCACAACCGGCACAGGCACGTCCGCCCGCGCCCCGCCCCGGACGTCCCCCCGCAGCAGGACCCGGCAGGCGACCCCGGCCAGCAGCGCGATCGGATGGCCCCAGCTGGCCAGTGGGTCGGCGAGCTCGATCAGGTCCTGGGCGCACATCAGGGAGGCGGCACCGAGCAGCCCCCACTTCCAGGGCGGGCTCTGAAGACTCGCCAGCGCCCCGAGGCAGGCCATCAAACCGAAGCTGATGCCGTAGTCGAGCCGGTGCAGCGAGCCGGCCGGCAGCCGTCCCGCGGCGACGGCCCCGGCCACCGGCAACTCCGTCGCCAGGGTGGCCAGCACATGGCCGAGCAGGAAGACACCGGCCGTGCGCAGCCCGCCAACCCGCCGCTCCAGGGCGCCGAGCACCGGGGCGAACGCCCACCCGAAGAACGACCAGAGCCCGCCCGCGACCCAGAGGGCGCTGGCGAACAGGACGACCAGCGGCCGGTCGGCCAGGTGCGCGGCGTCGGTGCTGGAGTCGCGGAGCAGCTGGTTGACGGTGGCCTCGTCGCCGAACTCGGCGTAGACGGCGGTGGCGAGCAGGACGAGGCCGTAGCAGAGGGTGAAGGGGGTGGCCCGGGGCGTCGGGACGAGCTGTCTCAGCGCGCCGAGCCGCGGTCTCCGGGGACGGGCCGGCCGGGGCTCCTCGGCGGTGCTGTCGGCCGGCGCGGTCGTGCTCGCGTCGGCGGGGTCAGCAGCGGTCACTCGGCCGGGCCCCTCTCCCTGGACGTCCTCGGGTTCTCCGGACGGCCCGCCCCGGGGCGGACCGCGCAGTACGAACAGTACGGGCCTGCACCGGCCGGGGAAGCGTCCTCGGGCCGTGAACAAGACCACGCCCGTCAACCTCATAACCTTCGGATGCGTCCGTCGAACATCATCGGTCTCCGGAGGTCCCCTGTGTCCGTCCCGTATGTCCCGAACGATCCCGCGATCACGCTCGACCGCCGCGACGGCCCGTACGGGGAGGTGGTGCTGCGGCGGCGCGGCGACGCCCCGCCGGTCTACGAGATCATCGCCAACGGCTGCTTCCTGATGGACACCTCGGACGGCCGTTCCGAGCGGCTGCTGGTGGAGGCGGCGCTCGCGGCGCTGCCCGCCGGGCGGCCGGAGCCCTCGGTGCTCATCGGCGGGCTGGGCGTGGGCTTCTCCCTGGCGCACGCGGCGGCCGAGCCGCGCTGGGGGCGGATCACCGTGGTGGAGCGGGAGCCCGCGGTCGTCGACTGGCACCGGACGGGACCGCTGTCCGCCGTCTCCGCGGCGGCGCTGGCCGACCCCCGCGTCCGGATCGCCGAGGCGGATCTCCTCGCGTTCCTGCGGACCGGGTCCGACGGGTCCGACGAGTCCTTCGGTCCGGCCCCCGACCACTTCACCCCACCCCCGCACTACGACGCGATCTGCCTCGACATCGACAACGGCCCCGACTGGACCGTCACGGAGGACAACAAGGGCCTCTACTCCCCCGCCGGCCTCGCCTCCTGCCGGGCGCGGCTGCGGCCCGGCGGAGTGCTCGCCGTGTGGTCCGCACAACCGTCCGAGCGGTTCGAGGACGCCCTCCGGAATGCCGGGTTCGCCGGGGTAACCACCGAAGAGATCACCGTTGCCCGAGGCGTCCCCGACGTGGTCCACCTCGCCGTCCTCGCCGCGTAGCCGTCCCCCGCCACCTGCCCGTACCCTGCTTGCCACAGTGGGAGGACCGGCACGGGAAGACGCTGGGGACGACGGCTAGGGGCGGGGCGTATGGAGCAGACACACACGGGCCCGAGCGGCGCCGCAGCCTCCGCCGGGGCGCAGCGGCGGGTACTGATCGTCGAGGACGACCGGACCATCGCCGACGCCATCGCGGCACGGCTGCGGGCCGAGGGTTTTCAGGTGCGGACGGCGGGCGACGGGCCCGCGGCCGTGGACACCACCGAGGCGTGGCAACCGGACCTGCTGGTGCTGGACGTGATGCTGCCGGGCTACGACGGCCTGGAGGTGTGCCGGCGGGTACAGGCCCGCCGTCCGGTGCCGGTGCTGATGCTCACCGCGCGCGACGACGAGACCGACATGCTGGTCGGGCTGGGCGTCGGCGCGGACGACTACATGACCAAGCCGTTCTCCATGCGGGAGCTGGCGGCCCGGGTGCACGTCCTGCTGAGACGGGTGGAGCGGGCGACGCTGGCCGCGCACACCCCGCGCAGCGGGATCCTGCGCCTGGGCGAGCTGGAGATCGACCACGCGCAGCGCCGGGTGCGGGTGCGCGGCGCGGACGTGCACCTGACGCCGACCGAGTTCGACCTGCTGGTCTGTCTGGCGAACACGCCGCGCGCCGTGCTCTCCCGGGAGCAGCTGCTGGCCGAGGTCTGGGACTGGGCGGACGCCTCCGGCACCCGGACCGTCGACAGTCACATCAAGGCCCTGCGCCGCAAGATCGGGGCGGAGCGGATCCGGACGGTGCACGGTGTGGGGTACGCGCTGGAGACGCCGGCCGCATGAGCCGCACGAGAGGCGCGGACGCGAGATGACCGGCTGTCCACCGCCGGGTCTGCTGAGCCGGGTCTGGGCGGCGCTGCGTCCGCTGGATCCGTACCGTTCGGTCAAGGCCGCCCTGGGGTGGCTGGTGGTCGGTTCGGTGGTGATCACGACGTTCCTGGTCTTCGTCGCGTTCCAGTCGGCGACCGGGCTGCGGGTGATCACCGTCTTCTCGATCATCGCCTCTCTGCTGATCACCCAGTTCGTGGCGCACGGGCTGACGGCGCCGCTGGACGAGATGACCGAGGTCACCCGGGCGATGGCGCACGGTGACTACACCCGGCGGGTGCGGGACGGGCGGCGGGACGAGTTCGGCGACCTGGCCCATGCCTTCAACAGGATGGCGGCCGACCTGGAGGCGGTGGACACCCACCGCAAGGAGCTGGTCGCCAATGTCTCCCACGAGCTGCGGACCCCCATCGCGGGGCTGCGGGCGGTGCTGGAGAACGTGGTGGACGGCGTCTCGGCCGCCGATCCGGAGACCATGCGGGCCGCGCTCCAGCAGACGGAACGGCTGGGGCGGCTGGTGGAGCAGTTACTCGACCTGTCCCGGCTGGACAACGGGGTGGTGCCGCTGCACGCGCGCGGCTTCGAGGTGTGGCCGTACCTGGCCCAGGTGCTCAAGGAGACGAGCATCGCCTGCGGCACCGGCTCGTCCCCCCGGTCCCGCAAGGACGTGCACCTGCACCTCGACGTCTCGCCGCCCGAGCTGACGGCCCACGCGGACGCCGAGCGGCTGCACCAGGTGGTGGCCAACCTGGTGGAGAACGCCGTCCGGCACAGCCCCCCGCACGGCCGGGTGACCGTCCGGGCGCGGCGCGGCGAGGGCCCGCAGTCGCTGGCCCTGGAGGTCCTGGACGAGGGCCCCGGCATCCCCCCGGCGGAGCGCCACCGGGTCTTCGAGCGGTTCAACCGGGGCGGCTCGGGGCAGCACGGGCCGGGCAGCGACGGTGGTACGGGGCTGGGGCTCGCCATCGCCCGCTGGGCGGTCGACCTGCACGGCGGCAGCATCGGCGTGGCCGAATCGTCCCGGGGCTGCCGGATCCGGGTCACTCTTCCAGGACGAGCCCCTTGATCGGAGTTGACGTAGGGTCGATGACGGAAGCACACGTTCATCCGGATGTGGGGCACGATTCCGCGTACCCATGGAGGGGCCGAAGACGCGGAGGAGACGCCGCCGGGGGCAAAACCCCGGGTGTTTCCCGCCAAGTCATGCCCTGAAACACAGGAGCAAGTGTGACTTGCGCGACGACTGGCCTCGGTGGCCTGCATCAGGGCGGCGGACAGGCGTAGCCTTTATTTCCGCTGTCCACCACCTTAGGAAGCGGAAGAGGGCGGTTGCCGCCGTGTCGCCACAGTCCCCGAACACCTCGAGCACTTCGACCGACCAAGACGGGCAGGGCAAGAGCCCTGCTGATGTGTTCGGTCCCAATGAGTGGCTCGTCGACGAGATCTACCAGCAGTACCTCCAGGACCCGAACTCGGTCGACCGAGCCTGGTGGGACTTCTTCGCCGACTACAAGCCCGGCAAGGATGCGAGCTCTGCCGCCGCGGAGCGGGGCGTGACCGGGGGCACGGCACCCGCCGCCCCGGCCGCCGCGCCCCAGCCGCCCGCGGCTCCCGCCGCGGCCCCGCCGGCGCCGGTGGC
>NZ_JABETO010000025.1 GCF_013055795.1 Streptomyces sp. I05A-00742
GGGAACGACGGCTCGAACTCCACGACGCCCTCGTCTCCCTGGCCTGCGGCCTCATCTGCTGGAGACGCCTCAACAACCGCAAACCATGATCCTGTTACGAGCTCATAGCCTCGATCGTTCATGAGTCCTCGTCGGTTCGCTGGCTGGGACTCATGAACGATCGAGGCTAGAGCTGAAGATGCATACGGGGTTGCTTCAGGCTGTGATTTTCCAGGATTTCGGTGAGTGGATCTGCAGATATCCTGTGCCGGGGATCCTCAGGTTACCGCGCAAATGGCCGATTCTGGGCAGCTCTCTTGTGCGTTTTCCGTCCGGCGATATATACATGATACGGCTGTCGTATGGATTGCCGTCGAACGAGTAGGTGATGTTCCTTGTCGCAGGGTCGCACATGAGGACATCGTGGACGTCTCCTGTGACTACACCGGACAGTGGGCGGGCGGAAGTGAGTGGAAGCCTCCTGAGGCGCCAGCCGGCAACGCCCGTAGAACCTTCTCTTCCTACATGTCGTACCAGGTGTACGTGCGTGTACTTGGGGTTCAGCATGAACCGGTGCTCTTCGTTGCCGTGAGTTCCCAGTATTGTCGGACCGTGCTCCTCCTCGCTCTCGGTTCTTCTTATGCCGCTGGCGTAGAACGAACTTGTCAGCCCGGACTTCAGTCCGAGAAGTGCCGGGACTCCCGGTTCCATGTCGAGCGGTATTTCACGATTTCGCCAGCCGCGCCATTTCGATTCGCCAGTCAACCGCGTCTCCCCTCTAGTGACACGGGGATCTTATAGGGTTTTGGGAATCTCGGCACCTATCAGTTGAAAAATTGGGCAATCGCCTGGTCCTGTGATGCGCCGAGCTCCGAGACGCGCGGCTCTTCTGTTTCGATTTCTTCATGCACGCGCATGCCCGGTCGCGGTACTGGCTCCGGGTACTCCAGCGGTTCCGTGTCCTCGTCGCTGTGGAGGGTGCCTGTCATCCAGTTGGCGACGGCCAGGTGGTCCACGGCCGCGGCGAGGAGGTGTTCGGCCGGTCCCCAGTCCGTGGCTTCGCCGTGGAGGTCGCGGTTGACCGCGCTGTCGCGTGGGAGGTGCTTGACGAGCACTGTGAGGCGGCGGGAGGAGAGTGCGCCGCGGTGCCAGTCCACGTGGGAAGTTCGAAGGTGTCGCTGTCGAGGGTGAAGGACCAGACACGGCCGTGGGCCTCCAGGCGCTGGGCGCGGGCGGCGTTGACGTCGAACGCGGGCATGGGTCGCTCCTTTGGACAGAAGGGAGACGGGGCGCCGCCGGCGGCGGCGCCCGTGGTCAGGTGGTTTCGGAGGGGCCGGGTGGTTACTTCGGCGGGGCCACCGCGTACGCCTTGTCCTTCATCAGCCACGTCGCCAGCGCCGCGCCGGGCTTCGGGGCGAGGGCTGTGAAGGTGACGCCCAGCCTCACAGCGCCCTTGCGGCTGAACTTGACGCCGTCCGTGCTGGTGTAGCCCAGGTCCCGCCAGGCGGGCCCCCATTCGACGGTGGTGTCGGCCGGGCCGTCGGTGCCGGCCTTGGCGACGAGGATGCGGCCGGTGCCGGCCACGCGGATCTCGCTCGGGTTCATTCCGGGCATGGGTTCTCCTTGGTGAGGTGACGGGAAAGGCCCCGCNGCCACACCGTCGTGCGGTAGCGGATCGCGCCCGGCCGGTTGTAGTCCGGGAACCAGCACACAAGCCGCCCAGATCCCTCGCCCACCCCATTCGGTGAATCCGAAACGGTGTGTAGCCCGCAATCTGCGAAGCGTCTTGCTTGAGCCGAGAAGACCTCTCTGGTCAGGCCAGGGACGTGGGACTGTCTTCGTCCGTCTCTGTTCGATCCCTCTGGTCAGAAACGAAGCAGGCTTCAGGGGCCGTCCATACTGGTGGCCGGAACATGCCTCGGTAGGGAATGCAGGATGCTGGGGCCCGTCGCTGTCGCGTTCGTGGCGGGCCTGCTGTCCGGCGCCGCGGCCCGGCCTCCGGTCTGCGCCCGGGACATGCCCCCGGCGAACTATCGCGCCAGTTGTCCCGGCTACAGCACTGTGCTCTTATCCCCTGGACACCGGGGCCGGCTGCTGCCGGTTCGGTGCGGGACCTGTCGGCGTCGCCTCGGCCCGGCGCCAGCCGTGCCTGAACTGCTGGCGGGAGTTGCCTTCGTCGCGATCGCGGCCACCGGCGCGACCAGTTTCACGGCCGCCGCCCACTACTGGCTCGCTGCCTTCGGTGTCGCTCTCGTCCTGATAGATAGCACCGTCGGCGCTTCCCCGACGTCTTTACCCTGCCCGCTTCCACCGGCACTCTCCTGCTACCCGGCGGGTGAGGCGTCGCCGACGGGGGAACGTAGGGTATGTGCCCTCGACACCGGCACGACCGGGAAGCCGGTACGAACAGAAAGCACGAGTGGCACCGAATGAATCGGAAGCACGGCATCGTGATGACCGCCGTCGGCATGGCGGCGGTCATGGGTCTCTCCGCCTGCGGCAGCAGCGAGAAGAAGTCCGACGACAAGAAGCCCGAGAAGTCGGCCTCGGCGAAGAACGAGGCCCAGGGCGGCGGTGGCCTGGAGAAGCTGTCCGGCAAGGAGATATCGGAGAAGGCCAAGCAGGAGCTCCGGAACGCCACCTCGCTGCGGTTCAAGATGAAGGGCGCCAAGGGGCCCGACGCGATGGACATCGACCTGGCGGTGGACAACAAGGGCAACTGCGCGGGCACGGTCACCTCGCCCACCACCGGCAGCGCCGAGGTGATCAAGCTCGGTGACCGGGTCTGGATGAAGGCCGACGAGAAGCTCTGGAAGTCGCAGGCCAACCCGCAGGTGGCCGAGCTCCTCAAGGGCCGTTACATCACCGGACCCACCAGCGACCCCAAGCTCAAGGGCATGACGAGCGCCTGCGACCTGGCGGCGATGCAGGCCAAGGTCGGCGACGAGAAGGAGTCCGGCGAGATCAAGAAGGGCGCGGCCACCACGCTCGACGGGCAGCCGGTCGTCCCGATCTCGTCGGACGGGACCACCATCAGCGTGGCCGCCGCCGGCAGGCCCTACCCGCTGAAGATCGACGACTCCAAGGACGGAAGCGTCGTCAGGCTGACGGACTGGAACAAGCCCGTGTCGGCGAAGGCCCCGCCGGCCGGCCAGACGATCGACATCACCAAGCTGCAGAAGTCGCAGCAGGGGCTGTGAGCACCTCCGGCTTAAGCCGACCGCGGGGTGGACCGAGGGCACCGGGACTTCCCGGTGCCCTCCTCGCGCTCCATGACGCCCCCGCGGTGCTCCCCGCTCCCGCAACTGCCGTTTTGAGTCGGCCGCCTGTGGGTCACTAGGATCTTCGGATGATCATCACAAGACGGCTGGCGGCGGGCGCCTGCGCTCTGCTCGCCGCACTGGCCGGGGGTGTCGTGCCGGCGCAGGCCGCCGACGGGCCCTCCAAGGATTCCCCGAAGGTCCAGCTGGTCCTCGACGTCAGCGGCTCGATGCGGGCCCGCGACATCGACGGCCAGTCCCGTATGGCCGCCGCCCAGCAGGCGTTCAACGAGGTCATCGACGCCACCCCGGAAGGGGTACGGCTCGGCATCCGCACCCTGGGCGCCCACTACCCCGGGGACGACAAGGCGACCGGCTGCAGGGACAGCAAGCAGGAGTACCCCGTAGGCCAGGTCGACCGGACCGAGGCCAAGGCGGCCGTCGCCGCCCTGCGTCCCACCGGCTGGACGCCCATCGGCTACGCGCTGCGCGGCGCCGACCAGGACCTGGGCACCGACGGCGGCACCCGCCGCATCGTGCTCATCACCGACGGCGAGGACTCCTGCGGACAGCCCGACCCGTGCGACGTGGCGCGTGAACTCGCCGCCAAGGGCACGCACTTGACCATCGACACGCTCGGCCTGGCGCACGACGACAAGACCCGCGAACAGCTCAGCTGCATCGCCGAGGCCACCGGTGGCACGTACACCACCGTGCGGCACACCAAGGAGCTCTCCGGCCGTATCAAGCAGCTCGTCCGCCGCTCCGAGACGCCCGTCGACGACACCCCCAAGCCCGCCCGGGGCGCCGACTCCTGTTCCGCCGCGCCCGAGATCGGCGCCGGGATCTGGACCGACCGGGAGACCTTCGGCGAGCACCGCTGGTACAAGGTCGAGGTCAAGCCGGGCCAGGAGCTGCGCGCTGCCGCGAGCGTCGGCGCCGACCGGCCGGTGGACCGGGACTACGGCGTCCTGGTCAGAGCCGTGGACGACGGCGGACAGGAGCTCGTACGCGGTTCGGACGCCGGCAGCGGGCGCACCGATGTGATGGCGTCCGGGCTGCGCTACCCGGTGGGCAAGGGCAAGAAGGGCGATGACAAGGAGGCCCGCACGGTCTGCCTGGAGGTCTCCCACTCCTTCTCCGCGCCCGCCTCCGTCAAGCGCGACCCCGGCCTCCCCGTCGAGCTGGCCGTCGACCTGGTGAAGTCCCCGGACAAGCCGTCCGACATGGCCGCCTTCGGTCTCGGCCGGGGCTGGGTGCTGCTCGCGGTCCTGGTCGTGACCGGGCTGGTCGCCGGTCTGCTGTGGGGCTGGCTGGCCCGCTGGCGCGTCTCGGTCTGGAGGGCCAACTGATGCGTAGGACAAGGATGCTGACCGCCGCGCTGCTGGCGGCCGCGGCGCTGTTCACCGCCTCCGGCGCCGCCGCGGCCGACGGCCCCACCGGCACCAAGGGCCAGAACGGCGACCCGACCGAGGCCGGGACGTCGTTCCGCACCGCCACGGCCGTCAAGCAGGACCAGAAGGCCACGGCCGACGGGACCACCGGCGACTACCTCTACTGGCAGTTCCCGGCCGGCGCCGGGCAGCGGCCCACCGCGAAGGCGACGGTCAAGCTGCCCGAGGCGAGCGCCCGGCACGGCGCGGCGACCTGGCAGCTGGACGTCTTCGACGGACTGCGCCGCCGCCAGGCGTGCGCGGAGGGCGAGCGGACGAAGCGGGTCTCCCCGCAGGACGCCACGGTGTCGCTCAGCTGCACCCTGCGCGTCGTGCGCCCCTACGCCGAGCGCTGGTCCAACGACCCGCTGCCCGGCGCGTACTACATCCGGCTGACCCTGGCCGACGGCCCCGACCAGGACATGGGCCTGCCCGTCCACGCCGAGGTCGAGGCGACGGCCGAGGACGCCGGCGGCAAGTACGCCGAGGGCGGCGAGCTGGGCGCGCCCCTGCACGCCGGGGCCGTCGCCGAGCCGGAGGACGGCTGGAACGGCAGCTGGTGGTCGGACCGCTGGCTGTGGACCGTGGGCGGCGCCGTCCTCGGCGCGCTCGCGGCCGTCGGCGGCTACACCCTGACCCGCCGCCCGCGCCGCGCGGCGCCGTAACGGCCCGCGCCGCCGCGCCGAAGGCCCCCGGGGAATCGATCCGCCCCGGGGGCCTTCGCCGTCGTCAGCCCGTCGGCGGCTCGCCGTCAGCCCGCCGGTGGTTCGCCGTGCACCGCGTCCAGGTACAGGTCGAGCAGGTCCTCGGTGAAGTACGAGCTGTAGGAGATGTCCGGGGTGTCGCCGCCCGTGTGGTAGCCCCCGATGACCCCGATCAGCGTGTACCCGCGGACACCCCGCACCAGGAACGGCCCGCCCGAGGTCCCGCCGACGTACCCGGCGCAGGGGATCTCCAGGAAGTCGCCGGGTGCCTTGGGGTCCGTACTCGTGTAACGGCGGGTGCTGGAACGGCAGTCGAGCGGCTTGGGGTACTTGGCGTCGCTGCTGCCCGGGTAGCCGATGAGCCGGACGTCCGCGTGCCGGTAGCCGGGGTGGAAGGCGATGTCGAAACCGCCCGTCGCGCGCTCGACCGCGGTGCCGTCCTGGCGGTCGCCGAGCCGGACGACGGTGTAGTCCCAGCGGGCGCCGCCGTCGGTGCCCAGGTCGTAGTAGCGCTGGTCGATGTAGATCGCCTCGACCGGGAAGACGCCGTGCGGCTTGAGCCCGTCGTGGTACTGGGGCACGAACGACAGCTGCTTCTTGGGGTCCGGGCGGCGCAGGCAGTGTGCCGCGCTCACCACCAGGTCGTGGTACGGACTGCGGACCACCGTGCCGCCGCAGAACCGGCCCTGGCCCTGGCCGTCGGTCCAGAAGAAGGTGCCCACCTGGGGCACCCCGTCGAAGGGCTTGCTCGGTGGGACGGGGGCGGCAGGTGCGGTGGGGACGGTTGGGGCGCCGGGCACCCCGTCCACAGCGTCCCCGGTGGCTTCCGCCGCGCGGCGCCCGGCGGCGGCCGGGAGGGCGGCGGCCATCCGTTCGGCGGTCCAGTAGGCGTCGGCCGCCATGGCCAGGGCGCGCTGTCCGGGGTCGGCGGAGGCCGGTCCCGCGGGGGTGACGGCCGTGGGGCCGAGGAGGAGGGCGACGAGAGCGGTGACGGCGAGGGGTCTGCGCATGGGCGGGTTCCTCTCCGGTGCGCGTGGGCACATACGAGGTGAGCGTGTCATCCTCCACCGGGCGGGAGGGGGGTGGCGAGAGGCGGACGCGACAGGATTCACCAGGACGCCGGAACCCCGCCACCGGCCGGAGAGAACCCTCCCACCGGCCGGGGAGAACCCTCCCACCGGCCGGGGAGAACCCTCCCACCGGCCGGAATACGCTCCCTGACCCGTCATCAACCAACGGTTAAGTCCGTCATCCGCTCGTAACCCGGAACGGGCTAGTGCTCCGCCTCCGCGCGTGACAGGATGCCCATCGCGACCCCATCGGGCTTAACCACCCGTGAGGCGGTCGTGCGGAACAGGGCACGGGGAACGGGGGGACACATGGCGGTCAGGGGGGACAGAGCGACGGGAGACACCGGCAGTCCGCTCGCCGGACGGCTCAACTACCTGTTCGCCAACATGCATCCACCGGGCGCGCCGTACACCAACGCGCACGTCGCGGAGGAGATCAGCCGGGGCACGGAGGAGTACGGCGGGGTGACGCTCACCGAGCAGTACCTGTCGATGCTGCGCAACGGAAAACGCGCCAACCCCAGCCCGGACGTGCTGCGGGCCCTGGCGAAGTTCTTCGCCGTGCCGGTCGGCTATCTGATGGGTGACCTGTCCGCGCCGCAGACCGCCCGGGTGGAGGAGGAGGTCCGCTTCCTCGTCGCCATGCGGGACCAGCGGGTACGGGCCATCGCCCTGCGCTCGGTGGGCCTGCCGCCCGAGGTGCAGGACAGCCTGACCACCATCATCTCCCAGTTCCGGCAGCAGATGAACCTGCCGTCGGACCCGCCCACCGCGGGAGGTGAGGGGCACTCGTGACCGTCGTGGCGGACGACCGGCCCTTCACCTACTGGCGGCGTACCGAGGACGAGGACGGTGCAGTGATGCGCGTGGGGCGGATCCGCCGCCGGTGCAAGCAGCTCATCGCCGAGCTCGCGCTGCCGGCGGCCACCGATCTGCGCGGCCTGTGCGACGTCGTCGCCCTCCGCGTGGGCCGGCCCATCCACCTCGTACCGATGAGCCTCGACGGCGTCGTCTCCGGCATGACCGCCACCACCGACGACGGCTACTGGATCGTCCACGAGCTCAAGACCTCGCCCTGGCACCAGGTCCACATCGTGCTGCACGAGCTCGGCCACCTCCTGCTCGGCCACGACCAGGACCCGGCCGTCACGGAGGACGCGCTCAAGGTGTGGACGCCGTCCGTCGACGTGGCCACCGCCATGCGCCGGATGGGCCTCACCATGGGCCTCGCCCGCCACCACTGCTACGACAACCTCACCGAGCGCGAGACCGAGATCCTCGGCACCCTCCTCATGGAGAAGGTGGTGCCGCCCCCGCCCGGTCAGGAACAGCCGCTGGAGGGACCGGCCGCCGAACTGGCCGCCTCCCTCGGACCCGCCCTCCAGCACGTCCGCAGGGCCCGGGACGGCGAGGAAGGCGGCGCGGACCACCGGGAGGGCGGTGCCGGTGTTTGACGCCCTCTACCTCACCTTCTCGGCCATCACCTGGGTCATCGTCGGCTACAAGGCCCGCGCCTGGTTCCGCGACCGGCGCAACACCGACCTCGGCCTGACCGCGCTGATGACCGCCGGCGTGCCCGTCGTCTTCCTGTTCTCCGCGCCGAGCGTCTACCGCGCCTTCGACCGGCTGACCGGCGTGGCCAACCTCGCGATGGTCTTCCTCTACTCGGCCGTCGTCCTGTTCGCCTCCGGCGCCTCCGTGCTGCTGCTCCGCTGGACCAGCCGCGGCGACGCGGCCGCCCACGCCCGCGCCGTCACCCGCTCGTGGACCGCGGTGGCCGTCGTGGCCGTGGCCTGGACGGCCGCCATCGTCTGCTTCGCGCTCGGCCGCCCCGACGCCGTCGAGCACCCCCGGGACTTCAGCACCGCCTACGCCGACGCACCCGGCGTGGTCGCCTTCCTGACGCTGTACCTGGCCATCTTCGGCGCCGCCCTCGCCGGACTCGGCACCCTGTGCCCGCGCTACGCCGCCACCCTCGGCCCCTCCTGGCTCTCCAAGGGCCTGCGGACGCTCGCCGCCGGCTGCTGGCTCGGCCTGGTCTACTGCGCCTGCAAACTGGCCGGCTTCGTCCTGAGCTGGGCCGGTCACGAGGTCTACTGGCTGTCCAACGGCGTGGCCCCGATGAGTGCCTCCGTCGCCGCGCTGCTCGTCCTGCTCGGCTTCTCCCTGCCCGCCGTCGGCCCCCGCGCGACCGCCTGGCGCCGGCTGCGCCGCCTCCACCCGCTGTGGGAGGAGGTCACCGCGCACGTCCCCGAGGTCACCATCGGCACACCCCGCTGGACGGGCCGCTGGCCGCTGGCCGACCTCGAATGGCGCGCCAACCGGCAGATGGCCGAGATCCGCGACATCCAGCGCGGCGTCCGCCGCCACGTCGAGCCCGCCACCCTGGAGGCAGCCCACCGCCGGGCGAGCGCCGCCGCGCTCGACGAGCGACGGGTCGCCGCGGTGGTCGAGGCGGCGGCGCTCCGCCGCGGCCTGGCCAACCAGGCGACCGGCCACGTCCCCGTCCCGCACGCCGACAGCGTCGTGGTGACCGTCAGCTCCGATCCCGCCGCCGAGCACGAGCACCTCGCGCTCGTCGCCGACGTCTTCCACGACGAACTGGTCGACGCCGTCCTCACCGAGTTACGGGAGGCCGGCGCGGCGCGCCGGCCCCACTGAGGACGCACGACCCCACACACGTGGCGGCCATGGACGGGGGTCACGGCCGCCCGCGGCGCGGGCCGGCGCCGGTGCCCGTATTCACGGGACCGATGCCGGCCCGCGCCGAACTCCCCCCTCCCGTCACGCCCTAGGGTCGGACGCATGCGACCCATCGACGTGCAACCGCTCATCGCCGACCCGCACGGCACCTACGCCGCCCTCCGCGAAGCCGCCCCCGTGCACCGCGTCCCCGGCTCCGACGGCAACCCCGCCTGGCTGGTGACCCGTTACGAGGACGTCCGCCGGGCGCTCGCCGACCCTCGGCTCTCGCTGGACAAGCGGAACGCCAAGCCCGGCAACTACGCCGGCTTCTCGCTGCCTCCGGCCCTTGAGGCCAACCTGCTCAACATGGACCCGCCGGACCACACCCGCGTCCGTCGCCTGGTCGTCAAGGCGTTCACACCCGGGAGGGTGGAGAAGCTCAGGGCGCCGGTGCGCCGCCTCGCGGACGCGTTGCTGGACGCCATCGAACCGTCGGGTACGGCAGACCTGCTGACCGCCTACGCCGGCCCGCTGCCCATCACCGTCATGTGCGACCTGCTCGGTGTCCCGCAGGACGACCGCCCCGACTTCCGGGCCTGGACGGACGCCCTGATCACACCGGACCCGGCCCGCCCGGAGCAGACGCGGGACGCGGTGGGCCACATGATCCGCTTCTTCACCGGCCTCCTCGCCGCGAAGCGCGCCGAGCCCGCCGACGACCTGCTCTCCGACCTCGTCGCCGTCCGCGACGACGAGCCGGGCACGGACGGCGACCGCCTCACCGAGGACGAGCTGACCTCGCTCGCCTTCCTGCTCCTCTTCGCCGGGTACGAGAACACCGTCCACCTGATCGCCAACTCGGTTCTCGCCCTCCTGGACCACCCCGAGCAGCTTCACACCCTACGAAAGAATCCGGACGGTCTCACAGCGGCCGTGGAGGAGCTGAACCGCTGGGACGGCCCCGCAACCCTCGCCATCCGCCGCTTCCCCCTGGAGGACATCGAGATCGGCGGCACCACCGTCCCCGCAGGCGAAACCGTCCTCCTCTCCCTCATCTCCGCCAACCGAGACCCCCACCGCTTCCCCCAAGCCCACCACCTTGACCTGCAACGCAGCCCCTCCGGCCACCTCGCCCTCGGCCACGGCATCCACTACTGCCTCGGCGCCCCCCTGGGCCGGATGGAGACCGAAATCGCCCTTGCCGCGCTCCTCGAACGCTTCGATCATCTGGAACTCGCCGTTCCGAGAGACCAACTGAAGTGGCGTCCGACCATCCGCGCACGTGGCTTGATTTCGCTCCCCGTGCGCTGGTCCACGCCAAGCCGAACAGGTTTTTGATGCATAACCCATCCTTGATGAGGTAGAACTGTCTTCGAGCCCGCCCGGTGTGCATCCCCCGTCGCACCGGGCGGGCCTTTGCGCGCCCGGTCCCTGAGACTGGTGCGCCGGGGGAGTGGGCGCGGCCGGCGGCCCACCGTCACGGCATCGACCGGATCCGCCCGCGCCGCGAGCGGCGCGAGGGCACAGCAACGGCTCCCGCGGGGACCACACCGGCTCATGGGCCTGCACAATGTGTACGGGCGGCACACCCCCGCTTGCGGGGGGACCACTTGAGGACCAGGCCGACGAAGTTCAGGAGCAGCGGCACACTCCCGCTCGCGGGGGGCCACGTGTTTCCGTGCCGGTACGTCAGGCTGATCATCGGCACACCCCCGCTCGCGCGGGGACCCCGACGAGATGCGTGCGGTGAATCGTGATCTGCCCGGCACACCCCCGCTCGCGCGGGGAGCCCAAGGCCGATGCTGCCAGCGTGCCCACGGGATCCGGCACACCCCCGCTCGCGCGGGGACCCGGCTGTGCCAGTTGGGCCCTGCGGGCCCTGGGCTTCTCTGTGAACCTGGTCCAGGCGAAGGGTACGTTCAGGGTGAGCGACCGTGAAACGGAGTGATCAACCGTGCAGTGGAGTGACTACACCAACGGCGAGCGTATCAAGATTCTCCGAGGCAGGGACGTCAACCAGGTCGCCCTAGCGGAGATGACGGGTCTGTCGATCGCCACCATCCAGAAGGCTGAGCAGGACAAGCAGCTGTCCTTGAACACCCTCATGCAGATCGCTGATGCACTCGGCGTAGACACCTCTGTCGTCCTGGGGCAGCAGGCTCCCCGGCGGGCAATGGTTCAGTCGGACCGCACGATGTTGCGGACACTCTCTCAGACCGTGCACGACACCGCGGCCGGCCTGTTGCCCGACTCCGTAGCCGCGGACGAGGCAGAGGCGATTCAGGCTGCGATTGATCGATGCTGGCGCCGGTACTGGAAGGGGCATTACACCCAAGCCGGGGCATTTGTGGTGCCGATCCTCACTCAGGCCGCCGCCTACCTGCGTGAACAGCCCGTGGGGGGCCAGGGTGAAGCGTGGGGACTCATCGCTGACACGTACCGGCTGGCCGCATACGTAGCCAACCTCATGGGTGCAAGGGACCTGGCCTACGCCGCAATTGGCCACGCGCAACAGGCCGCAGAGCAGTCTGGGGACGAGTTGCAGCCCGCGTTGGTGGCGTCCGGACGGGCATGGGTCTACCTCCGTGATGCTCGACTGGACGACGCGCTTCACCTGGCTGAGAAGGCTGCGGCGGACATCGAGCCAAGGTTCTCCACAGCGACCATGGAACAGCTCACCGTCTATGGATCACACATCAATTTCGCGGCGGTCGTGGCCAGCCGCAAGGATGACAAAGACCTGGTCAAGGGCTACCTGTCCCAGGCGACCGCGACGGGCGCCCGCATGGGAACGGAACACCGGGCCCGAGGAACGCTCTACGGGCCCGTAACGGCGGACACACAGGCTGTGGGCATTGCCGTAGCCCTCGGGCAGACCGGGAAGGCATTGGACCTAATTCGGGACATTCCGGAGGCTCAACTTGCGGTGCTCACCGATGCCGCCCGCAACCGCTACGCGATGGACAAGGCCATGGCTCAGGCCGATGCCCGCCTCTGGGATGCCTCCCTTGACACCCTGGAGCAGGCATTGGTCGCGGCCCCTGTGTGGGCCCGGCATCAAGCCCTGCCCAGTGTGATCGTTCAGAAGGTTGGGCGGGCGTCAACTGCGCGAGTGCGCCGGGTATCGGCCCTCCTTGGCGTGCGTCCTGGTTTTGATTCCGGTTTCGCGCATGCAACGAGCAAGACCGCCTTGTAGAGACCAGGGCAGGGGACTCGTACGCCTCGTACGAGTCTCGTAAGTTTGAGGTTCAACAGTCGCCGGGGCCAGGTGAGTTGAGGCCGAACTGTTTGTCCGAGTCGCACGACTGAGCTCTTCATGCCTCGTCGAGGGCGGGGCACGGTATGGCCCATGAATCGAACCTCCAGATCGCGGCGAAACCGTCTGGCCTCTGCGGCTAGCGGTTTCCCCGAGCGTGAGGCAGTTGTCCTCTACGCCTGCATTCACGACGGGCGTGACCCCACGGGGGCAATGGCCGACCTTCGCCGACACGCCGAGGTCCGGGACTGGGTCGTGCGGGGCGCCTTTTATGACCAGTGCGCCCTCACCCGCGTCCCGACGGACAGAATGTCCTGGCCCGAGGTGGAGCGGTTGCTCCGGGCCAAGGAGGTCGGGGGGCTCGTCGCTCGGTCCGAGGACGAGATTGCCTTCCTCCCCCCGGCGAAGCAGCGCCTCCGGGAGTGGCTTTGGTCCCTCCGTGCCTTCGCCCGGTACACCGGTGACTCGACCCAGAAGGCTGGGACGGGGAGCGCCTAATGACGTACCAATTCGGTCGGTTGCTCAAGGACGCCCAGACCGGAGAATTCTGCACGGTCGTGCAGGACGAGGGGTCGAAGGTCAAGGTCCGCCCCTTCGGGGGTGACGGCTCGTGCCGGTCGTGTCCGAAGTTCCGGTTGGTGGAGCCGACCGACGCCGAGCGGCGCCGCCTCGGGTTAAGCCCACTCGGGAGCGGCCGATGAGTGCCGAGTCGAACCAGCAGCGTTCCCGCCTGACCCTGCGTGTCTCCCGGGACAACGGGAGGTCGTTCGGTCCTGCGGTGACGTACGACCTGCGTACGGACCGGCCGGCTGACGCGCCGCTGCGATTCCCGCCCTGTTCCTGCTCCTCCTGTCGCAAGGCGACCCAATGATCAAATTCCAATGCACCCCGTTTGCCTGGGCGCACACCAGCGGCCCGAGGATGTGGCCCCTGCCCGACCTGCCGTGCCCAGAGTGCGACATCCGGGCGGCTGGACTCAAAGTGGTTGAGGTTGAGTTGAGGGCCGCGGAGCGGGCCGAGGACGGATACCGCATCGCCGTCCTGCATCACGACTACGACCAGCGATCGGCCGCCCTCAGGCAGCACCGCAGCGACCACCCGCCGCAGTGAGACGCCCGTGGGGGGTGCCGCTTTCTAAGCGAGACTGGAGAGGCATGGCTGACGTCTCAGGGAAGCCGATAACCGCATCAGTGATGATCACGAACCCCCGCGGACACCTGCTCATCGTCCTCCCCGCCCGGGGTGACGGTCAGTGGGTGTTGCCCGGCGGCATCGTCGAGGAGCACGAATCGCCGCTTGAGGCGGCCCGCAGGGAGGTCCACGAAGAGCTGAACCTTCAGTTCGGCGACCGGATTTCCGAACTGGTATCCGTCGAGTGGTTGCAGGCCACACGTCCCGGCCGCCGCGATCGTCTGGCGCTCGTGTACGCCAGCCCGCAGATTCGGCCGGACGAGGAGGAACGGATCCGTCTCGACCACGCCGAGATCACCATGTGGCGGTGGATGTCCGTCACGGACCTGGTGCTGCTGCACCCACGCGTCGCCGCGCGCATCGCAGCGTGGCTTCAGTGCCCCGGCACCGTTACGTACCAAGAGACATGGAACTCGAAGGAGACCTTACGATGAGCGATTTTCCGCAACGGACGCTACGGATCGGCACGCGCAGCTCTCCCATGGCTCTGGCCCAGGTCGAACAGGTCACGGCCCTGTTGCGCAAGCACGAACCGGATCTCCGCATCGAGGTCGTACCGGTCACCACTGAGGCGGACCGGTGGCAGGGGGACTTGGCCCAGCTCGGTGGGAAAGGGCTGTACGTCAAGGAAATCGACCAGAAGCTCCTGCGCGGCGAAGTGGACATGGCCGTGCACTGCATCAAGGATGTCCCGGGTGACCGCCCGCTTCCGAAGGGTCTGCACTTCGCTGCGGTCCTACCCCGGGACGACGTGCAGGACGTGTTGCTTTTCCCGGAGGGGTCCGACCGTCAGACGCTCGATGACCTGCCGCCCGGCACCACCGTGGGGTCGTCGGCGGTCCGGCGGAAGGCGCAGATCAACCGCGTCCGCCCGGACCTTCACGTGGTGCGGGTCCGCGGAGCCGTGGGCTCCCGTATCGAGAAACTGGACGGCAAGCGGGAGAGCCACACCCGCCTTGACGCGATGATCCTCGCGACGTCCGGCCTCGCACGTCTAGGCCTGTCCCACCGCGCCAGGCAGGTCTTTACGCTGGACGAGATGCTTCCTGCCGTCGGCGCCGGCGCCCTCGCCTTGCAGTGTCGCCTGAACGACTTGGCGACTAACGAACTGCTGTACCCGCTCACTGACGAAAAGACGTGGGCGGAAATCACAGCGGAGCGCGCGATGTTGCATGGCCTCCGCGGGCACTGCAACAGCCCCATCGCCGGGCACTGCACCACTGAGCCGGACGGCCAACTGTCGCTGCGCGGGATGGTGTTCTCGCGGGACGGCTCGAAGTTCGTCCACGCCCACTACTGGTGCGAGCTGCGCAACGACCCGGCCACGCTCGGAGCGCGGGTGTGCGCGGAGCTCCTGCGACAGGGCGCCCGGGACATCATTTCAGGCATCCCTCACTGATATCCCTGTCTCCCACCCTTCAAGGCCCAGAGGCAGGCGGGCACCAAACGCCCGTCCGGCTGGCTCGTGGCTGAACTCCGGCCGGACGGGTGCACTATCACCCCATCGCATGGCGGCGCAGAAGCGTCTCTGTGCCGGTACACACCAACAGGTGAAGGGCAAACCGTGATAGTTGAAGCGTTAACAGGCAGGCAAACCGCCACGCGCTTTCTGTGGCTGGACCTGACACGGAAGTGCCAACTCTCCTGCACGCATTGCTACAACACGTCGGGTCCGCAGGGCACCCACGGCACCATGTCCCGTGAGGACTGGGTCAGCGTCCTCGACCAGGCCGCCGCTGCTGGCGTCCGCGCCGTCCAGTTCATCGGCGGAGAGCCGACGATGCACCCCGCCTTCGCGGACCTGGTGGACCGTGCCCTGACCGTCGGCCTGAACGTCGAGGTGTACAGCAACCTCGTGCACGTCACGCCGGCGTGCTGGAAGCTGTTTCAACGCGAGGGATGTTCCCTGGCAACGTCGTACTACTCGGCCGAAGCGTCGGAGCACAACAAGGTCACCGGACGCCGGAGTCATGCCAGGACGCGAGCCAACATCGTCAAGGCGCTCGAACTCGGCGTCCCAATTCGAGTCGGCATCGTCGGGAACGACGAGCAGACGATCGAGGCTGCGAGGGCCGACTTGAGGTCGATCGGTGTCAGCTGGATCGGAATTGACCGCATCCGCGAGTTCGGACGGGCCTGCGGTGGTCAGAAGCACGACGCGGCCAACTTGTGCGGCGGGTGCGGCGACGGCAGGGCCGTCGTCGACCCGACCGGCACCGTCGCGCCGTGTGTTTTCTCCACCTGGATGGGTGTCGGAAACGTCCGCGAGGACTCGCTGACCTCTATCCTGAACGGTCCCGCCCTGGGGGGTGCCGTTGACTCCCTCCGAGAGGTCTGGGGCTGGGGGAAGAAGGACAAGGACAACGACGGCGGCCAGAGCAGGCCGTGCGGTCCTGACTGCGTCCCGAAGAACCCGTGCGACCCGAGGTGCGAGCCGAACGACGCGTGCCGTCCGGGAACGCCAACTACTTGCCAACCCAGGGTCTAGGTGGTCGAGAGGAACTGCTTTGACCGAACTGCCTGACGGACACTTCCGAGAGTTGATCCGCCCGCACACGGGCGAAGTCACTCAGGTGCACGTTCCGAAGCAGGGGTTCACTACGGAATTCGCTGCGGTCATCGACAGCGAGAAGGGATCGTTCTTCGTCAAGGCCATGTTCAACCGGCCGGGAGGACGACGGGACTCCATCCTTCGGGAGCGAGCGATCAACCCGTACGTGCAGTCGCTCTCACCAAGCGTGCTGTGGAGCGTTGACGGAGACGATGCCGGGTGGATCATTCTCGGGTTCCAAGTCATCGACACGCGCAGCCTGGATTTCCAGCCGGGCTCGCCGGATCTCCCCATCGCCGTTGACCTTCTCAACCGGGCCGCGTCCGTGACGTTGCCTGATGTCGCACGGGACTGGCGGGAAGACCGGCGCGACCCCTACGTGATCAGCGAGGAGGAGCGGGCGTACTTCCGTGGTGACGCGCTGCTGCACACCGACATCAACCCATCCAACATGCGGGTGGGGGATGCGGGCTCATGGCTGATCGACTGGTCATGGCCCACACGCGGGGCGGCGTTCATCGATCCGGCCTGTTTCGTCGTGCAACTCATCTCCGCTGGCCACAGTCCGGCTTCTGCTGAGGGGTGGGCGGCCCACTGCACCGCGTGGGCGACCGCGGACCCGAAGGCGATCGACGTGTTCGCTGCGGCGGACCTGCGGATGCACCGGGCCGTTGCCGCCCAGCGCCCCGAGGAGGCGTGGCTCGCGGCTCTGGCGGAGGCGGCTCAGGCATGGGCGGATCACCGGGGGGTCGCGGAAGCGAGGCAGTGAGGGAGTAGAGCCCCGGCAGCCAGCCGGGGCGGAACACCCCCGCCTGCGCGGGGACCACCCTTGATGGCCTCGCGTGTTAGACGGGCTTTGCTTGTGCTTGACGGTTGTTCGGCGGTGTCACAGGTTCATGGTAGGCGTAGCGGCGGCACGCCATAGCTCAGGTCGGTGATGGCCGATGCCGGGGACACACGCAGCGCCCTCGCCCCTCCGCTCCCGCACGCTCGGAGACGCAGCCGGAGATGGCAGCCGGCAGGTTCGCCCCGGGCGTCGGGTGCTTCGCCGGGTGCGCAGGGGATGGCTGAAGGCGCGCCGCCCGCCCGGCGGCCCGCCTAGCGGGGAGCCGCCGGGCAAGGTCGCCCCCTCAGCCGCTGCCCGGGGGGAACTTCAGCAGGGCGACCGCCGCGAGCATCTGGACGCTGACGGCCGCGACCGCCTTGCGGGTCGGGAGGTGGTGTTGGCCGCGGATGAGGAGGGTGGCGAGGGCGCAGCCGAAGGCGGCGGTGGCGGAGGCGGTGGCGCGGACGGGGATGGAGGCGGTGGGGAGGCAGGTGTCGAGGGCCAGGCGGGGGAGGTCGGTGGTCCAGAAGACGAGGACGAAGAGGCTGGCCGTCGGGCCGGGGCGGCCGTTGCCGCCGAGTCTGCGGGCGATGGCGTGGGTGACGAGGCCCAGCAGCAGGCTGGCGAGCAGGACGACGCCGGAGCTGATGGCCATCGCCTCCAGGGCGAGGGCCGGGCTCACGTCCCACTGGGCCCAGAAGGAGTCCTTGGCCAGGGTTCCCAGCGCTCCGCAGAGCAGGCAGAGGAACATGGCGGCCCCCCAGACGCTCCGGTCCCGGGCCTCGTCGAGCACTTCGACGGGTCGGTACCAGAGCCCGAATATGAGCCGGTGCCAGAGCAGCTTGCGGCGCCCGGCGTCCGGAGGGCGGGGGGCGGTCGTGGTGGTCAGGGGCATGGATGCCGTTCTATCACCGTGCGGGCCGGATGCCCGAGTCCGGGCGGTGGGGGACCGGTTCGACGTGGCATGCGCCGGACCGTTCCCCCACGGGTCGTCAGGCGGGCGTGGGCTCCACGGGGCCGGCGTCGGCGTCCGGGTCGGGTGCGGCGTCGCGGCCGGGGTCCTCGGCGGCGGGCGGCAGGAAGTCCTCGCTGATCTCGCGGGGTCCGAACGGCCAGACGCGTTCGTGCCGTGCCCACACCAGGAAGGCCAGACAGCCCGCGCCGAACCAGGCGAGCGACCACTCGATGGGGTGGCGGCCGGGTGAATTGCGGTCGGCGTAGCCGTAGATGACGAGCCATCCGACGAGGGCGACGAGGCTGGGCAGTGGGTAGAGCCACATCCGGTAGGGCCGCCGCAGGGTCGGCTGGCGGCGGCGCAGCACGGTCACGGCGGCGATCTGGCCCAGTGCCTGGACGAGCACCATGACCGTGGTCAGCAGCTGGATCAGTGTGGCCAGGTCGGTGTGACGGCCGATCATGAAGCCCACACAGCCGATCGCCCCCATGGCCAGCAGACCCAGCATCGGGAAGCGGTGGCGCGGGTGCAGGGTGCCGAACTGGCGGAAGAACACCTTCTCCCGTGCCGCGTTGTAGGGGATCCGGGAGGCGCCGAGGAGACCTGTGAAGACCGAGGCCAGGGCGGTGACGAGGATGAGTACGGTGACGGCGTTGGCGGCGCCCTCCCCCCAGGTCCGTTCCAGTACGGCGGAGGCGACGGAGGACGAGGCGACGTTGTTCTCGTCGAGCATGTCCTTCCAGTCGATGACCCCCAGGGTGCCGATCTGCAGCAGCAGGTAGATGGTCATGATGCCGAGGATGGAGTAGATGATGGAGCGCGGGATGACACGGCCGGGGTTCTTGATCTCGGCGCCCATGTAGGCGGTGGTGCTGTACCCGCCGTAGTCGTAGATGCCGATGGTCAGTCCGGCAGCGAAGCCGATCCAGAATCCGTGGTCGCCGATGTCGAAGGCGTGCGACGGGTAGGTGAACGCCCGGTCCGGGCTGAAGTGGGTGAAGGCGGCGAGGATCACCAGCGCCACGGAGGCGATCATCACGCACCAGAGGACGGCCGTGATCCGGCCCATCTTCTCCACCCGGCCCCACAGCAGGGCGACGACGAGCACGATGAGCCCCAGCCCCGTCAGGTCTCCCTGCGTCTGGGTCATATCGGGCCACAGGTAGCCCAGGTACTGGACGAAGCCGATGACGCCGCTGGCCATGGCCAGCGGGACGTAGAGCATGGCCGTCCAGACGAACAGGAACGGCATCAGCCGGCCCGTGCGGTACTGGAAGGCCTGCCGGAGGTAGACGTAACTGCCGCCCGCGCCGGGCATGGAGGCGCCCAGTTCGGCCCAGACCAGGCCGTCCGCGAGCGCGAGCACCGCCCCCGCGAGGAAGCCGATGACGGCCTGTGGACCGCCGAAGGCGGCGACCATGAGCGGGATGGTGACGAAGGGGCCGATTCCGCACATCTGGCTCATATTGATGGCGGTGGCCTGGAACAGCCCGATGCGGCGGACGAATCCGACCTGCCCGTCCGGCTCGTTCGCTCTGTCTGCCATGGCGGTCAACCTCTCGTCGTCGTCCCCTGCACTCGTACACCGGCCCGCCCGGCCCGTCCATCACCCCGGACGGGTCGTGGCGGCACGGCGGGACGGTCATCGCCCGATCGGCGCACGGGAGTTGGGCCCCGCGGGGACGGCCGGGGTGATGGGTGACTCTGGCGGGGTGCTCGGGGCCGAGTCAAGACCCGTGACGCGTGGTGCGGGTGTGTGACGCGGGACAGGACATGACAATCGTCACTCTCGGTGCATTGGCACTGGCAGGAGCGCTACAGTGACCCGGCCGTGGTGTTCGGGAAGACCGGTGCAGGACCCCTCTCGACCGGGGGGATCCGATTCCGGAGCGGCCCTCGCCACTGTGATCGGGGAGTTACCGTCCCGTTCCACCCGCCCCGTCCGGGCGCGTGGAGCCACTGGCCGCAGCCGGCTGCCGGGAAGGCAGGGGCGGGCGCGAACGAACCCGTCAGCCAGGAGACCGGCCACGGCATCTCACGAAATGATCCACGAGGTGCTGGAGCGTGATCCTCAGATGACCCTGCCCCCCACCGATGCGCCGGGCGGTCCCACCGGCGTGCCGGGCGGTTCCGCCAACGCGCCGGGCGGTCCCACCCATACGTCAGGCGGCCCCGGCGGAGCGGTGCCGGCCACCTTCCGCTGGCGCCGCCAGGACACGGTGCGGACCGCCGGCCTGCTGGCCGTCATAGCCGCCCTGCACGTCGTGGCCTTCGGCGTGCTCTTCCTGCTCGTCGTCCCGAGCCACTACGAAGTGGGCTCCAAGGTCTACGGCGTCGGGCTCGGCGTCACCGCCTACACCCTCGGCATGCGGCACGCCTTCGACGCCGACCACATCGCCGCCATCGACAACACCACCCGCAAGCTGATGGCCGACGGCAAGCGCCCGGTCTCCGTCGGCTTCTGGTTCGCGCTCGGCCACTCCAGCGTCGTGGTCGCCATGGCCGCGCTGGTGGCAGGCGGCACGCATGTCGCCGGAACGCTGCTGAACGAGGACTCGACCACCCACCAGACCCTCGGTGTCGTCGGCACCACCGTCTCGGGCGGCTTCCTCTACCTCATCGCCGCCCTCAACCTCGTCGCCCTCGCCGGCATCCTGCGCATCTTCCGTTCCATGCGCGAAGGCCGGTACGACGAGGCGGAGCTGGAGAAGCAGCTCGACTCGCGCGGTTTTATGAACCGGATTCTCGGCCGGTTCACCCGCTCCATCAGCCGGCCCGGCCAGATGTACCCGCTGGGCTTCCTCTTCGGCCTGGGCTTCGACACCGCCACCGAGGTCACCCTGATGGTCATGGCGGGGAGCGGCGCCGCCGCGGGTCTGCCCTGGTACGCGATCCTCTGCCTGCCGCTGCTGTTCGCCGCCGGCATGAGCCTCTTCGACACCCTCGACGGCACGTTCATGAACTTCGCCTATCAGTGGGCGTTCTCCAACCCCGTCCGCAAGGTCTACTACAACCTCACCATCACCGGCCTGTCGATCGCCGTCGCCTTCCTCATCGGCACCATCGAACTGGTCGGCGTCCTGCACGAGAAGCTCGAACTGGACGACGCGGTCACCGGCTGGATCGCCGACCTGAATCTGGACAACGTCGGCTTCGTCATCGTCGGCCTGTTCGTGGTGGTCTGGGCGGCCGCCCTCGCGTACTGGCGCCTCGCCAAGGTCGAGCAGCGCTGGGCGGCCCGCGGGACGTCGGCCCCGGCGACGGAGGGCTGACGGCGGTCCGATTTCCACAACGGCCGGGCCGGGTGCGGTCACCAGGACTACCGTGAGGTGACCGCGCCCACCCCCCAGGTCAGGAGGCCCGTTGGACCGCGAAAAGATCACTCTGACCGGTGTCCCGGAAACCCTTCTCGCCACCCTCCACGCGCGAGCCCTCGACAGCCGGTCGCGCCACCCCCTCCTGCACGACGACACGTCCGCCGAGACCGTCCGGCGCGTCGACTACGACTTCCGCAGAACCGGCATCACATCCGTGAACGCGGCCGGCGTCGCCCTGCGCGCCCGCTGCCTGGACGACTGGACGGCCCAGTACCTGGACGAGCACCCCCGCACCACCGTCCTGCACCTGGCCTGCGGACTGGACACCCGGGCGCACCGCCTCGCCCCGCCCCCGGAGGTCCGCTGGATCGACGTCGACCTCCCCGAGGTCGTCGCCCTCCGCGAACGGCTCCTGCCGCGCCCCGGCGGCGACTACCGGACCCTCGGCACCTCGGTGACCGCCGACGACTGGCTGGAGGGGCTCCCCGCCGACCGGCCCGTGGTGGCCGTGTTCGAAGGCCTCTCCATGTACCTGCGGCCGGCAGAGGGCGAACGCCTGATCCGGCGGGTCACCTCCCACTTCCCCGGCGGCCGGCTCCTCTTCGACTGTTTCAACGGCCTGGGCATCCGTATGCAGTGGCTGGTGCCCGTCCTGCGCAGGACCGGGGCGGTCGTGCACTGGGGCATCGACGACCCCCGCTCCCTGGAACGCCTGCACCCCGGGCTCACCTGCCTCGACATCGTCCGGGGCTGCGACCTGCCCGCCGTCCGCCATATTCCGCCGCGCGCCCGGCTGGAGGCTCGCCTGACGTCCCATGTCCCGTGGCTGCGGGACGTGTTCCGGATGGTGCGGTACGAGTTCCCTGCGGCAGACGTGGAAGGCATGCCCTAGCGACCCCGGCCGCGTGACGGCAGCCGCCCGGCGACACCGCCCGACGGCCGCTGCCTCCGGCTGGTCGAGGCCGAACGGGAGGTCCGAGCGATCCGGGCGGCGACCGAACAGCAAGCACCCTCGGCAAGTTGACAACGCCCTGCCCCGATGTCGGTGAGTGTGGTGGCCACTTGGCGGTCGACCCGGCCGCTGATCAGTGCGGGACGCCCTTCGCCCTCCCGCGAATCCTCGTCCTCTCGCGCAGCCACCGTGACCGTGTCGAAATATCCGCCCCAGTCGTACGGCAATGGGTCGAAGGGGTTGACATGAATGGCGCCGCACCGGAGGATTTTCACCTGTGCAAGACCGGATCAAGAGTTTTACGACAACGCCATCGTCCTGCGGCTGACGCAGAAAAGACGCTCTTTTTTGCGCCAAGGCCGATTCCCAGTCCCCTCTCCCTTCCTCAAGGCCTAGGGGCAAGTCCCCGACGCCAGTTCGAAATTCGCCCCACCGCTTTTATCGAACACGGGTACGGCTGAATCCGGTCTGCCTTCGCGTATCAGCACCGTGCCGGCCCGGCAGCACCCGGGGTATCGCAGCGGCAGCCGACGGATCCGTACAGCCGCCGCACTGCTCGCAGCACCTCACGGATCGCCGTCTGTCCACTCCGGCCGGCCTGTGACCGGAGGGCGTCCTGGATTCTGCGAAACCGGATTCCGCGAAACCGGATTCCGTGAAAGCGGATGTGGCCGAATCGGGCGGCGGAACCGCCATCACTCCTGAAGGAGGATCACGGCTTGGAAAGCGAATTACAGGACCGTGTGTCCACAGCCACGTCGGTCACCGCCTTCGACCACATCAGGCTGGACGTAGCAGACATCGACGTCGCCGAGCGATTTTATGCCGACGCACTCGGCCTGTCCAGCGTCGTACGCTACGAACTGGCCGATCGCGTCATCCTGCAAATGGCCCCGGGTGGCAGGCCGGCAGGTGTGGAACTGTGGCAGGAACGAGATCTCGTGCCGCACCCGCATCCCACTCACCACGTCGCGTTCCGCGTCGCCGACGTTCCGGCATTGGTCGAACACATTCGCGCCCTCGGCTACCGAGTCGTCACCGAGCCATACCGAATCGAGCAAGAGACGGTGGCGTTCGTGGCCGACCCGGATCGCCACACCATTGAACTCAACGACTTCCTGGGACGCCCGGCAGCAGGAGCACCGGCATGACGGCCGACACCTCGACCGCTGCGGGCTACCTGAACCAACTCACCACAGCCCTGAGCGAGATGGACCTGCCCCGGGTCACGGACTGGGGATCGCGGCTGGCCCGGCTGTGCGGCGACGGTCGGCGTCTGCTGGTGGCCGGCAACGGCGGGTCCGCGGCGCAGGCCCAACACCTGACGGCCGAGCTGGTGGGTCGATTCCAGACGGAACGCCCTCCGATGTCCGCGTTGGCGCTGCACGCCGAGACGTCTTCGGTCACGGCGATCAGCAACGACTACGGTTACGAGCACGTCTTCGCCCGGCAGGTCCGGGCACACGCGCGACCGGGCGACACTGTGCTGCTCCTGTCCGGCTCCGGTCGCAGCCCCAACGTGCTGCGCGCCGCGGAGGCCGCGCGCGAGGTCGGCGCGGTGACCTGGGCGTTGACGGGACCGGCACCCAATCCGTTGGCAGCGCTGGCGGACGAGGCGGTGACGGTGTCGGCACAGGCGATATCCACGGTGCAGGAATGCCACCTTGTGGTCATCCACCTGATGTGTGCTGCCATGGACGCCGCCCTCGCCATGGACGCCACCGCCATGGACGCCACCGCCACGGACACCGTCGGTGCCGCCCCGTCGATGTCGATACCGCCACCTCCGTCCACCTCGTCACCGGAGCCGGTGACGGAACGCCGGCCGGCCGCGGCACGCGGAGTCCGCCCGAACCTGGTGGTGGTCGGCGACGCGTTCCTCGACCATGACCACCTCGGCCGTGTGGAGCGGGTCGCCTCGGACGAGCCGGCTCTGGTCGTGGCCGGTGGCACCACGCACATGCGCCCCGGTGGTGCCGCACTGGCCGCTGTGCTGAGCGCGGGACAGGGCCACCCGGTCACCCTCGTCACCGCGCTCGGCCAGGACGCGGTCGGCGACCAACTGCGCACGCTGCTGGACGAAGCGCGAGTCGAGCTGATCGATCTCGGGCTGGACGGCCCGACCGCGGTGAAGACGCGGATCCGCGCCGCCGGGCGCACCCTGATGATGCTGGACGAGCACGACGTCTGCCCGCCGGTCGGACGGGAGGGCGAAACGGCACTGGCCGCGGCACGGCGCGCGTTGACGGCAGCCGGCGGCGTCCTGGTGTCGGACTACGGTCGAGGCGTCGCCGCGCACACCGACGTGCGTGCCGCACTGACCGAGGCCGCCCGGCGAGCTCCGTTGGTCTGGGACCCGCATCCGCGCGGCGCGGCTCCGGTCCCCCATACGGCTGTTGTGACGCCGAACAGCCGAGAAGCCCGGGTGATCGCCTCCCTCGCGGGCAGCGACCTATTGTCCGACGACGTCGAAGCGGCACGTGCGGTATGGCGCGCATGGGGGCCGGTCCAGGTGGCGCTCACCCGGCACGAGCACGGTGCCGTCCTGCTCACCGACGCGGATCTGCCGCCGCTGGTCGTGCCCACGAAGGTCGCCGCAGGACGGAAGGCCGACCCCTGTGGTGCCGGCGACTTCTTCGCCGGTCACCTCGCCGCCATGCTGGCCTGCGGCCGGCTGCCCAGCGAGGCGGTGGCATCGGCGGTGCGGGCGGCGTCGGCGTACGTCGCGGCGGGTGGGCCCAGGTCCTTGGGCAACCCGCCCGACGGCGGTTCACCGATGACCGGGCTCTCGGGCCCCGGGCCCGCGGCGGCCGCTCACGGAGCGGTCGAGCTCGCCGACGCGGTCCGTGCCAGGGGCGGCACCGTGGTCGCCGCCGGCGGGTGTTTCGACCTGTTGCACGTCGGGCACATCCAACTGCTCGAACAGGCGCGCCAACTGGGTGACTGCCTGATCGTCTGCCTGAACAGCGACGACTCGTTGTCCCGGCTGAAAGGCCCGTCGCGCCCCATCGTACCGGCGGCACAACGCGCTCTCGTGCTCGAAGCACTCGCTTCCGTGGACGCCGTTCTGGTGTTTGACGAGGACACCCCCGAGGCGGCCATACGCGCGCTGAGACCCGCGATCTGGGTCAAGGGCGGCGACTACTCGGGACTGGAAATCCCCGAGAACGAGCTGGTCGGCTCCCTTGGCGGACGAACCGTGGTCGTACCCTTCGTCGTCGGCTGGTCGACGTCGTCGCTGATCGAGTCGGCACGGACGGTGTGATGGCGAGACTGCACGCACGGTGGATGTCGCCGTGCCACCACCCCAGCCATGCCGAAAGCGCGTCGGCCGGGGCGCGGAACAAGCCGATCGATGTAATTCCCGCAGGAATGGAGATCACATGAGTATTGACACGGTCGTGGTGAGCAAGGACAAGCTGGACATGCTCATGCCGCTGATCGTCGAGCAGCAGTACGACTGCGGAAAAGAGGTCGACCTCGTCACCACCCGCACCTTCTTCGAAGGCATCGTCGGCCATGAGGCGAGCTTCCAGATCATGGCGGCCGAAGAGGGCGTCGCGGTGGGCTTCGTGATGGTCGATCCCATTCCGAACCTCCAGTTCGCCGACAAGGTGGCGTATGTGCACGACGTCTATGTGACCGAGCCCCTTCGCGGCGTCCGGGGCGTCGGAGCACTCCTGGTGGTCGCGGCGTTCGCGGAGGCGATGCGCCGTGGCTATGAGTTCGCCGAGGGCGAGACCGAACCCGACAACCGTCCCGCGCGGAAACTCTACGACCGCATGGCGAAGGAACTGGGAATCGGCTGCAAGGAGGTGGACTCGGTGCGTTACCTGGTGGATCTCCGTCCCGGCATCGAGCGCGCACGCCGCGAACCCGAGTATCTGGACCGACTCGCCGCCCCCCGGCTCCTCAGCCGTCAGAGCGCTCGACCGGGAGCCGATAGTTAGACGCTGACCAGAGGGGCGAGTATGCGTACTGCAATGGTCGTGATAAACGAAGGCGTGGGTAACGGGATCATAGTGGCGCCCCTGCTGGCGGCGCTTGAGCGACGATATCCGGGATGGCGCTGTTTCATGGCTCCGAATATCGCGCTCGACGCCGAATGGGTGCGTTCGGCGGTCGGCTGGCAGGGTGCTTCCGGGATGTTCCCGGCGCTGTGGCGACGGTTCTTACCGGCTGACCGGGAAGCGCTGTGGAACTTTATCGATCATGCTGGGGTGGAGCTGGTCATAAACCTCAGAATGGAGTTCGCCGAAGAGGACGGAAACTACTTCGCATTCCGGTCGGAGGCGACGAAAAGGGGAGTCGAGTGCTGGGACCTGCACGAATTGGGCGGGCAGCCGCAGCGGCTGCCCTTCGGTGAACAGGCCGCCGGTCTCCTGCGCGCGCACGACGTCCCCGTCGATCTGAGCCGCCCGGCCTGGCTCGCCGGCCGACGACAACCACGTCCGGGCGTGATCGGTTGCTACGTCGGTGCCAGTGCCGCGGTCAAACGCTGGCCGCCGGGTGACTGGTCGACCCTGATCGGGCAGCTGGGCGACCGGGGACTGACCGTCGAGGTCGCGGTCGGCCCGGGAGCGGATGAGCAGGCACTGGCGCGTCGGCTGTCGTCGGCGCCGGCCGTCGCCGAAACGGTGTTCCCGCAGTCTCTGGAAGCTCTCCGCGACTGGATCGCCGGGCTGGACGTGCTGGTCAGCAACGACACGCTGGCCGTACACCTGGCGGCCGCACTGGGTTGCCCGGTGGTCACGCTGTACCTGGCGACCGACGGTGACATCTGGTCACCGGTGGCGGCCCCCGATGTCTCGCGGGCCGTGCAGAGCGCGATCGCGCTGTCCTGCTCCTATATGAAGCCGAACGGCACCTGCCGGCGCTACTACGCCGGCTGCCCGGCTCCGTGCGCGGCCGGTGTGCGCCCGGCCGATGTGCTGATCGAGCTGGACCAGCTGGAATGGAGCAGGCGGCGAGCCAGTCACCAGGAGGTGGTCAAATGACCCGCCGGCGCGCGATCGCGGTGCTCGGTGGCCGGCCCGGCAACGCGGGAGCCGACGTCCTCCGGCTGGCGGAGATGATCGGCAAGGAGCTCGCCAAGCGTGGCTACGGCGTGGTGAGCGGCGGCGAGGGTGGCGTAGCGGCGGCGGCCAATGCGGGCTGCCGGGCGGTCGGCGGCGACACACTGGCACTCCTGAAGTGGAACCGGCTGTCCGACGCCGAGGACGGGACCACCTGGGCCCTGCCCACGTCGATGGACCTGGCCCGGAGCAACATCCTCAACTGGTGCGGTGACGGCATGATCGCGTTTGAGGGCCGTTACGGCACGCTCACCGAGATCGGTCTCGCCCTGGACACGGGACGCCCGCTACTGGTCTTGGGCCACCACCCGTTTCTCACCGCCGAGGCGTTCGAGGCGCCCACGTGTCGCGTGGTGCCGGACCCTCGGCCGGAGGACGCCGCCGAGCTGGTCGACCTGCTGGAAACGCTGATCGCCAACGGCGAGCAGGCATCGGTACGGCCCGGTGCCGCCATCGTCGAGGACGACCGGGCCGACGCGAGCGGCATCGGTTTGCGACGTGCGATACCGGGGGACCTCGAACTGTTCCGCCGGGCCTTCGGCGACGCCGACGTGCTGGCGTGGCGAGCGCTGGAACCGACCGACGGGGCGCTCAGCCAATTCCAGCACGAACGCTGCCTGGTGATGCTTGAGCGAGGCCGTCCGGTCGGCTTCCTGGAGTACCGCACGGAGGCCGATCCGGAGCTCGACCACCTCCTCGACCACATCCAGGTCAACGCGGTGGTGGTGGCCGACGCGGCCGACCGGGGCCGGTCGGTCGGGACGCGAGCGTTGAGGCTGTTCGCCGGGTCGGTCTTCGCCGCCGGCCGGCACCGCGTCACCGCGGCGCCCCCTCCCGGCAACAGGGCCGCTGTGCGGTGCCTGGAGAAGGTGGGATTCCAGCAGGTCGGCCTGATGAGGGCGTACGAACGCCACCGCGGTTCGTGGCGGGACGCGTTGCTGATGGATCTGGTCCCGGGCGATCTGGCCGGCAGGACGCCCGGGCCACCGGAGACCGAGGTCGGGCACGGACAACAGGACAGATTTTAGACATCGTCTCATGTGGTGAGGCGGCGGTGGAGACGACGGCAGCCGGCCGGCCGGGCCACCGTTCTCCCCACCGCTCAGCCCGCTGTGAGGACTCGACTCCCTTGCGCACGACGCGGCCGGAAGAAGCGATGCAGATGTACTGGACGAAAGGAAGGTCGCATGGCCGGACCAGGAGTTTCCCGCATCGGCCCGGAGGAGGAGGCCGAGGTTCTGAGCGTTCTGCGTGAGCGAGAGCTGAGCCGGTACCGCTTCGACGACCACGACGGGTCCGCACGGCTGTCGAAGGTCGCGCGGTTCGAGCAGGAGTTCCGCGCCCTGACCGGTGCGCGCCACTGCCTGGGCATGAACAGCTGCACCAGTGCTCTGTTCGCCGGTCTGCTCGCCGCGGGTGTCGGTCCGGGCGACGAGGTGATCGTGCCCGGCTACACCTTCATCGCACCGATCGCCGCGGTCGCGCACACGGGAGCCGAGCCGGTGCTCGCCGAGATCGACGAGAGCCTGCTGCTCGATCCGGCGGACGTGGCCGCGAGGATCACCTCCCGTACGAAGGCGGTGATCGCCGTGCATATGCTCGGAGCGCCGTGCGACCTGGACGCCCTCGGCGCCCTCACACGTGAGCACGGGCTGCTGCTCGTGGAGGACTGCGCGCAGGCCGGTGGTGGCACGTACCACGGTCAACACCTGGGGACCTTCGGCCGGTTCGGCGCGTTCAGTCTCAACGTCTTCAAGACCTTCACCGCGGGCGACGGTGGCGTGCTGCTCACCGAGGACGACGATCTGTACGAGACGGCGTTCGCCCTGCACGATCACGGCGCCGCGCCGTTGCGGTCGGGCGTCACCGAGGGGCCGCCGCTGTTCGGTCTGAATCTACGGATGCATGAGCTGACCGGCGCGGTCGCGCTCGCCCAGGTGCGCAAGCTGCCGGACATTCTGCGGACGTTGCGGGCCAACCGGGACAAGTTCGCGGACGCGATCGGCGACCTGCCCGGGGTGACGCGTCGCCCGCTGCACGACCCGAACGGCGACTGCGCCACGGTACTCGCGTACACGTTCGCGTCCGCGGCCATGGCCGGTGAGGTGGCGGCCCGACTGGACACGATCACCCTGAGCCGGTCGGGCAAACACCATTACGCCAACATGTCCCAACTCCGGCCGGATCAACCGATATCGAAGGCGTCCGCGACGCGCAGGCCGGATCGTGCCGTCCCGCGGCGGCCCTGTCTTCCGGGCAGCCTGCCGCGCACGGACGACCTGCTCAACCGCAGCGTCGCGCTGAGCGTCGGGGTGGTCGACTCCTACCTCGGCAGCGGAGTGGGTATCGACGTGACCGCCGAGGACGACGCGATCGAGGCGGCGGCGCGGCTGTTCAGGACCACGGTCGAGGACGTCGCCAAGGCAGCGTCATGAGTCCGGGAGGGCATACCGGCTCCGTGTGCGAAGCGGGCGCGACGACCCTGCCGCCGACCGTCGCACCGCGTGGCCGGGCCGCCGTTACGGAAGCGGATGCCGAAGCGGCTCCGCCGGCCCGCGGTGAGCAGGCGTCACGGTGGAAGGAGCGCACCGGATGAGTGCGGTCGCGTTCGAGTACGGCGCTCGGGCCGCGACGGATTTCCTGGACGCGCACCAACTCTCGGCGCGGACGCCGTTCCAGACGCGCGGTTGGTGGCGAGCGTGGATACGTGAGGCGGCGGACGCCGAGGGCGCGACCCCGGTGCTGGTCCACAGGACGCGTACCGACCGGCCCACCCCGGTGGTCGGCCTGCAGTTGCACCAGGACGCCGGCACGGCGGTCCTCCGCCCGTTGTCCTGGCCGTGGGCCGACTACCACGAGGTCGCGGAGGTGGGCGACGCGACGCCCACCGGCCCCGAGCCCGACATCGAGGGGGTGGCCGAGGCGATCGACCGATGTCAGCACGAGTTCGGCGCCCGGCTGGAGTTGAGCAACCTGATCGCCGATGGACCGCTGCTGCGCGCCGTGTCCGAGTTGGGCGCCGTGCCCGGGCCGTCGGAGACGGTTGTCCGGCTCGACCTCACCGACCCCGACGTCGTCCGACGCGTCAGCGAACGGCGCGACATGCGGCGAAAACGCCGCCGGATCGAGCGACCGGGCGGCACGCTCCGGCTCACCTGCGCGGACACCTCGGCGCGGGTCTCCGCCCGTCTGCCGGCCTTCATCGACCTGCACAAGCAACAGTGGCGCGACCGGCCCGACGCTGTGGCGCCGTTCGACGGCGGCGTGGTCGACCGGACGTTCGCGGCCGTCGCGGCCGAGCCGTCAAGCGCCGCGCGATTACACGAGTTGTGGCTGGACGAAACCCTGCTCGCCGGTTGGTTCGGCTTCCGGCACGACCGCACGTACTACGCCTACCGCGCGGCCTACGACCTGGGCCACGGTCGCGACTCGCCGGGGCACCTCCTGGTGGCGGCGATGGTCACCGAACTCGCCGCCCAAGGGACGGACACCTTCGATCTGACGCGCGGGGCCTACGCCTACAAGCTCGAACTGCCCAGCATCCGCGCGCTCACCATGGCGGCGAGTCTGGAGCGACCGTGCAGGGTGTGACCCCCTGTCGCCCGCGGGCCCTCGGCCACCGGACCGCCTCGGCGACCTGGCGGAGCCGTCGCCCGGGGCGCCCCGTGCACAAGGCAGCCCGGGGGAACAACCCCTTGCGCACCGCCCGGGCGGTCGCCTCACCGCCGGATGACCAGACTCGGACCACAAACAACTGCGGGGTGGCAGTGGGATCGTTGGCGGACGTCGAGACCGTCATAGTCGGCGCGGGGATGGCCGGTCTCGCGACAGCGGCGGAACTCGCCCGACGGGACCGGGGTTCGGTGGCCGTACTGGAGGCCGGGCCCGACCGAGGTCGCACGCACGTCCAGAGCGCGTATTCCCCGGCCGAGGCGCTCCGGCTCTGGTTGCGTCCGGACACCGACCCCGATTTCCGCCGTCCGTACCGGACAGCCGGCGGGGTCTACCGCGACCTGGCCGGCCTGCGTCGCCGGGTCGGCGGCCGCTCGCTCTACTGGGGTGGCGTACTGCTGCCCATCGAGCGCTGGGCCCTTTCCGAGGAGTGGCCGGACGCGGTCATCACCGAACTGACCGAGACATGGGACAGCGGGCCGTCGCTGTACCAGCGGGTCGTCGACGACGTGGTCGGCTGGGGCGCCGAGCCTCCCGGAGCACCCGGGCTGACCATCGGCCGACTCGCGTTCGACCGAACGCCGCACGCCACCCGCGCGGAACCCGACGGCGGGTGGAGCGCGTTCAGCCCGTTGGCATGGTGGGACGGCGACGGCGACGGTGACTCGAAGGTACGCCGTGTGCCGATCCTCGCCGGCCATGAGGTGCTGGGGGTCCGGGTCGAACGCGGCAGGGCGGCCGGTGTGGTGGTACTCACCGAGGACGGTGAGCGGCGCGACCTACGGGCGAACCGGGTGGTCCTGGCCGCCGGTACGGTCGTGAACAGCCGGCTGGCGATCCAGGCCCTGGCGGCCTCGGACGCCGGCACACCGCGTGAGCTGCCGGGGCTCGTGGACAAGATCTCACAAGGGTTCACGGTCGCCCTCACCGATGTCGAACGGCTTCCCGACGCCGTTCGGGCGGCTGCTCATGAGGGCCACGTCTACCATCGGACCGGTACCGCCAGTACCCGGTCCAACCAGTTCGTGCGATTCACCGAAGGCGTGAACGGCACGGTGAACATGGACAGCTGGACCATGGGCGAGCAGCGCCGCGGCCCGCACGGCGGGGTGCGGTGCGACGGCGGCGGCGCATGGCCCTGGCCGACGACCGTGCACGCCCGGCTCGAAGCGGCCGATGAGGCGGTGCGCACCACCCAGCAGCACCTGCTCGGTGAACTGTGGGCCGAAATGGCGCGACTGCTCGGAGCTCCGGCTGACCCGCTTCAGTTCTCGCCGCAGCACGGTTCGCCCGACCTCGCCGACCGGCTGACGAAGGTCCGCGCACCGAGGCCACTTACCTACAGCTTCCCGCTCGGTTCCGAGCAGCACGAGGCCGGCACCCTGGCGCTCGGTGAAGTCCTGGACGAGAACCACCAGTTCACCGCAGTACCGGGCCTGTACGCGTGTGGACCGTCGGTGATGCCACGCACCGGAGCGGCGAACCCGTCGATGACAACGCTCGCGCTCGGCAAGCGGCTGGGAGCGATCCTCGCCGGGTGACAGGCACCGGAGGCAGCGAGCAGAGAGGGAGTCCCGATGCAAGGAATGTCGATCGCGGTTTCCGGCACCGAGTTCACGGACACCGACGGCGTGGACGGCCTGATGGAGATGGCCAGGTCCGCCCGGTGCGACGCGGTGGAGTTCTGGTATCCGAAGAACGCCCTGCGGGACGGTGTCGACGCCGCACTCCGCAAGCTGGACCGTGCCGGGCTGCGGATAGCCTGCGTATCAACCCCCAGCCAGCTCTACGGCACCGGCGAAGCGGACGCGGTCCCGCTTCTCCACGAGGCGATCGCGATAGCGGCACGGACCGGCAGCAACCGGGTGAACACCTACTTCGGTCACGGGCCGGTGGTCGATGACGAGGGTGCCATCGCGGCGTACGCCGACGCGCTGGCACCGGTCCTCGACCACGCCGCGGCGGAAGGCGTGACCGTCGTGCTGGAGAACGAGTTCGACGCGTTCGGATGGGACCCGGTCGCGTCCGACATCAGCAGGCGGCCGGTGGCGTTGGCGGCGCTGTTCGCCCGGGTCGACTCGCCCTGGTTCGGCTTGAACCTCGATGCCGCGAACTTCTTCTGCGCGACGGTCTCCCCGGCCCGCGACGCGCTGCCCCCGCTCCTGCCGTGGGTGCGCTATGCCCACGTGAAGGACGTGCGCCGGGCGTCGGCGGAAACCCCGCCCGAGGGCTGGACCCGGTACACCGATCACGGCAGGGCCTACGACACGGCGCCCCTCGGCACCGGGGAGCTGGACTGGCCGGCGATCATCGGAAGCCTGGCGACCGCGGACTACGACGGGTTCCTCACGCTCGAACCACACTGCGCGCGGTCGATTCTCCTGGCCGAGACGGCCGGGGCGGCCGACTACCTGCGCGACGTGATCGGCGTTCACGCGCCGTCCCACCGGTGATCACCGAGGCCGTGACGGCCGCCTTCGAGCCTGCCTTGCCCACCCCCGACCCGACGGAGGCGCCGTGACCTCCGCGGCCGCCGAGCCGTCGCTGTGGCGCAACCGCGACTTCGTCACGCTCTGGAGCGGCCAGGTCGTCTCCACCCTCGGCGCCCGGATCAGCGCGACAGCGATGCCGCTGCTCGTACTGGCCACGACCGGCTCGCCCACCGACGCGGGCCTTGTCGGAGCCGCCGGCACTCTGCCCTTTCTCGTCGCCTACCTACCGGCCGGACCACTGGTGGACCGGTACAACCGTCACCGGATCCTGCTGACGAGCGAGATCCTGGCCGGCCTCGCGCTGGCCACCGTTCCGGTCGCCCTGTGGCTGGGAGTTCTGACGGTCGCCCAGCTCATGGTGGTCGGGTTCGTCCAGGGGCTGTGCTTCGTGTTCTTCAGCCTGGCGGAGACGGCCGCCCTTCCCAGAATCGTGCCGGCCGTCCTGCTGCCGGCGGCCCTGGCCCAGAACGAGGCCCGCAGCCGCGGCGCCGCCCTGGCCGGTGGACCGCTCGGCGGCCTGCTCTTCGGAATCGACCGCGCCCTGCCCTTCCTGGCCGACGCGGTCTCGTACGCCGCCGCCTCCATCGCGCTGCTGTTCCTCCGCAAGGACCTGCAGCACAAGACGACCGCGCCGGCCGGGCCACTGTGGCAGGCCACCATGGCAGGACTGCGCTGGATCTGGCGCCACCCGCTCATCCGTACCGCGATCCTGCTGATCACCGCCACCAATCTGGTCTTCCAGGCGCTCGTCCTGACGATCGTCGTCCTCGCCCAGCGCCACGGTGCCACCTCCGGAGCCATCGGAACCATGCTCGGCGTCTACTCCGGTGGCGGGCTCCTCGGCGCACTGGTCGCCGGCAGAGCCCACCGGTACTTCACACCCAAAATGGTCATCATCGGGGTCAACTGGATCTGGGTCGCGCTCCTGCCGCTCTTCCTGCTCACCACCAACCCCCTGCACATCGGGGCGATCGGCGCGGCCACCGCGTTCGTCGGACCACTGTGGAACGTCGTGATCATGAGCTACACCGCCCTCCTGGTACCCAACGAGCTTCTGGGCCGGGTCACCAGTGCGGCGATGACCCTCGCCTGGGGCGTCATGCCCATCGGCTCCCTCGTCGCCGGGCTGTTGCTCACCACCGCGGGTCCCAGCGGTGCCGTCCTCACCCTCACCGCCGTCATGCTCGTCACAGCGGTCGGCGCGACCATCAGCCCGGCCGTTCGCCGCGCCCCGCCGCTGACCGCACACGAGGACGCGATCTGAGGGCGCACTCTGTCCCCGCCCACCGCGGCCGTGATCGGCGACGCCACCGACGTGGTCCTGAGCGAAGTGGCGCCAACACCCGGCCAGTTCATCGTCCCCCACCCGTGTTCGACCTTCCCACCGAGGAGTTGACCGTGATGACGCCAGGTCGCGAGCACGTCCAGGCACCGGCCACCGTCCCGCCCGCGCCGGACACCGACCGTCTCCCTGCCCGGGGTGGCATCCCGGCCGGCCGGCAGGCAGGCACACCATGAGCTCGCGCGTGCTGGTCACCGGTGCGGCCGGGTTCATCGGCCGGCACACCACCGCGGTCTTCCAGCGGGCCGGTTACCAGGTCACCGCTCTCGACCTGCGCCCTGACCCCGGACACCTCGCCGAGCCGGTGCGATGGCTTCGCATGCCCTTCACCTCCCGGGCCGTCCTGGACGAGGTCGCGGCCGGCCGGTACCGGACCGTCGTCCACCAGGCCGGGATCAGCGACACCCGTGCGATGGCAGGACCGGAACTGGACGACACCAACACCCACGGCGTATTGCGGCTGGCCGAAGCCTGCCGCACCGGCGGCGCCCGCCTGATCTACGCCTCCTCGCACTCGGTCTACGGCACCCTGCACCACCGAAGGCCCATCCCCGAACACGCCGACACCGACCCCGCACGGTGCTCGGGTCCGCTGAACCCGTACGCGGCATCCAAGCTCGCCCTCGACCGGCGGATGCGCTCCCGGTACCGCACGGGCCTGGACTGGGCGGGTCTGCGCTACACCAACGTGTTCGGCCCCGATGAGACGGACAAAGGCCCCATGGCCTCGATCCTGTCCCAGCTCCTCCGCTCGGCCGCCGGTACCGGCGAAGTGCGCTTGTTCGACGACTCCTTGACCGCGGCCCGTGACTACATCCCCGTCGAGACCGTCGCCGCCACGATCCTCCAGCTCGCCCAACGGCAGGTGCCCGCCGCGGTCTACAACCTCGGCGCCGGCTTCGCCGTGTCCTTCGCCGAGATCACCCAGTGGTGCGCCCGCCTGCACCGCGAGACCGCGGGTGAGGCACCGCTGCGGGTGACGCTGGTACCGAACGCGGCCGCGGCCGCCTACCAGTACTACACCTGCGCGGAGATGACCGCCCTGGACACCGCGCTACCCGGCCGGCCCACCGTCTCCTTCAAGGATGTGGAAACCCGAGCCGCCGAACTGTTCCACGCCTTCGGCACCCGTGAAGCACCATGAACGACCCGCCGCGCACCAGCGCCCTTCGGCGGCCGGCGGTGTTCCTCGACCGCGACGGCACCCTCACCGAACCCCGTCACTACCCGTCCCGCCCCGAGGACCTGGTGCTCCAGGCGGGCATCGGGCCACCGCTACTCGCCCTCCAGCGCGCCGGTTTCGCCCTGGTCGTGGTCACCAACCAGAGCGGACTGGCCCGCGGCCTGGTCGACGAGGCCGCTGTCGCACCGATGCACCAGCGGCTCCGGGAACTCCTGGCCCACCACCGGGTCCGGCTGGACGGGATCTATCTGTGCCCGCACCATCCGGCCGGTACCGTGCCGCGGTTCTCCCTCTCCTGTTCGTGTCGTAAGCCCGCCCCGGGAATGCTCCACCAGGCCGCCGGCGACCTCGACCGTGACCTGTCCTCCTCGTGGATGGTCGGTGACTCCGTCTGCGACATCGACGCCGGCCACGCCGCCGGAACCCGCACCGCCCTCGTCGGCCCACAGCCCTTCGCCGGCGTCGCACCGACCCTGTACCGGACCACGACCGCCCAGGCACTCACCACCATCGCGGCCTCCGAGATCCCCCTGTACGAGAGTATGGAGACACATCGTGCCGACAGCTGATCCCTCCCCGGACCTTCCCGAATGGCAGTGGCCCGCTACGGTTCCGGACGCCGATGACCCGCACTGTCGGGTAGTGATCGCCGGAGGCGGGCTCGCCGGCCTCGAAGTGGCCCGGCAACTGGCCGCTCTCGGTGTCGACGACGTTCTGGTCATCGAAGCCGGACCCGCGCGGGATCTGTTGCACATCAACTCCGCGCACCAGCGGGATCAAGCGCTGCGCACCTTTCTCGATCCCGCCGGCGACCCGCACTTCCAGCGTTGCTGGACATCGGAATCCGCCCCGCACTACGCCGTCAACGCCGGTCTGCGCAAGCGCCTGGGCGGACGTTCACTGTACTGGTACGGCGCGTCACTGCCGGTCGAGGACTGGGCGCTGGCCGACTGGCCGGAGCCGATCGTGACGGACCTGCGCGGCTCGTGGCGGGGCGGCGGACCGCTCTACGAACAGGTCGCGGCAGACCTCGGAGTGGATCCGAACCGACTCGACTCGCGGCAACCGGTTCTGAAGCTCGGAGAATTCGGTCTCGTCCGCACCCCGCAGGCCGAGACCCGGTTCGGTGACGACGGCCGCTGGTACGCCTACTCCCCGCTGGACCACTGGCGGCACCCGGTATCGGGCGCCGCGCTGGACGGCCCGCGCGGCATCCGGTTCCTGTGCGGCACCGAAGTCCTCTCGGTCGACATCGAGGACGGGCGGGCCCGTGGCGTCCTCGTCCGGGAATCCGGCCCGAACGCCGGGGCCCGCCGCATTTCCGCGGACTCGGTGGTCCTGGCCGCCGGGACCATCGAGAGCAGCAGGCTGGCCATCCAGGCGCTGTGCGCGATCGACCCCAGCCGCCCGCCCCGGCTGAAGGGGCTTACCGACCACATCGTCCAGGGCTTCTTCCTGCGCGTGTGCGACGCCGGAGACAACAGGGCGTCCCATGGCCTGTCGGACGTCGCACCCGGCTCGTACGTGACCGCGTGCGAGGACGCCGTCCGGTCGAACCTGTTCATCACGGTCGAACGGCCCGCACCCGGCGTCCTTCTGTTCGACGTGCGGCTCACCGGGGAGCAGTTGCCCGGGACCGGTAGCCACGTTACCTGTGTGCCGACCCGCGACTACCCGTGGCGCACCACCGTCACCGCGGGGCTGGCCCCGGCCGACCGGGAGGTCATCGGACGCCAGCGCCAGGTGCTGGAAGTGGTCTGGCACCGGCTGGCCGCCGAGTTCGGGCTCACCGCCACGCCTCTGGCCTTCGACGACTTCGACCACCCGGTTCGCACCAACGCCTTCGTGCTGCCGGAGTCGATCGGCGCGGAGACGTCCGAAGGGCCCTTCACCTGGTCGAGCCTGCTGGGCACCGAGGATCACGAGGGCTGCACGCTCCCGCTGGGTGACGTACTCGACGACCGCCATGCGTTCGCCGCCATCCCCTGCCTCTACGCCTGCGGGCCGGCGACCTTTCCCCGTATGGGCGCAGCCAATCCCTCGCTCACCACCCTGGCTCTCGCACGGCGACTCGCCCACTTCCTGGCGGCCACTCCTGGCCGGCAGCCGCACCGTATGACATCGGAGGCAGAAGCGTGATGCTCACGAACAAGCGCGTCCTGGTCACCGGAGCGTCGAAGGACATCGGCCGGGGTATCGCGCTCGACCTGGTCGGGCGCGGAGCAACCGTCGTCGGCACGTACAACACCGGCGCGGCCGACGCGGAGGAACTTCTTGCCCTCGGCGTCCAGAAGATGGTCCACCTCAATCACTTGGACCGGGAGGAATCAGCGGCCACACTCGGCCGGCTGGCCGCTGCCGGCCCCTTCCACGGGCTTGTGAACAACGCCGCGGTGATTGAGTTCACTCCCTGGGATGCCAGTCTGGACTCCTGGGACAGGGTTCTGGACGTCAACCTCCGGGGCCCCCTGGCCACCACGATCGCGCTTGCCCCCGCCATGCCGCCCGGCAGTTCCGTCATCAATATCTCCAGTACAGCGGGGACGATGGGCTCATTCGACTCACTGGCCTACGCGGCGAGCAAGGCCGCGCTCACCAACCTGACGAAGAGCCTCGCCAACGTGCTCGGGCCATCCGGGATCCGCGTCAACGCCGTATCGCCCTGCAATATCGACGCCGACGCACCCGCGGAATCCGCCGGATTGACTCCGTTGGGGCGCAACGGGCTCCCGGGCGACATCGCCTCGGTCGTGGCGTTCCTGCTCGCCGACGACGCTCGCTTCGTCACAGGCACGGACATCACCGTGGACGGTGGCTACACGGCCGCGGACGCCATCGCGAAACGCGCGTATGACGCGGGCCGGGCCGAGTAACGGAGCCGCACCGGAAGGCAGGCGGATCGCGTGCGGCCGGCGGCCGTCGTCGACCTTCCCGACGGCCCCCGCGCTCGCACCTACCGGCCGGCCCCTCACCCGGTGTGGCCCCGGCCCCTCCCTTTCACCGTTTCCTGCGGCCGCGAAGCGCGCTGCGCGCTCACCCGGAGGGGCGGCCCCAGTCCTCAAACGCCGGACGGGCTGTTCAGCCGCCGCAGAGCCGTGAACTGCAGCACCGCGAAGCCGCCGACGACCAGGCCCTGCAGAACCGTCCACACCGTGCCGACGGTGGTGGCGTCCAGCGTCCCCGCCACCGTGACCACCACGCTGCCGACGGCCCACACCGCGTTCAGCGAGGCCACGGTCAGACCGGCGGGCCTGCTGATCTTCCGCCGGGTGGCGACGAGGAGGACGCCGATCGCGTAGACGGTGAGGAACGCGCCGACCGGGTACTGGACCTTCGTCGAGAACCCGAGGAAGGAGTCGAGGACGCCCGCGAGGGCCAGGTAGCCGATGCCGTTGGCGCCGGTGACGGCGGCGTCGAGCAGGAGTGCGAGCCGGGCGAACCGGTCGGGCCGCTCGGTGCCGGCCGGTGTGTCGACGGTGGTGGCGGAGTACTGGGTCGTGGCCATGCGGGGTTCTCCCTCTCGGGCGGGAAGCGGCGGACGTGGGGCCGGGCGACGCGGGGGGCGGTGTGCACCGCAGCCTGTCGGCCCGATGAGGCCGACGCTATGCCGACCGGCCGCGCGGGGCGATTACCTCGCAGGTAGGGCAGGGCCGGTCCGACTTGCCAACCCCGTCGCCCCCGCCACACTGGAACCATGCCCGAGCTGCCCGAGGTGGAGGCCCTCGCCGGGTTCCTGGGGGAGCGGCTGACCGGTCGTACGGTCGAGCGGGTGCTGCCGGTCGCGGTGAGCGTCCTCAAGACGTACGACCCGCCGCTCGGCGCCCTCGAAGGCCGGACGGTCACGGCCGTCCGCAGGCACGGGAAGTTCCTCGACGTCGTCACCGAGAACGGCCCCCACCTGGTGTTCCACCTGGCCCGGGCCGGCTGGGTGCGCTGGCAGGACGCCCTGCCCGCCGCCCCGCCGCGGCCCGGCAGGGGGCCGCTGGCCCTGCGCGTGCGGCTGGCCGGCGGCAGCGGGTTCGACCTGACCGAGGCGGGCACCCAGAAGCGGCTCGCCGCCTACTGCGTCCACCACCCCGCCGACGTACCGGGCGTGGCCCGGCTGGGCCCCGACCCGCTGGCGGACGCGTTCACCCGCGACGTCCTCGCCGGACTGCTGAGCGGCGAACGGCGGCAGCTCAAGGGCGTCCTGCGCGACCAGAGCGTGATCGCGGGCATCGGCAACGCGTACTCCGACGAGATCCTGCACGCCGCCCGGATGTCCCCGTTCAAGCTCGCGGCGAGCCTCACGGACGAGGAGACCGACGCGCTGTACGAGGCGCTGCGGACGACGCTCCGGGACGCGGTCGGACGGTCGCGCGGGCACGCGGCCGAGGGGCTGAAGGCGGAGAAGAAGAGCGGGCTGCGGGTGCACGGACGGACCGGGGAGGCGTGTCCCGTCTGCGGGGACACCGTCCGGGAAGTGTCGTTCAGCGACTCGTCGTTGCAGTACTGCCCCACCTGCCAGACGGGCGGGAAACCGCTCGCCGACCGGCGGTTGTCGCGGCTGCTGAAGTGACTCCCCGGGACGGCCGTCAGTCCCGCGGCACCCCGCGCGCGTCCGCGTGGGCCAGCTCCGAATGCCGGTAGGAGTAGGCGAAGTACACCGCCAGCCCGAGCACGAACCACGCCGCGAACCGCATCCACGTCTGCCACGCCAGATAGGTGATCAGCCAGATCGAGGCCGCCACCCCGATGCCCGGCACGACCGGCATGCCCGGGCAGCGGAAGCTGCGCGGCAGTTCCGGCCGCTTGTAGCGGAGCACGATCACGGCGGTGCAGACCACCGCGAAGGCCAGCAGGATGCCGATGTTGGTGAGTTCAGCGGCCTCCCCGATCGGGACGAAGCCCGCGATCGCCGCCGAGGCGAAGCCCACGATCCAGGTGACGCGGGTCGGCACGTGCCGCGTCGGGTGGGTGTGGGCGAACCACTTCGGCAGCAGCCCGTCGCGGCTCATCGCGAACCAGACACGGGTCACACCGAGCATGAAGGTGAACATCACCGTGAGGATGCCGATGATCGCCCCGACCGCGACGACGTCCGCGATGCCGCCGAGCCCCACCGACTTGAAGGCGGTGGAGAAGCCGCTCTCCTTGTCGATCTCCGTGTAGTGCTGCATGCCGGTCAGCACCAGGCACGCCAGCACGTACAGCACCATCGAGATGCCGAGCGAGTACATGATCGCCCGCGGCATGTGCCGCTGCGCGTCCTTGGACTCCTCGGCGGCCGTCGACATGGCGTCGTAGCCGAAGACGGCGAAGAAGACGGTGGCGGCGCCGGTGAACGCGCCGCTCACGCCGAAGGGGAAGAACGGGTGGTAGTTGGAGCTCTTGACGTGGAAGAAGCCCACGATCACCACCAGCAGCACGACCAGGATCTTCAGCCCGACGACGACCGTCTCGAAGCGGGCGGCGTTCTTGATGCCCAGGGTGAGGAGGTAGGCGATCAGCAGACAGAGCACGGCGGCGAAGAGGTCCACGCGGTGGCCGTCGCCGGTGCCGGGGGCGCCCAGCATCCAGTGGGGGAGGTCCGCGCCCGACTCCGTCACCAGGAAGTTGACGTAGCCGGAGATGCCGATGGCGACGACCGAGACGATGGCCGTGTACTCCAGCAGCAGGTCCCAGCCGATGAACCAGCCGCCGATCTCGCCGAGAACCGCGTAGCCGTAGGTGTAGGCGGAGCCCGCCCGTGGGATGAGGCCGGCGAACTCCGCGTACGAGAAGGCCGCCGCCGCGCTGGCCACGCCCGCGATGAGGAAGGAGATGAGCACCGCGGGGCCGGCCGTGCCGTTGGCGATGGTGCCGGCGAGGCTGAAGATGCCGGCCCCGATGATGCCGCCGACACCGATCGCCGTGAGCTGCCAGAGGCCGAGGGTGCGGGTCAGGTGCTCACCGTGCGCCTCGGCCGTCTCGGCCTCTTCGATGGTCTCGATCGGTTTGCGGCGCAGAATGCCGTGACCTGCCCGGAGCGCGGCCATGTCCTGTCCTCTCGTCGCCGGACGCTGACGGCGGCTCATGATGGTGCACCGGGACCGGTGACGGAAGACGCCGCTCCGGTCCCGTCCGGTGTTCAGCCGATGGCGGGCACCGCCGCCGACCGTCCGGTGCCCCAGCGGCCGGGCTTCGGCCCCACGGCGAGGTCCAGGCGCTCGCCGTGCCGGAGCGCCTCCGTCGTCAGGTACGTGCGGTCGAAGCCGGTCCCGTCCAGCCGGGCGGACTGGATGTACCGGGCGGTGGCCGAGGTGCCGGGCGCGGTGACGGTGAACCGGCCGTGCGGGTACCAGTGCCGGTCCAGCCGGAGGTCGACGCGTTCGAAGACCGGGGTGCTCAGCCCCCACACGTCCGTCCCCGGCTGCACCGGGTAGACGCCGATGGCCGAGAGGACCATCCACGCCGACATGGTCCCCAGGTCGTCGTTGCCGGTCATGCCGTCCGGGGTGTCGGTGAACAGGGTCAGCGCCGCGTGCACCACGTCCGTGGTCTTCCACGGCCGGCCGGTGGAGAGGTAGGTGTAGGGGGCGATGAGGTCCGGTTCGTTCTGCGGGTTGTACTTGTCCGCGTTGTAGTAGTCGTACGGGCCGTGGACCCACACCTCGCGCGCGGTACGGGCCGGGTCGGCGAGCAGCTTGTCGTAGGCGAAGAACGAGTCGAGCCGCTTGTCGGCCGCCTCCCGCCCGCCGATCAGCTCGATCATGCCCGGCAGGTCCTGCGGGACCAGCCACTGGTACTGCCAGGCGGTGCCCTCGTGGAAGCCGGGGCTCTTCGCCGGGTCGGCGGAGCCGGTGAAGGCGCCCTGGGCGTCGCGCGGCCGGAAGAAGCCGGTCGACGGGTCGTAGATCCTGCGGTAGTTGCGGGAGCGGTCCGCGTAGCGCTCGGCGTCGTCGTGGTGGCCGAGCGCCTCGGCCATCTCCGCGAGCGCGCCGTCCGCCAGCGCGTACTCCAGGGTGGCGGAGGCGCCCTCCTGGAAGTCGGAGTCGCCGGGCTTGCGCCGGGGCAGCTCGGGGGCGAGCGGAACGTAACCATCCGTCAGATAGCGCTCGTTGCCGTCCCGGCCCGCGTACGGGGAGTCGGCCGGCGGGACGCCGTCCGCGTTCCGCCGCAGCGCCCGGTACGCCTCCTCCTCGTGCCCTTCGAGCAGCCCGTGCCGGTAGGCGTTGGTGAGGTACGGGGTGACGGGGTCGCCGGTCATGATGTTGGTCTCGACCGTGCCGTAGCCCCACTTGGGCAGCCAGCCGCCCTCGGCGTCGACCCGCAGCACGGACAGGGCCATGTCCCGTGCCTCGGCGGGCGCGAGGAGCGCCAGCAGCTGGGCCTGGGTGCGGTAGGTGTCCCACAGCGACCAGTTCTGGTAGTACGTGAACCCCTTGGCCTGGTGCGTCCTCTGGTCCCAGCCCGTGTAGCGGCCGTCGACGTCGCTGCCGGTGTTGGGGGAGAGGAACGAGCGGTAGAGCGAGGAGTAGAAGGTGCGGCGCAGCGTCCGGCTCCCGCCCTGGACGGTGACGTCGCCCAGCCGCTTCTCCCAGGCGGCGCGCGCCGCCTCGGCCGTCCGGTCGAAGCCCGCCTCCTCGGCGGCCAGGTTGCGCCCGGCGCCGTCCGCGTCCACGTAGCTGACGGCCGTGGTGGCCTCGACCCGCTGCTCGTTCCGGGTGTCGAAGCGCACCCAGGCGCCGTTGCGCTCCGTGCCGCCGGCGGCTCGGGAGCCGGTGGTCACGCGCTCGCCCTCCCAGGTGCCGTAGGCGGTGAAGGGCCGGTCGAAGCGGGTGAGCGTGTGGACGGTGTACGGGCGGGTGTCCTGGCAGAAGCCGCGCCCGGTGACCGTGGCGCGGACGGTGCGGTCGTCGATGATCTCCACGCTGCTGGAGACGCCCTTGTGCAGCGACTGACCCGCGTTGATGAGGACGTTGGCGTGGTCGGTGGCGGGGAAGGTGTAGCGCTGGCGTCCGGTGCGGGTGGTGGCGGTGAGCTCGGCGGTGATGCCCGAGGCGAGCTTGACGCGGTAGTAGCCGGGGCGGGCCGTCTCGTCGGCGTGGTCGAAGACGGCGGCGTAGCGGGCGTTGTCGGTCTCGGTCACCTCGCCCGTGGTGGGCAGGACCGGGAGGTCGCCGCCGATGCGGCAGCCGACACCGGAGAGGTGGATGGTGGAGAAGCCGCGGATGTGGTGGTGCTGGTAGTCGTAGCCCACCGAGTGGCCGGTGTCGGGGGAGAGCTGCACCATGCCGAAGGGAACGGCCGCTCCGGGGAAGGTGTTGCCCTCGTTCTTGGTGCCGATGAAGGGGTTGACGAGATCGGTGAGGCGTTCGGCCGCGCCGTCCCGGAGGACTGCCGCATCCCGGAGAGCCGGTGCGGCCCCGGACGGCGGTGGGGCCACGGCGGCCGCCGGGGCGGAGTGGGCCCGCGGTACGAGTGCGGCGCCTCCCAGCGTCGCCGCGAGGGCGAGGAGGGCGGCCCCGGTGCGGCGCCGCGGCTCTCCGGTCCGTCTCCGTCTCATCGTCCACGTCCCTCACGTGCTGGGGAAAGGGTCATGCCGCCGGGGAAGCCCGTGGGAGGAGCCGGCGGTCACGGCTTTCGGTGCGGGTTCCGGGCGACATCGTTGTCAGGGGGAGGCTCACCCGGGCGGCACGGGGTGTCAAGGATGCGACGGGTGGTGGGCGTGGTGATCCGGCCGCCCGGCTTGTCGCATCAGGTCCCGGAAAGGGGCGCCGTGCAAGGGAGATTGACGGTGTCTCAGGTGCGGGCCTCGGTGTACAGTACCGGCGTTCCGTTCGAACAAGTGACGGATCAATCGGATCGATGGATCCCGCACCGCGGAACAACCGACGACGACAACCGAAGACCACAACCGAATGAGCGGCACGCTCGGGGAAAGCCGGTGGAAGACCGGCGCTGACCTGCAACCGTGAGCGGCGGTCCCGGCCCGGAGGCCGGCGGCCCCGCGAGCCGGACCGCCCGGCGTGCCGCAGTACCGCTTCCCACTGTCACGGTCTGCAGCGTGGAGCCCTGAGCCCCTGATCCTCCGGCCTCGCCGCCCGGGTCCGGCCTCCGTCCGGAACTCGCCCGGGGGAGTGCCGCACGGGCGCGGGAATCCGGGCGCGGGCCCCAACGAAGGGCACACGATGGCCGGTCGGATACGCGCTCTGCTCACCGCTCTGGCGCTGTTCGCGGCTCCGGCCGGCGCCGGGATCGCCGCGGCGGACAGCGCCGCCGCGCTGGACACCGGGCGCGGCAGGCCCGGGTTCTGCCCGGACGACGACGGGGTGACCGTCGTGGTCGACTTCCAGGAGCTCGGCGGCAGCACGATCGTCCGCTGCGCGCCCGGCGGGCAGTCCTCCGGCCTGAGCGCCCTCAAGAACGCCGGCTTCCGGATCGCCGGCACCACCCGGTGGGGAGAGGGCTTCGTCTGCCGCATCGAGAGCAGGCCGGCGCCGCGCGACGAGTCCTGCACGGACACCCCGCCCGCCAGCGCCTACTGGTCCTACTGGCATGCGCCGAACGACGGCCGGTGGTCCTACAGCCAGTGGGGCGTGGCCAACCGGACACCGGCCCGGGGGAGTTTCGAAGGCTGGTCCTTCTCCCTGAAGCGGGGTGAGGGCGGTGCCCCCGCGCCCCGGGTGGCGCCCCGGCGCCCCGCGGCCCCCGTCCCCGCACCCCAGCGACCGCAACAGCCTCAGCAACCCCAGCAGCCGCGGCCCGGTGGCGGGGACACGAACCGGCCGCCGGCCGGGCGGCCCGCGGACGGCGGCGGCACCGGCGGGAACCCCGGCGCACCGGCCGAGTCAGGGACCCGTGGTGGCGGTGGGAACGGCGGCGCGCCCGCGCCCGGCGGCCAGGCGAACCCGGGAACGGCCGGGACCCCGGGCGGCGGTGCGCCGGCTGGCCCCGGCGCGTCCACCGAGCCGACGCCGTCCGCCTCCACGTCCGCCCCCGCGTCCGCGGGTGACCGGGCCGAGCACACCCCGGGCCCGCGGGACACCCCGACCGAGGCCCCCGAGTGGACCGGCGGCGAGGACGACGGCAAGCGCGTGTCCGCCGACGCGCCGCGCACGGACAACGTCGCCCACACCGGGGAGTCCTCCGGCGTGCCCACGGGCACGGTCGTCGTGGCCGCCGCCGCGGCCGTCCTCGCGGGCGTCGCCTCCTTCACCGCCTGGCGCCGCAAGCGTGCCGCGCACGGTGACCGCACCCCGTGACGGCCGCACGCCCCCTCGTCCTGCCACGCGCCGTGCACCCCGGCGCGTGGTGGCTGTGGGCCCTCGGGCTGGCCGCCGCGGCCGGACGCACCTCCAACCCGCTGCTGCTGGCGCTCGTCGTCGCGGCGGCGGGCTGCGTCGTCGTCCGGCGGCGCGGCGACAACCCCTGGGCCCTCGCGTTCCCCATCTACCTCGCGCTGGGTGCCTTCGTCGTGGTCTCGCGCGTCGTCTTCCGCATCGTCTTCGGCGGCGGCCAGGGCGACCACGTCCTGTTCACCCTGCCCGAGATTCCGCTGCCCCAATGGGCCGCCGGCCTCCGCCTGTTCGGACCCGTCGCCGCCGAACAGGTGCTCGGCGGGGTCTACGACGGGATGCGCCTCGCCGCCATGGTGATCTGCGTCGGCGCCGCCAACGCCCTCGCCAACCCCAAACGGATGCTCAAGGCCCTGCCCGGCGCCCTGTACGAGATCGGAACCGCCGTCGTCGTCGCCCTCACCGTGGCACCCCAGCTCGTCGAGAGCGTCCAGCGCGTCCGTCGCGCCCGGGCGCTGCGCGGCGGCCGGCAGCGCGGCATGCGCGCCCTGCGCGGCATCGCCGTCCCCGTCCTGGAGGACGCCCTGAACCGCTCCCTCGCGCTCGCCGCCGCCATGGCCTCCCACGGCTACGGGCGCACCGGCGGCGCCGCCCCCCGCGCCCGCCGGCTGACCGGCGCCCTCGTCGTCGCCGGGCTCCTCGGCGTGTGCGCGGGGCTCTACGGCGTCCTCGGCTCGAACACCCCCGGCTGGCTCGGCGCGCCGCTGCTGCTCGGCGGCCTGGCCGTCGCGGCGCTCGGCTTCGTCCTCGGCGGGCTGCGGGTGTCGCGCAGCAGGTACCGCCCCGACCGGTGGCGCGCCGCCGAATGGCTCGTCGCCGGCTGCGGCGTCGCCACCGGCGCCCTGCTGTACCTGGCCGCCCGCACCGACGCCGCCGACCTCTCCCCCTCGTTGTCCCCGCTCACTTGGCCCCAGGCGGGCCCGCTGCCCGTCGCCGCGATCCTGCTGGGCGCCCTCCCCGCCTGGCTCGCCCCCGCCCCGCCGGTCCCCGCCCCGGACGAGGCGGCCGCCGACGGGTCCACGCCGCGGGAGGCCGTCGCGTGATCCGTTTCGAGGACGTCACCGTCACCTACGCCGGGGCGGACCGGCCCACCCTGCGCGACGTCGGCCTGCACCTCCCCGAGGGGGAGCTCTGTCTGGTCACCGGCCGCACCGGCAGCGGCAAGTCCACCCTCCTCGGCGCCGTCAACGGCCTCGTCCCGCACTTCACCGGCGGGCACCTGAGCGGCGAGGTCACCGTCGCCGGGATCTCCACCCGGCAGGCGCCCCCGCAGGAGCTCGCCCACCTCGTCGGCGTCGTCGGCCAGGACCCGCTCGCCGGGTTCGTCACCGACACCGTCGAGGAGGAACTCGCCTACGGCATGGAGCAGCTGGGCACCCCGCCCGACGTCATGCGCAAGCGCGTCGAGGAGACCCTCGACCTGCTCGGCATCGCCCCGCTGCGCCACCGCGCGCTCCGCACCCTCTCCGGCGGCCAGCAGCAGCGCGTCGCCATCGGCTCGGTCCTCACGCGGCAGCCGCGCGTCCTCGTCCTCGACGAGCCGACGTCCGCCCTGGACCCCACCGCGGCCGAGGAAGTCCTCTCGGCGATCACCCGTCTCGTCCACGACCTCGGCACCACCGTGCTGGTCGCCGAACACCGCGTGGAACGTGTCCTCCAGTACGCGGACCGGCTCGTCCACCTGCCCGGCGACGGCCGAGTGCGCGACGGGGAACCGGCCGTCCTCGTCCGGGACACCGATGTGGCCCCGCCGGTCGTCCGGCTCGGCCGGCTCGCCGGCTGGGACCCGCTGCCGCTCTCCGTCCGCGACGCCCGCCGCGCGGCCGGGCCGCTGCGCGACCGGCTGGCCGGCGGCACACCGCCCGCGGCCCCGCCGGCCGTCCGGGGGGAGGACGTCCTGACGGCCCGGGACGTCGTCGTCGGCTACGGGCCCGTGACCGCCGTCCGCGGCGTCTCCCTGGAGCTGGCGGCCGGTCAGGTCACCGCGCTCATGGGCCGCAACGGATCCGGAAAGTCCTCGCTGCTGTGGGCCCTCCAGGGCTCCGGACCGCGGAGCTCGGGCAGCGTCGACGCCGGGGGAACGGATCCGGGCCGGGTCCGCGCCCGGAAGGCCCGCGCCCTCGTCGGCCTCGTCCCGCAGACCGCGAGCGACCTGCTCTACCTGGAGAGCGTGGACGCCGAGTGCGACCGGGCCGACACGGAGGCCGGGGCACCGGCGGGCACCGCCCGCGGCCTCCTCGACTCCCTCGCCCCCGGCATTCCCGGCACCCGCCACCCCCGCGACCTGTCCGAGGGCCAGCGCCTGGCCCTCGTCCTCGCCGTCCAGCTGGCCGCGGCGCCGCGCGCCGTCCTGCTGGACGAACCCACGCGCGGCCTCGACCACCCCGCGAAGGAACGGTTCACCGCCCTGGTGCGCCGGCTCGCCGACGAGGGCCGGGCGGTCGTCGTCGCCACCCACGACGTCGAGTTCGTGGCCCGAGCCGCGGACCGCGTCCTCGTCATGGCGGAGGGCGACGTGGTCGCCGACGGCCCGACGGCCGACGTCGTGACCTCGTCCCCGGCCTTCGCGCCGCAGGTCGCCAAGGTGCTCGCCCCGCAGGAGTGGCTGACGGTCGAACAGGTGGCGGACGCGCTGGCGGACGTGACGAAGGAGGTGACGGCGTGAGTGGATCGCAGGGCGTCGAGGCGATGGAGGACGGGGCTGCCGAGGCCCCGGTCCGCGCGCGTACCGACGACACCACGGGCGTCCCCGGCCCCGGCCGGCGCGGGGTCCGTACGCCCGTCATCCGCTTCCGCTTCCGCAGCGCCCTCGTGCTGACGCTCGCCAGCCTCGCCGGGCTCGCCATGTTCCTCTGGCCGCTGCTCGGCGGCACGCGGCCGCGCACCGGGGGCATGGCGCACACCGCGGACGCCCCGCTGATCTTCTTGGTGGCGATGCCGGTGCTGCTCGCCGTCGTGCTCGCCGAGATGGCGTCCGGCGGCATCGACACCAAGGCGCTCGCCATGCTCGGCGTGCTCTCGGCCGTCAACGCCGGACTGCGGCCGCTGGGCGCCGGAACGGCCGGTATCGAGACGGTCTTCTTCCTGCTCGTGCTCGCCGGACGGGTCTTCGGACCCGGCTTCGGCTTCGTCCTCGGCGCCACCTCGCTCTTCGCCTCCGCGCTGCTCACCGCCGGCGTGGGGCCGTGGCTGCCGTTCCAGATGATCGCCTCCGCCTGGATCGGACTCGGCGCCGGACTGCTGCCCAAGCGGGTCACCGGGCGTGCGGAGATCGCGATGCTCGTCGGGTACGGGATCGTCGTCGCCTACGCGTTCGGGTTCCTGATGAACATGTGGTTCTGGCCCTTCACCGCCGGGCCCGACACCCAGCTCTCGTTCCAGCCGGGCGCCCCGCTCCTGGACAACCTGCATCGCTTCGCGATGTTCACCCTCGTCACCTCCACCTTCGGCTGGGACACCGGCCGAGCCGTCACCAACACCGTCGCCATCCTGCTCACCGGCCCCGCCGTCCTCGCCGTACTGCGCCGCGCCGCCCGCAGGGCGGCGTTCGACGCACCGGTCACCTTCGCACCGGCGTCCCGCCGATGAACTTCCGAGGAGAGAACCGCATGTCACAGTCCGTACGTTCCGGCAGAGGCACCGTCCTGCCGGTCGCGTTGCTCGGAGCGGCGCTGCTGTCCACCGGCACGGCCGGTCTCGCGTTCGCCGACGGGACGAAGCCGCAGCCGAAGACCGTGGCGCCGCTGAGCTCCTCGGCCGAGGCCGCGGCGACCTGGGCGGCCCATCAGCTCGACGCACGGTCCAACGCCCAGGGGGACCACGGCCTGACCGCCGATATCGTGATGGGCCTGGCGTCCACCGGGACCGGCGACCAAATCGCCCAGCGGGCGACCACCTTCCTTCAGCGGAACGCCGATCAGTACGTCTACGCCGCCGGCAAGGGAAAGCTGAACGTCGGCGGCACCGCCAAGCTGGCGCTGGTCGCGGAGATCATGCACCGCGAGCCCTGGGCGAACGAACTGACGACCCTTGTGAAGGGATCCCTCCAGAAGAACGGCCGGTTCCTGGGTCACGCCACCGACACCTCGCAGCAGTTCACCCAGTCCCTGGGCGTCCTGGCCCTGCAGCGCGCCGGCGGGGCGCCGAAGGAGGCCGTCGACTTCATCGCGGCCAGCCAGTGCAAGAACGGCGGCTTCCCGCTCGCCCTCAAGGACAAGCCGGACCCCGACACCTGCACCCCGCACACCGACGCCACCGGCATGGCGGTGCAGGCCCTGTTCGCCGCGGGCCGGACGGCCGAGGCGGAGAACGGCCTGAAGTGGCTCGTCGACGAGCAGCAGCTGCCCAACGGCGGCTTCGCCGACCCCAGCCAGACACCCGGCAAGCCGAAGACGGAGTGGCAGGCCAACGCCAACTCCACCGCGCTCGCCGTACAGGCACTGCTGGCCGGCCGGCGCACCTCCGACGCCAACAGCGGCATCGACTGGCTGCGCAGCGTCCAGGTCGGCTGCGCGGCCAAGGACGCGGACGACCGCGGGGCGGTCGGCTGGAAGGAAGCCGTCGCCGACGGCCTCGCCCTGCGGGCCACCGCGCAGGCCATACCGGCCCTTGCCCGGCAGCCCCTGGCCCACATCGACGGCGGGAACCTGTCACCCGACCTCACCCCGATGAACTGCCCGGGAGGCAACGGCTCCAACGGCGGGACCGGCAGCGACGGGGGTACGGGCGGTACGCCCACGAAGTCGCCCGGCGGCACCCCGCCCGCCCCGGCGAGCGGCAGCCCGTCCCCCGAGGCATCCACCCCCGCGCCGAGCACGAGCGCCACGGCCACCGCCACCGCCACGGGCACGCCCACGTCGACCGCCACGTCCGACACCACGACCGGCGGCGGCAGCGAGAGTTCCACCGGCTCGGGCGGGACCTCCGGCACCGGTTCGTCGTCCGGAACCGGCACGTCGTCCGGCACCGGTTCCGCGGGGGACAACGCCAGCGGCAGCCTCGCCCGTACCGGCGCGAGCAAGGCGTTCCCCGTGGCCGTCGGCGCGGGTGCCCTGCTGCTCGCCGGGTCCGCCGCGGTCGTCGTGTCCCGTCGCCGTCGGAGCGACGACACGGTCTGACGGGCCCGGGCTCCCCCACCACCCCTCATGTGAAAGGTGTATGTATTCATGCTCACTCCGCTGACCCGCAGGACCCTCGTCGCCGTCGCGGCCCTCGGCCTGGCCTCCGCCGCCCCGGCCACCACCGCCACGGCCGCCCCCAAGACCGCCGCCCCGGCGCCCATCACCGTCAACCTGACCGTCAAGGGCTCCAACGGCGTCCTCTTCAGCGGTGACATCAAGACCACCGGTCACAACGTCACCACCGCCACCGGCGGCACCCACAAGTGCGACGGCACCAACAACAAGGCCAATCCCACCCCGGGCGCCACGCCCACCGCCGCGCTCGACGACGCGGCCAAGAAGAAGGGCTTCACCTGGGACGGGACCTGGTACGCGTCGTTCGACGACTATTTCGTCAACCGCATCGCCAAGGACACGGGGAACAACGAGTACTACTGGCACATAGCCGTCAACGGCACCCCGACCGAGGTCGGCGGCTGCCAGTACAAGCTCAAGCCGGGTGACAAGGTGGCCTTCTCCTGGACCGCCCTCTGATCATCCGGAGCGCCGGCGCCGACGCGACTCCGTCGCCGAGGCGCAGGCCTCCACCCCTCCGCACCACCCACCCCCGAGGAACCGCACCCCCATGCATCTCCCCGAACCCACCGCGGTCGGCCCGTACTTCGCCCTCCGCACCGACACCGACGAGCTCGCGGGAGCGGGCGGCCACCTTCCGCTCGACGAGGAAGCGGTCCTGCTGAGGGTGGAGACCGTGGGCCGGCGGCTCGGGACCGAGGACCGGCGGGTGGCGGCGTCCGTCGCCTTCCAGGGCATCGCGGGACGCCTGTTGTCCATCGGGCTCGGCTCCGCCGTCCTCACCGGCCGGCTGCCGGACCTCGCGTCCCCCGCCCTCCGCTGGCACCCGCTGCTCACGGCGCCCGACGACCTCCGGCTGCCCGGCGCGCCCCTGCTGCCACCGGCGGCCGACCCGGTGGCGCAGCTCGCGGCGACCGTGATCGAGGCGCGCCTCGTCCCGCTGCACGAGCTGACCCGGGCGAGCGCGCGCGTCTCCGCCCGGCTGCTGTGGGGCAACGCGGGCTCGTCCCTCGGGGGCGCCCTGCTCGTCCTGCACACATGGTGCCGGGAACGCGGCAGGACGGACGACGCGACGCGGGCGCTGACGTTCGCCCGCGGGCTGTTCGAGCACCCCCTGCTGGCCGGTACGGGCACACTGTCGGTCACGGGCGGCACGCCGGCGTTCGTCCGTGACACCTGCTGCCTGTACTACCGGGTGCCGACGGGCGGCGGCATGTGCGGCGACTGCGTCCTGCGCCACCCGCCCCGGTCCAGGGCCGCCGGGAACACGCCGCCCGGCTGACCGCGCTCCGCCGCCGCCTCAATGTCCTTTCCTGGAACCGGGCTTGGCGCGCACATGCATGCGCTCGCCCTGCCGCCCGAAGATACTGATGATCTCGACAGCTCCCTCGCCGGTGGTGCCGAACCAGTGCGGCAGCCGGGTGTCGAACTCCGCCGCCTCTCCCGGCCCGAGGATCAGATCGTGCTCGGCCAGCACCAGGCGCAGCCGCCCCGAGAGGACGTAGAGCCATTCGTACCCCTCGTGGGTGACCGGGTCCGGAGTGCTCCGACTGGCCGGGATGACCGACTTGAACGTCTGCAGCGGACCCGGCTGCCGAGTCAGCGGCAGCACCACCGTGTCGTTCACCCGCCGCGGCGTCAGCCGGACCCGGGGATCCCCGACCTTCGGCGCACCGACCAGCTCGTCCAGCGGCACCTGGTGCGCCTGGGCGATGGGCAGCAGCAGTTCCAGGCTGGGACGGCGCTGACCGGACTCCAGCCTGGACAGGGTGCTCTTGGAGATACCGGTGGCCTCGGACAGCGCCGCCAGAGTCACCCCGCGCTCGGTGCGCAGACGTTTGAGCCGGGGGCCGACCTCGGTGAGGGCGCGGGCGATGGCGGGTGAGTGGTCCATGCCGCCATTCCACCCCGCCGGTCCCGGAAACGGCAATAGGCGTTGCTGCCGGGGTGGCGCTGCCGCGGCCTGTGGGCATGTGCCCTCGTGGGCGCGGGGGCGGCCGGGCTCCAGGCGGTCCGGGGCGCCTGAGCCGCCCGCGGAGGGACTGCCCGCCGCCGGGCTCAGCGGCGGGCCGCCCCCAGATAGGTGCACGACAGGTCCCGGGTCGGGCGGACGCGGATGCCGCCGTCGCGGCGACGGCCCCGCAACGCCAGCCCTCCCATGCGGCCCAGCGGGGTGAAACCCGCCCCGCCCAGATAACCGGTCATCTCCGCAGGGGTGATGAAATCGTGCCAGTCGTGCGTCCCACGCGGCACCACCCGCAACACCTGCTCCAACGCCCAGATCATCACCGCCCGCGAGCACCACGTCCGGTTGATCGTGTCGAACAGGAACACCCCGCCCGGCGTCAGCACACGATGGATCTCCCGCACCACCTCACCAGGGCTGGGCCCTCATCGGCCTCATCGTGCACCAGGAGTCGCTGCCCTGGTCGCAGTGGATCGCGGTGCTGTGCGTGGTGGCCGCATCTGCGGGCGCCACACGCGGCGCCCGCTCGGACGCTTGACCGCCGAGAGCGGGAGGAACGGTCGATCGCGATCTGGGGTGAGCGATGCGAGGCTGTCGGCTGCGGAGGCCGGTGAAGGACGCAGGCTACCCGGCGGGCCGTGTCGGCCGAGAGGGAACCGTTGGTGAACTCTGTTCTCCGCGCTCGCGGAGATACGCCTCCAGCTCGGCGGCCCCGGTCAGCATCGCCCGCCCGCGGGCGGACAGCCGGCCGTGCCAGTCGGTGAGTGCGGCTTCCAGGGGCTCCAGCCCACCGGCCGCACGCACTTGGGCGATCAGCGGGGCGATCTGCTCCAGCAAGTAGCCGCCGCGTCTGAGCTGGTGGGTCAGCCGGGCGTCCCGTACGTCGGCATCGTTGTAGACGCGGTACCCGGTCCGAGGGTCGCGATGTGGGCGCAGCAGCCCGGCGTGCTCCCATTTGCGCAGGGTCGCGGGGCGGATTCCGAGTTCGCGCGCCAGCGGCCCGATGAATGTGCCGCCGGGCAGGGGAAGCGCTGTGGCGGGTTCGGGTGCCGTGGTGGGGGCAAGGGCGCGGAGGGCACGTTCCACGGTCTGGAGGGTCCGGCGGTCGGCGAGGAGCTGGGCGTGGCTCTCGTCGATGAGGCGGAATGCCTCCTCGGCCGCGCCCTCGTTCACCGCCTGCATGATCGACGTCGCCGTCCGGTGGCCGTGGCCGGGCACCAGGGCGAGGAAGGCGCGCAGGGCCTGGGCGTGCAGCGGGGTGTAGGCGCGGTAGCCGTGGGGTGTGCGGTCGGCGGCCGGGAGGATGCCGGACTCCTCGTAGTTCCTGACCGCCTGCGTGGACAGACCATGCCCGCGTGCCAGATCAACCGGCCTGAGCCGCCTGCCCCTTTGAAGGTTTGCTCCCATGCCTCTGCCGATATCGCGAGAAAGTTTCAACCGTGGGTTCAAAGATACCGTTGATGGCATGGCTACTGACATCAAAGACGCCGCCCATGCCGTCGGGGCGGCCGCCGTCATGAGGCTGCTCCCGGCCCGGCCCCGGCTGCTGGCTCTGGGCGAGCCCACCCACGGCGAGGACGCTCTGCTCGACCTGCGCAACGAGCTCTTCCGGCAGCTCGTCGAGCAGGAGGGCTACCGGACGATCACGATCGAGAGCGACTGCATGATGGGCCTGGTCGTGGACGACTACGTCACCTCGGGCACGGGCACTCTCGACGAGGTCATGGAGCGCGGATTCAGCCACGGGTTCGGCGCGTCCGAGGCCAACCGCCAACTGGTGGGCTGGATGCGGGAGTACAACGAAGGGCGGCCCGCGTCCGAGCGGCTCCGCTTCGCCGGTTTCGACGGACCGCTGGAGATCACCGGCGCCGCGAGCCCCCGTCGGGCCCTCACCGCACTCCACGGCTATCTGTCCGCCAGGGTGGACGCGGCCCTGCTGCCCTGCACCGCGGAAGCACTCGACCGCCTGCTCGGCGCCGACGACCGGTGGACCAACCCCGAGGCGATGTTGGACCCGGCCCGGTCCGTGGGACAGTCGGCCGAGGCCGGCCAACTGCGGCTGCTGGCCGACGATCTGGTGGCGCTGCTCGACGCGCAGACGCCGCACCTGCTCGCGACGGAATCCCGGGACGACTGGGACCGGGCGCACCTGTACGGGCGCACCGCGACCGGCCTGCTGCGCCACCACTACTGGATGGCCGATGCCTCACCGGCCCGCATGTCGCGGCTGTGCGCGCTGCGGGACGTGATGATGGCCCACAATCTCCTCGCCCTCGCCGCTCGGGGTCCGGCACTCGTCCACGCCCACAACCTCCATCTCCAGCGGGCGAAGAGCACGATGGGGATGTGGCAGGGGCCGGTGGAGTGGTGGAGCGCCGGTGCGCTGGTGGGCGCGCGGCTCGGCGAGGGGTACGCCTTCGTGGCCACGGCCCTCGGCACGATCCGGCACCGGGGAGTGGACACGCCGCCGCCGGACACCGTCGAAGGACTCCTGTACGCGCTCCCGGACGACCGCTGCGTCGTCGACGCGCCACGGCTGGCCACCGCCCTCGGCGACACGCGGCCCGCGCCCCGCGTGTCCCCCTGGTTCGGCTACGTCCCGTTCGACCCGGCCTGCCTGGCGGACAGCGACGGCATCGTGTTCGTCAAGGACGTCCCGTAGGGCTGGTGCCGTCATCAGCAGTCCGGTCCGGTCCGTCGGGGCGCCCCGGGCGCCCCGGGTGCCCCGGCCGGCCGGTGACCTCCGCGACGGCCCCGGACGACTGCGCCGGACGTCAGCCCCCCGCAGCCCGGTCGAGGGTGGCGTGGGTGGCGGACCGCGCGTCCGACGACATCGTCGTCGAACGCGCGGGCGCCGCCCACCCGTTCGGGGGCTCGCTCAGTGCGCCACCTTCACGGTGGCCTGCCACGGGACGACCGCCTGGGAGCAGGCGTGACCGGGTTTGCGGGGCGCGCAGCGCAGTTGGGAGTCGAGGGTGGTCGTCCCGTCGGCCACGGCGCGGAAGACCGCGGTGACGTCGCCGTTCGCCGCCCTGCCGGTGGCCTCGCGGCGGAGTACGGTGCCGACGGCGGAGGTGGGCACGCTCCATGCCCACGTCGAGTTGTCGGTCTGGGTTCCGGAGAGCCGGACGGTGATGTCGGCGCCCTTGTGGACCGTGAAGGACTGTCTGTTGTGCTTGTTGGAGAGTTCGAGGCGCTTCGGGGCCTTGGGGGCCGCGAGTGCTGTCGGCGTGGTCAGCGCCAGCACCGCGGCCAGGGCCGCTGTCATCAGCCGTACGGACTTCATGCTGCTTCAACCCATCTCGTCATGTCGGACCGGGCATTACCGCCCCTTCTCCCTGCCCCGCATCCAAGAGGGTCAATGCGGACATCACCGGTGTGAGTGAAGGAAACGCAGCTGTACGTCGACGAGCCGGCCCGCCGCGATCCGCGCGGTCATGAAGGTGTGGTGGGGCTGCCGCCGCCGGTCGGTCGGCGAGCCCGGGTTGAGCAGGCGCAGCCGGCCGTCGGCCGTGGAGTCCCAGGGGATGTGGCTGTGGCCGAAGACGAGCACGTCCAGGTCGGGGAACCGGCGGGCGCAGCGCCGTTCGCGTCCCGGCGCCGGGCCGGTCTCGTGCACGACGCCGAACCGCAGTCCGTCGAGCTCGGCGTGGGCGATCTCCGGCAGCCGGGCCCGCAGGGCGGGGCCGTCGTTGTTGCCGTGGACGCCGATCAGCCGCCGCGAGCGGGCCTCCAGCAGGTCCAGCGTGGCGGTGTCGACCCAGTCCCCGGCGTGGATCACGACGTCCGCGCGGGGAACCCGTTCGAGCAGCTCGGGCGGCAGCGCCCTGGCCCGCGTGGGCACGTGGGTGTCGGAGATCAGCAGCAGTTCCACCGGAGGAGCGGCACCTCAGCCGTCGTCCTCCAGCCGGAAGCCGACCTTCAGGCCCACCTGGTAGTGGCCGATGCCGCTCTCGGCGAAGTGCCCCCGGATCTGCACCACTTCGAACCAGTCGAGGTGCCTCAGAGTCCGGGACGCGCGGTCGAGGCCGTTGCGAATGGCCTGGTCCACGCCCTCGGGGGACGAGCCGACGATCTCCGTGACGCGGTACGTGTGGTTCGTCATGGGTGGTGGTTCTTCCGACGACGGGACGGGACGGTGCTGACCCCACCACCGTGGAATACCCGGCGCCGGAGCGCGAGGCGGGCGCCGCCGTTGGCGTGGTGGCGCGTTCCGGCGGGGGCCCGGAGGGGGACGGCGCCCGCGCGTCACCCCTCGTGCCGGCCGCCGGTCCGGGAGCAGCCGGGCCGCCGGGCGGACCGCGTGCCACAGGCCGGGGCCCGGCCTGGAGTGCCCGCCGGCGCCCCCGTCCGACGGCGGGGGCACACGTCGGCGGCGGATGTCAGGGCGCGGGCCTCCGGGCGCCGATGCGCCCGGCCACCGGCCACCGGCCACCAGCCGCCGGGCGTTCGGGCACCGGGCGACGTCCTCGTACGCGCAGTTCAGGCCGCCCTCGATGAGCTCCGACGAGGCCCGGGCCGCCGTGATTCTCGTGCGGAGCGCCTCGGCCTCGCGGCGCAGGACGTCGGCTGCGGCGCCGGACGGGCCGTCGCCGAGCCGGCCGGACGCGGGGTCCACGCGGTGGGCGTGGACCCCGGCCCGAGGATGCCGGCCGCGGCCCGGGAACGGTGGCCGGCGGTGGAGTTCCGGGCGGCGGGGGCGGAGGACCTGCCGTTCGCCGACGGAAGTGTGCGCGGCTACCGCGCCGACACGGTCCTCCACATCCTTTCGGAGCCGGAGCGCGCGATGGCGGAGGCCCGGCGCGTCCTCGCCCCGGGCGGCAGGATCGTCCTGACCGGACAGGACCGGGACGCCTCCGTCATCGACGCGGACGACGCGGCCCTCACCCGCACCATCGTGCACGCGTGCGCCGGCGGCCTCGGCTCGCCACGCGTCGCCCGCCGGTACCGCAACCTGCTGCTCGACAGCGGCTTCGACGACGTCACCGTCGAGATGCACGCCCATGTGTTCACCGACGCCGCGATGCCGCCCCTGCTCGCCGGACTCGCCGACGGGGCCTGCGCGAGCGGCGCGGTCGACCGGGACCGGGCCGACGACTGGCTCGCCGAGCAGCGACGGCGCGCCGAGGCGGATCGCGGCCTGTTCGCCACGCCGATCTTCATGGCCGCCGCCTCGGTTCCTGCCTCGGTCCCTGCCCAGGCCCCGCCCAGGGCCTGTTCGGAGTGGTGATCCGACGGCTCACTACAGATCTACGAGCCAGATCATCGAGGCGCGGGATTCGAGGCCGGCGAGGCGGGCGATCGCCGCGACGCCGGCCTCGGAGCCGGCCTCCGGCCGCAGACGGTCGCGGTGGGCGTGTGCGCCCCGGCGACTGCTCCCGCCCGTGGGCCCCCACCTCCGGCGGTCTACGGAACCACCGTCACCGGCCACCGCCCCGCCTTCACCAGGCGGATCGCCACCGAGCCGACGAAGCGGTGGCCCGCCTGCTCCGAGGCGCCGACGACGACCGCGTCGGCCTTGAGGTCGTCGGCCGCCTGGACGAGGCCGGTGTACGGGTCGCCGCGGAAGGTGTGGAACTCCCAGCGCATGGCGTGCGGGTAGAGGCCACGCAGCCGTTCGGTGGTGGCGCGGATCTCCGCGAGCAGTTCTTCGGCGACCTCTTCCGTCACCTCGGCCACGGGAGCCCCGAACGCCGCGCCGCCCACCAGGACCGGCTGGACGTAGACGATGGCGAGCAGGGCGTTCTGGCGTCGGGCCAGCCCGGCGGCGTAGGCGGCGGCGCGCCAGGACGAGTCGGAGCCGTCCACCCCGACCACGATGACCTTGGGGCCGTCGGTCCCGCGTTCGAAGCCGGTCGGGAGTCTGCCGCTCTCCGGTGTGTGCTGCTCGTGGTTCACGGTCCCAGGCTACCCAGGGGTACGCCGGATGCCGACGGCCCGGGGCGGATCGTCCGCCGCGCGGAAAGTGGCCTCGGGCCGTGGTCTCGGGCCGTGGCCGCGGGTGGCGGCACGGCGACACCGAGCCGTCACCCCGCCCGCCGTCACCCCACCGGACGCGACAGCGACAGCGCGAAGCGGCCCCGCGCATCCGTCCACCAGTGCGTCAACTCCAGCCCCGCCGCCCCCAGTTCCGACCGCACCCCCTCCTGCCGGAATTTCGCCGACACCTCCGTGCGGAGCTCCTCGCCGGCCGTGAAGTGCACGGTCAGGTCCAGGGCGGGGATCTTGGCGAGGACGGGCCGGCGGGCGCGCAGCCGCATTTCGATCCACTCGTGCCCGGCGTCCCACAGGGCGACGTGCGCGAAGTCGGCGGGGTCGAAGTCGGCGCCGAGCTCGCGGTTGACGACGGTGAGCACGTTCTTGTTGAAGGCCGCCGTCACCCCGCGGGCGTCGTCGTAGGCCGCGACCAGGACCCGTTCGTCCTTGACCAGGTCCGTGCCGAGCAGCAGGGCGTCGTCCGGGGTCATGCCCGTCCGCAGCCCCGCCAGGAACTCCGCCCGTTCCGCGGGCAGCAGGTTGCCGATGGTGCCGCCGAGGAAGGCGAGCAGCCGCGGGCCCGGGGTGTCGGGGAGCGTCAGACCGTACTGGAAGTCGGCGACGAGGGCGTGCACGTTCAGCCGGGGGTGTTCGGCGAGCAGCGTCGCGGCGGCGCCGGACAGGGCGCTCTCGCTGACGTCCACGGGCACGTAGTAGTCCAGGCGGGTCAGGGCCCGGATGAGGTGGCGCGTCTTCTCCGAGGAGCCAGAGCCGAGCTCGACGAGGGTGCGGGCGCCGGTGGCGGCGTCGACGGCGGCCGCGCGGGCGAGCAGGATCTCGCGCTCGGCGCGCGTCGGGTAGTACTCGGGGAGCAGGGTGATCTCGTCGAAGAGCGCGCTGCCCCGCGCGTCGTAGAACCACTTCGGGGGGAGCGCCTTGGGCGAGCGGGTCAGTCCCTCGGCGACGTCGGCGCGCAGGGCGGCGGCGGTCGCGTCGGACGGCAGGGTACGGGAGATGACGAACGGGCTCACGGGCAGCGCTCCTTGCGCGTGCGGCGGGGCAGGGGGAGTCGGTGCGAGGCGAATGGGCCGGGGGGTTACAGGGAGGAGAGGGTGATCCGGGTGCGGTCGGCGGCCAGCAGGGTGCGGTCGGGCACCTCGGTCCACCGCGGGTCGTCGTCGTAGGGCTCGGACGCCACGGCGACCCGGTCGCCGGGACCGGTCAGGTACCAGAGGGAGTCGCCCCAGGCGGTGGCGGTGATGGACGCGCCGTCGGTCAGCAGCAGATTGAGCCGGGAGCGGGGCGCGGCCTCCGCGAGGGTGGTGACGGCGCCCGTGAGCGCCCGTTCCGGTGGGTCGCCGCTCTCCAGCCGGTGTGCCACGAGCGCCCAGACGAAGGCGGAGTCGCAGCGCGCCTCCAGCCGCAGCAGGGCGGCGGGCGGCAGCAGCGGGGCCAGGGGCGCGGCGGAGGCCGGCCATCCGGCCAGTGCCCCGTTGTGGCTGAACAGCCATGGGCCCGTGGCGAAGGGGGCCGCGGCGGCCTCGCCGTCACCGCTCGGCGCGGTCGCGTCGCGGACCGCGGCCAGCAGTGCCCGCGACCGCACCACCCGCACCAGATCGGCGAAGGAGGGATCCGCCCACACGGGCCCGGCCCTGCGGTACCGGGCGGGACGCGGGTCGCCGTCCGCGTACCAGCCGATGCCGAAGCCGTCCGCGTTCACCGTCCCGTTCCGCTGCCGGCGCGGCGCCCACGCCTGCCGGACGAGGGAGTGCGGCGGCTCGGCGACGGCCGCGCCGAGCGGGGCCTCGGGGCCCAGGACGGCCAGGTGCCGGCACATCAGCAGGGCTCCGCGTCGCGGGCCGTGCGGAAGCCGGAGAAGATCTGCCGGCGCACCGGCAGGTCCCAGTTGCGGAAGGTGCCCCGGCAGGCGACCGGGTCCACGCCGAACGAACCGCCGCGCAGCACCTTGTACGAGCCGCCGAAGAACACCTCGGAGTACTCGCGGTAGGGGAACGCCCGGAAGCCCGGGTACGGCAGGAAGTCGCTCGCCGTCCACTCCCACACATCACCGATCAGCTGCCGCACGCCCAGCGGGGACGCGCCGCGCGGGTAGGCGCCGACGGGCGCGGGACGCAGATGGCGCTGGCCGAGGTTGGCGTGCTCGGGCGTGGGGTCCGCGTCGCCCCACGGGTAGCGCCGGGAGCGGCCGGTGGCGGGATCGTGCCGGGCGGCCTTCTCCCACTCGGCCTCGGTCGGCAGCCGCCGCCCCGCCCAGGCGGCGTACGCGGCCGCCTCGTACCAGCCGACGTGCAGCACCGGCTCGTCCGGCGGTACGGGCTCCACGACGCCGAAGCGGCGCCGCAGCCATGCCGTGTCCGACCTGCCCTCCCGCCGCCAGAACAGCGGCGCGGCGAGGTCGTGCCGGCGCACCTGCGCCCAGCCCTCGGGGTGCCACCAGCGGGGTTCCCGGTAGCCGCCGTCGTCGACGAAGTGCTGGTAGGCGCGGTTGCTCACCGGCAGCGTGTCGATGAAGTAGGACGGCAGCACCCGCTCGTGCGCGGGCCGCTCGTTGTCCAGCGCCCAGGGCTCGGCCGAGGTGCCCATGGTGAACGGGCCGCCCTCGACGAGGACCTCGACCGGCAGCGCCGGAGTGTCCGGCGCGGCGGGCGGCGGCTCCGGCGCGGTGAGCGCGGCCGGTCCCGACCGCAGCTGATGGGTGATCAGCATGGTCTCGTCGTGCTGCTGCTCGTGCTGCGCGATCATCCCGAACGCGAACGAGGCCCGGAGCAGCGGCTCGCGGTCGTCGAGCGGTGTGCGGTCGAGGACGTCCAGGGCGCGGCCGCGGACGTCCGTCACATAGCCGCGCGCCTCCTTCGGGGACAGCAGCGGCAGCGAGGGGCGTGCGGCGCGCGGGTGCTCGAACGCGTCGTAGACGGAGTCCAGTTCGGGCCGCAGCGCCGCGTGCCCGCCCACGGCGCGCAGCAGCCACAGCTCCTCCTGGTTGCCGATGTGGGCCAGGTCCCACACCAGCGGTGACATCAACGGCGAGTGCTGGGCGGTGAGTTCGGGGTCCGGGACGCAGCCCGTGAGCACAGCGGTGCGCTCACGGGCCGCGAGCAGGACATCCGCGGCGCGCTGCCGGAGCGCGCCGGGATCCGTTCCGTCGTACTCCCGCCCGGTGGCGGTCACGAGCCCAGCTCCGCGCCCACCGGCCGGTCCGCGACCAGGTCCAGCAGATCGTCGGCCGGGCAGCGGCCGCGGTCCACGTACCGGGCGGTGAACTCGTCCACCGCCTCCAGCACCCGGGCCGATGCCCCGAACCGGGGGAGTGCCTCGCGTGCCGCCGCGAAGCAGGTGACGGCGGCGGCGCGCAGCTCCGGGTCGGCCAGGCCGTGCCGGGCCGCCCTGCGCCACAGCGGATTGCGGGGGGTGGGCTCCCCCTCCGCCGTGTCCGCCAGCGACTTGACCGCCCGGTACGCGGTCTCGGCGGCCGACGGGTCGTCGAACAGCGCCGCCGTCACCGCCAGCGGCACCAGCCAGCCGTCCTCGCCCGGCTGCGCGTCGATCATGCGCATCTCCAGGTGGCCGCGCGGCCGGATGGGCGGGAACAGCGTGGTCAGGTGGTACATCACATCGCCCGCCGTGACCGGCCGCGGTTCGCCGGTGCGCAGCCACTCGCGGAGTGGCAGCCCTTCCACGGGCTGCCAGGGGCCGTGCTCGCGCCGGATGAACATCACCTCCGCGTCCAGCGCGTACTCCGCCCAGGCCGCCCGCGGCTCCCTGCCCTCCGCGGGGGCGAGGGTGCGGCCCGGATCCATCTGTGCGTAGGTCGCCTGGCGGGTGGAGCGCCAGCCGGTGGGCCGGCCCAGGTGCAGCGGCGAGTTGGCGAACGCGGCGGCCAGCACCGCGCCCACCAGGTGCGCGTACCGCCAGCGGCGGCCGAAGCCGAGCGGGCCCGGCCCCTCGCTCCCGGCGTCGACGCAGACCTGGACGGACGCCGTCCGGCACATGATCGTGCGGCCGGCCCCGTTCCACCGGTCGTAGAAGACCTCCATCGCGCTGTAGCGGCGGGTCTCCACCACCCGGTCGGGGTGGGTCCACGGCTCCTTGCCGTACCCGGCGAGGAAGAGCCCGAGGTCCTTCAGCTCCGCACGGGCGAGCGCGAGGTCGGCGGCCACCTCCTCGACACAGGCGGTCAGGGAAGCGGCGGGCTGCGAGCTGAACTCGATCTGTCCGCCGGGTTCGACGGTGAGCAGCGATCGCAGGGGGAGTTCGTGCAGTCGGTCGGCGGCGGCCGTCAGCCGGGCCGGTGCCACCGGACGGGTCGGCTCGCGCAGGTCGTGGACGAGCCATTCCAGTTCGACCCCGAGGAGGCGGGGCGGTCCGGTCTTGAAACAGATGCCGCGGACCAGCGCCTCGGCCTCGTCCACATCGACCGTACGGGTCGAGCCCTCGCCATAGGCTTTGCTCTCGTCGGTCACTCCGGGTGCCCTCCTGTCGGTAAGCCCCATTGCCCTGTACCCCCAATCGGGCGGCCACACGCGCCGCCCCGCCGCCGGGAACCGGTCATGCCCGGACGGCCCGCCGGGGCTCAGCCGGGAAAGGCATAGACCACTGAGGCGTGCGCGACCGGTTCCTCGTCGCCGTCCGCCACGAGGACCACGTCCGTGAACGCCAGCCGCCGGCCGAGCTTGGTGACCCGGGCCGTGACCAGCACGTCCGTGCCGGTGACCGGGCGCTGGAACGTCGTCGACTGCTGGATCGTCGTCATCGGCCCGTAGCCGCCGCGGGCGGCCGAGACGGCGACGACGGTGGCGGTGTCCGCGGCGGCGAGCAGCGCCTGGCCGGAAAGCATGCCTCCTTCTTGTGGTCCCTCCCTGGCCAGCCGCCCGGACCAGGGCAGCCGGAGGACGGCGTGCCGCTCGCCCGTCTCCTCCACGGTCAGCCCGAGGTCCCGTACCCAGGGGGCGAAGTTCTCGGTGAGGATCGACTGCGCGGGGTGCGGTGTCGTGGTCACGCCCCACAGTGTGGCGGCCCCTTGACGGGGTCGCCAGGGGACGGCGTACGGTCCGGGCGCGAGGCGCGGACGAGCGGGCGGAGGCGGACCGATGAGCGAGGCGGAGCGGACGGACGCGGGCGGGGCCGCCGCCGTCTTCGACCCGGCGACCTACGCCCGGGGCGTGCCCTACGGCCTCTTCCGGGAGCTCCGGGACCACGCACCGGTGTGCCGCGTGCCCGAACCGGCCGTCGGCGCCTGGCCCCCGGGCCCCGGCTACTGGGCCGTCTTCCGGCACGCCGACGTCCGGCACGTCCTGCGCACCCCGGACGTCTTCTCCTCCCACCTGGGCGCCACCCAGATCCGGGACCCCGACACCCCCGGGGAACTCGCCTTCGCCCGGACGATGATGCTCAACCAGGACCCGCCCGCCCATGTACGGCTGCGCCGCATCGTCGCCGCCGCCTTCACCCCGCGCGCGGTGCGGGAGCTGGACGCCGTCATCACGGAACGGGCCCGCGCGCTCGTCGCCGGCGTCGCGGCCGACGGCGCGGCGGACTTCGTCGCCCTCGCCGCCGACCTGCCCGTCCGCACCCTCGCCCATCTGCTGGGCGTCCCGGACGAGGACCGGCTGCTGCTCGCCGACTGGGCGGACCGGATCATCGGCTACCAGGACCCCGACCGGGCCGCCGCGAGCGACGCCGACCCGGCGGAGCTCAGCCCCCTCGGCCGCGCCGCCCTCGCCCTGCGGCCGGGACCGCTCGTCCGCCCGGACGGATCACCCCTCAACCCGCGCTCCCGGGCGGCGCTGCCCGATATGTTCGCCTACGCCCACGCGCTCGCGGAACGGCCCCGGGAGGGCAGCGTCATGGCCCGGATGCGCGACGCGGGGCTGCGGCGCGACGAGTTCGAGACGATGTTCTTCCTCTTCGCCGTCGCCGGCAACGAGACGCTGCGCAACGGCATTCCCGGCGCACTGCTCACCCTCCTCGACCACCCGGACCAGTGCGCGCTGCTCAAGGAGCGCCCCGAGCTGACCGGTTCGGCGGTGGAGGAGGCCCTGCGGTACTGGCCGCCCGTCCTGGACTTCCGGCGGACCGCCGCCCGGGACACCGACCTCGGGGGCGTCCGTCTCCGGCGCGGCGAGAAGGTCGTCGTCTACCACGCCTCCGCCAACCGCGACGAGCGCGTCTTCCCCGACCCCGACCGCTTCGACATCACCCGCAGCCCCAACGACCACGTCAGTTTCGGGGCCGGCCAGCACGTCTGCCTCGGCGCCCACCTCGCCCGGGTGCAGCTCCGGGCCATGCTGCGGGCGACACTGGACGGGCTCCCGGACCTGGCCCGCGACGGCGAGGCGGTCCGGCTCACCTCCAACTTCCAGAACGGCCTCAAGCACCTGCCCGTCAGATGGCGGACCGATCAGATGGCGAACAGCTCGGTGAACGCGCCCGTGGTGTCGCCGACATCGTGACCGAAGGGCGAGTTGAAGTCCCAGATGAGGAAGAGCAGGAAGGCGATCAGCGCGCTGTAGAGCCCGGCCAGCAGCAACTCGCGCGGCGACCGCCGGATCTGGAGCGTGTAGATCAGCCCGACCGCCACCAGCGCCCCGCCGATCAGCCCGAACCACACCACCCCGGGCATCGTGGCCCCGGCGTTGAGCGCCCGCGCGTTCCGCGCCGCGTCCGCCGCCCCCGCCTGGTCCAGCAGCGGCTGGTACGACTGACCCTCGCGGTCGTCCCGCGGTTCGTAGGAGGTGAGGTCCTCCCGCACCTTGGCCAGCAACTCCGTCCCCTTGTCGGTGACGTCTCCGGTGTCGAGCATGCGCCGCCACTCCGTGTGGACGACGTACCGCACATAGCCGTCGATGTCCTCCCGCACCTGGTCCCGGACCACCGGGGGATACGCCTGCACCCGCTCGTACACCTGGTGCAGGGCCTGCGCCTCGGCCTGCACGGTCGCCTGCGCCGCGTTGCGCGCCTCCCAGACCCCGGCGATGGCCAGGCCCAGCACGATCGCGTACACCACTCCGATCATCATCGTCATGTACTCGATGACGTCGGGCGTCTCCGACGGGTCCTCCTCCGCGCCCACCCTCCGCCCGCGGAGCAGGATCACCGACAGGACGACCACGATCACCGCGACCATGGCGAACACCAGCATCAACCACTCGGACACGGGCATCCTCCGGAGACGAACGGGGGCGCGGGCGGCGCGTAACACCGAGATACTGCTGCGCCGGTCACCCGTTCAGCCGGGGTGCGGGGTGGGTTCGTCCGAAGGGATGAAGAGCGTTCGAGCGGGGGCGGGCGGTGTTCTACGCGCGGGTTCCGGGTCGTCGTCGGTCGGCCCGGAGGGCGCGGCGGCCGCGGTCTCCGGACTCAGCCGCCGAGGGATTCCAAGTGCCGAAAGAGTGCCCGGTGTCCCTCGGGCGTCGGGTGCAGACCGTCGACGAGGAGGTCCGGGCGGTCGCGCAGCGGCTCCCACAGGTCGAGGTGGTCGATGTGGTGCGCGGCGCACCAGGTCCGTATGGACTCGCGCACGGCCAGGGCCCGTTCGCGGGTGAAGCGCAGGCCCTCGTAGTTCCGGGTGCGGGACTCGTCGATCCACGACGGCCCGGCGACGACGAGCCGCGCGTTGTGGCGCAGGGCGGTGGCGGCCAGTGCGGCGAGGTTGTCTGTGAGGCGTGTCAACCCGTCGGCCGCCGGAGCGGCGAGCGGCAGGGCGGAGTCGTTGATGCCGGCGGCGACGAGGAGGGTGTCGGGCCGGCGGGGGGCGAGGAGGGCGGGGGTCTGCTCGACGACGTCGGTCAGGGTGCTGCCGGGGACGGCCAGGTTGAAGACCCGGTGGTCGGCCTCGTTCGCGGCGATGTGGGAGGCGGCGAGGCGGGCCGCCCACCCGCCCCGCGGGTCGCAGCGCCCGTAGGCGATGCTGTCGCCGACGATCACGATGCGCGCCGCCGGGCGCAGCGGCTTGGCGTCCAGGTAGGCCCAGGAGCTCTCGCCGGAGGAGAGGAGCACGCGCCGGCGGACGTAGTCGTCGACCTCGTAGGCGTCGGCCGCGGCCAGGTCCGCGTCGGTGAGACGCAGGACGACGCCCTCGACCACGGCGCCGGTCCGCCGCTCCAGGGTCAGGTGGACGTCCGACCCGCTGGTGGCGATCACGGCGGGGTCGGTGATCGGCTGGGGCCTGGTCGTGTGGCCGGCGAGCGACGCCGGGGACGTGGGCACGGTCCGGCCGAAGAGGGCGGTCTGGACGTGCCCGTCCTTCAGCGTGCCGAAGGAGAACAGGGTGTGGGGGCGGGACTCGGTCACCGTGAGCGCCGTGGCCTTTCGTGCGGGATGATCGTTTCACCCTATCGGCCGGGCCGTGGCCGCCCCCCGGCGCCTGTCACACGTCCTTCGCCACCGCCCGTTCCAGGATCGCCCCCAGGTCGGCCCCGGTCGGCAGGGTGCCGAAGGCCTGACCCCAGTCGCCGTCCAGCCGGGAGGCGCAGAACGCGTCGGCGACGGCGGGAGCGGAGTGCCGGACGAGGAGGCTGCCCTGGAGGACGAGGGTGAACTGCTCGGCGAGGCGGCGGGCGGTGAGCTGGGCGCGGTGGGGGTCGTCGAGGGTGGTGAGGAGGGTGCGCAGCCGGGCGGTGGCCGCGTCGAGGCGGGGGTCCGCGCCGGCGGCGGCGTCGACCTCGGCGAACCAGGCCTCCAGGGCCTCCGGTTCCCGGGTGAGGACGCGGAGGACGTCGAGGGCCGAGACATTGCCGGAGCCCTCCCAGATGGAGAGCAGCGGGGCCTCCCGGTAGAGGCGGGGCATGCCGGACTCCTCGACGTAGCCGTTGCCGCCCAGGCACTCCAGCGCCTCGGCCGCGTGCGCGCTGCCGCGCTTGCACACCCAGTACTTGCCGGCCGCGAGGGCGAGCCGGCGCAGGGCGCGTTCCCGGGTGTCGCCGGCCTCCGCCCGGTCCAGGGCGGCGGCCAGGCGCATGGCCAGGAGCGTGGCGGCCTCGGACTCGACGGCCAGGTCCGCCAGGACGTTGCGCATCAGCGGCTGGTCGATCAGCTCGGCGCCGAAGGCGCGGCGGTGCGCGGTGTGGTGCAGCGCCTGCCGCAGCCCGGCGCGCATCCCGGCGGCGGAGCCGATGACACAGTCGAGCCGGGTCATGTTGACCATCTCCACGATGGTCCGTACGCCGCGTCCGGGCTCGCCGACGGGCCAGGCCACGGCCTGCTCGTACTCGATCTCGGCCGAGGCGTTGGAGCGGTTGCCCAGCTTGTCCTTCAGCCGCTGGAGGCGCAGGGCGTTGCGGGTGCCGTCCGGCAGGACGCGCGGCATGAGGAAGCAGGTGAGGCCCTGCTCGGCCTGGGCGAGCACCAGGAAGACGTCGCTCATGGGCGCCGAGGTGAACCACTTGTGCCCGGTGATCAGATACGTTCCGTCGCCGGTCGGGACGGCCGCGGTGGTGTTGGCGCGGACGTCCGAACCGCCCTGCTTCTCCGTCATCGACATGCCGGCGATCAGCCCGCGCTTGGCGAGCGGCGGCCGCAGCCCGTAGTCGTACTCCCGCGAGGCGAGCAGCGGCTCGTAGACGGCGGCCAGGTCGGGCTGGGCGCGCAGGGCGGGGACGGCGGCGTTGGTCATGGAGACGGGACAGCCGTGGCCGGGCTCGGCCTGGGCCCAGACATAGAACTTGGCCGCGCGCACCAGGTGGGCGCCGGCCCGCCCGTCCGTCCAGGGGGCGGCGTGCTGCCCGCTCTCCACGGCGGCGGCCATCAGCCGGTGCCAGGCGGGGTGGAACTCGACCTCGTCGACGCGGTGGCCGTACCGGTCATGGGTCCGGAGCACCGGCGGGGACGCCTCGGCCATCCGCGCCCAGTCCTGCACCTCGTCCGAGCCCGCCCGCTCCCCGAGCTCCCGCACCTCCGCCTCGCCCCAGGCCCCGCCGTCCCGGCGCAGCGCCTCCAGCAGCGCGGGGTCGTCGGCGGTGGTGAAGCCGGTCAGGGGCGGGGCCTGGTTGAAGACCTCATGCGTGCTCACGACGACCTCCGGATCACTGCGGTGGTGGTGCTTGACGGGGTACGGACAACCGACGGTCATTATCCCGCCGCGGACTGTTCCGGAAGGGGAGTCCGGTGAAGTGGGAGGAGAAAGACGAGGAGTGAGGCTGGAGGGAGGGGAGTCGCGGGAGGTGAATATGAGCAATCGGTGACAGTTCCCGGCTCGCGACCGCATCCGGCGCGTTGATGTGCTTACCCGATCGATACTGTCCGTATGTCACGCGTGCTTCTGATCGAGGACGACCGGGCGGTACGGGAAGGGGTCACCCTCACCCTGCGCCGCCGCGGTCATGAGGTCGAGGCCGCGGCGACCGGTGAGGCCGGGCTCGCCGCGCTCGGCGCCTTCCGGCCCGATCTCGTCCTGCTCGATCTGATGCTCCCCGACATCAGCGGCTTCGAGGTCTGCCGCCGGATCCGCACCACCCAGCAGCTCCCGATCATCATGCTCACCGCCCGCGGCGACGACATCGACGTCGTCCTCGGACTGGAGGCGGGCGCCGACGACTACATCGTCAAACCGGCCCGCGGCGAGGTCCTGGAGGCCCGCATCCGCGCGGTCCTCCGCCGCGCCGCCCCCGTCGACGGCGGACCGGACGCCGTGCCCGCCGCCCAGGCCGCCGAGGTCCACGGCGACCTGGTCGTCGACCGCGCCGGGCTGCTGGTCTCCAAGCACGGCCAGGACCTCGCGCTCGCGCCCTCCGAGATGAAGCTGCTGCTCCACCTCTCCGCCACCCCCGGCCGGGTCTTCAGCCGCCAGCAGCTTCTGGAGCACGTCTGGGAGCACAGCTACCACGGTGACGCCCGGCTGGTGGACGCCTGTGTGATGCGGCTCCGCACCAAGGTCGAGGACTCCACGCGGTCGCCCCGCTACATCCAGACCGTGCGCGGCTTCGGCTACCGGTTCGGGCCGTTGTGAGACGTCCCGCGTTGCGACGTCCCTCCGCGAGGCGCCCGGAGCCCGCCGGGGACCGGGCGCCGGCCACGTCCCGGCGGCCCGCCCTGCGCACTCTGGCCCGCGGTCTGCGCGCCCGGCTCGTGGTCGCGTTCCTGCTCGTCGCCGCGCTGAGCGCGCTCGCCACCGCGGCCCTCACCTTCCGGGAGGCCCGCACCGCGATCCTCCAGCGCACCCAGGACACCTCGGTCGACGCCCTGCGCGGACAGGTCAACTCCCAGGTGCCCGATCTGTCCTTCCCGCCCGGCACCGAGGCCCTCACCAAGTTCGCGACGAACCTCAACCGGGCCGGCGCGGCGTCCCAGCGCTGGATCGTGCACACCCGCTACCGCAACGGGCCCATGGTGCCGGCCCTCAGGCCCGGTGAGGACGGCGTCATCGGGACCGGGGTGCGCAAGAAGGTGCAGGCCGGGATCTCCGCCGTCCAGCGCATCGAGGACAACGGCAGGCCCTGGCTCGTCATCGGCCTGCCCGTCACCTACAGCGACGACCAGAAGCAGCCCTCCGGCCTGGAGGTCTTCGCGCGGGTACCGCTCCGCGAGGACGAGGCCAACGTCCGCGCCCTCGTCAACGCCGCCCAGAGCGGGGCACTGCCCGCCGTCGCCCTCGCCGTGGTGCCGGCGCTCATCGCCGCGAGCGGCGTCCTCCGGCCCGTCCGCGAACTGCGGCGCGGCGCCCAGCAGATCACGGAGGGCGCCCTCGACACCCGGCTCAAGGTCACCGGCCGCGACGAACTCGCCGACCTCTCAAGGACGTTCAACGGCATGGCCGCCGCGCTGGAGGAGAATGTCGCCGAACTCCGCCGCATGGAGGCCAACGCGCGACGCTTCGCCGCCGACGTCTCGCACGAACTGCGCACCCCGCTGGCCGCCATGACCGCCGTCGTCGACGTGCTCGACGAGGACGCCGCCACGTTCGACCCGGACACCGCCCACGCCGTCCGGCTGATCAGCGAGGAGACGGGGAAGCTCGCCCGCATGGTCGAGGACCTGATGGAGATCTCCCGCTTCGACGCGGGCGCCGCGGCCCTGCACCTCGACGAGGTCGACGTGGCCGAGAGCGTTCGCAAGACCCTCCAGGCCCGCAACTGGCAGGACAAGGTCACCGCCGACCTGCCCGAGAGCGTGCGGGCCCGGCTGGACGCCCGGCGCATCGACGTCGTGATCGCCAACCTCGTCGGCAACGCCCTGCGGCACGGCGGGGAGCCGGTGCGGGTGGCGGTCCGCACGGAGGACACGGACGGTACGGGCGAGCGGCTGCTCATCGAGGTCGCCGACCGCGGCGAGGGCATCGACCCCGAGGTCCTGCCCCACGTCTTCGACCGCTTCTACAAGGCCGACGCCGCCCGGGCCCGCTCCGAGGGCAGCGGCCTCGGCCTCGCCATCACGCTGGAGAACGTCCGGCTCCACCACGGGACCGTCCGGGCCGCCAACGCGCCCGGGGGAGGAGCGGTGTTCACCGTGGACCTCCCGCTGCGCACAGGAGGTGACGAGGAGTGAGGGCACGACGCGGACTGGCCGCGGTGCTCCTGCTGGGCACGCTCGCGGGCTGCGGCATCGAGCCGACCGAGGTCATCGAGTTCGGCCAGCCGGCCACGGGCGTCAAGCGGCCGGGCGGCCCTGGCTGGCAGGCCCGGCTGTACTTCGCCGCGGTCAGCGACGTCATCGGCGTCCCCCGGCCGGCGGACGGCCCGGTGGGCGCGGAGGACGCGGTGCGGCTGCTGCTGGACGGGCCCAACGAGGCGGAGGGCATCCGGGGCCTCTACAGCGAGGTCCCGAGGAAGCCCGGGCCCGGGACGGACGTCGTGGTCACGACGGGCCAGGGGCGGGTCGACATCCGGCTGCCGGTGGACGTCACGGGCCTCACGCGGATCGCGCGGAACCAGCTGGTGTGCACCGCGGCCCACAACGAGGTGCCGGGAGCGGTGCCGTGGAACCGGGTGAAGGTGACGCTCTCCGGAGGCGGGAAGAAGCTGAACGGCCTGGAGTGCGACCGGCTTTAGGGGGTGCTTGCTCACCGGTCGGGGAAGACCGGCGCCGGCGCCGTGCCGTTCCGCACCACGACGACGCTCCCCGCGTGCCCGCCGTCGGTCCGCCCTTCCCTCGGGCCGTCCTCCGCCGGGGCGCTCGCCGCGGTGCTCCGGCCGACGGCCTCCGCGGTGACCGCGGCGGTCAGGGTGCCGGCGAAGCCGAAGACGGTGACCGCGACCAGTGCCGTGATCCTGTTCCTGTGCAGTTGCGGCAGTGCCATGGCGTCGTCCCGTCCCTTTGTTCCGTCTGTTCCGTGTCGCTCGGTCGTGCTGTGAGTCGTGCTGTCAGTCGTGTTGTCAGTCGTGCTGTCACCGGGAGAGACGCGTCGGACGGTGCGGAGGATCCCGTTGTTACGGATTCATCACGAGCCCGACGCACGGACGCCGGACCGGACGGAATCCGTCCGGTCCGGCGTCCGCGCGTCGCGTGCGCCGCCCGCCCTCAGCCGGCCGCGCGGAAGCTCCGCAGCCGCAGGCTGTTGCCGACGACGAAGACCGAGGAGAAGGCCATCGCCGCCCCCGCGATCATCGGGTTGAGCAGCCCGGACGCGGCCAGCGGCAGGGCGGCCACGTTGTAGGCGAAGGCCCAGAAGAGGTTGGACTTGATGGTCCCCAGCGTCCGGCGGGAGAGCCGGATCGCGTCCGCCGCGGCCCGCAGGTCGCCCCGGACGAGCGTGAGGTCGCCCGCCTCGATGGCCGCGTCGGTCCCGGTGCCCATCGCCAGCCCCAGGTCGGCCTGGGCCAGCGCCGCCGCGTCGTTGACGCCGTCACCGACCATGGCCACCGAACGTCCCTCGGCCTGCAGTCGCTTGACGACATCCACCTTGTCCTCGGGCAGCACCTCGGCGATCACCTCGTCGATGCCCACCTCGGCGGCCACGGCCTCGGCCACCGCCCCGTTGTCACCGGTCAGCAGGATCGGGGTCAGGCCCAGCGCCCGCAGCCGCCGCACGGCCTCCGGGCTGGTCTCCTTCACCGCGTCGGCGACCTCCAGGACCGCCCGCGCCGCTCCGTCCCAGGCCACCAGGACGGCCGTCCGGCCCGCCGCCTCGGCCGCGTCCCGCGCCGCAGCCAGCTCCCCGGGCAGCGCCATCGCCCACTCGACGAGCAGCTTCTCCCGCCCGACGAGCACCGCGTGCCCGTCGACGACGCCCTGCACCCCGAGCCCGGGCACGTTGGCGAAGTCCTCCGGCACCGGCAGCGCGCCGACCCGTTCCGCGGCGCCCGCCGCCACCGCGCGGGCGATCGGGTGCTCGGACGCGTGCTCCAGCGCCCCGGCCAGCCGCAGCACCTCGTCCTCCGCCGTGCCCGCGACCGCGGTGACGCCCAGCAGGGTCATCCGGCCGGTGGTGACGGTCCCGGTCTTGTCCAGGACGATCGTGTCCACGCCGCGCGTGGTCTCCAGCACCTCGGGACCCTTGATGAGGATGCCCAGCTGCGCTCCGCGCCCGGTGCCGACCATCAGCGCGGTCGGGGTGGCGAGACCCAGGGCGCACGGGCAGGCGATGATCAGCACGGCCACGGCGGCGGTGAACGCGGCGGTCAGCCCGGCGCCGCTCAGCAGCCAGAAGGCGAGCGTGCCCAGGGCCAGCGCGATGACCACGGGGACGAAGACGGCCGAGATCCGGTCGGCGAGCCGCTGCGCCGCGGCCTTGCCGTTCTGGGCGTCCTCCACCAGCCGCGCCATCCGCGCCAGTTGGGTGTCCGCGCCGACCCGGGTGGCCTCCACCACCAGCCGGCCGCCCGCGTTGATCGTCGCGCCGGTGACCGCGTCGCCCACGCCCACCTCGACGGGCACGGACTCGCCGGTCAGCATCGAGGCGTCCACGGCCGAACTTCCCTCCACCACCGTGCCGTCGGTGGCGATCTTCTCCCCGGGCCGGACGACGAAGCGGTCGCCCACCGCGAGTCGCTCCGTGCGGATCAGCACCTCGCGGCCGTCGCGGAGGACCGTCACCTCCTTGGCGCCCAGCTCCAGCAGCGCCTTGAGCGCGGCACCGGCCTTGCGCTTGGAGCGCGCCTCGAAGTAGCGGCCGGCCAGGATGAAGGCGGTGACCCCGGCCGCCGCCTCCAGGTAGATGTTCTCCGCTCCGTCGCCGCGCGCGATCGTCAGCTCGAAGGAGTGCGTCATCCCGGGCATCCCGGCGTGCCCGAAGAACAGTGCCCACACCGACCACAGGAACGCGGCCGACGTGCCCAGCGAGATCAGCGTGTCCATGGTGGCCGCGCCGTGCCGGGCGTTGGTGAACGCGGCCCGGTGGAACGGCCAGGCGGCGTAGGTGACGACCGGTGCGGTCAGGGTCAGGGACAGCCACTGCCAGTACTCGAACTGCCAGGCCGGCACCATGGCCAGCACCACCACCGGCACCGCGAGCACCACGGCGGTGATCAGCCGCTCGCGCAGCGGGCGCAGCTCGTCCGGCCCGCCGTCCCCTCCCCCGCCCTCTCCCCGGGCCTCGGAGCGCGCGGGCGCGGGGGGCTCCGCCGTGTAGCCCGTGGCCTCGACCGTGGCGATCAGGTCGGCCACCGTGACGTCGGCCTCATACGTGACCTGCGCCTTCTCGGTGGCGTAGTTGACGGTGGCCGCCACCCCGTCCATGCGGTTGAGCTTCTTCTCGACGCGGGCCGCACACGACGCGCAGGTCATACCGCCGATGGCGAGTTCGACCCGGGCTGTGCCGGAGGTCCCGGTGGTGGTGCTGGGCATCGCTGCTCCTGTGGCTGGGGAGTGTGCCGGGTCCGGTGGGAGCGGGCCCGGCGGGGACGTCGCGCGGAGTGGCGGGGGTCAGGCGCGGCCGGTGAGCTCGTATCCGGCGTCGTCCACGGCGTCGGCGACCAGGGTGTCGTCGGGTTCGCCGGACGTGGTGACCATGACGCGGCCGGCGGGCACGTCGACCGTCACGGCCCGGACCGCGTCCAGGGCACCGACCGCCCGGGTGACCGCGGTCTCGCAGTGACCGCAGCTCATACCGGAGACGGCGTAGACGGTGGTGACGGCGGGGGTGGCGATGTTCGGCGACGACATGGGGTGCCTCCTGGTGCGCTGGTCGGTTCCTGTGAGGATCTTATACCCCTGGGGGGTATCTCTTGAACATCTTCATATATACCCCCAGGGTGTATGGGGTGCAAGGGTGGGCGGGCGCCGGAATTGGCGCCTCCAGGGGGTATGTGGTGATTGGGCCCCACTCATGTGATCCACTGTTGCCTCGCCGCGCACGCCGCGGTGCACAGCCATGGGGGGCACACATATGCGATATCTGATGATCCAGAACGCGCTGACACAGGCGGTACGCCTGAGCGCCGGCCTGGCCTGCGCCGCCACCGTGGTGGCGTTCGGCTGGGCGCTCGGGATCGACCACCAGCCGGCGCCGCACACCGGCGTCCTGGTCTGCGTCTGGACGGCGGCGGGGGCCGCGCTCCTCCGGGCGGTCCTGCTGTGGGTCCGCCGGATCCACGGCCGGCGCGGGCCCCGGCGACGGGCCGGCCGGGTCTCCCTGGAGAAGGACCCGCTCGGGGACCTCGGGAGCCGGCACCTGTTCGACGAGGTGCCGTACGAGTCGGACGGGTGGATCAAGACCCGGCAGCTCGCCACGCACGTCCTGCTCCTGGTGGCCGGCATGACCGCCGCCACCTTCCTGGCCCTGCCGGGCCGCGACAGCCAGCAGGCCGCGCTCCAGCGCGCGGGCGCCCAGGTCGCCACCGCCACCATCGCGGAGCCGCCGCGCGTCGTCGACACCTTCTACGACGATGACGTCCCCGACCGCGTCACCGGGTACTCCAGCCGCCTGCGGGTCACGGTCCCCGGCGGCCCCGCCCGGCTCCCCGTCGGACCGATCCGCACCAATGAGCGCCTGCGGGCGGGCGAGCACATCAAGGTGCTGTGGTCACCGTCCGATCCCGCCCTCGGCGCCTACCACGGCACCTCCTCGGAGCTGCGGCAGCTGGCGGACGGCGGGTGGCGGGTGGACCTGCTGGACGGATCCGCGGGAGTCTGGGCGGGCATCGCGGTCGTCTTCGGGCTGTGCATGCTGCCCTGGGTCTTCACGTTCGCCCTGGGGGTGGACACGGACCTGCTGAGCGAAAGCGCCTGGTCACCGGTCGGCCAGTCGCTGCGCGCCCTCGTCTTCCTGGCCGTGGCCTACGGCTGCACGGCGGCCCTCTCCGGGGATCCGGCCCATGGCTTCCAGGCCCTCTGCCTGGGCGGCAGCTGGCTCCTGCTCCCCGGGATGATCTTCGCCCCGGTCTACCGGATGGTGAAGGACGGCTGACGCCGACGAAGGCCGGACGGCCGCCGCGCTCCTGCTACGGCGCGGACGCCTACCCGGCCTCCGCGCCCGCCCGCGCGACCCGCCGTCACCAATTCGACTCGTCGAGGGCAGCCTCGATCACAAAATGCCACGGTGACAGTTCGCCCATGGCGGGCGGATCCAACGCCGCGAGTCGGTCGGTCAGTCGGCGGATATGAGGGAGGGGTGAATCGTCCCCCGCGGCGGCCGCACGTCCCAATTCGATTTCGTGCAGGAACTCGATGAAGAATTCAAGGGTGCTGTTGATCAACGGTGGATCAAGGTTGGGGCGATCCAGGATCACAAGGAGGACCTGGCCGCTTCCGCCGTCCAGGCAGGCGCTGCCGGCTCCAAATTGGGCGATCTTGAACAACTGTGCCAAGTGGGGTGGTGCCGACTCTCCGTAGCGTGCGTACACTTTGGACAGTTTTGGTATGGAAGAGGTGATTTCCGAGTGCACCATCACGATATCCATGAGGGCGGGCGGCAGTCCGATCTCGGCCAGTGCTTTTTGTGCTGAACGTGAATGTATTTCATGGGGAATCCGCTCGCGTGGGACGATGCGGATGCGGTTCGTACCGAATGCGCTTCGCAGCTGATCTGTAGTGACCACGATGGCTTTCCTCCGATATTCAATATTCAGCCACGCCTGACCGTTTCCAGGCGTGCAGCTCGCTTCAGGGACGGTCTGGGGCGGGCTGAACCTTCACCTGGGAAAGCCGGCCTTCGACCTCTTGAGCAGCGTCGGAACTGCTCGTCGTTCAGCACTCGTTCGGCGCGGCTCGCCCCACGCGGCGGCACCGGTCCTTCTACCAGCCCGTGGCCGTCACCACCTCGCACGCGACCTCCAGCACCGACCTCCCGTCGGTGGCCACCGTGACCGTGTCCGGCGGCGCGTGCTCCGCCAGCCGGCGCGCCGCCCGCGCGCTGCGTTCGAGGTGGACGGCGAGCTGGGTGCCGGTCTCGCGGAGGCCGAGCCGGGCGGCGGCCGTCTCGTTCGTGGCGGTGAGGAGCACCTTGACGAGACGGAGCGAGTCGCCGCCGAGCGCGCGGCGGAACATGTCCTCCTCCAGCACGCTCACCGTGTTGGTGTAGATCAGCCGGCGATGGCCGAGCGCGGTGAAGTTCGCCCACACCGCGGCCAGGTTCCGCTCCGTGAGGGCCGAGCGGTGCGGGTCCGTCGGGGGCGGCGGGACCACGTGCCCCAGGTAGTCGCCGTCCAGGACGCAGTGGGTGACGCCCGCCGCGTCGAGCAGTTCCGAAACCTCCCACCCCACCGTGGACTTGCCGACGCCGGAGCGTCCTCCGATCAACAGAGCCTCGTACCGTGCCATGCGGGTGATACTGGCGCAGGGGATCACCCGCCGACACCCGAATATCCGGATCGGACGCGGGACGGCGCGGTCAGCGGGCGGCGACCCCCGGCTCCGGCAGCCCGATGGGGTTGGGGAACCGCAGCTCACCCGCGCAGGCCAGGGCCAGGGGAGTGAGGACGTCCGTCAACTCCCGTACGCCGTCGGGCGCGACGCCCCGCCACGGCCGCGCCGCCGCCCGGTCCGTCGCCTCCTCGACCGCCGTGTGCAGCCGCCGCCCCTCCTCGGTGGCGGTGCCGTCCGGGGCGAGCAGCCCGCGGTCGGCCAGCCGGCGGGCCGCCGCCTCCCACTCGTCGTCCGTCCAGCCGCGGAAGGGCTGGAGCTCGGAGCGCGGGATGTCGAGGCCGGTGCGCAGGACCAGGGACTCGCAGCCGTCCAGCCCCGCGGCGACGAGGGCCGCCACATGGCCGTCCCCGCGGTGCTCGCGCAGCAGGGTCGCGGCGTGCCACAGCCGGTCGAGGGGGTCGACGGGGAAGCCCAGCGCCATGTTGGCGGCGCTGAGCACCCGGCCGCTGCAGTCCGGTTCGCGGAGGTACCCGGCGAGCAGATCAGCGGCTCTCCCCACCTCCGCGTCCCGCCCGGCGAGCAGCCGGCGCAGCGCGTGCCGCGCCCCGGCGCGCCGTAGTTCCAGGGCGCGGCCGGGGGAGACGAACTCCCAGACGGAGGGCAGCGCGCGGGCCACCATGGCCGGGGCGAAACCGAAGAACGAGGCCGCCACCGGCTCCGGGCCGACCGGACCGAACGGCGCGGCGCGGCCGGCGAAGTAGCCGCGCCACCAGCCGCGCAGCCCCGCCTCCTCGTAGGCGGCCGACGCCTCGGGGGCGAAATAGGTGACGGCGTGCACCGGTTCGGCCAGCTGCCAGAAGGTGCGGGCTGCGGCGGCTGCTGCGTCCATGGGGGGAACCTCCGTACGAGGGGAGCTCACGCGGGCACGGGCCAGCCTGGCAGAACGCCGCGCCGGCCCGTCACGAGGGGCCCGTACCGCGACCGGCCGTCAGGACACCACGTCCTTCGCCCGGAAGTGCCGGAAGGCGAGCGCGAAGAGCACCATCGCGTACGCCGTCGACACCGCCGCGCCCTTGATCATGCCGCCCCACTCGGCGTGCGGCTGGAGGATGTCCGCCCACGCGTACTGCCAGTGGGCGGGCAGCAGGTCGCGCCAGTGGCCGAGCGCGGTGACCGCGTCCAGGACGTTGCCGAGGACGGTCAGGCCCATCGCCCCGCCGACCGCGCCGAGCGGCGCGTCCGTCACGGTCGACAGCCAGAACGCCAGGGCCGCCGTGACCAGTTGGCTGACGAAGACGTAGAGGACGACGGCCGCCAGCCGGGCCACCGCCGTGTCGGCCGGGAGCGACCCGCCGGTGGGGATCCGCAACGGCCCCCACCCGTACGCCGCTGTGCCCGCCGCCAGCGCCACCAGCGGCAGCAGCAGGATCGCCGCCGCGCTGAAGCCCAGGGCCACCGTCAGCTTGCTCAGCAACAGCCGGACCCGGGGCACGGGCGCGGCCAGCAGATAGCGCAGCGACGACCAGCTCGCCTCCGACGCCACGGTGTCGCCGCAGAACAGGGCCACGGGCACCACCAGCAGGAAACCGGCCGAGACGAACACGGCCGTGGCCGCGAAGTTGGCCCCGGACGCCGTGGCGGTGTCCATCAGCGTCACCCGCCCGTCGCGACCGCCCGACCGCCCGCCGATCGCGAACGCCGCGATCAGCACGAACGGCAGGACGGCCAGGATCCCGCCGACCACCAGGGTGCGCCGCCGCCGCAACTGCCGCGCCGCCTCGACCCGCAGGGGCAGCGTGCGCCCCGCGCGGTAGCCGGGCGCGGCCGCCCGCGCCGTGCTCGTGCCGTTCATGCCTGGCCTCCGATCAGGGTCAGGAACGCGTCCTCCAGCCGCCGGTGCGGGCCCACGCCCGTCACGGGAATCTCCAGCCGGATCAGTTCCACCAGCAGTTCCGGGGTGCTCGCACCGTCGAGCCGCACCAGCAGCCCCGCGTCCACGCGCACGGCCGAGGCCACACCGGGCAGGGCGGCCACCTTCTCCGCGACCACCTCGGACACCTCGCCCTCCACCCCGACCAGCAGCGTCTCTCCCGCACCGGTGATCTCCGCGACCGGCCCGGCCGTCACCAGCCGCCCCCGGTCCATCACCACGAGGTGGGTGCAGCTCTGCTCGACCTCGGCCAGCAGATGGCTGGAGACGATGACCGTGCGCCCGGCCGCCGCGTAACGGATCATCACCTCGCGCATCTCCCGGATCTGCGGCGGGTCGAGACCGTTCGTCGGCTCGTCCAGGATCAGCAGGTCCGGCAGGCCGAGCATGGCCTGGGCGATCGCCAGCCGCTGCCGCATGCCCTGCGAGTACGTGCGGACGGCGCGTTCCAGCGCCGGGCCGAGCCCGGCGATCTCCAGGGCCTCCTCGACGTGCGCGTCCTCCGCCGGGCGGCCCGTGGCCCGCCAGTACAGGTCCAGGTTGGCCCGGCCGGACAGGTGCGGCAGGAACCCCGCGCCCTCCACGAACGCCCCCACCCGCGACAGCACGGGCGCGCCGGGCCGGATCGCCCGGCCGAAGACGCGCACCTCACCGCCGTCGGGGCGGATCAGCCCCATGAGCATCCGCAGCGTCGTGGTCTTGCCCGCGCCGTTCGGCCCCAGCAGACCGAGCACCTGGCCGCGCTCGACCCGGAACGACAGGTCGCGGACGGCGTACCGGTCCGCCGACTTGGCGTACCGCTTGCTCAGCCCGCTGATCTCCAGCGGGACGTCCGCCAGCGCCGGGTCGGGCGGCGGTACGGACGTCCGCCGCCGGCCGGTGACCAGCAGCGCCACCGCCACGACCGCGCCCGCGGCCGGCAGGCCCCACGTCCACCAGGGCAGGGCGGCCGAGCCGGTCCGCACGTCCGGCGCGGTGGGGACGCTCAGGTCCCGCCCGGCGAGGGAGACGGTGTACGTGGCCGGCGCGATGGGCGAGGCGTGACCGAGGTCGGTCGAGGAGAGCACCAGCCGCATCCGGTGCCCGGCCTCGAAGATGTGGTCGACGGCCGGCAGCCGCACCTCGACCGTCCGGCCGCCCTTGGCGTCGGTGACCCGCAGCGGGGTGACGAGCTGCCCGGGCAACTGCTGCCGCCCGTCCGGCCCCACGTCGTACACCTTCGCGAACAGCACCGCCTCGCCGCTGTCCGAGGCCACCCGCACCCTGGCGCTCGGCGACCCGGTGACGCGCACGCTCTCCGTGAGCTCCGGCGAGTCGAAGCGCGCGTACTGGCCCGGGAAGTCCAGCGACACCCCGAGGCCCAGACCGGACAGGCGCGAGACACCCCCCAGCCCCGGCACGGAGGACACGGCGGGCGGCGCGGCCCCCGCCGGATTGCCGAAGCGCTGCTCCCGGCCGGTCAGCGGCACGGGCTGTGGGTCGTTCCGCAGCCCCGGGTACCGGCCGCCGCTCGCGCCGCGCAGCCGCGCCCTGCCGTCGGTGGTGTCGAGGCCGCCGGTCCGGCTGACCCGGAACGCCGGACCGGTGTCCGCGCCCTCGTCGCCCTTGAGGTAGCGGTCGAACCAGGCGCGGGTGCGGTCCGCGATCCGGTCGTCCTCCTCGGAGCCGCCGGCGTCGTGGCCACCCGCGATCCAGTCGACGGCGACGGGCGCGCCGTTGCGGGCGAGCGCCTCGGCCGCCCGGTCGGACTCGCCGAGCGGGAAGAGCGAGTCGCTCTGCCCCTGGACGAGCAGGGCGGGCACCTTGATGCGCCGCGCCATGGCCGAGGGGCTTCGGCGGTCGAGCAGTTCACGGGCGCGCGCGTCCGGCTTCCCGGCGACGGCCACCCGCTCGTACATCGCGCACAGCTCCGGGTCGAACCGGCCGCACCCGCCGCCCGCGGCCGGGCCGGGCGGCTTCCCGCCGGGACCCGACGCGGCGGCCGAGGTGGAGCCGGTGGTGAAGAAGACGCCCGCCCACAGCTTCTTGAACACGTCGTTCGGGAAGAGCGAATCGGCCAGGTTCCAGTAGGTGATCTGCGGGGCGACGGCGTCGACGCGCTTGTCGTGCCCGGCCGCCAGCAGGGCGACGGCGCCGCCGTACGAGGCACCGGCGATCCCCACCCGGGGGTCGCCCTTCCCGTCCAGCCGCACCTCGGGCCGTTCGGCCAGCCAGTCGATCAGCCGGCCGACGTCCGCGACCTCGCGGTCCGGGTCGTTCAGCCCGATCCGGCCCGACGAGTCGCCGAAGCCGCGTGCCGACCAGGTCAGCACCGCGTACCCGGACCGGGCCAACTCCTCCGCCCGGTCCCGCAGCTCGTCCTTGTCACCGCCGAACCCGTGCGCCAGCAGCACGGCCGGTCTGCGGCCCGGGCCGCCGGAGGTGAAGAACGACGTGTCGACGCGGACCGTCGCGCCCTTCTCTCCCGCTCCTCCCGCTCCTCCCGTCCCTCCCGTCCCGGACTCGGGCATCGTCAGGAACCGGTCCTCGCGGTGCACCGGCGGGTCGCCGCCGGTGGCCGCCGCCACGGTCCAGGTACCGGCACCGGCGAGGACGCCGACGGCGACCGCGGCGGCGGCCAGCCGCCCGCGCCGACGGCGGGGCATACGCAGCTTCATGCGGGAATGCTATGCGGGACCGCTTCCGAGCTGTGCGGACGGTTCCTCTCCGCGCGGTGTGGGGCGGGTGGGAGGCCCGCTGCGCGCGCTGTCCTCGAACGCCGGACGGGCTGAAGTGCTGGCGTGACCGGCATGAAGCGCGCCGACTGCACCTCACGACGACGCCGGAGACGGTCCCGGCGCGCTGACAGCTGTCTTTGTCCGAAGCCCCGGGGCGAGTGCCCCGGGGCTTCGTCATGTGGTCACTCGCCTCGTCCACCCGAGGCGACCACCGTGCACGACCACCGCCGACTCGGCCGTGAGCTCGACCTGTTCGACACCGACCCGCTCATGGGCGCGGGGCTCCCGTACTTGCTGCCCGACGGCGCGGCCGTGCGGCACGCCCTGGAGGAGTACGTCCGGGACGCCGAACGCCGGGCGGGCTACCGGCACGTGTACTCGCCCGTGCTGGGCAAACGGGAGCTCTACGAGATCTCGGGCCACTGGTCCCACTACGACGACGACATGTTCCCGCCGATGGACCTCGGCGGCGAACAGGTCGTCCTGCGGCCCAGCATGTGCCCGCACCACGCCCTCATCTACCGCTCCCGCCCCCACAGTTACCGCGAACTGCCGCTGCGCATGGCCGAACTGGGCGGCATGTACCGCTCCGAACTCTCGGGCGTCCTCGGCGGCCTGACCCGGGTCCGCGCCATCCAGCTCAACGACGGACACATCTTCTGCGCCCCGGACCAGGCGGCCGAGGAGGCCGCGGGCGCCCTGGAACTCATCCGCCGCGCCTACGCGGCGCTGTGCATCGCCCCGGCCCGCTACCGGCTCTCCCTGCCCGGTCCCGGCGGCAAGTACGTGGACGCGCCGGAGCTGTGGGAGCGGTCCGTCGCGCTGCTCACCGAGGTCCTCGACGGCTCGGGCCTGCCCTACGAGGCGGCCGAGGGGGAGGCCGCGTTCTACGGCCCCAAGATCGACGTCCAGATCGCCGACGCGGCGGGCCGCGAGTCGACCCTGTCCACCGTGCAGATCGACTTCCACCAGCCCGAGCGGTTCGACCTGCACTACATCGGCGCGGACGGCGCCAGGCGCCGGCCGGTGATGGTCCACCGGGCCGTCATCGGCAGCGTGGAGCGGGCGGTCGCCCACCTCATCGAGGTGCACGGCGGCGCCTTCCCCGCCTGGCTCGCCCCCCGTCCAGCTGGTCCTCCTCCCCGTATCCGAGGCGGAGTTGCCCGCCGCGGGGGCGCTCGCCCGCCGGTGCGTCGCCCTCGGGCTCCGCGCCGAGGTCGCCGCACCGGACCGCGGCACCCTCGGCGCCCGCGTGCGGGAGGCCCGGCTCGTGCCCTACCAGGCCGTCATCGGCCCCAGGGAGGCCGCCGTCCGACAGCTCGCCGTCCGGCTGCGCGACGGACGTCGGCTCGCGCCGCTGCCCGCCGACGCGGTACTGGCCCGGATCGGGGCCCAGGTCGCGGCGCACCGCACCGACCTGTGGGACGAACCGGTGCGCGCCTAGGCTATTTCCTTCGGGTCATCTGATTGTTGGTTGTTGTGTGTCGTCGGCCGACGCCCGGTGGGCGAGGGTCGAGCCGTTGCTGCCGGACCGGACTCCGAAGCGGGGTGGGTGGTGGCGGGATCACCGGCAGGTGATCGACGCGATCGCGTTCACGTTCCGCACCGGCACGCCGTGGATGGGCCTGCCCGGGCGTTTCGGCTCCTGGAAGGGGGCCCACAGCCGGTTGCGGAAGTGGGCCGCCGACGGCACCTGGGAAAGGGGCTTCACCGCTCTGCTTGCCCAGGTCGAAGGCGACGTCGACTGGGTCGTCGCGGTCGACTCCACCATCGTCCGCGCCCACCAGCACGCCGCCGGAGCCCGTCATAAGGGGCCCCGGCCGGCGAGCCGGACGGCCACGCCCCCGGACGCTCCCGCGGCGGACTGACCACCAGGACCCACCTCGCCGCCGCCAGCCGCTGCCGTCCGCCGGCCTTCGTCCTCACCTCCGGCCGGTGAGGCGACGCGCCCGCATTTCCTCAGGTCATGGCTCGTCCGCGGGTGGGATCACTGCCCGGATCCCGCGCCGGCGGAGATGGGCGCGGATCGCCCGGGACGAGCAGGCCTTGTCGGCCAGGACCATCTCCGGAGTGGTCCTGGGCCGGCCGACCGGCCGGGGCAGGATGCCCAGGTCGGAGAGCCAGCCGGTCAGCTGCTGGCGCAGGGTGTCCGTCTCCGCCGCCACGTAGAGCGTGTGCTCCTGGCCCTCGGTGCGGTCCAGGCGAAACCAGTCGGGCATCTCGCTGATGAACGCGCCCACGTCGGGCCAGGCCGGCGGCACGTGGACCTCGCGGACGGTGTCGATCAGCTCGGGGAAACGGCCCTCGCGGCGAGCCTGCGCCAGCTGGGCGGACAGGCGCCGGTACATCGGCGCCGTGTGCGGCAGCGCGCCCACGGACACCAGCCGGTACATCACCTGTCGCAGCGTGACCTTCAACGGCGCGTACCCGTTCACGATCTCCCGTGCCTGGCCCACCACGACCGGCCACCGCACCCGCTCCGTCATACCGGTACTCGGCCTCCCACCGCCCGGCCGACACGAGCCGGGGCGTTGAACAGGTATGGATCCTCATGCTCTCGGCCGGGTCGGCACGCCGCTGCACCGGGCCCACGCCACGCTTGACGCCACGGACGCCGTCCAGGAGCTGGCCAGTGACAGGGCGCAAACGGTGGTGGGCAGCGGGCTCGGCGAGGCGCGCGAGCTGGTCGGACAGGCCCGCGCCCACGTCCTGGTCGTCTATGCCCTCGCGCATCTGCGGATCGGCCTGCCGCAGAACCGCCCGGCGCGTATCCACGACGCGTACACGGCGCTGGCGAGCGCGGCGGACGAACTCGGGGTGACCACCGGCGCCTCGCCGCCGAGCCGCAGCCCGTCAGCACGGGCCTTGACGTACAGGGCAGGCCAGCGGGTCTCGGCTCCTGGCGGGCAGGCGGCCACCAGGGCCTCGCTGCTGTCGGCGACGACGCGCAGCGCGTGCTCGCTCCGCTTATGGGCGGCTTGAGGTAGTGGCGTGTTCGGCGCGACGGGCCACGGCGCGCAGTACCTCGATCCTGATGTATGCCGCCCCGCCCAGCTGGATGAGCAGCCAGTAGGCCCGGAAGGCGCGCCGGGCATGGGCATCGGTGGAGTGCACCCGGGTCTCGAACGACAAGAGCGAGCCGCCTGCATCGGGGACGACGCGCAGGCTCAGGGCGGCTTTGGCCCAGCCCGGCTCGTCAAACGCGATGAACGCCGCGACGTCTCCCGGAACGACCGGGCCGAGCTGGGGGCGGGTCTTCCAGAACCGGGCGACCATGCCCTTGACCAGCTCCTCGCCGTCCACGGTGACCAGGGTGGGCGTGGGGAAACTGTCGACGAACGGCCCCTCGACCCGGCCCCGGCCACCCAGACGCAGCCGCATCAGCGTCCGGTAGACGGGCAGTTCCCCGGCGGTGACCTCGGTCAGTGCCCGCCACACGGTTGCAGGGTCCGCCGGGATCCGCTGGGCGAACCGGGAGCGAAGGTCGTAGGCGGGAAGCAGGCGGTCGAGTTCCATCGCATCACTCCGGATAGACCGAGCCCGACAGCCACTCCGCATCCGGTCCCATGCCGCGCCCGGCCAGGCCCGGGGACCAGGCCCCAGGACGCGCGCCCGGGTTTCGGCAGACGCCTGTCCGGACGGGCCGTCACGACACCCGCGCGGACACCACACCCTCCGGCCGGTGCTACCGCATAACGGAGCCGGGCCCTTCTGGACCGCACCCGTCAGGGACACGGAGCAGCAGGGCCCGGACCCGCAAAGCTATCGGTTCACGCACACACCGATCCCGCGGACACTCCCGTTCCCCCACGGCATGGCCAGATGTCACCCGATAAGCGTGGCTCCCTACTTCATCCCGCCAGGAACAGGCCCCCTCCTCCGCGACAGCCCGTCCGGGACGTCCGGCGGGGTGGGCACCGCCTCAGCGCGGCCCGGCCGGGCTGGGCGAGCCGCCGTCCGGGGGCGGCTTGCCCAGGCTCCCCTTGGGCTTGCCCAGCAGCTGCGGCAGGCCGCGCCGTCGGCCCGCCGCCACGTTCACCGCGGTGCCGGGAGCGCGGCCAGAGGCCGACGGTTCTCACCATCGCCGACAACCCGCCACACCGGCCGTTCGGACCCGTGCGCGGTCAGCAGGGGCAGGGTCGTCGTCGCCACGGTGATCCGCCAGTTCGGCCGGGCGCGGTCGTGGAAGACAGCCTCCCTCGTTGCAGGGGCCGCGCGGCGCCGGGCGGGGGCGAGGACGAACAGCAGCGGCGGGAAGGGACGCTCCAGCGACGGTCCGGCGTAGATCTCCTGCCAGTGGGAGCGCGGAGCGCGGGCGGCGTTGCCACGGCCGGACGTCGGTGCGCTGCGGTAGGCGTCGTAGCGCTCCAGCTTGGCGAGCAGGCGGGCGTAAGACATCGTGCGGTCGATCTCCACGAACGCGTGGGAGCCGTCGGCCAGGAGCATCACACCGTCGGACACCAGAGAGCCCGCCGGGGTGGGAGGGGCGACTTCCACCTGCCAGTCGGCCGGGTCGGCAGCCCCAACGTGGTGGAAGGCGATGACGGTGTCGACCAGGGCGAGGGCATGCTCCCGCAAGCCCGTCCTCGCCGCCGCGCGCTGCCCAGTGGTCCGGCCGGCCTTCGACGCGAGTCCACCGGAGGCAGCGGCTTCGGCCAGGCCCGCCGGGGTGCAGTACCAGTAACTCTGCTGCGCACGGTGGGTCCGGCCCACCAGGCGGTCGTCGAGGAGATTGCGCAGCGCGCGGCGGATGTAGTCCGTGTCCTGGTGGTGCGGCAGCAGGAGCGCCTTGAGCTGGTGGGGCGTGGCCAGGCGGAGCTGGGCCACCGTGAAGAAGCACCCCTTGACCATTGACCAACGTCTGGTCCAACTCGCTAGCCCAACCCCAATACCGCCCCGACACGTACCCTTTCACCCCTTCCACAGCCGTTTTGTCAGTGGCCAGCAACACAACCGTCCGCAGAGCGTGCGCCGCCGAGTGCCGTTGGTTGACGAGGCTGGGGTCTCGAAGCCCCCGGTAGCCGTGTTTCGTGGATTTCTTGTTGGCGGGTTTGTTGACCGCTTGTTGGTGAGTCAGGCCGCACAACGGTGACGCTCTGTGGTGCAGAGGCGGTTCAGCCCCCGCCCCCGGCCCGGCCGCCACATCGCCGCCAGTAAGGTCTCCTCGTATGGACAACGTTGAACTGAGCGACGCCATAGCGGACTTCGCGGGTCTCGTCGGTCGCGTCGAGGAGACCGGCGAGCGGGTGTGTGTCATCGACGGCGGCGAGCCGACGAGTGTGCTCCTCCCCGCGGCGGAACTCGCCGAGCTGGAACACTTCGCCCAACGGGCCCACGACGGCGCGCGACCCCGGCCCGGATCCAGATCGGGGCAGTGGCACCCGTTCGGCCCGGACCAGCAGGGCCCGTACATCCGATACGTGCACGCTGACGGGAGGCGGATGACCTTCGTGCGGGACCGGGTGGTCGTGGCCGAACTGAGGTCCGTGGAGGAGCTCGACTGGCTGGAGGACAGGGCGCGCATGGCCCGCCAGAGCTATATGCCCCCGAAGCAGGCGGCCGCTTTCGAGGAGTTCCTCGCCCGCCAGGGCCCGGTGGGCGACGGCATGGCGTGGATCGCCGGCAGTTGGGCGAACCAAGAGCTCTTCACGGAACTCGTGTTCATCAAGGGACCGACCGCCGAGGACGTCGCCCTCGCCTACGGGGCCGACGCGCAGGACATCGCCGACGGGCTGCTGCTCCACCAGATCAAGGAGCAAGACGCACGGGAGGGCACCGACGATCTCGCCCGCGTGCTGGCCTTCGGGGAGGAGAACGGCTGGACGTGGCTGGGCTACCACGACTTCGACCATGCCTTCTCGCGCTCCCTCGACCCGCCTCCCGAGCAGCAGATCAGGCTCTGCGCGACCATGGGCAAGGCCATTTACGACTTCAGCTACTTGAAGGACGGGGTGTACCAGAACCCCTTCCCCATCGAGGACGGCGACGAAGACCGGCGGGGCATGTACGAGCTCATCTGGTACACCCCGGGGGAAGCGCCGTTCGCCCCGGAAGCGCCGCTGTCCTTCCTCAACCTTCACCTCCGCATCGCGGAGAAGGCAGGCAACTGGACGGACAAATTCGCGCTGTTCTTCGAAGGCCTGGAACGGGCCTTCGGCCTCGCCCTGCCCCGGAACGCGATCACCTCCGGGAACGTACGCTGCGCCCGTCCGGCCCGCCGCTGAACCAGGGGCGCGAGGCGCACTACCGGGACTGCTCGTCGACGTCGCCGAGCGGGTCGTCGTCCCGGTCACCGCTCTGCTCGGCTGGGACGTGGCCGTGCCGTGTGACGACTCCCTCGTGGTGGCAGCACTCGGCCAGCTGCTCCTGGGCATCCTGCGTGTCGACGACGACGCCAGTCCGGCGGCGTCCCCGGGCATTGCCTTGGCCATCATCCGCTTCACTGAGGAGATCCTCACCGAGGAGCACCAGGACGTCGTCGACGTGCTCCGACAGCTGGAGGCTGCCGGCTTGGTACAGGCAGTGCAGGCGCACCCCGCACCCGCTGGTGTGCACCCAGTGCACATCACCGTCGTGTAGTGCGGTACGCCCCGTCGGCCGCGCCCCGAGGGCCGCACCAGCGCACGACCGCCCGCCCGCAGGCCGCGCGCACCCGCGCCGCGGGCGGGCCGCCGCGGCGGTCCCGGAGGAGTCGGACGGCGACCAGCACACTCCGATCATGCCGGAGACCGCGCCGTGGGGGAGCGCCGGTTCCGCCGCGCGGCGGAGATCCCTCCGCCCGGAGGACGAGGCCCCGCCCGCGGGGGCGGCGGCACAGTGGTGTCAGCGCCGGGGGACACCCCGGCGGAACGCCGGACCGTCCGTCAGGAGGACCCCATGCCCCGCACCCGTCGCCCCCTCACCGCCGTCGCCACCGCCCTCGCCGGCTGTACGGCGATCGCCCTGACCGCTGGCGCCACAAGTCCGGCCGCGGCGGACGGATCCGGGAGAGCGGCCGTCACCCGGGCCGCCGACGAGCCGTCGCTCACCGGCACCGGGAAGCTCCTGCGGAAGCCCGGGGACGACGTCCACTTCACCTTCGACGCCCACGGGTTCCTGGACAAGGCCCGCGGCACCGTCCGCGTCAGCCACCACATCGGCAAGGACTGGGGCGGCTATTTCACGGGTCGCATCGACTGCCTGGTCACCGGCGGAAAGGTCGCCGTCGCCACCGCCGTCGTCACCGAGGCGCATTTCGAGAGTGCCCCCGGGCTGCCGAAGATCGGGAACATCAAGGGCAAGCGCTTCGGCTTCACCGTGCTCGACGAGGGCCAAAAGGACCGCCTGGGCTACAGCTGGGCCCTGGACGGACTCCCCAGGAACAGCGTGCCCAAGTGCCTGGGCAGCGCGCCCTTCGAGACCCTGGAGAAGGGGGACTACAAGGTCCACCACTGGATGCCCCGGCACTGATCCGGCGCCGACCGTGCACATGCCGCGGCCCGCGCGGCTGCCGGCCCGCGCCGCCGACAGCGCCGGCGCGCAGGGGGCCGCCCCCCCACCGCACCGGCGCCGCCCACCGCCCCCCACCAACGGCCCCTACCGCCCCCGCTCCACCCGCAGCGTCACGATCTCGAACGCCCGCAGCGCCAGCGTGACGGCGCCGCCGTCTGCGGGCTCGACCGGCTCCAGTGGCCGTTCCAGCAGGTCGCAGCGGTGCACGGCCCCGGCGGGGAAGCCGAACGACAGGTCTGTGCGGGCCCGGCCGCCCAGGGACTCGTAGAGGCGGAGGACGACGTCGCCGCTCGCGTCGTCCGCGAGTTTCACCGCGGACACCACGACCGCCTCGTTGTCCACGTGGACCAGGGGCGCCACCCCGCGGTCGCCCGGCACCCGGCGCTCGGGCAGGTTGACGCGGTAGCCCTCGCAGACGGCGTCGCCGATCCAGGCGCCGGGTACCAGGGCGTAGCCGAAGTGGTGCACGCCCTGGTCCGTGCGGGGGTCGGGGAAGCGCGGGGCCCGGAGGAGGGAGAGGCGGACGGTGGTGGTGGTCCCCGAGGCGGCCGGCTCAGGGCCGCGGGGCGCGCGCGTCACGTCGTAGCCGTACGTCGAGTCGTTGACCAGGGCCGCGCCCCAGCCGTGCTCCTCCACGTGGACGAAGCGGTGCGCGCACGCCTCGAACTTGGCGGCGTCCCAGCTGGTGTTGGTGTGTGTGGGCCGGTGGAGGTGGCCGAACTGGGTCTCCGCCGCGACCCGGTCGGTGTGGACGTCGAGCGGGAAGGCGGCCTTGAGGAACTTCTCCGCCTCGTGCCAGTCGACCTCGGCCGTGAAGTCGACCCGCCGCACCCCCGCCGGGAGGGCGATCCGCTGTTCCACCCGGGACCGGCCGAACGCGCGGACCACCCGGACCGCGCCCTCGTCCGTGAGCTCCATCGAGGTGACGTCCGTGAGGTCCGTGACCGTGTTGCGGTAGAAGCGGTCCACGTCCCAGGCGTCCCACATGTTCGGGAAGTCCTGGTGGAGCTGGAGCAGATTGGCCGCCGCGCCCGGCGGGACCGTCTCGCGGCGGGTCTCCTTGTCGAACACGGAGACGACGAGCCCGCGGCCGTCGACCTCGACCCGCAGCAGCCCGTTCTCCAGGACGTAACCGCCGCCCTCGCGCGCCATGGCCGTCGAGGGCACGGGCCGCAGCGGGCACTCGTCCGGCTTCGCGCCCAGCGCCGGGATGCCACCGCGGCCGTGCGGCGCCGCGTTGAAGACGACCGTGCCACCGGCCGAGGCGTCCCCGGCGAGCGCCGCCAGCGCGTCCTCGACCAGTTCCTCCAGCTCGGCGGCGACCTCGGCGTAGGTGGCGGCGGCCTCCCGGTGCACCCAGGCGATGGACGTGCCCGGGAGGATGTCGTGGAACTGGTGGAGCAGCACGGTCTTCCACAGCCGGTCCAGCCGCTCGTGGGGGTAGGGGAACCCGTTGTGCACCGCGGCCGTCGCCGACCACAGCTCCGCCTCGTGGAGCAGGTGCTCGGCCCGGCGGTTGCCCTGCTTGGTCCGCGCCTGGCTGGTCAGGGTCGCCCGGTGCAGCTCCAGGTACAGCTCGCCGGCCCACACCGGGGCGTCCGGGTACTCGGCGTGCGCCTTCTCGAAGAACGCCGACGGCTTCTCGAAGACGACTCTCGCCGACCCCTCCAGATCCGCCAGCCGCCTCGCCCGCGCCAGCATCTCGCGCGTCGTGCCACCGCCCCCGTCGCCCCAGCCGGTCGGGGCGAGGGAGCGGGTGGCGCCGCCCTTCTCCTGGAAGTTGCGGACGGCGTGGGCCAGTTCGGTGCCCGACAGCTGGGCGTTGTAGGTGTCGATGGGCGGGAAGTGGGTGAAGACACGGGTGCCGTCGAGCCCTTCCCACCAGAACGTGTGGTGCGGGAACTTGTTCATCTGGCTCCACGAGATCTTCTGCGTCAGGAACCACTTCGACCCCGAAAGCCGTACGAGTTGCGGCAGCGCGGCGGAGTAGCCGAACGAGTCCGGCAGCCACACTTCCTCCGTCTCGATCCCGAACTTCTCCAGGAAGAACCGCTTCCCGTGCACGAACTGCCGGGCCAGCGCCTCCGAACCGGGCATGTTGGTGTCCGACTCCACCCACATCCCGCCGACCGGCACGAACCGGCCCTCCGCCACCGCCTTCTTGACCCGCGCCCAGACCTCCGGCCGGTGCTCCTTCACCCACGCGAACTGCTGCGCCTGGGACATGGCGTAGACGAACTCCGGCTCGTCCTCCAGCAGCGCCGTCATGTTGGACGTCGTCCGGGCCACCTTGCGGACCGTCTCCCGCAGCGGCCACAGCCACGCCGAGTCGATGTGGGCGTGCCCGACCGCGCTGATCCGGTGCGCCGAGGCCTGCGCGGGGGCCGCCAGGACACCGGCCAGCCGCTCCCGGGCGTGGGGGGCCGTGCCGCCGACGTCCTGCAGGTCCACGGCGTCCAGCGCCCGTTCCACCGCCCGCAGGATCTCCCAGCGGCGCGGCGCGTCCTCGGGCAGCCCGGTCATCAGCCCGTCCAGGACCTCCAGGTCCTGCACCAGTTCCCACACCTCGGTGTCGAACACGGCGAGGTCCATGCGGCCCAGCCGGTAGCGCGGACGGTCGTCCGCCGTCGTGCGGTCCCCGAGCTCGGTCGGGCGGAACGGCTCGTAGTCGAGGATGACGGGGTTGGCGGCCGCCTCGATGTGCAGCCGCACGTGTTCGCCCCCGGCGACGGGACCGCCCACGCGCACCCACTGGTTGCGCGGGTTGAGCCCCTTCACCGGCGAGCCGTCCGCCCGGTAGACCAGCCCCTCGCACTGGAACCCCGTCATGTTCGGGTCGAACCCCAGGTCCAGCAGGACCTCGACGGTCCGCCCCGCCCACTCCGCGGGAACGGACCCCGTCACCGTGAACCAGCTCGTCCCCCACGCGGGACCCCAGGCGTCCCCCGGCCCGATGGGCGTCCGCGGCGCCGCCAGCCCCTCCGCGACGGGCACGGGCTCGCCGGGGGCGTGCCACACCCCGACGGTCAGCGGCACCGACTCGGGATACACGGCCGGGCGGATGCGCTCGTCCAGCACCCGCCGGAGACGGGCTTCGGTGATCGTGCGGTCGTTGTGCATCGAGTGTCCTTACCGGGAGGTCGGGGTCGGCCAGCGGAACGGAACGACGGCGGGGGCCGAGGAGGCGTACAGCTCGTCCACCGCGCGCACCTCGACGCGCGTGACCGCCTCGCCGGCCGTACGGCGCAGCTCCGGAACGTAGTAGGCATGCCCACACGTGCCGCCGAGGAAGCGGAAGCCCCCGCCGGGCAGGCACTGGCGCACGAGGTGGTGGCGCACGCGGCCGGGGCCCGGCGCCCAGACCAGGCGGAGCCCGGCGGTGCCGTCCGGGCGCACCGCCGCCGCGGTGACCGACGGGTTCCCCGGGCGGGCCGGGCCCGCCGGAGCGCCGTCGCGCACGGCCAGCCG
>NZ_JABETO010000026.1 GCF_013055795.1 Streptomyces sp. I05A-00742
GCCGGCGGCGTGGGAACGGCCGTCCGGGCGCCGACCCGGCCGCGCAGCTTCGACAGGGCGCGGAGCGCGGCACGGTCGCCGTCCGCCCGCGCCCGGGCCACCGCCGCCGGGAACTCCTCCCGCAGCAGCGCCTCCCGGAGCTCGTCCGCGTGCCGCAGCGCCGCCGCGCACCGCCGGGCCGCCTCGGCGGTGCGGGGGGCCGCGAAGGCGTCGAGCAGCGCGAAGGGAAAGCCGGCGCGCCGGACCAGGAAGGTGTCGGTGACGCGCCAGGGGGCCTGCGGCCGGCCGGGGGATCCCGTCGTGCTCTCGCTCGCCGGGCCGTCGCTCATCGGACCGCGGTTCATCGGACCGCGGTTCATCGGGCCGTCGCTCATCGGACCGCCGCGAGGTCGTAACGCACCGCGTGGAACGGCCGGTTGAGCTTCGTCCGGGGCGACGGCAGACAGGCGAGGGCGTCCTCGGCCGAGCCCCGCGCGAGGGCGGCCGCCAGGGCGTCGGAACCGTCGCGCGGACAGGTGAGGGCGGCCAGCGGCCGGCCGGCCTCGCGCAGGGCGGCCGACGGGTCCTCGTCCCCGGCGCGGGCCAGCGCGGTGCCGGTGGCGGCGAGGGCGACGAGCAGCGGATCGCCCGTGCGGCGGGCGTGCAGGGCGGCGCGCCCGTACCACTCGGCGGCCTCCTCCGGGCGGTCCGGCAGCAGGAGCCGCCCGAGTTCCAGCGCGATATGGGCCGGGTAGAAGTCGTCACCGCTGTCCTCGGCCAGTTTGCAGGCCGCGCGCAACCGGTCCGCCGCCTCCTCGGGCCGGCCCGCCCGCACCAGCAACCCGCCCTCCCGGTAGGCGTGGTGCTTGAAGAATGTGTCGCCCCAGCCGAGGCTCCGCTCGGAGAACTGCCGCCACACCTTCAGCGACGCGTCCGGTTGCCCGCCGTACTCGCGCAGCACACTGATGTTGGAGATCAGATTGACCTTGAGGTGGGTGGCGTCCGTGGTGGATAGCCGGCCGACCAGGCGGACGGCCGTACGTTCCGCGGCCAACGCCTCGGCCGCCTCGCGGAGTTGGACGTGGCCGAGGGCCTTGACGTTGTACAGCCAGGCCGCCTCGACCGCCGCCACCGGACTGTCGTCGCCCTCCAGCGCGGCGAGCCCTTCGGCGACGTCGCGGAAGCCCGCCGGGACGTCGCCGACGCGTTTGATGAGCAACAGGGCGCGCAGCAGCCGGGCGCGGGCCCGCACCGGGGCGGGGCCGAGGTCCACCGCGGCCGCGAAGTGGGCGAGGGCGGACCGGTAGTCGAGCAGGAAGACGTGGGTCATGCCCAGGTAGCGGTGGGCCAGGCCGCGCAGCGCGGCGACGTCCACGACCGCCGTCGCGTCGACGCCGAGTGAGCCGGGGTCGTCCCCGAGCACGTCCGGGGTGAGCAGCGCGCGGACGCGTTCCGGATCGAGCCCGGGAGCCCTCACCGTCTCGGCGAGCAACCGGTGTGCGGCGCGCACGCCTTCGTCGTGGTTGGTGCTGAAGAACGCGGCGCGCATCACGCCGNCCCCGAGCACGTCCGGGGTGAGCAGCGCGCGGACGCGTTCCGGATCGAGCCCGGGAGCCCTCACCGTCTCGGCGAGCAACCGGTGTGCGGCGCGCACGCCTTCGTCGTGGTTGGTGCTGAAGAACGCGGCGCGCATCACGCCGAGGGCGGCGGCCACCGCCTGCTCGGGAGTGCTTGCCTGGCACAGCCGTTCGTACCAGGCGGCCTCGGGGATCCGCCCACGTCGGGCGGCGGACGTACCGGGGCTGTCGGCACCGGTGGTGGCGGCCGGTTTCGAGGGGGCGCCGGGCGTGCCCGGGAGCACTATGCCTTCGAGCCGTGCGACCAGGGCGTCGAGGATCCTGTGCCGCAGGGCGAGGGCTTCCCGGGCGGCCTCGTCCGCCTCGTCGGGCGTGCGGTCCAAGTCGGCGAGCACCAGGCGGAGTCGGGAGCCCGCCAGAGCCGCGCGTTCGACCAGGTGCGGGAAGGACCGCAGCGTCGGCAGGTCGAGGGCTCCGGTGTGCCGGACGACGACGGTCAGCGGGTGGTCCGACACCGCCGCCACCACGGCCTCGGCCGCCGCCGTGATCACGCGGAACATCTGCTCGCTCTCCGCGTGCAGGCGGCGCTCCGAGCAGGTGGCGGCGATCACGGTCAGCGGGGCCGCGTCCGGATACGTACCGGGGAACAGCACGTTCCACTCGGGACGCCGGCGGGCGGCGACCGCCCGCACGGCGTCCGGGCGCCGTGCGGCCACCGCGGTGAGCAGGGACCGCAGACCGTCGAGACCGCGGTGGCGCCCCGGCCCGGGGTCCACCACCAGGGCGCCGACGGCCTCGTCCTCGGGTGGACCGGCGGCGAACAGGAGTGCGGACGGGCGTGTCGGAGAGGTGGTGGGATCGTGCACAGCGATTTCCCCCGTCGGTCCCCGTGCGGTGACCCGCCGGGGTGTGGTGCGTCCCGTGATGGCCGTGCTTCCTGAGCACGCGGGCCCGGGCGCACGGGGCCCGCCGCGCTCAGGGGAGAGCCGGCAGGCGGCCAACGCCCGTGACAGTGCCGGTGGATGGGACACGCGGCAGCTCAGGTCAGGCCAGTGGCGCGATGCGGTTCTCGATCTCGTCGAGCATGAAGTCCATGTCGTCGAGGTCGTCGTCGAACTCGTCCTCCGCCGACGGATCCTGGTGCTCACCTTCCTGGCGTCCGGTCTCCTCGACCGCTCCTGGCGCGACGGCGCGCGCTTCCGGCTGTGCTCCGGCCGCCGGCGTCACCGCGGCCTCGGGCTCTTCCTCCGGGCGGGCGGCGCTGGTCTGTTCGGTGACGGACATGTCGTTCCCCCATGACATCGGCTCCACGAACTGAGGGTGATTTGTCAGCTCATGGTCAGCCTGTGTGAAGTGTAAGGAAAATGATCGTAAGTGGAGCTTTGTGTGCCGCGACGAACGGTAGACCTGGCGCACTGGCCGGTGCAAGGGCGGCCGGGCTACAGTCCGTTCGCGACAGGCGCACGGCACGACGTGAGCGCTCGCCGCACGGTTCCACGGCGGAACCGGCGGGGCGCTGGATCGGGGGACGTGATGCAGGCTGCGCCGCGGCAGGGCTCCGCCGTGGCCGGAGCCGACGGGGGCCGAGGGTGGCATCCCGTACCGCGCTTCCTGATCCGCAGCGCCGGTTTCGGCTTCGCCACCACCGACCTGCGCCATCCTCCGCTCGTCGCCGCACTCGCGGTCCGGCGTGCCGCGGGGGACCGCCTCGCCCGGTTGCTCGGGGAATGGTCCGCTGTCCATTTCCCGGCCGCAGTACGGCAGTTGGAGGCGGAAGGGGCGGACCGGAGTCGCTTCAAGGACCTCTACCGCCTCCGCAGGGACGTCGACCGGGGGCGGTGGCCGGCGGGCGCCGCCGGACCGGCCGTACTGGAGGGGAACGCGGCGGCTCTCGCCTGGGCGCGGTGCTGGGAGCAGGCCGTCCTGGACGTCGGAACGGCCGAGCGCGACCTGGACGAACAGATCGGCGAGGCCGTACGGGCCGGCCGGCGGAAGCTACGTGAACTGCCGGACGACACCCGGTTCCGCGCGGCCCTCGCCGCCTCCGGCCCCGACGCGCTCGCGCGCATCCTCCGTACCCTGACGGTCGACCCGGACGGTACGCGTTCGGCCACCCGGCAGGACGAACGGCTCCTGTACGCCTACGCACAACGGCTGGCCACCAAGAACGAGACGACTGCCTTTTTCGGTCCCGTCGACTACGCGGAACTCCGCCGCGCCGACGGCACGGAGTCGGCCGCACGGCTGCCCGGCGACCCGGCGACGGCCCTGGAGTACACGCCGGATCCCGTCCAGGCGTGTCTGCTGCGCCTGTCCCACTGGGTGGTCCAGGAGCTCGCCACCCGCGCCGCCGCCGACCCGGCCGTCCGCCCGTACCTGCCCCTCGCACTGCGCGACGGCTGCCGCCTGGAGGCTCCGGGACACCTCGTCTCCGCCATGACCGGACGACGTGCCGTGCTCGCTCCGGACCACGCCGCGTTGCTGGACGCTCTCGCACACCGGGGGGACACGGCATGGATCGAGCTGACGCAACGTCAGCAAGGTTTGGCGGACGAGCTGTTGGCGCGCGGCACCCTCGTCTCCCCGCTGCTCGTGCCCGNACCACGCCGCGTTGCTGGACGCTCTCGCACACCGGGGGGACACGGCATGGATCGAGCTGACGCAACGTCAGCAAGGTTTGGCGGACGAGCTGTTGGCGCGCGGCACCCTCGTCTCCCCGCTGCTCGTGCCCGCCGCCCTGGACCACCCGGCCCAGTGGCTGGCCCGGCGGTTCCGGGAACTGGAGAAGGCCGGGGCGACGGGCGTCGGACGTCACCGTGAGTTCCTGGAGCGGCTGACCTCCGCCGCCGACGCGCTCGCCGCCACCGGCCACGCGGCGCGGGAGCCCCGACTCCGCGCCCTGGAGCAGGAGTTCACCCGCACGACGGGCGTTCCCGCGCGGCGGGGCGCGGGGGAGCACTACGCCGACCGGCTGGTGGTCGGCGAGGACTGCCGGGGCGCGGTCCGCCGGTGCGTGGTCCCCGAGGACGGCACCCGCGCGCTGGCCTCCCGGCTCGACCCGCTGCTGACGCTGTGCGGGTCCTTCACGGTACGGGTCCAGCGGGCCGTGGAGCGGCACGCCGCCGAGGTGCACCGCGGCCTGGGCGGCGGAGCGGTCCCGTACCTCCGGCTGGTCGCCGCCCTCGACCGGACCGTGAGCCCGGACCGGGTCCAGGACGAGCCCGACGTGGCCGGCTGGCTCGACCGGCTGGACGCCGCCGTCCTCCGGGCCGAGCGCGCCGGCGTCAGCACCCCGGCCCCCGATGACCTCGACGCCCTGCGGTGCGACCTCCCCGACGGCCTGCTGGCCTCACCGGACCTGCTCCTCGGCGCCGACCCGACCGTCCCGGGCACCTCACTGGCCGAACTCCCGCTGATCGTCGGCGAGATCCACCACGGCGCCCAGGTCTGGACCCACCTGAGCGCCCTGGACCCCGACCCCGACCGCACCGCGCGCGACGTCGCGTACGCCCTGCGCGCCCACGACCCCGGCATCGCCTCCGTCCTGCACCGCCGGACGCAGGGCAAGGCGTTCGAACGCGAAGTGCCCGGCCCCGTCGTGACGTTCCGCACCCGGCCCGCCCTCCCGCACGACGACGTGTGGCGGGCCGAGGACCTCACCGTCGTGGCGGACGGTGACGGCCGGCTCGGGCTGCGCGCCCCGGACGGGCGCGCCCTGCGCCTGCGCCCGCGCCATCCGCGCAGCGCGGGCAACTGGCTCTTCGGCCCGCCCCCGCTGATCACCCCGGACGTGCTGCGCGCTGCCCCGCGCGCGCCCCGGGTGGTGATCGGCGACGTCGTCGCCTGGCGCCGCCGCTGGACGCTGGACACCGCCGCGCTGGACGCCCTGCGCCGGCCCACCGGACCGGCGGCCCTGGTGCGCTCCGCCGACGCGCTCGTCACCCGGCTCGCCCTGCCCGACCTCGTCTTCGTCCGCGCCGACCACGCCCGCAAGCCCGTCTTCGCCGACCTGCGCTGCCCCACCAGCCTCGGCCATCTCGCCCACCACCTGCGGACGGCCCGGGCGGCCCGGCTGACGGAGATGCTCCCGCGCCCCGGACAGTGGTGGCTGCGTCCGGGGGGCCGGCGGGTCGGCTGCGAGTGGCGCCTGACCTTCGACTGGCGGCCCGGGGACGGACGCGACGGAACGGGAGGGAAGGTGACGGGGTCGTGAGCGACGACGTGACAGGGGACGGGGGTGGCGCCGTGCGGACCGGGACGTCGGCGGAGGAGGGCCGGAGGAGCGGGTCCGCGGCGGGGTCAGGTGACCGTTCCGTGCCGCCCGGGCCCGGCACGGACCGGGCGGCGACCGCGGCGGAACCTCCGTCCGGGACGTACGACGTCGCCGTCATCGGCGCGGGCGTGGTGGGCGCCTCCACGGCCCGTGAACTCGCGGCGGCCGGGGCCCGCGTCCTGCTGCTGGACCGTTCGAGCCCGGCGGGGGCGGGGTCCCGCGCGGCCGCCGGGGTCGGCGTCCCCTCCGTCCGGCTGCTGTCCGACCCGGCGCTGCTCGCCTTCGCCCTGGCCGGCCGCCGGGCCCTGGAGGAGGACGTGACCCGGCTGACGGCGCTCACCGGCCGTCCCCTGGCCGTCCGTTGCGGTGTCCTGCGCCCGGTGCCGGACGGGAAGGAAGCCGAGCGGCTGCTCCGACTCGCCTCCGGGCAGGAGGAGTTCCTGGGCACCTGGGTGCCCCGCGAGGCGCTGCGCGAGCGCGAGCCCGCGTGGCGCGGGACCGCGCACGGCGCCTTCCACGACCCCGGTGCGCTCGTGGTGGACGCGGCGGGCTACGTCGACGCACTGGTCGCCGAGGCCGTCGCGGCCGGAGCGGACACCGCCCTCGGCACCGGGCTCACCGGCCTGGAGGACGGACCGGGCGGCGTACGGCTCGCCCTCGCCGACGGCCGAACGGTCTACGCCGGAAGGGCAGTTCTGGCCTGCGGCGCGTGGGCGGGTGCCCTGCCCGGCGGACCGCCGCTGCCCGTCCGGCCGGTGCGCGGCCAGATGCTGCGGCTCGATCCCGGCCCGGAGGGCGACGGGCCCCCGGCCGGACCGCGCCACATCGTCTCCGGCCCTCTCTATACGGCTCCCGCGCCCGGCGGGGGCGGTGTGCTGGTCGGGGCGACGGAGGAGGACACCGGTTTCACGGAGGGGCCCACGGCCGAGGGCGCCCTCCTGCTGCTGGCCCACGCCGCCAGGTCGTGGCCCCGGCTGCGCGCCGCCCGGCTGGCCGCCGTCTGGTCCGGCTTCCGCGCCGTCACCCCGGACGGCAGGCCGCTCATCGGAACGCCGCCCGGCCGCCGGCGGCTCGTCGTCGCGTCCGGCCACGGCGGGCAGGGCATCCTCACCGGCGGGCACACCGGGCGCCTCGTCGCCCGCCTCCTCGCGGAGGGGCGGGAGGACGTACCGGAGACGGCGCCCTTCTCCCCCTCACGCCCTGGACTCGGAGCGTCCGCATGACCGCGCCGCACCCCCGGTGGCTCTTCCACGACCACGCCGTCATCCGCAGCACCGGCTTCCCCTGGAACCTCCTCGACGTGCTCGAACACCCGCTCACCGTCGCCCGCGTCCGGGACGTCGAGCGGGCGGAGGACACCCTCGCCGACGCCGTCACCGCCGTCGTGGACGCCGGCCGCCGCCACCCTCACGCCCTCGCGCCCCGCGACTCGCGCCGCCTGCGCACCGCACTCAGCCGCCGCGCGCCCCTCCCCGCCGACCTGCCCGCACCGGACCCGCCCGGGCTGCGCGCCGCGCTCGCCCGGTACGGGTGGGCGCACGAGGCCGCACGGTCGGCCGAGGCCACCGCGCGGCACACCCTGGAGACCGAGACGGCCGCCCGCCACGCGGCCCTGGTCGAACTCGCCGGCGACCCTGCCGTGCGCGAGGCACTGTGGCTGTCGAGCCCCACCATGCACGACCGCGGCCTCGCCGAACTCGCCGGCCTCGCCCACCGCCCCGCGACCGGCCGGGCCCGCAGGCTGCGCCGCCAGTTCGGCGGCTACGTCCAGCGACTGGCCGCCAAGAACGAGACGACCTCCTTCTTCGGCCCCATCACCTACGCCGACTTCACCGAACCCCCCGCGGACCACCCCCCACCCACGACCGGCCCACCCGCCGCCCGCCGCACCCACCTCGCCCACTGGGCCGTCCTCCTCCTGGCCGACGCCATGGCGGCGGACCCCCGCGTACGCCCCTTCCTGCGCCCCCGACGCGACGCCCGGCTCGCCCGTACGGCCGACGGCACATGGCGGATCGCGGGCCGCCCTCTCGACCTCGACGCCGGCCTGACCGCCGTGCTCGACGCGGCCGACGGACGGACGACGTGCGCGGAACTCGCCGCGGCGGCGCGTGCACGCGCCGAGTCCCCGGGGGCCGACCGCGCAGTGCCCTGCCCCACGGAGCGGGGGCATTCGGAGACGGAAGCGGCAACAGCCCGTCGCGCCGGTCCGCCCGGTTCCGGAACGGCGGGGGAAGGGGCGACGGAGGCCGGTTCGCCGACGGAGGGGTCGGCCGGACCGGCGGGAGGAAGGAGCGTCGGCGGCGACGTGGCCGGCCGCGCGGAAGTGCAGGCCGTCAGCCGGGAGACGGCCGCCCGCGAGACGGCGGGGGAGGAGACGACCGGGGCCGGCGAGGCCGGCTTCCCGGCGGAGAGGGCACCGGGACGGTCCGGGAGCGTGGATACGTCGCCTGCATGCGTGGGAGTGCCCGGCGTCGGCCGGGAGACGACTGCCCGCAGGCAAGCGGTGGACGCGCCCGGGCCCACGCCGATGGACGGCTCCGACGGCATCACCACCTCGCACCCGCCCGCGGACCTCACCCGCGCCGCCCCCGCCCTCGTCCCGCCCGCCGTCGAGGAAGCCGTACGGCGCGGCCTCCTGCGCCTCGACTGTCACCCGCCCATCACCGCTGTCGACGCCCTCGGCCGGCTCCGCGAGGACATCGCCGCGCTGCCCGCCGCCTGCCCGGCGCGGGACGAGTGGCGGCGGCGCGCCGACGGACTGCACGAGGCCGTCGCCGCGTTCAACCGGGCGGGGCTGGAGCGTCGGCGGGAGCTGCTGGAGGGGATCGAGGCGGAGCTGGGCCGGATCACCACCGGGCCGCTGCGGCGCGGCGGCGGCCAGTGGTACGCCGACCGGACCGTCCTGCACGAGGAGTGCCTGGGCCCGTGCAGCCCGCTGCCGCTGGGCGGACGCCTGCACGGTGCCCTCGCCGAACGGCTCGCCCCCGCGCTCTCGCTGCTGGCCGCCGAGGCCGTCGCCCGCCACCGGGCGCTGACCGCCGCCTTCCTGGCCCGGCACCCGGAGCTGGCCGACGGCCGTGAGGTCCCGCTGCTGCGGCTCCTCCGCGCCGACGCCCGCGCGGAACCTCTCGCCGTACCCCGCACCCGCACCCCGGCGGGCGCCGCCCTCGAAGCGCTCGTCGCCGCCGCGCCACCCGACCGGCCGCTCGTCGTGGACCCTCGTCTGCTCCCTGAACTCGACCTGGGAGACGATCCGTTGATCGCCTCACCCGACGTGATGATCCCCACCGGGGACATCGGGCGCGTCAGGGCGGGCGACGCGCTGTTCGTCCTCGCCGAGTGCCACGACACGCTCCTGCTGTGGGGCTGGGCGCTCCAGTTCCACCCGGACGCCGACGGGGTACGGGCGCGCGGCGCGGAGCTCCTGCGCCGGGCGGCCGGAGGGCGCGTGCTTGCCGGCGTCCTCGGTTCGCGCCGCGCCAAGATCGTGCCCTTCGACTTCCCGGGGCCGCTGGTGGACGTCGGCTCCGGGCCGGTCCCCGACGACCGGCGGATCCCCGTGGGGGCTGTCGTGGTGCGCCTCGACGGAGGACGGCTGGTCTGCGCCGCGCCGGGCACGGGCGGCGTGTTCCTGCTGCACCACGGCGAGCTCGACTCGCCGGTGCACAACGTCCTCGCCCCGCCGAAGGTCAACCCCGTGGTGTTCGGCGAGGGCGTGCGGCTGCCCCGGATCGTCCTCGGCGACGTGGTCGTCCAGCGCGCCCGCTGGACCCTGCCCACCACCGAGTTCTTCCCCCCTGGCACAAAGGACGCGCCCCCCGACCCGTACACCGCCCTGCGCGCGGCCCGGCACGCCGCCCGCCGCCACGGCCTCCCGCGCCGCACCTTCCTCAAGGTCCCCGGCGAACGCAAACCCGTCCTCCTCGACCTCGACGCCCCCGCCCTCCTCGACCTCGGCGCTCACCTCGCCCGCGCCGCCGACCGCGTCGTCCTGACCGAACTCCTCCCCGGGCCGGACGAACTGTGGCTCGCCGGGCCCACCGGCAGGCACTGCGCCGAACTGCGCACGACCGCGGTCCTGGACCGCGGCGAGGAAGGGACGAGCCGATGACCTCCCCGCTGTCGCCGCCGCCCGCTCCCGGGCACCTGCTCCCCGCTCCCGACGCGGACGCCCTGGCCCTGGCCCTGCGCCGCCACGGTCCGCACACGCTGGCCCTGTTCCGCCGGGCCGACACCCTGACCGTCCATCTGCGCGACGGCGAACTGACCACGCTGCGCCGAGGCAGCGCGGGCGCCTGCGCGGAGCTGAGCGACGGGGACGGACGCCGCCACCTCTTCACCGCACCACCCACGGCCGAGGCACTGGCCGCCCTGATCAACGCATCTGACGCAACGTCAGAACAGGTCATTGCACCGGACCCCGACGACGACGGCCTGCCCGCCGACATCCTCACCACGCTGCCCGCCCTGCTGCGGGAGGTCGCCGACCGCATGCTGCGCTGCCCGGCCCCCGGCCTGGAGCCGCGGCTCGTCGCCGACGCCACCCGCGAACGGGTGAGCGTCGTCCGGGCCGACGGCACCGCCGCGCACGACGACCGCCTCCGCCTCGAACTCCGGGTCGGCGCCCGGCTCATGGACCACCGGCAGGCCCAGTCCCTGCGCGTGGTCTCCGGCCGGGAACCGGCGCTGCTCACCGAGGGCGGCCGGCACCTGCGGGCGGCGGAGGAGGCGGCCCGCGCCGCCGCGGAACGGGCCGAGGCCTGGGACCCGCCGCAGGGAACCCTGCCCGTCGTCCTGGGCCCCGGCTGCCCCGGCGCGCTGCTGCACGAGGTGTGCGGGCACGGCCTGGAGGCCGACGTGGCGACGGCGCCGGGAGCCGCGTACGGCGTGCCGCCGGGCACGAGGGTCGCCTCGCCCCTGGTCACCCTCGTCGACGACCCCACCGCCCCCGACCGGGCACCGCTGTACCGCACGGACGACGAAGGCCACCCCGCCGGCCCCGCCGTGCTCGTCGAACGCGGCGTCCTCGTACAGCACCTCACCGACGCCACCACCGCCCGCAGGACCGGCCGCCCCGCCACCGGTCACGGCCGCCGCCTCGACCACACCCACCCGGCGCTCCCGCGCATGGCCTGCACCTACCTCGCCGCCGGGGACTCCCCGCCGGAAGCCGCGCTGGACGGCGTGCGCCGGGGCCTCTACGTCCGGTCGATCGTCGCGGGCGAGACCGACATGAGCGGCGGCGGTTTCACCGCCTCGGTGACCGAGAGCCACCTCATTGAGAACGGCCGTCTCACCGCTCCCGTCCGGGCCGCGACCCTGCGCGGCACGGGCACCCACGTCCTGCGCGACATCGACGTCGTCTGCGACGACCTGGACTTCTTCGCCTACGGATTCCAGTGCGGCAAGCTGGCGCAGTACCCGCTCACCGTGTCCGTCGGACAGCCGACCGTCCGGGTGGCCGCCCTGGCCGTGGGGGACCGGTGACGCCCGCCGAATGCGCCTCCGAACTCGTCCGTCACATAGAGAAGTCGGGATGCGACGAGGCCCTGGTGCGCATCGAGGACGAGACGCGCGCGGAGGACCGCAGGGCCCACGACGGCAGCCGCACCGAGCGGCACGGACGGCACCGCGTCGTGACCGTCTCCGCCCGGGCCGGGGACCGCCGGGCCACCGCCGTGGCCGAGGGCGACGCGCCCGACCTCCTGGCCACCGCCGGGTGGGCGGCCCGCAGCGCCACCGGCCGTGCGGACGAACCTCCGGACGACCCCGGGGCCGGACGCCCGTTCCCGCAGCCCGAGGCGTCGGCGCCCCACCCGATGCCACCCCGCGCCGAGCGCGACGCCCTGTTCCGAGCCCTGTCCTCCGGCCCCGCCGCCGAGGCCGTCCTCGGCGCGGAGTACCAGGGGGTGGCCGTCCGGGCCGCCTGCGCCGCGACCGGCGCCGCCCCGGCGTCCTGGGACGGGGTCCGCCACCGGCTCTGGCACTGGACCGCCGGACCCGGCGGCAACCACCTCGAAGGCAGCGTCACCTGGGGCGACCGGGCACCCGACCCGGCCGTCCCCCGCACCTGCCGCGAGGAACTGGCCGCCGCCCGCACCGGGGCCACCGCCCCGCCCGACGGAACCGTTCCCGTCCTGCTCGCCCCCGCCGTCACCCTGCACCTGCTCGGCCTCCTCGCCAGCACCCTCAACGGACGCAACGCCGCCCAAGGGCTCCGCGGCCTCCTCGACCGCACCGGCCGCCGCATCGCCGCACCGGCCGTCACCGTCGTCGACGACGGCCGGGCCGGACACGGCCCGTACGGCGCACCGGTCGACGACGAGTGCACCCCGACCGGCCGCACCCCGCTCATCACCGACGGCGTCCTCCACGGCTTCCTGCACTCCCGCGCCACCGCCACCGCCTGCGGCCACCGCCCCAACGGCTGCGCCGTACGCACCCTCCCCGGCGGCCCCGTCCGCCCCGGCCCGCGCGGCCTGCGCCTGCTCCCCGGCCCCACGACGGCGGACGGACTCCGGCGCGCGATGGGGAACGGCATCGAAACCGTGGCGGCCCTCCACCCCGCCGTCCGGGGCGACGGCGGACGCCGCATCCGCCTCGACGCGTACGGATGGCTGGTCGCGGACGGGACCAGGCAGCGGCCCGTGGGGCCCCTGCGCGTCGAGGTCGGCCTCTTCGGCTGGCTGAAGCAGGTCGCCGGCTGCGGGGACGAACTCCTGCACTCGGCCCTGTTCCCCGGACTCGCCGCCCCCGCCGTCCTGTTGTCCGAGGCGCGGGTGACGGGATGAGCGTGAATCGACGGACGGAGAACGCGATGCACGACGACGGCTCGGCGGGGGGTGGGACGGGACCGGTGGGGGCAGAGGTGGCCTGGGGCGAGCCGGGGTCGGCGGGCACCGGCGTCCATGGCAACGCTGTTTGGACCGGTCCAGGATCGGTAGTTGCCGGAGGTCATGGCGCCGCTGTCTGGAGCGGGCCCGGGCCGGTAGGTGCCGGCGGCCATGGTGGCGCGGCTCGGAGCGAGCTCGGATCTGTGGGCCCGGTGGGTGCCGAGATGGCCTGGAGCGAGCCGGGGTCGGCGGGCACCAGCGGTCATGGCGCCGCCGCCCGGAGTGGGCCTGGGTCGGTAGGTGCCGACGGGCGTGGCGGCAGGGTTCGGAGCGAGCCCGGACCAGTGGGCCCGGTGGGCGCGGACCGTCGCGATGGCGCTGCACGGCCCCCGGGTGCGGGCCACCGGACGGAGGAGGACTGTGGCCCCGCACAGCGGGCCGAACTAAGCGCACCCGAATGGGAGTTGCACCCACGTGCCGCCCTCCGCGCAGCCGGATTCCCGTTCGCCACCGTCCACGACCTCGTCCCCGCGGAGGCACGCGTGGACCTGGCCGCCGTGGACACCGCCTGGGAACAGGCCGAGGAGATCCGACACGACCTGCTCACCCGAGCCTTCCCCGCCGCACTCGCCCACATCCCCGATCCCTCCCTCCGCAAGCTGCTGAGCAGGGCCCGCTCCGCCGTCGGCAGGCACCGCCCCGCGCACACCGCCGCCCCGCCCCCCGCCGACGAACCCGCGACCGAGCTCCATACCCGCCTCACCCACTGGAACGACGCCCTGGCCGCCGCCCAACAGGCCCAGGACCGGCTGGACCGCCGGTGGGAACACGTCCGCGCGTCCGTACGCCGCCGCCTGCACAGGGCCGCCGCGGACGAGGCGCTGCACGAGGCGGCACTGCTGCTCAGCCCGTCCTTCCGCGCGGCCCTCACCGCGTACGCGCGCGCCCCCTTCGCCCCTCGGCCCGACCGCCGCACCCGGGCCCTGGAACAGCGGATCACGCTCTACCTCCAGCGGCTGGCCGCCAAGAACGAGACGCACAGCTTCTTCGGACCCGTGGGACACGCAGTGCTGGCGCCGGGGGAGCCCGAGGCCGTCCAAGTGGTGGGGACGCCGGGCGCAGGACCGCCCCGGGTGTTCAGCAGCCCGCGGGTGGCGGAGGGGCTGGCCCGGGCGATGGCCGCCGACCCCGGCCTCGGACCCGTCCTCCCGCCACGCCGCTCACCCGCCTACCGGTCCGCCGGCGGCAACCGGCTCCAACACGCCTTCACGGGCCGGAAGCTGACCCTGTCCGACGGCGAACTCCGCACCTGGGAGCGGTCCGACGGACGCGTCGCGGCCCGCGACCACGACGAGGAACCGCTCCGGCGCCTGCTCGACGCGGGCGTCCTGCTCGCCGCGCCGGCCGTCGACCCGTGGTGCGCCGAACCCCTCGCGTCGCTCGCGCACGCTCTCCTCCCGCTGCCCGACGAACCCGCCGTCCGCCGCTGGCGGGAGTGCGTCGCCCGGTTCGAAGCCGGCATCGAGGAGTTCGCCCGCACCGGCGGCGACGCGCGGGCCGTGGCCCTCGACGACCTGGAGCGCGAGTACGGGCGGCTGACCGGCGAACCGCCGCAGCGCGGCGGAGGGCGGATGTACGCCGACCGCAGTGTGCTCTTCGAGGAGCGCGAGAGCACCGTGTCCCTCCGGTTCGGCGGTGCCCTCGCCGACGCGCTCACCGAGGGGCTGGCCCCCGCGCTCACCTACTGGGCGGCGGCGGCCTGCCAGCGGCACGCGGCCCAACAGCGGTACGCGGCCGAGGCGTTCGATGCCCTGTGGCCCGGACGGACCGATGTCCCGCTGCTCACCTACCTCGTCGGCCTCGCCCGGGCACCCCGGCCCCTCACCCTCGCGCCGACCCCGGCCGAGCAGTGGGCGCACGCCCGGGTGGGGGAGGAGCCCGGTGAGGTCGTCCTCGATCCCCGGGAGCCGGCCGCGCTCGCCGGCGCGATCACGGGGCCCGTGTTCAGCTCGGTCGACGTCCTGATCGACGCGAGCGCGCCCGACCGGCTCGCCGAGGGCCGCCTCGTCCTCGGCGAGGCCCACGCAGGTCATCTGCTCTCGGTGTTCCCCACCGACCACTTCGCCCGGCTCGCCGACCCGGAAGCGGCCCTCCGGCGCGACCGGGCCCTGATCGAGACACTCGCCGCCGGCGGACGTCGGATCGGCCGCCTCGTCGGCGGGCGCACCACCAAAATCTTCCCGTACCCGCTGCCCGCCCCCGCGGTCGCCGTGCAGCTGCGCCCCCACCTCGACCCCGCATCCGCCGTACCCGCCGCCGACCTCCGGGTGCGCCGGACGGCCGAAGGAGTCGAACTCCTCGACCAGGAAGGCCCGTTGGTGCTGCTCCCGCCCGTGCGCCCGGCCGAGGGGGCCGACCCCTTCGCGGCGCTCTGCCTGCCCGCCGTGGAGAGCATCCCGTGGGGGCTGGGCGCCGTACGGCCCCGCGTCCGCGTCGGGCGTACGATCGTCCAGCGCGCCGGCCGTGAATGCCCCGCACCCGAAGAGCTGCCCCGGACGCGTGATGCCGCCAGGATGCGTGCCGCGCGCGCCTGGATGCGCCGGTACGGGCTCCCGGAGCTGGTGTTCGTCCGCGTCCCCGGCGAGCCGAAACCCACCCTCGTCGACCTCGGGAACCCCCTGTCGGTGGACGCCTTCACCGGGCTGCTGCGAACGGCGGCTGACCGTGTGCCCGGACCGGTCTCCGTAGGGGTCAGCGAGATGCTGCCGGGCCCCGACGGCCTGTGGCTGGGCGCCGAAGGAGCCCGCCTGACCTGCGAGTTGCGCATCCTGGCCACCAGGCCGGCCCGACCCGCCGAGTAGACACGGGCGGTGACGGTGGCAGCGGCGCGCGGCACACGCGGAAGTGTGCCCGACGCGCGCCTCAGGAGGCCCCGTCCGCCGTCCCTTCTCCCTCACGCAGCACCGACCCGCGCAATTCGCGTGACAGGTCGATGAGTTCACCGGCGAAGAGAGTGACGGCACGGCTCCGGAACTCCTCGGGCGTCAGCCGCACCGTGACGTCCTCGCCGGCCTGGCCGACGATGACGCCCGAGGGCGATTCCGCCTTGGCCTCGTCCTCCTCGTCGGTGCTGTCGAGGGAGAGCGCGAGCGCGCCGGCGACGGAGGAGCGGGCCGACTTGGCCACGCTCACATCGTCCAGACCGAATCCGATGTAGGCGGCGATGAGCCTGCCGGACTCGTCGACGACGCGGATGCCCTTCGGTATTCCGTTGCCCCCGCTCGCGGTGAGCGTGACGACGCCATGGTCCGCGCCGGTCAGGGAGAGCGTCGCCCGGGTCGTCCCGGGGTTGGCGAAGTGGTCGTCCGGCTCCTTCCCGGCCAGGCGCTCCGCTTCCAGATGACCGGCGGCCGCGCCCTCGGCCTTCCTCCGGTCGGCTTCAGCGCCCTTGGCCCCGCGCGTTCCGGGAATGTGTTTCTCCGCGGTCATGACGGCCTCCCCTCCCGCACGCTCCCCTGCGTGCCCCCTTTCGCCTACCCAGGGCCCGGGCGGCGACGCAGGCCGCGGACGCCCGGGGCCGACCGTCCCGGATCGCCGGGACGCGAACCGCTGTTTCGGAGTGTTCGGCGCGGCTAGCATCGCTGTGACGACGGGTGTGCGGGTGGGTCGTCCGTATCCCGCTGAATCGTGCAGTCGTGACTCCGGGGGGATCATGCCACGTACAACCATGGCCCTGACGCATCCGCTCACGGCGCCCGCTGCGGTGCCGATATCCGAGTTGGAGCCCGATTTACGGCCGGTCGGCGAGCCGGTGTGCGGGGTGCGCCCGATTGAGGTTCCGCTGGTGGTGCTGAGCGGTGAGCGGCGGGAGACGCTGTTCGCGCGGCCCCTGCCCGGCCACGACGACGCGGCTCACTTCCGGGCGATGGGGCCGTTGCGTGCGCTCGGCACGCTCGCCTCCACCCGGACCGGGTTCCTGCTGGAGCACGCCCCCGACTTCCGGGGCCCGGTCGCGGACCTCTGCCGGGCGGCTGCCGCGCAGTACGTCCAAGGGGATGCGGTCAGGTTCCGCGAGTGGTTCGACGGCCGGGCGGCGAGCCTGGACCAGGGCCTTGTGCGGTACGCCGGGTCGCTGCCCGCGTCCGGGGCGGAACGGCTGATGGTGCCGCTGATCTACCTGAACCACATGTGGCGGCAGGGCTCTCCGAACGCTGATGCGGCGACCGGGCCGAGCCGTATGCCGGAACCGCTGGACAGCCTGCTCGGCTCCGTGGCGGGGGCGGTCGGGATGATCCCCCGGTTCAACCAGATCGTGATGACGATGCTGGCCTTCGAGCTGGACGGGGTACCCGGTGGCGCGGAGCTGTCCCACCGGGACGTCGCCGCCGTGGAGCGCATGCGCCCGGCGTTCTGGCTGAACGAGGGCGACCGGAGCGAACTGGAGCTGTACCGGGCCTTCTACGCGGTGGAGGCGTTCGGCGTCCCGCTCTACGGCTGGGGCTGCCACGCGCTGGAGTGCGCTGCCGCCGACGACCGGGCCGGGGGTGCGCGGGCGCTGCGCATGGTGCAGGCGGTGATCCGGCATGTCTACATGATCACCAAGCGGCTGATGCCCCGGATCGATGCCGACGAGTTCCGGCGGATCCAGGTCACGTGCGGCTGGGTCGGTGACGAGGTGACGGGCGTCGCCTCGGGGTACCAGCTCCCGTTCATGCTGATGCTCGACTCGCTGTTCCATGTGAACTACAGCCATCCCGGCGTCATCGCCGCGCGGGCGAACAACCTGCGGTTCGTACCGGCGGACTGGAAGGCGTTCTTCCGGATGATCTATGACGTGCGGCCCGCGCTCAGGACGTGGGTCCACGAGTCCGGCGACGGCCCGCTCGCCGAGGCGTACCGGTCCTGCACGGACCTCTTCACCCTGTTCCGGAACATGCACCGCCACCTCGGCGGACAGGTACTCAAGGGCGGCACCACGACCGGCCGGGTGTTCGACAGCGCCGCGGCGAACTACGAGCAGTTCATGTCCGAGATGGCCGGTCTGGTCGACGACACCGCGGCGGCGGGCGACGTGTCCCACCCGGCGGCACCGGACAGTCCGCCCGCGGCGGCCAGCCGAGGGGCGGGCACGTGATCACCGTCAGCATCGCGGGCCGGACGATCGAGGTCGCGACGGGCACGACCATGCAGCGCATCTTCGACGAGCACGACACCCCCGTCACGTTCGGCTGCCGGGCGGCCCGGTGCGGCACCTGCATGATCAGGGTGATATCCGGTGCGGACAACCTCAGCCCGGCCGGTCCGGACGAGCGCGCGGTGCTGGACGTGCTCGCGTTGTCGCCCGACTGCCGCCTCGCCTGCCAGACCACCGTGTTCGGCACGGTCGCCATCGAAGTCGCGGACTAGGGAGCACAATTCCATGACCAGCCGGCCGGCCTACGTCCTGCGGCACTCGGACCACGAGACCCGCCGTCTGGCGACCCAGGCCGCTTTCTACGCCGAGCACACCGACCGGCTCCTGGAGACAGCCGGGATCACCGAGGGGATGAACGTCCTCGACGTCGGGTGCGGCGCGGGCGATGTGTCGATCCAGCTCGCGCGCATCGTCGGGCCGGCCGGTTCGGTGGTGGGTGTGGACGCCGACGCGGGCGTGCTCGGCTCGGCCCGGCGGCGTGTGGCCGAACTGGGCCTCGGCAACGTCACCTTCCGGCAGGCCACCCTCCCGGACGTCACCCTCGACCGGCCCGTCGACGCCGTCGTCGGGCGGCTGATCCTGATGCACCTGCCCGATCCGGCCGGCACGATCAGGGCACTGTCCACGCTGGTTCGCCCGGGTGGCGTGATCACTTTCCAGGACTTCAACACCACCAGGATCCGCTCGGTGCCCGCCATGCCGCAGCTGACGAGGTGCGTCGCGGTGGTCAACGACTGCCTGCGCGCCGCGGGCCGCACCCTGGACACCGGCGAGCGGTTGTACTCCCTGTTCCTGGCGGCCGGGCTGGCGGGTCCCGGGCTCGCCGTGGTGGTGCCCACGCCGGAGGACAAGGAATCGGCCGTGGTCATGCTGGGACAGACACTGCTCACCGCGCTCCCGTTCGCCGAGGAGTCCGGGGTGGTCGCGCCGGGCGACTTCGACCCGGACACGCTGATCGACCGGCTCCGCGAGGAACTGCGGGACACCCCGTGCGCGGTCTACCTGGCCGAACTGGTGGGTGTGTGGGCCCGTTTGCCCGGCTGATCCCCGCTCGATGACGTTGCGGCGAGGCCGAGGCCACCGCCCCCGGCGATGCCGCGCCGGGAGGGCACGAGACCCGCACCACGATGCGCGACGGGCACCGGGAGGGCAGGGCGTCGACCACGCGGGCCGGCGACCAGGACCTTGCGATCCCCGAGGTCCGCACGGATCGTTCTTCCCGTCGTCCGTCGTCCGTCGTCCGTCGTCCGTCGTCCGTCGTCCGTCGTCCGTCGTCCGTCGTCCGTCGTCCGTCGTCCGTCGCCCGTCGCTGCCGGAGCGCCGGCGCAGGATGGGCCGGGCCGGGCCCTTCACGCGCGCCGCGGTCACGGAGGCGCGGTGCACGGCGTGACCGCCCGCAGGCGGTCCGAACACCTCACACACCGCGCCAACCACCGGCCTACGGCGGGTTCCGGGGAACGGCGACCGTCCCCCGCGGCCGACCGGCGCGTCCGCCCGCCCCCGTCAGGACACCACTTCCCCGGCCCGCAGCCGGGCCCGGGCGGCCCGCGCCTCGGCCTTCAGCCGGGCCGCCTCCTCCGCCCGGCCGTCCCGGCCGGCGAGCGCGGCCAGGGCCGCGAGCGGACGCCAGGTCGCCAGGCTGTGGTCCTCGACCGCGACCGGGGCCGCGTCCCGCCCCAGCCCGTGGGCGGTACGGAACGCCTCCTCCGCCGCGCGGAACCGGCCGGACGCGGCGTGCAGTTCGCCCGTCAGGTACCAGCCGTCGGCGAAGCGGGGAGCCCGCCGCACCGCCTCCTCGGCGAGCCGCAGCGCGTCCTCCGTCGACCGCAGCGCCACGGCCGCGCACGCCTCGTAGTAGTCGACGAGCGGACGCCGCTCGTCGTCCGGGCCCGCCGCACCGCGCCAGACGGCGGCCAGTTCGCGCACCTCGGGCCACTGGTGGGCGGAGTAGTGGCAGTGGAACAGTCCGTAGAGCAGCTCCGGATCGCCGGGCGCGTTCGCGAGCGCCACCCGGTACGCCTCCGCGGTCCGCGCGATGCGCTGCTCCGTCAGGCCCGGCCAGCGGGCGGGCCAGTGCTCCAGGACGATGCCGGTGTGCGGCAGCGCGTCCGGGTCGACGACGGTGCCCTCGCGCACCACGTGGGCGTACACCAGACCCGTGAACCGGGGCGGTGGCGTGCCCGGACCGCAGCCGCGGGCCTCGTTCTCCTCGGTGTACGTGTCGCGTTCGCCCGTGCGGTGCCGCACCCCGACCGCGGCGGGGCCCGGCCGCGCGCTCCAGTCCCGCGCCCCGCGGGCGGCCGGCGTCTCGTCGGCGTAGGCCATGATCCACGGCCCCCCGCCGAGCCGCCCGGCCACGGTGGTCAGCAGATCGCCGTAGTGGTGGCGCCAGGGCATCGGTACCACCGGAGCGCCCAACTCAACGGCGCACTCCGTCACTTCAGGCCCGGCGTCGGCGGAGAAGACGGTCACCTCTCCGATCTCCCGCAACATCGGCACCGTCGTGGCCAGGCACTGCGCCTCGGCGGCGACCTGGGCCAGCACCGCCACCCTGACGCCGTCGTCACCGGTCTTCCCCGCACTGTGCGCCGCCATGACACCCCCCGTGGTCCCCGGTGCCCCCGCGGCCGACTCCCGGCCCGGTGGTGCCCTCGACCGCCCCGCCAGTCCGTCGTGAACTCCGCTGATTCGGCACCGAATTGACGCGATATACACCAGATACCCATTACCATATCAGTCGAAGTGGGGCCTGTCCGGGTCCCGGGCCGACGGCCGGACGGGGGCCTCGCATGGGGGACGACGCACAGCGGACACACGGACCGGCACCCGACGTGACCGGAGCCCCCGACGCTCCGGATGGACCCGGCGTACCCGAACAGCCCGGCGGATCGGTGCCGTTCGCCGGCGGGCACCTGTGGTTCTCCGTCTTCCCCTGGGTGCTGCTGCGCACCCCCGGCCTGCCCGCCGACACCCTCGAACCCCTGGCGGACCAGGAAGCCCTGCACGCCGTGGAACAGGCCGTCGACACCACCCGGCTCGACGCCCTGACCGAGGAGTTCGCCCGCGCGCTGCCCGCCGCCCGCGCCGCGTCCCGCAGTCACGCCGAGGCCACCCGGCTCTCCCGCGCCCTGCGCACCGTCCACCGCGCCGAGCCCCTCACCGACACCCAGCTCGCGGCCTGGAACGCCCGCGGCGACGCCGCCCTCGCCCACCGCTGGCAGGCCGCCGTCGCCGCACACGTCGCGGCCGACGGGCGAGCCGAACGGCTGCACGCCGCGGCGCTCGGACGCGCCCGCGCCCACCTCACCGCCCGCTGCGCCGAACCGGACGTGGCGCACGCCGTGTTCCTCTCCAGCCCGGACTTCCACGACAACGCCTTCACCCACCACGTCCTGCGCGGCGACGGCACCGGCACCCACAGCAAGTCCCGCCAGGCGTACGCCACGGCCGCCCGCTACCTGCGCCGGCTCACCGTCCGCTGCGAACTGACGTCGTTCTTCGGGCCCGTGCACTTCGTCCGCCTCGACCCGGCCGAACCCGACGGCCTGCGCCTGGACGCCCCGGCCCCCGAGCACGTCCTCGTCGAGCCGAGCACCTGGCTGCTCGACCGCCTCAACCGCACGGCCCACCGCGCGATCCCGCCCGCCCTGCGCCGCCCGCGCCGGCATCCGCTGGTCACCGAGGGCGCCGGCGGGCTCGTCAGGGGCACGGACGGTGCCGTGTTCCCCGTCGGACCGGCCGCGCTCGCCCTGTGGCGCGCCCTCGACGGGGACCGCACCTCCGCCGAGGCCGCGGCGGCGGCCGGACTCGGACCGGCCGAGGTACCGGGCCTGCTGCGCGAACTCACGGGCACCCTCGTGCCGTTGGCCGACGTGCCGGCCCACGCCCTCGACGCCTGGGACACGGTCCTGGCCCGCAGCCCGGAGGCCGGACCCGCCGCGGACCTCGAACGGCTCCGCCGGGAGTTCGCCACCGCCCCCTGGCCGGCCCGCCGGGAGGTCTTCGCCCGCGCCGAACGGCGGGCGGCGGACGTCCTCGGCCCCGCGGCGGAGGTCCGGCGCGGCAAGGGCGAACACTACGCGGACCGTTACGTGTTCCACGAGGAACGCACCCATCCGCTCAGCGGGCGCACCACGCTCGGCGCGCCCGCCGTCCGCGGCCTCACGTCCGCCCTCGCCGACGTCCTGCCGCTGAGCTACCTCGCCGCCCTCGTCCGCCGCGAGGACGCCCGGGAGTCCGTACGGGCCGCGACCGGCGGTACCCGCGTCCCCCTGCTCGACCTGCTCCGCGCCGACATCCCCGAGGTGCGCACCCGCACCGACGCCTTCACCGCCGGGCTGACCGCCCTGGTGGCGTCCCGCACCCGGGACGGCCGGGCCGCCCTGACCCGGGAGGACATCACCGCGCTCGCCGGCCGCTTCTGCCCGGCCATGGACCCGCGGGACCACCTCGCCGCCCTCTGCGGCCCGGACGTCATGGCCCTCGGCGACCCGACGAGCGCGCCGTGGCTCCTCGGCGAACTCCACGACGACGGAAGCTACTTGGCGGGCGGCGTGAGCAGACTGCACCCTGATGGACCCGCCCTCCGCGCCGACCTGCTCGGCCGGGTGGCCCGGGTCCTGGACCCCGCCGGCATGGCGGCCGTCGTCTCCCGCCGCCGCAACATGTTCCTCGTCCCCGAGATGCCGGGACTCTCCGTCGAGCTCAGCGGCATGTCGGGCAAGCCGCGCTCCGACACCGTGCCGATCAGCGAGATCACCGTCGACGCCGACGGCACCGCCGTCCTCGCCCGCGGCCGCAGGCTGCGGCTGTACAGCGGCGACATCCCGTCCGTCCAGCACCGCGCGCTCAGTGTGCCGTGCCTGGTCCCGGTCCCCGTCACCCTCGGCACCCGCACCCCCCGCGTCCTCGTCGGCCCGACGGTCCTCCAGCGCGCCCGGTGGGAGGTGGACCTGCCCGAGCTCCCGACGGGCTATCCCGGGTGGCGGGCCCTGCACCGCATCCGCTGCCGGCTCGGCCTCCCGCGCCGGGTGTTCGTCCGCGCCCCGGAGGAGCGCAAACCCCTCCACACCGACTTCGCCGACCCCCTCGCCGTGGCCGACCTGGCCCGGCTGGCCCCGGGCCGGGTGACCGTCTCGGAGATGCTGCCGGGCCCCGACCGTCTGTGGTGGCGCCCCGACGGCCGGCGCGCCCACTGCGCCGAGCTCCGGCTGGCGTGCCTGGTGGGGTTCGGGTAGCGCGACGGGCCGGCCCGCCCCTTTCCGGGCGGACCGGCCGCTGTTCATCGAGGGCGCGGAACCGTGTCCTCAAGGGATCTGTGTTCCGGTGCGAGGGTCAGGCACGCACCGTGTACCAGGCCCCCACGCCACCGCAACCGCTCGCCGAGAAGTTGGTGCTGCGGTACCCCGGCGGGATGGGGGAGCCGGAGCAGGTCCAGATGCCGTTGCGGACGAGTTGGTGGTACCAGGCGCCGATGCCGTTGCAGCCGGTGCGGGCGTAGTTCGTGGTGACGTAGCCGGCCGGAATGGGCGAGCCCGCGCAGGTCTAGCGGCCGTCGCGGGCGAGCTGGTGGTACCAGGCGCCGATGCCGCTGCAACCGTTGCGGTCGTAGTTGGTGATGACGTAGCCGGGCACGATCGGCGAACCGGAACAGGTCCAGATGCCGTCCCGCACGGGCTGCTGGTACCAGGACCCCGCGCCGTTGCAGCCGTTGCGGTTGTACGCGGTGATCACGTACCCGTCCGGGACGGGAGCCCCCGAGCAGGACCATCCGCCCGCCTTGACGGCCGCCGCCTCGCCCGTGGTCGCCCCGGTGAATCCGGCCACGAGTAACGCGACCGCCCCGACGGCCGCGGCGAGTCTTCCGCGGACCGTCGCCCTTGTGGTTCCCGTTCTCTTCGCGTCGAGTCGACCCGCGTCGAGTCGGCGAAGACCCCACCATGAACGGAATTGACTGTTCAATTCACACCGATCCCCTCGTCATGCCCATTTCAGGGCTGCTGTCGGCGGTAAGGACACCGGAGGGCGAGGGAAAAGTCATCAGACTCGACATCGATGTGAGAAGCGCATCACACTCCGTGAACAATCGCGCGAGCGGTGGCGGACATGGTAAGCGATCACGCCGACCGCGGGCGGCGCCCGTCGGCGCCGCCCGTTCCGTCAGGCCGCGGTGCCCGCCTGCGCCGCGGCCGCCGTGCGGAGAGCGGCGAGAAAGGCCTCGGGCGACTGCGCACCGTTCACTGTGCTCCCGTCGTCGAAGAGGAACAGCGGCACACTGCGCACGCGGAGCCCGGCGACCGTCCGGAAGCCGGCGGCCGTGGCGTCCGTGCCGCCGTCCGGGTGCCAGTCCACCCCGTTCCGTGCCGCGATGTTCCGCAGGACGGTGAGGTCGGCGACGTTGAGGCCCTCGGTGAAGTAGGCGCCGAACAGCCGGGCCACGGTCTGCTCTCCCGCTCCCTGGGCGGTCGCCTGGGCGATCAGACCGTGGGCCGCGAGGGTGTTGGCGAAGACCGCGCGGTCGTAGCGGATCTCCAGACCGCTGCGCGCGGCCACCTCGGTGAGGTGGGCGGTCCTCTCCTCGGCCGACGGCCCGAAGACCCGCCGGTGGACCTCGCGGAGGGGCTCTCCGTCCGTGGGGGCGTCCGGTGCGAGCTGGAAGGGCAGGAACTCGGTCTCCAGCACGCCGCCCTCGGCACGGAACCGCTCCGCGGCCCGCAGGTAGTGGGTGAATCCCAGGAACGACCAGGCGCACGCGATGTCCAGCACGATACGGACCTTCATGGCGACGAACTCCTTGCGGTGACGATCTGAGGCGGAGGACGACGGCGGTCACTCGGACTCCGTCGCCGGCGCCGCACTCCTTGGTACGGACACGAACCTACGGCCGGCCCGACCTGGGTCACATCTGTCGAATGACCGGGTTCATGCCCCCCTGGCACCGGTGTGTGCCGCTCGCCACTGTGGCTACGATCACGCGAACGCACCGTCCGTCCGGATCCTGGCCGCTCCGCGGCGCAGGCGCAGCGAGGGGGTTTCCGCATGACGAGAACCGACGTGACGAGGACCGAAGAGACGAGAACCGAAGCGACCGGAACGGGACCGGCACGCGTCGGCCTGCTGCGTGCCGCGGCGGTGGCCGTGAGCGCCGCGGTGCTGGCGGCCATGGGTGTGACCGGTGCGGCGGCCGAACCGTCGTCGGCCGGCGGGCCGGATCCCGCGGGAGTGCGCGCCGCGCTGGAACGCACCGTAGGCGCGGGCGCGCCCGGCGCGTTCGCGGTCATCCGCGATCACGGCGATTCCGGTCACGACCGGTCCGTCGCGGTCGGCAAGGCGAACCTCGACGGCACACCGATGAACGCGAAATGGCGCGTCCGGGTCGGCAGCAACACCAAGACGTTCACCTCCGTCCTGGTGATGCGCCTGGTCGAACAGGGCCGCATCGATCTGGACGGGCGGCTGCGCGAGTACCTGCCGCCCGGAACGCTGCCGGAGGGCTGGAACATGACCGTCCGGCAGGCCATGCAGCACCGTGCCGGCATCTACGACCACACCGAGGACCTGCTCGAACAGCCGGGTGAGGAGACCACAAGCGCGTTCGAGAAGCGGATCCGCACCACCGTCTACCCGCCCGCCGAGCTCGTGGCGATGTCGGTCAAGCACGGTGTGCAGTACACGCCGGGGACCCGGTACGCGTACACCAACACCGGCTTCGTGCTGTTGGGCATGGCCGTCGAGCACGTCACCGGCCGCCCGTACGCCGAGGTACTGCGCGAGGAGGTCATCGAGCCGCTGCGGCTGCGCCGGACCTCGTTCGTGGTCCCCGACCGGCGTATCAAGGGGCCGCACGTCACCGGCTACCTGACCAACGACGACCGCTCCCGGCCGCTGCTGGACTCGACCGAGCAGAACGGCTCGTGGGTCTGGAGCGCGGGAGCGGTCATCTCCTCGGCCGACGACATGGACCGCTTCCTGACCACCGTTCTCGCCGGCAGCTCCGGCGGACTGGTCTCCGACGCGTCGGTGCGGCAGATGACGAGCGCGCTGCCCACCCCCACGGCCAGGACCGGCTACGGCCTGGGCCTCCGCGCGATCACGCTGTCCTGCGGCACGGTCTACGGGCACGGCGGCATCGTCCAGGGCTACCAGACCCAGTCCTACGCCACCCGCGACGGCCGGCGGACCGTCGTCGTCTTCGCCAACGCCTCCAACAACAGCGCGGTGACGCAAGGACTCATGAACACCCTCGAACCCGCCTTCTGCGGACCCGGGAAGGCCGACGGCACGGCCGGCCCGGCGCCACGACGGGCGGTACCGGTCGTGGAGGACACCCGCGTCTGACCGCCGGCACGTCTGTGAACCGGGGGCCCCCGTGTTGGGCAAACGGAGCCCTGACCTCCATGAACAGGCGGAAACGAGGTGCCGGAATGATCCCTTCCGTCGGGTACCGTGCATGCCGAATCGAACAAGTCGATAGCCGACGCCACGTTCCGTGAGACGGGCAAGGGCATCTCGTGGAAGGTGGCGCTGTCCAAGCGCAACGCCGGCATGGGCGTCGTGAACTTCAAGACGCAGATCTTCGGGGACGGCCACGAGATGGCCGGCATCAAGGCGCAGAAGCAGAAGTGGAATTACAACTTCCACGGGGAGCTTCCCCGCTCCTTCGTCTGGAAGGACAACAACAAGAAGTACACGCTGCCCAAGGGCAGCATCGTCTCGTTCTTCTGGACCTGGCGCTCGACGGCCAAGCCGGACCAGCACGGCTACCGCTACGTCAACTGCACCTATCTGCCGTAGCGTTCGCGCGCCGGGGGGAGAGAAGGGGGCGGGGTTGGCGTGGGAACTCCCTCCCGCCGGCCTTGGCCGCCCGCGGATCTCCTCGGCGTCGCATGACGACTACTCGCTTTCTGCCCCATCGCCCACCCGCAACAGCAGCTTGCCCGTGCTGCTCTGCGTCTCCATCAGGCGGTGTGCCTCCGCCGCCTCCGCGAGCGGGAACTCGGCCGTGACGGGCAGGTGCACGATCCCGTCCATCCGAGCTACCCGCACTTCTGCACCGAGCTCCACTCCGACGACGGCATTCGCGGCGACGCGCGCGAGATCCACATCGAGTACTGCGACCAGTGGGACTCATGACCCCGGCCGACAGGACCCCGCCGACCATGACGTTCAACGATCACCTCCAGCATCTCGTCGAGATCGAGCGGCCGCTCCTCCGGCCGGCCGACGCCTGGCACGTCGGGACTCGACCGCAGCGGCAGGTAGACCAGCGACCGCGGCGAACGGGCCGCGAGCATGAGCAGGGTGCCCAGTTGCCGCCCGTCGCCCCGATCCACGCACAGCTGGTACTGACCGTCGTTGTGCACGGCGTACAAGGCGGCGTTCTTGAGCCCCCGCGCCGGACGGATCACCCGGTACTCCTCGGCGCCCAGCCGCACCCGCTGGACCGCCACCTTGGTCCTCAGGTCGTCCCGTCCCAAAGCCGCCCGTGACGCCGCCATGCTGTCCCTTCGTGACGATCCCCACCCGCCAGAACATCATCGCCCGATCGAGTGAAGTGCAGAGAAGCGCCGTTTCCTTGAACTGCTCGTCGAACGACCGGCCAGGCTCCAGGCCGCCCGAGCTCGTTCCCGGTTCGGATGAGCCATGGGAACCACAACGCGAACTCCATTGCCGCGAAGCTCGGCAGGAGAAGGGCAGAACGCTGCGTGATGAGCACGGCCCCGTTCATGCGGCACCTTCCGCCGGACGGAGGATGCGGCACGCGAGGGCTGCCGGCGTGCCCGACCCCAGATCGGCCTCGCGCAGATACGGAAGCCCCAAGAGGGATCTGCGACATATGCGGGCATCGCTCAAAAAAGCAGATCTTATGCTTTAGATTGCGGATGTACCGGGCTGATCTCCTCATTCCGGTAACACTCTCTGTCGCTAGGAGCATCTGATGAATGCACAACACCGCGCCGGAACCCTCCTCACCACTGCCGTCTGCGCGCTCTGCCTGACCACCGTCCCGGCCACCGCCGACGCCGCGGGGACGCCGGAGGCCGCCCGCCAGGCGCGGTCGTACCCGTCCGACGCTTCCCCCTCTGGCGGCAACGGCCTCCTGGGCGTGGAGGAACGGCTGGGGAAGATGACGATCGAGCAGGCCAGGAAGGAGATCGCACGGCTGGCCAAGCTCTTCGGCGTCCCCGCCTCCGGTCGCTGAGCCCGTTCCGGCCTCGCCCGTGTCGTCCCGGGCGGCCGCGAAGGGCTCGGTGGCGCGCCCGGTTCCGTGGGTGGTCACGGCGTCCGCACCGGCGTGTCGGCCACGCCCCCTGTTCACAGCGGGGCGGCGACGGCAGATTGGACGCTCGGAACGATCGGGGCCCACGGTGAGGTGAGAAGAGTGCATCGACACGACGAGGCGACGCGGCGGTACTACGAGACCGGTGACGTGGATGCTTTCTACGACACGGTCTGGGGCGGTGAGGACATCCACACCGGCATCTACGACCGGGAGGGAGAGCCGGTCGCCGAGGCGTCACGGCGGACGGTGGAGCGGCTGGCGGAGCATCTGGCCGAGCGGCTCGGGCCGGGGCGGCGGGTGCTGGACCTGGGGTCCGGGTACGGGGGCACCGCCCGGTACCTGGCCGGACGGTTCGGGTGCCGCGTCGTCGCGCTCAACCTGAGCGAGACCCAGAACGAGCGGCACCGCAAGACCAACGCCGAGCGGGGACTGGACGGGCTCGTCGAGGTCCTCACCGGGTCGTTCCACGACGTGCCGTACGGCGACGGGGAGTTCGACGCGGTCTGCTCGCTGGAGGCGCTCTGTCACAGCGACGACCGCGCCCGGGCACTGACCGAGGCGGCTCGGGTGCTGGCGCCGGGCGGGGCGCTGGCGTTCACCGACATCATGGCGGCCGAGGGCACGCCCGCCGACGCGCTGCGACCGGTCGTCGCCCGGCTCGGGGTGGACGCGCTGGCCACGCCGTCCTTCTACCGGGAGCAGCTGACGGGGCTCGGCCTGGACGACGTCGGGTTCGACGACCGCAGCGAGCAACTGGTGCGCCACTACGTACGGCTGACCGAGGAGACCGAGGCCCGGAAGGACGCGCTCCGCGACCTCATCAGCCCCGAGTATCTCCAGCAGCTCCTCGTCAACCTGCCCCTGTGGGTGGACGCGGCCCGACAGGGGCGGCTGCGCTGGGGGATCTTCCACGCACGGCGGTCGACAGGAGCGGTGGGGGCGGCGACGACCACGACCTGACGCGATCCAGCCGGCCCGAGGCCGCGCCACCGCGGGCGGCGCCACCGCGCGCGGTGCCAACTGCCGCGCCGGGCACCGACGTACAGGTGCTGCCGGGCAGGGGCGGCCTCGGGCGCGCCCCGGCTCGGTGGTGCGGTGCCTCCGGCGGCATGGCCGATTCCCCCCGTCCGATCCGCTGGACGGCTCCGGCCCGGCTCCGCCAGGATGCCGCCTGCGAGGGATGCGCCACCGCATCACTCAACGGAAGCGAAGGGGTTCGAGCCGATGCGAAGAGTTCTCCGCGGCCTGGTCGCCGGTGTGGCCGCCGTCCTGTCGGCCGTGCCCGCCACCACGGCACAGGCGCGCCCGGAGTCCAAGGCGCCATCGGAGTTCGTCGCCCTGCGGGACGTCGACCCCACCATCCTGCAGGAGACGCGCTACATCACCCGCCACAACTTCACCGGTGACCGGATCGACGGCTACCGGCAGCCGATGTGCATCCTGACGCGCGACGCGGCCGCCGCGCTGCGCCGGGCACAGCGTTCCTTCCTCAGGAAGGGCTACTCCCTCAAGGTCTACGACTGCTATCGGCCGCAGCGCGCCGTCGACCACTTCGTGCGGTGGGCCAAGGACCTCGACGACCAGCGGATGAAGGCGGAGTTCTACCCACGCGTGGACAAGACGCGGCTGTTCGACGACGGCTACATCGCGGCCAAGTCCGGTCACAGCAGGGGGAGTACGGTGGACCTGACCCTGGTCCGGCTGCCCGCATGGCCCACCCGTCCGTACCTGCCCGGCGAGCCGCTCACTCCGTGCTACGGCCCGAAGCGGGACCGTTTCCCGGACAACTCCCTGGACATGGGCACCGGTTTCGACTGCTTCGACACGCTGTCCCACACACTCGACCCGCGCGTCGTCGGCGCACAGCGTCACAACCGCCTCCTGCTCAAGAACGGCCTGGAACAGGCCGGTTTCAAGAACCTTCCGGAAGAGTGGTGGCATTACACGTACAAGCCGGAGACGTTCCCGGACACGTACTTCGACTTCCCGGTCGCCCGACGATCGCTCCCGGTGACCGACCGGGTTCTGCCCGGCAAGTGATCGCCACTCGCCACGCGGTAGCCCGCGACCTGGATCAATGGCCTCGGGGAAACAGATTGCCTTGAGGCCCGAACTCACGTTGGCTGGGCAGCATGACTGAATTGCGTACCGATCGCCTCACCCTCCGGCGATGGCGTGACTCCGACCTCGAACCATGGGCGGCCATGAACGCCGATCCCGAGGTTCGGGAGCACTTGGGCGACCTGCTCACCCGCGAACAGAGCGACGCCTCCGTGGCCCGCTTCCAGGCTGAGTTCGACCGGCGTGGCTACGGGTGGTGGGCAGTCGAGGTGCGGGCCACGGGGGAGTTCATCGGCTTCGCGGGCCTGGACCAGGTGGATGACGGCATGCCGTTCACGGGAGTGGAGATCGGCTGGCGGCTCGCCCGCCCGGCCTGGGGCCACGGCTACGCCACCGAGGCCGCGTCGGCAGTCCTCGATCACGGCTTCGACACCCTGGGACTTCCCGAGATCCTTGCTGTGACCACGGCCACCAACCTCCGTTCACAGGCGGTGATGCGCCGAATCGGCATGACCCGGAACCCGGCCGACGACTTCGACGACCCCTTCGCGCCCGCTGGACCACTGCGTCCGAACGTGCTGTACCGCATCGCCCGTGCGGCGAGGAGCTGACGTTCACCACGGCATGCGCCGCGAGTCTGTCCTCCTGCGTCCGGAGGACCTGAAGGACGAATTCCAGCTGGTCGATCCCGTCGGCGAACGCGATCACATCCGTGCCGAGGACCACTGCGGCGCCGGGCCGGAGGCCGTGGGACACGGGCGTGGACCGGAACGCCCTCGAAGGCGTCTCGGCTCATGACCACGGACTCGATCGTTCTTCTCCCACAGTCCGCACGGCGATGCGCAGTGCCCCGTCAGCGGTGCAAAGGAATGCGCTCAAGATCTGGCAGATGTGATTCCACTCCTGCTACTGTCCCCGGCGTTGATCATGACAATCCGTCAGGGGGAACCCATCATGCGTCGTCGCGCCGCTCTCACTCTCGCCGCCTGTATCACCGCTGGCACCACGCTGCTCGCCACTCCCGCGCACGCCTCCGGGAGTGACCGTGTGAAGTGCACCAGCATGAGCAACGGGCAGCTCTGCATCTCGCTGAACACCAGCCCGTCCCGCATCGAGGTCTTCTACACCAAGAAGGACGGCGCCACCATCAAGGCGCACCTCGGCTTCCGCTCCACCGCCACCAACTGGGGCGGTCTGAAGACCATCAGCAAGGGGGAGCGCGCCAACAGCACCTGGAACATGTCCTACCCGTGCGCCGGCCGGAAGTACGTGGGCCTGATCAAGGTCGAGGGCCAGCAGACCTTCGAGACCCCGGCGGCCACCTGCTGAACGATCGCCGGCTGACCGGCCACGCGTCGGCCGGCCACTGTCGGACGGAGGGCCCCGGCCGCCCTCCGTCGCGGACGCCGCCACCCGTTACGATCAAGGTCCTCACCGGCGGACCCACGGGGGAAACAGGCGTCATGGACGGCACGTACCGCATCCGCAATGTCCACAGCGGCTTGCTGCTGGAGGTCGCCGGCGGCCGCACGGGCAGCGGCGCCAACGTGCAGCAGGGCAAGGACAGCGGCACGCCCGCCCAGCTCTGGCGGGTGTCGCCGGTGCACGAGGGCAGCGGACTGCACCACGTGGTGAACGCCGGCAGTGGCAAACGGCTGGACGTCGCCAACGCGTCGGTCGAGAACGGCGCCAATGTCCAGCAGTGGAAGGCCAACGGCTTCGGCGCCCAGGAGTGGCTGATCGAGGAGCTGGTGGAGGACCCGGGAACGGTCACCCTCGTGGCCCACATCAGCGGTCTGCTGCTGGAGGTCGCCGACGCGGCGACCGAGGACGGTGCCAACGTCCGGCAGTGGGAGGACACGGACAGCCCCTCCCAGTGGTGGCGCCTGGAACCCGCCGGGTGAGGGCGGGCCGGGTGCTCACCCGGCGGCCGCCGCGCCGACGGCGGGCCGGGGGGCGACCGCGTCCAGGTCCTCCGGCGTCAGGGCGAAGAGCTCGGAGAACGCCTGACGGCCCGCGTCGGTGACCTTGAGCGCACGTCGGCTGCCGATGCGTACGCACCACTCGGCGGCGAGGGCGTGCCGGCACAGGGCCGCCCCCGCGGTGCCCGCCAGGTGCGGGCGGCGCTCGGTGAAGTCCAGGCAGGGCCGCGCCACGGGCCTGTTCCCGCCGCGCGGTGCGGCGAGGTCGATGCCCAGCGCCGCGTACCACTCCGTCCCCTCCCGGGTGAGCGCGAACCCCGAGGTCTGTTCCAGCAGGCCCAGCCGGGTCATCGCCTCGGTGACCAGGACACCCAGCCGGCCCGCCAGGTGGTCGTAACAGGTGCGGGCCCGTGCCATCGCGGCCTCCGCCGACGCCGCCCGCAAGGTCCGTGCCGGAGCGGCCGGGACGGCGTGCGCCGCCATGTCCTCGACGACCTGGGCGACGGCCGGCCCGGCGAGGCACACATACCGGTGGCGGCCCTGCCGCACCTCGGTGAGCAGCCCGCCCTCGACGAGACGGGTCAGGTGGGCACTGGCCGTCGAAGGGGCGACGCCGGCGTGCCGGGCCAGTTCCCCGGCGGTCCACGCGCGGCCGTCCAGCAGGGCCAGGCAGAAGGCGGCGCGGGTGTCGTCGGCCAGCAGGGCGGCGAAGGCGGCCAGGCCGGGACCGGTGGCGAGCGCCGGAGCGGGAGGCTGTGTCATCCCCCGATGATGCGTCACCACCTGCCCGGTCCCGCCACGGGGTGCCCGGTCCGCCGGTGAGCACCGTCAGCGGGCCAGGGTCGGAGCGGGGAGCGCGGCCGGGTGGTCGGTGTAGCCCTCGGGGCCGTGGGTGTAGAGGAGCGCGGTGTCCGGCCGGGTCGTCGGGGCACCGGTGGCGAACCGCCGGGGCAGGTCCGGATTGGCCAGGAACGCGCGCCCGTACGAGACGAGGTCGGCCACGCCCCGGCGCAGGACCGCCTCCCCGGCCGCGCGGTCGGTCGGGTCGTGGTTCTCGCCGACGTTCGCGATCACGGTGCCGCCGAGGAGCGGCCGGAGGTCCGCGAGGGCCGGGTAGTCCGACGACTCGGTGAGGTGCGCGTAGGCCAGGCCCAGCGGCGCCAGGGCGGCGGCCAGCGTCCGGTAGACCGGACCGGGGTCGGCCTCGACGATGCCGGACTGCGGGTTGCCGGGGGAGAGGCGCACCGCCGTGCGGTGCGGGCCGACGGCGTCGGCGACGGCCTCCACGGCCTCCCGCGCGAATCGGATCCGGCCCGGTACGTCCCCGCCGTACGCGTCGGTGCGCAGGTTGGTGTTGTCCGCCAGGAACTGGTGGATCAGGTAGCTGTTGGCGCCGTGCAGTTCGACGCCGTCGAACCCGGCCCGGACGGCGTTGCGGGCGGCGCGGGCGAAGTCCTCGACCGTCTCCGCGATGTCCCGGCCGGTCATGGCCTTCGGGACCACCGGCTCGCGCATTCCCTCGCGGGTGTGCTGGGGGCCGGGCAGCGGGACCGCCGAGGGGGCCAGGGGCCACCCGCCGTCGACGCGGGTCAGCGGGTGGGCGGCCCGGCCGCCGTGCATCAGCTGCGCGAAGATCACCCCGCCCGCCGTGTGCACCGCCTCCGTGACGCGTCGCCAGGCCGCCACCTGCTCTTCGGTGACGAGCCCCGGCTGCCGCCACAGGCTCTGCCCGGTGAAGCCCGGCCAGATGCCCTCGGTCACGATCAGCCCGGCGCCCGCCCGCTGGGCGTAGTAGTCGGCCACGATGGGCAGCGGGACGCCGTTCTCGTCGGCCCGGAGCCGGGTCATGGGCGCCATGACGATGCGGTTCGCGAGGCGCAGGGGGCCGGAGGTGTAGGGAGTGAGCAGCGAGGATGCCGTTTCGTGTGTCATGGGGGGACCGTAAGATCTGACATGAGCGTCAGATGCAAGTCCGGGACACCGGAGCAGTGTTCGGGCCCAGGGGGAGAGGCTGTGCGGATCGGGGAGTTGTCCCGCAGGACCAACGTCAGTGTGCGGGCGCTGCGTTACTACGAGCAGCAGGGCCTGCTGACCGCGGAGCGTACGTCGGGCGGTCACCGTGAGTTCGGTGACGCCGCGGTCGACCGGGTGGTCTGCATCCAGGAGCTGTTTGCGGCGGGCCTGTGCAGCAGCAAGATCGCTCAGGTGCTGCCCTGTCTGCCGGGGCACGGCGGGTACGCCCGGCCCTCCGCCGAACTGGTGGAGAACCTTCTGGGCGAGCGGGACCGCCTCGACCGGGCGATCAATGACCTGCGGCGCTCGCAGGAGGTCCTGGACGGCGTGATCCGCGAGGTGCGGGACGCCCGGGCGGGCTGACCGCGACGCCGGCCCTCCGCGGAGCCCGGAGCCGGAGCCGGAGCCGAAGGCGGACCCGTCACTCGTCCACCCACCCGCCGAACCCGGAGACCAGCGCCTCCACGGCGAGGGCGAACCGCTCGGCGTCGTCCGTCCCGGCGCCCGTCCGCGCCGCCTCGCCGCCCAGCGGATACCGGTCCGGGCTCAGCCCGGCGAGCCACGCGGCCGAGCCGGGTCCGTCGGCGGACCCGATGGCGTGCTCCGCCACGGCATGGCTGACGACCAGCAGGGACAGTGAGTTGAGCGCGTGGACCGCGCGGCCCAGCGGGAAGCCGGCCGAGGTCAGCACCCGCAGCCCGTGCTCGACCGCGTCCAGCGTCGCGGGGGTCGTCGCCGGCCGCGCCGCGACGAGGGGCAGGACGCCCGGGTGGCTCAGCAGGGTGGTGCGCAGGGCGGCCGCGTAGGTCCGCAGCCAGGACTGCCAGTCGGACGTACCGACGTCGCCGCCGCCGACGTCACCGCCTTCGACCGGGAGGGCGCCGGCGAAGACCCGCTCCACCAGGCCGTCCAGCAGCGCTTCCTTGTTCGGCACGTGGTGGTAGAGCGTCATGGCCTCCACGTCGAGCGCCGCGCCCAGCCGGCGCATCGTCAGCCCCTTCACCCCTTCGCGGTCCACCAGCTCCACCGCCGTGGCCAGGATCACCTCTCGGGTGAGCCCGGCCCGCTCGCCCTGCGCCCGCTTGGCCGCCATGCGTGCTCCCATCTCCCGGCCTTGACTTTCTTACGTCGTAAGAGCAGCCTAATGGAGCCCGCGGAACTTACGTTGTAAGAATCCAGGAATCCAAGAATCAAGGCAAGAATCAAGGAGCGGACCCCATGGACACGGCATCCCACCCCGGCAAGCAGCTCGTCACGGACTGCCTTCGGGCGATCTCCGAACGCAGACTGGACGACCTCCCGCGCTACCTGGCGCGGGACGTGGTGGACCACAACAAGATGATCTTCGGGGAGCCGGATGAGCCGGGCGCGGCCTTCGAAGGGATCCGCCAACAGCTCGCCGCCTTCGGCGAGCTCGGGATCCGGGTGGACGGGCTCGTCGCCGAGGGCGGGACGGTCGTGGCCCGGCTGACCGTCAGCGGGAAGCACACCGGTGAGCACCCCCGGATGCCCCGCCCGACCGGACGCTCCTTCGAGGTGGAGCAGATCTGGGTCTTCACCGTCGCCGACGGTGCTGACGGGAGGATCACGGAGATCCGCGCCGTCAGCGACCGGCTGGGGATGTTCCTCCAGCTCGGCTGGGACTGGCCCGAGGCGGACTGAGCCGTGCGGCGCCGGGACCCGGCCGGCCCGGGCCTCAGCGCGCCGGTACGTCCTGGGCGCGGTCGACATCCGGGCTGCGGTACCACCGCTCCGGGATGTCGGCGAGGGTCGAGCCGTGGACCTGCGGCCCGAGCCCGTACAGCTTCTGGAAGCTCATGACCAGCGGCCGCCAGGCGTCGGGGTCGATGTGGTCGTCCGTGCCCGGCATCCGGATGTCGTCGTGCACGTACACCCGTTGCACCCGCACCTCGAAGGCCACGATGGAGCCGCGCTGCCGCTCGTCGTCCTCCCCGATCGGGTGCACCGCTTCGAGCACGGCCTCCATGGCGACGGGGCACTCGGCCACCCGCGGCGGGGCCACCGTCTCGGACGCCACCGGAGTGAGGCCAGCCCGCCCGAACTTGTCCGGCACGTACCGGTACCCGCGGTCCGCCTTGCGCTGCGGCACCGGATGAGCCCCCGTGGTCAGCGCGAGCCGGTCGACGTGGGAGGCGAGGGCGTCCGACGGCAGGTTGAGGACGCACTCCCGGGTGCGGAGCAGGTTCCGGCTGGTCTGCGCCCGTGCGGAGAGCCCGAGCACGGCCCGCCAGCCGAGCCAGAAGACCGAGGACATGGGGGCCAGATTGGGCGTCCCGTCCTCGTTCTCCGTCGAGAGCAGCACCACGGGGGTGCCGAAGTACAGGATGTTCGGTTCGATGCGCGTGTGCGTCGTACTGATCGTGGTCACGGCTGCCAGTCTCGTCCGGCCCCGCGCCGCCGACCGGCGGTCATCGGACATCGTGCTCGCCGGCCCGGACGGTTCACGGCATGACGATTAGCAGGGCGTAGCGGACCGGACCCGGGCCCGGACAGCGGAACCGCGAGACGCCCCGGAGCCGGAACCGCAGACAGTCCCCGGCCCGCAGATCGTGCACGCCGCCGGCCGCGGTGACCTCCAGCGCCCCCTCGAGAATCCAGATGTGCTGCTCCAGCCCCGGAGCCGGCGGCTCCTCGTAGGAGACGTCCGCCCCCGGCCGCAGGACGCACTCGACGATCTCGCCGCGCAGCCCGGGGCGGGGCGGCGAGACGGACCGCCGCACGGAACCGGCCTTCTCGTCCCGCCACACCGACTGCCGTCCCGCCCGCACCAGTTGCGGCGGTTCGCCTTCGACCTCGGCCAGCAGCTGGGACACCGTCCGCCCGTACGCCGCGCACAGCCTGCCCAGCAGGACGGCCGTCGGGCTGACCTCCGCCCGCTCCAGCCGGGACAGCGTCGAGCGGCTGACGCCCGTCCGCCGCGCGAGCTCGTCGAGCGGCCAGTCGCGTTCCGTCCGCAGCTCCGCCAGCCGGCGGGCCAGGCGGAGGTGCGCCTCGTCCTCACCTCTCACATCCGGGAGAATATCCCGGATCAGGGATAGCCCTCCCGCTGAGCAGGAGGGACGTGACAGCGTGGGCACGGCACGGGAGGGATCACTCATGGACCATGACGAACTTTGGCAGCGCTTCTCCGCGCTGACGACAGCCCACGTCGCCGACGCGTGCGTGCGCGCCGACGTCCCCGTGCGCTGCGCGCCGCCGGACCTCCGTCCGCTCGCCGCGGGCAGCCGCGTGGCGGGCCGGGCGTGTCCGGCCCGGCACGTCGGGAGCGTGGACGTCTTCCTGGAGGCGTACGCGACGGCGGCGCCCGGCGACGTGCTCGTCGTCGACAACGAGGGACGGCTCGACGAGGCGTGCGTCGGCGACCTCGCGGTGCTGGAGGCCCGGCAGGCGGGCCTGAGCGGTGTCGTGATCTGGGGTCTGCACCGAGACACGGCCGACCTGCGGACGATCGGCCTGCCGGTGTTCAGCCTGGGCGCGACCCCGCCCGGCCCCCGGCGCCTCGACGCCCGGCCGCCGGACGCGCTGGACTCCGCCGTGGTGGGGGAGTGGACGGTGGACCGCACCGACCTGGTCCTGGGCGACGACGACGGTGTCCTCTTCATCCCCGCCGCACGCGCCGACGAACTCCTCACCCTCGCCGCGACGATCCGCGACACCGAACGGGACCAGGCCGAACGGATGCGGGCGGGTGTCTCGCTGCGCGAACAGGTGCACTTCGACACCTTCCTCGCCCGCCGCCGGACCGAGCCCGACCTGACCTTCCGCGAGCACCTGCGCACGGTGGGCGGGGCCATCGAGGAGTGACGGACGCCGCTCCGCCCCCCCCGGGGCGGGGCGGGCGGCGACGTGCGCGCAGCGGTGCCGCGGCGACCGTGGCCCGCACGACTACGGACCCGGGCAGCCGTAGGAGACGGACGGCAGTCATTGGAGACGGACGAGAGACGGACCGGGAGAGACAGGACACCCCCCCATGACGCCGCCCGTGACCTTGGACAACCGACGCGTCGTCATCACCGGCGCCGCCCGGGACTTCGGCCGCACCCTCGCGATCAGCTTCGCCCGGCTCGGCGCCGAGGTCTTCCTCTCGGCGCGCTCCCTGGAGGGCGCCGAGAGGACCCGTGACGAGATCCGGGGGCTGGGCCACGAGCGCGTGCACGCCTTCGCCTGCGACATCGGTGACCCCGCGTCGGTCCGCGCCTTCACCGCCGCCGTCCGCGAACGGACCGACGCCGTCGACATCCTCGTCAACAACGGCGCCGCCTGGCTGGAGGGCGAGGATCTGCTCTCCGCGGACGACGACGCGATCGTGGCGACGGCGTCGTCGGCGGTGACGGGCACCGCCCTGGTGACCAAGCACTTCCTGCCCCTCCTGCGGGCATCCGCGCGGCCGGACATCGTGACCATGGTCTCGGCATGCGGTACGGCCAACTACTCCGCGTCCGGCGCCCACAGCGCCTACTACGGGGCGAAGGCCGGCCAGGGGGCGTTCACCGGCATCCTGTCCAAGCGGCTGCGCGCGGAGGGCATCCGCGTCATCTCCCTGTTCCCGCCCGACTTCACCAACGTCGACCCGCTGTCCCCGGAGTGGGAGACCACCCCGCGCGACGCCCACTCCCCGCTCACCGCGCAGTCGCTCGTCGACTGCGTCGTCTTCGCGGTGCGGCAGCAGAGGGACTGCTTCATCAACGCGTTCCACTTCGAGGACATGTGACGGAGTATCAGGAGAGCGAGGGGAGACAGCGGGGCGCCGTGCGGACTCGGGTGGCCTGCTCGAAGGCGTACGCGTAGCCGAGCAGGCGGGCGTCGGAGCAGCGCGCCCCCACGAACGACAGGCCCAGCGGCAGTGCTCCCCGCGCGTACCCGGCGGGCACGGTGACGTGCGGATATCCGGCCACCGCGGAGTTCAGGGTCGAGCTGGCGAAGGAGTCGCCACCCCTCTCGTGGCCGATGGGCGGAGCGGGCGGGGCGGTGGGGGTGACGATGGCGTCGAGCCGGTGCGCCGCGAGGGTCCCGTCGATGGCTTCCCGGGCGTGCCGGGTCGCGGCCTCCCGGTGACGCCGGTACGCCGGATCGCCCGGGTCGCCGTCGGTCCTCTCCGCCCACTCGAAGAACTCCTGGCCGAAACGGGCCAATTCGGTGTCGGCATGCCGGAGGTTGTACGCGATCAGACCGGCCAGGTCCCCCGGATGCGCGCCCGGTGTGGCGGCGAGATACGCGTTCAGGTCGTGCTTGAACTCCGTCAACAGGGCGGGCAGAAGGTGCTGTTGCTCCACCTCTTCCGTGTTGGGCACCTCCGCCCCCTCGACCACGGTGGCGCCCAGGTCCTCGAGCCGCCGGACGGCGCAGTCGAAGACCCGGTCCATGTCGGCGTCGATGCCGGTGTGTCCCTGACGCCACACCCCGATGCGGGCGCCGCGCAGTGCGTCGCGGTCGAGCACCGTGCGCCAGTCGGCGGGCAGGGTGATGGCTGCCGACGCGGTCTCCGGATCGGCGGGGTCGGGTCCGTGGATCGCCCACAGGGTCAGCGCGGCGTCGGTCACGGTCCGGGCGAGGGGCCCGGCGGTGTCCTGACGTGCGCTGATGGGCACGATGCCGTTCCGGCTCACCATCCCCAGCGTGGGCTTGAACCCCACCGTCGAGTTCAGCGCCGCCGGGATGATGATCGAACCGTCGGTCTCCGTGCCGATCGTCACCACCGCCAGCCCGGCGGCCGCCGCCACCGCCGAACCGCTGGACGACCCGGAGGGGCTGCGGTCGAGCACGTAGGCGTTACGGGTCTGACCGCCGGTGGCGCTCCAGCCCGAGACGGCCTCGGGCGAACGGAAGTTGGCCCACTCCGTCATGTTCGTCTTCCCGAGAAGCACGGCTCCGGCCGCGCGCAGCCGCCCGACCAGGAACGCGTCCCCCGCCGGCCGGGCCCCCAGCAGGGCCGTGGAACCGGCCGTGGTCGGCTGCCGGTCCGCGGTGTCGATGTTGTCCTTGATCAGAACCGGGATGCCCTCCAAGGGCCCGCGCGCCCCGCGGGAGCGGCGCGTGTCGTCGCTCCGGCGCGCGAGGGCCGTCGCGTCCGGGTTGACGGTGACCACCGCACAGAGGCGGGGGTTCAGCCGATCGATCCGCTCCAGGCAGTGCCGCGTCAGCTCCTCGGACGTCAACCGACCCGCTCCCATGGACCGTTGCAGATCGACGATCGTGACGCGGTCGAGGTCCGTTCCGCCGGTCGCGTCAGCCACGGTGACCGCCCAGGGGCCGGGTCGGGGCAACCGCCCGGGGGCGCAACGATGTTCTGACAGATCGACGCACCGGTTCCTCCGCTCTTCCGCCGTACAGCCTTGGCACTCCTGGCGAGAACGCTAGACAGGCGTGGCGCGGCGGCCGCCACCGGGGTCCCTTCGAGGTGCTGGAATCGTCGCGATGCGGGACGTCACGGCGCACCGCCGCCCCCTGGTCGACGCCGCCCGTGCCGGAGATGTGGCGAAGACCTGACGTTCACCCAGGTGGCGGAGGTCCTCGCCGAGGTACGGGGACGCCCGGTCCGCCTCCGGTCCGTCACCGGCGGCGAGGTGCGTGCCACCCTCGGTTCGGCCGGTCCGCCGCCCGGGACCGTGGAGGGCGGCATCGTCGGCATGGTCGTGGGAACGCGCGATCCCGTGCCGGAGCAGCCCCGTGAGGTGACCACCACGACTCCCACGCTCCTGAGGGCCTGGGCGTACGTCGGCCCCGTCCCCTGCTCGCCGCTTGAGCGGGCTCCCGGGCTCCCGGGCTTCCGGGCTTCCGGGCTGCCGAATTCCGTGCCCTGGGCGGTGGTGCCTGCGATCGGCGGCGGGGCTCAGCTGCCCTCGGCGAAGGCGCGCAGGTCCCGGAGCGATCCGTTGAAGACGTCCTGGTCCCCGGGGAAGGGGCCGTGGTCCGCGGTCTGCCAGACGGCGTACGTCGTCCAGCCGGAGGGCAGGGGGTGGGCCGTGCCGTTGTGGTTGGCGACCCACAGCGGCAGCGTCGTCGCGAACGCCCGGGAGCCGCCGGTGCACTGTGACCACCAGGTGACGTTGGTGTAGAGCACCGGGTGGCGGCCGGTGCGCTGCCGGTACCGCTCGGCGAAGGCGCGGATCCAGTCGACCATGCCCTCCTGGTCCAGCCCGTAGCAGGCCGGGGCGTCGGAGGCCGCGACGCCCTCGATGTCGAGTGCCCCCGGCAGCGTCCGGCCGTCGGCCGTCCAGCCGCCGCCCCCGTCGAGGAAGGCGTCGGCCTGGGCGGCGCCGCCCGAGCTGTCGGGCCGGGCGAAGTGGTAGGCGCCGCGCACCAGTCCGGCGTCCGCCGAGCCCTCGTACTGCTGCTGGAAGAACTCGTTCCGGTAGGTGAGCCCCTCGGTCGCCTTGACGTAGGCGAAGGCGGCTCCGGCCGCGGCGACGGCCGGCCAGTCCACGGCACCCTGGTACGAACTGACATCGAGGCCCCGGACCGCGGCCCGCTCCCGCGGGAGAGGAACGATTCTGTGGCCGGTGTAGTGATTGCCCTCCGCCCGGGCCGCCGCGGGCTGGACGAGGAACGCGAAGACGGCAACGGCTGCAACGGCGGCGACGACGGCGGCCGGGCCGTTCCGCCGCCGCGCCGGCACGAGGGTCCTGATCAGTGGTTTCATCGGCAGACTCCCAGGGGACTCCCGCTCCCCGCGCCCGCCTCCGCGACTGCCGCGACGGCTCGTGGCTGCGGGCCGGACACCCCGGGATGCTACCGATGCGAACACGCCCTGGACCTGTGCGTGTGCCGGGAGAGCCGGGGGTCAACTGCCGCGGCGCGTGAGGGTGGTCGGAGGGGGTTTCGGTCCCCTAAGAGCTCGTAACACGATCTTGCGGCCGGGTGCAGGTCAGCCGTAACCGGGCTGGGCTTCGGCTCCGGGCAAACCTGCTAGACGCCTGGAGCGATGGCAGGAAGCCAGGGTCTTCGACCAGATGCACCGGCTACTGCTCGCGGAGCTGAACGCGGCCGGCGAACCGGACTGGAGCCGCGCGTGCGTGGACGCCGCCCATGTGCGCGCGAAAAGGGGGGGTGCCACGACGGGCCCGTCGCCGGTCGACCGTCGCAAGACCGGCAGCAAGCACCACCTGATCACCGACGGTGGCGGCATCCCGCTCAACGTCATCACCACTGCGGCCAACGTCCACGACGTCACCCAGACCCTCACCCCGGTCGACGGCATCCCACCGGTCGCGGGCCGGATCGGCCACCCCCGCAAACGCCCCGACGCGCTACTCGGCGACAAGGGCTACGACAGCAAACCCAACCGCCATGAGCTGCGTCGACGCGGCATCCTGCCGGTCATCTCCCGCAAGGGCCAACCCGACATGCGGGGCCTGGGCAAGCTCCGCTACGTCGTGGAGCAGACCTTCGCTCTCCTCCACCAGTTCAAGCGTCTCGCCGTTCGGTGGGAACGCCGTCTGGAGCTGCATGACGCCTTCGTCTCGGTCGGGTGCTCGCTCATCTGCTGGAGGAGGCTCAAGAAGTCGCTGCCCTCTTGAGCCGGCGCTCAAGCCTGTGGCCGGTCGGGCATCCTCACGCCGCCACCAGGTAGTGAACTGATGAAGTAGCTGCCCCGCAGACCGATGATCCAGCCGAAGGCGCTGGAAGAAACGGGCACGTCCAGACGCCAACCGTGGGCGAAGCGCACTCGCAGTCTGCCTGAATCAGCCGCATGAACCTCCGCGGCCACCTGATCGAGCAACTGCGGCAGTCGGTGCCGGCGTTCGCGTGAAAGTACCCAGCCCGGTACGCGGCTACGTACCCGGCAAGTTCGATACCACCCGGCACCGGGGCTACCTGATTGCCGGCTCTTTCGAAACGGGGGTGCTGGTCGTGAGAGAGGGGCGCCTCACCAGCTTGACCACCAGTCTTTCAACCTCCTGCGCAGGTGGTCTCGGTTTGGGCATGCTGATGACGGTGGACAGGGGGTGGCGACGATACGGCGTAGGCAGGGTGCGTGGGCTGGGTCGGCCGTGACGGGGACTGCTGCAGTCGTGGCGGCGGGGCTGGGGCTGGTGACCAACTACGCCAGTGCCGTCGTGCCAGGATGGGCGGCTCACGCGTGGGTGATCTGGCCGCTGTTCGCCGTGCTGGTGGTGGCGAGCATCGCGCTGATGTTGTGGAATCGACGGCTGGATGTTGCGGCAAGACCGCCGGCGCGGCTGGGGCCGGTGGGCCGACCGGCCAGGGGCCAGCAGGATTCCTTGCGGCCCCCACATGTGGAGTGCGTGCGCGGACGCGAAACCGAGCTGGCCGAGCTGGCAGGCATGCTGCGGCGGCCACGAGGACGGTTCGCGGTGTTGTGCGCGGCTGGCGGAATGGGCAAGACAACGGTAGCCGCGCAGCTCGCCTCACGGGCCAACGCGGCGGGCTGGCGAGTGTTTTGGGTGCGCTGGCGCGATTCCGCCGAGCTGGCGCAGCAGATGGTGCAGACGGCACTGGTTTGTGGGCTGCCCGAGGCAGAGTTGGAGTCCGCGCGGGCCGGGCGGGCGAGTCTGCCCGATGTAGTGTGGCGGCAGCTGGGCCGGGCCCGGCGGTGGCTGCTGGTGTTGGACAACGCCGACGAGCCGCAAGAGATCGGCCCGGCAGGGGAACCGTTGGCCGATTACCGCGGTTGGATCCGCCCACACGGCCGAGGCCTGCTGGTGATGACCAGCCGAGATTGCAGCCCGCAGACATGGGGGCCGCGTGCCCGGCTACTGCCCTTGAAGCCGCTGCCCGCACAGCCTGCAGGCCAGATCCTGGTCGACGCTGCTCCCGCAGCCGGCACAGCCGAGCAGGCAAGGGACCTGGCCATGCGGCTGGGCGGGCTTCCGCTGGCGCTGCACGCGGCCGGTACTTACCTGGCCGGGCCTACCAGCCGCTACCGCACCTTCACCGCCTACCGTCAGGCCCTGGAGCATGAACTGCCCCTCCTGCTGGGAGCCGAACACCCGGACGCCTCTCATCCGCGAGTCGCCCGCACTGTGGTGCGGCACACCTGGGAGGTGTCCCTGGACCAGCTCGCCCGAGAAGGCAACGCCTTGGCCCGCCCCGTGTTGCGACTACTAGCCGTACTGGCCGAAGCTCCCGTCCCGCTGTCCCTCATCACCCCGGACCTGCTGTCCGCCGTCACGGGAGACGACGTCACCGTCCCAGCGTTGGAGGCTGCGTTTGCAGGTCTGCACCGGTATGGCCTGCTTGGCCTTCCTTACTCTCCCGGCAACGCCGGGCAGGCATCGGTTATCAGCGACCCGGCGCAGGTGGTGCTGCACCCATTGATCCGAGAGATCAATGCCGTCGCTCTGGCGGCCGGGGCATCCCCTCTCGCCACGTGGCACCGAGCCCTTGCCGAGCGGTTGACCGCGGCCGTACACGAGGTGGACGAGCAGGGGCGCGCCGGTTGGCCTGCCGCCGTACTCCTCGCCCCTCACCTGCCCATGCTGCTCGACCTCCCGGACCCTGGCTTCTCCACACATCACCGCACCGCTCTCGGCACGCTCGCGCAAGTACTGGAGCACGCTGGCGCCTTCAGTGCAGCCCGTCTGCTCCACGAACGCCTCCTCGACTTCGAGAGCCGCACCCTGGGCCCCCAGCACCCCGACACCTTGACCAGCCGCAACCACCTGGCCAACGCTTTGTTCGGAATGGGCGAGCCAGTTGAGGCGATACTGCTGCTCCGGCAGACCCTGGAGGACCGTAGCCGTGTCCTGGGCCCCGCGCACCCTGACACTCTGACCAGCCGTCATGACCTCGCCTGTGCCCTGGACGGGACGGGGCAGCACGCAGAAGCGGTGTCTTTGCTGCGGCACACCCTCGCCGACCGTGCCCGTGTGCTGGGAGTCTTGCATCCGCGCACCCTGGCCAGCCGTGACAGCCTCGGTCTCGCCCTGGACGGGATGGGCGAACATGCGGAGGCGGTCCGCCTGCACCGGCAGACCGTTGACGACCGCATCCGTGTGCTGGGCCCCGAACATCACCTCACCTTGCTCAGCCGCCACAACCTCGCCAGCGCACTGGCCAGGCAGGGCGAGCATGCGGAAGCGGAACGGCTACTGAGAGAGGTTCTTGATGACCACGCCCGTGTGCTGGGAGTCTTGCATCCGCACACCCTGGCCAGCCGTGACAGCCTCGGTCTCGCCCTGGACGGGATGGGCGAACATGCGGAGGCGGTCCGCCTGCACCGGCAGACCGTTGACGACCGCATCCGTGTGCTGGGCCTCAACCACCCCGATACCCTGACCAGCCGCCACAACCTCGCCGGCGCACTGGCCGGGATGGGCGAGCAAGAAGAGGCGGTACGCCTGCTGCGACAGACCCTNTCAACCACCCCGATACCCTGACCAGCCGCCACAACCTCGCCGGCGCACTGGCCGGGATGGGCGAGCAAGAAGAGGCGGTACGCCTGCTGCGACAGACCCTCGCTGACCGCGTCCGTGTGCTGGGCCCTGAGCACCCGCACACCGTGCGCACCCGCGACGAACTGGAGACAGCATCGGCTGCCTGGCGTGCTGCACGACGGCGACAGACCTGGTTGCGCCCCTCGCGACGCTAGGAGCCGCCCGGTCCAGGCAGGCCGTGCTCGTCGGCGTCACCCTTGAGCCGGTGAGGTCCGGGGGGCACCGGATCCCTCCCCGTCGATCTGGGCCGGGCACCGCGGCCAGCCCGCAGCTCCTGCAGGTGTCCGATGAGGGTCTCGGTCAGGCATGCGGGCTCAGACGACCGGGAGATCGAACGCGGCGGGTTCAAGTGACGTCCTAACCCTCAAAATCTGTCAGAAGACCATGATCTGGGCTTGTTGAACCGCGAGGTTTTCGAAGGATTCACGGGCTTCGGGGTGCCAGTCCGGCAATCTCCAACAAACGAAGCATAATTGACGGTCACTGAAATTCCGGGACACCCGCTTCGTTGAACGGGCTTCTGTGGCTGTCTCGCAAGTGTTGATCCTTCGGGGTCGTCATGGTGAATCTTGGTTGCCTGCGCCTTCACGGAGAGCCATGATTCTCCTCATGTTTGACGCTGCGACGGCGAGTTCCGCGCTACGGCCTTATCCCAAGATCTCCGCGAGGGGAGGGCTTGGCGTGTTCGGGGTCCGGGAGTGGGTCGCAGCGGAGAAGGTGCACGGAGCACACTTTGCAGTGGTATGTGACAGCACGGGGGTTCATCCGGCCAAGCGCCGTGAGCTGCTGGGCGACGAGGCGCTGGACGGCTTCTTCGGCGTGAGCAGAATCTGGCCGGTGCTGTCGGTGGCGGTGGCCCGTTTCGCCTCCGCACTGCGCAGTGCGTGGGGTGACGCTGCGGTGGTGACGATCTACGGTGAGCTGGCCGGTGGAAGTTACCCGCACCCGAATGTTCCTGCTGTTGCCGGGGCCGAGCCGGTGCAGACGGGCGTGTGGTACGCACCGGGCCTGCACTGGCTGCCGTTCGACGCATCGGTCGAGACGGCTGAGGGACGCTGCTGGATCTCTGACCGTGCTCTGCGCGGGGCCGCGGCGGCCGCAGGGCTCATCTGCCCTCCCGTGCTCGGGCGCGGCGCGCTGAACAAGCTCCAGGAACTACCGTGTGCTTTCCCCACAAGAGTTCCAGCCCTCTTCGTGCTGCCCGAATTGGTGGACAACCTGGCCGAAGGCTACGTTCTCAAACCGGCCGGCGAGTGGCTGGAGGCGGATTTCGCAGACTCGGGCATGCGTCCGGTGGTCAAGGTGAAACAAAAGTCTTTCGCGGAGGACGAGCGGTTCGACGGTGCACGTCCTTACCTGCCACCACCGCAGGGAGCGGCCGGAGTTCCCTCCTGGCTCCTGGCCCATGCGTCGGCACTCCTCACGCCCGCTCGCGCGGCCGCAGTGGTCAGCAAGCTGGGCCCCCGCACTCCGTTGGATACCGTGGCCGAGGAGATTACCCGCGATGTATCGGAAGATCTCGCCGAAGCGCTGGGAGGCCTGGATGATGCACTTCAAGGCCATCTGCAACGAGTGCTGCTACCTGGAGCACGCTCCCTGGCGGTGTTCGATGCCGAAGACCGCTTTCCCTCCCGGACACGGAAGGGAGGCGCACGGTGACGACAGCACAGTCGCCTTGGGAAAGACACCGTGAGAAAAGGCCATCAGTAGGTGCAGCTGGTCGGATCTGGTTGGATGACGTGCCCGCCTTCTACTCCAGGCGCTGGCGTCCTCGGGAGTATTTGGGCCAGGTAGGTTCTGGGCGGCGAACTCCGTAACACCACCGACCCGGCCTGCCCATCGTCTCTCTATCACGCTGCCACCCCGTCACCGAGCGCACTGAAGTCGATATCCAGGTGGGCGGCATAGTCGCCGGGTGTGATGCCGAGTTCGTGGGTGGAATACTCGCCGAATCGCTTGGCGTGCTCGGTCAGATAGGGGGAGACCCTGCAGGAGGTCGAGCGGATCGACGGGGCGGCCCTCGGCCAGCAGCTCGCGAATCACGTCGGCGATGTCCAGGGTGTTGTGGAAACTCAGCAAGTTGGCCGGCTGGGAGGTGAACTTCACGTCCTTTTCCTGCTCAACCGGGTCGTCCGCCGTCACCGTGCTGTGCTGGCCGAAGCGCACCCGGTCCGAGAAGCCGTTGAACGCCTCGACCTCGTTGGTCGCCGCCATCACCCGGGACCTGAGCGGCACGGTTCGAGAGGTAACACAGCAGCTGGACGGTGCGGATCACCTTGCCGACCTCACGGAAGGCCGTGTAGGCGCCGCAGCTTCGGTGATGAGTCCGGAACGTGGTCTCACGCCTTCAAGATCATCCCACTGCCCCTTCTCGGCTCGCCTTGGCTGGACCCCCTGCCGGCCCCCCTGCCCGGCCCTACCGTCCCGCCTCCGGCAGCTCGTCCGTCGTCGGGTAGGACGGCTGCGCGCCCGGCTTCGTCACCGAGGCGGCGGCCACCCGTACGGCGAACCGGGCCGCGTCCGCGAGCGTGGTGCCCCGGGCCAGGCGGGCGGCCAGGGCGCCGGTGAAGGCGTCGCCCGCCCCCGTGGTGTCGACCGCGCGCACCTCGATGCCGGGAACGGCCACGGGGTCCGCGGCTGTGGCGTCCAGGACCAGGGCGCCGGCGGCGCCCAGGGTGACCACGACCGAACGGGCGCCGCGCTCCCGGAGGGCCCGTGCCCAGGCGGCCGGGTCGCCGTCCCCGGCGCCGGACAGCAGCCGCGCCTCGTGCTCGTTGACGACGAGCGGGTCGGCCGCCGCGAGCAGCGACGGATCGAGCTCGGGGGGCACGGGGGAGGGGTTGACGACCACCCGCGTCCCGGTGTCGACCGCGAGCGCGGCGGCCGCCCGGACGGTCGCCGGCGGGATCTCCAACTGCAGGGAGACCACGGCCGAGGCGGCGACGACCGGCCGGGCCGCCGCCACGTCCTCCGGGGAGAGGAGGGCGTTGGCACCGGGCGAGACGACGATCGTGTTGTCGCCGTCCGGACCGACGACGATCATCGCCGTGCCGGTCCTGGCGCCCGCGACGACGCGCACATGACCGGTGTCGACCCCGGCCGCCCGCTGCGCGTCCAGCAGCAGCCCGCCGTACGCGTCGTCACCCACGCCCGCCAGCAAGGCGGTCCGGGCGCCGAGGCGGGCGGCCGCCGCGGCCTGGTTGGCGCCCTTGCCGCCGGACGACTCCACGAGGTCCGTGCCCAGCACGGTCTCGCCCGGCCCGGGGCGCCGGTCCACCCGGACCGTCAGGTCCGCGTTGGCCGAACCGATCACCAGCACGTCGTACGCCCGGTTCCCGTCGCTGTCGCTCGTCATCATGTCTCCGGTTCCTGGTCCTTCTTGTTCATCTCGTTCCCGGTCGTCCGCCGGGGCCGTCCGGCGTGAGCCATCTTGCGTCAGCCGCCCCGTGTGAGCCGCCCCGCGCCAGCCGCCCCGCGTACGCCGCCCACCCTCACTCGTCGAACCCCGCCGCGTTCTTCCGCGTCACCAGCACCACCGGCACCTTCACCGTCTTCGGCAGCCGCTCGCCCTTCGCGGCCCGGACCGCCCGGTCCACCGCCTGCCGGCCCAGCAGCTCGGGCTGCTGGGCGACGGTCGCCGTCAGGGCGCCGTCGCGCACGGCGGCGATTCCGTCGGGCGTGCCGTCGAAGCCCACGACCTTCACCGTCCGGCCCGACGCGGAGCCCAGGGCCTTGGCCGCGCCGAGCGCCATCTCGTCGTTGGCGGCGAAGACCCCGGTCAGACCGCGGTGCGCCTGGAGGAGGTTGGTCATCACGTCCATGCCCTTGGTGCGGTCGAAGTCGGCGGGCTGGCGGGCGACCACCTCGATGCCGGGGAACGCCCTGATCCCGTCCTCGAACCCCTTGCCCCGTTCGCGGGCGGCGGACGTACCGGGCTGCCCCTCCAGGACGACGACCTTCCCCCGGCCGCCCAGGGACCCGGCGAGTGTCCTGGCGGCCAGCCGCCCGCCCTCGACGTTGTCGGAGGCGATCGTCGTGCCCACCGTGCCGCCGTTGACCCCGCGGTTGATGGAGATCACCGGGACGTCCGCGCGGTTGGCCACGCCCACCGCGGGGACGGCGGCGTCGGAGTCGACCGGGTTGATGATGGCGGCCTTCACGTTCTGGCTGGTGAACGTCTCCATCTGGTTGATCTGCTGGGACGGGTCGTTCTGCGCGTCCGTGATGTTGATCTTCAGCCCGCGGGCCTTCGCCTCGGCCTGCGCGCCCTTCTTGATGCCCACGAAGAACGGGTTGTTCATGGTCGACAGGGCCAGACCGAGATCGGTGTTCCCGCCGCGGTCGCACCCGGTGGTGCTCAGCCCCAGCCCGAGCAGCAGCAGAGCGGCCGCCACACCCCGCCCCCTCATCGCGCGCTCCGGCGGCGCAGCGTGTCCAGCAGCACGGCCACCGCGATGACCAGGCCCGTGGCCACCTGCTGCCAGAAGGCCGACACGCTCAGCAGATTGAGGCCGTTGCGCAGCACCGCGAGGATCAGGGCGCCGATCAGCGTGCCGGACGCCTTGCCGGACCCGCCGGACAGGCTGGCCCCGCCGATGACGACGGCGGCGATCGCGTCCAGCTCGTACCCCGTCGCCGCCTGGGGCTGGGCGGAGGTCAGCCGGGCGGCCAGGACGATCCCGGCGACCGCGGCGAACAGCCCGGAGAGCGCGTAGACGACCAGCTTGCGGCGCTTGACGTCGATGCCCGACAGCCGCGCCGCCTCCTCGTTGCCGCCGATCGCGAACATGGCCCGGCCCGTGTACGTACGGCCCAGCACCAGCGCCGCCAGCAGCCCCATCGCCGCCATGACCAGCACCGGCACCGGCAGCCAGCCGCCCAGCGTGTCGCCGAGCCGGCTCACGGAGGACGGGAAGGCGATCGGGGAGCCCCCCGATATGACCAGGGCGAGCCCGCGGCCCACCGACAGCATGGCCAGGGTGGCGATGAACGCCGGCAGCCTCCCGTACGCCACCAGCGCACCGGAGACCAGCCCCGCCACCGCGCCGACGGCCAGTCCCAGCAGGACCGCCACCACCACGGGAAGCCCCTGCGAGGTGGCTGCCCAGGCGACCACGGTGGCGGAGAGCGCCGCCACCGAACCCACCGACAGGTCGATGCCCGCCGACACGATCACGAACGTCACGCCGAACGCGAGGATCGCCGTGACCGACGCCTGGACCCCGACGTTCAGCAGGTTCTGCCCGTGCAGGAAATCCTTCGACAGCGCCGCCATCACCACGACCAGCGCGATCAGACCGCCCAACGGGCCGTTGCGCAGCACCGCCCGCGTGAACCACTGTGCCGGGCCGGTCCCCGGCACCCGCATCACCTCAGCCGACATCGGAGCCCTCCATCGCGCTCTCGTTCCCCGTCACCGCACCGCCCGCGTTCCGGACGGCCAGCTCCATCACGGCGTCCTGGGCGGCGGGACTCTGATCGCCGCCCGGCACCTCGCCCACGACGCGGCCCTGCGCCATCACCAGCACCCGGTCGCTCATTCCCAGTACCTCCGGCAGGTCGCTGGAGATCATCAGCACCCCGCAGCCCGCCGCCGTCAGCTCGTTGACGAGCCGGTAGATCTCCACCTTGGCGCCGACGTCGACGCCGCGCGTCGGCTCGTCCAGGATCAGCAGCCGGACCCCGGCCAGCAGCCACTTGCCGATGACGATCTTCTGCTGGTTGCCGCCGGACAGCGTCCGCGCCGACTGTTCGAGACCGCTCATCCGCACCTTCAGCCGGTCGGCCATCGCCGCCGCCTCCCGGCGCTGAGCCCGCCGGTCGACGAACCCCGCACGGGTGTCCCGGTCGAGCCGCGCCAGCGTCAGGTTGTCGTCCAACGGCGCGTCCAGCAGCAGTCCCTGGGCCTTGCGGTCCTCGGGGACCAGGCCGACGCCGGCCCGCATGGCGGCCCGGACGTCACCCGGGCGCAGCGCCCGGCCGTCCACCTCGACCGTCCCGGCCGTGTACCGGTCCACGCCGAACACGGCCCGCGCCACCTCGGTGCGGCCCGCGCCCACCAGCCCGGCCAGGCCCACGACCTCCCCGGCGCGCACCTCGAAACCCACGTCCTCGAAGCCCGGGGCGCCGTCCGCGCCCCGCCGGGTGAGCGCCCGAACCCTCAGCAGTGGCGCACCGGGTTCGGTGCGGCGGCGCGGGTACTGCTCGGTGATGTCACGGCCCACCATCAGCCGGATCAGCTCGTCCTCCGGCGTGGACGCGGGCACCTCGGCCACGCTGCGGCCATCCCGGAGGACGGTCACCCGGTCGCCGAGCGCCGCTATCTCCTCCAGGTGGTGGGTGATGAAGACGATCCCGACGCCGCTGTCGCGCAGTTCGCGGACGATGCCGAAGAGCGTCGCGACCTCCCCGGAGGTGAGGACCGCCGTCGGCTCGTCCATGACGAGCACGCGGGCGTCCAGGCTCAGCGCCTTGGCGATCTCCACCATCTGAAGCTGGGCGATGCCCAGCCCGGCCACCGGCGCCGTCGGGGGCACGCGGAGGCGGACGCGGTCGAGCAGCCGCGCCGCACGGGCGTTCATTTTCCGCCGGTCCACCAGTCCGAGGCGGGTGCGCGGCTGCCGGCCGAGGAAGACGTTCTCGGCGACCGTCAGCCCCGGGACCAGGTTGAACTCCTGGTGGATGGTGGCGATCCCGAGCCGCTCCGCGTCCTGCGCGGAGCGGACGGCCACCTCCTCGCCGGCCACCAGGATGCGGCCCGTGTCGGGGCGGTGGGCGCCGGCGAGCATCTTGATGAGGGTGCTCTTGCCGGCCCCGTTCTCGCCGAGCAGGACGTGCACCTCACCCGCCGTCAGGCGCAGGTCCACGCCGTCCAGGGCCTTCACCCCGGGGAAGGACTTGGTCACGCCCTCCACGCGCAGCAGTTCCGCGCGCTCGGGCGGATCCTCGCGGCCGTCCCGCACGTCGCCGTTGACGCCGGTCATACGCCTCTCCTCGTTCCGTGGCCGTCGGCCGGCCGTGCCGTTGCTCCGTCACCCCTCCAACGGGCGCCGTAAGGGCGCCGGTTCGCCGCACGAGCGGCGCACCACCAGCCGCGCCGACAACAGGACGGAATCGGCGGGCCGCCCCTCGACGCGCTCCAGCAGGGTGTGCACCGCCGCCCTGCCCAGCTCCCGCGTCGGCTGGGCCACCGCGGTGAGCGGCGGGTCGGTGTGCGCGAACCAGGCGACGTCGTCGTACGCGACCAGCGCCACGTCGTCCGGGACGCGCAGCCCCCGCGCCCTGATCTCGTCCAGCGCGCCGAGGGCCATCAGGTTGTCGGCGGCCAGCACGGCGTCCGGCGGGTCCGGCAGGCCGAGCAGGTCCCGCATCACCCGGCGGCCCCCGTCGGGCGTCAGGTCCGGCGAGGCCCTGGCCCGCTCCGGCGGCAGCGCGATGCCGTGCGCGGCGAGCGCCTCGCGGAAGCACTCCAGCCGCTCGTCCCCCACCGGGGTGCCGGCCGGAGCGATGATCACGGCCGGCCGGCGCCGCCCCAACGCCGCCAAGTGCGCGGCGAGTTCGGTCAGCGCCGTGCGCCCCTCGGCCCGGACGCACGGGGCCGCCACCCCGGGCACCGACCGGTCCAGCAGGACCAGCGGGGTGTCGGAGGCGACGATCTCGCGCAGCACCTCCGAGCCGGTACCGGCCGAGCTGACCATCAGGCCGTCGATACGGCGGTCCAGCAGGGTGCGGAGGTGGTCGTCCTGCTGGGCCGGGCTCTCCCCGGCGTTGCCGATGATCAGGCTGTAGCCGAGCCGCCGGGCCTCCTGCTCGACGGCGTCGGCCAGTTCGGTGAAGAACGTGTTCCGCAGGTCGCTGATGACCAGGCCCAGCGTCCTGGTGCGCGCCGTGCGCAGCGCCCGCGCCACGACGTTGGGCCGGTAGCCGAGCTCGGCGACGGCGGCCAGGACGCGGTCGCGGGTCTCGGCCACGGGCGAGCGGCCGTTCAGCACCCGCGACACCGTGGCGACGGAGACTCCGGCCCGGTCGGCCACGTCCTTGATGGTCGCCATGGGCCGCCCTCCGTGGGTGTGTAATCGTTTTCGCGAGGACAGGTAATCGATTACACGGCGGTGGCGTCAAGGGATGGCCGCAGTGGCCCACGTCACATCAGCCGCGTCGCGGGACATCCGACGCGTCTCGGCGCACGTCCGATTCGTGCAAGACCCGGCCCGCCTTCCCTGGCTACGTTCCCCCGCATGAGCGCGAACACGGGCCCGGTCTTCCTGCCGGGCCATCAGGGATACGACGACGAGCGGCTGGGGCTGAACAGGGCGGTCGCCTCGCGGCCGGTGCGGGTGGTCGGGGCGGCCGGGGAGCAGGACGTGGTGGCCGCGGTGCGTACGGCGGCCGAGTCCGGGCGGCCCGTCGGGGTGCTGGCCACCGGGCACGGGCCCGCGGTGCCGGCCGACGGCGCCGTACTGGTGAACACGCGCCGGATGGACGGCGTCCGGGTCGACCCGGCCCGTGCGACGGCCTGGGTCGAAGCGGGCACCCGCTGGCGTCAGGTGCTGGAACGCACCGCCCCGTACGGACTGGCCCCGCTGAACGGGTCGAGTCCCGACGTAGGAGCGATCGGCTACCTGACGGGCGGTGGCGCCGGGCTGCTGGGCCGGCGCTTCGGCTTCGCCGCCGATCACGTGCGGCGGCTGCGGCTGGTCACGGCCGACGGCCGGCTGCGCGACGTGACCGCGGCGTCCGACCCCGACCTGTTCTGGGCGGTCCGCGGCGGCAAGGACAACTTCGGCCTGGTCGTGGGCGCGGAGATCGACCTGTTCCCGGTGGCACGGCTGTACGGCGGCGGCCTCTACTTCCCCGGCGAGGCCACCGCCGAGGTGCTGCACGCCTACGCGGACTTGGTCCGGCACCTGCCCGAGGAGACGGCGACCTCCGTGCTGCTGGTCCGGAACCCCGATCTGCCCGGCATCCCGCAGCCGCTGCGCGGCCGGTTCGTCACCCACCTCCGCTTCGCCCACAGCGGGGACCCGGCGGACGGCGAGCTCCTGGTGAAGCCGCTGCGCGCGCTCGGGCCGGTCCTCCTGGACACCGTACGGGAGATGCCCTACGCCGAGGTCGGCACGATCCACCACGAGCCCACCTCCCTGCCGTACGTCGTCCACGACCGCAACCTGCTCCTGAGCGATCTGACCCACGACGCCGTCGACACCCTCGTCGACCTGGCCGGGCCGGACGCGCGGCCACCGTTCGTCACCGAGCTCCGGCACTTCGGCGGCGCCTACGCGCGGCCGCCGGAGGTCCCCAACTGCGTCGGCGGGCGCGACGCGGCCTTCTCGCTCTTCACGGGCGCCGATCCGGCGAGCGGGCCGCCCCGGCAGCGGGACGCACTGCTGGCCGGCCTGCGTCCGTGGAGCACCGGTGGGATGAACCTCAATTTCGCGGGCGTGGAGGACGCCACCCCGGACCGCGTCCGCGCCGCCTACGCGCCGGCCGACTACGAGCGGCTGAGGAACCTCAAGTCCCACTACGATCCCGGCAACATGTTCCGGATCAACTTCAACATCCCGCCGGAAGGGGACCGTTCCTGACGGCGTGCCGGCGAGAGTGGAATCCCGAACGCCCCGGGCGATCGCGGAGGAACAGGGCGTCGGTGGTGCGGAACGCAGTGATCCACAACACTGGAATCATATGTTCCGGCTTCGTGTCCTCTGCCCGGCTTTGCCTGCTTCCTGTGTTACCGATCTCGGTTACGCTCCGCGTCGTCGACCACCTTGGGTGACCAAGAGGGTCGATATTCCTGTCCCTCAAAGGCCACGGATCCCCCACGAAGGGGCCCGGACCGGAAGTTGGAGAACCACATGCGCCGACGCATCGTCGCACTCGCCGTGAGCGCGCTCATGGCCGGAGGCACGGTCGCCATGACCCTGCCCGCCCAGACCGCCAGCGCCAAGGCCATCACCTGCGACACGTCGCAGATGCGCCAGCAGGTCGCCAACCTCAAGGCCAAGGCCCAGCGGCTGAAGCACGAGGGCGAGTACGCGGCCGCCAGGCGGGCCCTGGCCCAGGCCGACGCGATCCAGAAGAAGCTCAACGCCTGCATCAAGGGGGACAACGACGCGTCGAAGCCGTTCCCGCGGTAGTCACGGACGCCCGGGGCCCGCTCGCCGCACGTACGGCACGGCGGGCGGGCCCCGTCCGGTGCCCGGAGGGCAACGGCTCATGGACCCGTCCGCCTCGCCGTTCATACGGCGAGGCGGAACCGCTCAAGAGGTGTGGTCCGCCCTACCGCCGGGCCGGATCCGACCAACAGCGAGGGGGTCAACAGCGGGTGACGGAGAGGGTTTGGTTGACCTCTTTGACGAAATGCTTGCCCTTGTAGGCGAGAACCTGGGTGCGCCAGATGATGGGCTTGACGCACTTGGCGGCAGTCGTCCACGTCATGTCGTACTGGCTGAGGCGGCCGCTGGGGTTCGAGTCCTGGACGGCCCACCGGACCCCGCCCGGCGCGGGATTCCCCGCCAGGAGGAAGATCGTGGCGCGGTCCCACTTGCCACCGCATGTGTTGGCGGTCGCGTGGCCGTAGACCTTTCCGTTCTGGACGTACGGCCGGCCGGCTTCCAGCCTGCACGAGGCCAGGTCGGCCCCCGGTGCGGCCGCTGAGGCGGGCACGGTCAGGCCGATGCCGCTGAGGGCGGCGACGGCCGCCGTGACGGCAGCGATGCGCCCGCGACGGCGCGACGGTTCGAGCATCCTCGCCATGTCTCCTCCAAGATCGGTGCTTGTCGAAACTGGTCGGTGCTGGTGGTACCGGCAGGCGCGGGGTGCTGCACAGAGTCCTGCTGACCGCGACTACGGGTGCTGCGAAGGTCACCTGCTCCTGCCTCGGCCGGGTCGATCCTCCCGGTATTCCGTGCGCTGGAGTCTCACGAGAACCTCAAATTTACTTACGTCTCAAGGGAGTTGGTGGCATCGCTGGTACCAGAGCCCCAGTGCCGTCGGCTGCCTCATGGTGCCGACGCCCCGCGCGGGGGCGTGGTACGGGGGTGCGGTGCGGGGAAGCGGCCCGGTCGGTGAGGGCCGGCGCCTGGCGGGGTGAGCCGGTACGGCCGTTCGGCGGATGCCGGTGAAATGCGGCAAATGTGTGGCGCGCTTCGGTGAGGCCGGTGCCCGGCCGGGGAAGAGGTCCGGATATGACCTATGTATCCGTAGTGGCCGCCGCCGTCGTGGCGGTGGTGCCGACCGTGGTCCTCGTTCCGCAGGACGATCCGGTGACCGTGACCAAGGCCTTTCGTGCAGATGTGCGAGACGGTGCCGTCACCTATGACCCGGACGCGGTGCCGGAGGGCGCGCGCGTCCAGGTGGTGGAGCGTGAGACGAGCGGTGGGGGCACGCGGTTCGAACTGCGCCTCCGCGGCCTTCCGGGCAACCGTACGTTCGGGGCCCATGTGCACAGGGAGGCGTGCGGCTCCGAGCCCGAGGACGCGGGGCCGCACTACCAGCACGTCAAGGATCCGGTGCAGCCCTCGGTCGACCCCGCCTACGCGAACCCGAGGAACGAGGCGTGGCTCGACTTCACCACCGACCGGCGCGGCGATGCCCGCGTCGAGGCGACGGTGACCTGGCGCGTCCGCCCGGGCGAGGCCCGCTCGATGGTGCTCCACGAGCACGCCACCGAGACCGCCCGAGGCCGCGCCGGGATGGCCGGGGAACGGCTGGCGTGTGTGACGGTGCCCTTCGGCAGGGGGCGCTGAGAACGGAAGGGGCTCCGCCCCGGGGCGGGGTCGGTCCGGCGGATGGCGGATACGCCGGGCGGGCCCCGGTCGTGCGTCAAGCCGCGTGCCGGCCCCGATGGCCGCCGCGCCGCGGGGAGGCGTCGGGCAGGCGAGGCTCGTCGGCGGGGAGATCCGGTACGACGCGCAGGTGACGTTCCGATGGCAGCGGCGCCTGGTCGGGCTCGGGTGCCTCACCCAGCATGCGGTCCTCGTATCCCGCGAGAGCGAAGATGAGGCCCAGGAGCAGGGGAGGGATGAGCAGGGCGGTGAAAACCACGGAGGGACTCCTTCCCGGAAGGCCGTCCCTGGCCGTGTTGCCTCCTTCGTCGCACGGAAACCCCTCATCCCCCGTCCTCCGCGGGAAGCGGCGGATACGGGCCATCGTGCGCCGGCGGCCGACGACGGGCGCCTCGACGCTCGTCTCGGCGGCCGACTGGTGGAAAAGGGGCGCATTGAGCGGCGACTCGCCCGAAATATGCGCCCGCACCCACCGCGGTTGAACATGGAACCGCAGCCCTGCGCCCGGACCACCGGCCGGGGCACGCCGTCCGGGAGTACCCCCGGCCCTCACCCCGCCGACAGCGACCCCGCCACCTCGCCCAGCGCCTCCAGCACCGGCCGGATCAGCGGATGCTGCTCCGCGCCCCGCCGGACGGCGGCGAACACGCGGCGGGTGGGGGTGACGCCCTCGACGGGGCGGACGACGATGTCCTTGATGTTCATGCCGGAGAGCGCGGAGCGCGGTACGAGGGCCACGCCGGCGCCGGCGCCGGCCAGGGCGGCGACGGCGCGGAAGTCGTCGGAGGAGTGGGCCAGGCGCGGCTGGAAGCCGGCGAGTTCGCAGGCGAGGACCGTCATGTCGTGGCAGGGGTTGCCCGGGTAGGGGGCGATCCAGTCGCTGTCGGCGAGTTCGTCGAGGCGGACGTGGGGCTCGCGGGCCAGCGGGTGGGAGGTGTGCAGCACCGCGTCGAAGGGCTCGGCGTAGAGCGGGACGCGGACGAGCCGCAGGTCGTTCTCGCGCGGGGCGCCGCGGTACTCGACGGCCAGGGCGACGTCGGCCAGGCCGTCCATGACGAGCGGCAGGCTCTCGTCGCCCTCGGCGTCGCGCACCCGGAGCCGGATGCCCGGGTGGCGGCCGGCGAGCAGGGTGATGACGGGGGCCAGCACCTCGGCGATGCCGGTGGCGAACGCGGCGACGGTGAGCTCGCCGGCGCTGCCGTCCGCGTAGGCGGCGAGCTCGGCCTCGGCCCGTTCCAACTGGGCCACGACCTGGTGGGCGTGGGTGAGCAGGATCTCGCCTGCCGCGGTCAGGCGGACGCCGCGGCCGCTGCGGGTCAGCAGCACATGGCCGGTCTCCTGTTCGAGGGCGGCGAGCTGCTGGGACACGGCGGAGGGGGTCAGGTACAGCGCCGCGGCCGCGGCGGTCACCGTACGGTGGTCCGCCACGGCCCGCAGGACGCGCAGTCGCCGGGGGTCGATCACCTGGCCAATTTTGCCAGGGCCCGGGGCGGCGTACGGCCGGTCCGCCGCCGGGTCGGCCCCGGAGGGACCGGCGGGGTCAGCCCTTGAGCTCCTTGCGCGCGTCGACGAACGCGGCGACGGCCCGCTCGACGTCGGCGGTGGAGTGCGCGGCGGACAGCTGGACCCGGATCCGGGCGGCGCCCAGCGGGACCACCGGGTACGAGAAGCCGATGACGTACACGCCGCGCTCCAGCAGCAGCTCCGCCATCCGGCCCGCCTCGGCCGCGTCACCGATCATGACGGGGGCGATGGCGTGGTCGCCGGGCAGGATCTCGAAGCCGGCCTCGGTCATGCTCGTGCGGAACAGCTCGGTGTTGGCGCGCAGCTTCTCCCGCAGGTCGCCCGCGGACTCCAGCAGGTCGAGGACCTTCAGGGAGGCGGCGGCGATGACCGGGGCGAGGGAGTTCGAGAAGAGGTACGGGCGCGAGCGCTGGCGGAGCAGGGCGACGATCTCGGCGCGGGCGGCGACGTAGCCGCCGGAGGCGCCGCCGAGGGCCTTGCCGAGGGTGCCGGTGATGATGTCCACCCGGTCCATGACGCCGTGCAGCTCGGGGGTGCCCCGGCCGCCGGGGCCGACGAAGCCGACGGCGTGCGAGTCGTCGACCATGACCATGGCGTCGTAGCGGTCGGCCAGGTCGCAGATCTCGCGGAGCGGGGCGACATAGCCGTCCATGGAGAACACGCCGTCGGTGACGATCAGACGGCGCCGGGCGTCCTGCGTGTCCTGGAGCTGCTTCTCCAGGTCGGCGAGGTCACGGTTGGCGTAGCGGTGGCGGCGGGCCTTGGAGAGCCGGATGCCGTCGATGATGCTGGCGTGGTTGAGGGCGTCGGAGATGACGGCGTCCTCGGCGCCGAGCAGCGTCTCGAAGACGCCCCCGTTGGCGTCGAAGCAGGAGGAGTACAGGATGGTGTCCTCCTGGCCGAGGAACGCCGACAGCCGCGCCTCCAGCTCCTTGTGGACGTCCTGCGTACCGCAGATGAAGCGCACCGACGCCATGCCGTAGCCCCAGCGGTCGAGGGCGTCCTTGGCGGCGGCGACGACCTCGGGGTGGTCGGCGAGGCCGAGGTAGTTGTTGGCGCAGAAGTTGAGCACGTCGCCGGGGGTGCCGCCGGCGGTGACGTGCACCGAGGCGCTCTGCGGCGTGCCGATGACCCGCTCCGGCTTGAAGAGACCGGCTTCACGGATCTCGTCGAGGGTGGCGCGGAGGTCGTCGCGGACGGAGGCGAACATGCGGGGGCTCCTTCGGGAAGGGCGGAAGGCGGGGTGCGGGGGCGGGAGGACGACGCCGGAGGTCAGGCGGTCCAGTCCAGGATGATCTTGCCGCTCCGTGCGGTGGCGGCCTCGTAGAAGGCCGCGTCGAAGTCCCGGTGGGAGTACCGGCCCGTGACCACCGGCGCGAGGTCGAGTCCGGCCTCCAGCAGCACGGTCATCGCGTACCACGTCTCGTACATCTCACGGCCGTAGATGCCCTTGATGGTGATCATCGAGGTGACGAGCTTCGACCAGTCGACGGGGAACTCCTGCGACGGCAGGCCCAGCATGGCGATGCGGCCGCCGTGCGTCATGTTGGCGATCATGTCCTGCAGCGCCTCGGGGCGGCCCGACATCTCCAGGCCGATGTCGAAGCCCTCGCGCAGCCCCAGGGCGCGCTGCGCGTCCGCGATCGAGGACTCGGCGACGTTGCAGGCCAGGGTGGCGCCGACCTTGCGGGCCAGGTCCAGGCGCGGCTCGCTGACGTCGGTGATGACCACGTTGCGGGCGCCGGCGTGCCGGGCCACGGCCGCGGCCATGATGCCGATCGGGCCCGCGCCCGTGATGAGGACGTCCTCGCCCACCAGGGGGAAGGACAGCGCCGTGTGCACGGCGTTGCCGAACGGGTCGAAGATCGCGGCGATGTCGAGGTCGACCTCGGTCCGGTGCACCCAGACGTTGGAGGCCGGCAGCGCGACGTACTCGGCGAAGGCGCCGTCCCGGCCGACGCCGAGGCCGACCGTGCTCCGGCACAGATGGCGGCGGCCGGCCAGACAGTTGCGGCACTTGCCGCAGACCAGGTGCCCCTCGCCGCTGACCAGATCGCCGACCGCGATGTCCCGGACGTCCGCACCCACCTCGGCGACCTCGCCGACGAACTCGTGCCCGAGCACGAGCGGCGTACGGACCGCCCCCTGAGCCCATCCGTCCCAGGACCGGATGTGCAGGTCCGTCCCGCAGATGCCGGTGCGCAGCACCCGGATCAGGACGTCGCCGGGACCGGTCTCCGGCTCGGGGACGTCCATGAGCCACAGCCCGGGCTCGGCCTTGTGCTTGACGAGTGCCTTCATGGGCTGCGGCTCCAGGGGGGGTGGTGGTTCCACGGCGGGGACCACGGTGAATCTTCGCGCGCACCAATGTGCCGAGTGATGCCCCTGACGTCCATCGAGGATTTCTTAAGCGGGGCAACAGAAGAACTTCACGCACGGTCCCCGGCCGGTGAAGGAACGGTCCGCGCCGTGGGGAAGACGTCGAGCGGGCTCGGACCACTGCCGGTGGTCGTCGGCCGGAATTCCGACGCGGAGCCTCACCCGACGTCCCCGGCGTAGAAGCCGTCCCGCTCGCCGGCCCGGGCGGCGGCGACGAGGCCCGGGAGGAGGCCGCGGTAGGCGACCGGGTTGATCCGCAGCCCGGACAGCCCGTCCAGCGGGACCCATACGACGCCGGCCTGCGCGCGGTCGGGGACCGGGCCGCCCAGGGTCCTGGGCACGTCGGTGACCCCGCACCAGAACAGCGCCTCCACCCGGTGGCGCGCGTCGGGGCGGGCCGGGACCTCGGGGTGCCGGTAGGGGATGTACTCGCGCAGCAGCAGGACCGGGCCCGGGGTGACGCGGACGCCGGTCTCCTCGAACACCTCGCGCGCGGCGCACTCCGACAGCGTCTCGCCCGGGTGCTGGCCGCCACCGGGCAGCCAGTACGCGGTGGTCCGGGGCGTGTTGCCGTGCAGGAGCAGCACCCGGCCGTCGTGGACGACGAGGCCGCTCGCGGCGTTCCGGATCACCGTCGGGCCGGGGCGAGGCACCGCGGGGACTCCCCGCCCGGACACCTCGGGGCCGGCCGGCACCCCGCCGTCCAGATACCGTCCGATCACCGCCCTCGCCCACGGGCTCATGGTCAGCCGGGGCAGCACCGGGGCGGGGAACCAGGCCAGCATCACCCCTTCGGTGAGGGGCAGCGCCCGCGCGTCGCCCTCCCAGTGCCCGAGGAACACGGTGATCAGCCCCGTCCCGCCGTCCGGACCCCGCGCCGGCAGCACGGCGTACCGCCGCAGCCCGGGCAGCACGAGCCCGGCCTCCTCCGCGAGTTCACGGGCGATCGCGGCCTCCGGAGTCTCGCCGTCCTCCCGGCCGCCCCCGAGGAGGGACCACGCGCCCGGGTCGCAGATCCCGGGGATGTCGTCGCGCAGGTGCAGCAGGAACTCACCGGCCGCGTTGACGACGAGCGCCGCCGTGCCCTTCGGCTCCTCCACGGCCGTCCTCCCTTGTCCGGCCTTGCCGGAAACGCGTGGTCATGGGCGGTGCACGAGGGGACGGCCGGCGTCGGCCCGCGGAACCCTGCCGTCCGGGCCACGGCGTCCGGTGCGCGACGGGGGCCGTACGGGTGAAGGATACGGGCGGCGGGCGCCCGCGCGGGGCACAACCGCGTCGGCGCCCGGCCGGGCGAACCCCCTGGCGATTACGGGAGGTTGACGATCACAGGCCGCTCTGTGAAGGTGACGAGTTCCGGAGCTGGAGTTGATCGGGGAACGGCCCCGGAAGGGGCGGGACCCGGCAGGAGGAGGCGTCATGAACAGGCAGGACGGTCCTCGACGGCCGTACGACGTCGTGCTCTTCGGGGCGACCGGGTTCGTGGGCGAGCTCACCGCCGCATACCTGCTGGCCCATGCGCCGCGGGCCTGCCGGCTGGCGCTCGCCGGGCGCAGTGGCGAGAAGCTGGAGCGGTTGCGGGAGCGGTTGGCCGGAGCCGACCCGCTCCGGGCCGCCGAGGTCGCGCTGGTGACCGCGGACGCGGGCGATCCGGCCGCGATGAGGGAACTGGCCGAGTCCGCCCACGTCGTCGCGTCGACCGTGGGGCCGTACATCCGGTACGGGGAGGAGCTGGTGGCCGCGTGCGCGGACGCGGGCACCGACTATCTGGACCTCACCGGTGAGCCGGAGTTCGTGGACACGATGTACGTGCGCCACGACCCGAGGGCGCGCGCGACCGGCGCCCGCCTCGTGCACAGCTGCGGCTTCGACTCGGTCCCCCACGACCTGGGGGTGTACTTCACCGTCCTGCAGCTGCCGGACGGGGTGCCGCTGCGTGTCGACGGGTTCGTCCAGGCGCGGGGGCTGATCTCCGGCGGCACGCTGGCCTCGTCCCTGACCATCGCCGGACGGGCGCGCCAGGCGCTCGCGGCCGCGCGGGAACGGCAGCGGTACGAGCCCCGCCCGGCGTCGGGGCGCCGGGTCCGGGTGCCGGCGGCCGGACCGCGATTCAGCAGGGAGACGGGCACTTGGGCGCTGCCGCTGCCCACCATCGACCCCACCGTCGTACGCCGTTCGGCCGTCGCGCTGGAGCGGTACGGGCCCGACTTCCGCTACCGGCACTACGCGTCGGTGAAGTCGTTGCCGCTGGCGCTGGCCGCCCCGGCCGGGGTGGGCGCCCTGGTGACCGCCGCGAACGTACCGCCCCTCCGGGCCTGGATGACGAAGCTGTACCCGCCGGGCCGCGGTCCGGACGCGGAGCGGCGTGCCCGCAGCTGGTTCCGGGTCCGGTTCGTCGGCGAGGGCGGTGGCCGGCGGGTGTTCACCGAGGTCGCGGGCGGCGACCCGGGGTACGGGGAGACCGCCAAGATCTTCGCGGAGGCGGCGCTGAGCCTGGCGCTGGACGACCTCCCGGAGACCTCGGGGCAGGTCACCACGGCGACGGCCATGGGGGATGCGCTGACGGAACGGCTGCGGGCGGCCGGGATCCGGTTCCGCGTCGCGGCGGAGTGCTGAAAAGCGGGGTGCTGAAAAGCGGAGCGCTGAAGGAGCGGCGCGCCGTGGCGACGAGACGTGACAGCGACGGAGAGAGGAAGGTCCACGGCATGCGCATACGTTCCACGGCGGTCGTGACGAGCCTGCTGGCGGCGATGGCACTCGCGGGACCGTCGGCGGCCGCGGCCGACTCCCGGGCACCCTTAGGCACCGCCTTGCGGTCGTGCCAGGAACAGGCCCGGGTGGAGGTGTTCCGGAAGGGCGGTGTCCCGCTCCTGGACTGGCGGGAGAACCTGGAGTTCGACGGCCGGGGCACCCTCTGGGTCTCGCACGTGGCGAAGCACCGGGTCGAGGGGTACGCGCCCGACGGGACGCTGCGGACCACCGTCCCGGTCACCGGCGCGGGCGGCATCCGGCGCGGTCCCGACGGCATGATGTACGTCAACTTCGGCGTCAATCCGCTGACTCCGCACGGTGGCATCATGCGGTTCGACCCGTCCGCCGCCCACCCGACACCGCGGAAGGTCGTGGACGGGATCTCCGGCGTCAACGGCCTGGCCATCGACTCCGCCGGCAACTTCTACCTCAGCCGTGAACTCTCCACCGGCATCCTGAAGATACGCCCCGACGGCACCCGGGACGAGGCCTGGACCAGGGCCGCGGACATCTTCGGCACCAACGGTCTGGACATCATCGGCGACCAGCTGTACGCGAGCGTCCTCACCGACCTCACGTCCCGCGTCGTACGGATCCCCCTGGACGACCCGGGCCGGCACACCACGGTCGCCCGGCTCAGCCCGAACCCCCTGCGGGGCAAGCTGCTGGACGACATGACGCACTTCCGCGGCGACCTCGTGGTGGCGGGCTTCGGCAGCGGTGAACTGATCCGCGTCGATCCGGCGACCGGCAACTCCTGCGTGCTCGTGAAGGGCCTGCACATGCCCAGCAGCGTCCGCGTCGCCCAGGGCTTCGGCGGCCATGACCCCCGCCACCACCTCTTCGTCGTCGAGGCGTCCGGCCGCATCGTCAAGGTGACCGTGGCCTGACGGCACCCGGCCGGGCCCGGGTTCCGGCTCCGGGGCCGGAACCCGTACGGACGTCAGGCCGCGCCCGTCCCCCGCGCCACCAGGTCCTCCAGGCGGCCGACGATCCCGGCCGGCTCCGGCATCGACGCGATCTCGGCGCGGACCTCCGCCGCGGCCGCCCGCATGCCCTCGTCCGCCAGGACCGACTCCAGGAGCTCCGGCCCGATCTCGTCGGGCCGCGCGACCCGCCCGACCCCGCGGTCGGCGATCGCCCGGGCGACGACCGGCCGCCCCAGGCCCTTGAAGTCCGGCATCACCTGCGGGAGCCCGTTCACCATCGCCCCCAGCGCCGTCCCCGGACCGGCGTGGTGGACGACCGCCGAGCAGCGGGCCAGGAGCGCGCTGTACGGCACCCAGTCGAAGGCCCGCACATTGTCGGGGAGCGGCCCGAACGGCTCCAGGTCGACGCGCGGCAGGACGACGACGAACTCGGCGTCGATCTTCGGCGCCGCCGCCAGGACCCGCTCGACGATGAGCGCCGCCTCCCCGGGCATCGGTCCGCTGCCGAGCGAGACGGCGATGCGGGGCACCTCGGGCCGGCTGTTGAGCAGGTCGAACAGCGGCTTCGGGAGCGGCCCGTTGCCGTTGTAGGGCACGAAGCGCATCGGCCACATGCCCGGCTCGGGCGGGACGACGCTCGGCGGGGTGATGTCGATGGTGGCCCGCACCTCGGGAAGGCCCACCCCGTGCTGCTCGAAGAGGTCGGCGTGGAGCTCGCGCATGCTCTCGGCGGACGGGTTCAGGAAACCGAAACCGTGCTGCACCGCGGGCACGCCCAGCTTGGCCGCCGCGACGATCGAGGGCGTCTGCAGCGGTGAGTGCACGACGAGGTCCGGCCGCCACTCCTCGGCCGTGCGGATGATCGCGGCGACCATCTCCGGGTGGAGCCGCAGCGCCGCCGCGACCGCGCCGCCCACCGCCTCCAGGTAGCCGACGCCGGACGCCTCCTGGAGCAACTGGGCCGCCATCTGCGGGTGTTGCCGGGACAGCTTGCCCACCATGGCGTCCAGGGACAGGCCGGGCGCGACGTCCACGGTGCGCGCCCCGGCCCCGCCCAGGGCGAGGCCGGGACCGCACGAGGCGACCAGCACCTCGTGGCCGGCCGTCTGGAGGGCCCAGGACAGCGCCACCATGGGGTAGGTGTGCCCGGTGCCCGGGGTGCTCGTCATCAGTACACGCATACTGCGGGGTCTCCGTTCGGGAGGCGGGGAGCGGAAGTTGTGGGTGAGACGTCCGGGGGACCGGCCTCAGCGCAGGGACGGTGCCGGGTGCTCGGGGCGCAGTCCGATCGCCATCGCCCGTGCCGGGCCGCCCTGGAACCGGGGTACGCGCTTCAGGACCCGCAGCGCCACGGGAGTGGTGGACTTCCCCTGGCCGTTGATCCACGGTTCGAGGAACCCGGTCTGGAGGAACCGCTGGATCCGCTGGGTGACCACCGTCGGCGGCATACGACGGCGCTGGACCCGCGCGAGGTGCTCATGGGTGAGCGTGCCGTCCCGCAGCGGCCCGGCGAGGACGTTCGCGGCGGCGACGGCGTCCTGCACGGCGAGGTTGATGCCGACGCCCATGATGGGCGACATGGTGTGCGCGGCGTCCCCGATGCACAGCAGCCCCGGCCTCCACCACCGTTGCAGCCGGTCGATCTGGACGTCGAGCACCTTGACGTCGTCCCAGGTGCGCACCTCGTGCACCCGGTCCGCGAGGAACGGCTTGAGCGTGGCCAGCATCTCCCGGAACCGCTCCAGGCCGTCGGCGACCAGCTCCTCGTAGCCGCCCTTGCGGATGGCGAGCGCGCCCTGCCAGTAGCCCTGGCGCTCGATGCGGACCAGTAACCGGCCGTCGGACAGCCGTCCGACCATGCCGCCCGGGTCGCTGTCCCGCTTGGACAGCCGGAACCACAGGATGTCCATGCCGGAGCCGAAGGCCCGGTGCCGCAGCCCGGCGGATTCCCGCAGCACCGACCGCCGGCCGTCGGCGGCGATGGTGAGGTCCGCGCCGAGCTCGTGCTCCCGCCCGTCGGCGTCCCGGTAGCGGAGGCCGGTGACCCGGTTCCCGTTCCTGGTGATCCCGGTGACCTCGCTGTGGCGCAGGAGCCGGAAGTTGGGGAACCGGTCGGCTTCCTCCAGGAGGAAGTCGAGGAAGTCCCATTGCGGCAGGAAGGTGATGTACGGGAACTCTCCCGGCAGCCGACGGAAGTCCGCCAGGGTGTAGGACCCGTCGTCGGTGATGACCTGGAGGCGGTGGATGCGGTGGTGGGCCAGCTTCCGGAAGGCGTCCCCCAGGCCGAGTTCGCCCATGAGGCGGTGGGTGGAGGCGTGCACCGTGTCGCCCCGGAAGTCACGCAGGAAGTCGTCGTGTTTCTCCAGCACCACAGTGTTCACCCCGGCCCTGGCGAGCAGCATGCCGAGCATCATCCCGGCAGGTCCCGCGCCGGCTATGGCACACGTCGTACGACTCAAAGCCATGACCTTCCTCTGTCGGTTCTCGGGAGTCGTGCACTGCGACCGGCCGGCGCGTCCGGCGCCGGTGCCGGGAAGGGCCGGGAGCCCGCGGGAGGTCCGCGGTCACCAGGTGACGGGCAGGGATTCCGGTGCCCGGGCGATCAGTCCCGGCTTCCACGGCACGTCCCCCGGCGGCACGGCCAGCCGGAGGGCGGGGAACCGGGTGAGGACTCCTTCGAGGGCCACCTTCAGTTCGGCGCGGGCCAGGCTCGCCCCGAGGCAGTAGTGCTGTCCGTGCCCGAACCCCAGGTGCGGATTGTGCTCCCGGTCGAACCGTATGGTCTCCGGATCGTCGAAGACCCGCTCGTCCCGGTCCCCCGAGGCCCGCTGGAAGATCACCGTATCGCCCTTGCGGATCGGCACCCCGCCGATCTCGACGTCCTCCGCGGCGCGGCGCGGGAAGCTGCCCACCGAGCGGAGCGGGACGATCCGCAGCATCTCCTCGATCGCGGGGTCCAGCAGGGACCGGTCCTCGTACAGCCGGACGTACAGGTCGCGCTGGGCGAGCAGCAGGAACGAGACGTTCGAGATCATGCTCAGGGACGTCTCGTGACCGGCCATGAGGATGCCGATACCGGTCCGTACGGCCTCCACCTCCGACAACTGCCCGGCGTCCAGCGCCTCGATGAGCACGGATATGAGGTCGTCGGAACGGCTGTCGCGGCGCCGGGTGATCAGCCTGCGCAGGAACTCCTCCAGTCCGTCCCGCGCCGCGTCGATCTCCTCCTTGGTGTGCGCGGAGGTGGCGACGAAGACGTCGGAGTACCTGCGGAACTGCGCGCGGTCCTCGTAGGGGACGCCGAAGAGTTCGACGATCATGCGGACCGGGAGCGGGATCGCCAGCCGCTGTACGAGGTCGCCCGGCGGACCGGCCTCCTCCATGGCGTCGAGCTCGGAGGTGACGAGGTCGCGCATCCGGTCGGCGAGCTGCGAGACGATGCGCGGGCGGAAGGCGTGCGCGACGACCTTGCGGATCCTGCCGTGGTCCGGCGGGTCCATGCTGAGCAGATTGCCCGGCCGCAGGGGCAGCGGGGTGACCCTGGCGGTGTCGAAGGCCGTCGCCGCGTGCGAGCTGAACCTGGGGTCGGCGAGGAACTGCTTGATCTCGTGGTAGCCGGTGACGAGCCAGGCGTCGCCGCCGTAGGGCATCCTCACCCGGGACACCGGCTCGTTGCGGCACAGTTCCAGGTAGCGGGGGTGCAGGTCGAGTCGGACAACGGGGCCGAAGGGGTAATGGGGCGGCCCGGAGGTGTCTGTGGCAGACATGGTTGCCACCTTCTGCGAGTCGTCTGGCGCACGGAATCCGTCGCACGGAAGTGCGCACGGAAAAGGAGAGCCGGGCCCGTCGGGCGCGGTGGCCCGTCCACCACCCGATGTGGCCCTTCACGGGAGAAATCCCGGCGATCCATGGTGAGAGGAAGAACGGAGTTCTCGCGGGCGGAACATGATCGGTCCTCGGCCGGCAGTGCCGTTGATATTCACCGGCCGGTCCCGCTCGGGAATCCTCCCACAAGGTCCCTACGGGCGAAGCGGTGTTCGACGCCCGATTCCGGCCCGGAAACGGAAGCGGACGGCGTGCGGAACGGCGGGCGTTCCGCACGCCGTCGGCGGCAGGGGAGTCGCTGGTACGGGCGGCCCGGCGGGATCCCCGGGGGCGGTCGGCCGGCTCAGGCCCTCGGGCGGGAGCGCTGAGCGGCGCCGGCCTCCCGCTCCACGCGCTCGGCGAACCGCGTCCACACATCGGCGCACTCCCGGGCCAGCCGGGTGACCCCGTCCGCGCAGTGCGGCGGGATCGTGGCGGCCAGCCTCGCCCACACCGCGGAGTCGACGTCGTGGACGGCGAAGCTGCGCAGCAGGAAGCGGCCGGACCGGGAGAGCCGCAGCGCCGGGTCCTTGCGGAGCCGGTCCAGCCGTTCGCGCGCGTCGCGCAGGGACGGGGCCTCGGCGATCGGCGTCCGGGGCCGCGGGACGTCCTGGTGCTCCCGCGGCCGCTCGGCGGACGCGACGAAGCCGCGGGGTACGAGGTCCCGGCCGAGGAGGATGCGTTTCTTCACGTCGTGGGCGGTGCCGAGCGAGATGCCGGCGGCCCGGGCGATCTCGCGCAGACTCGCCTCGGGCCGCTGCCGCATCAGCTCGCCCGCGAGCAGCCGGCCGCTGGCGACGCTCGCCCCGTCCGCCCGGCGCCGCTTGCCGTCCAGCCCTATCCGGGTGTTCAAGTGGGCAACGTCGACGCTTGAACGCCGGACGCGGGAGACGGTGCGGGGCGACAGGGCGGTGACGGAGGCGACGTACCGGTCCGAGAGCGCGGGGCTCTCCTTGAGGATCCGGGCGGCCGCGGCGAGCCGGTCGTCGTGCGTCAGCGGCTTGCCGTGCGAGATGTTCAGACTGACGGCGGTGGCGAACAGGTTCCGCTCGGGCATGTCCAGGAGGTAGGCGCTGATGGTCCGGTCGCCGCGCACCCGGGCCGCGGCGAGCCGGTGCATCCCGTCGATCACCCGTCCGGTGGGCCGGTGCACGACGATGGGCGGCAGGTCCTCGTCCAGCGCGACGAGCGTGTCGATGTACTCCCGGTCCAGGCCGTTGGTGCGCGGGGAGTCCGCCGACAGTAACGAGTCGACCGGTACGTCCGCGCGCGGTGTCGCACTCAGAACCGGCGTCAAAAAAGGCATGGAGCCGCCGTCGCCACTCATCAGATCCCCCGCGTTCCCCCGCCATGACTGATGGTGCTGCATCATCACGCTAACAACGTGCTCCAGATCCAGGCAAGAGGTTAACGGAGTGTGAAAGCACTCGACGTGCGGAAGGTCTACTTCCTTTATTCAAGGGGCTGTTGAGCATGGTGATGGTCGCACGGAAACGGTCTCGGGTGCCGGTTTCCGTCCGTCGAATGCGCGTGATGATTCTTTTCCGAGGGGGAGTCGAATGCGGTGGCCGAATCGGTGCCACCGGTTCCGGGAGCGCACGGTAACTCCCCGCCCGTGCGAGGGGATTCCCGTTCAGCGTGGCGAACATGCATGGACGGGGCCGCCGGTGCCGCGTACGGTCGTGACGTCGCCCCCGAGCGGGGTGCGGAACGGGGGACTGCGCAGCATGGCTCGTGAGGATCCGACCCGGGACACCGAGAACAGCGACGGCGGGGGCGCGGGCCGCCTCCGTCGCACGTACCGGGGCTTCTCCGCCACTCTTATCTCACCGACCTCGTAGCGGTCCACGCACGTCCCGGCGGACCGGGCGGGCCCTCGCCCCGCCCCGCCCGTCCGGACGTCCGCCGGCCGGGAGGCGCCACGGGCGCAGGCCGGAGTCGTCGACGGTGTCCACGACTCCCGCCGCCACGCGCCTCCGGACGGCCGCCCAGCGCCGTCCGGCGCCTCGGACGTGCGGCATTCACCGTCATCAGCGAACGAAAGGTCAGACACCGTGCGGGAGTTCTACGACGTCGTGATCATGGGTGGTGGCCCGGCCGGCTCCACCCTCGGTGCCCTGCTCGCCCAGCGCAGCGACCTGCGGGTGGCGATCTTCGACAAGGAGGTCTTCCCCCGTGAGCACATCGGCGAGTCCTTCGCCCATCCCGTCGTCCCGGCGCTCCAGGAGAGCGGCGCGCTCGCCAAGGTGCTCGCCAGCCCGTGCTGGGTGAAGAAGTTCGGCGGCGTCTACGCCTGGGACCCCGGGCGGCCCAGCGTCGCGCTCTTCGACCGGGTGCTGTTCGAGCGGGACGGCGTGCAGCGCTGGACGATGCACGTCAACCGGGCCGAGTTCGACCACATCCTGCTGGACCATGCCGCCGACGTCGGCGTGGAGGTCTTCCAGGGCATCGCCGTCACCGCGTACGAGCCCGGCCCCCACGGCGGCCTCGTCCGTCTCGCCGACGGGACCGCGGTACGCGCGGGGTACTTCGTCGACGCCTCCGGGCGGCAGAGCAGCGTCTCCGCCGCCCGCAACAAACGCGGCTGGCTCTCCCACTTCAAGAACATCGCCATCTGGCAGCACTTCACCGGCGGCGGCCAGACCCAGAACCTCCCCGCCGACTGGAACGTCTTCACCGCGGACAACTTCTCGCCCATCGGCTGCTTCGCGTTCCGCGACGGCTGGTGCTGGTACATCCCCGTGCCCAAGGTCATCGACGGCCGGCGCGTCCTCACCCACTCCGTGGGCATCGTCACCAACCCGGCCGTCCTCAAGGAGCCCGGCCGCGACTACACCGACCAGCGGACGTTCCTCGCCGCCGTGCGCGAGGTCCCGTACCTCAAGGACCTGATCACCGACGTCGTGCCCGTCGCCGACACCATGCTCACGGCCACCAACTACTCCCGTGTCGCAGAGGAGTTCGGGGACTTCGACGAGCGGCACCTGCTGGTGGGCGACGCCGCCTTCTTCGTCGACCCGCTCTTCTCCTCCGGGGTGGCGGTCGCCCTCACCCAGGCGTCGGCCGCCGCGCTGCTGCTGCTGAAGACGGTCGACGGCAGTCTCGACGAGGCCGACCGGCGCCAGCTGTGGCGGGACTACAACGACAAGTGGCACGGCACCGCTGAAACGTTTGCCCTGATGATCGACCAGTGGTACCACGCCATCGCGAAGAACAACCCCGGCAGCGTCTACTGGAACACCCGCGGCACCGGAGCCGACCTCGGCATCCGCGAGCAGACGTTCGACGCCCTGCTCAACACGGCGTTCCAGCCCGCGCTGCTGGAGGTCATGACGCACAACAGCCGCAAGCTGGAGGACCTGGACGCGGCCGGGCCGTACCTGTCCGCCACCGCCCTGGCCGAACCGGCCGGCCTCACCGCCGACGCGGTCGTCGCGCTGGCCCCCACCACCGCCATCCGCGACAGCGTCACCCTGCTCGTACCGGGCTTCAAGGCCACCAACCCGCCCGCGAACGTCCAGCTCCCGCCGCCCGTCCTGGAGGGCCTGACGGACTACTGGCGCAACCCCCTGACCAACCACGCCTCGGCGCCGTCCCCGCTGCGCGACACGGTGCCCTGCCGGAGGATCTACTCCACGGACGACCCGCACGGCCCGACCATCGACGCCGATGCCCGCAGGGACGGTGTGGACGAGCTGTGGGAGCTGCTGAGCGGCGGCCCCCTCAAGTACGGCGAGGTCGCCGGCCGCCTCTCCCCGGCCCAGATCCGGCTCGTCAAGCGCATGTGCGTGGGCGGCTTCCTCCAGGTGACGCCCGCCGGCGCCGCCACGGCCTGAGCCGGGGACCCGTCCGCACGTCCTGTCCGCACGCCCTGTCCGGCCGGGCCCGAGTGCCCGGCCGCCCTACCCGCCCCCGGCCCGCGCCACTGTCACCATCGGCAGCCGGTGCGGGCTCAGGACGAGGCGGGGCGCGGGACGGACCCGGCGGCCGTTCGCGGGGCGCAGGTCCCAGCCGGCGACGACGGTCGCCAGTGCGAGGGCCGCCTCGGTGAGGGCGAAGACGTCCCCGATGCACTTGCGGGGACCGCTGCCGAACGGCAGGAACGCCGTGCGCGGGGGCTGGGGCGCGCCCGGCGCGGCGATCCAGCGGTCCGGGACGAAGCGCTCGGGGTCGGGGAACAGTTCCGGCCGCCGGTGGAGGAGGTACGCGCTGTAGACCACGGCCGTTCCGGCGGGGATGGTGTGGCCGCCGAGACGGGTGTCATCGGTGGTGGTGCGGGTGAGCACCCAGGCGGGCGGATACAGCCGCAGGGCCTCGCTGATCACCGCCGCGGTCAGGCGCAGACCGGGCAGATGCCCGAACGTCGCGGCGGGAGCGCCGTCGAGCACCCCGTCCACCTCGGCGCGCAGTCGGCGCGCCACCTCCGGGTGGCCGCCCAGCAGGTACAGGGCCCAGGCCAGGGCGCTGCCGCTGGTCTCCGTCCCGGCGGCGAAGAAGGTGACCAGCTGGTCGGCGATCTCGGTGTCGGACAGGCCCCGGCCGTCCGGCCCGTCCCGGCCCGCGGCCAGCAGCATGGACAGCAGGTCGCCGGTGCCGGGGTCACCGGAGCGCTGACGGGTGATCAGCAGGCCGATCGCCGCCCGCAGTCGGGCGCGGGCCCGGTCGTAGCGGCGGTTCCCGGGGGTCGGCAGCCGGTCGGCCGGCGCCGGCATGAGCGCGCGCCGGGGGATGCCCGCCACGACGGTCGTGAAGTCGTCCATCACCCGGGCGAGTCCGGCGTCGTCCGCTTCCGAGCCGAACATCGCCGCGACGGTGATGCGCGCGCTGAGCGTGAGCATCTCGTCGGCGGCGTCCACGGTCCCGCCGTCGCGCCACGCGCCGGTCAGCGCGGTGACCTGACGGGTCATCACCTCGGCGTACTCCGGCATCCGGGCGGAGTGGAACGCCGGTTGCAGCAGGCGCCGTTGGCGCCGGTGGTCACGGTGGGGACAGCTGGCCAGGCCGTTGCCGGTGAACTCCCGGATCCGGTCGTAGAGAGGACCGCCCTTGTCGAAGGTCCGGTCGTCCCGCAGGACCTCACGGGTCAGCCCGGGGTCGCAGACCACCACCGCCCGGACCGGGCCCACGCGGATCCGGACCAGATCGCCGCGGCCGGGCAGGGTGCTCAGGAAGGCGAGGGGGTCCCGCAGCAGGGGCAGGGCGTGGCCGAAGACCGGCAACGCCCCCGGGGCGACACCGTAGGTGCAGCGCGCGTTCACGATCGCTCCGAGGGTTCGTACCGACGTGGTCGAGGCGGCCCGGCGTGCGGGCGACGGCCCGGACGGCGGCCGTCCGCGCACAGGGTGAACCACACGTTCCGGCCCGCCGAGTTCCCCGTGCCCCGACCGGTGCGGCACAATCCCCGGCAAGTGGGGAGCACGGGGGCGAAAGACGGCGAACTCCCGCCGGAAGGCTCCCCTCCGCACGCCGTGGCCCCGGCTCCCGGGGGCGTATGCCTACCGGCTCCAGTGCCCCGGGCGGGTGAGCGCCTCCGGCAGCTCCGTACGGGCGTCGCCCCTGGCCGCGTTCACCTGGAGCTGGGTGAGGAAGATCGCGCCGGTCAGGTCCGCTCCCGCGAGGTTCGCGTCGCGCAGATCGGCGCCGATCAGATCGGCCGTGCGCAGATCCGCCCCCGACAGGTTCGCGGCGATCAGGTACGCCCCGCGGAGGTTGGCGCCCCGGAGGTCCGCGCCCCGGAGGTCGGCCCCCATGAGGTCGGCGCCCCTGCGGTTCTTCTTCTTGCCGCCGCCGGGGCCCCGGACCAGCTCGCTGGTGCGCAGCAGCAGGACGTTCACCTCCTGCCGGAGGGCGGGCACGTCCAGACCGAGGAGGGTCTCTGGGGTGGACTCCGTGAGCTTCTCGATCTTCCCGAGGACCCGCCGGACGTCCCGGTGGACCGGCAGGGCCTGCGGCAGCCTCAGCGCCTCCGCCAGGTACCACAGCAGCTCATGGAGCTGCCGCACCACGGGGAACACGTCGAACATCGCGCGGGCCGTCCCCGGCTCCTCCCGCCAGCTCCGGCCGCCGAACGTGACCTGGGAGACCTTCTGCCCCGCGCCGAAGCAGTCGTACACCGTGCAGCCGGAGAAGCCCTTCTTCCGGAGCGTGGTGTGCGTGCCGCAGGCAAAGTCCTCCCGCAGGTTGGGGCAGGGCTTCCCCGCGTCCTTGCTGATCGCGAAGTCGGCCGACACCGCGAAGGGCAGGGCCACGCAGCACAGCGCGAAACAGCTGCCGCAGTCGGCCCGGAGGCCGAGGGAGTCGGTGTCGGGGACGTCGCGTATGTCGGGCACGGTGCGCGGAATACCTCCGGTCGGGGCTCGGCGGAGCCGGGGGCTCCGACCGGGCGGGGCGGGTTCCCGGCCGGTCCGGTCGGCGCGGCGCGGGGTGATCCAACCAGTCTAGGACGTCCACCGGACTCGCCGCCGCGGCGTCCCGCCGGGGCCGGGCCGGAGCGGTTCCCGACGCCGGACGGCACCCCGTTCGCACCTGTGATCGAGCAGTCCGCGCCGTCGTGGACTTGGCGGCTTCGCGCCCTTTGCGCCGGGCGGACCTGCCGTGAGGGTGGGACCTGCGCCACCGGCCACCCGCCGGCGGTGGAAGCGCACTGTGAGAGAGGGAGTCCCCGCATGCCTCCGATCCCGGTCAAGCCCGGCATCTACAAGATCCACGCCCACATCATCGGCCCGTCCGCCCTGGTGACGGCCACCGAGTACGCCGTCAAGCACGGCGCCCCGGTCATCACCGACCGGATGAACCCGCTCCCGATCGAGCAGGACTGGATCATCGAGCCCGCCGAGCCCGTCCCGGGGGCGCCGTACGTGGTCCGCCTCGCCCACCACGAGCAGGCGGGGCTCGTGATCGCCGAGGACAAGCTGTACGTCAACAGCGTTCCGCGCGGCGAGCTGACGAAGTTCACGTTCGAACGGGTCATCGGCGGAGTCAAGATCATCTCGGACAAGGGGCTCGCCCTGCGCTCCGGACACCGCGGCGCGCAGCTCACCGTCGTGCCGCCCGCACCGGAGTTCCAGGAGACGTGGACCCTGGAGTTCGTGAGCCCGATCGCCGAGGACTGACGAGGGAACCCGCGGGGCGACCGGTCCCGGTCACCCCGCGGTCCGTCCGGGTCAGCGGGGCCGGCCCTCCTTCAGGAAGCGCTTGAGCCGCTGGAGCGGCCAGGTGTTGATGACGTCGTCCTTCGTCAGCCAGCCGCGCTGCGCCGTGCCCACGCCGAAGCGCATGTAGGGCAGGTGCGTGACCGCGTGGGCGTCGGTGCTGACGGCGAACTTCACGCCGTGGCGCCTGGCGCGCAGGATGTCCTCGTCGCACAGGTCCAGCCGCTCCGGATGGGAGTTGATCTCCAGCGCGGTGCCGGTGCGGGCGCAGGCGGCGAAGACCTCGTCGAAATCGGCGTCGATGCCGGGCCGCCTGCCGATCCGGCGGGCCGTGGGGTGGCCGATGACCGACACGTACGGGTTCTCGCAGGCCCGGACGAGCCTGCGCGTCAGTTCCTCCCGGGACTGGTGGAAGTGCGAGTGCACGGACGCCACGCACAGATCGAACCCCGCGAGGAAGTCGTCGGGCCAGTCCACGCCGCCCTCCGGGCCGATGTTGAGCTCGGTGCCGTGCAGCAGCCGCATCCCGCGGTGCCTGCCGTCCAGGGCGCGCACCCGCTCGCGCTGGGCGAGCACCTTCTCGTCCGTCATGCGCTGCATGTACAGGTCCGGGGCGTGGTCGGTGACGGCGTAGTACGCGTACCCGCGCGCTGCGGCCGCGGCGACCATGTCGTCGAGCGGGGCGAGGCCGTCCGTGAGATCGGTGTGGGTGTGCAGGTCGCCGCGGATGTCGTCGTCGGTGACCGGGTCCGGGAGGTCCCCGCGCAGCCCTGCGGCGATCTCGCCGCGGTCCTCGCGGAGAGTGGGCGGGATCCAGGGCAGGCCCAGGCGGGCGTAGATCTCCTCCTCGGTCCGCGAGGTGACCTTCCGGCCGCTCTCGGTACGGAAGAGGCCGTACTCGGAGAGCTTCAGCCCGCGGCGCACGGCGATCTCCCGGACGCGGATGTTGTGCGCCTTGGAGCCGGTGAAATACAGCAGCCCCGCGCCCCACGCGTCGGGCGGCAGGACGCGGAGATCGACCTGCAGCCCGGTGTTCGTGCGGATCGAGGTCTTCTTCGGCCCGCGGGCGATGACCTCCGCCGTCTGCGGGAGGGCACGGATCGCCTCCATGAACGGTTCCGGGTGATCGGCGGCGACCAGGATGTCGATGTCGCCGATGGTCTCCCGCATACGGCGCAGCGACCCCGCGTAGGCGCATCCCGCGCAGCCGGGGATCCGCGACAACTCCGCGACGATCAGCTCGGCGGCCTCCATGGCCGCGGAGAGCAGGATCCGCCCGCCCGCCTTCTGCATGAGTTCGATGCCGTGCAGGATGTTCTGTTCGGTCTTCTCCCCGAACCCTTTGAGGTCGCGCAGCCGCTCCTCGCGGACCGCGTCGAGCAGCTCCGGCACGGAGGAGACGCGCAGCTCCTCGTAGAGGGCCAGGGCCTTCTTCGGGCCGAGGGTGGGAATGGTGAGGAGTTCCCGGACGCCGGCCGGGACGGAGGCACGGGTCTCCTCGAAGGCCGCGACCTGCCCGGTGCGCAGGAACTCCACGACCTTCTCGGCGATGGACCTCCCCACGTTCGGGATCTCGCGCAGGGCCTTCACGTCCATGGCGGCGACGTCCTCGGGATGGCCGCCGACGGCACGGGCGGCCTTCTCGTAGGCGCGCGCCTTGAAGGCGTCGCCGCCGGTGATGGCGACGAGGTCGGCGTACTCCTGGAGCAGCGCCTCGACCTCCTCGTTGGGCCGGGCCATGGCTTCAGCGTGCCACCCGGCCGCCCCCGGCACATCTCGGCGGCGGGCGGTCCGGGGCCGTTGTCGTACCCCGGTGCGACACTGCGGACGTGAGATGGGCAGTGGCTGACGCGGGGGACGAGGGCGTGCGGCTCCGCCCGGTCGACGCCGACGGGCGGGCGGCCGGGCCGGTCGTCGTGGAGCGGAGCCTGGCCGACGCCGTCCGGGCACGGCCGGAGGCGACGCGATGGGTGTGGCGGTCGACGGCGGAGGTGTACGGGCGGGCGGCGGCCGCCGGGGTGCGCGTGGAGCGCTGTTACGACGTGGAGGCCGCCGAGGCGCTGATCACGGGGCACGAGGAGGGGCAGTCCGGCCAGCCGAAGTCGCTGGCCGCCGCGTGGGCGCGGCTGAAGGGACTGCCCGTCCCCGACGATCCGCCCGTCCGCGCGCCGGACGGCCAGCCGTCGCTGTTCGAGCCGGGCCCGGTCCCGCTGCCGCCCGGGACGGACCCGCTGGAGGCCCTGCTCGACGTGTACGCGGCTCAGCAGGCGCGCGTCGAGGACACGGAGCACCCCGGGCGGATGCGGCTGCTGACGGCCGCCGAGTCGGCGGGCACGCTGGTGGCCGCCGAACTGGCCAGGACCGGGGTGCCCTGGCGCGCCGATGTCCACCGGGAGCTGCTGACCGGGCTGCTGGGGGAGCGGTACCCGGGCGGACACGAGACCCGGCGGCTCGCCGAGCTGGCGGACGAGGTGTCGCGGGCGTTCGGCGACGGCGTCCGCGTCCGGCCCGACCTGCCCGCCGACATCATCCGGGCGTTCGCCCGCGAGGGCATCACCCTGACGTCCACCCGTGCCTGGGAGCTGCGCGCCGTCGACCACCCGGCCGTCGCCCCGCTCCTGGAGTACAAGAAGCTGTACCGCCTGCACACGGCGCACGGCTGGTCCTGGCTCCAGACCTGGGTCCGCGACGGCCGGTTCCGCCCCGAGTACCTGCCGGGCGGCACGGTGACCGGCCGGTGGACGACCAACGGGGGCGGCGCGCTGCAGATCCCCAAGGTGATCCGCCGGGCCGTGGTCGCCGACCCCGGCTGGCGGCTGGTGGTCGCCGACGCCGACCAGATCGAGCCCAGGGCGCTGGCCGCCGTCGCCCGCGACCCCGGGCTGATGGAGGTCGCGGGCACCGGCCGCGACCTCTACGCCGACCTGGCCGAGCGGGCGTTCTCGGGCGACCGCGACCGGGCCAAGCTGGCGATGCTGGGCGCCATCTACGGACAGACCTCCGGGGACGGCCTCAAGCACCTGGCCGACCTGCGCCGGCGCTTCCCCCGGGCGGTGGCGTACGTCGACGACGCGGCCCGCGCGGGCGAGGACGGGCGGCTGGTGCGGACGTGGCTCGGGCGTACGTGCCCGCCCGCGTCGACCGCCGTGCCCGACGAGGCGGGCCTGCCCCAGGACGAACCGGCCGGCTCCGGCGGCACGGCGGCTGCGCGGGCCCGGGGCCGGTTCACCCGGAACTTCGTCGTCCAGGGCAGCGCGGCCGACTGGGCCGTGATCGTGCTCGCCCTCGTCCGGCAGGCCGTCGCCGGCCTCCGCGCCGAACTGGTCTTCTTCCAGCACGACGAGCTGATCGTGCACTGCCCGGAGGAGGAGGCCGCCGCGGTGGCGGACGTGATCCGGTGGGCCGGGGACGAGGCGGGGCGCATCGCGTTCGGCGCGACGCCGACGCGCTTCCCGTTCACCGTGGCCGTCGTCGAGTGCTACGCGGACGCCAAGGACTGATGCCGCAACGGCACGCTCGCGGGCGCCCGTTCACCGTCCCCGCCGGCGGTACTCGCGGACGAGCACGGCCAGGGCGCCCGGCAGGGGCGGGCGGACCGGACGCCGCAGCACCGCCGTTCCCGCGGCCAGGGCCGCGCCGGCGGTCAGGGTCTCCAGGGCGATGACGGCCCGGGTGAAGGCGCGGTGCCCGGGCGGGGCGAACGCCACCAGGCGCCGGGCCCCGAGCAGGTCGCGCCGGGCCTGCCCGAGCTGGTCGCGCAGCAGGGCCCGGAGGCCGGGGGCGCACCGGCCCCGCTCCAGTCCGGCCCGGGTGACGCCGTACCGCGCCAGCGTCTCCTCGGGCAGCCCCAGGCGGCCGTCCCTCAGGTCCTCGGCCAGGTCGTTGACGAAGTCGAGGCGCTGGCTGCCGTCGATGTACCTGCGGCAGACCTCGCGGGAGGCGTCCGCGTCGGCCTCCGGCGCGAGCAGCAGCCCGGCGATCATCATGAACGCCGGGAGCGCGTACGCGTCGACGTACTCCTGGTAGTCCGCCTCGGTGGCGAAGCCGGTGGTGTCGCGTTCGAGGGGCGCCCCGGCGAGGAAGTCCGTCACGTGGCCGCGGAGTTGGGGGTGCGCGGCGACGGAGTGCAGCAGCGGTCCGAGCACCGGGTGCCCGCTGTCCGTCCCGGCCAGCCCCGCCCGTACCTCCGCCTCCCACGCGGGCCAGGCCTCCCCGACGTCGGGCCCCCGGTCGAGGAGGCCGTCGGTGTGGTGCATGAACGCGGTGGCGGCGATGACGTGGGGGACGAGCGCCGGGGGCAGCAGCAGCCGGACCGCGAGGTAGGCGTGGCGGCGGTAGCCGGCGACCACGGCGCGCTGTCGGGTGTAGGCGTCGCGCAGCCGCGGGTCACGGATGCCCGCCGTCGTCAGTGCCCTGTCCCACGAGTGCCTGCCGGGGGCCCACGAGTGCATGCCGGTGCGTCTTCCTGCGAGCGGTGATCAGCGGGCCGAGCCTACCGGGACCACCGGCCCGGTCCCGCCCGGGTCACCGGTAGCAGCTGATCAGCCGGGCCAGGCGCCGGCCCGCCGTGTGCAGCGGCTCCTCGCCGCGCGACACCCGGGCGGCCGGTTCCGCGCCCTCCAGGGGGCTGACCACCGGGTGCGCGAGCTCGCGCGCGTCGTCCTCGGCGATGCCCGCCGCGGTGAGCCCGGCGTGGACGAGCTCGCGCCGGCGGGCGAAGGCCTCGGCCGCGGCCTGCTGGATGTCGGGGGCGCGGCCCGCCGTGCCCAGGGCGGTGGCGGTGACCGGGCAGCCGCCGGCCCACTCGGAGGCACGGAGGATCCCGGCGAGGTTCCGGGTGCGGGCGGCGAGTGCGTCGCCGGGGTCCTCCTCGCTGTCCAGCGCCCCGCGCAGGATGCCGGCGAACTCCTGGTCGTCGTGGCGGATCGCCGCGACCGCCGACCGCGCGGCCCGTCGGTGGCTCAGTCCCGGACCCGGCCGCCGCTGTCGGCCCCCGCGGCCAGGTGGTGGTCGACGCTCACGACGCCGTCCACGCTGCGGCACAGCCGCAGCAGCACCGGCACCACGTCCTCGTCCCGGACCGAACCGCTCAGCCGCACCTGGCCGTTGGTCACCTCGACGCCGATCGCCGACGGCGGCTCGTGCAGGGTCCGTACGAGGACGTCCTCGATGATCTCCTGCCGGATGGCACGGTCGTCGCGCAGGAAGACCCGCAGCAGGTCGCTGCGGCTCACCAGACCCACCAGCCGGCCCGCCGCGTCCACCACGGGCAACCGCTTGACGTGCCGTTCCTCCATGGCCCTGGCCGCTTCGACGACGCTCCACTCCGGCCGGGCGCACACCGCGGGACTGGTCATCAGCCCCTCGGCCGTCGTCGCCTCGTGCTTGGCGCGCGTCGCCGCGGGGAGGGACGGATCCACCCGGCGGGCCGCCTTCGCCAGCAGATCGGCCTCGGAGACCACCCCCACCGGACGGTCGTCCGCGTCCACCACCGGAACCGCCGTGATGTCGTGCTCGTGCAGCACGTGCACGATCTCCGTGAACAGCGTGCCGCGCTGCACCCTGACCACCGAGTGGGTCATCAGGTCGCCGACGGTTCTGTGCTGCACCATGTCCCAGTCCCTTCCCCGTACGCACCCGGCGGCCGGGCGCACGGCCACGTTGACCACCGGGAATGCCTCCAGCCTCGCACACGCGCCGGTGCACCGGAGCGGCACCTCCCGGGGTCACACCGCCGGGTGAGCGCGCGACGGACGATGACTCGCGCCGCCCGGCCGCCGTCTACGCTCCCGGGGATGAGCGATCTCTACGAACTCCGGCTGGACTGGCACCTCCGCACCACGCTCCCCGCCGCCCTCCTGGCCGAACTCCGCACCCATCTGGGCGCCGGTCCTGCCGAGGAGGACGACACGGAGCTCCTCCTGGACGGCTCCGGCCCCGCCCTGCGCATCGGAGGCGTGCTGAGCGGAGTCGTCGCCCCCATACCCGACGGGTGGGCGCTCGTCGCCCGCCAGGAGATCCACGCCGAGATGCTGGAGGACCTGCGGGCGCTGCTGGACCGCCTCGCGCCCCACACGGCGGCACCGGGCGTCGTCGGCTCCCTCCGCTTCCACGAGCACGAGACGGGCGACGCGCTGGAGGTGCGCGACGGGACGGTGACGGGCATCGACCCCTGACACCCCGCGCGGGCGGGGGAGACCCCGCCCGCGCGGTCAGGGATCAATCGCCCTGCTGCGTCGCGTACTTGACGACGTTCTCCGCCTCGGCCCGCCGGGCCGGGGCCGCGCCCTCCGTCTCGTCCTCGCCGTACTCCGCCAGCACCGCGCCCGCCCGGGCCGCGGCCGCCGCGGCCCGCCCGAGGTCGACCTCCAGCCACGCGGCCATCAGCTCGGCGGCGGTCCGCTGGTCCCGCAGCGCGGGACCGCCGGCGGCGAGCACGCCGATCGCCCGCACGGCGTGCGCCAGCCCCTCCTCGTACGCCGCCCGGGCCGTGCCGTCGTCGTCCTCGTCACCGGGCACGCCCTCGCAGAAGCGGACGATCAGCTCGCCCGTCTGCCGGTACGTTCCCGCGAGTTCGCCGCGCAGCAGCTCCCGCTCGTCGTCGGCGGCCGCCTCCAGCGCGGCGGCGCCCTCGCGCTCGGCCAGGGCCATCAGCTCCCGGGCCGCGGTCAGGCTGTCGTCCTCCTCCTGCCGCGCGGCGAGCCAGGCGCGGGCGCGCAGCACACGGACGTACGCCTCCGGCCGGCCCAGACCGCGCCACAGCGCCTCGGCCCGCTCGTAGGCCCTGGCCGCCTCCTCGTCCCGGCCCGCCCGGTCCAGGCAGTCGGCGGCCATGTTGGCGAGGACGGCGTGGTCCTGCTGGTCCTCCCAGCCCTGGGCGACGGCGGCCGCCCGCAGGAACTGCCCGGCCGCCTCCCGGAAGTCGCGCAGCTCGACCAGGCACTCGCCCAGCCACCAGCGTGCCTGGACGACCTGCCCCTCGCCGTGGACGCGTTCGAGGTCCGGCAGGACCGTCTCCAGGACGGCCGCGGCCTCCTCGGAACGGCCGAGCCGGTGCAGCGCCCCGCCGAGGGTGAGGCGCGCCCACGCCCCCAGCGTGTCGCCCTCACCGGCCTGGTCGGCCCAGTGGGCCGCCTCCAGGGCGTGCTCCGCCGCCGGCTCGTGACGGCCGGTCGCGGTCAGGGCCTCCGACAGCAGCATGTGGAGCTGTGCGACATGCGCCTCCTCCAGGCTGTCGGCGCCGTGCTCCAGGGCGGACCGCGCCGCCTCGGCCGCCGTGCCCGGATCACCGCACGCCATCGCGGCCCGCGCCAGCCCGGACCGCGCCTCGGGCGCGTACCAGGCCAGGTCCGTCGCGTCCGTCACCTCCACCGCTCGGCCGAACAGCTCGGCCGCGCGGGCCGGATCGCCCGTTCCCAGGGCCAGTTCGCCTCGCAGGTGCAGGGCGTCGGCGAGGCGTCCGGACATCACCCGGCCCGCCGGCAGGTGCTCCTCGGCGAAGGCGATGGCCTCGTCCAGCGCGGCCTCCAGCGCGGCGAGGGACTCCGCCTCCACGGGCCCCGACGACAGCTGGTGGTGGAAGACCCGGCACCGGTACAGCAGGACGGCGGCCACGATCCGCGGCGCGGCCCGGCCCTCGTCGTACAGCGCGCGCAGCAGGGCGCACTCGGCGTCGGCCGCGGCCCGCGCCTCCTCGGCGCGGCCGCCGAACGAGAGGGCGAGCGCGCCGCGTGCCCGCGCACCGGCGGCGCGGTCCGGGAAGCCCGCCTCCTCGTAGAGTCCGGCGGCCTCCCGGAAGCGGGCGGCGGCCTCCTCGGGACCGTCCACCAGCCGCATCGCGTCGTGGTCGGCGAGTTCGGCGCGGGTGAGCGCGTCGAGCCCGTCCTCATGACCGCGGGCGGCACGGGAGGCCGCCTCCCATGCCGCGGTGGAGCCGGGTGCCGGTTCCTCCGTGAGCCGGCGGGCCGTGGCCAGCAGTTCCTGGAAGTCACCGACGGGCGGTGCCTCGGCCGACGGCGCCGGCGCGGGCCGGGGGGCCGTCGTGAGCCGTTCGGCGCGCACGCCCAGGGCCAGCCGCTCCGTCAGCGGCTCGGCGTCCATCCGTTCGAGGGCACGCGCGCTCGTGACGGTGCTGCCGTTGCGCCGGTCGAACCGGTGCGCGACGGCCAGCGCCTCCTCACGGGCGTACGCGTGGAGCTCCGCGGCCGTCCACTCCCGCCCGGCCGGACCGGGCACGCTCCGCCCGCCGAGCCCCAGTTCCGTCAGCCGCCGGGCGAGCAGCGCCACCGGCCCGAGGAATTCGAGCAGGGTGTCCGGATCGCCGGAGGGGGCGAAGTGGCCCGGGTGCTCGGCGAGGATCTCCAGGGCGCGGGCCTCGTTGCCCGTCAGCGCGCAGAACTCGATGTGGTCGCCGACCGTGGAGCGCATCGACTCCATGTCGCGGATCATGCGGTACCCGCGCAGGTGGTGCGCCCGCGCCTCGTCGGTACGGCCCAGCCGGACCAGGGGGAGCAGCGAGGCGGCCAGGACCACGTGCGGCTCGTGGGCGCATGTGTACTCGCCCGCCAGGACCGGCGCCCAGATCTTCAGCGCCTCCTCGGGGCGGCCGAGGCGGTCCAGCCAGGAGCCCTGGGTGTGCAGCTCGCAGGCGTGGCAGTCGCTCATCCGGTCCCGGTCGGCGGCGAGCCAGGCGGTGAAGGCCCGTTCGGCCCGCGCGGTGTCACCGGTGTCCCGGGCGATACGGAACTCGCCCTGCCGCACGGCCCGTTCGCCGTGGCCCGCGAGCCGGTAGCGGTGCTCCATCTCCGCGTGCCACTTCTCCACCGAGGCGAGCGGGATGTCCGGCTGGTCGAGCATGCCGCTGGAGACCCACTTGAACATCCAGTGCAGCCGGTGCGCGGCGTACTCGTCGAAGTCCTCCGGCCGTTCGTCCCACATCCGCAGCACCCGGGCGAAGGGCACGAACATCTTCTGCGACTCGGAGCTGAAGTTGTAGGCGGACAGCAGGTTGAAGAGGGCGTCGATCAGCAGCCGGGCGTCGCCGCACGCCCCGGCCTCGTCCACGAGCCGCTCGGCGCCGGCGTTCCGCCCCGGGCCCTCGGGCTCGTTCATGTTCTCCTGGAGCGCCTGCCGGACGGCGGAGACGGACAGGCTCATCGGCCCTCCTCGGACGTGGTGGTGGGGTGGGCCGCCCATTCCAGGAGATTGAGGAAGGCACGGTTGAGCAGGGCCGAGTCCGCCGGCCGCAGCGGGCGCTGGGCCATCAGCAGGGCCTGGCCGTAGAGGGCCTCGGCGGCGGTGGCGGCCAGGTCACGGTCCTCGATGGCGCCTATGCGCCGCACGAGGGGGCTCAGATGGTTGAGGACCAGCCGGGCGCGCGGGGTCTCGTCCCGCAGCGAGCCCAGGATCGACGACCACAGGTCGTCGGCCTTCTCCTCCTCCTCGGCGCGGGCCCGCTCGTGCCGGGCGGCACGGTCGTCCAGGTGCAGCGCGGGCACGGTGACGGGCAGGAAGGCCCGGACCGCCACATCGCAGTCGAGCGCGTCGAGACGGGCCCGGGCGGCCGCCAGGAAGTCGGCGAGCGCCAGCTCGTCGGCGGGCTCGACGTGGTCGAGGTGCGCGGTGACGGTCGCCGCGTCGAGCTCGGCGACGGACGTGCCCGGGCGCACCCGCGGCAGCATCTCCACGAGCTCGCCGTCGAAGGTGTAGCCGCCGTTGACCACGCCGATGCCCTGCGCCGCCGCGATCGGCGCCACCTGACGGAACTCCTCGACGCTGCGGGTGAAGTGGACCACCGGGTGCCGCTGGGCGAACTCCTCCAGGGACAGCTGACCGTCGCTGGTCTCGAACGGCAGCCACGGCAGCATCGTCCGCAGCATGTCCGCGTCGTGCCGGGCGAGGGACTTGACGCCGACGTGGTGGACGGACAGGAACTGCCGCAGCCGGTCCTGATCGCCCGCCGCGAGCTCGGAGAGCCAGTCGCGCACCCGGTTCCCGAGCGCCTCGCGGACCGCGGCGAGCCGGTCGTCGTCGTACAGGCTCTCGCGCGAGGCGGTGGGCCGCAGGCTGTCGGTGTCGACGACGCAGCGGACGAAGAACGCCCAGTCGGGCAGGAGTTCGTCCGCCCGGTCGGTGAGCAGCATGCCCTTGAGGTGCACGCGGTGCCCACCGCGCTGGGCCGGGCTGACGGCCTGCGGCAGGACGTACGCCACACCGCGCACCCCGGCCACCGGCACATCGAGGTCGATGGTGTCCAGCGGCGAGAACCCGAACAGCTCGTGGCAGTGGCGGGCGAGCGCCACGCGCCGGGCCGCCGGGCTCGGGTGGGCGCGCTCCCACACGGCCGGCCGGTCGGTGACCTGGGTGTCGCCCACGCGCACGTCGTAGGGGAGGAGCGAGCCGAAGTCCTTGGCGAGCGCGAGCACCCGCTCCTCGGTGAGCCAGTCCCCGCTGCCCGGACGGGCGGTCAGGTACACGGTGGTGCCCGGCTCGGGACGCGCCTCGCCGGGCAGGGTGCGGACGGTGTACGAACCGTCGTCGCGGGCCGTCCACTCCACGGGCGACGCCCCCGGCGTCCGCGCGGAACGGCTGACGACCCGGATCTCCTCCGCCACGACGAAACAGGCGAGGAGCCCGATCCCGAACTGGCCGAGGAATTCCGAGCGCGCCGACTCCAGTCCGTCGCGCTTGGAGCTGCGGCCGATGGTGGCCAGCAGATTGTGGACATCGCTCTCGCTCAGGCCGATGCCACTGTCCTCGACGCGCAGCCGGCCGCCGTCGGCGTGGAGGCGCACGGTGGCGGGCGCCTCCGCCTCCTCCGCGCGGCGGGCGGTGATGGCGTCGACGGCGTTCTGCAGCAGTTCGCGCAGATAGACCTTCGGGCTGGAGTAGAGGTGGTGGGACAGCAGGTCCACCAGGCCGCGCAGGTCGACCTGGAAGGTGTGCGGTATCTGGTCGTCAGTCATTGTCGAAGCAGGGTACTTCGTGGGTCGGACACCCGGCCGGGCAATATCCGCCGCGGCTCGCCGTCCCGCTCAGCGGTACTCGGCGAACCGGGGGCGCAGCCCGGCCAGGACAAGGATCCCGGCGCCGCCCAGCACCCCCGCCGGCACGGCCGGCCAGCCGGTCAGGCCGTCGCGTGCGGAGGCCGTCCGGGCGGTGAGCACGCCGAGGTGGCGGTCGGCGAGGGTGTCGAGGGATGACGCGAAGTCCCAGAAGTCGAAGGCGATCCTGCCGCGGCCGAGCTCGGTGAGGACCGCCGTCGCCTCGTCCGTGCGCCCGGTCGCGTGGAGCAGCCGCAGCCGCCGGTCGTCGTCGCGGAACCGGGCGTACCGGTCGAGCGTCTCCCGGTGCGCGGCCCGTCCGGGGGCGAAGGAGTAGTGCTCGGGCGCGAGCAGGGCGTCGAGGCGTCCGGTGAGGGTGTCGAACCTGCTCCCGGCGGCGGAGCCGGGGCGGGTGTCGTAGACGAACCAGCGGCCTTCGGTGGCCGCCGCCTCGGCGGCGACCGCCCGGGCCTCCGCCAGCCGGGTCCACGGGCGCAGCCCGTCCCGCCCGGCCGCGCGCACCCCGTCCGCCGCCGACACGAACGCCTGCGTGCCCAGCGCGGTGATCACCGCGGTGGCGAGGGTCGCCGCGCACAGGGCGGGGTTGACCACCCGGCCGTACCGGCGGGCCAGCCGCCACTGGCACCACCCGAGGACGGCGAGGGCGGCGACGCCGGTTCCGGCGGTGGCCCACGCGGCGGCCACGGCCGCGTCGTGGGCGCGGTCCGCCAGGGCGTCCGCCTGCCGCGCGTACCCGGACGCCAGGGCGTCCGCGCCGGGCAGCAGCTCCCGGTGCATCACCTCGCCCGCGTCCACGGACAGGGTGACGGCACCGGTGGGCGGCCGGCCCGCGGGCCGGTCCGGCGCCGTCTCGTCGACGGCGGCGGACCGGCCACTGAGGTCGTCGTACCGGCCGAGGCCGTCCAGCAGGGCCCGCACCTGCTCGCCGCGGGCCGTGTCCGCGCCCAGCCGGCGCAGCAGATCGCTGACCTCGGCCCGCCGCTGTCGTGCCGTGAGCAGCGCCAGGACGCGGTTGCCGACCTGGAAGTCGTCCGCCGACCGGCCCGGCGGCAGGACGGCGGGCCGGTCGGCGGAGTGGCCCGGGACCAGGGAGTTGGCGCGCTGGGCGTCGAGATCGGCCAGGGCGAAGCGCAGTCCGGCCGCCGTCGCCGCCCGCTCGGTGACCGTCGCGCGCAACCGGTCGGTGTCGTCCCGGACCACGACGGCACCCGCCACCGCCGCGGCGCACAGCGCCGCGAGGGCGACGAGCATCAGCAGCGCCTGCGCCCCGAGACGACGTACCGGCGAGGCCGGTCCGCGCCGCGGGCGTGGCGGCCCTGCGGCCCCGCGGCGACCGCGGGGGCCCCACGGCGCCCGGG
>NZ_JABETO010000027.1 GCF_013055795.1 Streptomyces sp. I05A-00742
GGGAAAGCCGCATCGCACCGGAACCGGCACGAAAGAAGCGCCGTTCCGATCACGGCGCCCTGCGACCCAGTAATTGTTAGCGGCCCCGAAAACCCCTGGCAATCATGTGACCTACTACCCAAGGCCGTTCACCACCACAACCACCCCCGCCCATTCCCCGCACCCCCCGGCCACACATCACTAAACAACGCCGTAAGTGATCCACGCCCTATGCCCGGGCTCACAAGCGGCGGCCCGCAATCTCGGCGCACAGTGACCATGCGCTACGGATCGCGGACCGCCACAGGGGGGACGGATCGGCCGGTGCGGGGCGTCAGCTCCTGGCGGCGCGGGCGGCGAGCGTGTCCCCGCCGACCGCCCAGCTGTCGGTGGCGATCTCCTCGACCGTCACCCAGACGCCCTCCGGCTTGCCGCCGGTGACCCGTACGTAGGCGTCGGTCAGCTCGCGGACCAGCTCGCTCTTCTCCTCGGCGGTCTTGCCGGGGGTCTGCTTCACCTGGATGAGAGGCACGGCCGTGCTCCTTTGTCTGCGTGGGCGGAACGGGCCGGGCGGTCTGCCCGGCCCCGATGGATCAAGTCCATCAGCGTCGGCCGGTCCGCCCAAGGGCCGATCCGAGCTGACAGTAATCACCGATCGCGATCGGCGCGGCCCGGCCGTCCGCCCGGCGCCCAGCGCCCCCGCTTCACGGCGCGCACCCCGCGAGTGCGCCAACTTCCCGACCCACCGCGCCGGTTGCGGCGCATCGGCGGGGGTGGAGCGGGCATGCGGTCCGATGCCCACCGGCGGAACGGAGCCGGTGCACGGCATGGACGGTACGGATGGCATGGACCGGGAGGTGAGCGATGCTCTGGTGGGGGTGGCTGATCATTGTGGCCGTGGGTCTGCTCGTCGTGGCCGGCGCCCTGGCGGGCGTCCAGGCGCGCAGGCGGGCCGGGACGGTGATCGTGGTCCGGCGTGGGCGCCGGGCGGGCAAGGGAGGCACGCGATGAACGCGCTGATGCTCGCCTCGGAGCTGGCCAAGCGGCCGGTGGTGACCCTGGGTGGAGAGGCCGTCGCGGAGGTGAAGGACACCGTCTTCGACGCCTCGGCCGGGCAGATCACCGGGTTCACGCTCAACGGACGCGGGCTGCTGGCCGGCCCGCTCAAGCAGAGCCTGCCGTGGTCCTCGGTGCACGCGCTGGGCCGGCACGCCGTGATGATCCCCGGGAGGGAGTCGCTGGCCGAGCCCGCCGCCGTCGTGGCCTCGGGCGAGGCCGCGCACGGTGCGGTGCCGGGGGCGAAGGTGCTGACGGACGAGGGCGTCGAGGCGGGCAGCGTGCTGGACGTGGTCGTCGCTCCGGACGGCCGGGTGGTCGGCTTCCGGATCTCCGCGACCGAGGCCCTCGGCCACCGGGACCACCGGCGGCGCACCGTCTTCGTGCCCCGGGGCGAGGCCCTGGCCGTATCGGGCCGGGCGCTCGTCGTCCCGGCCGACGCGTGCCACTTCGTGGCGGACGACCTGCCCAGCTTCACCACCCAGGTCGAGATCTTCAGCGGCAGGGCGGCCTCCGGGCAGCGGGCGCGGTCCGCGGACCCCGCCGGGCCCACGGCAGGAAACAAGGAGCACCTGTGATGATGCTGTTCTCCGGGACCAAGGGCCTGCCCGTCGTGACGGCGGACGAGGCCGTCGAGCTGGGCACCGTGGAGGCGCTGGCCGTCGAGCCGCTGCTGGGCCTGGTCGGCCACCTGCGGCTGACCGGAGGGCCGGCCCGGGGCAAGGGCCGGCACTGGCTGCCGTGGAGCCTGGTGCGGGCGGCGGGTCCGGACGCGGTCATCGTCCGCTCGGCCGCCGAGCCGGTCGTCGCGGAGGAGCCGGACCACCACGAGATCCTGGGCAGCCGGGTCCTCACCGACGGGGGTGACGAGTACGGCACCGTGAAGGACGTCGCCTTCGATCCCACGACCGGGCGGATCGGGACCGTGCACACCACGCTGGGACCCGTGCCGGGTCACCGGTTGCTCGGGCTGGGCGACTACGCCCTCGTGGTCCGGGCCGACTGAACGGCCGGCTAAACGGCCGCCTGGCCCGCGGGCTGACCCGCGGGCCTGTTCGTCCGGTCCGCCGTCCGGCGCGTCGGACGGCCCGTCGACGGGCGCACCGGGCGCGGCAGGACCGCGTCGACGGCGTCCGGGCCCGGGGCCGCGTCCGGGGTGTCGCGCAGCCGGCGACGGGCGGCGCGCAGCGCGGCGGCGACGTCGCGCGTCCCCGTCGTGACGCACAGGGTGTACGTGACATCCGCGAGTCCCTGCCCGGTCGCCGGGTCCGCCGGCCGTGCGGCCGCGGCACGCTCAAGTGCCGTGTAGCGCTCGACGAGGTCGCGGAGCACAGCGGGGTGGGCGAGCAGCATGGATTCCTCCCGGAAGGGGTGTGGACAGGCGTACCGACCAGCACGCGCCTGCCCCGGATCCCACCTCCCATTCCGTTTTCCCGTCTCCGTCCCTTCCCTCTCCCCCGCCCTCCGGACAGCATCCGCTCCGGGCATCAGTTCCCGCCGCGCGGATACACGTACCGGTATGACCGGGGAACTCGCCGCCGTGGAAGAACTGTTGACCGGGGCCCGCACGCGCCGCCAGGTGATCCGTGCCTACCGACGGCTACGGGCCGGTGACGAGCCCGTCCGTGACGGTCCGTACGCCCGCGGCGCCGCCGCCGGGTACCGCTGGGCGCTCGGCGCCCCCGGCGGCGCCCCGGTCACCGGCGCCACCGTCCACGGTGCCGTGGACATGGAGACCCTCATGGCCGAAGTCGACGCCGCTGTCGTCCAGCTCGACGATCCGGCGCTGCCTCCCGACGCCGCCCGCCACACCCAGGGCGTGCACGACGCCCTGGCCTGGATCTGCGGGATCAGCGACGACCGTCCCTGACCGGACGCAGTGCCCGCAGGCTCAGACCGCCGTGAGCGTGGTCACCAGGACGTCCCGGACGGCGGGCCGTGCCGGGTCGACGGGGCGTACGGGCGAGACCTCGTGGAGGGTGGTGCGGTCGTCGCCGAGGAGGAGGCTGCCGGGGGCGGTGAGGGTGACGGAGAGCAGCGGGCTGCCGTCGGGGGTGTGGACCGAGCTCTCGCCGCCGGTGGCGTTGTGCCGGGCGACGGCGAGGGAGGACACGAGCGTGACGCCGTCGCGGTGCCGGCCCTCGGGGGTGGGCTGTCCTTCCCCGTCCGCCGTGGCGAGGACGCGGAACGGGTGGACCTTGGCGTTCCACTCGGTGGCGGTGTCCAGGGCCGTGGCGACCCGGCCCAGCAGGCGCAGGATGCCCAGCAGGACGGGGTCGGCGGCGAACTCCGCGGTCAGCGGCTCGAAGTGGCGGTCCACGTCGACGTAGAGCGGGTTGGTGTCGTCCGGCTGGACGAACGGGATGTGGTCCAGCGGTCGTAGTCCGCCGGTCGCGGGGGCGAGGGCGAACTGGCCGTAGCGGCGCAGCCGTCGGGTGCCGCGGGCGGCCGCGTAGGGGTCGGGGGCCAGGTGGTCCCAGTGGGAGGCGAACGCCGTCCACCGGCCGTCGTCGGTTTCCCGGGCTTCGAGGTACGCCCTGACCTCGGGGGCGGGGAGCAGGCACACTCCGTCGGTGGTCAGGGCGTGCCGTGCGGTCAGGACCGGGTCGGTGGGCGTCTTCGGTGCGGGGGATGCCGGGGTCGCGGCGGAGCCCTGGCGTACGGGGTCGTCGGACACTCGGTCCACGGGTGATCGCCTCCTTCGGCCGGCGGGTGGCCGCCCGCGCTGGGGCGGGCGGCTCCCGGTGGCCTTGAACTGCCCCGGTTCCGGGTGCCTCAGTCCCGGTCCTCGTAGCGGGACAGGGCGATGCCCAGGCCGAAGAAGGTCGGTGCCCATTCCCCGACGAAGATCCCCCAGCGGTCGGCCCGGGCGGTGCCCGCGGTCTCCGCCTTCAGGGATCCCGCCCAGGCCACCACTGTCAGGGCGATGGAGCCGAAGGCCATGCAGTAGGCGTGTTCGCTCTTCAGGCCGGCTTCGTGCAGCTTCTGGACGATCATGTTTGTTCACCACTTTCGTCGGGGATGCCGAGACCGTCCTTTCCAGCCTGCACGCGCCCCCTCCCGGATGCATCTCGGGCCGGGGAGGCATCGGTCGTGCCGGGGAGGTAGGGAAGGCGGGGTTTAAAGGAGAGGACGGCCGGCCCCTTCCGATGTGATGATCACCGGCGGTGGCTCCGCCTGCCACCACGGCCATCCAGCGCGTCCAAGGGGCAGTCATGCACGGAACGAGCCCGTCGGGTGAAGAGAGCGGTACGCACGATCTGAACGGCGCGCCGGGACGGGCCCGTCGCCCGTCGATACGGCTGGAGCCCTGGACGGACGCCCCGTCCGGGCTGGAGCTGCTGCGTCTGTGCAACGCCCCGGAGATGACGGCGCACTTGGGCGGTCCGGAGAGCGAGGAGCAGCTCGTCGCACGTCACCGGCGGTACGCGTCCATGCCCGGCGAGAGCGCGGGGCGGATGTACCGCGTCGTGCTGGAGACGGACGGCACTGCCGTCGGCACCACGGGCTACTGGGAGAGTTCGCGGGGCGAGGAGACGGCGTACGAGACCGGCTGGGGCATCCTCCCCGCGTACCAGGGCCGGGGCCTCGCCTCGGCGGCCGTCGCGGCGGTGGTCGCCGAGGCCCGGGCCGCCCGTGGACACCGGTTCCTGGACGCGTTCCCGTCCGTGGACAACGTCCCTTCCAACGCGGTCTGCCGGAGCAACGGCTTCTCCCTGCTCGGGGAGTACGACGTCGAGTACCCGAAGGGCTCGTTCATGCGCAGCAACATCTGGCGCCTGGACCTCGACGGGGCGCCCCCAAGCGGCTCCGGCGGAACGCCGTGACCGCCCGGGGGGCCGGTTCACCAGGGGCGGTCCGGCGCCTCGTCCGGCTCGGTGACCCAGCCGGCGGCCAGGACCAGGCCGGAGGCGCGGTGCACGGCCAGGAATCCGAAGGGCCGGTCGAAGCGGGCCGACACGTGCCGTGACCGTTGCGCAGGTACGCCCGCGGCGGCCATGCCGAACGCGGTGACGGCCGCCGCCTCGAACCCGCGGGCGCTGAACGCCGCCGTCATGCCCTGACACGCGGAGGAGACGGCCAGCGGGAAGGGGCTGATGCCCGGGAAGTGCCCGGAGGAGCGGTCGGTGGCCGTGCGCAGGCCGAACGGTTCCGGGTGGGCGAGCAGGTCGTGCTCGGCGCGGACGGTGAACCGAGCCGTGGAGAGCCGCAGCTTCGGCAGGGTGTCCCAGCCGACGGCGTCGGCGACGGTGACCCCCGGGCCCGGTGTGCCGTACGGCAGGGCGGATCCGGGGACGGTCGCGTAGTCCCCGGCGAGCACCGCCGGTCCCGCGGCGAGGACATCCGCGGCCGCGACCCCTTCGTCGCCCAGCAGCAGGTGCACGTCCAGCCCGTTGTTCCCCGCGACCTCCGCGAGGGTCAGCGGCCCGGCGGGGGTGTCCGGCGCGACGCGCAGCGTGTCGAGGTCATGGCCGGCGCGGTACAGCCCGACCAGCCGTTCCCCCTCCCAGGGGCCGGTCTCGGGGATGAGCCGGCTCTCCGAGAACGGCATGGTCCACTCGGTGCGCACCAGCAGGGCACCGGCCAGGACCATCATGAGATCCGGGCCGGCCGGTGCGGGCATGGTGGGGACGGCGCCCCGCGTGTGCCGCGAGGCCCACGCGTCCAGCTCCCGGCGGTCCCGCTCGGGGTCCCCGGTGAGCGCGCCCCGCACCCCGTCCGGCAGCCCCGCCTCCCACCCCCGGTGGAGGGGCAGGTCCTGCCGCGTCCACAGCCCGACGGCCGCGTCGACACCGTCCGCCGCACGCAGCGCCTCGACGATCCGGCGTCCCTCTTCTCCCGCGTCGGCGCTTCCCGGAAGGCCCAGGGCGCCGCGGAGTTCGTCACGGGCCGCACCGTCGGCGCCCGCCGCCAGCAGCGCGAGCAGCGGCTGGACGGTGGCCGCCGAGAACGCGGTCCCCCTGCCCGCGCCCGGGCCGACGGCGACGCGCGCCCAGGCGGACGTCAGGGCATTGACGGAACGTATCGATTCCTCCGCACCGGTCAGCACGGGATCGCTTCTCCTCTCGTCGTGCGACGGACTGTCACCGCCGCTTTGCCGGTGTCCTCTGCCGGTCGCCCCGTCACGGCCGTTCGAAGCCCAGGTGGCTCCACGTCACCTCCGCCCGTCCCAACGGATCGCCGGACTGCGTGAGATGGACGACGTCCAGTCCACACCGGCGGGCCGGGGCGGACGTCTCGTCGGCCGTGACGGGGAACATACGGCGAGGGCGTTCCGGTGCGCGGAGGTCGTCCCACTGGTCACACCGCGGCACTCTAAGGGGTGTCCGGAGGCGTCCGCTGTCCGCCGTCCCCGGCGGGGTGGTCCTCCGCGGCCGCGAGGACCGGTCACGGCCTGCGCCGTCGGCGACGGGTCGCCACGGCGTCCCGTGCCTTCCTGACGGTCAGGCCGCCGGCCGCGAGGAGCAGCCCGGACAGCAGGTTGCCGAACAGATCGTGCGTCACGAAGTCGTACACGGCAGGGCCGGCGCGCGTCACCGATGCCGGACCGCGCGCCGTACTCCTTCGCGTACGCCGAGGTCACCGACGTCCGGCACCATCCCCCGGCTACCGGCGTCGTGCGTGGCCGCCGCGATCGTGGCCGCCTCAGGGGCGGTTCGGGACACGGGCGGTCCGGTGCCGCTCCCAGTGTGCCCGGCCCGCAGGCGGAGGGGAAGCGGTTTCCGTCCGCCTCCTGTGCGCCGGACTTCCCGTCAGCCGTAGGAGATGCGGGAACAGATGTCGTCGTCGGCCGAGCGGGCCTCGTCGGCCACCCGGGAGGGCACTTCGGTGGGTGACGTTGAAGGTGCCGGTGAGGAGGACGACGAGGTGGGCGGCGCGGCGGCGTAGGACGTGCCCAGCGTGACGTCGATCCCCGGGGTGGAGGCGGGCCGCAGTTCCGCGCCCGGGAAGCGGTCGGCGACGGTCCGTGCCCGGTCCCGCTGGCCCGGCCCGTAAGTGACGACGGACGCCCCCTCCCGTGCCGGGGCGTCTCCGGTGCCGGTGACCGTGAAGCCCTCGGCCCGCAGCGCTCCGGCGGCCCTGGCCGCCAGGCCGGGGACCGAGGTGCCGTTGTGAACGCTGACGCGGACCCCGGCGGCGGCACCGGTACCGGCGGTGCGCGACGGGGAGGGGGCGGGCCGTTCGCCGCCGGCGTTCTTGCCGTCGAGGGTGCGGTCGTGCCGCAGCGCGTCCCACAGGGCGTCGGCGTCGGGCCGGACGATCGCCACCCGGTTGCCCTGGTAACGCCAGGGGAGGGTGGCGAACTTGGTGTCGTGCAGGTCGACGTCCTTGAGGGACATGGCGAAGGAGAGCAGTTTCCGGGCCGAGTCGAGACCGGGGTCGACGGTCAGGGAGCGGGTGGCGGCGTCCGCGAGCGGCAGCAGTGTGGTGGGGTCGAAGCCCTCGCCCTTGACCTTCTTGATGAGGGCGCCGACGAAGGCCTGTTGGCGGCGGATGCGGCCGATGTCGGAGCCGTCGCCCATGCCGTGCCGCAGACGCACGTAGTCCAGGGCCTTCTGCCCGGACACGGTCTGCGGCCCCTTGGCGAAGATGCGCTCGCCGCGCGACCCGAGGTGGGGGTTGAGGTCGCCCGCGTAGACATCGTTGGGCAGGCACACCCGGACCCCGCCGACGGCCGAGGTCATCTTCGCGAAGCCCGCGAAGTCGACGACGACGGTGTGGTCGACGCGCAGGCCGGTGAGTTTCTCGACCGTGTTCTGGGTGCAGGCGGGGTTGCCCTTGGCCGTGTCCCCCACGGAGAACGCCGAGTTGAACATGGCCCCGGACCTCGGCTTCGTCCAACTGCCGTCCGGCAGGCGGCAGGGCGGGATGTCGACCAGGGTGTCCCGCGGGATCGACACCGCCACCGCGTGCCTGCGGTCCGCGTAGACGTGCAGGAGGAACGCGGTGTCGGAACGCCCGACGTCCCCTTCGCCGCCGCCGAGCCCGCTGTTGGCCCCGGAGCGCGAGTCCGAGCCGATGACCAGGACGTTCCGGCCGCCGTGCCCTGCCTCGGGGCGGTTCTTGGACAGCCCTCCGGCGTCGAAGCTCTCGATGTTGCCGTCGAGCCGGCAGTAGAGCCACGCGGCTCCCGCGACGAGCAGCAGGGCGAAGGCGGCGGCCGACGCGCCCAGGACGCGTATGCGGCCGCGGCGGCGGCGCCTCGTCCGGCCGGTCCGCCGGCGGCCATGACGCCCGGCCTCCCCTGAGCGCGTCATGCGTACCCCTTCCTCCACAATTTCATGGTTGCGCAATATAGCAACTATTGATCGGGGTGAGCTTCGCGCGCCCCCCAGGGTGGTGCGTCCGCCGCACTTCAGGAGGTGTGTGCGTGGGTATGGATTTTTCGGGCGGACTGCCCAACCAGCCCTATTCCGGAGGGAAGACCCCGTGCCCGCCGCCCCCGCCGCTCCGTTCGGCCCCTGACGCTCTCGGAGCCTCGGCGGCTCCGCACCGGAGGCCGATCCGGAGCCGCGCAGCAACCGCCCGTCGCGACGACCGAGGACCGTCCATGCCGAGCGTCGACCCCACACGGATCGAAGACCGAGCCGACTTCGAGCACATCCTGGACCAGGGCCTGAGTTCGCCTCGGATCACCGAGGCACTGCGGACCGCCGGCGCCCCCTCCCCCGAGGCGCTGCGCGCCCAGGCCCTCGACGCACGCGCCGCCATCGCCGCCGCAGCGGCCCCCGAGTACCGCGCCTATCTCGACCTCCGCTCGGGCCGCCACCGCGCGCCGTCGCGCCTGGGGAACGGGCTGGGGGCGCTGGCCGTGATGATCCCGGCCCTCGCGGCCGCGGCGGCACTCGCCTTCCTCTGCCTCGGCTACGGGTTCATGCTGCTCGGCGTGCAGGCCCGGCTCGCGCACGGGCTGCGGACCGCCGGCTGGACGGCGGCGGCGGTCGCCGCCGCGGCGGTCGTGGCCGGGGTCGCCGCCGTGCTGTTCACCGCGGTCCGGAAACGCTCCAGGCGACCCGCGGCCGGCGGTGAAGCGCTCGCGCAGGCCCGGGCGGCCTGGCAGCAGGCCCTGCTGGAACGCGGAGTGCTGCCGTTCCTCCGTCACCGCATCGAGGCGAGGGGACGCCCGGACTGACGCCCCCTGAAGGCGCGCGCCGACGAGACGTACGGGCACCGCCGACACCCGAGGCCCGGCCGTGCGCATAGGATCACCCCGGGCAACACTTTCTTGCTTGCGCAACTCGGGAACCATAGAGTCCCGTCCGGCGTTGTCCGCGACGACAGCCCCGTAGACCCGATCATCTGGAGGAAGTTCATGGCAGTGACCCTGGCCAAGGGCGGCAACGTCTCGCTGAGCAAGGAGGCGCCCGGCCTCACCGCCGTCACCGTCGGCCTCGGCTGGGACGTCCGTACCACGACCGGTGCCGACTACGACCTGGACGCCTCCGCCCTGCTGTGCGACGTCCTCGGCAAGGTGCCGTCCGACCAGCACTTCGTCTTCTTCAACAACCTCCGCAGCCCCGAGGGTTCGGTGGTGCACTCCGGCGACAACCTCACCGGGGGCGGCGACGGGGACGACGAGCAGATCCAGGTCGACCTGGCCGCGGTGCCGGCCGACGTCGACAAGGTCGTCTTCCCGGTCTCCATCTACGACGCCGCCCAGCGCGGCCAGAGCTTCGGCCAGGTCCGCAACGCGTTCATCCGCGTCGTCAACCGCGCCGACGGCCGTGAGCTCGCCCGGTACGACCTGACCGAGGACGCCTCCACGGAGACCGCCATGGTCTTCGGCGAGCTCTACCGGCACGGCGAGGAGTGGAAGTTCCGGGCCATCGGCCAGGGCTACGCCTCCGGACTGGCGGGCATAGCCCAGGACTTCGGGGTCAAGGTCTGAGCCGGCCCCCGATCCCGCGGCCTGGGCTCCTGCCTGGGCTCCGGCCGGGTTCGACGACGCGCGCGTCCCACGCTCGGGCATGGGCGTGGGGCGGGCGAAGTCGTTCGAGGAAGGCGACGCGGTCGCGACAGGCTGAGATCATGCCTCTCAGCGGGCTCAGCCGTGGTCGTACACCGTCACCGCGATACCGCGGTCCGCCAGCCGCGTCCGGATCAGGGGCTCCACGCGCTCCCAGTGTCCGCCGGCCAGGCCGCAGCCGATGCGGGGCATATGGACCGAGGCGCCGATCCGGGCCGCCTGCTCGGCGACCTTCTCCAGGGCGGCGTCGATCGCCTCGTAGCGCACGGGAACGCCCTTGCTGCCGGTGCGTATCCCGTGCTGGCCCACCATGTTGGCGATCCATATATGCGGCTCCACCCGGACCAGTTGTGCGGCGCCGAGGCCGAAGTCGTTCCCCGCGCGTTCGCGGTGCCAGCGCCGGTACGCCTGTTCCGGTTCCGGCCAGCGCCGCGACAGGGCCAGGACGAAGCCCTTGCCCCAGCCGCCCAGGTCGTTGCAGACGTGCGCGATCACTTTGGGTCCTTTGCCCAGCGGTGTTGTCGCGTCGCCCCGTACATATGCGATCTCTGTTCCCATGCGATCCACCGTAGGCGGTGCCTCTGAGCCTGTCCTTCGGCCTCCGGGCCGGTCAGTCCAGCAAGGTGGTCATGAACACCTCGCGGTGGGCCACGAGCCACTCCTGAATGCGGTCCCACCGTTGCCAACCACCGTGCTCGGACAGCGCCTGTGTGTAGACAGGGTCACCGTCGGCCACGCGGTCGGCGACGAAGGCCCGGCAGGACGCGGTGGCCTGTTCAATGACCCCGGGCAGTTCAGCGCGCTGCTGCGGGGAGAGGCCGTAGCTGTCGGCGAGGAGTCGCAGTCGCCTCGGGACATCCAGCCCGGCCGGGTAGAGGGCTGCCGCGGACTCGGGATCGAGCATAGGGGCCCAGTAGCGGGCGGTCATGGCGAGATCCCACAGTGGTCGCCCGGGCGCCGCCAGGTCGAAATCGATCAGGGCCGCGGCACGACCGTCGCGGAAGACGACATTGTCCGGGCACACGTCGTTGTGGCACAGCATCGTTCCTCCCTCCGGGTCGGCCAGAGCCTGGGACCACGCGGCGCGGGGGTCCACGGTGATGGCCGAGTTGGCGTCGTGCAGGCGCCGTAGCAGGCTTCCCACCGAACGCAGAGCGTCCTCCGTCATCACCCAGCGGGGAAACGGCGGCAGAGCGACGTCGCCGGGGATGTAGGTCAGCTGCTCGCGGCCGTCCGCGGTGAGCCGGACCGGGGTCGGAGCCGCGTCGAAGCCGTGCTCCTCGAGCGCGCGGAGGTGGCCGTGCAGGGCGCGCGCGGCAGGCGGCGCCGGGCGTTCCACGAGGGAACCTCGACGGAAGACCGCGCCCGCGTTCACCATGCCGCCGTTCAATGCTTCGCCCTGTGCCGCCCCGGCCTCAGATGTCATGCCGATCAGGCTACCGGCAGGTCGGCATTGGGCCGGTTTTCCGGATGTCCGGGGCGGCCGGAGTACGGCAGAGTCGGTCGGGCACCGCGAGCGGGCCGAGTACCGACGCGCAGGGGAGCCCGGTCGTCATCGGACAACTTCGAGGAGCCCGTGTGGCAGCACGCACCGGCAAGGACTTTCTCGACCGGCTCACCCGCTCGCGCCCCACCGTGCACGTCCAGGGCGAGACCCTGACCGGAGGGGTCCACGACCACCCCGCGTTCCGCAACGTCGTCCGCAGCTACGCCGAGTTGTACGACCTACAGCACTCCGACGCGCACAGGGACGTCCTCACCTACACCTCCCCCACCTCCGGCGAACCCGTCGCGACCTCCTTCCTCGTCCCCACCACCCCGGGCGAACTCCGCAAGCGCCGCGAGGCGTTCACCGTCCGGGCCGAGCACAGCAACGGCATGCTCGGGCGCACCGGCGACTACCTCAACAGTGCGCTGATGGCCATGGCCACCGCCGCGGACTGGTTCGCCGGGGCGGACCCGGCCTTCGGCGAGAACGTCCGCCGCTATTACGTACGGGCCCGCGAGCAGGATCTGCTGCTGAGCCACACGCTCATCCCGCCGCAGGTCAACCGGGCCTTGCCAGGTCCTCGGCAGGCCGGCGGGGGTGTCGCGGCGCGCATCGTGCGGGAGGACGACAACGGCGTGGTGGTCCGGGGTGCCCGGATGCTGGCCACCATCGCGCCCTTCGCGGACGACCTCCTCGTCCTCCCCTCGACCGTGCTGCGCGGCACGCCGGAGGACAGGCCGTACTCCTACGCCTTCGCCGTTCCGATGGACGCCGAGGGGCTGCGGTGCGTCGCCCGCGAACCGCTCGACCCGGGGCTGCCGCGGCATGACCACCCCCTGGCCTCGCGCTTCGACGAGCCGGACTGCGTCGTCGTCTTCGACGACGTGCACGTGCCGTACGAGCGGTGCTTCCTGCTGGGGGACGTCGAGCGGTGCAACGAGCTGTTCACCCGGACGTCGGCCGTGGCGCACATGTCGCACCAGGTCGTCGTCCGCACGGTGGCGAAGACCGAGTACATCCTGGGCCTGGTCTCGCTGCTGACCGAGGCGATCGGCATCGACGGGTACCAGCACGTCCAGGAGGACGTGGCCGAGGTGATCATCGCTCTGGAGACGCTGCGGGCGTTCCTGCGCGCGGCCGAGGCCGACGCCGCCGTCAACGAGTTCGGGGTGCTCACCCCCGCTTGGGCCCCGCTGAACGCCGCCCGCAACCTCTACCCCAAGCTCTACCAGCGGTTTCCGCAGATCCTGCGGAAGCTCGGTGCCTCCGGGCTGATGGCCACCCCCACCGCCCTGGACGTCACGGGGCCGGCCGCCGCGGACATCGACGCCTATCTGCAAGCGGCGACGCTGACGGGGGCCGAGCGCGTGAAGCTGTTCCGGCTGGTGTGGGACACCTGCGTCTCGGCCTTCTCCGGCCGGCAGGCCCTGTACGAGTACTACTTCTTCGGCGATCCGGTCCGCATGGCCGCCGCGTACGTCGCCTCATACGACCGGGAGCCGTACAAGGCCCGCGTGCGTTCCTTCCTCGACGGCTACGCGGCCGCGGAGGCCCGGCCCGGGCGGGGGCCGGAATGAGCGGGCCCACCGCTCCCCCGGCGCCTTCCGTCATCACGCACTGGATCGGAGGGGAACCGGCCGCGGCCGTCGACGGCCGCGCCCTCGACGTGACGGACCCGGCCTCGAACAGGGTGTACACCCAGGTGGTCAGGGGCGGGTCCGCCGATGTCGCCCGGGCCGTGGACGCCGCCCGCGCCGCCTTCCCCGCCTGGGCGGCGACCTCGCCCCAGGAGCGTGCCCGCGCCCTGCACCGCGTCGCCGACGCCGTCGAGGAGCGTCACGACCGGCTCGCCGTCGTCGAGTCGTACGACTCCGGCCTCCCGATCGGCCAGGCCCGGCGCCAGGCTCACCGCGCCGCCGAGAACTTCCGCCACTTCGCCGGCGTGATCACCGCGCTCGGCGAGGACGCCTTCCGGCAGGGCGGGGCAGGTGCTGAACAGCTGAGCTACGTGGTCCGCCGTCCCGCCGGGGTCGCGGGCCTGATCACACCGTGGAACACGCCCTTCATGCTGCAGAGCTGGAAGCTCGCGCCGGCCCTCGCGGCAGGGTGCGCCGTCGTCCTCAAACCCGCCGAGTGGACGCCGCTGTCGGCCTCGCTGTGGCCGGAGATCCTCACCGCGGCGGGCGTACCGGCGGGCGTCGTGAACATCGTGCACGGCACCGGCCCGGAGGCCGGCCAGGCGCTCGTGGACCACCCCGGGGTCCCGCTGATCTCCTTCACCGGCTCGACGGCCACCGGCCGCCGCGTCCTGCGGTCCTGCGCTGACCACTTCAAGGCCACCTCCATGGAACTGGGCGGCAAGTCCCCCGTCGTCGTCTTCGCCGACGCCGACACGGAAGCGGCCCTGGACGCCGTCGTCTTCGGCGTCTTCTCCCTCAACGGCGAGCGCTGCACGGCGGGTTCACGGCTGCTCGTCGAGCGCCCGCTGTACGACGAGTTCGTCCGCCGCCTCGCCGACCGCGCGGCACGCGTACGCGTCGGTCCGCCCTCCGACGCGGCCACCGAGGTCGGGCCGCTCGTCCACGCCGACCACTACCGCCGCGTCCTGGAGTACGTCCGGAGCGGCCGCGAGGAGGCGCGCCTCCTGGTCGGCGGCGAGCGGCCGGTCCACCTCCCCGAGGGCAACTACCTCCGGCCGACCGTCTTCGCCGACGTACCGCGCGAGGCGCGCGTCTTCCAGGAGGAGATCTTCGGGCCCGTCCTCACGGTGACCGCCTTCGACGACGAGGACGAGGCCGTCGACCTGGCCAACGCCACCCGCTACGGCCTGGCCGCCTATGTCTGGACCTCGGGCCTCCGGCGCGGCCACCGCCTCGCCCACGCCATCGACGCCGGCATGGTCTGGATCAACTCCCACAACGTGCGCGACCTGCGCTCCCCCTTCGGCGGCATCAAGGCGTCCGGCGTCGGCCGCGAGGGCGGCGCCCGCGGCATCGACTTCCACACCGAGACCAAGGCCGTTCACGTCGCGATCGACGACGCGCGTCCACCGCGGTTCGGAGGAACAGCATGACCATCCGTCACCCCCAGGCTCCCGACATCGTCCGCGCCGCCTATGCCCAGCTCACGGTCACCGACCTGGCCGGGGCCCGCTGGTTCTGGGCCGACCTGCTCGGTCTCCATGTGCAGTACGAGGACGGCGACACGCTCTGCCTGCGCGGCACGGACGAACTGACCCACCACTCCGTGGTCCTCCGGCTGGGCGACGTCGCCGCCCTGGACCACCTCGCCTACCGCGTGCGTACCCCGGAGGACGTGCACAGGGCGGAACGGTTCTTCGCCGCGCTCGGCTGCCCGACCTCGCGCGTGCCGGCGGGTGGCGGCACGCCCGGCGTCGGCGAGGCCGTCCGTGTCATCGACCCGCTCGGCTTCCCCGTCGAGTTCTTCCACGACATCGAGCGCGCCGAACGCCTCATCCAGCGCTACGACTTGAGGCGCGGGGCCGAGGTAGCCCGGCTGGACCACTTCAACATCTGCACCCCCGACGTTCCCGCGGCGTACGCGCACTACGCGTCCCTCGGCTTCCGCTGCTCGGAAACCATCGAGGGCGACGACGACGAGCTGTACGCGGCGTGGATGTACCGGAAACCGACCGTCCATGACGTCGCCTTCACCTCGGGAGCCGGACCCCGCCTCCACCACCTGGGCCTCGCGACCCACGAATCCCACCGGATCCTGCGCGCCGCCGACATCCTCGGCGCCCTCCGCCAGGAACACCGCATCGAACGCGGCCCGGGGCGCCACGGCGTGTCCAACGCCTTCTACCTCTACCTCCGCGACCCCGACGGCCACCGCGCCGAGATCTACACCTCCGACTACTACACCGGCGACCCGGACCACGAGACCCACCGCTGGAACGTCCACGACGACCGCCGCCGCGACTTCTGGGGCAACGCCGTCATCGAGTCCTGGTACAAGGAGGCGTCCCCGGTGCGCGATCTGGACGGGGCGGTCCGGCCGGTCTCGGAAGGGGCGCGGGACGAGTCCTCCGCCCGCGTGGGCGCGGACGGGCTGGGCTGACGGACAGGACGGCCCGGAACGGCCCGGAATCAGCGCGACATCTGCGCGTCGACCGCAGCCATGACGGCCTGACAACGCGGCGGTACCGGTCTCGGAAGCGGAGGGTTCCACGTCGTGACCACGGCTCCTCACGCCGCGTGACACGCGAACCCGCCCGCGCGGGACGTACGGAGGACCGCACCCCAACGCGCCCGGGGCAGCGGCTTCCTGTGACGCCGTTCCGCGCCCACTATCAGCGCAAAGGCCCGGATCGAGAACGAGAGAGAGCGACCCGTGAAACTGAGGAACTTCCGCCTCGCCCCGGCGGCGGCGGTGGTCACCGCGGGACTGCTGTTCGTCGGCACGGCGGGGACGGCTGTCGCGGCCCCGTCGGTGAAGTCCGCGAGCGCGACGAGCAGCGCGGTGATCGAGGAGGCGCAGGCCTCGTGGAGGGCGGACGGCTGGTACCGCAGTGAGCACTCGTGCCGCGACGCCGGCAAGAAGGGCAAGCGCCAGGGCAAGTGGCGCGACTACCGCTGCAAGTACGAGGAAAGGCACCACGGCCGCCACGACTACCAGTGGCACCTGTACTACCGCCGTTGAAGGACGGACGGGTACCCTGCCGCGCTCTGGGCGGGGGCTCCGGTGGATCGGGGCGGTTTTCGGCCTGAAAACGCTGCCGAAGGCGCCCTGATCCACCGCTTTTGCATGCCCGGCGCACGGCACGGCGGACGCGGACGGCAGGTCGCCGGCCGCGCTCCTCGCGCCCCGCCCGCACCACCCCGCACTCCACGGCCCCCATGACCTCCATGGCCGGTTTTCCCCCTCCCCACCACTCCGTTCCGGATTCCGCTCAACGGGAGGGCCTGTCGACGAAGTCCTGTCATCTGTACGCACCGGAACATCGCTCCTGAACGGAGAGACAGATGACCGCAAGGACAGTGCACAGGACCCTGGCCGCCCTGGCAGCCGCCGCCACCCTGGCCGCGACCGCCGTCACGTCGGCCGCCGCCGCTTCGCCGGGCGGCGGGCGCGGGCCGCACGGGGCGACGCAGGCCGCGCTGGAGGCCCAGGTGGAGGCCGGAGTTCCCGGCGTGCTCGGGGAGGCGCGGGACCGGGACGGGAAGTGGTACGGCTCCGCGGGGGTCGCCGACCGCGACACGCACCGGAAGCGGCTGCCCGGGGACCGCTTCCGGGTCGGCAGCATCAGCAAGGTGTTCAGCTCGGTCGTGCTGCTCCAGCTGGAGGCGGAGGGCAAGCTCAGCCTCGACGACACGCTGGAGCGCAGACTGCCGGGCACCGTCCGGGGCAACGGGAACGACGGCAGCCGCGTCACCCTCCGGCAGGTGCTCAACCACACCAGCGGCATCTTCAACTACACCGACGATCCCGCCTTCCAGAAGACCCTCACCACGGACTTCTTCAAGCACCGCTTCGAGACCCGGAAACCGGCCGAGCTCCTGCGCACCGCCCTGGCCCACCGGCCCGACTTCCGTCCGGGCGAGGGCTGGAACTACTCCAACACCAACTACGTCCTGGCCGGAATGGTCATCGAGAAGGTGACCGGCCACTCCTACGCGAGCGAGATCGAGCGCCGCGTCCTGAAGCCGCTGGGGCTGCGCGCCACCACGCTGCCGGGCACCTCCGCCCGGATGCCCGCCCCGCACGGCCGGGGCTACAGCAGGCTCTCCGACGATCCCGACGCGAAGATCTACGACACCACCGAGCTCAATCCGTCCTGGGCCTGGGCCGCCGGCGAGATCATCTCCACCACGGGGGACCTCAACCGCTTCTACGGCGCCCTGCTGGGCGGCAGGCTCCTGCCCGAACGGCAGCAGCGGGAACTGCTGACCACCGTGCCGACCGGCGGCGACGCCGACGGTTCCGGGTACGGACTGGGCATCTCCCGGGCCACCCTCTCGTGCGGCGCGCCCGTCTGGCTGCACAGCGGCGGCATCCACGGCTCCACGTCGCTGGCCGTCTCCTCGCCCGACGGACGGCACACCGCCGCGTTCAACCTCAACGGCGACTGGGCGGGCGACCTGGCCGCCCTCGTCGAGGCCGAATACTGCGGCAAGGCACAGCCGTCGGCGGCGGCCCGCGGGGCGATCGACCGGTTGACCTCGCTGCGCTGACGCCGGTGGGGCCGATGCCCCGCAGCAGAGCGGCCGTCCCGCCCGTCGAATCGGCCTGCCGGAGCGTCGACGGGTGCGGGCGGCCCCGCCCACACCGGCCTCACGGATGCGGCACCACCGCCACCGGGCAGGACGCGTGGTGCAGGGCGGCGAGGGCGACAGGGCCGAGGCGGTGGACTCCGTGGCCGCCGGGCAGCCGGCGTCCGACGACCACGAGTTCCGCCCCGGCGCTGTGCGCGAGCAGCACCTGCGCCGCACTGCCCATGTCGACGTGCTCGACGACCTCGACCCGCGGGTGGCGCTCGCGCCACGGGCGCAGCGCGTCGCCGAGGCCCTGCTCCTCGCGTCCGCCCATTCCCCCGTCCTCGTCGGCGAGTTGGTAGGAGCCGGGGCTCCAGGCGAAGACCGGGGGAACCGTCCAGGCCCGTACGGCCCGCAGCCGCGCGCCCCGCCGGGCCGCGGCGGCGAACGCGAAGTCCAGGACCGCGGCGCCGCGTTCCTCCAGGTCCTGCACGCCCACGACCACATCGCCCGCGGGCCCGGGTCCCGCCGCCCGCCCGTCCCCGTGCGGGCCGCGGACTACGACGACCGGGCCGGTCGCGTGGCGCAGCACGTGCAGGCCGACGGATCCGAGCAGGTGGCCGACGACGGTGCCGTGGCCCCGTGAGCCGAGGACGAGCAGGTCGGCCCCGGCCGCCTCGGCGATGAGGGCCGGTATCGGCTCGGCGGGCAGCAGCCGGGTGGTGACGGTCAGTTCGGGGAAGTCCTTGGCCACCCTCTCCCCGGCGTCGCGCAGGACGTCGGCCGTCCGGCGTTCCCGTGCCGCGGCCTCCCCGGCGGGAACCACGTGCCGGGGGCGGCGGACCGCGGCGTGCGCCAGGCAGAGGCCCGTACCGCGGCGCGACGCCTCGGCCGCCGCCCAGTCGGCGGCGGCGAGGCTGTGGTCGGTTCCGTCGACTCCGACGGTGATGGTGCCGGGCATGGGCCCTCCTGGTGACGTGGGCGGAACGGCTGCCACGCCCCAGCCTGGGGCGGCGACGGCCGCCCGCCGAGGGGCCGAAGGTCCCTCGCCCCGGCCGGACGGCCCACCGCCGGCGGCCGGCTCACACCTTGTGCACCGCGGCTCGCAGCGCCGCGGCCACCCGGCGGGTGTCGTCCTCGGTGGTCTGCCAGTTGCTGAAGGCCGCTCGCAGCGCGGGCACGCCGTCGAGGACCGTGGGGGTGAGGAACGCCTCGGCGGCCAGCTGGTCGGCGAGTGCGGTGATCCGTTCGGCGGTGGGGTTGTCGGCGAGGGTGAAGCAGACGACGTTCAGGCGGACCGGTGCCAGGAGCCGCAGGCCGGGGGTGCTGTCGACGGCGTCGCCGAGGGCGCGTGCGCAGGCGACGCACCGTTCGGTGATCTCGCGGTGGCCGTCCTGCCCGTAGGCCCGCAGGGTGAACCAGGCGGCGAGGGCGCGCAGGCGACGGGAGTTCTCCGGGGTGAGATGGGCCATGTCGGGGGTGTCGCCGAGCGGGCCGAGGTAGGCCGCCGCGTTCTGGAAGACGCGCGTCTGCAGGTCGGGGCGGCGGGTGAACTGCACGGCGCTGTCGTAGGGGACGTTCAGCCATTTGTGCAGGTCGACGCAGATCGAGTCGGCCTGGTCGAGGCCGTCGACCAGGTGCGCGTGCTCGGGGGACAGGGCGGCGAAGGCGCCGAAGGCGGCGTCCACGTGCAGCCAGAAGGGGTAGCGCTCGCGCAGCGCGACGATGGCGCTCAGGTCGTCGAAGTCGACGGTGTTGACGGTGCCCGCGTTGACGACCACGACGCACGGGCCGTCGGCCTCGGCCAGCGCCTGTTCCAGCGCGGCCGGGTCGACGGCTTCCCGCCCGGGGAGGGTAGGCACCCGGACCAGGGCCCGGCGTCCCAGGCCGAGCATCGACAGCCCCTTGGCGATGCTCGAATGCGCGGCCCCCGAGAGCACCCGTACCGTGCCGAGCGCGCCCGCTCCGTGCTCGGCCGGCGAGACGCCCCGCTGCTCTCCGAGCCATTCGCGGGCGATGGCGAGGCCGACGGTGTTGGACATGGTGGCGCCGCTGACGAAGGTCCCGTGCTGCTGTCCGGACAGGCCGAACAGGGTCCGCAGCCAGCCGACCGTCTCGCGCTCCAGGTGCTGTCCCGCCCCGTCCAGGGACGACATGACGTTCTGGTCCCAGGTCGAGGTCAGCCAGTCGCCGGCCAGTGCGGCCGGCGTCGCCCCTCCGGTGACGAATCCGAGGTAGCGCGGTCCGGCGCTGGCCGAAAGCACCGGCTCCCAGCGGGCGGCGAATTCGTCCAGCGCCGTCTGCAGCCCCGCCCCCTGGGCGGGCAGCGGCTCCGGTTCCGGCAGTGCCACCGCGGGGACGACCTCCCGCTCGGAGACCTGGGCGAGCACGCCGGTGGCGTGCTGCTGGACGGCCTCCAACAGGTGCGGCAGTCCGTCACGGTCCGTGGTGAGCCGCGGGTGCATGGCCAGTCTCCGTTCGTGTCGTGTGATCACGACCGTACGGAGCCCGCCGGCCCGGCGCCTGGGCCAATCGTGGGAAACTGGACCAGTGCGGATAGGGGACGAGCAGCTGGTGCAGGCCCTCGGGCCGTGGCGGAACGCCGAGGCGTCGCTCAGCGCGGCGCTGGCCCGTGCGGTGCGGGAGGCCCTGGTCGACGGCCGTATCCGCGCCGGGAGCGAGCTGCCCGCCGAGCGCCGTCTGGCCGCCGCCCTGGGGGTGAGCCGCGGCACGGTGACGGCCGCCCTGGACCGGCTGCGGGATACCGGATGGGTCCGCACCCGGCACGGCAGCGCCAGCACGGTGCGGCTCCCCGAGGCCGCCGCGGAACGGATCGCCCCCCTGTCGGCGACCGGAGAGGCCGGCCCCCTGGTCGACCTGCGCCGGGCCGTTCCGGCCGCGCCGCAGGAGCTCTATCTGGAGGCGATGAGACGAGCCGTCGAGCGGGCGGGCCCCTTGCTGGCCGAGCACGGCGAACCGGGTCCCGGCATCCCGGAGTTGCGTGCCGCGATCGCCGCCCGGTACAGCCGCGAGGGCACCGCGACACGGCCCGGGCAGATCCTCGTCACCAGCGGCGCCCGGGCCGCGCTGACCCTCCTCGCGGCACACTTCCGGCCGCGCGTGGCGGTGGTGGAGATCCCCACCTTCTTCGACGCGCTCCGGGCGCTGCGTGCTCCCGGGACGCGGCTGGTGGGCTGCGGCGTCACCACCGACGGCTGGGACCCGGACCAGCTCCGGGACGCCTTCGCCGCCGCGCGCGGCCACCTCGCGTATCTGGTGCCCGACTTCCACAACCCGACGGGCGCGCTGATGCCCCCGCACATCCGCCGGACCGTGGCCCGGCTCGCCGCCGAGCATCAGGTGACCCTGATCGTGGACGAGACCATGCGCGACCTCGACCTGCGCGACCGGCCGGACCCCGAGCCCCGGGTGCGCGGCGCGCTGCTGATCGGCTCGACCAGCAAGTCCGTCTGGGGCGGCCTGCGCATCGGCTGGATCCGGGCCCCCGCCTCGCTCGTCAGGGAGCTGCGGGAGCATCCTCTGGCCGGGCCGCTGTCCGCGCCCCCGATGCAGCAGCTCGTCGCCGCCGAAGTGCTCGCCGACCTGGAACCGGTGCTCGAACGGCGCCGGCACGAGCTGCGGCAGCAGCGCGACCACATCGCCAACCTGCTCGCCGGCGACGGCCGTTGGCACTTCACCCTGCCCTCCGGCGGACTCGCCCTGTGGCTGCGGCTGACGACCGCCCTCGCCGACACCGTCGTGGAACGGGCCGGCCGGAACGGGGTCGCCCTCGCGGCGGGCCCGCGCTTCGCGGCCGACGGCACCCTCATCCACCATCTGCGCGTGCCCTACACCCCGCCCCGCCACGTACTCGACCGGATCGCCGCCGTCCTGGACGACGCCTGCGGGCACTGAACGCCAGTGACGTCAGCGGCTGAACGCCCATGACGCTCAGGGGCTGACCGCCAGCACCACGTACGCCGCCAGCAGGGACAGGTGAACGCCTCCCTGGAGGGGAGTGGCGCGGCCCGGGATCACCGTGAGGGTGCCGACGGCGACGGTGAGGGCGAGCAGGACCAGGTGGGTGGCGCCGAGGCCGAGGACGAGGGGGCCCTCCAGCCAGACGGAGGCCACCGCGACGGCCGGGATAGTGAGGCCGATGCTGGCCATGGCCGAGCCCAGGCCGAGGTTGAGGCTGGTCTGGACGCGGTCGCGGCGGGCGGCGCGGACGGCCGCGATGGTCTCCGGCAGGAGCACGAGGAGGGCGATGACGACCCCGACGACCGAGGCCGGCAGTCCGGCGGCGGCCACGGCGGACTCGATGACCGGGGAGACCCCCTTGGCCAGGCCGACCACCGAGACCAGGGCGACGGCCATCAGGCCGAGGCTGGTCAGGGCGGTCCGGGCCGAGGGCGGGTCGGCGTGGTCGTCGGTGTCGATGACCTCGCCCGCGGCGGTCACGGGCAGGAAGTAGTCGCGGTGCCGCACGGTCTGGGTCGCCACGAACAGGCCGTAGAGGATCAGCGCCGCGAGGGCGGCGAAGATCAGCTGGGCCGCGGAGAACCGCGGCCCGGGGGTGCTGGTGGTGAACGTCGGCAGGGCGAGGCTGAGGCCCGCCAGGGTCGCGACGGTCCCGAACGCCGCGGCGGTGCCCTCGGCGTTGAACACCGCCACCCGCCGCCGGAGCGCGCCCACCAGCAGGGACAGGCCGACGATGCCGTTGCAGGTGATCATCACGGCCGCGAAGACGGTGTCGCGGGCCAGGGAACTGCTCTTGTCGCCGCCGTCGGCCATCAGCGTGACGATGAGGGCCACCTCGATGACCGTCACGGCCAGGGCCAGGACCAGCGACCCGAAGGGCTCCCCGACCCGGTGGGCGACCACCTCCGCGTGGTGCACGGCGGAGAGCACCGCGGCGGCCAGGCAGCAGCTCACGAGGGCCACGAGCCCGGCGGACAGCGACCGTCCCCACGTCACCGCCAGGACGGCGGCGGCCAGGACCGGGGCGGCCGCCGGCCAGTGCGCCGCGAGGGAGCGGAACCGAGCGCTCATGGGCCGATCTTCGCAGATTGCCCTGTTTGCGCACTTTTTCCCTCCCGTCCCCTCTCCCTCCTTCGCCGACTCCGCCGCGTGACGATCACAGCGCGTGAAGCGATCGTCCGCATATCGGACGCCCGACTCACCCCTTCACCCGTTTGCCCATAATCGAGACCTCCCGATCTCGCATACTGGACAGGCGCGACCATGAGCCGGACACTGACACCCCCTTCCCCGCCCTCCGACAGCCCGCCCGCGGGCAGCCGGTCCACCGGCAGCGGGCCGGCCGACGGCCCGCGGCAGCAGGGCTCCCCGCTGTCGAACGGCCTCAAGCAGCGGCACCTGTCGATGATCGCTCTCGGCGGGGTCATCGGCGCGGGCCTCTTCGTCGGCTCCGGCGCGGGCATCGCCGCCGCCGGGCCCTCGATCGTGCTCGCGTACGCCGTTTCCGGCCTGCTCGTGATGTTTGTGATGCGCATGCTCGGCGAGATGTCCGCCGCGAACCCCGCCTCCGGCTCGTTCTCCGTCCACGCCGACCGTGCGATCGGTCCGTGGGCGGGCTTCACCGCGGGCTGGATGTTCTGGACGCTGCTGGTGGTGGGCGTGGCGATCGAGGCGATCGGCGCGGCCCACATCCTCCAGGGCTGGTTCCCGGGCACTCCGTCCTGGCTGTGGGTGCTGACCCTGATGGCCGTGTTCTGCGGCTCCAACCTGGGCTCCGTCTCGCGCTTCGGCGAGTTCGAGTTCTGGTTCGCCGCCCTGAAGATCGGAGCCATCGCGCTCTTCCTGGGCCTCGGCGTACTCGCCGTCCTGGGCGTCCTGCCCGGCAGCGACTCCCCCGGCACCGCGCACCTCCTGCACGACGGCGGATTCCTGCCCAACGGCATGGACGGACTGATGATCGGGCTCCTCGCCTCGGTCGCCGCCTACGGCGGTCTGGAGACGGTCACCATCGCCGCCGCCGAGTCCGAGAACCCCGTGCGCGGGGTGGCCAAGGCCGTCCGGACGACGATGTGGCGGATCGGCATCGTCTACGTCGGCTCGATGCTGGTGATCGTCACGCTGATCCCCTGGAACGACGGGGCCGTCACCGAGCACGGCCCGTACGCGGCCGTGCTGGAGCGGCTCGGGGTCCCCGGCGGCGGCCAGATCATGAACGCGGTCGTCCTCGTCGCGCTGCTGTCGGCGATGAACGCCAACATCTACGGTTCCTCGCGCATGGCCTACTCGCTGGTCTCGCGGGGGCAGGGCCCGGCGTTCCTGGGCAAGGTCTCCGGCGGGATCCCGCGCCGCGCGGTGCTCGCGTCGTCCGCGTTCGGGTTCTTCGCCGTCCTCCTCTCCTTCTGGTGGCCCACCACGGTCTTCGCCTGGCTGCTCAACATGGTCGGCGGGGTCGTGCTGGTCGTGTGGGGCTTCATCGCCGTCTCCCAGCTCGTGCTGCGCCGCCGGCTGGAGCGCGAGGCCCCGGAGAAGCTGGTGGTCCGGATGTGGGGCTTCCCGTACCTGACCTGGGTGACGCTGGCCGGGGTGGCCGGGGTGCTGGTCCTCATGACCCTCGACGCCGGCACCCGGGTGCAGTTGTACTTCACGGGCGGCCTGGCGCTGGCCCTGGCCGTCGTCGGCCGGCTGCGGCAGCGCACCGGGAGGCGCTGACCGCCCGTCCTTCCGCCGGAGGCCGGTTCCCGCCCGCAGCGGGGACCGGCCTCCGGCGTCCGCGCGCGGCGCCCGGCGGCCCCGCGTAGGGCACGTCACAGGAATAGCGGGCGGACCTCCGGGCAGCCGCCCCTCCAGAGATCGATTCGTGACGACGCATCGGACGCGCCACGCACCACGTCGTCACCCCGCGGGCCCATCCTTCGACAGCACGAGAGAAAGGACCGACATGTTCTTCCTTGTCCTGGCCCTCTTTCTGCTCGGCGTCCTGACCGGGACGGCCGCCCATGTGCCGCTGCCCGTGACCCTCGTCTCCGCAGCGGCGATCCTCGCCTGGCTGGGCGTCTTCGCGGTACGGGAACGGGAACGCCGGGCGCACCGGCGGAACCGGTGAGGGGGCCCACATCATGAACCTCTTCTCGCCCGTCGACACCCGTGACCGCACGCGTACCGCCGCGGAGCCCCGAACCGGCCGTGCGGACCGCGCAAGCCGCCCCGACCGGAGCAGTCGGCGACGGAACGCCGACTTCATGGCCGTCACGTCGTTCGTGACGGGCCTGCTCGGACTGCTCATCGCCAATGTCGTCTTCGGCCCGTGCGCCATCGCGCTGGGCGCCGCCGCCCTGGCCCGGGGCACCACCCGTCGATTCCGGGCCTGGCTGGGCATGACGTTGGGCGTCGTCGGTCTGGTGGTGTTCGTGGTGCTCTCGGTGGCGGAGGGCACACCCAGCTGGGCGTTCTGAGGCCGCCGGTGGGCGCATGGTTGACACCTTGTTGGTCTGAACCAACCATGCGGTCATGTCAGGACGCCGCGCACTCGCCCGCCTTCTCCCCCTCCTGCTCCTCGTGGTGCTCGCGGGGCCGTTCGGCTCCGCCGCCGCCCACGGTGCCGGGCGGCCGCTGCCGCCCGTCGTCTCCCGGGTGCCGACCCACGACAGGGTCGTCTTCCTCACCGTCGACGACGGCTGGTACCGCGATCCGGCGGCGGCCGGGATCCTGCGCGACCGCCGGGTACCGGTCACGCTGTTCCCGCTCCCCGGCGCGGTCGACCAGGACCCCGGATACTTCCGCGAGCTGACCGGGGGCCGCCGGTCCGCCGTCGGGAACCACACCGTCGGCCACCCCGACCTGCCGACCCTCGATGCCGCGGCCCAGCGGCAGGAAATCTGCGCGGCCCGCGACCGGTTGGCCCCCGTCTTCGGACGGGCGCCCGGCCTGCTGCGCCCGCCCTTCGGCCACCACGACGACACCACCCGGGCCGCCGCGCGCCGGTGCGGCGTCCGCGCCCTGGTCACCTGGACGCACGACTTCACGACCTGGACCGACACTCCCCCGCCGGTGCCCCGGCTCCGGCGGGGGGACATCGTCCTGCTGCACTTCACACCGACCCTGGCCGCGGACCTCACCCGCGCCCTCGACGCCGCACGGGAGGCAGGCCTCACACCCGCCCCGCTCGGGAGGTACGTGCGGTAGGAGGCGGCCCGACACATCAGAACTCCGCGAGCACAGCCGGGAGTTTGCGCATGTCCTCGATGACCACCGTGTCCGGGCCCTCGAGCCAGGCGGCCGGTGTGAGACCGCCGGCGTAGCCGACGGCGCGCATGCCGGCCGCGCGGGCGGCCCGGACGCCGTACTTGCTGTCCTCAACGACGACGCAGGCGCCGGGGTCGACCCCCATCCGTGCCGCGGCGTGCAGGAAGAGGTCGGGCGCGGGCTTGCCCCGGGCGACCTCGGGCGCGCTGTGGACGCGCCCCGCGAACCGGTCGTGGAGGCCGGTGCGTCCCAGCGTGTGGCGCATCTTCTCGTGGGTGCCGCTGGAGGCGACGCACGTCGGCAGGGTGATCTGGTCCAGTGCTCCCACGATGCCCTCGACGGGGGTGATGTCCCGGTCAATGGCCTCCCGGAGGAGCTCCGCGAAGCGTTCCGTCCACACCGCGGCCCCCTCGGCGCCGAGCCGGAGGGCGATCTGCTCGGCGATGGACGTGTGGGACCGTCCGACGAACCTCTCGATCACCTCGGCGGGGGTCAACGGCCAGCCGAGCTCCGCCCCGAGGGCGACGTTCACGCGGACGGCGAGGGGTTCGCTGTCCACCAGGACACCGTCGCAGTCGAAGATGACAAGGCCTATGGGATCGATCATCGCGTCAGGCCAGCGCGCACCCGCCCCCCGTCGGCTCCGGAGGCCGGGACGGGACGCGTGCGCGTCCAGTACGAGCGGGCGGCGATCAGCAGGGCGACGCCGTAGCCGGCGAAGGCGCCGAATCCGATCCACCCCACCTGCAGGGCATCGGCCGAAGAGGCGAAGTCGCCGCGCCGGATGTCCACCGCGCCGGCGGTGGCGAGGGTCAGATAGCCGATCCCGGCGATCCCGTAGGGCACCAGGGTGGCCGCGCCGAGGACGGCCGGGGTGAGCGGCAGCCAGCGCGGCACCCTCCGGCCGCTCAGGACGAGCGTCCAGCGGGGGAAGACCTGTCCCCAGGGCCGGACGAGCCCGAAGAGCAGGAACACGCCGATCGCGGCGAGCAGCACGGTGCCGTCCACGCCCCAGGACTCCAGGGTGAGCCAGAGCCCGGAGGCCCCGTTGCGCTCGGCGGCGGCGTGCATCTCCGCGCCGCTGGTCCCGGCGAACGTGCCGCCCAGCACCCACGTGAGCTTCATCGCCGCGTACGGGAGGAAGGCCGCCGTCCCGCCGTACGCCGCCAGGTGGACGCGGCGCGACGCCGGCGACGGCCGGGGCCTGGTCAATGCTCCGGCCCGGCGGCGGGAACCATGGGCGACGGCCCGGTGCGCGTGGGCGGTGGCGGCGAGCAGGACCGCGCCCAGCGCTCCCAGCACGCGCAGGACGGTGACGGGAGGATCGTCGACGCCCTGTCCGAACAGCAGCGTCACCACGTCCATCAGCAGGGCGAACGCCGTGAGCACGGACAGTCCGCAGGCCACCCGGAGCACCACCCGCACAGCGGGCCGTCCGTCTCCCCGCAGCACGGCCACGGCCCCCGCGCCCGCCAGTACGGCCGCCCCGAAGGCGAACCACCCCAGCCCCACCGGCCCCCGGCCGCCGTTGAGCCCGGAGAGCGGCGCGTCCAGCGCGGAGGCGAGGGCGAAGCCGCCGTGCGCCACGGCCCAGTACAAGGTGGCCCGGCCGGGACGGCGGGGGTCCGCGGACCACCGTTCTCCCCAGGCGAACCTTTTCGTCGGGTATGCAACGTCAGACATGCGCTCAACTTCGCACCCGCACCGGGCGGAGACGTCGGCCGCACGGATGGTCCGCCTCCGCCCGGCGGCGGACCGGCCGGGCCGCCCCCGGTATCACGTCCGTGGCACGTGGACCGGGAAGGACGACTGGAAGGCGAGCCGGTCGTCGGCTCCCTCGCCGATACGGCCGAGCAGTTCGTCGAGCGCGAGGTATTCCTCCCAGTGCTCTCGGCCCGTCGCCCCGGCCAGCCGCGATATCAGGAGGTCTTCGAGTTCCGGGACGCGTTTGTTCTTCCAGACCTTGTCGGCCGTGCTCACCAGCAGGTCTTCCAGCGTCGTGCCGGGATCCGTCCAGGAGGCGTGGGTGCCGGCAAAGCGGGCCCGTTCCGGGGCGAACCCGTGGGCCAGCAGCAGTTCCCGTCCGGCCTCTTCGTGTGCCGATCCAGGACCGGTCAGTTCGGTGACGTGCACCGTCTTGCCGATGTCGTGGGTCGCCGCTCCGAAGAGAACGGCCTCGCGGTCGACGACGACGTCCGGGTGGCGGTCCTCCAGCCACGCGAGGAGTTGGCACGCCACGTCGTGAACGGCACGCAGGTGGGCGGCCAGCCGTGGCGGGGCGTCGAGCGCGTGGAGCAGGTCCCCCACCGCGGACGGAAGCGGCGGCAACGATGGGTCGGCGGGGGCGTGCAGGGCTCGGGACAGGGCGTCGGATCGCTTCACCGCGTCAGTGTAGGGACGCGCTTCGCGGGACGGACGGAGACGGAGGCTACGGGGGCGAACTCGAAGTCGAGCAGCGCGGTGACCTCGCCGTCGTGCCACAGGGTGTTGGGGGTGCAGAAGTCGCCGTGGTTGAGCGCCTTCGGCGCCCCCGGGAGAGCGGACCGATTTCCGGGGGCCGTACGCCGTCCGCCCCGCCGGGGTGGTGCGGGGACGGACGGGGCGGGCGGGGCGCCGGGTCAGTCGACCCGGACCTCCTCCAGGCCCAGGTACATCACCTTCGGCTGGGCCGGGTTGAAGGCGATGGCCGAGATGCCGTCGAAGGCGTTGTGGGACTTGGTGACCTTGCCGGTCCGCGCGTCGTACCGGTACAGGTCGGTCCCGTAGCCCTGGAAGTAGGTGCCGTACTCGAAGTAGAGCACGTTCGGGTCCACAGGGCTCGGGGCGAGCAGTGTGCTGTTGGTCAGCTCGGTGTCCCGGGTGTCGTCGACGATCCGGGTGTAGGTCCGGCCGCCGTCGGTGGACCGGTACAGGTGGCGGCCCTCGGCGCCCGAGCTGGGAGCGGCCTCGACGAGGTCGATGCCGAGGGCGTAGACCACGGAGGGGTCGGCCGGGGAGAGGACCGCCGAGAAGAGGTTCGCGTTGCCGCCCGGGGTGGCGGAGAGACCGGTGGACGGGATCCACGTGGCTCCGCCGTCGGTGGTCACCGCGCCGCCGGTCGCCATGCCGCCCGCGACGGCGTGGTTCAGGTCGGTGGGGTCGAACGTCACGGAGTAGACGCTCGCCTCCTCGCCGAAGGCGAGCTTGCCGACCGGCTTCCAGCTCGCACCGGCGTCCGTCGAGTCGAACAGCTGCCCGTCGCTGCCGGCGAGCCGGAGGTGTCCGGGGCGCGCCTTGTCGGTGCCCACGCCGATGATGTCGCCGGTGGGCGAGGTGAGCTTGGTGACGTTCCCGCCGTCGACGCGGGCGAGGTAGCGGCCGCTCTTCTCCCAGGCGTAGGCCCGGCCGCCGGGCGCGGCGGTCAGCCAGGTGGAGCCGCTGTCCAGGGTGGCGATCCGCGTCCAGGTGCAGCCCGCGTCGGTCGAGCGCTGCAACTCGCTGTTGTGGGTGGCGAGGAGCGTGTTCGGGGTGTCCAGCGCGACCAGTCCGTGGGTGTAGCTGACGGACTTGAGGGTGCCGGTGGTCGGCGCGACGGTGGCGCCGTCGTCGGCGGTGAAGGTGACGGATCCGTCACCGGTGACCCGGGTGCACGACGGGGCCGTCCAGCCGCCGGCGGGGCCTGCCGCCTGGGCGACGGGCGACTGAGCGAGGACGAAGGTGGCGACGGCCGCGGTGACGGCCCATCCCATCCGCTTCACGATCTCTCCCTTGTGGGGCACAGACACGAGGTGTTGCTGACGATCACGTTCTATCGGCGCGGACCTTCGGGGCAGAACATGATTGAGCGCCATTCTTCCTGTCCAGAAAGGCGCTTGACGGAAGGTTTACCGTCTGTGGTCCTGTCCGGACGGCATGGGCCGTGCGCCGCGACGTCGGTGGTCCATCGCCCACATCCCGCTGCTCTCCTGCCGGGTCCGCTGGACGCCGAACGCGCTGGTGTTCTGGGACAACCGCTGTGTGCAGCACCACGCGGTCCGGGAGTGCTTCCCGAACGGCCGCCACGGCCGGATGATCGCCATCGACGGGCAGCGGCACGAGACTTGACGCATCATCGGAAAGACGCGGAGGGCCGTTCACCCGCAGAAGGGTGAACGGCCCTCCGTCACCGGCCATGACGGCGGGAGATCCGTCAGGGTCCGGTGTCCCCGGGGTGGGAGCAGAGTCCGCCGCGGTAGTTGCTGTCGTACCAGGCGCCGGTCGCGTCGGCGTCCAGGTTGGTGCGGCCCGGCCCAACGCAGCGGTGGTAGTTGGACCGGGGCCACCGCTTGACCTGGATCCAGACGTTGGTGTTCGTGGCGCAGTGCTCGTAGTAGGCCCGCTCGCCGCCGCGGCTCTCGTTCCAGCCGCAGCCCTGGATCCGCTCGGGGGCGGCCGTGGCCGGGGCGACTGTCGCGCAGGCGAGGGCGCCGGCCAGCGCGGCCGCCGCAAGGCCGAGCCGGGCGCCGCGGCGGGTCGTCGTGGCGGCACGTGATGCACGGAGTTTCATGCGTCGTCTCCTTCGTGGGGGAGGCGTGCGGGGGAAGGCCCTTGAGTGCCCTTCGAGTGCCCTCTGGGTGCCCTCGCCCCGCCTCTGGACTCTGCCTCGGACGACGCCAGAGTGGCCTGTCGGGGACCGTGTCACCAGCCGCTTCGAAGAGGGTCGAAAGGGACGGAACGACATTGCCGGTCCCGAACTCCCGTTCCCCTGTTCCCGGCCGTCCGACGCGTCACGCGGCGGCCCGCTCCAGGCTCCCGGCCGGCCCCTGGCGAGCCGGCCGCAGGCCGCCCGGCGCCGCTCCTCCCGGCCGAACGCCGTGTCCTGTCCGGCGAGCGCCAGGGCGTAGGCGTTCGCCGCCGCGAACGGATAGCCGGCGGCATGGGCGGCGGCGTCGAGCCGGGCGAGGAAGAGGGGGAACGCCTCGGCGGAGGGGGCGGAACGGCTCATGGGTCCCTCCTGTTCCGCTGTGCTGCTGCCGGCGCCGCGGGCCGGTGCGCGCCGGTCCGTCACCGTCGTCCTGACGCGCCGGGGCACCCGGCGCGAGGGCGCGGTGATCACGCCGTGCCCGGGTCAGTGGGCGGTCCAGCCACCGTCCAGGACCAGCGTCGTGCCCGTGACCGACGAGGTGAACGGGCCGCAGAGGTAGGCGACGGCCTCGGCCACCTCCTCCGGTTCGATGAGCCGCTTCAGCGCCGAGTCCGCCAGCAGGACGTCGGTCAGCACGCGCTCCACGGGGACGGAGTGCGCGGCGGCCTGGTCCGCGAGCTGCCGCTCGACCAGTGGGGTCCGGACGTATCCGGGACTCACACAGTTGGACGTCACTCCGTGCGGCGCCCCTTCGAGTGCCGTGACCTTGGACAGGCCCTCCAGCCCGTGCTTGGCGGCGACGTAGGCCGACTTGAACGCGGAGGCCCGCAGGCCGTGGACGGACGAGATGTTGACGACACGCCCCCAGCCCCGCTCGTACATCCCCGGCAGCGCGCCCCTGATCAGCCGGAAGGGAGCCTCCAGCATGACCGTGAGGACGGTGTGGAACGCCTCCGGCGGGAACTCGTGGAGGGGGCGCACCGTCTGTATCCCCGCGTTGTTCACGAGGATGTCGGCCCCGGCCGCGGCGTCCTCGGCCGCGTCGAGGTCCGTGAGGTCGAGGACGACGGTCCCGACCGTTCCGGGAAGTCGCTCCGCGCGCGCGGCGAGCACTGTGAGCCCCGGGGCGTCGCGGTCCAGGGCGCGGACGCGGGCTCCCGCCGCGGCGAGCCGCAGGGCGCAGGCCGCGCCGATGCCGCTCGCTGCTCCGGTGACGAGGGCGGTACGGCCGTGGAGGGCCCGGTCCGGTGGGGTGGTGGGCGGTGAGGTCATGGGGGCAGCGTAGGCAGGAGGGGCGTGGCCGGTCGATGTACCGCCCGCCCCAACTGCGGCAGGACGCATGGAAAATGGCGCCCGTGCTGCCCCCGGGCAGGGTCAGGCGAAGGCGTCCACCCCCGTGAGACCGGCGGAGAGCTCCCACAGCCGAGCCGCCGCCTCCGGGTCGGCCGCCCACGGCTTCACACCGCCGACGAGCATGTCGTCACCGGTGGCGGGCCCGGCGACATCGCAGTCCTGGCAGTACGCGCCGCCGCGCTCCAGCAGCAGGGGCGAGGTCGCCGCCCACACGGCCGTCGCCGCGCCCTGCGCGGGGGACTTGAAGCCTGCTGCCGGCACTCCGTCCTCGGACATCCAGCCCTGGCCGATCTGTTGGTCGCGGGGGACATGCCGCTGCAACGAGGTGAGAATGCTGCCGGGGTGCACCGAGTACGCCCGGAGTCCGCTGTCCGCGCCCAGGGTGTCCAGGTGGAGGGCGAAGAGGGCGTTGGCGGTCTTCGACTGGGCGTAGGCCAGCCATCCGTCGTACCCCTCGTGGAAGTGCGGGTCGTGCCAGCGGATGTCGGAGAGGAAGTGCCCGGACGAGGCCACCGTCACCACTCGGGACCCGGCGGGGTTCAGTGCCGGGCGGAGGCGGTTGACGAGGCTGTGGTGGCCCAGGTGGTTGACGGCGAAGTGGGCCTCCCAGCCGGGGCCGGTCCGCGTTTCGGGGCAGGCCATGATGCCGGCGTTGGCGATGAGGATGTCGAGAGTGCGGCCCGCGGCGAGGATCCCGTCGGCGAACGTCCGGATGTCGCCCTGGTCCGCCAGGTCGAGTCCGTGAAGTTCGACGGACGTGTGGAGACCGGCCGGGAGCGCGGCACGCACGGCGTCCTCCGCGGCGGCCGGCCGGCGGACGGCGACGAGCACCCGGGCGCCCGCCCGGGCGAGGGCGCGCGTCGTCTCCAGGCCGAGGCCCGAGGCGCCGCCGGTGACCAGAGCGGTCATGCCCGTGAGGTCGAGGTCCGCGAGCACGTCGTCGGCGGTGCTGGCGGCTCCGAATCCGGACCCGATCGGGCGCTGCAGCCGCCACCGGTCCGTCACATTGTGCGGTGTGTTCATGACCATGACGCTAAAAGCTGGAGTGCAGGCGAGGTCAAGCTACGCTTCGGCGGCATGAACGAGAGTGCGGGGAACCTGTCCATCGGCAAGGTCGCCGAAGCCACCGGGATGAGCGTGCACGCCCTGCGGTTCTTCGAACGCGAGGGGCTGTTCCTGCGGCCCGTGCACCGCACCTCCGGCGGGCAGCGGGTGTACGAACAGGCGGACGTGGACTGGCTGCTCCTCTGCGGCCGGCTCCGCGCGTCCGGCATGCCCGTCGCGACCGTCAGGCGCTTCGCGGACCTGGTGCGTTCGGGCCCGGGGAACGAGGACGAGCGGCTGGCGCTGCTCCGGGAGCACGAGCGGGAGGTGCGCGCCCGGATCGCCGCCCTGCAGGCCGACTTGGAGATCATCCACGGGAAGGTCGTCACCTACGAGGAGCACGTGCGGGCGGGTACGGCCGCCGGCCTCTGGTCACCCGTGCCGTCCGCGCCGACTCCCCCGACCGTCCCCTGACCTCGGCCGTCCCCGGATACCCCTCCCCTGCCATCTGATCCGTCCGGGCGCCCGAACGGTGCGGCCCGGACCAAGGGATCCCGTCGGTGAAAGGCCCGCGGGGCATTGCAACGTACGGGTAAGCGTCGAATGTCCCTGGTCGCGGCGCGTGCCGCGGCCTGGGCAAGCCGGACGGAAACACCGCCCGCCCGGCTACCCTCCACGGCCGATCTCCTTCAGGTTGGCCGTGTAGACCTCCACGCCGACGCGGTCCCGGCGCCGACGGCACTCGTTCAGGGCCCTGCGCGTCCACCTCCTGGCCCGGTCGCGGTCGCCCTCGTGGAAGTGGTTCAGTCCCATCAAGCCGTAGAGCTTGCCGAGGAAGCGGCGGCCGGACGCCTCCCGGGGCAGGGTGTCCAGCTCGGCGAGGAGCCCTCGCAGGACGCGGTTGCTCTCGGCGAACCATGCCCGGTCGCTGAGTTTCTGAGCCGACGTCAGTGTCTCCCGACAGGCCCCGAGTTGCTGTGCGTCGGGTGTGCCGCGCCGCAGCTCGCGGGCGGTGAGCAGGTCGTCCAGCACCGCGGCGGTCGCCTCCGCGCGCCCCTCCCCCGCCCGCAGCGCCAGGCCGTGGGCGCGGCGGGCGTGCTCGGCGGCCGTCTCCAGGTCGTCCCGGGCGAGCGCGTAGTCGGCGAGGCGGCTGTGGATACCGGAGGCCAGGGCGCTTTCGGCCACGATCCCGTCGAGCACGTCGCGGAGCAGTGCCTCGCCGGCCTCGAACTCCCCTTCCTCGAAAAGGACGTCCGCCTCGTGGATCCGCTCCAGGGGGTTCCCCGGCGCGTCGGCTCCCGCCATACGGCGCTCGGCGCCGGGACGGCCCAGGAGGTCGAGCTCGGACGCGATCCGCCGGACGGTGCGCAGGTAGGGACGCATGGCGTCCATGTCCCGGCGCATGGCGTCCAGGAGCTCCCCTGGAGCCCGCAGCCACGCGTCGCAACGGGCGTCCAGCTCGGCGGCGTGCCGCCGGCACAGCGCGCGGAACCCGGCGTCGTCACCGGTCCGGTCGGCCACGCTGAGGGCCCACAGGATCCGCCCGAGCTCCCCGTCGATGTGGTCCCCGACGTGCGGCACCTTCATCTTCATCGGACCGGGGCTCCCCACTGCAGGAGATGGCGGTACAGGTGCATGTACAGCAGCCCGGCCCGGTGCTCGTGGCCGTCCGTCCACCCGGACAGGACGGCACTGTGCGGCGCGCCGGGTGCCACGTCGCCGACGACCTGCGCCACGTTCTCCGCGGACAGGTCCAGGGACACGGTGACGGTCGGAAGGCGCGCCTCGTGCGCCACCCTGCACAGCGCCTGGCCGACACCGTTCGACACCGGGCCGGACTTTCCCACCACCACCCACACGTCGGCCCGGACCGGCCGGGCCCGCAGCCGCCCGTGGGGCAGGTGCCCCACGGGGACGGGGTCCACCGCCGTCCAGCTCCCCGAGACGACCGTGACATGCAGCAGCTTCTCCAGGTCCGCGCGCTGCTGTCGTACCCAGGAGGAGATGAGTGCGGCCTCCCCCTCGCATTCGGCCACGACCGCGACGTGGCAGCGGGGCGGGCCGCCCTTCCGGTTCGCGTTCGGATGCGGGTCCGGATTCGGGTCCGGGTTCGGGAGGCTCCAGTACGGCGGTACGTCGGGAGGTCCGGCGTCGGCGCGCCTCTCCTGTGTGAAGCGCCTGAGGTCCAGGCCGCCCCACCAGTCGAGGGAGCCGATCACCCGCAACGGCCGTCGGCCGTCGACCGGTTGGCTGTCCTGGTAGTCGGGCGCCGGTATCAGCATCCGGCCCCCGCCCAGGTCCGGCAGCGGTACGACGCCCGTGACCAGGGCCTGCCGGCTCATACGGCCGTTCGGCACGGACACAGACAGCATCCGGTCGTAGATGTGGGGAAGGTCGCGGGGGTCCGTCATGGACAGCCCGAGCCGTCGCAGACACTCCTCGCGTGTCTGCGACCGGAACAGCTCGGTGTCCAGCAACCCGCGCCAGACGACGAGTTGCCGGTCCAGCACCAGGTTCCTCAAGGACTCGGAGTCCGTGACGGGGCCCGGCTGCCGCGCCGCTCCGGCGACGAACAGGACGTCGGGACGTTCGCCCACCGTCTGCTTCAGCGACGTCGCCGCCTCCAGGCCGCACCAGGCGCGGCCCAGGTAGTCGGCGACGTCGTCCAGCAGGATCAGCGTGCGCCCGGCCGCCTGTAACAGGGGCAACGAGGCGAGGGTCCGCCGGAAGAGGACCTGCTCTTCGGGGGTGTGCGGGGCCTGCGGAACGCAGCTGTAGTCGTACCAGAGCCGGATCCGCCGCAGCAGCGGCCGCAACGCGGGCACGGTGTCGAGCAGGGCGCGCAGGCGGTCCGGGCCGGCGTCGTCGGCCGCCCGGGCCGCCCCGGTCCCGATCTCGTCCACGTCGACCCGCTCGACCTCCCGGGCCACCGGCTCCAGGGACGCCTCGTCCAGGTTCTCCCTCAGGACGCCGACGAGCAGGCTCTCCGCCAGGTCCGAACCGGCCGTCCCGACCGGCATGTTCATCGGGGCACGCGCCCACCGGCGGGGAGTGTGCAGGCCTCGCCGGTGGGCGACGCGCACGGCCTCGCACAGCGCGGCGACGAGGTGCCAGGCGATCAGCCGGGCCTGTATCCCGTCCGGGTCGGGCCGTTCGGCGTCCATCCAGCGGTGCGATACGAACACGTGATGACAGCCCGGGCCGATACCCCGCGCCAGCCGTGGTCCCGCCTCGCGCATCGCCGGGAAGCGCCCGTACCCGATGAGCGCGTCCAGGGGAAGCCACCGCGAGTCGGCCAGGTGCCGGGAGAGCCGTCCGGCGGGCTGGGGACGTACGTCCGCCGGTTGGGCGATATCGTCCAGCGTGCGGTTGGGGACGGCCGGCGGGAACCTGCCCACGATCTCTCCCCCGGGTTCCGCCATGACGTACAGCAGCCCCCGCTCGACGGCGACCCGGCCCGTTCCGTCGGGAGGAACGAGGTGGCGGTGCGCCAGGTAGTCGCGCTGCTCGGCGAGCCGGGTCACGTCGTCCGGCGGCCTCATCCGCCGCTCCCGTCGTTCGCGCACCGCGAGCCCCGCCAGGGTCTCGACGCCCAGGAAGGGAACCTGCGGGCAGGCGCACAGATAGCGGTACGCGATGTCGTCGTACGTCCGGGTCGTCCCGTCCCGCGCGTACGCGAGTGCCTTGGCGGGCACCTCGTCCGCCCGCCGGGCGTACAGCAGCCGCGGCTGCCTTCGAATTCTCTCCGGAGGGACCGACATCAGCGCCTCGGCGTCGTCGCCCGGTTCACCCGGATCGCCCGGATCACCCGGATAGCCGGTGTCCGGATCCGCCCCGCTCCGGCGCACGAGCTCGCCTCCCTCACCGGCCCGTCAGGCCATAACATCACGTCAACGCGCGTACCTTTTCCGAAGATTCGGCGAGTGTAACCGCGGGGAGATACCACCATGGCCGGAATTGGCGACTCGTTGTGGAACGAAGGCATTGATGCGAACGACTACCAGGGCGCGACCGCGACGTATCACGCCGCGGTCTTCGAGCAGTACAAGCTGTGCGTGGAAATGGCCGACCGGGTCAGCGCCCGCCGCAATCTCGCCAACACCTTCTTCCTGACCCTCCACAGCGGTCTGCTCGCCTTCCTCGGCGTCTGGCTGTCCCCGGAACGCCACCGCGAGGTCCCGGTCGTCCTGGCCCTCGCGGCGCTGCTGGTCCTGCTGGGCATGTGCGCCACCTGGTGGTTCACCGTCAGGTCCTACCAGCAGCTGAACAGGGGCAAGTTCGCGGTGATAGGGGCCTTCGAGGAGCGGTTGCCGGCCCGCGCCTTCGTGGCCGCCGAGTGGCGCGCCCTGGGCGAGGGCCGCGACTGGCGCGTCTACCTGCCGCTCAGCCGCGTCGAGCGATGGATCCCGCTCCTCTTCGTCGTGGCCTACGTCCTGGGGTTCGTCGGCGTCCTGCTGTGACCGCCGCCGCCCGTCATGCCCGCACCGATAGGGTGGTGGGCACATCGCCGGGGCCGGAAGGGGATTGCCGCGTGGTCACGATCGCCGTCACCGGCCACATGGACCTGGCCGCCGAGGCGGCCGGACCGGTGCGCGCCGCTCTCCGCGAGCTGTTGGCCGGCCTGCGGGACGACGCCCTGGTGGGGCGCTCCTGTCTGGCCCGCGGCGCCGACACCCTCTTCGCCGAGGAGGTCCTCTCCCTCGGCGGCCGCCTGTCGGTGATCATCCCCTCCCGCGACTACCGGGACGCGGTCGTCCATCCCGCCGACCTCGCCGCGTTCGACGCCCTCCGCGGCTCCGCCGCCGACGTGCTCGTCATGCCGTACGAGCACGCGGGCCGCGCCGCCTACGAAGCGGCCAACCACCGCCTCCTCCGGGGCGCGGACCGTCTGGTAGCCGTCTGGGACGGCAGCGCTCCCACGGGCCGCGGCGGCGGTACGGCGGACACCGTGGCCGCCGCCCGCTCGGCCGGGCTGGCCGTCGATGTCGTGTGGCCCGCCGGCGCGTTCAGGACCGGCGGCTGACGCCACTCGTCGGTTCGTGGTCCGTGGCCGCCGTCGGCCGGGGTGACGTGTGTTTCCCGCGGCTCTCCGCCGACTCTCCGCGGCCGGTGTGCGTGCCGAACGACCAGCCAGCCAGCCAGCCAGCCAGCCACGGAGAACCGGGGCGACCCGTCGCGCTCTTCCCGTCCCTCTAGTTACAGCGGGGCGGCTCCGTGCACCCGTCCGTCCGGTCGGTGGTGAAAATGGTGTCGCAGCACATCATCGGATCCAGGCTCTGCTCGTCGGTCTCGGGCAGCTCCTGAAGTTCCAGGACCTCGATCTCCATGGTTTCCCTCACTTCCCCTCATCGTGGCTCCCGCCGTGCTCGATCGAGGCACAGCAGGAGGTCGATGGTGGTCGCCGGGCCGGTGTGACAGATCGCGCCCACCGTAGTCCAGCATGGCAGCCGCGGCCTCCAGGAACACCGTCCGTCGGCGCCGGGGGCGGGGCGCTTTGGAGCACGGCCCGGTGTCGCCGCGCGCCGGATCCCGCCGGTGCGTCGTACGTCGCAATCGCCACCGTTGTCGCATGAGGCGCACGGTCCCGGGTAGCAGCTCGATCACCGCGGACGCGGACGTGGATACCCCACAGGGAAAATCGGTGAAAGGAAGTAGTGGCCGTGTTGATGGCTCACCCGGCTGTTCTGGAGAATCTCGTGGAGCAGTACACGACGCTCGACCTGCTGCACGCGGAATCGGGTGACCCGGAGGCCCGGCAACGCCTGGACGACGTCGCCTATCTGCTCTGCCTGGCGACCGGCACCGGAGACGTCGACGCGGCGCTGATCGCCGCGCGCTACCGGTTGCCGGGTGCCCGGGTGCGGGACGATTCCCTGCTCGCAGCAGGTGAATGAGAGAGGAATTCGTGGTGTGGATGTCCGCACAGACACCGGCCGAGCGTGCTCTGGCGAACTCCTACACCACAGGAGACGGACAGCTCACCTTCGACGTCTCCGACCTGGCGGTTGACTACCACCCTGACCGCACGGTCACACTGACCTACCAGCTCACCGTGATACGTCGAGACCACCCGGGCGAGCGCTGGATTTTCACCCTGCCATGGGCCGACAAGTCCTTCGCGGACGTCTTCGTCTCCCCTTCTCCCGACCACGATCGGCTGCGGCAGCTCGTGCACGTGGTCCACACCCTGTTGGAGGAGTGGTGGGATACCAAGGGCCGTAACCGCGGGTCGGCGAGCATGGGACGTGGACTTCCCTGAGGGCGGTCGCCGCGCGAATACGGACTAAATGCCTGACTCGGGATACTGGGAGCGATCGGGTCACCACGTCCCGCACCGATGAAATCCCTTGGAGTATCCGTGCCTTTACGGATAGCGATCACCGCTGAGCCGATACCTTCGCATGTGTCCGCCCTGGATTACGTCATCTCCCCGGCCCTTGAGCAGGGCCACCATGTCGCGCTCCACGCCTCCCACATGTTCCGCCGCCAAGCCAGGCAGCGCGGGTTGGAGTTCCACAGCGCCGGAACGAACTGGACCTGTGATCCCGTCGTTCAGCAGGCGGCGAGCGAGATCTGGAAGGGATCCGGAAACGGCCCCTTCAACCGGTACGTCTTCGGTCACCTCTGGCCGGCACAGGCCGAGGCGAAGGTCCCTGACCTGCTCGCCGCGTGGACACGGGAGCGGCCCGATCTGGTGATCGCCGAGTGCAGCGATCCCGGCGCGCACCTCGCGGCCAGAATCTTGGAACTGCCCCTGCTCGCAGCGGACAACGGCCTCGGCCCGGTGCTGCTCGACCTCTGGGACACCGACGTCCCGCCCGCGCTGTTTCCCCTCTGCAAACAGTACGAGCAGGACACTCCCACACTCCCCCCGATGCTCACCCCCGCGCCGGTTCAGTGGTTCTACGGGACGCCCCCGCCTTCGGCGCGCGCGGTCCGGCGCACGGTCGCGGAATTCCGGACCGCCCTCCCCGAGTGGCTGGAACGCTCCGTCCCCCTCCGCCCGCTCGTCTACGTGAGCCTCGGTACCTCGACCACCGCGATGCCCGATCTCCGTACCGTCGTCGGGAACGTCTACCGGGAGATCATGGCCGCACTCTCCGGAATCGACTGCGACGCGATCGTGTCCGCGGGCGACCTCGCAGCGCACCTGCCGAGCGCGGACCCTCGCATCAGGGTCGTCGAGCACGTCCCGCAGCCCGCGCTCCTGCGCCGCGCCGACCTGTTCGTGACGCACGGAGGCAGAGCATCCCTGCTCGACGCGGTGCAGGGCTCAACGCCCCTCCTGGGCATGGGCGTTCTTCTCGACCAGCCCGCCAACGCCGCCACGTTCGCCCGGCGCGGCCTCGGCCGTGCGCTGGACCTCACCGCGACGCGCGGCGAGATCGCCGACGCCATGACGGCCCTCCTCGGCTCCTCGCACTACGGCACCGCCATGAGCGCCGCCGAGGCCGAGCTGTCACAGCTGCCACCGCTCGACCTCGCGGAACTACGGGACAGCCTTTGACGAGGTTGCGCTCGACGCGTCGCCCTTCGGTTTGTGGCGCGGCGGATCTCTCCGATGGCCCAGGTGATGATCGACGAGCGCGGGATGCGGGGGCTGGAACCGCAGGCGGACCACGGTCACCAGGATCCGGTCGATGAGGGCCAGTTCGCGCCTCGGCCCGGCCCCGGCCTGCGGCTTACCCTGATGACCACGCCGGTCCCGTAACGCGGATTCGCGGGATGCGGCCTCGCGCCTCGACAGTCATACGGCCGCCTCCCGCGTCAATGTCAGTGGCCGGCTCTACCCTCGGCGATCACTGTTGTCCGCCCGGATTGAGGAGACCAGATGACCGACCCGATGTTGGCGGAGATCGGCCGTGGCATCGAGCTGAGCCACAGCGGCGAGCGGGAAGCCGCCGGCCGCCTGTTCTCCGGCCTCTGGGATGTGATCGGCGCTACCGGCGATGCGCTCCATCGCTGTGTACTCGCCCACTCAATGGCCGATGTCCAAGACGATCCGCATGAAGAACTGGTCTGGGACCTGCGGGCGCTGGAGGCTGCGGACCTGATCACGGACGAGCGGATGCAGCAAGCAGGCGTCGCCGGCTCCGTGGCCGGTTTCTACCCGTCCCTGCACCTCAATCTCGGAGACGTCTACCGAAGGCTCGGCGACCTCGATCGTGCGCGCGATCACCTCGCGCGCGGACGTGCTGCGATTGGTGCACTCGGTGATGACGGATACGGGCAAATGATCAAGAAAGGGCTGGACCGGCTCGGAGACCGGTTGTCGACAACCTGACGGCTCGTCCTGACGCCATTCGCTCCCGCGCCGTCCGAACCGGCTCTGCCCGGGGGCCGGACGGTGCGTATGGGCGCGGGCTTACGGGTGAGCCGGCTGACGGCTGCGTGAGCAGGGTCTGCCGCCGCATCGCCCGCAGAGGCATCGACGAGAATCGATCCAAGGGTCCAAGGGGGTGGTGGTCACTGCGAAGCGCGGGCCGGCTCCACTGCCTCCCGGACGTCCGGGTGCGGGTCGTCGGCAAGGCCGTCCAGCAGCTCGGTGACCCCAGGGGTGGACCAGCGGGCAACCGCCCGCACCAGGTCCTCCCGCACCCCGGGGTCGGGGTGGGCGGCGAGGCGGCCCAACTGGGCGAGCGGGCCCCGCCGGCGCAGTCCGAACCAGTGCAGTCGGAACGGTGAGGAGCGTCGTGAGGGGCCGGTGGTGCGGGCCGTTCAGGAATGCCGGCAAGCCGTTCTCTGGAACGGCACGGTCGGCGTGAGTCTGCTGGATCACGAGCCGGCGAAGGGGCTCACCGTGGTGCCGCTGCTCGACATGCCGCCGAGCCGGCTGGTGGTGGCGTGGCCGGCGGGTGACACGAACTCGCTGATCCGCTCGTTCGTACGGATCGCGATCGCCGCGTACCACGACTGAGCGCCACCGCACCCCTCACCGCTCCAGCAGCTCCCGCATCACCGCCGCCGAACGCACCGCCGCGTCACCGCAGCAGTTGTTGAACAGGACGTGGACCTGCTCGGCCTCCCCCGCCAGCCGGTGGATCCTGGCCGACCAGGGAGCCAGCTCCGCTGCCGTGTACGCGTGCCGGTACCGTTCCTCCTTCCCGCCCGTGCCCCAGGCGGCGGACCGTCCGTGGAACCGGACGACCGCCAGTTCGGGCCGGGTGACGGCGGCCACGGGCGGCATGGCGTCCGGCACGTCCTGGGCGGTGTCCACGGCCACCAGGGACATCCGGTGGGCCCGCAGGACCCGCAGCGTGCGGTGGCGTTCGCCGGGCCCGAGCCAGCCCGGGTGCCGGAACTCGACGGCGAGCGGGAGCCGGCCGGCGCGCCTGCGGCACTCGGCCAGGAAGGCGTGCGCCCGTTCCCCGGCCCGTACCCATGGCGGGAACTGGAGCAGCACCGCGCCCAGCCGCCCCGCCTCCCACAACGGCCGCAGGGCGCCGGTGAACCGTTGCCAGAGCTCGTCCGTCACCCCGTGCGGGAGCTGGGCGGGCGCCACCCGGCGCTGCGCGGGGCCCGCCGGACGGAGGTCGGGCGGCAGTGCGCCGAGGCGGGTGGAGTGACCGGTCAGCACGGCGAACGCCTTGACGTCGAAGACGAATCCGTCCGGTGTGCGCTCCGCCCAGAGCCGGCTGTTGCGCACGCTGGGCAGCCCGTAGTACGTCGCGTCGACCTCCACGACGGGGAACCGGGTCGCGTAGTGCCGCAGCCGCTCCCCGGGATCGTCGCGTGCGGCCGGCGGGTACCAGCCGCTGCCCCGCAGTGCGGGATCCGTCCAGGAACAGGTGCCCACGAGGTACTTCTCCATGCGGAGGCGGCTACCCCGTCGGGGCCGCCGGGCCGCACGTCCCGTCGGTGCGGTTGAACTCCCCGTTACCGGTTATCCGTTGTGCGTGACAGCGACAGAGCCACAGGACAGGGCCGGGCCCGGACCGGGCGTGGAGCGGAGGGCACCGGACGAGCCGACGCAGTTGCGCCGCCGGTCCTGGTGGTCGGTGCTGCGGCGCACGGTGAAGGAGTTCGGTGACGACGAACTGGCGGACCGTGCGGCCGCGTTGACCTATTACACGATGCTCTCCCTGTTCCCTGCGCTGCTGGTGCTGGTGTCCCTGCTGGGTGTCGCCGGGAGGGCCGCGGCGGAGAAGGTCCTTTCCAACATGGAGCACATCGCCCCCGGTCCGGTGCACGACATCCTCACCGGCGCCGTGCGCCAGGCGAGTGCGAGCGGTGGCACCGGTTCCGTGCTGGCGGTGGTCGGCCTGCTGGGCGCCCTGTGGTCGGCGTCGAGCTATGTGGCGGCGTTCATCCGCGCCTCGAACGCGGTCTACGACATCAGGGAGGGCCGCCCGGTCTGGAAGCTGACTCCGCTGCGTCTCGCGGTGACCGTGGTGCTGATGCTGCTGGCGACGGCGAGCGCGCTGATCGTGGTGTTCACCGGGGGCCTCGCCCGGCAGGCGGGGACGGCGCTGGGTGTCGGGGACGGGGCGCTGGCGGTGTGGTCGATCGTCAAATGGCCCGTCCTGGTCCTGCTGGTGATCGTCATGATCGCCACGCTGTACTGGGCGTCGCCGAATGTGCGGGGGCGCGGTTTCCGCTGGGTGACGCCGGGCAGTTTCGTGGCCCTGCTCCTCTGGATGGCGGTCTCCGCCGGCTTCGCGCTGTACGTCGCGCATTTCGCCTCGTACAACAAGACCTACGGCACATTCGCCGGACTGGTCATCTTCCTGATGTGGCTGTGGTTCACCAACCTCGCGATCCTGCTGGGCCTGGAGTTCGACGCCGAACTGGCCCGGGAGCGCGCGATCCTCGGCGGCCATCCCGCGGGCGAGGAACCGTATGTGCCCCCGCGCGACACCAGTACCTGGCCGGCCGGCAGCGACGGAGCGGGGTGACGGGCCCCGGTCCGTCCGCCTCTCCCCCCGCCGCCGCCCGGCTCGGACGGCCTGGCGATTCCCGGTCCGGATCGGGCCGCGGGCGGACGGAGAAGGACCGCCCGCACAAGCGGCACCGCCGCGCGCGCATGCCGGGCGGCAGGCCGGGCACCCGGGACGGTGGGCCGGTGACCGGCCCGGATCACCCCGACCGCGGCGGCCACGCGGCCATGCGGCCGTCGGCCCCCGGACGACCAGGCGGAGGAGCGCGCATGAAGGACACGGACGACAAGAAGCACCCCCGGACGGCTGCCGACGAGGCGATCGAGGAGATCGAGGACGTCATCGCGCGGCCGGACGAGCGGCACGAGCGCGACGCGGCCGACGCCATGACGCCGAACACGGGGGCGCAGGATTCCGTCCAGCACGGTCGGCGGCGGAGGAAGCACGAGGGCCCGGCCCGGCGCGGTCACTGAGCGGCGGCCCCGCTACGGGCACCGACCGCCGGGCGGTCTCACCCGGGCGGGGCGGACGGCACGCGGCCCTCCCCCGCCCCGCGGTTTCCCGGGCGTTTCCGCCCGAGGAGCGCCGGGCAGCCGCACGGAGGAGACTGGAGGTGACGTCGCTGCGGGGCCGCGCAGGAGGAAGGAGAGCGCAGCATGTCCGACGACGCGATGGGTGACGAGGTCTACCAGCCGGTGCGTTCCGATACCCGGGACAACCCGTCCGACCTGGACCTGGAGAACGCGCTCGACGGCGACGGCCTCGACGAGATGCTCGACGAGGGCTATTCGCCGCCGGAGAGGCCCCTGGCCGTGACCCGCCACGGCACCACGGCCCGTGAGCAGCACGACCGCGAGAGCCTGGAACAGCGGCTCGCCGAGGAGCTGCCCGAGGTCGCCGTCCCCGACGGTGACGGCATCGGGGACCAGCCCCGTGACGGGGAGCCCGTGGACGAGGAGGCCGGTGACGAGCGCGCCGGCAGGCTCACGGCCACGATCGATCTGATGCCGCCCCGGGCGAACGACATCTACGCGCGGGACGTCGGCGTCAACGGAGGGGCGGCGTCCGCCGAGGAGGCGGCGATGCACGTGGTGCCCGAGGAGCCCGCCGGGCTGCCCGACGACTTCGAGGAGTGAGGCACCGGTACGCTCGGTAGCGGTGATTCCGGTGCCCGCGGCTCCGGTGTCACGCCCGGCGCCAGGAATCGTCCCTCAGGTGCGATCCCGCCTGCGGCCCCATGCGCAGCATCCCGCCGTCCACGCTCCACGAGGCGCCCGTGACGTAGCTCGCGTCCGGTCCGCTGAGGAAGGCGATCACCGCGGCCACCTCGCGGGCGTCGCCCGGCCGGCCGACCGGCACCCCGGGCCGCCGCACCCGGTGGACGTCGACGTCCTCCTGGCCTGTCATGGGGGTGGCGATCTCGCCGGGCGCGACGGCGTTGACGTTGATGCCGTGTTCGGCCAGTTCCAGGGCCATGACCTGGGTGAGCAGGCCCAGTCCGCCCTTCGCGGCGCAGTAGGGTGCCGCGCCCACGCGCGGCTGGTGCTCGTGGACGCTGGTCACGTTGACGATCCTGCCGCCGTCCCCCTGCCGGATCATCCGCCGGGCGGCGCGCTGTCCGCACAGGAACGGGCCGACGAGGTCGACGTCGATCACTTGGCGGACCGTCTCGTGGGGGGTGTCGAGGAAGGCGGTCACCACTCCGGTGCCCGCGTTGTTGACCAGGACGTCGATCCGGCCGAGTTCGTCCGCCAGCCGGTCGACGGCGTCGGCGGCATCGGGGAGCAGGGTCAGGTCCATCCGGGCGAGCGCCGCGCGGCGCCCCAGGGCCCGTACCTCGTCGGCCGTCCGCTCGGCGCCCTCCCGGTCGCTGTGCCAGGTGATGCCGATGTCCAGGCCCTCCTGGGCCAGGCGTACGGCCGTGGCGCGGCCGATGCCGGAGTCCGCGCCGGTGACGACCGCGACGCGGGGGGCGTCCGGGTGCGTGCTCATCGCCGGGTTCTCCTCTCGTCCCGCCGTGTTCCGCGGGGCGGGTACCCGGCTCGCGGCGCCGCACGCCGGCCCGGTAGGCGCCGCCGGGTACCCGCGGCGCGCACCGCGATGAGCCGGTGCCGGAGGATCACCCGCACGGCGGAGCCGCCGGGACCCCGCGGAGCCGTTCGATCACCCGCCTCGTAGGGTGGCGGTCATGGGAACGGAAGACCGGAGTCCGCAAGAGGAGCCGGGTCCGTGGGAGCGGTTCCGGCGATCGCCCTTCCTGCCGGCCACCGTGCTCGTCCTCATCGTGTCGGCGGCGGCCGGGCTCTTCGCCGGTTCGTACACCTACGCCATGGCCAATCCCACCCCGCACCGCATCCCCACCGCCGTGACCGGGGTGCCCACGTCGGAGATCAAGCGGGTGGAGTTCGTCCAGGGCATGGAGCGGGCCCTCGACGCGTCGCTGGAACTGCACCACTACGACAGCGACGCCGAGGCCCGCGAGGCCGTGGAGGAGCAGAAGGTGTACGCCATCCTGCGGCCGGTGCCGCCGCACGGTGCGGCGCTGGACGTCTCGGGGGCCTCCGGGGCCACCGTCGCCCAGCTGCTCGGCGAGACCGCGCCGAAGGTCGGTGACGCGATCGGGGTGCGGGTCACGGTCACCGACATCAACCCGCTGCAACCCGGGGATCCGCGCGGGCTCGCCCTCTTCTACATCACCCTCGCGGCGGTGATCCTCGGCTTCGTCGGCGCCATCCAGCTCAGCGTCCACGCCCGCTCGCTCGATCCCGCGGAACGGGTCGCCTTCACCGTCGCCTTCTCGGCGCTCGGCAGCTTCGCCATCGCGGCCGTCGTCGACTGGGGGCTGGGGGCGCTCCGGCTCCCCTTCGGCGAGTCGTGGTTCATCCTGGGGCTGACCATGTTCACCAGCGGCATGGTCTTCACCATGTTCAACACCCTGTTCGGCCGCTGGGCGATGCTGCCGACGTGGGGGCTCATGGTGCTGCTGGGCAACCCGTCGTCGGGCGGTGCCGTCTCCTGGCCGCTGCTGCCCTCGCCCCTCGGTGAGATCGGCCGCTGGCTGCCGCCCGGCGCCTCGGTCAACGCCCAGCACGCGGCGGTGTACTTCCGGGGTCACCAGCAGCTCTTCCCCTTCGCCGTGCTGGCGGTGTGGGCGGCGGTGTCCACCACGGTGTTCTGGGTGTGGCGCCACCGGCATCCCGGCGGCCGGGAGCTGGGGGACCGGCTCGTGGAGGAGCCGGAGCCCGGGTCGCCGTCCGCGTGACGGCGGGCGGGGTCGGAGGCAAGCACGGCGGGCGCGGTCAGAAACGGGTGCGGTGCGCGCCGGGCGTATGGCCGAAGGCCCGGCGGAAGACGTCGATGAAGGCGCTGCTCGACGCCCAGCCGCACCGGTGGGCGACGCTGGTGACCGGGGCACCCTCGGCCAGCAGGCGCAGCGCGTGATGAAGGCGCACCTGGGTGCGCCACTGGGGGAAGCTCATGCCGAGTTCAGCCCTGCAGAGCCGGGTCAGGGTGCGGTCGCTGACCCCTGCCGCCGCTCCGAGCTGGGCGAGGGTGCGGGGGTCCGCCGGGTTCTCCCGGAGGACGTCGCACACCGCGGCCAGCCGCGGGTCCTTGGGCGTGGGTACGTGGAGGGGCTGTTCGGCGGAGTGCCGGAGCTGGTCGAGGAGCACCGCCCGCAGGCGGCGGCGTTCGTCGGTGGGGTCGGCGGGCCCCCGGGTGTAGGCGATGATCAGCTCGCGCAGCAGCGGTCCGACGCCGATGACCGCGGGACGGTCCAGGGACAGCGGGTTGTCCTCCACCGGCAGCCCGACCAGGTGGAGGTCGGTGTCGCCGTACGCCCGGTGCTCGTGGACGGTTCCCGCGGGGATCCAGATGGCCCGGTTGCCGGGGGCGATCCAGACGCCTGCGTCCGTCGTGACCGACAGCACTCCCCGTCCGGCGTAGGCGATCTGGTGCTCGTCGTGCCGGTGGGCGTCGACCCCGGCGCCCGCGGGCAGGGGCCGGAGCCCGGTCGCCGCCCGTGGAGTGTGCCGGATCCGCACCCTCGTCCGCCCTTCCTCGGTCCCGGCCCCTGTGGGTCCTCCCTCCCATCATCTTCCATCCCGCTCCTCCCCCGGGTCCTGCCCGGCCGGTCGGCAAGGAGAGGCAAGGAGAGACAAGGAGAGGATGGTCCAGACCTATTGACGGGCGCGGCACCCGCTCCTACCTTCCCTGACACCCCACTCCCACCCCCCACGTCAGGGAGCGAACGTGATCCGGAGAACAGCACGTCTGCTGGGCATCGGCCTGGCCATGGTGTGTGCGCTGCAATTACCGGCCGTCGCGGCGTCGCGGACGCCGGCGGAAGAGGTCTGTGCCGTCAAGCCGAAGCCCACGGGCAAGGTTCTCCAGGGCTACTGGGAGAACTGGGACGGCGCGGCCAACGGTGTGCACCCGCCGCTCGGATGGATCCCGGTGACCGACGACCGGATCCGGGGTCACGGATACAACGTCGTCAACGCGGCGTTCCCCGTCATCCGGTCCGACGGCACGGTGCTGTGGGAGGACGGGATGGACACGACGGTGAAGGTCCCGACCCCGGCGGAGATGTGCCGCGCCAAGGCGGCCGGGACGACGGTCCTGATGTCCATCGGCGGGGCGGCGGCGGGCATCGACCTCGGGTCGGCCGCGGTCGCCGACCGGTTCGTGGAGACGGTGGTGCCCATCCTGAAGAAGTACAACTTCGACGGCATCGACATCGACATCGAGACCGGCCTCACCGGCAGCGGGGACATCACCAGGCTGTCCACGTCGCAGGCCAACCTGGTGCGCATCATCGACGGCGTCCTGGCACGGATGCCCGAGGGCTTCGGCCTGACCATGGCGCCGGAGACGGCGTACGTGACCGGGGGCAGCGTGACGTACGGCTCGATCTGGGGCGCCTACCTGCCGATCGTGAAGAGGTACGCGGACAACGGGCGCCTCTGGTGGCTCAACATGCAGTACTACAACGGCAATATGTACGGCTGTTCCGGCGACTCCTACTCCGCGGGCACGGTCGAGGGGTTCACCGCGCAGACGGACTGCCTCGACCGGGGGCTGGTCGTCCAGGGGACCACCATCAGGGTGCCGTACGACAAGCAGGTCCCGGGCCTGCCTTCGCAGCCGGGCGCCGGGGGCGGCTATATGGCGCCGAGCCTGGTGTCGCGGGCGTGGCAGCACTACGGCGGCCGGCTGAAGGGTCTGATGACCTGGTCGGTCAACTGGGACGGGTCGCGGGGGTGGACCTTCGGCGACAACGTCAAGGCGCTGCAAGGGCGCTGAGGCCCACCCCCGGGCGGGTCAGCCGCCGGACTCCGTCGTCAGCGGGGTGCGCGCCCGCCACATGGCCACGGACGGTTCGAGCATCTGCCCCAGCGCGGGCATCAGCGGGACGACGCTCAGGGCCGACACCATCTGGAGCAGCCGCGCCCCCTCCATGACCTCCAGCAGCGCGCGGTCGACCGGGGTGCCGCCCGCGCGCTCGTACGCCTCGATGCCGCGCGGGCCGACGAGGGTCAGGTCCCACTCGACGGGGCCGCGGGTGACGTCCTCGAAGTCGCTGAACAGGTGGCCGTCGGCGGTGCGCAGGACGTTGTACGCCGGGGAGTCGCCGTGCAGCGCCTGGAGGCGGGCGCCGGGGAAGCGGGCGGGGAAGTCCCGCACGAGGGCTTCGAGGGCCGCGTACTCCTGCTCGGCCCGGTCGAGGTCGGCCGTCGTGAGCGTCTGCGGGTCCTTCCGCAGGGCCGCGAGCGACGTGCCGATCGCCGGTACGAGCGGGGAGAGGACGGGCAGGTCGCCCGGGTAGCCGGCCAGGAGCCGGTGCAACTCGGCCGACCAGCCGGTCTGTTCGGCGAAGCGGTCCTCCATCGCCCGCGTGTCGTCCTGCGGGAGGTCGCGCAGGGGGTCCGTCTCGGTGACGAACTCCCAGAAGGTGAGCGAGGTTCCGTCGATCTCGACGGGCTCGCGGGGCACCAGCGGGCTGGGGCCCACCACCGGTGCGCCGGCGTCGGCCAGCCAGCCGGCCACCGCCAGTTCCCGCCGCTGCTTGGCCACCTGCTCCTCGGCGGTCATGAGGGCCAGGGACGGTACGCGGACCACCACGGGGTCCGGCGCCAGGTGCACGAGGACGTTGAAGACGTCGTGCAGGACGCGGGGTTCGTCCGCCCGCAGACCGAGCCGGCGGCCGGCCCTGGTCGCGAGGGCCACGGCGCGTTCGGCGCGGGCGCTGAGGTGGGTGTCGGGGACTTCCGGATTCGCCATACAGATGATCTTCCACGGTAGGACACCCGGCTGTCGACGACTTTTAACCTGTTGACGGTTCGCCGCCGGGCTTGGCACCCCCTGAGCGGCCCCGCCGGGTCAGGACACCGCGCCCTGCGCCGGGTCAGGAGCAGGTGCGCGCCCATGCCGACCAGGGGGCCCGAGCAGGACACCACGACGGCGACGAACCCGGCCGGCACGGCGGACACCGACGCGTCGCGCAGGAGCCCCGGGCGGCGTTCGGCCGCGGGCGGCGCTCCGGCCGTCCCGTCCACATCCCCGGCATTCTCGGCGTCGGTGGCGTTCTGACTCACGGGTCCCCCTCTTCCCTTCCGGCCCCGCCGCGGACCCGTCCTTGGGGAGGGTGCGGAGTACCGGCGTTGTCATGATCACAACGTAGTACCCCAACGGTCCTGGTACCAAGAGGAAGAGGGAAGGGGACGGTCCGGTTCACCCTGCCCCGCCACCTGCGGGACCGGCCGGAAAGCCAAGGTCAACTTAGGTTAGGCTTGCCTAATATTCCGGACGTCTCACGGACGGCCGGAACGGCAGTGAACAGGAACCAGGAAAGGTGCCACCGTTGACCACGGCGTCCCGCCAGGAGGTCCGCTCCCGTGCCCTCGCGCCCGGCCGCGTACGGATCGCAGGTCCAGCCGACGCCGCCGCGCTCCACGCCCTGTCCGAGCCGTTCATGCGCTCGGGCGCGCTGCGCCGGAGGGCTCCCCGGCTGTACGCGGTGACGGCACGGCAGTTCTTCGTCGCCGAGGACGCGGAGGGGGAACTGGAGGGCTGTGTGGCCCTGCGTACCTATCCGGACGAACCGGCCGCCGTGCTCCACAACTTCTGTGTGCGGCCCGACCGTCAGCGGCGCGGCGTCGGGGCGCGGCTGCTGGCCGCCCTGCTGGCCGAGGCCGCCGCGCGCTCGGTGAGCGAGGTGTTCGCGGCGACGACCGGCGGCGGGGAGTCGTTCGTGCGCGGCGGCTTCCGGGAGACCGACGCCGCCCGGGCGCCGCGTACCTGGGTCGCGGCGCTGGACCCGGCACGCGGCTCGCGGATCTTCGTCCGGCCGGTGGCAGGACCGGCTCAGCCGCGGCCGGTCCGCCACTGGCGGGCCAGCACCCAGACCAGGTAGCAGCCGCCGACGACACCGGTGAGGACACCGACGGGCAGTTGGGTGGGGGCCAGCATCCGCTGTGCGGCGAGGTCGCTGACGGCCAGCAGCAGGGCGCCCATGACCGTGGCGGCGAGCAGGTTGGGGCCGGTGGCCCGGGTGAGGCGCCGGACGACCTGGGGGGCGACCAGGGCGACGAACGGGACGGGCCCGGCGACGGCCGTGGACAGCGCCGTGAGCCCGACGCCGACGACCAGGGCACCGGACGTGACGCGCTCCACGGGCACCCCGAGGGCCGCCGCGGTGTCCTCGCCCATCTCCAGCATCCGCAGCGGCCGTCCGAGCGCCACCGCCGCCGGGCCGAGGACGGCCAGCGTGGCCACGATCGTCCACACGTGTTCCCAGCCGCGGCCGTTGAGGCTGCCGGTGAGCCAGACCTGGGCGCTCTGCGCGTCGTTGAAGGACGCCCGGGCGATCAGGTAGGCGTTGGCCGCGGTGAGCAGGGAGCTCACGCCGATGCCCACGAGGATCAGCCGGTAGCCGGCCGCGCCGCCCCGCCACGCGAGCAGGTAGACGGCGGCGCTGGTGATCGCGCAGCCGATGACGGACCCGACGGCGACGGAGGCCGCGCCCGCGCCCAGCACCAGGATGGTGACGAGGGCGCCGGTGGCGGAGCCGACGGTGAAGCCGATGACGTCGGGGCTGCCCAGCGGGTTGCGGGCGACGGTCTGGAAGAGCGCGCCGGACAGCCCGAGCGCGGCGCCGACCAGGAGGGCCGTCAGCAGCCGGGGCAGCCGGAGTTCGCCGACGATGTAGTCGGCGGCGGGCGGGCCGTCGCCCGCGAGGACCTTCAGGACGTCGGGCACGGGGACGTGGAAGTCGCCGGTGGTCAGGGACCAGACGCCGACGACGGCCGCGGCCAGGGCGAGGAGCAGGCCGACGGCGGTGGCGCGGGGGTCCCAGCGCACCGACAGGGTCCGGCCGGGCCCTGGCAGGCGCAGGGCGCGCGGGCGGGTCCGCGGCGCCGGTACGGCGGCAGGACCTGCGGACGTGGTGCGGCTGGTCACAGTTGGGCGATCCTCTTGCGGCGGACGAGGGCGATGAACAGGGGGGCGCCGAGGAACGCGGTGACGACGCCGGCCTCCAGTTCCTCGGGGCGCAGCACGACGCGGCCGAGGATGTCGGCGGCGAGCAGCAGGGCCGCGGCGAGGACGGCGCTGTACGGCAGCAGCCAGCGCTGGTCGGGGCCGGTCATGAGGCGTGCCATGTGCGGAACGGCCAGTCCGACGAAGGCGATCGGTCCGACGGCCGCGGTGGCCGCGCCGCAGAGCAGGGTGATCGCCGCCATGGTCGCGAACTGGGTGCGTCCGGGGTGGGCGCCGAGCGAGCGGGCGGTGTCGTCGCCGAGGGCCAGGGCGTTGAGCGGCCGGGCGAGCAGCACGGCCAGCAGGGCGCCGGCGCCCAGGAAGGGCAGCACCTGGACGAGGAGCGAGCCGCTGCCGCCGGCCAGGGTGCCGATCTGCCAGAACCGGAACCGGTTGAGGGCCAGCGGGTCCAGCAGGATCAGTCCGTTGACGACCGCGGTGAGCACGGCGGAGACGGCGGTGCCGGCCAGGGCGAGCCGGACCGGGGTGGCCCGGCCGCGGCCGCGGGTGCCGAGAAAGTAGACGGCGGCCGCGGCGACGGCTGCGCCGAGCAGGGCCGCCCAGACGAAGGCGGAGAAGCTGCCGAGGTCGAGCAGGGCGGTCGCCGACGCGACGGCGGCGGCCGCGCCCGCGTTGACGCCGAGCAGTCCGGGGTCGGCGAGCGGGTTGCGGGTGAGCGCCTGCATCAGGGCCCCGGCGAGGCCGAGGGCGGCGCCGACGGCGATGCCGAGCAGGCTGCGGGGCAGCCTGGAGGTGCGCACGACGATCCAGTCGTCGCTCCGCGGGTCCCGGGTCAGCAGCGCGTGGACGACGTCGCCGGGCGCGATGTTCTTGGCGCCGATGCCGATGCCGAGCACGGCGAGCACCACCACGAGGGCGGCGCAGGCCAGCAGTCCGGCGGCCCTCCGGGCGTGCCAGGCACGTCCGGCCCGGGGCCGTGCGGGGGTGGGGGCGGGTGCGGGTGGGCCGGTGACGGCAGGGGCGGTCGTGCTCACGCGTGCTCGTGCTCTTCGTCCTCGTGGTGGTCGTGGTTCTCCACGCCGCGCTTCCAGTAACCGTCCACGTCCACCTGCTCCTTGGCCAGGCCGAGCTCGCGGCGCAGGTAGCGGCGGATGGGCTTGAGGCTGGTGGCCTCGCCGGCGATCCAGGCGTAGCCGAGGCCCTCGGCGGGGAGTTCGGCGGCGCGGACGGCGCGTTCCAGGAGGTCGGTGCTGCCGGCCGGGGCGGAGCCGCGGTGCAGCCAGGTCATCGAGAGGTCGGCCGCGGTGCGGAGGTCCTGCTCGTCCCGCGGTCCCGGCACCTCGGCGAAGGCGAGGACGCGGACCCCGGCGGGCAGCATCTCCAGCCAGCGGGCGAGGGCGGGCAGGGCGGTCTCCTCGGCTGCCAGCAGGTACCAGTCGTGGACCATGGGCAGGATCTCGGAGCCCCGGGGGCCGAGGATGCCGAGCCGCATGCCGGGTTCGGCCCGCGCGGCCCAGGCGGAGGCGACGCCATGGCCGTGCAGGACCATGTCGATGTCCAGCTCGTGGGTGTCGCGGCGGTAGTGACGGACCGTGTAGTCGCGGGTGATCGGCTCCACCGGGGCGTCGATCCAGGTGTCGTTCACGACGACCGGCTCGACGGGCAGTTCGTCGCCGTCCTGGGCGAAGCAGAGCTTCACGTGGTCGGTCGGCGCCTGCTCGCAGAACCCTTCGAGGGCGGGGCCGCCGAAGGTGACCCGTACGGTGGAGGGAGTGATCCGGTCGACCCTCCGCACCTCCAGCAAGCGGTACTTGAGGGGGTGGCGGACGATGCGCGTGCGCGGTAGCAGCGTGTCGGTGGTCATCGATCATCCCAATCCGGTCGGGCGTGCGCGGGGCCGGTGCCGCAGTGGCCCCCGGCGCGGACGCGCGAGGGGCCACTCCGGCTCGCCTGGACGGCCGGAGAATGAGCCCCGACCGAGGTTAGGCTACCCTAACTCAGATCATGATGTATGCGCCATCTGCTTGATCACCCGGCCCCTGTCCAGCGAAATCACGCGCGGCAGCCGGGCGATGGTGGCCGGGCGGTGGGCGATGACGATGAGGGTGCGGTCCTCGCTCATCCCGTCCAGGGCGTGCTCCAGCCGGCTCGCCGTCACCGGGTCGATGTCGGCGGTGGCCTCGTCCAGGACCAGCACCGACGGATCGGCCAGCGCCGCCCGGAGCAGCCCGACGATCTGCCGCTCCCCCGCCGACAGCCGGCCGCCCCGCACGCCCACCTCGGCGTCCAGGCCGCCCAGGTCTCGGATCCAGTCCTCCAGCCCCAGCTCCCGGACCGCCCGTTCCATGGCGGCGCGGTCCGGGGCGCTGCGCACCAGCTCCAGGTTGCGGGCGATCGTCCCGGTCACCATGCGGACCTCCTGCGGCACCAGCACGACGCGGCGGCGCAGTTCGGACTCCGGTATCTCCCGGAGGTCCACGCCGGCGAAGCGCACGGTCCCCCGGTCGGGGGCGTAGAGCCCGCAGAGCACCTTGGAGAGCGTGGTCTTGCCGGAGCCGGTCTCGCCGACGATGCCGGTGCGGTCGCCGACGGGGAACTCCAGCGAGACGTCGGACAGCACCTGGCTGCCGTCGTGGTACGCGTACCCCACGCCCTCGCAGCTGAGTTCGCCCCGCCGGGGCGGCGCGGACGCGGCCCCCTCCGCGTCCCCCGCCTCCTCGCGCTGCGCGCGGTCGGTGGCGGAGAGCAGGTCCAGCAGGCGGGCCAGGCCGGTGCGCGCGGTCTGTACGTGCCCGACGAGCTGCGAGATGTCGGAGAAGGAGTCGAAGAGGTTGCGGCCGGCGAGGACGAAGACGACGACCGTGCCCACGCCGATCGAGCCGCGCGCGACGGACCAGCCGCCGAACAGCAGCAGCGCCACCATGGCCAGCCCCTCGATGAGGCTCACCAGGTCGATACGGTTCTCCACCCGGACGGCCCGGCGCGCGGCACCGACCGCCACGTCGTTCTCCCGGTGGAAGCGGCGCATCCAGCCCGGGAGTCCGCGAGCGCTCTGCAGCGCCTCGCGCACGTTCAGGGTCTCGCTGAACGTGGCCGCCACCGCGGCCTCGGCGGTCGCCTTCCCGCCGAACGCCCCGGGGGCGTCCCGCTGGAACCAGCGCATGACCAGCACGGCGGGCGGTACGAACACGGCGAGCTGAACGAGGGCCAGCTGCCACGAGTACCCGAAGAGCACCACCAGCGTGAAGACCAGGGTGGCCGTGGCGGACACCAGGTTGCGCAGGTGCATACGGACGAACGACGCCAGCGCGGCCACCTCGCCGGTGGTACGGCGCAGCAGGTCGCCGGTGCGGTGCGACTCCAGGAACCGCAGGGGCGCCGCCGCCAGGTTCTCCACGCACCGCTCCCGCAGACTCCGGACGACGCTCTCGCCGGCCTTGGCCAGCAGCAGTTCACCGGCCCGGGCCAGCCCGAGCTGGACGACGGCCAGCGCCACCAGGGCCCCGGCGGCGACGAGCAGTCCGCCGCGGTCCTCGGCGAGCAGCGCGTCCGTGGCCCTGCCGACGAGCGGGGCGACGGCCACCAGGGCGGCGGAGTCGGCGAGGCCCACGGCGAGGGCGACGATCAGGGCCCTGCGGTGGGGGCGCAGGTAGGGGGCGGCCCGGCGGAGCACACGGCGCTCGTCGGGCCGGTCGTCGAGCAGGACCGGCTCAGCCACGGTCGGCCTCCAGGATCGGGGCGGAACCGGCCACGACGTTGGCCGGCTCCGGCGGGGTGTCGTGGTGTCCCGCGAGCGTGACGACGCGGTCGGCGGCGTCCAGGACGGCGGTGCGGTGCGTCGCGAAGATCACCGTACGGCCGGCGGCCCATGCCTTCAGCCTCTCCAGCACCAGGCGTTCGGTGGTGGTGTCCAGCGCGGAGGTGCAGTCGTCCAGCACCAGCACCTCGGGGTCGCCGAGCAGGCCGCGGGCGAGGGCCAGCCGCTGGATCTGGCCCCCGGACAGGGCCGTGCCGCTCTCGCCGAGTTCGGTGTCGTAGCCGTCGGGCATCGCGGCGATCTGGTCGTGGATGCCCGCCGTCCCGCAGGCGGCGCGCAGCTCCTCGTCCGTCAGGTCACGGCCGCACCGCAGGTTCTCGGCCACGGTCCCGGTCAGCAGCAGCGGCCGCTGGGCCACGTGGCCGATGCGGCGGCGCACGTCGTCCAGCGCCGCGTCCCGCAGGTCGGTGCCGCCGTAGCGGACGGTGCCGGTCGCCGGGTCGTCCAGGCGCGCGGGCAGCCGCAGGAGGGTGCTCTTGCCGGAGCCGGTCGCACCCCGGACGGCCACGAACTCGCCGTGCCGGACCGTGAGGTCGAGCGGGGCGAGCACCGTTACGCCGTCGCGCACCGCGCTCACACCGGTCAGTTCCAGGTCCCCGCCGGAGGAGAGGGCCACGGGCTCGGCCGGGTCGGTGACGGTGGCGCCGATGGACAGCGCCTCGTCGATCCGGGCGGCCGCCACGTCCGCCTGGCCGCGTTCCAGCAGCCGCTGCACCAGGACCCGGGTGGCCAGGGTGAGGGTGGCCATCCACGAGGTGAAGGCGACGAGTCCGCCGATGGTCAGCCGCCCGTCGAGGACGGACAGCCCGCCGACGCCCACCCCGACGGCCACGGCGAGCCGGGGCACGAACGGCGCGACGGCCGCCCAGGACGCCTCGATGCGCGCCGCCTCGACGGTGCGCTCGGTGACGGTGGCGCTGGCGGTGGCGTGCCGGTCGACCAGCGGGCGGTGGCCGCCGGTGCCGCGCAGCCCGGCCCCCAGCTGGAGCAGGTCGGCGACGGCCTCGGCGCGGGTGCCGTGCGCTTCGGCGAGTTCGTCGCTCGCGGCGGCGAACCGGCGGGGGAAGTACAGGTTGACCCAGACCAGGAAGGGGAGCATGCCGACGGTCACCAGGAGGAGGACCGGGTCGAGGACCGCGAGGCCGGGCAGGACGACGACGAAGGTGGTGGCGAGCACCACCCAGACGGCCAGGCCGTGCACCCATTCCCTGACCATGTCGGTGTCCCGGCCGGCGCGCATGGCCAGGTCGCCGTGGCCGCGGTCGGCGAGCGCGGCCCGGTCCAGGCCCGACAGCTGGCCGAGCAGCCGTGACCGCAGGTCCGCGCCCACCCTGGCGTCGNAGGTCGCCGTGGCCGCGGTCGGCGAGCGCGGCCCGGTCCAGGCCCGACAGCTGGCCGAGCAGCCGTGACCGCAGGTCCGCGCCCACCCTGGCGTCGGCGGTGCTCGCCCACCACTGCCAGCCGTAGAGCCCGGCGAACTGGACGCAGGCGGCGAGCGCGGTGGCCCCCGCCCACAGCAGCAGCGCCCGGTGGTCATGGCCTCTGATGCCGTCGTCGAGCGCCTTCTGGACGCACAACGGGACGGCGAGCAGCGCCAGCTGCCGGATACAGGCGGCGGCCATCGCGGCCCCGACCGTCGCCCGGTGCGGACGCAGCGCGCCGCGCAGCAGGGCGCGGGCCCGCCGCCGGCGATCGGCGGGGAGCTGCTTCGGGTCGGTGTCCTCGCCGACTTCCTCGTCCGAGAGATCGGGGGGAGGCGGGACGTCGGCGGGTCTCCGGGCCGCTGCGGGCTCGTCGGCCGGCCGGCCGGCGGGGCCGGAGGGGAGCTCCGGCGGGTCGGGGTGGGTGCTCACGGCGTCAGGTTTCCGCTTTCGGCAGTGTGGTTCGGCCGCCGCGGCCCGGACCCGTCCGGTTCCGGGCCGCGGCGGTACTGCGGTGGGTGGTCCGGTCAGGTCCGCGCGACCAGGCTGGCCGGGCGCATGTCCGTCCAGTTGGCGTCCACGTAGTCGGTGCAGCCCTGGAGGCTGTCCTCACCGTGGACGACGGTCCAGCCCTCGGGTATCTCGGCGAAGGCCGGCCACAGGGAGTGCTGGTTCTCGGCGTTGACGAGGACGTAGTACGGGGCCTCGGTGTCCTCGAAGGGGTTGGTGGCGCTCATGCCGGGTCTCCTTTGCGAATCGGATGCGAATCGGATGTGCAGGCGTGCGGTATCGATTGTTCGTGATCTTGTGCGGCTCAGGAAGGGGCCCTTTCGGCATCCCGGGGTTCCCCGCCGGGCCGTTCGGTGAGGAAGGCGGCGAGGTCGGCGACCGTGGGCCGGGCCAGCAGGTCGCCGACGCCCAGGTCCGTTCCGAACGCCTCGCGGACACCGTGCAGCAGGGACATCACCAGCAGCGAGTGCCCGCCGAGGTCGAAGAAACCGTCGTCGATGCCGACTTCGGGCAGTCCGAGCACGTCGGCGAAAACGTTACACAGCGTCTTCTCCACGGTGTCGCGCGGGGCCCGGCCCGAACCGCCGGCGGCCAGGTCGGACGCGGTGGGCGCGGGGAGCGCCTTGCGGTCCAGCTTGCCGTTGACGGTCAGCGGCAGCGCGTCGAGGACGACGAACGCCGACGGGACCATGTACTCCGGCAGCCGGGCCGCCAGGGACCCGCGGAGGGCCGCGGTGTCCGGACCGTCCGGGCCGGCGGGGACGAGGTAGGCGGCGAGACGCCTGACGCCCGGAGTGTCCTCACGGACGACCACGGCGGCCTGGGCCACCTCGGGGTCAGAGGTCAGGGCGTCCTCGATCTCACCCGGCTCGACCCGGTACCCCCGGATCTTCACCTGATCGTCGACGCGGCCCAGGAAGTCCAGCAGCCCATCCCGGCGCCACCGCACCACATCACCCGTGCGGTACATCCGACCGCCCGGCTCACCGAACGGGTCCGCGACGAACCGGCCGGCCGTCAGACCCGGACGGTCCAGGTAACCGCGTGCCAGGCCGATGCCCGACACGTACAACTCACCGGGGACACCGACCGGGACGGGCCTCAGCCGGGAATCGAGCACATGGGCACGGGTATTGAGGATCGGCCGGCCGACGGTCGCGGTGGCGCTGTCGAGCGTACCGCCGCCGAGGGTGTTGATCGTGTACTCGGTCGGACCGTACAGGTTGTAGCCCATCACACCCGGCGTCTCGCACAACCGCGTCCACAGGGACTCCGGAACCGCTTCCCCGCCGAGGAGGACGAGCGCCGGGCGGTGCCGGTCGTCGTCCAACAGGCCGCATTCCACGAGGGTTTGGGCGTAGGACGGGGTGACGTTGATGACGTCGACGGCGTGCTCGGCGCAGTACGCCGCCAGCCCTTCCGCGTCACGCCGCAGCGACTCGTCGAGGACGTGAACCTCATGTCCTTCCACCAGCCACAGCAACTCCTCCCACGACATGTCGAAGGAGAACGACACCGTATGCGCGATCCGCAGCGTACGACCGCCCGCCGACTCCACCACCGGGTGGAAGATGGCCTCGCGGTGGTTCACCTGCATGTTCGTCAGGCCGCGGTAGGGCGTCACCACACCCTTCGGACGGCCCGTCGAACCCGACGTGAAGATGACATACGCCGCGGCGTCCAAGTCCACCACCGCGTCCACGGCATCACCCGACAGCTCCGCCAACTCGGCCACCACAGCCGGATCGTCGAGCTCCAGCACACTGGGGAACTCCGGCATCCGGTCGCGGACGCCGGAATCGGTCACCAGCACCACCGGTCCGGTCTCCTCCACCATGTACGCGAGACGTTCCACCGGATAGTCCAGCTCCAGCGGCAGATACGCAGCACCCGCCCGCAGCACGGCGAACAACGCCGCCACCATCTCCAACGACCGCGGCAACCCCAACGCCACCACACGATCCGGACCCGCACCCCGCGCCAGGAAAAGACGGGCCAGACGATTCACCCGGGCATCCAGCTCGGCGAAGGTCCACACCCGCTCCCCCGCCACCAGCGCGACAGCATCCGGCGTCAACCCCGCCTGCTCGGCGAGCAGANCCGCGGCAACCCCAACGCCACCACACGATCCGGACCCGCACCCCGCGCCAGGAAAAGACGGGCCAGACGATTCACCCGGGCATCCAGCTCGGCGAAGGTCCACACCCGCTCCCCCGCCACCAGCGCGACAGCATCCGGCGTCAACCCCGCCTGCTCGGCGAGCAGATCCGCCACCGAAGCATCCGGCACCTCCCGGCCCGTGTCAGCCCACTCCCCCAGCACCGTCCCGCGCTCCCGCTCCGTCAGCACGTCCAGTGCGCCGATCCGGCGGTCCGGGTCCCCGGCGACCTGGGAGAGGAGGGAGAGAAGGCGTTCGACGAGGTCTTCGGCGGTGGACCGGTCGTAGAGGTCGGCCGCGTACTCGAAGGCGATGTCGATCTCTTCGTCGGAGGGGGTCTCCTCGAAGTTGAAGTCCAGCTCGAACTTCACGGCGCCCAGCTCGAAGGGAAGGATGCGGCTCTCCAGGCCGAGCAGCCTGCGGGCTCCGCCCTCGGCCACGCGGTAGCCCAGCATCACCTGGAACAACGGGTGACGGCCGGGCACGCGAGGCGGGTTGACCGCCTCGACGAGACTGTCGAAGGGCAGGTCCTGGTGGGCGAAGGCGGCCAGGTCGTTCTCCCGTACACGGCCGAGGAGTTCGGTGAACGTCGGGTCGCCGGACAGGTCGTTGCGCAGCACGAGGGTGTTGACGAAGAAGCCGACGAGGCCGTCGAGTGCCGCGTCCGGACGGCCCGCGACGGGTGCGCCCAGAGGGATGTCGTCCCCGGCGCCGAGTCGGTGCAGCAGCGTGGCGACGGCGGCCTGGAGCACCATGAAGGTGGTGGTGCCGGTGGCCGTGGCGACGTCACGGAGGCCGCGGTAGACGGCCGGGGGCACCTGGGCCCGTACGGTGTCGCCGCGGAGGGCGGTGGCGCGGGTGCGCGGACGGTCGGCGGGCAGGGAGAGCTCCTCGGGGATCCCCTCCAGCGCCGCCTTCCAGTACGCCACCTGCCGGCTGTGCAGGCTGTGCTCGTCGGCGCCGTCGCCCAGCAGGTCGCGCTGCCACAGGGTGTAGTCCGCGTACTGGACCGGCAGCGGCTGCCAGTCGGGTGCGCCGCCGGCGGCGCGGCCGGTGTACGCCGTGGTGATGTCGTCCACGAAGGGCAGCATCGACCACTCGTCACCGGCGATGTGGTGGAAGAGCAGCACCAGGACGTGGTCCTCGGGCCCCGCCTCCAACAAGCTGACGCGCAGGGGCAGTTCGCGCGAGAGGTCGAACGCGTACCGCACGGCCGCCTCGACGTCCGCCTGCAGCGTCTCCTCGGTGGTGACGGCGGCGTGCAGGACGTCGGCCGGGTCGGGCGCGTCGAGGACGCGCTGGACGGCCTCGCCTCCGGTCCGTGCGACGACCGTCCGCAGGCTCTCGTGGCGGGCGGTCACATCGACCACGGCGAGCCGCAGGGCGTCGACGTCGAGCGCGCCGGTCAGCCGGACGACGAGCGGGACGTTGTAGGCGGCACCCGACGCGTCGAGGTTCTGCAGGAACCACATGCGGCGCTGGGCGTGCGAGAGGGGCAGCTCGGCCGGGCGCTCGCGGCGGGCGAGGACCGGCCGCCCGTCGGTGCCCCGGGCCGTGCGCTCGGCGAGGGCGGCCGGGGTCGGCGCCTCGAAGAGGTCCCGGATGGCCAGGCCGGCGTCGAGCTCCGTCCGGATGCGGCTGACGAGACGGGTGGCCAGCAGGGAGTGCCCGCCGAGGTCGAGGAAGTGGTCGTCGGGGCCGACGGAGTCGATGCCCAGCACCTCGCCGAACAGGGCGCACAGCACTGCTTCGCGGGCGTTCCGGGGCTCGCGCCCGGCTCCCGTCCCGGTGTGGCCGGGCGCGGGGAGCGCCTTGCGGTCGAGCTTGCCGTTGACGGTCAGCGGCAGCGCGTCGAGGACGACGAACGCGGACGGGACCATGTACTCCGGCAGCGACTCGGCCAGCGTCCGCCGCACCTCGGCGGTGTCGACGCCCTGCGCGCCGGCGGGGACGAGGTAGGCGGCGAGACGCCTGACGCCCGGAGTGTCCTCACGGACGACCACGGCGGCCTGCGCCACCTCGGGGGCACCGGTCAGGACGTCCTGAATCTCACCCGGCTCGACCCGGTACCCCCGGATCTTCACCTGATCGTCCACGCGGCCCAGGAAGTCCAGCAGCCCATCCCGGCGCCACCGCACCACATCACCCGTGCGGTACATCCGGCCACCCGGCTCACCGAACGGGTCCGCCACGAAACGCCCCGCCGTCAGGCCGGGACGGTTCAGATATCCGCGCGCGAGACCCATACCCGACACGTACAACTCACCGGGGACGCCGACCGGGACGGGCCGCAGCCAGGCGTCCAGCACATGAGCGCGGGTATTCCAGATCGGCCGGCCGACGGTGGCGGTGTCGCTGTCGCGCGTACCGCCGCCGAGGGTGTTGATCGTGTACTCGGTCGGACCGTACAGGTTGTACCCGAGGAGCCCCGGGGTCTCCCGCAGCCGCGTCCACAGCGACTCCGGCACGGCCTCGCCGCCGAGCAGCACCAGGACGGGACGGTGGCGGTCGTCGTCGAGAAGCCCGCACTCCACCAAGGCCTGCGCGTAGGACGGCGTCACGTTGACGACGTCGACGGCGTGCTCGGCGCAGTACGCCGCCAATCCCTCCGCGTCACGCCGCAGCGACTCGTCCAGGACGTGAACCTCATGTCCTTCCACCAGCCACAGCAGCTCCTCCCACGACATGTCGAAGGAGAACGACACCGTATGCGCGATCCGCAGCCGCCGGCCACCGGCAGCCGACACCACCGGCTCGAAAATCGCCTCCCGGTGATTGAGCTGCATGTTCGTCAGGCCGCGGTAAGGAGTCACCACACCCTTCGGACGGCCTGTCGAACCCGAGGTGAAGATGACATACGCCGCGGCGTCCAAGTCCACCACCGCGTCCACGGCATCACCCGGCAGCTCCGCCAACTCGGCCACCACAGCCGGATCGTCGAGCTCCAACACGGCATCGAAATCCGGCATTCGGTTGCGGACGGTGGAGTCGGTCACCAGCACCACCGGTCCGGTCTCCTCCACCATGTACGCGAGACGGTCCACCGGATAGTCCAGCTCCAGCGGCAGATACGCAGCACCCGCCCGCAGCACGGCGAACAACGCCGCCACCATCTCCAACGACCGCGGCAACCCCAACGCCACCACACGATCCGGACCCGCACCCCGCGCCAGGAAAAGACGGGCCAGACGATTCACCCGGGCATCCAGCTCGGCGAACGACCACACCCGCTCCCCCGCCACCAACGCCACAGCATCCGGCGACAACACCGCCTGCTCGGCGAGCAAATCCGCCACCGAAGCATCCGGCACCTCCCGGCCCGTGTCCGCCCACTCCCCCAGCACCGTCCCGCGCTCCCGCTCCGTCAGCACGTCGAGGCGGCGGATCAGGACCTCCGGGTCGGAGGTGATCTGGTGAAGGAGGGCGACGAAGCGGTCGGCGTGCTCCTCGACGGTCTCGCGGTCGAAGGCGTCGGGCCGGAACTTCCACTCGAAGCCGAGCCGGTCCCCGGGGTTGGTCGCGAAGATCAGCGGGAAGTGGGTGGCGTCCACGTCGGTGACGTCGTCCACGCCGAGGCCTTCGCCGATCCGGTCGCGCTCCTCCTGGTCGACGGGCGTGTTGCGCAGGACCTGGAGGGTGTCGAAGAGGCGTACCGCTCCGGCGGCGCGCTGGATGGTGCCCAGGCTGAGCTGGTGGTGCGGCAGGAGGGCCGCCTGCTCCTCCTGGAGGCGGGTGAGGTGGGCGACGACCGTCTCGTTCCGGTCGAGGCGGGAGCGGACCGGGACGGTGTTGAGGAACATGCCGATGGTCCGGTCGATGCCCGTCAGCTCGGCCGGGCGGCCGGAGACGGTCGTACCGAAGACGACGTCCTGACGGCCGGTCAGGTGTGCAAGGAGAAGGCCCCAGACGCCGGAGAGGACGGTGTTGAGGGTCAGGCCGTGGGCCCTGGCGTAGGCCGTGACGCGGGAGGTGAGCTCGTCGGACAGCTCGGTGACGTGCTCCTCCGGCAGCAGGGCGGCGCGCTCGCGGGCGTGCGGGGCGATGAGCGTCGGCTCGTCGACGCCGGCCAGGGCGTTCCGCCACGCCTCCTCGCCGGCGGCCGTGTCCTGGGCGTGCAGCCAGGCGAGGAAGTCCCGGTAGGCGAAGGGGCGTTCGTCGGTGGTCACGACCTGCGGCAGGTCGCCCGTCGTGACCAGGGCGTGGCAGCAGGCCAGGAGCTCCTGGAGGAACAACCCGGTCGACCAGCCGTCCCACAGCAGCGTGTGGTGGGTGACCAGGACGTGCTGGCGGCCGTCGGGGGTGAGGACGGAGACCACGCGCACCAGGGGCGGGTCGGCGAGGTCGAAGCGGGTGCGGGCCTCGGCGGCCTTCAGCCGTTCCAGCTCGGCAGCGGCCGCGTCGGGGGCGAGACGGCGCAGGTCGGCCTCGGTGACGGGGACCTCGGCGGTGGCCGGGACGAACTGGACGGGCCGGTCGAGTCCGTCGTGGAGGAAGCCGGCCCGCAGGTTCGGGTGCCGGTCCAGGACCGCGGTCACGGCGGTGCGCAGGACGTCCACGGGGACCGGCCGGCGCAGCGAGACGACATCGCGCGAGGTGTAGACGTCGAGCGCGTCCTCGTCGTAGAGGGCTTCGAAGAGCAGGCCCTGCTGGAGCGGGGAAAGCGGCCAGATCTCGGGGTCGCCGGGGACGGCGGCGCGGACGGCCTCGGCGTCCCGCTCGCTCGGCAGGGGCAGTTCGGGGATGTCGACCGCCCCGGCGGTGGCGGCCCCGGCGGGCGCGCCGTGGCCGGCTCGTTCGGCGAGTCCGGCGGGGGTGCGCCGTTCGAAGACGTCGCGCGGGCTGAGGGCGAGCCCGGCGGCGCGGGCGGCGCCCACGAGGCGGATGGAGACGATGCTGTCGCCCCCGAGGCGGAAGAAGTCGTCGTGCACGCCGGCCTCGGGAAGTTCGAGCACTTCCGCGAAGAGGGCGCACAACGTGGCCTCGGCCTCGGTGGCCGGTTCCCGGTCGCCGGCGGTGCCGGCGCGGTCCGGGGCGTCGTCGGGCAGCGCCTTGCGGTCGATCTTGCCGTTGACGCTCAGCGGGAGGGCGTCCAGGACGACGAACGCCGACGGGACCATGTATTCGGGCAGCCGGTTTCCGCAGAGGGCGCGCAGTTCCTCGGCGTCCGGGGCGGCGCCGGGGGCGGGGACGACGTAGGCGACGACGCGCTGGGCTCCGGCCGCGGTCGTACGGACGAGGACGGCGGTGTGGCCGATCGTCGGGTGGCCGGCGAGGACGGCCTCGATCTCGCCGAGTTCGATGCGGAACCCACGGATCTTGACCTGGTCGTCGGTGCGGCCGAGGTATTCGACGGAGCCGTCGGCGCGGCGGCGGACCAGGTCGCCGGTGCGGTACATGCGGCCGCCCGCCGGGCCGAACGGGTCCGCCACGAAACGGGAGGACGTCAGTCCGGCGCGGTTGAGGTAGCCGCGCGCCAGCTGGACGCCGGACAGGTACAGCTCACCGGGCACGCCCACCGGGACCGGGCGCAGGGCCGCGTCCAGGACGTGCAGGCGGGTGTTCCACACCGGACGGCCGATCGGGACGACGTCCTCGCCGGGCACGGCCCGGTGGTACGTCACGTCGACAGCGGCCTCCGTCGGCCCGTACAGATTGTGCAGCTCGATGTGCGGCCACAGCGCGGCGAACCGGTCCACCGCCGCCGCCGGCAGCGCCTCGCCGGAGCAGAAGACCCGGCGGACGCCCTGGAAGCCCGCGCGGATGGCCTCGTCCTGCTCGGCCGCCGCCGTGAAGGCGGTGAGCATCGACGGGACGAAGTGCGCCGTCGTGACCGCCGCGCCGGCCGCGACCGCCGCCAGGCGGTCGGGTTCGCGGTGGTCGCCGGGCCGGGCGAGCACCACGGTCGCGCCGCTGATCAGCGGCAGGAAGAACTCCCACACCGACACGTCGAAGCTCGCGGGGGTCTTCTGAAGGATCCGGTCCCCCGCACCGATTCCGTACGTCTCCCGCATCCACTCCAGACGGTTGACGATCGCCTCGTGCGTGACCGCGACGCCCTTGGGACGGCCGGTCGAGCCCGAGGTGTAGATCACGTACGCGGTGTGGTGCGGTCCGGCGGCGGGCGGCCGGGGCGAGGTGGCCGTGCGGGGCCCGTCGGCGAGGACGACGGGGACGTCACCGGGCAGGGGCAGTCGGTCGCGCTCGGCCCCGACGGTCACCACGCACACGGGCGCGGCGTCCGCGACCATGCCCGACAGCCGCTCGGCGGGGTGGTCGAGGTCCAGCGGCAGGTAGGCGGCACCGGACTTCAGCACGGCCAGCAGCGCGACCATCAGCTCGGCCGAACGCGGCACGGCGACCGCCACGATCCGGTCCGGCCCGGCACCCGCCTCCACCAGATCGGCAGCCAAGGCCTCAGCGTGCTCGTCAAGTTGACGGTACGTCAGCTCCTGGCCCTCGTACACCACGGCCGTCGCCTCCGGCGCCGCGGCCAGCCGTTCCGCGAACCGGGTCACCAGCGTGCCCTCGGCGACGGGCCGTTCGGTCGCGTTCCACTCCCCCGCCAGGGCCCGGCTCTCGTCGGGGAGCAGCAGGCCGAGCCGGGCCAGCGGGGTGTCGGGGGCCTCGGCGAAGCGGGTGAGCAGGTGCAGGAAGCGGTCGGTGATGCGCTCGGCGGCCTGCCGGTCGAAGATGTGGGGGCGGTAGCCGAGTTCCAGGCGCAGGGTGTCGCCGGGCAGGACGCGCAGGGTCAGCGGGTAGTGGGTGGCGTCACGGGCGCCGAGGCCGGTGACGCGCAGCCCGCTGCCGGCGGCGGCCGCGCCGAGGGTGCCGGAGACGTCGCCGCTGCCGCTGTAGTTCTCGACGACCAGCAGGGTGTCGAAGAGGGGGCCCTCGACGGGGGTGAGGCGCTGGATGCCGCCGAGGCCGAGGTGCTGGTGGTCCATCAGGGCGGCCTGTTCGGCCTGGACGGCCGCGGCGGTGGCGGCGAGGGTCGTGCCGGGGGCGAGTCGGACGCGGACCGGGAGGGTGTTGATGAACAGGCCGACCATGGTGTCGGCGCCCGGCAGGTCGGCGGGACGGCCGGAGACGGTGGTGCCGCTGACGACGTCGGTGGCTCCGGTCAGGGAGCCCACGAGGACGCCCCACAGCGTGTGCAGGACGTTGCCGAGGGTCAGGCCCCGGTCGCGGACCGCGGAGGCGAGGGCCGCGGTCAGTTCCGGTCCAGCTTCGGCCTCGACGTCGGCCGGTACGACCGGTGTGCCGGGAGTGGCGCCGGGGACCACCGGGTGCGCTTCCGTGAAGCCGTCGAGCGCCGCGGCCCAGGCCCGCCGCGCCGCGTCGGTGTCGCGGGACGCGAGGAGTTCGAGGTGGTCGCGGTAGGGGCGGACGGGCGGCAGGGCGGAGAGGTCGCCCCGGGAGCCGACGAGGGTGAGCAGTTCCCGCACGAGGATCGGCATGGACCAGCCGTCGACGAGCAGGTGGTGGCAGGTGATGACCAGGCGGCCGCGCCCGTCGCCCAGGCGCAGCAGGGTCAGCCGCAGCAGCGGGGGTTCGGCGAGGTCGAAGCGGTGGTCCCAGTCCTCCGCCATGGCGGCCTCGACGGCCCGGTCCTGTGCCGCGGGGTCGGCGGCCAGGGCGGTGAGGTCGCGTTCCCGCAGCGGGGTGTCGACCTGCCGCTGGACGAACTGGACGGGCTCCTCGCCGTCGTCGTACCAGAAGCCGGCGCGCAGGTTGGCGTGGCGGCGCAGCAGGGCGTCGGTGGCGGCGGCGAGGTCGGCGGTGGCGAGGGGGCCGTGGAGGTCGAGGTGGGACTGGACGACGTAGACGTCGCGGGCGTCCTCGTCGTAGACGGCGTGGAAGAGGAGGCCCTCCTGGAGGGAGGACAGGGGGTAGACGTCCTCCAGCGCGGATCCCGCGGCGGGGTCGTCGTCGGCCGGGAGGGGTGCGGCGGCGTGGGTCATGGGGGTGCTCTCGGTCCGGGCGGTGGGGGCGGTGGGCTGCGGGCCGGTCATCGGCGCCTGCGCAGCCGGGCTTCGAGTCGGTCGATGCGCTTCTGGTCGAGGGAGACCAGGCGGACGTCCGAGGGGGTGATGCCGCCGGCCTCGGGGTCGGCGGTGTGCCGGGCGAGGGCGTCGAGGGCGTCGAAGAGGCGGTCGGCGAGGGCAGCGACCTGCTCGTCGGTGAAGAGGGCCTGCGGCCAGCTCCATTCGACGGCCAGTTCGGGCCGTCCGTCGGCGCCCTGCCGTACGACGGCGTCGAGTTCCAGCGGGTACGGCACCGGCATGCCCGCGTCGGGGGCGGCGCCCTCGGCCACGGCGGCCCGCTCCGCGTCGGGGGCGAACGGCCAGCGGCCGTCGCGCGGTCCGCCCCGGTGGTCCGTGCGGCCGCGGTAGTTGAACAGCAGCTGCGACGCCGGGAGCGCGGCGAGGACGGGTGCGGTCTGGGCGTTGAGGTGGCGCAGCAGACCGTGGCCGAGGCCGCGGTCGGGGGCCGACCGCAGCTGCTCCTTGACCTGCTTGAGCGCGGTCCCGGCCGCCTTGCCGCCGGCCAGGGCGGCGGCCACGTCGAGCGTGGAGACGTCCAGGCGGACGGGGTGGACGGTGGTGAACCAGCCGACGGTACGGGACAGGTCGGGGGTGAGCCCGGCCTCGTCACCGCCGCCGCGGCCGTGGCCCTCCAGGTCGATCTGGAGGGCGCCGGTGTACGCGGCGGGCAGGGCCGGGTTCGCGGCCCGGCGCCAGTCGGCGGCGGCCAGGGCGAGGCCGGTCAGCAGGACGTCGTCCACACCGGCGGAGAACGCCTGCGGAACGGCGGTCAGCAGGGGTGCGGTGCGGTCGGCGGGCAGGGTGCGGCGGAGTGTCCGCAGGGTGGCCGTGGTGTCGCGGCGCGGGTCGGCGGGGGTACGGGACAGCGGGGCCTGCGGTCCGGCGAGCGCGGTGCGCCAGTGGGCGGTCTCGGCGGTGCGGGCCCGGGTGTGGGCGTGGGCCAGCAACTCCGCTGTCCAGGCGCGCAGTCCGGTGGCCTCGGGTTCGAGGGCGGGGGCGCGCCCGGCGGCGCGGGCCGCGTAGGCGTCGGTGAGTTCGGGGAGCAGGACGCGCCAGGAGACGCCGTCCACGGCGAGGTGATGGATCGTCAGCAGCAGGCGTCCGTCGGTGTCCTGGCCGGCGTCGCAATGGACGGCCCGCAGGACGGTGCCGGTGGCGGGGTCGAGCGCGGCGGCCGAGGTGTCGGCCTCCTTGACGAGCAGGTCCCGGAGGGCGGCGGCGTCCAGGCCGGTGATGTCGGCGTGGCGCAGCGTCCCCGGGTCCGTCACGGCGGGGGCCGTGTCCGCGGGCAGGATCTCCTGGGTCCACAGGCCGTCGGCGCGGTCCAGGCGCAGGCGCAGGGCCGGGTGGTTGCGGGCGAGGTCCGCGAGGGCTTCGCGCAGGGGCTCCGGGCGGAGTCCCGCCGGGACGGTGAGCAGCACCGACTGGTTGAACCGGTCGACGGGGCCGCCGCGTTCGCGCAGCCAGTGGACGACGGGCAGCAGGGGCAGTTCGCCGTCCTGGGCGACGGCGGCCGCGGCCGGCTCGGGGGTGGCCTCCGGTGTTCCGCCCGCGGCGGCGAGGCCGGCAGGGGTGGGGTGCTGGAAGACGTCCTTGGCGGCGATGGTGAAGCCGGCCTTGCGGGCGGCGCCGACGAGCTGGATGGAGACGATGCTGTCGCCGCCGAGGGCGAAGAAGTTCTCGTCCTCCCCGACCTCGGGCAGGCCCAGCACCTCCGCGAACACGCCGGCCATGACGGCCGCGGGGGCGCGCCGGTCACGGGTGGCCGCCGGGCGGGCGGCACGGCCGGGCTCGGGCAGGGCCTTGCGGTCGAGCTTGCCGTTGACGCTCAGCGGCAGCGCGTCCAGGAGGCCGATGACGGCGGGCACCATGTGCTCGGGGAGCCGTGCGGCGAGGGCGTCGCGCAGTTCCTGGGGGTCGGGTGCGGCGCCGGCGGCCGGGACGGCGTAGCCGACGAGCTGCCGGGCGCCGCCGGGTACCAGCGGACGGGCGACGACGGCGGCCCGGTCGACGGTGGGCAGCGCCTCCAACGCGGCCTCGATCTCGCCGAGTTCGATGCGGAACCCGCGGATCTTCACCTGGTCGTCGGTGCGGCCGAGGTATTCGACGGAGCCGTCGGCGCGGCGGCGGACGAGGTCGCCGGTGCGGTACAGGCGGCCGCCCGCCGGACCGTACGGGTCGGCGACGAACCGCGACGCGGTGAGCCCCGGGCGGTTCAGGTAGCCGCGGGCGAGCTGGACGCCGGCGAGGTACAGCTCGCCGGGGACGCCCACCGGGACCGGGCGCAGGGCGGCGTCCAGGACGTGCAGGCGGGTGTTCCAGACCGGACGGCCGATCGGGACGGTGTCGGCGCCGGGTTCGGTCCGGTGGTGGGTGACGTCGACGGCTGCCTCGGTGGGCCCGTAGAGGTTGTGCAGCTCGATGTGCGGCCACAGCGCGGCGAACCGGTCGACGGCGGCGGGGGGCAGTGCCTCGCCGGAGCAGAAGACGCGGCGGACGCCGTGGAAGCCGGTGCGGATCGCCTCGTCCTGCTCGGCCGCCAGGGTGAAGGCGGTGAGCATGGAGGGGACGAAGTGCGCGGTGGTGACCGAGGTGCGGGCGGCGAGGCCGGCCAGGTAGTCGGGTTCGCGGTGTCCGCCGGGCCGGGCGAGGACCACGGCGGCACCGCTGACCAGCGGGAGGAAGAACTCCCAGACGGAGACGTCGAAGCCGGCCGGGGTCTTCTGCAGGATCCGGTCCCCGGGGCGGATGCCGTAGGTGTCCCGCATCCAGTCCAGGCGGTTGACGATCGCCTCGTGGGTGACCACGACGCCCTTGGGGCGGCCGGTGGAGCCGGAGGTGTAGATGACGTAGGCCGCCTGCGCGGGGACTGCCACCGGCAGCGGTGTGCCGTCCGCCACCGGAGCGGTCTCATCCGCGAGAACTACGGGGACTACGGGGACGACGGGCACGCCGGGCAGGTCCGGCAGCCGGTCACGCTCGGACGCGACGGTCACCACGCACACCGGCGCGGCGTCCGCGACCATGTCCGCCAGGCGTTCGGCGGGGTGGTCGAGGTCCAGGGGCAGGTAGGCGGCGCCGGCCTTCAGGACGCCGAGCAGGGCGGTCATCAGCTCGGCCGAGCGGGGCACGGCTACGGCGACGATCCGGTCGGGCCCGGCGCCGGCGGCGGCCAGGCGGGCGGCCAACGCGGTTGCACGGGCATTGAGTTGACAGTACGTCAGCTCATGGTCCTCGAAGACGACGGCGACGGCGTCCGGCGTCGCGGCCAGGTGCTCCGCGAACCGGGTGACGAGCGTGCCGTCCGGCACCGCCCGCCCGGTGGCGTTCCACTCCCCCGCCAGGGCCCGGCTCTCCCGCGGGCTCAGCATGGTGAGGCGGTCCACGGTGCGGCCGGGTGCGGCGAGGCCCTGCTCCAGGACGTGCAGCAGGCGGTCGGCGAGCAGTTCGGCGGTCCCGCGGTCGTAGAGGTCGGCGGCGTGGATGACGGTCAGGTCGGTGTGCGCGCCGTCGGCGGACTCCACGAAGGTGAACGCGAGGTCGAAGCGGGCGGCGTGCACGGGGTCGGGCAGCAGTTCGGTCCGGGCGCCGAACAGGGCGTCCAGTCCTGCGGCCTCCTTGCGGTGCTGGACCATCACCTGGAACAGCGGGTGCCGGCCGAGTACGCGCTCGGGACGGACGATCTCCATCATGCGGTCGAAGGGCAGGTCCTGGTGGGCGAGTGCGCCCAGGGCGGTCTCCCGGGCCCGCTCGACCAACTGGCCGAAGGTGGGGGCGGCGGCGCCCTCGGGGGCGGTCAGGTCGTAGCGCAGGACGAGGGTGTTGACGAAGAACCCGACGGCGTTCTCGACGGCCTCGTCGGCGCGGCCGGCGACCGGGGTGCCGAGGGGAACGTCGGTGCTGCCGGCGAGGGTGCCCAGCAGCAGCGCGCCGGCCGCCTGGGTGACCATGAACGGGGTGACACCGGCGCGGTGCGCGTACTCCCGCAGCGCCCGGTGCAGGGCGTCGGGCAGGCGCAGCCGGACGACGCCGCCGCGGCCGCTCGGCTCGGCGGGACGGGGACGGTCGGTGGGCAGGGTGAGTTCGTCGGGGAGCCCGGCCAGGCGCTCCGCCCAGTAGGCGGTGAGCCGGTCGCCGTCGGCCGTGTCGTCCAGCAGGTCCCGCTGCCACAGCGTGTGGTCGGCGAACTGGAGCGGCGGTGTCCAGGCGGGGGCCGCGCCCCGCCGCCGGGCGGCGTACGCGGTGTCGAGGTCGCGCAGCAGCACGCCCTCGGACCACTCGTCGCCGACGATGTGGTGCAGGGCCACGCACAGGACGTGGGTCTCGGGGCCGCCGCTGATCAGCGTGGCGTGGACGGGCGGGGTGGGGGCCAGGTCGAAGGCGCGGGCACCGGCCTCGGCCACGGCCTCGTCGAGCCGGTCCGGCTCCACCTGCCGCACCTCGAACGGGATCCGGGCCTCCTCGGGCGACAGCACCCGCTGGTGGGGGCGGCCGTCGGTGTCGGGGAAGGCCGTACGCAGGGCCTCGTGGCGGGCGACGACGTCCGCGAAGGCGGCGCGCAGGGCCTCGGCGTCGAGCGGGCCGTCGACGCGCAGCGAGCAGGAGATGGTGTAGGCGGTGCCGGGGCCCTGGAGCCGGTGGAGGAACCACAGCCGGGTCTGGGCGGGCGACAGCGGGATCACGTCGGGGCGGACCCGGGCGGTCGGGCCCGGCCGGTCGGTGCCGCCGCCGTCGAGCCGGCCGGCGAGGGCGGCCGGGGTGCGGGCCTCGAACAGGTCGCGGACGGTGACGGGGACGCCCAGCGCGGCACGGACGCGGCCGATGAGCCGGGTGGCGAGCAGGGAGTGGCCGCCGAGGGCGAAGAAGTCGTCGTCGGCGCCGACGGCGGGCAGGCCGAGGACATCGGCGAACACGCCGCACACCAGGGCCTCGCGCTCGTCGCGCGGCGCCCGGCCGGCGGCGGACCCGGCGAAGGCGTCGGCGTCCGGCTCGGGCAGGGCCTGCCGGTCGAGCTTGCCGTTGACGTTCAGCGGGAGGGCGTCGAGGACGACGATCGCGGACGGGACCATGTACTCGGGCAGCCGGGCGGCGAGCGCGGCGCGCAGGGCGGCCGGGTCGGCGGTCGCGCCGGGCGCGGGGACGGCGTAGGCGACGAGCCGCCTGACGCCGGAGCCGGTGGCGCGGGCCAGGACGGCGGCCTGTGCGACGGCCGGGTGGTCGCCGAGGGCGGCCTCGACCTCGCCGGTCTCGACGCGGAAGCCGCGGATCTTCACCTGGTCGTCGTCGCGGCCGAGGTAGTCCAGCGAGCCGTCGGCGCGCCACCGGACGAGGTCCCCGGTGCGGTACATGCGCGTACCGTCCGGCCGGAATGGATCGGCCACGAAGCGGGACGCCGTGAGACCGGGCCGGTTGCCGTAGCCGCGGGCCAGGCCGGGGCCCGCGATGTAGAGCTCGCCGGGGACGCCGGCCGGGACCGGGCGCAGCCGTGCGTCGAGCACGTACACGCGGGTGTTGGCGATGGGCCGGCCGACGGACGGCGCGGGGCTGTCGTCGAGGGCGGCGCCGAGGGTGTCGACGGTGTACTCGGTGGGGCCGTAGAAGTTGTGGCCGATGACGCCGTCGGTCCCCCGGATCCGGGTCCACAGGGCGTCGTCGACGGCCTCGCCGCCGAGCAGGAACAGCACCGGGCGGTGGCCGTCGCCGTCGAGCAGGCCCCACTCGACGAGCTGGCGGCCGAAGGACGGGGTCACGTCGAGGGTGTCGATGCGGTCGGCGCGCAGCCGGGCCGCCAGGGCCTGCGGGTCGCGGCGTGATTCCTCGGTGTAGACGTGCAGTTCGTGGCCGCAGATGAGCCAGAGGAGCTGTTCCCAGGAGGAGTCGAAGGAGAACGAGGCGGTGTGCGCGGCCCGGAGCCGGCGTCCGCCGGCGGCCTCCACGGCGCGGGCGAAGACGGTGGAGCGGTGGTGGTCGAGCATGTTGACCAGGCCGCGGTGCGGCACCTGGACGCCCTTGGGGCGGCCGGTGGAGCCGGAGGTGTGGATGACGTACGCGAGGTCGTCGGGGTGCGGGCGGCGGAGGGCGGCGTCCGCGGCGGCCTCGGGGGCGTCCTCCAGGAACACGGCCCGGCCGTCCCGCTCCAGGACGGGCAGGCGCGCAGCGACCTGACGGTCCGTCAGGACGGCGAGCGGGGCGGCGTCCTCCAGCATGAGGGCGACGCGCCCGGCCGGGTGGTCGAGGTCGACGGGCAGGTAGGCGGCGCCGGACTTCAGCACGCTGAGCAGGGCGGCGACGAGGTCGGCCGAACGGGGCAGGGCGAGCGCCACGACCGTGTCCGGTCCCGCGCCGAGGGCGGCCAGGCGGCGGGCGACGGTGTCGGCGCGGGCGTCGAGTTCCGCGTAGGTCAGGCGCTGTGCGCCGCAGACCACGGCGGTGACATCGGGCGTGGCGGCGGCCTGCCGCTCGAAGGCGTCGACGACGGTGCCGTCCGGGACGGCGCGCGCGGTGGCGTTCCAGGTGTGCAGCAGGGTGTCGCGCTCGGCCGGGGCGAGGATGTCGAGACTGCCGACGGGCGCCTCCGGGCGGGCGGCCATGGCGGTGAGCAGCCGCAGCAGGCGGCCGCCCAGTTCGGCGGCGCGCTCGGCGGAGAAGGTGTCGGGCCGGTACTCGACGGTGATGCGCGGGGCGTCGCCGGGCAGGGTGAGGACGGTCAGTGGGTAGTGGGTGGCGCCCCGGTTGCCGATGCCGGTGACCCGGAGCCCGCCGGGGCGTCCCGCCGGGTCGGGGGCGGTCAACTCATCCGGGTCGACGGGGTAGTTCTCGAAGACCAGCAGGGTGTCGAAGAGGGTGCCGAGCCCGGCCTGTGCCTGGATGTCGGCGAGTCCGGCGTACTGGTGGTCGAGCAGCCGCGACTGGTGGTCCTGGAGGCGGGCCAGGGCGTCGGCGACGGTCTCGTCCTCGTCCACGGCGAAGCGGACGGGGATGGTGTTGCTGAAGAGACCGACGATGGACTCGACGCCCGGGATGTCGGCCGGACGGCCGGAGACGGTGGCGCCGAACACCACGTCCGTGCGGCCGGTGAGCCGGCTCAGGAGGATCGCCCAGGCGCCCTGCACCAGGGTGTTGAGGGTCAGTCCGTGGCTGCGGGCCAGCGCGGTGAGCGCCGCGGCGGTCGTGGCGGGCAGCGGCAGGTCCACCTCGCCCGCCCGCGCGCCGTCCGCCGGGCCGTCCCCGCCGTCGGCGAGGACGTCGGCGAGCAGGGTGGGCGCCGTCAGGCCGTCGAGGGCGGTGCGCCAGGCGGCGGTGTGCGCGGCGCCGTCCCGGCCGGCGAGCCAGGCCAGGTGGTCGGCGTAGGACGCGGCCGGCGGCAGGGCCGTGGCGTCGCCGCCGGCTGCGTACGCGGCGACGATCTCGCGCAGCAGGACGGGGGTCGACCAGCCGTCCATGACGATGTGGTGACGGGTCAGCACCAGCCGGTGCCGCTCCGCGCCGAGGCGCAGCAGGGCGCAGCGCAGCAGCGGCGGCCGGGTCAGGTCGAAGGGAGTGGTGGCCTCGGCGGTCTCGACGGCCTCCACGGCGGTGTCGAGGGTGTCCGCCGGGGTGTCCGTGAGGTCGTGGACGGTCCACGGGACGGTGACCGCGGACGCGACGGTCTGCACCGGCCGTCCCGCGGCGGTGTGGTCGAAGGCGGCGCGCAGCGCCGGGTGGCGGTGGACGACGGCCTCGACGGAGCGGCGCAGCGCGGCCTCGTCGCACGGGCCGGTCAGGTCCAGGCCGGTGACGGAGGTGTAGAGGTCGTCGGCGCCGGTCTCGTAGAGGGCGTGGAAGAGCAGCCCGTCCTGGAGCGGGGAGAGCGGCAGCACGTCCTCGGTGCCGGGCCTGGCGTCCAGGACGCGGTCCAGGGCGGCCTGGTCGAGTCCGGCGAGCGGCACGTCGGAGGGGGTCGGGCGGACGTCCCCGGTCCTTGCCCAGGCGGTGAGGGCGTCGAGGGCCCGGAACCAGCGGTCGGCGAGGTCGTGGACGGCCTCCTCGGTGAGGACGCCTTCCGGCCAGGTCAGCACGGTCGTCAGCTCGGGCCCCTCGGCCCGGTCGTGGACGAACGCGCCGATCTCCAGGGCGTGGAGGGCGGGCAGCTCCGGGTCGCAGGCCGCGGCGAAGGCGTCGCCCGCCGGGCTCCAGAGCGCGTCACCGGCCGCGAACCGGCCGAGGTAGTTGAAGAGCAGTTGCGGCGCCGGGGCGGCCGCCAGTTCGGCGCGCGCCTCCGGGTCGAGGTGACGCAGCAGGCCGTAGCCGGTGCCGTCGTCGGGCAGAGCGCGCAGCTGCTCCTTGACCAGGCCCAGGGCACGCCCGGCGGCCTCCCCGCCGGCCGCGGCGTCGGCCGGGTCGATACCGTCGAGGTCGAGCCGGGCCGGGAACTCGCTGGTGAGCCAGCCGACGGTGCGCGCGGTGTCCGCACCGGGGACGAGGTGGTCCTGCCGGCCGTGACCCTCCAGCCGCAGCAGCAGGTCGGTGCGGGCCGCCGTCCCCTGCCGGTCGCGCCGACGGCCGACGACGGCCAGGGCCAGACCGGTGAGCAGGACGTGGTCGACACCGGCCCGGCGGGCCGCGGGAACGTCCGTGAGCAGGGGCGCCGTGCGGTCGGCGGGCAGGGTCAGCCGCAGTGTGCGGCTGGTGGCAGCCGTGTCCCGGGCCGGGTCCACGGCCCGGTCCCCGAGGAGGGGCCCCGCGCCGGGCGCCAGCACCTCCCGCCAGAGCGGGAGTTGGGCCCGGACGGCCTCGCCGGTGGCGGCGGTGTGCAGACCGAGCGCCCAGCGCCGCAGCGGCGTTCCCGCGGGGGCGAGCTCCTCGCCCTCGTACGCGGCCCGCAGATCGGGCAGCAGGATGCGCCAGGAGACACCGTCGACGGCGAGGTGGTGCACGGCCAGGACGAGCCGGCCGGGGGTGTCGGGGCCGAGGTCGCACCAGGTGGCGGCCATGACGGTGCCCGCGGCGGGGTCGAGCCGGTCGACGGCGGCGGTCCGTTCCCGCTCGACGGCGGCGTCGAGCGCCTCGCCGTCGGCGGTGCGGGTGAGGTCCACGCGGTGGAGGGTGACGCCGGGGACGGCGTGGGCGGGACGGATCTCGGTGGTCCAGGCGGCGGCCGAGGGACCGGGGGTGCCGGTGACGGCGCCGTAGCCGCCGGACGAGGTGACGTCACCCGGCACCCACCGCAGCCGCAGCGCGTCATGATGACGCGTCAGCTCGTCGAGGGCGGACGCCAGCCGCTCCGGGTCGAGCCCGGCCGGCACGGTGACCACCGTGGTCTGGGCGAAACGCCGCACCGGGCCGCCGCGTTCGCGCAGCCACTCGGTGATGGGTGTCGCGGGCAGCGGGCCGGTGGCGTCCTCGCGCGGGTCCTCGGCGGTGGCCGGGCCGTCGCCGTCGAGGCGTTCCGCGACGGCGGCCACGGCGGCGATCGTCTTGCGCTCGAAGACGGTCCGGGGGGTGATGCCCCAGCCGGCCCGGCGGGCACGGCTGCCGAGCTGGATGGCGGAGATGCTGTCGCCGCCGAGGGAGAAGAAGTTGTCGTCGACGCCGACGGCGTCCAGGCCGAGGAGGTCGGTGACGATGCCGGCGAGCACGCGCTCGGCGTCGGTGCGGGGCGCCCGGGAGGCGGTCGCCGGCGCCGCGGCGGGCTCCGGAAGGGCCTTGCGGTCGAGCTTGCCGTTGAGGCTGAGCGGGAGGGCGTCGAGGACGACCAGCGCGGACGGGACCATGTGCTCGGGGAGGGTGGCGGCCAGGCCGGTGCGCAGTGCCTCCGGGTCCAGGGCCGCCCCGGGGGCGGGCACGGCGTAGCCGACGAGGCGGCGGGCGCCGCCGGCGGTGAGCTCGCGGGCGGTGACGGCGGCCCGGGCGACGCCCGGCAGGGCCTCCAGCGCGGCCTCGATCTCGCCGGGTTCGATGCGGAAGCCGCGGATCTTGACCTGGTCGTCGGTGCGCCCGAGGTATTCGACGACGCCCTCGCCGTCGCCGTCGACGGTCCACCGGACGAGGTCTCCGGTGCGGTACATACGCGTACCGTCCGGTCGGTACGGGTCGGCGACAAAACGGGACGCCGTGAGCCCCGGCCGGTTCAGATAGCCGCGCGCCAGCTGGACACCGGCGAGGTACAGCTCGCCGGGCACGCCCACCGGCACCGGCCGCAGCGCCGCGTCCAGGACGTACAGCCGGGTGTTCCACACCGGACGGCCGATCGGGACGGCACCCGCGCCCGGCCGGGTGCGGTGGTAGGTGACGTCGACGGCGGCCTCGGTCGGCCCGTAGAGGTTGTGCAGCGGCACCGCGGGCAGCGCCTCGTACCAGCGCTCGACGACGTCAGCGGGCAGGGCCTCGCCGGAGCAGAAGGCCCGGCGCAGCCCCGCGCAGGAGGATGCGGCGGACGGCTCCTCCAGGAAGGCGCGGAGCATGGAGGGCACGAAGTGCAGGGTGGTGATCCGCTGACCGGCGATCAGCCGGGCGAGGTAGGCGGGGTCCTTGTGGCCCTCGGGGCGGGCGAGGACGACAGTGGCGCCCTCGCACAGGGCCCAGAAGAACTCCCAGACGGAGACGTCGAAGCCGGCGGGCGTCTTCTGGAGCACCCGGTCGTCCCGGCGCAGCCGGTAGGTGTGCTGCATCCAGGCGAGGCGGTTGCCGATGGCGCGGTGGGTGACGACAACGCCCTTGGGGCGCCCGGTGGAGCCCGAGGTGTAGATGACGTACGCGGCGTCGTCGAGCTCGGGGCCGGCCGGGGCGGCGGCCCCGGGTGCCTCGTCCGCCGCGTCGTCCAGCAGCAGCGCGACGTCCTGAACGGCGGCGGGCAGCCGGCCGAGGACGGTCCGCAGGGTGACGACGCGGACCGGGGCGGCGTCCTCGGCCATGGCGGCGAGCCGGTCGGCGGGGTGGTCGGTGTCCAGCGGGAGGTAGGCGGCGCCGGACTTGAGGACGCCGAGCAGGGCGACCATCAGCTCGGCCGAGCGCGGCACGGCGACGGCGACGACCGTGTCGCGGCCGGCGCCGGCCGCGGTGAGCCGGCGGGCCAGGGCCTCGGCGCGGGCGTCCAGTTCGCGGTAGGTGAGGGTGGTGTCCTCGAAGACGACGGCGGTGGCGTCGGGGGTGGCCGCGGTGCGCTCGGCGACGCGCTCGACGAGGGTGGTCGCGGCGACGGGCCGGGCCGTGGCGTTCCAGGTGTGCAGGACCGCCTCCCGCTCGCCGTCGGCGAGGAGTTCGGCGCGGTCGAGGGCGAGGGCGGGGTCGGCGGCGAGCCGGGCCATGAGGTCGGCGCAGCGCTCGGCGTGGCCGGCGAGCGAGGCGGCGTCGTAGAGCGCGGGGTTGGCGTCGAACTCCAGGTGGAGGACGTCGTCGGGGCTCTTGGTGACCGAGACCGACAGGTCCTCGACGGGCCCGGAGGCGAGGTTGACCGTGCGGCCGGGGATGCCGGCGAAGTCGAGGTCGAGGTCGAAGGGCTTGATGTTGAGCATCGGCCCGTACAGCCGCTCGTCGCTGCCGACGAGGCCGAGGTCGCGCCGGATGTCCTCGCCGCGGTAGTGCTGGTGGCGGCGGGCGCCCTTGAGCTCCCCGGCGGCGCGCCGGATCAGGTCGTGGTAGGTGTCGGTGCCCTCGACGGCGAGCCGGACGGGCAGCACGTTGACGGCCATGCCGGGCACCCGCAGCGTGCCGGGCGCGCTGCGGGCCATGAAGTGCATGCCGAGGACGGCGTCGGTGGTGCCGGTCATCCGGTGCAGGTAGCCGGCGACGGCGGCCGTCGCGGCCTCGGCCCAGGTGGCGCGGACGGCGTCGGCGCAGGCCAGCACGGCGGCCGACCGGTCGGCCCCGAGGCTCACCCGGTGCCGCAGCGAGGTGAAGGACGCCTGCGCGGTCTGCTCGGTGAGACCGGTGACGCGCCCGCGTCCGGCGTGCCGTCCGGTCCAGTAGGCGCGGTCGGCGGCGGGCCGGTCGGAGGCGAGGTAGTCGCGGTCGGCCTCGACGAGCCGGGCCACGGAGACGAACGGCGAGGCGGGCACGGACTGGCCCTGCACCAGGGCGGTGTAGACGGCGGCGACGCGGCGGGTGAACAGGGCGACGCCGTAGCCGTCGACGACGAGGTGGTGGAAGTACTGGAACCACAGGTGGTGACCGGGGGCGACGGTCACCAGCACCGAGCCGGTCAGCGCCGGGGCGCCGTCGGTGTCCGGGGCGTCCAGCCGGGGCGGGCAGGCGAGTTGGGCGCGGACCAGGTCGACGGCGGCGTCGAACGGGGCGGCGGCGCCCGTGGTGTCCAGCCGGGGCAGGTGCCAGGCGGCGGCGTCGAACGGGACGGGGACCTGCGCGGTGCGGCCGTCCCGCTCGACCAGCCGGACGTGCAGGCCGTCGGCCTCGGCGAGGGTGCGACAGAGGGCCTCCTCCAGGGCGTCGACGTCGAGTTCGCCCCGGAGTTCCACGTACTGGCCGACGTTGTAGCCGGGGTTCTCCGGGTCGATCCGCTGCGCCGACAGCACACCCTCCTGGGCTCGCGTGAGCTCCAGGGTCCGTCCTGCGTCGCTGGTCACCTCTGGCATGGCGCCTTCCGGGTCGTTCGTGGGGGGGTGGGAGGCCCGCCTGCGCGGCGGGGGGAGGCGGGGACGCCAAGGGGGCGTCCGGGCCCGCCGCGGGGTGTCACCGGCGGGCCGGGGCCTACGGCCTACAGGCCCTTGAGGATCTTCTCGATCTGGTCGAGGACGTCGATCGAGGTCCCGTACCGGTCGCTGGTGGCGTAGGTGACCGGCAGCACGTGGTCGTCCTTCGCGGCCTTCAGCAGCTTCCAGGAGGGCTTGTCCTGGAGCTCCTTGACCTCCTTGGTCACCTCACCGGTGGCGGCCGTCCGCGGCACGAGGATGACGTCGGCGTCCGAGAGGACGTTGATCTTCTCCTGCGAGTAGGTGACCTCGTGCTCCTTGCCGTCCTCGGACGCCTTGGAGAACGTGGCGCCGGCGTCGGCCAGGATGCGGCCCACCCAGGAGGAGCGCGTGTCGACCAGGAACTCGCCGTTGCCGTAGGAGGAGGCGAGGGACCACTTCACGGACTTGAGCTTGTTCGCGTAGGTGGTCTTGATCCGGTCGGCCTTCTCCTTGTAGGTCGCCTTCAGCTTGGCGAGGGCGTCCTCCTTGCCGACGGCCTGGGCGATCTTCTCCTGGGCGTTGGAGAGGTCGGTCGGGGTCTTGATGCCGAAATACAGCGTGGGGGCGATGCCCTTGAGGCGCTCGACCTTCCAGTCGAAGGCGGCGGCGCCCTCGACGATGATGAGGTCGGGCTTGAGCGACGCGACCTTCTCGATGTTGGTCTCGATACCGGAGCCGATCGAGGTGATCTTCTTGGCCTGCGCGGCCTGCGAGGGCAGCAGCTCCACGGGGTTGTTCCCGTCGAGGGCGGTGGTGCCGACCGGCTCGACGCCGAGGTCCAGCAGGGCGCCGGTGGCGTACGAGATGCTGACGATCCGTTCGGCCTTGGTGGGCACCTTGATCTTGCCGTTGGTCGCCTCGATCACCCGCTCCTTGCCGTCACCGGCCGCGGGCTTGGCGTCGTCGGACTTGTCGTCGCTGCCGCAGGCGCTGACGGTCAGCAGTGCGGCGGCGGCAAGGACGGCCGCGACGCGGGTGCGTCCGGCCTTGCGGACGCCTCGGACGGCACGGGTGTTCATGGTTCTCCTTGAGCGGGTGCGGTACGGAGCCGAAGGGCATGGCTCGGGGTGCCGGGAGCGCGCCGCGGCCGGGGCGGCGGCGCGGTCCGGCATCGGACGTGCGGAAGGGGTTCAGGCGCGGGCGGCCAGCAGGGCGTGCCAGTCGTCCAGCGTGGGCGCGGCCTCGGCGAGTTCGGCGAAGTCGACGGTCAGCCCGCGGGCCCGCCAGCGTTCCACCAGGGTCATCAGCCGGATCGAGTCGACTCCGAGGTCGCGCAGGTCCTCGTCGGCCGGGAGGTCTGCGGGGTCCTCGCCGAGGACATCGGCCACGTCGAGCCGGAGGGAGTCGAGCGAGACGGGTGTCGCGGGCATGCGGAAGTTCCTTCAGAACGCAGTGGGGGGTGGGGGGAGGGTGAGGGGTGGCCGGCAGGTGCGGGCCGGTTCAGCCGACGGGCGCGGCGATGGTGTCGTCGGCGCCGGAGCCGGCGGCACGCCTCCTGGCGCGGCCCGCGAGGACGTCCCGCTCGGTGCGGCGCAGCAGCAGCGAGTCGCAGATCTCGCCGGAGCGGACGGCCAGGGTGGACAGCAGGGAGGATGTGATGCCGTGGGTGTGCTCGGTGCCGCCCTGGAGGTAGATGCCGACGCGGACCCGGTCGGTGGTCAGCACCCGGTGGTCCCGGTCCACCCGCAGCCGGCCCTGCGCGTCGGTGAGGCACTCGGCGGCCAGGTCGCCGAGGAGTTCGCGCGGGTCGGCCGCGTGGTAGCCGGTCGCGAACACCACGGCGTCGCAGTCCAGCGTGAACGTTTCTCCGGAGGTCAGGGAGCGAACGACCGCGCGGGCGCCGTCCACGATGTCCTCGACGGCGGTGAGCCGGGTCGCGTTGAGGATCCGCAGCCGCTCGCGCCCCTGGACCTTCTCCTGGTAGGCGGTGCGGTAGAGCTGTTCGATGAGCTCGCCGTCGACCACGGAGTAGTTGGTGTTGCCGTGGTAGCCCAGCAGCGCCCGCTTGACGTCCTCGGGGGCGTCGTAGAAGTGGTCGACCGCGGCCGGGTCGAAGATCCGGTTGGCGAAGGGGCTGTCGTCGGCCGGGCTGTAGCCGTAACGGGAGAAGACCGCGCAGACCTCGGCGTCGGGGAAGGTGCGGTGCAGGTACTCGGCGCTCTCGGCGGCGGACTGGCCCGCGCCCACGACCACGAACCGGCGGTGGTGGCGGGCCGCCGGGGCGGCGGCGCGGAACAGCAGGTCGCGGTTGTGCCACCGGTGCGGTCCGAGGGTGATGCCCTCGGGGAGGCGCGGTGTGAGCCCGGTGCCGACGGAGAGGTTGCGGGTCCGCCGGACGGACTCGTCGGCCGGGTTCCGGACGGCGCGGGAGACGACGTCCACGCTCTCCACGGTCCCGCCGTCCTCCACCGCGCGCACGGCGGTCGCCGTGCGGCCGTAGTCGACCGCGGAGGTGAACTCGGCGGCACACCACTCCAGGTAGTCGTGGAACTCGATCCGGGTGGGGAAGAAGGTCTTCTGGTTGATGAAGTCGGCGAGCCGGCCGCGGTCCTGGAGGTAGCACAGGAAGGAGAAGCGGCTGCTCGGGTCCCGCATCGTGACCAGGTCCTTGAGGAACGACACCTGCATGGTGGCGCCTTCGAGGAGCATGCCCCGGTGCCAGCCGAAGTTCTCCTGGCGCTCCAGGAATCCGGCGCGGATCGCGCTGCCCGGAGCCCGGCGGTTGTGCTCGTCGATCGCGATGGCGAGGGCGAGGTTGGCGGGACCGAAGCCTATGCCGACCAGATCCTCGATGGGGGCACCCGCCGAATTCGCGCTGTCCCCGCGCCGTGCCGACATGCTCGTCCTCTCGTTGTACTGCTCGGTCCCGGACCCCCCTCGGCCACGAGGCCGGACCATGGGCCGGGAAGGGCAACCGCGTACATGGTGATTAGGTATGCCTAACCTAACTTTCTCAGCAGGTCAGGTGTCAAGTCCACCCAACACATCCCCCGTCACACTGGACTCCTAACAATCACCGCGAATCGGCCGCGACATGACGAACGGGCCGGGCGGCAGGCGCCCTCGCGCCCTCCGCCCGGCCCGTTCCGCTACGGGGATCAGACGTCCAGCATCTGGGGCAACGCCCGGACGAAGGCGTCCACATGCTCCTCTCCGACGATGAGCGGCGGCGCCAGCCGGACGACGTCGGGGGCCGCCGCGTTCACCAGGAACCCGGCCTCCAGCGCCGCCTGTTGCACCCGTGCCGCGACCGGCCGCTCCAGCACCAGCCCGAGCAGCAGTCCCGCACCGCGCACCGCGCGCAGCAGCGGATGACCGGCCGCCTCGGCCCCGGCGCGCAACCGGTCGCCCATGCGCCGGACATGGGCGAGGACGTCCTCTTTCTCCAGGGTGTCGAGCACCGCCAGGGCGGCCGCACAGGACACCGGGCTGCCCCCGAACGTCGACCCGTGCTGACCGGGCGTCAGCAGCCCGGCCGCCCGGCCGAAGGCGACGGTGGCACCGATCGGCAGCCCTCCCCCGAGCCCCTTCGCCAGCGTCATGACGTCGGGCGCCACGCCCTCCGCCTGGTGGGCGAACCAGTGCCCGGTGCGCCCGATGCCCGTCTGGACCTCGTCCAGCACCAGCAGGGCGCCGGCCTCCTCCGTGATCTCCCGGGCCGCCCGCAGATATCCGGGCGGCGCGGGCACCACGCCGTTCTCGCCCTGGACCGGCTCCAGCACCACGGCGGCGGTCCGTTCCGTCACCGCCGCCCGCAGCGCCTCGGCATCCCCGTAGGGAACGTGAGTGATATCACCCGGCAACGGAAGGAACGGCTCCTGTTTCGCGGGCTGTCCCGTCAGGGCCAGAGCACCCATGGTGCGTCCGTGGAAGCCGCCCTGCGCGGCGACCAGGTGTGGGCGGCCGGTCCGCCGGGCGATCTTGAAGGCCGCCTCGACCGCCTCGGCACCGGAGTTGCAGAGGAACACCCTGCCGTCCCGGCCGCTCAGTTCCAGCAGCCGTTCCGCCAGGGCCACCGGCGGCTCGGCGATGTACAGGTTGGAGACGTGCCCGAGCCGGGCGATCTGCCGGCCGACCGCCTCCACCACGGCCGGGTGGGCATGGCCGAGGGAGTTGACGGCGATGCCGCCGGTGAAGTCGGTGTACGTCCTGCCGTCGGCGTCCCGGACCGTGACCCCCTCCCCGCTCACCAGCGCCAGCGGAGGCGTGCCATAGGTGTCCATCAGGGCACCCCGCCACCGCTCCGCCAACCGCTCCCCGCGCGGACGGGCCTCCACCTCGCTGCTCATACGGGTACTCCCCCACGCCCCGGAGCAAGGCCCTCGGGCTCCCCGGGCGGCGGATCCGGGACGACGGCGGTCCCGACGGTCTCGTCCGTGAAGACCTCGAGCAGCAGCGAGTGCGGCACCCGGCCGTCCAGGACGTGGGCCATGCCCACACCGCCCCGGACCGCCCGGAGACAGCCCTCCATCTTGGGCACCATGCCGCTCGCCAGCCCGGGCAGCAGCACCTCCAGCTGACTCACCGTCAAATGACGTATCACGTCTTCGCTGTTCGGCCAGTCCGCGTAGAGGCCCTCGACGTCCGTCAGGACGACCAGCTTCTCGGCACCCAGCGCCCCGGCGAGCGCGGCGGCCGCCAGATCGGCGTTGATGTTGTAGATCTCACCGTCGGCGCCACGGGCGATCGGGGAGACCACGGGGATCCGGCCGCAGTCGAGCAGCGCCTCCACCGTGGCCGGGTCGACGGCGACGATGTCACCGACCATACCGATGTCCACCGCCTCGCCGCCCACCTCGATCACCCGCCGGACGGCGGTCATGGTGTGGGCGTCCTCACCGGTCATCCCGACGGCGAACGGACCGTGCCGGTTGATCAGCCCGACGAGCTCGCGCTGGACCTGACCCGCGAGGACCATCCGCACGACGTCCATCGCCTCGGGCGTGGTGACCCGCAGCCCGGCCCTGAACTCGGTCGCGATGCCGTGCCGTTCGAGCTGCGCGCTGATCTGCGGGCCACCACCGTGCACGACGACAGGCCGCAGCCCGGCGTACCGGAGCGACACCATGTCCTCGGCGAAGGCGGCCTTCAGCTCGTCGTCGACCATGGCGTTGCCGCCGAACTTGACGACGACGGTTCTGCCGTGGAAGCGCCGCAGCCACGGCAGCGCCTCGATGACGGTACGGGCCTTGGGCATGACGGCCCGCCGGGGGGAGTGAATGTGGTTCATGAGGAGTAGGCGCTGTTCTCGTGGACGTAGTCGGCGGTGAGGTCGTTGGACCGGATGACGGCGGACTCCTTGCCCTCCGCCAGATCAGCGGTGATCCGCACCTCCCGGTTCCGCATGTCGACGAGGTCGCGGTCGTCGCCGACCGAGCCGTTGCGGCAGACCCACACGTCGTTGATCGCCACGTTCAGCCGGTCCGGGTCGAAGGCGGCGGATGTCGTGCCGATCGCGGAGAGCACGCGGCCCCAGTTCGGGTCCTCGCCGTGGATCGCGCACTTGAGGAGGTTGTTGCGGGCGATGGAACGGCCCACCTCCNTGACGGGCCAGGTCGTCACAGACCTCGCGGACCGCCTCCGCGAACGTGTCGGGGTCAGGTGTGATCCCGGAGGCGCCGGAGGCGAGGAGCAGGACGGTGTCGTTGGTGGACATGCAGCCGTCGGAGTCGACGCGGTCGAAGGTCGTGCGCGTCGCCGCCCGCAACGCCTCGTCCAGACCGGGGGCGTCGACGTCGGCGTCGGTGGTCAGGACGACGAGCATCGTCGCCAGCCCCGGGGCCAGCATCCCGGCGCCCTTGGCCATCCCGCCGACCACCCAGCCACCGCCCTCGGCCACCGCCGTCTTGTGCACGGTGTCGGTGGTCTTGATCGCGATCGCGGCCTTCTCACCACCATGCGCCGACAGACCCGCGGCGGCCCGGCCGATGCCGGGCAGGAGCTTGTCCATCGGCAGCCGCACCCCGATCAGCCCGGTGGAGGCAACGGCGATCTCCCCGGCACCGCAGCCGAGGGCCTCGGCGGCCTTCTCCGCCGTCGCGTGAGTGTCCTGGAACCCCTCCGGCCCCGTACACGCATTGGCCCCACCCGAATTGAGAACCACCGCCGTGACATGGCCCGATTGCAGGACCTGCTGCGACCACAGCACAGGGGCGGCCTTGACCCGGTTGGACGTGAACACCCCCGCCGCCGCACGCGATGGTCCCTCATTGACCACCAGCGCCACATCCGGCGC
>NZ_JABETO010000028.1 GCF_013055795.1 Streptomyces sp. I05A-00742
CGCGAGCCGCAGCGGCCGGAAGGCCGCCGCCCCGGTGGCCCGCAGCAGCCGGCCGAGGGCGGCCTCGCCGCGGCCCAGCCAGGCGGCGGCCAGCAGGCCGGCGGCCAGGTGCCCGGCGAGCAGCAGCCAGGGGGACGTGCCGGGTCCGGCGAACCGGGCGAGGGAGCCGCCCGTGCCGCCTCCGCCGCAGATCACGGCGAGCGCGCCGGGGAGGGGACGGCCCCGGCCGTCGTAACAGGTGTCCTGCCCGGTGCGGAGCAGGGTGCCGACGGCCAGTTCCAGGGGGACGAGGAGGGCGGCGATCCGCCCGTACCCGCGCTCCCGCCCGGCCAGCGCGTAGGCCAGGGCGAGGACGCCGGCCGCCACCGCGCCGAGGAGCGGCAGGGGCAGGGGCCGGCCGGAGAGCAGGACCTGGCAGGACGCCGCCAGCAGCAGGCACACGGCCGTGAACAGGGCCGCGCGCAGGGCCCGCGGTCCCGTCGCCGATATGTCCATGAATTCGAGTCTGGCATGTTCTGCCGTAAGCGCTGTTTAAAGGGTGCTTCGTGCTCGAAAATAAGTTCGACGTATCGCCCGTGCCGTGGGCGGCCACCGTGGCCGCCGTGGCTGTCGGAGCGGGCCGGTAACCTTCAGGACTGCCGAGTCGTCCCGCTCCCCCAACCGCCCCGCCGGAGGTCCTCCACCGTGAGCAAGCCGCCCTTCACGCACCTGCACGTCCACACCCAGTACTCGCTGCTGGACGGTGCCGCGCGGCTCAAGGACATGTTCAACGCCTGTCAAGAGATGGGCATGACGCACATCGCCATGTCCGACCACGGCAACCTGCACGGCGCGTACGACTTCTTCCACCAGGCCAAGAAGGCGGAGATCACGCCGATCATCGGCATCGAGGCGTATGTGGCGCCCGAGTCGCGGCGCAACAAGCGGCGTATCCAGTGGGGCCAGCCCCACCAGAAGCGGGACGACGTCTCCGGCTCCGGTGGTTACACCCACAAGACCATCTGGGCGGCCAACAAGACCGGTCTGCACAACCTCTTCCGGCTGTCCTCGGACGCCTACGCCGAGGGCTGGCTCACCAAGTGGCCCCGGATGGACAAGGAGACCATCGCCCAGTGGTCCGAAGGGCTGATCGCCTCCACCGGCTGCCCCTCCGGTGAGCTCCAGACCCGGCTGCGCCTCGGCCAGTACGAGGAGGCCCGCAAGGCGGCGGGCGAGTACCAGGACATCTTCGGCAAGGACCGCTACTTCCTGGAGCTGATGGACCACGGCATCGAGATCGAGCGCCGGGTCCGCGAGGACCTGCTGAAGATCGGCAAGGAGCTGGGCATCCCGCCGCTGGTCACCAACGACTCGCACTACACCTACGCCCACGAGGCGACCGCGCACGACGCCCTGCTGTGCATCCAGACCGGCAAGAACCTCTCCGACCCCGACCGCTTCCGCTTCGACGGCTCGGGCTACTACCTGAAGTCCACGGACGAGATGTACGCCATCGACTCCTCGGACGCCTGGCAGGAGGGCTGCGCCAACACCCGGCTGGTCGCCGAACAGGTCGACACCGAGGGCATGTTCCAGTTCCGGAACCTGATGCCCAAGTTCGACATCCCCGAGGGCTACACCGAGGTCACCTGGTTCCGCGAGGAGACCCTGCGGGGCATGCACCGCCGTTTCCCGGGCGGCATCCCCGAGGACCGCATGAAGCAGGTCGAGTACGAGATGGACACCATCATCTCGATGGGCTTCCCGGGCTACTTCCTCGTGGTCGCCGACTTCATCATGTGGGCCAAGAAGCAGGGCATCGCCGTCGGTCCCGGCCGTGGCTCCGCGGCCGGCTCGATCGTCGCGTACGCGCTCGGCATCACCGACCTCGACCCGATCCCGCACGGTCTGATCTTCGAGCGGTTCCTGAACCCCGAGCGCATCTCGATGCCCGATGTCGACATCGACTTCGACGAGCGCCGGCGCGCCGAGGTGATCCGGTACGTCACCGAGAAGTACGGCGCCGACAAGGTCGCCATGATCGGCACCTACGGCACCATCAAGGCCAAGAACGCGATCAAGGACTCCGCCCGCGTCCTGGGCTACCCCTACGCGATGGGCGACCGCATCACCAAGGCGATGCCCGCCGACGTCCTCGGCAAGGGCATCCCGCTCTCCGGCATCACCGACCCCAAGCACCCGCGCTACAGCGAGGCCGGCGAGGTCCGGTCGATGTACGAGAACGAGCCGGACGTGAAGAAGGTCATCGACACCGCCATGGGCGTCGAGGGCCTGGTCCGCCAGATGGGTGTGCACGCGGCCGGCGTGATCATGTCCAGCGAGACGATCACCGACCACGTCCCGGTCTGGGTCAGGCACTCCGACGGCGTCACCATCACCCAGTGGGACTACCCGAGCTGTGAGTCGCTCGGCCTGCTGAAGATGGACTTCCTCGGCCTGCGCAACCTCACGATCATGGACGACGCCGTCAAGATGGTGAAGGCCAACAAGGGGATCGACATCGATCTCCTCAGCCTGCCGCTCGACGACCCCACGACCTTCGAGCTGCTCCAGCGCGGTGACACCCTCGGCGTCTTCCAGTTCGACGGAGGGCCCATGCGGTCCCTGCTGCGGCTGATGAAGCCCGACAACTTCGAAGACATCTCCGCCGTGTCCGCCCTGTACCGGCCGGGCCCGATGGGCATGAACTCGCACACGAACTACGCGCTGCGCAAGAACGGGCAGCAGGAGATCACGCCGATCCACAAGGAGCTGGAGGAGCCGCTCCAGGAGGTCCTGGCCGTCACCTACGGCCTGATCGTCTACCAGGAGCAGGTCCAGAAGGCCGCCCAGATCATCGCCGGGTACTCGCTCGGCGAGGCCGACATCCTCCGCCGCGTCATGGGCAAGAAGAAGCCCGAGGAGCTGGCGAAGAACTTCGTCCTCTTCCAGAAGGGCGCCCGCGACAAGGGCTACACCGACGAGGCCATCCAGGCGCTGTGGGACGTGCTGGTCCCCTTCGCCGGCTACGCCTTCAACAAGGCCCACTCCGCCGCGTACGGCCTGGTCTCCTACTGGACCGCCTACCTCAAGGCCAACCACCCGGCCGAGTACATGGCGGCGCTGCTCACCTCGGTCAAGGACGACAAGGACAAGTCGGCGACGTACCTCAACGAGTGCCGCCGCATGGGCATCAAGGTGCTCCCGCCGAACGTCAACGAGTCCGAGTCCAACTTCGCCGCGCAGGGCGACGACGTGATCCTCTTCGGCCTCACCGCCGTCCGGAACGTCGGCGCCAACGTCGTCGACTCGATCATCCGCTGCCGGAAGTCCAAGGGGAAGTACACCTCGTTCCCCGACTTCCTGGACAAGGTCGAGGCGGTCGTCTGCAACAAGCGCACCGTCGAATCGCTGATCAAGGCCGGTGCCTTCGACGAGATGGGGCACACCCGCAAGGGCCTCACCGCGCACTACGAGCCGATGATCGACAACGTGGTGCAGGTGAAGCGCAAGGAGGCCGAAGGACAGTTCGACCTGTTCGGCGGCATGGGCGAGGAGGACAGCAGCGAACCCGGCTTCGGGCTCGACGTGGAGTTCTCCGACGTCGAGTGGGAGAAGTCGTACCTGCTCGCGCAGGAGCGGGAGATGCTCGGTCTCTACGTCTCCGACCACCCGCTGTTCGGCATCGAGCACGTCCTCAACGACAAGGCCGACGCCGGGATCAGCCAGCTCACCGGCGGTGACTACGCCGATGGCGCGATCGTCACCATCGGCGGCATCATCTCCGGCCTCCAGCGCAAGATGACCAAGCAGGGCAACGCCTGGGCCATCGCCACCGTCGAGGACCTGGCCGGCTCCATCGACTGCATGTTCTTCCCGGCCACCTACCAGCTGGTCTCCACCCAGCTGGTCGAGGACGCCGTCGTCTTCGTCAAGGGCCGGCTGGACAAGCGCGAGGACATCCCCCGCCTGGTCGCCATGGAGCTGATGGTCCCCGACCTGTCCAACGCGGGCACCAACGCGCCCGTGATCATCTCCATCCCCACGGTGAAGGTCACCCCGCCGCTGGTCGAGCGGCTGGGGCAGGTGCTCACCCACCACCGGGGCTCCACCGAGGTGCGGATCAAGCTCCAGGGGGCGCGCAAGACCACCGTGCTGCGCCTGGACCGGCACCGGGTCAACCCCGACCCCGCGCTCTTCGGTGACCTGAAGCAGCTGCTCGGCCCGTCCTGCCTGGCGGGCTGACCGCCCGTACGACGGAGGGCGCGCCCGCGGGATGCGGGCGCGCCCTCAAACGCATCGAAGCGCCGGTCAGTTGTGACCGAAGCGCTTCTGCCGGCTCTTGTGCGCGACGTCGGCGGGGGTCACCCGTGACGACTGGGCCTCCATGGCCGATTTCTGCGCCTGCTGCTGCCCGCGCTCCGCCTGCGTGGCCTTCTGCTGGCTCCGGTCCTGCTTCTTGTTCTTGGCCATGACTGCTCTGCCTCCACTCCGGATGCCCCCCGGGTGTTTCCGCACAACACCCTGGCACGTGCCGACGGAACGCGCATTTCGGCCAATAACCATGTGTGACAGGGATACTTCTCGGCCGCACCCCGTGTCCGCCACGCCGATGATCCAGTTCGGACTGATAACCCCCGTGCGGTCGGGCAGACTCCTGGGAAAGCCATGTGACATCCGGGGCACTGCCGTGCCGGGGGCGGCTACACATCCAGACGTTCCGGACAATGCTGGACATACGGAGAGAAGGTGCACCGTGGACCGCTGCGTCGTCCTGGTGGACGCCGGGTACCTGCTGGGCGCCGCCGCGAGCCTCCTGGCCGGGGAGCCCGCCCGGTCACGCATCACCGTCGACCATACGACCCTCATCCAGGGCCTGCGCGAACGCGCCGAGGACGACACCCAGCGCCCCCTGTTGCGGATCTACTGGTTCGACGGCGCCCCCGACCGTGTCCCCCAGCCCGAGCACCGCAGGCTGCGCGTGATGCCCCGGGTCACCGTCCGGCTCGGTGCCCTCACCCGCACCGACGGCCGCTGGGCCCAGAAGGGCGTCGACGCGGCCATGCACGCCGAGCTCACCGAGCTCGCCCGCAACCGGGCCTGCTCCGACATCGTCCTGGTGACCGGCGACGGCGATCTGCTGCCCGGCCTGATGTCCGCCAAGGAGCACGGCGTCGCCGTCCACCTCTGGGCCGTCCAGGCCGCCGACGGTGACTACAACCAGTCCGAGGACCTCGTCGCCGAGGCCGACGAACGGCGCGTCCTCGACCGCACCTGGATCACCCGGGCCGTCCGGGCCCGGGAGCTCACCGGGCCCTGCGCCCCCGCCCCCGCCGCCGAGCCCGAGATCGCGGCGATCCTCTCCGCGCCGCTGCCCGAGACCTCCGGCGGGGGGGAGCGGGTCGGCGCCCCGGCCGCCCCCGCCGAGCCGCGCGAGCCCGTCCGCAACGGGGTGCGGGCCGCCCCCGTCCCCGCCGCCGAGCGCACCGACGGGCCCGGCGGCCGGACCGTCCCCACGCCCAAGGACCTCGCCGTCCTCGGCAAAGGGCCCGCCGGGCCGGCCGCGGCCGCCGCCACGTCGTCCGCCCTCGGCCACCCCAACGCCACCCTGCGCTGGTCCTCCGACCGCGGCATGGTCGACCGGGGCACCGGCGGCAACGGCTCCGGGGAGACTCCCGAGATCGCCGCCCTGCCGACGCTCGCCCAGCTCACCAGTGCCGAGCAGCGCTGGGCCGACCGCGAGGAGGACATCACCACCGTCGGTGGTGACCCCTTCGAGGTCGGTCAGGTCTTCGCGCGGCGCTGGACCGAGCGCATCACCGATTCCGTGCACCTTCAGCATCTGTCCACCGAGTACCCGCGTATTCCGCATCGGATCGATGGGGAGTTGCTGCGGTACGCGGCGCGGTTCGGGTTGCTCGCGCACAAGGACGATCAGATCGACGAGCGGGACCGGTATGCGATCCGGGCCGGGTTCTGGCGGGAGATCGATGCTCGGACGGCTGCGGAGCATGCGCCTGCCGGCGATTAGGTGGGGGGTGTGCCCCGGTCCCGCCCCTTCGCCGATTCCTGGGGGCGAGCCCCCGGACCCCCTGAAACCGCGCTCCGCGCGGTTGTCCTCAAACTCTCCCAGAGGGGGCACCCCCAACGGGCTGAGATAGCCCGTCCGGCGTTTGAGGACGCGCGCCGCAGGCGCGCTCGGGGGCAACACCCCACACCCCCGCCGCAGTCGCCACCCGCCGTACGCGTACCCTCATAGCTCGTGAGGATGGGCGCGAAGCAGGCGGCAGGACACGCCGGGGAGCCGGTGGTGTGCTCCGTGCGCGGTCTGGTCAAGACGTACTCGGGGGAGATTCGCGCCAGCGACCGCATTGATCTGGATGTCCACCGCGGTGAGATCTTCGGGCTGCTCGGCCCGAACGGGGCGGGCAAGACGACGCTGGTGCGGCAGCTCACGGGCCTGCTCCGCCCGGACGAGGGCAGTGTGGAGCTGCTGGGGCACGATCTGGTGCGGCACCCGGAGCGGGCGGCGCGGCTGGTGGGGTATCTCGGGCAGCAGTCGAGCGCGCTGGACGAGCTGACGGTGGCGCTGGCGGCGGAGACGACGGGGCGGCTGCGGGGGCTGGGGCTGCGGGAGGCGCGGGCGGAGCGGGATGCCGTGCTGGAGGAGCTGGGTCTGGAGCCGCTCGCGAACCGGGCGTTGAAGAAGCTCTCGGGCGGGCAGCGCCGGCTCGCCTGTTTCGCCGCCACGCGGGTCGGTGAACGCCCGCTGCTCGTCCTGGACGAGCCGACCACGGGGATGGACCCCGTGGCCCGCCGCGCCGTGTGGGCGGCCGTCGACCGGCGGCGCGCCGAGAACGGTGCCACGGTGCTGCTCGTCACCCACAACGTGATCGAGGCCGAGACGGTCCTCGACCGGGTCGCCGTGCTGGAGCGCGGCCGCATCATCGCCTGCGACACGCCCGCCGGGCTCAAGGAGCTCGTCGCCGCCGAGGTGCGGCTCGACCTCGTCTGGCGCGACGCGCCGCCGCTGGACGTCCCCGAGGTCGCGGCGCTCCGCGACACCGCCACCGAGACCGGCCGCCGCTGGTCGCTGCGGCTCGGGCACGCCGAGGCGCGGGCCGCGGTCGCGGCCGTCACCGGCGGTCCCGCGTTCGCGGCGCTCGACGACTTCACCCTGGCCACGCCCAGCCTGGAGGACGTCTACCTCGCGCTGGGCGGCCGAGCGGAGGGGCTGGTGAAGGGTTGAGGGGCCACAGGCATCCGCGGTCGTCCGCCGTCCCGCCCGTACCGAACAGGAGTCGTTCCGCGTGAGTGCTGTGTCCGCAGAAGCGGTGTCCGGGAAGGTCCGGGAGCGGGGCGTGGTCCGGCCCCGGTCCGTCGGCGGGGAAGGCGGGGAACCCGCCCCGCTGGCACCGCGTGCGCGGCTGCTGCCCGCGCTGGCCGCCGTCTACCGGGCGCAGCTCTCGCGCGCCCGGGTGGCGCGGATCCCGCTGCTGTTCGTGGCGACCTTCCAGTCCGTCGGCATCATGATCCTGATGCGCGGTGTCGTGGACGGCGGCGACGAGGCGCGGGCCGTCGTGGCCGGCTCCAGCGTGCTGGTGGTGGCGTTCGTCGCGCTCAACCTGCTGGCCCAGTACTTCGGCCAGCTGCGCGCGAGCGGCGGCCTGGACCACTACGCGACGCTGCCCGTGCCGCCCGCCGCGGTGGTGCTGGGGGCGGCGGGCGCGTACGCGTCGTTCACCGTGCCCGGGACGGCCGTCACGGCTGTCGTGGGCAGCGTCCTGTTCAAGCTGCCGCTGGCGCACCTGTGGGTGCTCGTCGCGGTGATCCCGCTCTCCGGGGCGGCCCTGGCCGGACTCGGCGCGGCCCTCGGGCTGCTCGCGCCGCGGCAGGAGCTGGCGACGCTCCTCGGACAGCTCGGCATGTCGGCGGCGCTGCTGCTCGGCGTGCTGCCGGCCTCGCACATGCCGACGCCGATCGCCCTGGCCCGCGACCTGCTGCCGTCCACCTACGGCGTGGAGGCGCTCGCCCGGAGCTTCGACGCGCGGCCCGACTGGCTGCTCGTGGCCGGGGACCTCGGGGTGTGCGCGGCCGTCGGCGTGGTCTCGCTGGCCGTGGCCACCTGGGCGTACCGCCGGGCGGCAGTGCGGTGACACGCGGGGCCCGGGGGACGCGCCGCGCGTCCCGTCCTGCCGCCGACGCCGCGGCCACGACCTGGCACGATGGCGGGGTGACCGCACCTCTGACGCCGCCCCCGCACGACCAGCCCCCACCCGGCCGCGGAACCCCGGCCACGCACGACGACCGGACCGCAGGGGCGTCCTTCGCCGAAGCGGTGCGCGCCGAGCTGCCGGCGTCGGCCGTCGTCGCGGCGGCCGTGACGGTCTCCGGAGCGCTGTTCGGGCTGCTGTGGGTGTGGCTGGCGCCGCACGTGCCGCTGATCTCCGACGGCAGGGCGGTGTTCCTGCGGAACTCGGAGGGCGAGCAGGCGATCGGCGCGGACGGCACGTTCGCCCTGCTGGGCCTGGGCTTCGGGGCGGTGAGCGCGGCCCTCGTGTTCTGGTTCCGGCGGGCCGGCGGCATCGGTGTGGTCGTCGCCCTCGCGGTGGGCGCGCTGCTGGCGTCGCTGCTCGCCTGGCGGCTGGGCGTCTGGCTGGGTCCGGGCTCCGACGTGGTGGCCCGCGCCAAGTCCGTCGGCAAGGGTGTTGTCTTCGACGCGCCGCTGCGGCTCGGGGCCAAGGGGATGCTGCTGGCCTTTCCGCTGGCGGCGATGGCGGTCCACCTGCTGCTGACAGCGGTGTTCGGACCGCGGGACCCGGAACCGGCCCCGCCGTGGGAGGCGGGTACCGGCCCGGGGACGGCCGACGGCTGAGCCCGTCCGCCGGCCGTCCGCGGGGTCGGTCAGGCCGGCCTGCGGCCGTGGTTCGCCCGGTTCTTCCTCAGTCGCCACTTGCGCTTGCGGGTGCGCTTGGACATGCGTTCCCTCTCCTGGACGGTCGGGTGCCGCATCGGCGCTCCTGTCGTAGCGCGGGACGGCGGCGGCGTCCAGAGGGCGGGTCGTCCCGGCTCACGGGAGGACGAACCCTCACGCCTCCCGGGCGATCTCCGCCACCTTGGCGCCCGTCAGTTCCACCAGCACCTCGGGTGCCAGCTCCACCTCCAGGCCCCGGCGTCCCGCGGACACATGGATCGTCGGGTGGGCGAGCGCGGACGCGTCCAGGGCCGTCGGCAGGCGTTTGCGCCGGCCCAGGGGGGAGATGCCGCCGCGGACGTAGCCGGTGGCGCGCTCGGCGGCCGCCGGGTCGGCCATCGCCGCGCGCTTGCCGCCGGCCGCCGCGGCCAGGGCCTTGAGGTCGAGCGAGCCGGTCACGGGGACGACGGCCACCGTCAGGGCACCGTCCACCTCCGCCACGAGGGTCTTGAAGACCCGTCCGGGGTCGACGCCGAGCGCGTCGGCGGCCTCCTGCCCGTAGGACGCGGTGGCGGGGTCGTGCGCGTAGGCGTGCAGGGAGAAGCGCGCGCCCGCCTTCTCCAGGGCGACGACGGCGGGAGTGCCGCCGGAGGGGGCTCCCGCCCTTCCCGGTTTCCCGGCCTTCCGTGCCACCGTGCCGTCGCCTCCGCTCAGTTGGGGCTGGTCGGCTGCCGGGTGAAGTCCACCGCCGGCAGCGAGGGGAGCTTACCGATCAACGCGGTCTCGGTGCGCAGCAGTTTCAGCTCCTCCGCCAGCCGGGAGGCCGTGTCGGGCGCCTGGAGCAGCCGCTGTTTGGCCGGGACGTCGAGCATGGCCGCCGAGGCGACCAGGTAGGACAGGACGGACGGCTCCTCGGGGATGTCCGCCCGGCCGGCCAGGGACCGCTCGCTCGCCCCCGCCAGCCGCTTCTGGTAGGCGCGGAACGCCCGCAGCACGCCCTCGGCGAGTGCGCCGGCCCCCTCGCCGGGACGTTCCTCCAGCTCCTCCACCTCACCTGTCAGGAAGGGGCCCGAGGCGTCGACGGACAGCAGCCGGAAGCGGGTGGTGCCGGTGGCGAGGACCTCGTACGTGCCGTCCCTGCGCTCCCGCAGGGTGGCGGTCTCCGCGACGCAGCCGACGGCGTGGAAGGCCGCCATGGGGTCGGAGCCGAAGCCCGTCGCGGGACCCGGTTCCGGACGGGGCCCGTCGGGCAGGCCCGGGGCGCTGTGCGCCACCTCCAGGCCGTCGCGGATGGCCACGACGCCGAAGCGGCGCGGCGCGTCCTCGGGCAGTGCCGCGAGGTGGCGCATCATCGCGCGGTACCGCTGCTCGAAGACGTTCAGGGGGAGGACGAGGCCCGGGAACAGCACCGAGTTCAGGGGAAAGATCGGGAGGCGCGCGGTGGTCACAGCCGGTAAGCCTAGGCCCTGTGGGGCGGAGTGTGCTCCCGTCCTTCCGCTTCCCGTCCCCGGGATCGTGTCCCCGCGGTCCTCACTGCCGCCGGAGCAGCCGGGACGCGCCCGCCGCCACCGTGGTGGCCAGCACCCAGCCGACCAGGACGAGCACCGCGGCGAGCCACTGCCCCGCGCCGCTGGTCTTCCAGACCGTGCCCTGCCCGAGGTCGACGACGGGCAGCAGCAGGTCGAGGGTGTAGAGCGCCGCGTTCCAGGTGGGGGCGCCCTCCTGCGGCTTCACCGGGGGCAGCGGATGGTCGGAGAACCAGAGCGTGCCGAGCGCCCACAGCACGGCCATCCACAGCGCCGCCCGGCCGGGGCGGTACCCGTAGGCGACCGTCCAGTCCTGGAGATAGCCCCACGCCTTGCCGGCCACCGGCAGCGTCTCACGGCGGCGGCGCTGCTTGGCGAGCAGCACCGCGCGGGCGTCGGTGTCCTCGCCGCTGTCCCGCAGGGCGGCGGCCAGGCACTCGTAGGGCTCGGGGGCGTACTCGGGGGTGGCGGCGGCCACCCACTCCAGCCGCCGGGCGAGCGGGAAGGAGCCGTGCGGTATCAGCGTCTCGTACGAGAACCCGGCCATCACCAGCCCGCCGGGACCGGGCCAGCTGTCCCAGCGGTCGACCAGGTTGACCACCCGGGCGCCGGACAGCACCACCCGCCCGCTCTCCGGCCGCTCGCCCAGGAAGCGCAGCTCCGGCGTCTGGACCCGGCGCAGCGACAGCTCCTGGTCGCCCGTCATCACCAGCCGGGCCCGGCTGAAGTCCACGGCGTCCCCGAACCGGCCGTCGTCCAGCCGGATCCCGCCCTCGCAGCTGAAGCTCCGCAGCCGTGTCCCGTGCTCGGGGGTGGAGGGGGAGATGCCGTACGGGGGAGTGGCGCCCGACATGACCGGGCCCGCGTCGGCGGCGGGCGTGAGGTAGACGGTCCGCTCGACGGTGAGCTGCGGGGCGTTGAGCGCCCGGCGGCCGAAGGGGTTGCTCAGGGTGGTGCCGCGCAGGCTGAGCGAGGCGCCTATCTTCGCGCCGCGCAGGCTCAGCTCCCCGTAGGCCCGGGCCAGCTCGGCCTGGAGGTCCTGGCCGACGGTCAGCCCGTCGGCGGCGATGGACACGCCGCGCCGGTCACGGCGCACCACGGCCTGGTTGAGCAGCAGGTCGGTGCCGACCCGGGCGTCGGTGAGCCGGATGCCGCGCCGGACGACGCAGCGCGGCAGGTGCAGATCGCCCTCGGTGTGCAGCCGGGCGGCCTCCAGCCGGGGGAGGGCGCAGCCGACCAGCCGTAGCGTGGTGAAGCGGCACTCGGGCAGCAGTACCTGCTGCTCGAAGCGGCAGTTCTGCATCTCGACGTAGGGCACGACCGTGCCGCCGGAGAGGTCGAGCAGACCGGTGATCTGCACCCCGTTGAGCTTGAGCGCCGGCACCCGGCCGGGCAGCGCGGGCGGGCCGTCGAGCAGCAGCAGGGCGAGCACCCCGGCGCGCACGCTGCGGTCGGGGCCCCAGGTCCACGGTCCGCCGGGGTCGTTCTGCTCGGGGTGGGGGGTGCGCAGGTCGTGGGTGGTGCCGGTGCGGAAGGCCCGCCACATGCCCTCTTCCGCGGCGGTGAGCTCCAGGCCGGGGGGCGGTTCCCCGTCGGGCGACGTGGTCACGGTTCCCTCCCTCGTGAGTGCTCGGGTGCGGGCACCCGTACCTCTGGACGTACCGGACCTCATGTACGTACTGGCTCGATGCCCGGTGGGTGACAGCTTGAACACGCACAGTGCGCAAACTTTGTCGGCCCTCCTTCAGGTGCCCGGCCCGGCCGCCATGGAGTGAAGATCGATTCCCGGCCGGCGTATCACTGGGTGGTACGGAGAGCGGTGCGGCGGGACGGGTCTGAGACAATTGGCCATGTGATCTCCCGAATCGATCTGCGCGGCGGCGCCGTCACCGACGGCACCATCGACCGCGACCTGCTGCCCCGAGCCGAACTCGACGTCGAGGCCGCCCTGGAGAAGGTGCGGCCCATCTGCGAGGACGTGCATCATCGCGGGACGGCGGCACTGATCGACTACGCGGAGAAGTTCGACGGCGTGACGATCGACCGGGTGCGCGTCGCCCCGGAGGCGATCGAGCGGGCCCTGGCCGAACTCGACCCGGCAGTGCGCGCCGCCCTGGAGGAGTCCATCCGCCGCGCCCGCCTCGTCCACCGCGAGCAGCGCCGCACCGACAAGACCGTCACCGTCGTGCCCGGCGGCACGGTCACCGAGCGCTGGGTGCCCGTCGAGCGCGTCGGCCTGTACGTGCCGGGCGGCAACGCCGTCTACCCGTCGTCCGTCGTGATGAACGTGGTGCCCGCGCAGGAGGCCGGTGTCGCCTCGCTGGCGGTCTCCTCCCCGCCGCAGAAGGACTTCGGCGGTCTCCCGCACCCGACCATCCTCGCCGCCTGCGCCCTGCTCGGCGTGGACGAGGTGTACGCGGCCGGCGGCGCCCAGGCGATCGCCATGTTCGCCTACGGCACCGACGAGTGCCGGCCCGCGCAGCTGGTCACCGGCCCCGGCAACATCTGGGTCGCCGCCGCCAAGCGGCTGCTCAAGGGCCGGATCGGCATCGACGCCGAGGCCGGTCCGACCGAGATCGCGATCCTCGCCGACGACACCGCCGACGCCGCGCACGTCGCCGCCGACCTGATCAGCCAGGCCGAGCACGACACGCTGGCCGCCGCCGTCCTCGTCACGCCCTCCGAGGCGCTCGCCGAGGCCGTCGAGGCCGAGCTGAAGACCCAGGTCGCCGCCACCAAGCACACCGGGCGCATCACCGAGGCGCTGGCCGGCCGGCAGTCCGGCATCGTCCTCGTCGACGACCTCGACCAGGGCCTCGCCGTCGTCGACGCCTACGCCGCCGAGCACCTGGAGATCCAGACCGCCGACGCCTCCGCCGTCGCCGCCCGGGTCCGCAACGCCGGAGCGGTCTTCGTCGGGCCGTACGCGCCCGTCTCGCTCGGCGACTACTGCGCCGGCTCCAACCACGTCCTGCCCACCGGCGGCTGCGCCTGCCACTCCTCCGGCCTGTCCGTGCAGTCGTTCCTGCGCGGCATCCACGTCGTGGACTACAGCCGAGACGCGCTCGCCGAGGTCACCCACCACGTGGTGACACTGGCCGAGGCGGAGGACCTGCCGGCGCACGGCGCGGCGCTCAAGGCGCGTTTTGCCGGAGGCGAACCGGACCAGCGCAGCGAACGGAAGGTTCCGAACGGCAAGTGACAAGGATCGACGACCTCCCTATCCGGGACGAACTGCGCGGCATGTCCCCGTACGGCGCCCCCCAGCTCGACGTCCCCGTCCGCCTGAACACCAACGAGAACCCGCACCCGCTGCCCGAGCCCCTGGTCGCCCGTATCGCCGAGCGCGTCGCCGAGGCCGCCCGGCACCTCAACCGCTACCCCGACCGGGACGCGGTCGAGCTGCGCACCCGGCTCGCCGAGTACCTCACCCGCACCGGCGGCCACAAGGTCGCGCGCGAGAACATCTGGGCCGCCAACGGCTCCAACGAGGTCATCCAGCAGCTGCTCCAGACCTTCGGCGGACCCGGCCGCACCGCGATCGGCTTCGAGCCCTCGTACTCGATGCACGCCCTGATCTCCCGCGGCACCGGCACCGGCTGGCTCTCCGGCCCGCGCCGGGACGACTTCACCATCGACGTCGAGACCGCCGAGCGGGCCATCGCCGAGCACCGGCCCGACGTCGTCTTCGTCTGCTCGCCCAACAACCCCACCGGCACCGCCGTCGACGCGGAGACCGTGCTGCGGCTGTACGACGCGGCGCAGGCGGCCAAGCCGTCGATGGTCGTGGTCGACGAGGCGTACGGCGAGTTCAGCCACCGCCCCTCGCTGCTGCCCCTGATCGAGGGCCGGCCGAACCTGGTCGTCTCGCGGACGATGTCCAAGGCGTTCGGCGCGGCCGGGCTGCGCCTGGGCTACCTGGCCGCCGATCCCGCGGTGGTGGACGCCGTCCAGCTGGTCCGGCTGCCGTACCACCTCTCGTCCGTCACCCAGGCGACCGCCCTCGCGGCGCTGGAGTACACGGACACGCTGCTCGGCTATGTCGAGCAGCTCAAGGCCGAACGCGACCGCCTGGTCGCCGAGCTGCGCGCCATGGGCTGCGAAGTGACCGCGTCCGACGCGAACTTCGTGCAGTTCGGGGTGTTCGAGGACGCGCACGCGGCCTGGCAGGCCATCCTCGACCGGGGCGTCCTGGTCCGGGACAACGGCGTGCCCGGCAGGCTGCGGGTCACCGCGGGCACCCGCGAGGAGAACGACGCGTTCCTCGACGCGGTGCGCACCGTCATGAAGGAGAACCGATGAACCACCGCGTGGGTCGCATCGAGCGGACCACCAAGGAGACGTCCGTCCTCGTCGAGATAGACCTCGACGGGACCGGACAGGTCGACGTGTCGACGGGTGTCGGCTTCTACGACCACATGCTCGACCAGCTCGGCCGGCACGGCCTGTTCGACCTCACCGTCAAGACCGATGGCGACCTGCACATCGACACCCACCACACCATCGAGGACACCGCCCTCGCGCTGGGTGCCGCCTTCCGGCAGGCGCTCGGCGACAAGGTGGGCATCTACCGCTTCGGCAACTGCACGGTCCCGCTGGACGAGTCGCTGGCCCAGGTGACCGTCGACCTCTCCGGCCGTCCGTACCTGGTGCACACCGAGCCCGAGAACATCGCGCCGATGATCGGCACCTACGACACGACGATGACCCGGCACATACTGGAGTCCTTCGTCGCCCAGGCGCAGATCGCCCTGCACGTCCACGTGCCGTACGGGCGCAACGCGCACCACATCGTGGAGTGCCAGTTCAAGGCGCTGGCGCGGGCGCTGCGGTACGCGTGCGAGCGCGACCCGCGGGCCGCCGGAATTCTCCCCTCCACGAAGGGCGCGCTGTGAACGGCATCTCCACCGCGCTGATCCTGGTCGGGCTCTTCCTCATCGGCGGCATCGTCTCCTTCGTCAAGCAGGGCATGCCCAAGGGCGTCATCGTGCTGCTCGGCATCGGGGCCGCGATGGCTCTGACCGCCGGAGTGATGCGGATCGAAAGCCTGTGGTCATGAGCGCAAAGAAAGTCGTCGTCTTCGATTACGGGTTCGGCAATGTCCGGTCCGCCGAGCGGGCCCTCGCGCATGTCGGCGCCGATGTCGAGATCACCCGCGACTTCGACCGGGCGATGAACGCCGACGGTCTCCTCGTCCCCGGCGTCGGCGCGTTCGCGGCCTGTATGCAGGGGCTGCGGGACGCCCGCGGGGAGTGGGTCATCGGCCGCCGGCTGTCCGGCGGCCGCCCGGTGATGGGCATCTGCGTCGGGATGCAGGTCCTCTTCGCCCGGGGCATCGAGCACGGCGTCGAGACCGACGGCCTGGACGAGTGGCCGGGCACGGTCGAGCCGCTGAAGGCGCCCGTCGTCCCGCACATGGGCTGGAACACGGTCGCGCCCGCCGAGGGCTCCACGCTCTTCGCCGGACTGGACGCGGACACCCGGTACTACTTCGTCCACTCCTACGCCGTCCGCGAGTGGACCCTCGACGTCACCAACGAGGCCATCCGGCCGCCCCTGGTGACCTGGGCCGAGCACGGTGAACCGTTTGTCGCCGCCGTCGAGAACGGCCCGCTGTGGGCCACCCAGTTCCACCCCGAGAAGTCCGGCGACGCCGGATCCCAGCTCCTCACCAACTGGATCGGAACCCTGTGAGCACTCTCGAACTCCTCCCCGCCGTCGACGTCCGTGACGGCCAGGCCGTGCGGCTGGTCCATGGCGAGTCGGGCTCCGAGACCTCGTACGGCGACCCGCTGGCCGCCGCCCGCGCCTGGCAGAGCGCCGGGGCCGAGTGGCTGCACCTCGTCGACCTGGACGCCGCCTTCGGCACCGGCGACAACCGGGCACAGATCGCCGAGGTCGTCCGCGCCATGGACATCAAGGTCGAGCTCTCCGGCGGCATCCGTGACGACGCCTCGCTGGCCGCCGCCCTCGGCACCGGCTGCACCCGCGTCAACCTCGGCACCGCCGCGCTGGAGAGCCCCGAGTGGGTGGCCCGCGTCATCGCCGAGCACGGCGACCGGATCGCCGTCGGCCTCGACGTCCGCGGCACCACCCTGCGCGGCCGCGGCTGGACCCGCGACGGCGGCGACCTCTACGAGACGCTGGCCCGCCTCGACTCCGAGGGCTGCGCCCGCTACGTCGTCACCGACATCGCCAAGGACGGCACCCTCCAGGGCCCCAACCTGGAGCTGCTGAAGAACGTCTGCGCCGCCACCGACAAGCCCGTCGTGGCCTCCGGCGGCGTCTCCTCCCTTGACGATCTGCGGGCAATCGTGACCCTGGTACCTGAGGGCGTCGAAGGAGCGATCGTCGGCAAGGCCCTCTACGCCAAGGCGTTCACCTTGGAAGAGGCCCTGGAGGCAGTGTCCGTATGAGCGAAACCCCGGCTCCGCAGCGCGTGCAGACAGACAGTCCCTGGGAAGCGTCCATCGGCTTCGCGCGTGCCGTGGCGGCCGGGGACCGGGTGCACGTCGCCGGGACGATGCCGCTGGTGAACGGCGTCCTCCAGGGCGAGGGCGACCCGTACGAGCAGGCCCTCGCCGCCTTCGGCAACGCGCTCGACGCGCTGAAGGAGTTCGGCCTGGGCCCCGAGTCCGTCGTGCGCACCCGGATGTACCTCACTCACGCGCGGGACGTGGACGCGGTCGGCCGCGCCCACAAGGAGCTCTTCGACGGCGTCCGGCCCGCCGCGACCATGGTCGTGGTGTCCGGCTTCGTCGACTCGCGCGTCCTGGTCGAAGTAGAAGTAGAAGCATTCAGAGGAGCATCGGCGTGACCCTCGCCGTCCGAGTCATCCCCTGCCTGGACGTGGACAACGGCCGCGTCGTCAAGGGGGTCAACTTCCAGAACCTGCGCGACGCGGGCGATCCCGTCGAAATGGCCCGCCTCTACGGGCAGGAGGGCGCCGACGAGCTCACCTTCCTCGACATCACCGCCTCCTCCGGCAACCGCGAGACCACCTACGACGTGGTGCGCCGCACCGCCGAGCAGGTCTTCATCCCGCTGACCGTCGGTGGCGGCGTCCGCACCGCCGACGACGTCGACAAGCTGCTCCGTGCCGGTGCCGACAAGGTCGGCGTCAACACCGCCGCCATCGAACGGCCCGATCTCGTGCGGGAGATCGCCGAGCGGTTCGGACGGCAGGTCCTCGTGCTCTCCGTCGACGCGCGGCGGACCGCGTCCGGGTCCTTCGAGGTCACCACGCACGGTGGGCGGCGGGGGACCGGGCTCGACGCGGTCGAGTGGGCGCATCGGGCGGCGGAGCTCGGGGCGGGGGAGATCCTGCTCAACTCGATGGACGCTGACGGGACGAAGGATGGGTACGACACGGAGATGATTGCCGCTGTGCGGCGGCATGTGTCGGTACCCGTCATTGCCAGTGGTGGGGCCGGCAAGCTTGCCGATTTCGCGCCGGCGGTGGCTGCCGGTGCGGATGCGGTGCTTGCGGCGTCGGTGTTCCACTTCGGTGATCTGCGGATCGGGGAGGTGAAGGGGGCGCTGCGGGATGCGGGGCATCCTGTGCGGTGAGTTTGCCCCGGACCCGCCCTTTCACCGTTTCTTGCAGGGGCTGCGCCCCCGCACCCCCGAAGCGCGCTGCGCGCGCTGTCCTCAAACGCCGGACGGGCTGAATAGGCCCGGTGGGGGTGCGGGGGCTTGCCCCCGCAAGAAACGGTGAAAGGGCGGGACCGGGGCACCCTCAAATCCCCAGCCGCGCAGCCATCAGCTTCGCCTTCGCCACCTCGTCCCCCTCCAGCTCCACCCGAGCCTCCCCCTGCCGCCCGAAGGCGAAGAGCGTCAGCTCCCCGGGCTCCCCGGTCACGGTGACCACGGGAACGCTCCGGTTCCCGACGGCGGTACGGCCGTCGGGACGGCGGAGGACGAGGCCGACGGGGGACTTGCGGCCGAGGACGCGGGCCATTTTTTCGAGGCGGGCCCAGAGGGCGTCGGCGAAGACGGGGTCGAGCTCGCGGGGCGTCCAGTCGGCCTGGGCGCGGCGGACGTCCTCGGTGTGGACGTAGAACTCGACGGTGTTGGCGGCCTCGTCGATCTGCTTGAGGGCGAAGGGGGAGGTGCGGGGCGGCCCGGTGCGGATGAGCTGGATGAGCTCTTCGTAGGGCTTGGCGGCGAACTCGGACTGGACCCGTTCGAGGCGGGCGGCCAGCGGCTTGAAGAGGGCGCCGGCGGCGGCGTCCGAGCGGCGTTCGCGCACGACGACGTGCGCGGCGAGATCGCGGGCGCTCCACCCCTGGCAGAGCGTCGGGGCGTTCGGACCCGCGGTCTCCAACAGATCCGCGAGAAGCAGGCGTTCGCGCTGTGCATGGGTCGACATGGCGGCAGCCTACGGTCGTGGCCGCCGCCGTGCCACGGCGCCGCGCCCGGGTGAGGGCGGACCTCCTGTTCCGGCTATTCCGGCAGCGGTGCGGTCAGCTTGGGGCCGTCCGGCTTGTCGCTGCGGGCGATCCAGCAGGTGACGCGGCGTTCACCGGTCAGCAGGTACGTCCGCTGGTTCGGGTAGAGCGCGAAGTAGTAGTACCTGCGGCCGTCGTTCATGGCGCGCAGCCGCCGCTCGGCGTCCGGCTTGCAGAGCCCCAGGGCCCTGGTCTGGATCTCCGGCTCGCTGGAGAGGGAGTTGCTGAGGGTCCGGTTGGATATCGCCTCGCCGTCGTGGCTGCCGGTGCAGGACTTCTTCTCCACCCGGGTGGCCGACGGGGTCATCGCGGGGTGGTCGAAGCACTCGCCGGGCTTGACGACGACCATGGGCACCACGATCGACGAGGAGCCCGAGGGAGACGGCTCCGCGGAGGGCGACGCCGGGTCCGGGAGGCGCGGCAGGGTGGGCAGGGACGACGGTCTGGACGACGGTTCGTCGCTCGCCGGGGCGCTGGGCGTGGACGAGCCCTTCGCCACGGGCTTCTCGTCGTCCTTGTCGTTCTTGTTGCTGAGGATGATGCCGCCGACGACCAGGCCGACGACCAGCACCACGCCCACCACGATCGCGGCGATCTTCGCGCCGCCGCCCCCGGAGGACGGCGGGGGAGCCCCGGGCGACCCGTACGGGGCGTACGGACCACCGGGACCGCCGGGGCCACCCGGGCCACCGGGACCCGGGCCGTAGCCCGGCGGCTGTCCCGGGCCCGGACCGTACGGAGGCTGCCCCTGGCCGTACGGGGGCTGCCCGCCGCCGTACGGCGGGGGCTGCTCCGGCGGTGGCCCGAAGCCCGTCGGCGGTCCGAAGCCGCCGCCGCCCCCGGGCGGCTGCGGCGGGTTCGAGGGAGGCGGGGGAGGCGGTGAGGTCATGACGGAAGCATGCCGTATGGCTCGGACATTCATGCGACCGGTCCCATGAGCGGCACAATGAATCCATGACCGGCAACGCCCTTTCCAGTTCCCCCTCCTCGACCGGCGCCTCCTCCGCCTCACCCGCATCCCCCGGCAGCTCCGCGCTCGACCCCGCCGTCGCCGCGCGCCTCAAGCGCAGCGCGGACGGCCTGGTCCCCGCCATCGCCCAGCAGTACGACACCGGCGAGGTGCTGATGCTCGGCTGGATGGACGACGAGGCGCTGCACCGCACCCTCACCACCGGCCGCTGCACCTACTGGAGCCGCAGCCGCCGCGAGTACTGGGTCAAGGGCGACACCTCCGGGCACGTCCAGCACGTCAAGTCCGTGGCCCTGGACTGCGACGCGGACACCCTCCTCGTCAAGGTCGACCAGACCGGCCCGGCCTGCCACACCGGGACGCGCACCTGTTTCGACGCCGGTGACCTGCCCCTGGGCCAGTAGGCTCCGCTGCCATGGCTGCCACCACCGCTTCCGGCCCCGCCCCGGCCCCCGACGGCGCCGTCGTCCTGCCCGACGCCGACACCTTCCGGGCCCTCGCCAAGGACCGCCGGGTCATCCCGGTCACCCGGCGCTTCCTCGCCGACGGCGACACGCCCGTCGCCCTCTACCGCAAGCTCGCCGCCGAACGGCCGGGCACCTTCCTCCTGGAGTCCGCCGAGCACGGGCGCACCTGGTCCCGGTACTCGTTCGTCGGGGTGCGCAGCGCCGCCACCCTCACCGTCCGCGACGGGGAGACCCACTGGCTGGGCACCCCGCCGGTCGGCGTCCCCACCGACGGGGACCCGCTGCGCACCCTGCGCGCCACCGTGGAGGCCCTGCACACCCCGCGCGACCTCATCGAGGGCGCCGGGCTGCCGCCCTTCACCGGCGGCATGGTCGGCTACCTGGGCTACGACATCGTCCGCCGCCTGGAGCGGATCGGCGACCACCACGGCGAGCGGGACGGCCTCGGACTGCCCGAGCTGACCATGCTGCTCACCTCGGACCTCGCCGTCCTCGACCACTGGAACGGCACGGTCCTGCTGATCGCCAACGCGATCAACCACAACGACCTGGAGACGGGCGTCGACGAGGCGTACGCGGACGCCGTGGCCCGCCTCGACGCGATGACGGCCGACCTGCACCGGCCGGTGCCCACCCATCCCACCGTGCTGCCCCCGGCCGACCTGCCCGAGTTCGCCGCCCGCTGGGGCGGCGCGGACTACCAAGTGGCGGTCGAGGAGATCAAGGAGCGCATCCGGGCGGGCGAGGCGTTCCAGGTGGTGCCCTCCCAGCGGTTCGAGACCCCGTGCGCGGCCTCCGCCCTGGACGTCTACCGGGTGCTCCGGGCGACCAACCCGAGCCCGTACATGTACCTCTTCCAGTTCGACGGCTTCGAGGTCGTCGGCTCCAGCCCGGAGGCACTGGTCAAGGTCGAGGACGGCCGGGCCATGGTCCACCCCATCGCCGGCACCCGCCCGCGCGGCGCCACCCCGCAGGCCGACGCCGCCCTCGCCGAGGAACTGCTCGCCGACCCCAAGGAACGCGCCGAGCACCTGATGCTCGTCGACCTCGGCCGCAACGACCTCGGCCGGGTCTGCGAACCGGGCAGCGTCGAGGTCGTCGACTTCATGTCGATCGAGCGCTACAGCCACGTCATGCACATCGTCTCCACCGTCACCGGGCGCCTCGCCCCCGGCCGTACGGCGTTCGACGTGCTCACCGCCTGCTTCCCGGCCGGCACGCTCTCCGGCGCGCCCAAGCCGCGGGCCATGCAGATCATCGAGGAGCTCGAACCCTCCCGCCGCGGCCTGTACGGCGGCTGCGTGGGCTACCTGGACTTCGCCGGGGACTCCGACACGGCCATCGCCATCCGCACCGCCGTGCTGCGCGACGGGACCGCCTACGTCCAGGCCGGCGCGGGCGTCGTCGCCGACTCCGACCCGGTGGCCGAGGACATGGAGTGCCGCAACAAGGCCGCCGCGGTGCTGCGGGCCGTACACGCCGCCGGACGGCTCACCCGGCCGGGGGCACCGGCGTGACCCCGGCTGCGCGGGGCGCGGGGGCGCAGGGGATAGTGGAAGCGTGAGCGCAGCCGTACCCCACCCCCGCCCCCGCACCGAGTCCGCGCCGGCCCCCGGCCGCAGCGCCCGGCGCAGCGTCGCCGCCGCCCTGTTCCTCACGGCCGCCGGTGCCGCGCTCGTGCTGCTCGCGGGCGGGCGCACCTGGGTCGAGGGCACCGCGGCGGGCGCGCAGGACGCCGCCCTGGAGCAGGCCAGAGGCCAGGACATCACCGGCCTGCCCGGCGCCCTGGCCATCGTCGGCCTGGCGGCGCTCGTCGCCGTCTTCGCCGTGCGCCGGGCCGGGCGGCTGCTGGTCGCCGCCCTGCTCGCGCTGTGCGGCGCGGGCGTCGTCGTGGGCAGCATCACCGGCAGCTCCGACACGGGAGCCCTGGAGGACAAGGCCGCCAGGACCACCGGCCTCTCCAGTGCCACGGTCGAGCACGTCACCCACACCCCCTGGCCCTGGGTGGCCCTGGCCGGCGGCGTCCTGCTGCTGCTCGCCGGGCTGCTCGCGCTGCGCTACGGGCGCGACTGGCCCGCGATGTCCGGCCGCTACGAGCGCGACGGCACCCCGCGCCCCCGCCGCCCGCGCAGGGCGCCCGACCCGGAGCGGCCCGAGGAGATCTGGAAGGCCCTCGACCGCGGGGAGGACCCCACCGGCGACGCCGCGTCCCGCTAGCGGCGCGGAGGGCCACCCCACGTCGAGCCGGTCACGGGCCGTCAGGGACAATGACCGCGAGGGTTATGCGCCCGCAGGCGCGATTCAGAGACCCCCAGCAACGAGGAGTCAAACTCATGTCGGGTCACGGACACGGACACACCCCGGCCGCCTGGACCGGTGTCATCATTTCCTTCATCGGCTTCTGCGTCGCGAGTGCGTTCATCGTGATGGCCAATCCGGTCGGCTTCTGGGCCGGGGTCGCCCTGACCCTCCTCGGCGCGGTCGTCGGCGGCATCATGCGTCTCATGGGCCTCGGCCAGGCCCCCAAGACGGGCTCGCGGCCGAAGGCACAGCCGCAGAACGGCTGACCATCCGGTCGTCCGCTTCCCGCACCCGGCGCGGCCCGGGGCGTCCGCCCGTACTCACCTGTACGAGCCGCCCTGAGCTGCGCCTTCGTGTGTCCCGGCGGAGACTGGCGGGGTGAGCGAGTCCGCGCCCGGCCCCGGCCGGGCCACCGATCCGTCCGTCCGCCGGCTGGGCGTACCGCTGGGCGTCGCCGCCGGACTGGCCGCCGCGGCGGCCGGCGTCGGGGCGGCGGACCTCTCCGGGCCCGGCCCCTACGCCTGCCCGCTGCTGCGCTGCACCGGCCTCCTCTGCCCCGCCTGCGGGGGCCTACGGGGCCTGCACGCCCTCGTCCACGGCGACCTCCCGGCCGCCCTGCGCGCCAATGCCCTGGCCGTCCTGGGCTACGCCGTCTTCGCCGTGCTCTGGGCCGTCTGGTGCGTCCGCGCGGTGCGCCGCGACGGCGGTATGCCCGTGGCCCCGCGGCCCTCCCACCGGTGGGCGGCGGGCGCCCTGGTCCTGGCCTTCACCGTGGTGCGGAACCTGCCCTGCGGGGCGGTGCTCGCCCCCTGAGGAGGCGGTCCGCCCCGACGCCGCCGTCAACCGGATGCGCGACCTGCGTCCGACGGCAAGTACCATCACAGTGTGCTGGTGAGGTGAGTACGAACCGCATCGGCCCAGATCATCCGAGCCCGGAAGGGGGCCGCTCGCGTGAGTGTGCTCGACGAGATCATCGACGGAGTCCGTGCCGACCTCGCGGAACGGCAGGCGCGCGTCGGCCTCGACGAGCTCAAGGAGCGGGCCGCGAAGGCACCGCAGGCCAGGGACGGCGCCGCCGCGCTCCGCGGCGAGAACGTCGCCGTGATCTGCGAGGTCAAGCGCTCCAGCCCCTCCAAGGGCGCGCTGGCCGCGATCGCCGACCCCGCGGGGCTCGCCGCGGACTACGAGGCCGGTGGCGCCTCGGTCATCAGCGTGCTGACCGAGCAGCGCCGCTTCGGGGGGTCGCTCGCCGACCTGGAGGCCGTCCGCGCCAAGGTCGACATCCCCGTCCTGCGCAAGGACTTCATCGTCACCGCCTACCAGCTGTGGGAGGCCCGGGCCTACGGGGCCGACCTCGCCCTGCTGATCGTCGCCGCCCTGGAGCAGGAGGCCCTGGTCTCCCTCATCGAGCGGGCCGAGTCCATCGGGCTCACCCCGCTGGTGGAGGTGCACGACGAGGAGGAGGTCGAGCGGGCGGTGGCCGCCGGCGCCCGCGTCATCGGCGTCAACGCGCGCGACCTCAGGACGCTGGAGGTGGACCGGGGCACCTTCGCCCGGGTCGCCCCCGAGATCCCCGACGGCATCGTCAAGATCGCCGAGTCCGGGGTGCGCGGGCCGCACGACCTCATCGCCTACGCCAACGACGGGGCCGACGCGGTCCTCGTCGGCGAGTCCCTGGTCACCGGCCGCGACCCCAAGGGCGCCGTCGCCGACCTGGTCGCCGCCGGAGCCCACCCGGCCCTGCGGCACGGCAGGAGCTGAGACCCGTATGACCGCGTACGCGCGACTGGCCCGGGGGTGCCGCCCCCGGGGCTGCCGCGCGCCCGCGCGGCGCGTACGCGGACGCCGCGTCCGGTACCACATCGGGTGCGAACCGGGGCAGGTCAACGGGCGCCGATGGCGTCGGGCAGCTTCGCTGTAGCCGACTCCACCGGCGGGTGCGGCGCGGGCGGGATCCCGCGCGGCCGCCCGTCGCCCGTTTCCCGTACCCAGGAGTACCTCCGTGTCCTCTGAGTTCTTCGTTCCCGATCCCGAAGGCCAAGTTCCCAGCGCCACCGGCTACTTCGGCGCCTTCGGAGGCAAGTTCATCCCCGAGGCGCTCGTCGCCGCCGTCGACGAGGTCGCCGTCGAGTACGAGAAGGCCAAGGCCGACCCGGCCTTCGCCGCCGAGCTCGACGAGCTGATGGTCAACTACACCGGGCGCCCCAGCGCCCTCACCGAGGTGCCGCGGTTCGCCGAACACGCGGGCGGCGCCCGGGTGTTCCTCAAGCGCGAGGACCTCAACCACACCGGCTCGCACAAGATCAACAACGTGCTGGGCCAGGCGCTGCTCACCAAGCGGATGGGCAAGACCCGCGTCATCGCCGAGACCGGCGCCGGCCAGCACGGCGTCGCCACCGCCACCGCCTGCGCGCTCTTCGGTCTGGAGTGCACCATCTACATGGGCGAGGTCGACACCGAGCGGCAGGCCCTCAACGTCGCCCGGATGCGGATGCTCGGCGCCGAGGTCATCGCCGTGAAGTCCGGCAGCCGCACCCTCAAGGACGCCATCAACGAGGCGTTCCGCGACTGGGTCGCCAACGTCGACCGCACCCACTACCTCTTCGGCACGGTCGCCGGACCGCACCCCTTCCCGGCCCTGGTCCGCGACTTCCACCGGGTCATCGGCGTCGAGGCCCGCCGCCAGATCCTCCGGCGCGCCGGCCGGCTCCCCGACGCCGCACTGGCCTGCGTCGGCGGCGGCTCCAACGCCATCGGCCTCTTCCACGCCTTCCTCCCCGACACCGGCGTCCGCCTCATCGGCTGCGAGCCCGGCGGCCACGGCGTGCCGACGGGCGAGCACGCCGCCACCCTCACCGCCGGAACCCCCGGCATCCTGCACGGCTCGCGCTCGTACGTCCTCCAGGACGAGGACGGCCAGATCACCGAGCCGTACTCCATCTCGGCGGGCCTGGACTACCCCGGCATCGGACCGGAGCACTCCTACCTGAAGGACACCGGGCGGGCCGAGTACCGGGCCGTCACCGACGACGAGGCCATGCAGGCGCTGCGCCTGCTCTCGCGCACCGAGGGCATCATCCCGGCCATCGAGAGCGCGCACGCGCTCGCGGGGGCGCTGGAGGTCGGGCGGGAGCTGGGGCCGGACGGCCTGCTGCTGGTCAACCTCTCGGGGCGGGGCGACAAGGACATGGACACGGCGGCCCGCTACTTCGGGCTCTACGACGAGGGGGCGGCCAAGTGACTGGAAACATCGGGCTGTTGAACGACGTCCTGGCGACGGCGAAGGCGGAGAACCGTGCCGCGCTCGTGGGCTACCTGCCGGCCGGCTTCCCCACCGTGGACGACGGCGTCCGTGCCATGACCGCGATGATCGAGGGCGGCTGCGACATCGTCGAGGTCGGCCTCCCGCACAGCGACCCGGTCCTGGACGGCCCCGTCATCCAGACCGCCGACGACATCGCGCTCCGCGGCGGTCTGCGGATCGCCGATGTGATCCGTACGGTCGGCGAGGTGCACCGGGCGACCGGCGCGCCCATCCTCTGCATGACCTACTGGAACCCGGTCGACCGCTACGGCACCGAGCGGTTCGCCGCCGATCTCGCCGCGGCCGGGGGAGCGGGCTGCATCCTGCCCGACCTGCCGGTCGAGGAGTCCGACACCTGGCGCAAGGCCGCCGAGCAGCACGGCCTGGCGACGGTCTTCGTCGTCGCCCCGAGCAGCCGGGACGAGCGGCTGGCCAGGATCACGGCGGCCGGCAGCGGCTTCGTCTACGCGGCCTCGCTCATGGGCGTCACCGGCACCCGGGCGTCCGTCGGCCGGGAGGCCGAGGAACTGGTGGGCCGCACCCGCGCGGTGACCGACCTGCCGGTCTGCGTCGGCCTGGGCGTCTCCGACGCGGCGCAGGCCGCCGAGGTCGCCGGGTTCGCCGACGGCGTCATCGTCGGCTCGGCGTTCGTCAAGCGGCTGCTGGACGCCCCCGACACCGAGGCGGGTCTGACCGCCGTGCGGGCGCTCGCCGGAGAGCTCGCCGAGGGGGTCCGCAAGCGCGGCTGAGCCCGCGCCGGGGTACGGGCCGGGGTGCACGTCCCGGGGTATACGTGCCGGGGTATACGTGCCGGGGTACGGAGAGTAACCCGTTCGAAGGAACCTGTGACCGGGGGTGCGCTGGGGCGCACCCCCGGTTCGTTGTACGGGGACGTGAACCAGAAGAACAGCGAGGGAAAGCGCAGCGCCCGCGAGCGGCTGCAGGAACAGCGCGAGCGGGACGCCGCCCGCGACAAACGCAGGCGGGCCATGATCGCGGGGCTGGCGGTGGTGGGGGTGCTGGGCGCCGGCGCCGGCGTCGCGGCCGTGGTCGCGAGCTCGGGCGGGGAGAAGAAGGAGGAGGCGTCGGGGCCGCCGCTGCCGCCGCAGGGGGCCCTCGGCAAGGACGGCTCCACCATCCCCGTGGGCAAGAAGGCCGCCAAGGCCACCCTCACCGTCTACGAGGACTTCCGCTGCCCGGCCTGCGCCCTGTTCGAGAACGCGTACCGGGACACGGTCCGCGACCTGGAGCAGGAGGGCAAGCTCAAGACCGAGTACCACATCGTCACCCTCATCGACCGGAACCTGGGCGGCGAGGGCTCGCTCCACGCGGCCAACGCCGCCGCGTGCGCGCAGGACGTCGGGAAGTTCGCCGCCTACCACGACGTCCTCTACAAGAACCAGCCGCCGGAGACGAAGGACGACTTCGCCGACAGCTCCCGGCTGTACGAGCTGGCCGACCAGGTCCCCGGGCTGAACACCCCCGGCTTCCAGAAGTGCGTCGACGACGGCATGCACAAGAGCTGGGTGAAGAAGGCCCACGAGGCGTTCCGCAAGGGCGCCTACAAGGCCACGCCGACCGTCCTGCTCGACGGCAAGAGCATCTACGGCGACCCCGCCCATCCGCTGACCGCGGCGAAGCTGCGCGAGATGACCGTGGCGGCGGCGAAGAAGAAGCACTGAGGCCCTGAGGTCCTCAGGTCGCCCTGCGGCGCGTGCGGGACACGGGGCCCGTTACGCAGCTGTTGTCCCGGGTGGGTTGCCGGTGGCGCGCCCGGGCAGGGTAGCGTCGGTGGTGCCATGAATCTCGCATACATTCCCAGCCCGTCGACCGGCGTGATCCACCTGGGGCCGGTCCCGCTGCGCGGCTACGCCTTCTGCATCATCCTCGGCGTCTTCGCCGCCGTCTGGATCGGCAACCGGCGCTGGACCGCGCGCGGCGGCCGGGCCGGGACCGTCGCCGACATCGCCGTCTGGGCCGTGCCCTTCGGCCTCGTCGGCGGCCGGCTCTACCACGTGATCACCGATTACGAGCTGTACTTCGGCGAGGGCCGGAACTGGGTCGACTCCTTCAAGATCTGGGAGGGCGGCCTCGGCATCTGGGGCGCCGTCGCCCTCGGCGCCGTCGGCGCCTGGATCGGCTGCCGCCGCCGCGGCATCCCCCTGCCCGCCTGGGCGGACGCCGTCGCCCCCGGTATCGCCGTCGCCCAGGCGATCGGGCGCTGGGGCAACTGGTTCAACCAGGAGCTCTACGGGAAGGCGACCGATGTCCCCTGGGCCCTCAAGATCGACGCCGATCCGGCGATCGGGCGGGTCGCCGGGACGTACCATCCCACCTTCCTCTACGAGTCGCTGTGGTGCCTCGGGGTCGCCGCCCTGGTGATCTGGGCGGATCGCCGGTTCAAGCTGGGGCATGGGCGGGCGTTCGCGCTGTATGTCGCGGCGTATACGGTCGGGCGTTTCTGGACCGAGTACCTGCGGGTGGATGACGCGCATCATGTGCTGGGGCTGCGGCTCAATGGGTGGACGTCGATTCTGGTGTTCCTGGCGGCGGTGGCGTACATCGTGATCTCCGCCAGGCGGGTTCCTGGGCGGGAGGCCGTGGTGGAGCCGGGCGCGGCCGAGTCCGAAGGGGAGGTCGAGGACGCTCCTCGGCCGAAGTCGGCCAAGAAACTCTGAGCTTGTCGGTGGCGGGGCGGGATGGGGGTTGCCCCTGTCCCGCCCTTTCGCCGTTTCCCGGGGAGGTCCCCGGACCCCCTGAAACCGCGCTGCGCGCGGTTGTCCTCAATCTCCCCCAGAGGGGGCACCCCCAACGGGCTGTAGTCAGCCCGTCCGGCGATTGAGGACGCGTGCCGCAGGCGCGCTCAGGGGGTGCGGGGGCTTGCCCCCGCAAGAAACGGTGAAAGGGCGGGGCCGGGGCGCAAACCCCCAGGTCAGCGAGGTAAGTTCGGCCTTCCTTGCTAGCGCGCACCCCGAATCGTGCGTACCTTCGAACTCATCGGGATCAGGGCACACAGGCCCGCCCCAGGGCGAAGGAGCACCACACCACCATGGCTGTCCTCGACACCGTCGCGGCCACACACATAGCCCACCGCGACAACCACACGCACCGCGACGTGAACGGCGGCTGGCTGCGCCCCGCCGTCTTCGGGGCGATGGACGGCCTGGTCTCCAACCTCGCGCTGATGACGGGCGTGGCGGGCGGCGCGGTATCGGCGAAGACGATGGTGATCACCGGGCTCGCCGGACTCGCGGCCGGCGCGTTCTCGATGGCGGTCGGCGAGTACACGTCCGTGGCGTCGCAGCGCGAACTCGTGCTGGCGGAGCTCGACGTGGAGCGCAGGGAGCTGCGCAAGCACCCCACGGACGAGCTGGAGGAGCTGGCCGCGCTGTACGAGTCGCGGGGGGTCGAGCCGGGGCTGGCGCGGGAGGTGGCGCGGCAGCTGTCCAGGGATCCGGAGCAGGCGCTGGAGATCCATGCGCGGGAGGAGCTGGGGATCGACCCGTCGGACCTGCCGTCGCCGATGACCGCGGCCGTCGCGTCGTTCGGTTCGTTCGCGCTGGGCGCGCTGCTGCCCGTCCTGCCGTTCCTGCTGGGGGCGACGCAGCTGTGGCCGGCGGTGCTGCTGGCGCTGCTGGGGCTGTTCGCGTGCGGCGCGGTGGTCGCCCGGGTGACGGCGCGGAGCTGGTGGTTCAGCGGGCTGCGGCAGCTGCTGCTGGGCGGTGCGGCGGCGGGTGTGACCTATCTCCTGGGTATTGCCTTCGGTACGGCCGTCGGGTGATGCTTTATGCGGGCAGCCGCATAACGAGCAGATTCCGGCGCGGTTTCAACCCTCCGACGACAGGGCACACATTCACAAGCGCCCGTGGGCAGTGCGGCCCACGCTGTGCGCGGCGAGGCGGATCCCGCCCCTGTTGTCCACATTGTGGAATCCAGCTTCCGCTTTGCGAGAAGCGAGCCATCATGTAACCTGCACGAAATTTCGCGGAGGGCCAACGTCGTCCCTCGGCACCATGCACCGCCATGAATGCCAAGACGACGGGAGCGCCGATGCGTTCTGCATCCCACCCCGCTCAGCAGGGGATGTACGACCCTCGCCATGAGCACGATGCCTGCGGCGTCGGCTTTGTCGCGACACTGACCGGCGAGGCGAGCCACGCCCTGGTGGAACAGGCGCTCACCGTCCTGCGCAACCTGGAGCACCGCGGCGCCACCGGCTCCGAGCCGGACTCGGGGGACGGTGCCGGCATTCTCGTCCAGATCCCGGACACGTTCTTCCGCGCGATCGTGGACTTCGCCCTGCCGGAGCAGGGCGCGTACGCGGCCGGCATCGCGTTCCTGCCGACGGGCGCCGGTGCCGACGCCGAGGCCTCCGTCTCGCGGATCGAGACGATCGCCGTCGAGGAGGGGCTGACCGTCCTCGGCTGGCGCGGCGTCCCGGTCGCCCCCGAGCTGCTGGGCAGCTCGGCCAGGGCCACGATGCCGGAGTTCCGGCAGTTGTTCGTGGCGGATGAGGGCGGGAGCACCGGCATCGCCCTGGACCGCAAGGCGTTCGTGCTCCGCAAGCGGGCCGAGCGCGAGGCGGGCGTCTACTTCCCGTCGCTGTCCGCCCGGACGATCGTCTACAAGGGCATGCTGACCACCGGCCAGCTGGAGCCCTTCTTCCCGGACCTGTCCGACCGCCGGTTCGCCACCGCCATCGCCCTGGTCCACTCCCGCTTCTCGACCAACACCTTCCCCAGCTGGCCGCTCGCGCACCCCTACCGCTTCGTCGCGCACAACGGTGAGATCAACACCGTCAACGGCAACCGCAATTGGATGCGCGCCCGCGAATCCCAGCTGGCCTCCGGCCTGTTCGGCCCCGGGGAGAACCTGGAGCGGATGTTCCCCGTCTGCACCCCGGACGCCTCGGACTCCGCCTCCTTCGACGAGGTGCTGGAACTGCTGCACCTGGGCGGCCGTTCGCTGCCGCACAGCGTCCTGATGATGATCCCCGAGGCATGGGAGCACCACGCCTCGATGGACCCCGACCGGCGCGCCTTCTACCAGTACCACTCCACGCTGATGGAGCCCTGGGACGGCCCGGCCTGTGTCACCTTCACCGACGGCACCCTCGTCGGCGCCGTTCTCGACCGCAATGGGCTGCGCCCCGGCCGGTACTGGGTCACCGACGACGGGCTGGTCGTCCTCTCCTCCGAGGTCGGCGTCCTGGACATCGACCCCGCCAAGGTCGTCCGCAAGGGCCGGCTCCAGCCGGGCCGGATGTTCCTGGTCGACACCGCCGGGCACCGGATCATCGAGGACGACGAGATCAAGGCCGGTCTCGCCGCCGAGCGCCCGTACAAGGAGTGGCTGGAGGCCGGGCTCATCGAGCTCAAGGACCTCCCCGAGCGCGAGCACATCGTGCACACCCACGCCTCGGTCAGCCGCCGCCAGCAGACCTTCGGCTACACCGAGGAGGAGCTGCGCGTCATCCTCGCGCCGATGGCCACGTCCGGCGCGGAGCCCATCGGTTCGATGGGCACGGACTCGCCGATCGCCGCGCTCTCCGAGCGTCCCCGGCTGCTCTTCGACTACTTCACCCAGCTCTTCGCGCAGGTCACCAACCCCCCGCTGGACGCCATCCGGGAGGAGCTGGTCACCTCGCTGATCTCGTCCCTCGGCCCGCAGGGCAACCTCCTGGAGCCGACGGCCGCGTCCTGTCGCAGCGTGACCCTGCCGTTCCCGGTCATCGACAACGACGAGCTGGCCAAGCTCATCCACATCAACGCCGACGGCGACCTGCCCGGCCTCAAGGCCGCCACGCTCTCCGGCCTCTACCGGGTCTCCGGCGGCGGCGAGGCGCTGGCCGCCCGGCTGGACGCGATGTGCGCGGAGGCCGACGCGGCCATCGCGGGCGGCGCCCGGCTGATCGTCCTCTCCGACCGGCACTCCGACGCCGAACACGCCCCGATCCCCTCGCTGTTGCTCACCTCGGCGATCCACCACCACCTCATCCGCACCAAGCAGCGCACACAGGTCGGGCTGCTGGTCGAGGCCGGGGACGTCCGCGAGGTGCACCACGTCGCGCTGCTCATCGGTTACGGCGCGGCGGCCGTCAACCCGTACCTCGCCATGGAGTCCGTCGAGGACCTCGTCCGGGCGGGCACCTTCCTGCCGGACACCGCGCCCGAGGACGCCATCCGCAACCTCATCAAGGCGCTCGGCAAGGGCGTCCTCAAGGTGATGTCCAAGATGGGCATCTCCACCGTCGCCTCCTACCGGGGCGCCCAGGTCTTCGAGGCCGTCGGCCTGGACGAGGCCTTCGTCGACGCCTACTTCCACGGCACCGCCACGAAGATCGGCGGCGTCGGCCTGGACGTCGTCGCCCGGGAGGTCGCCGCCCGGCACGCCAAGGCGTACCCCGCCACCGGCATCCCCGCGACCCACCGCCGGCTGGACATCGGCGGCGAGTACCAGTGGCGGCGCGAGGGCGAGCCGCACCTGTTCGACCCCGACACCGTCTTCCGCCTCCAGCACGCCACCCGCGCCCGGCGCTACGACATCTTCAAGCAGTACACCGGGCGTGTGAACGAGCAGTCGGAGCGGCTGATGACGCTGCGCGGCCTCTTCTCGTTCAGGAGCGGCCGGCAGCCCGTCCCGCTGGACGAGGTCGAGCCCGTCGCCGAGATCGTCAAGCGGTTCTCCACCGGCGCCATGTCCTACGGGTCCATCTCCCGGGAGGCCCACGAGACCCTGGCCGTCGCCATGAACCGGCTGGGCGGCAAGTCCAACACCGGCGAGGGCGGCGAGGACCCGGAGCGGCTGTACGACCCGGCGCGCCGGTCCGCCATCAAGCAGGTGGCCTCCGGACGGTTCGGGGTGACCTCGGAGTACCTGGTCAACGCCGACGACATCCAGATCAAGATGGCGCAGGGCGCCAAGCCCGGCGAGGGCGGCCAGCTGCCCGGCCACAAGGTCTACCCGTGGGTCGCCAGGACGCGGCACTCGACGCCGGGTGTGGGGCTCATCTCCCCGCCGCCGCACCACGACATCTACTCCATCGAGGACCTCGCCCAGCTCATCCACGATCTCAAGAACGCCAACCCGGCCGCCCGCATCCATGTGAAGCTGGTGTCGGAGGTCGGTGTCGGCACGGTCGCGGCCGGTGTGTCCAAGGCGCACGCCGACGTCGTCCTCATCTCCGGCCACGACGGCGGTACGGGCGCCTCCCCGCTGACCTCCCTCAAGCACGCGGGCGGCCCCTGGGAGCTCGGCCTCGCCGAGGCCCAGCAGACGCTGTTGCTCAACGGCCTGCGCGACCGCATCGTCGTCCAGGCCGACGGCCAGCTCAAGACCGGCCGGGACGTGGTGATCGCCGCGCTGCTCGGCGCCGAGGAGTTCGGTTTCGCGACCGCGCCGCTCGTCGTCTCCGGCTGCGTCATGATGCGCGTCTGCCACCTGGACACCTGCCCGGTCGGCATCGCCACCCAGAACCCGGTGCTGCGCGAGCGGTTCGCCGGCAAGGCCGAATTCGTCGTCAACTTCTTCGAGTTCATCGCCGAGGAGGTCCGCGAGCTCCTCGCCGAACTGGGCTTCCGCACCCTGGAGGAGGCCGTCGGGCACGCCGAACTCCTCGACACCGGGCGGGCCGTGGGCCACTGGAAGGCCCAAGGTCTTGACCTGGAGCCGCTGTTCCACGTCCCGGACCTGCCCGAGGGTGCCGCCCGGCACCGCGCCGTCGCCCAGGACCACGGGCTGGCCAAGGCGCTCGACAACCAGCTGATCAAGCTGGCCGCCGACGCGCTCGACACGGTCGGCGCGGAGGAGGCCCAGCCGGTCCGCGCCCAGGTCCCGGTCCGCAACGTCAACCGGACCGTCGGCACCATGCTCGGCCACGAGGTGACCAAGCGGTACGGCGGCGCCGGACTGCCGGACGACACCATCGACATCACCTTCACCGGCTCGGCCGGCCAGTCCTTCGGCGCGTTCCTGCCGCGCGGCATCACCCTGCGGCTGGAGGGCGACGCCAACGACTACGTCGGCAAGGGCCTCTCCGGCGGCCGGATCGTCGTCCGCCCGGACCGGGCCGCCGACCACCTCGCCGAGTACTCCACCATCGCCGGCAACACCCTCGCCTACGGCGCCACCGGCGGCGAGATGTTCCTCCGCGGCAGCGTCGGCGAACGGTTCTGCGTCCGCAACTCCGGCGCCACCGTCGTCTCCGAGGGCGTCGGCGACCACGGCTGCGAGTACATGACCGGCGGCCGGGCCGTCGTCCTCGGCCGCACCGGGCGGAACTTCGCGGCCGGTATGTCCGGCGGCGTCGCCTACGTCGTCGACCTCGACCCGCGCAACGTCAACAAGGAGCTGGCCGGAGCCGTCGAACCCCTCGACGCCGCCGATCTGCGGTGGCTGCACGGCGTGGTGCGCCGCCACCACGAGGAGACCGCCTCCACCGTCGCGGCCGGCCTCCTCGCCGACTGGGACACCGCCGCGGCCCGCTTCCGCAAGGTCGTCCCGCCCACGTACAAGGCAGTGCTCGCCGCCAAGGACGCCGCCGAGCGAGCCGGTCTCTCCGAGACCGAGACCCACGAGAAGATGATGGAGGCGGCGACCCATGGCTGATCCGAAGGGCTTCCTGACCACCGGGCGCGAGGTCGCCCGCACCCGTCCCGTCGCGGAGCGCGTCCGCGACTGGAACGAGGTGTACGTCCCCGGCTCGCTGCTCCCCGTCATCAGCAAGCAGGCCGGCCGCTGCATGGACTGCGGCATCCCCTTCTGCCACAACGGCTGTCCGCTGGGGAACCTCATCCCCGAGTGGAACGACTACGCCTGGCGCGGCGACTGGCAGGCGGCCAGCGAGCGGCTGCACGCGACCAACAACTTCCCCGAGTTCACGGGGCGGCTCTGCCCGGCGCCCTGCGAGGCGGCGTGCGTGCTGGGCATCAACCAGCAGCCCGTCACCATCAAGAACGTCGAGGTCACCATCATCGACAAGGCCTGGGAGGCCGGGGACGTCACCCCGCAGCCGCCCGAGCGCCTCTCCGGCAAGACCGTCGCCGTCATCGGTTCCGGCCCGGCCGGACTCGCCGCCGCCCAGCAGCTCACCCGGGCCGGTCACACCGTCGCCGTGTACGAGCGCGCCGACCGCATCGGCGGGCTGCTGCGGTACGGCATCCCCGAGTTCAAGATGGAGAAGCGGCACATCAACCGGCGCATCGAGCAGATGCGGGCCGAGGGGACGAAGTTCCGCACCGAGGTGGAGATCGGCCGCGACATCGACGGCGCGAAGCTGCGCGGCCGCTACGACGCGGTCGTCGTCGCGGCGGGTGCCACGGAGTCCCGCGATCTCCCCGTTCCCGGGCGGGAGTTGAAGGGCGTCCACTTCGCCATGGAGTACCTGCCCGTCGCCAACAAGGTGCAGGAGGGCGACTACGTCGCGCCCACCGTCACCGCCGAGGGCAAGCACGTCGTCGTCATCGGCGGCGGCGACACGGGCGCCGACTGCGTCGGCACGGCGCACCGGCAGGGTGCTCTCTCCGTCACCCAGCTGGAGATCATGCCGCGCCCGGGGGAGGAGCGGCCGTCCGGCCAGCCCTGGCCGACGTTCCCCATGCTGTACAAGGTCACCTCGGCCCACGAGGAGGGCGGCGAGCGGGTCTACTCCGTGTCGACGACCCGCTTCGAGGGCGACGAGGACGGCAACGTGCAGTGGCTGCACCTGGTGGAGGTGGAGTTCAAGGACGGCAAGCTGGAGCAGAAGCCGGGCACCGAGCGGCGCATCCCCGCCCAGCTCGTCACCCTGGCCATGGGCTTCACGGGCACCGATCGCGCGAACGGCCTCGTCGAGCAGCTCGGCCTGGAGCTGGACGCCCGCGGCAACATCGCCCGCGACGGTTCCTACGCGACCAACGTGCCCGGCGTCTTCGTCGCCGGCGACGCGGGCCGCGGTCAGTCCCTCATCGTCTGGGCCATCGCCGAGGGCCGCTCCGCCGCCCGCGCCGTCGACCACTATCTGACGGGGGCGAGCACCCTGCCCGCTCCGATCCGTCCGACGGACCGGGCGCTGACGGTCTGACGTTCAACTACCCGTTCGCACAAGGCAGATGACGGGCCCCCGACGTTTGTCGGGGGCCCGTTCTGACGTTAAAAGCCGCTGTTTCAAGCCGAGTTGGTGGCTGTGGTGGCCGGATCGCGTCCTCCGAGTGGCGTAGAACAGGCGTTCGATGGTCCTATCACCTGTCAGTGTTTTCACTCTCAAGGAGGCCATTTCATGCGACGGTTGACGACTGCGGCCGCGGTTCTCGTACTGGCGGGCGTCGGCCTGACCGGTACGGCCGGTACGGCCGGCGCCGCGACCGCCCAGGCGACCCCGACCGCCACGGACGCGTGCCAGACCGGCTGGGGCAGCACCACCAAGAAGGCCACGGGTAACGACTACAAGCCCCTGAAGAACATCAGGACCGGCAGCAACACCTGTTACGACCGCATGGTCTTCGAGCTCAACAGCGCCTCCACCGGCCTCGGCTACCACGTCGGCTACGTCGACGCCTTCCACCAGGACGGCTCCGGCGACCCGATCCCCGTCAACGGCGGTGCCATCCTCCAGGTCTACGTCTCCGCCCCGAGCTATGACCCGGCCACCGGCAAGGCCAGCTACCCGGGCAAGGCCGGTCAGACGCTCCCCGGCGTCGACATCACCGGCTACAAGACCTTCAAGGACACCAAGTACGGTGCCAGCTTCGAGGGTCAGACCCAGGTCGCCATCGGCACCCGTGCCAAGCTGCCGTTCCGCGTGGAGCGGTCGGGCGACAAGCTGATCGTGGACGTGGCTCACACCTGGTAGTTCCGGGGCGCCCGGCGGTACGGACCGCCGGGCGCAGGCCGGCCGGCCGGGTCCGCACCGGGGCTACGGACCCGGGGGACCGGAATGCCGGGCTCCCGTCACGTCCTCTTCGGAGTAGTACCAGCCGCCCGGCCTGGGCCACCAGTCGAGAGTCATCTCCGATACGTACCCGTCCTCATCGCTGATCACCAGGACGAGTGCTGAGTCGAGGGGCCGCCTCAGCACGTGCCGGTGGTCGCGAGTCACCTCGACGCCGCGCTCGGTGAGAAGGCGATGCGCTTCCGTCAGCTGTAGCGATGCGGCGGATGCGATGGGTCTCCCTGTGATCGCCTCAGGCAGGGTCACTGGTTCATCGCCGCTGAAGGTGATGCGGATGGAGGCGAGTGCAAGGTCCGGTCCCGCCCCGCGCCGGGTCTTGGGGTCCTTGCTGAAACACCTCATGCCGAGTTCGAGCGCGGCGTAGCGGTACCGCTGGAAGCAGTCATCGCCCAGCGCGTTCTTGATTCTTTCGGGCTCCCCGATCCGTTGCACCATGTCCGGTGGTGACATCCCCAGGGTCAGAGGGCCGAAAGTGCCGCTTCGGCAGAACTCGACCAGAAATTCGTCCATATTCGTGTCCCCTCCCCGTAGTCACGCTCCGTATGCTGACCCGCTGAGCGACAGACCGCCATGACCGGGACGGCCGCCCCGTCATCCGACGCCTCAAGCGATCCAGCTGATGGGTTCACGACTTGGGGAGTACCCCGCGCTCGGCGATGTCTCCCATCCATTCCTCAAGGGTGGTGACGAGCGCGTCGAGGTCGGTGGTGGCGTAGGAGGCTCGCTCATGGTCCCAGCCAGGGTCGAGGACATAAATGCGGAAGCCGCGGTCGTCGTACCAGCCGACGTCGATGTTGATCTCCCGAGCCTGCAAGCCGCCCCGATCTATTGCCTCCTGTGCGGTCAGCCACGGCGGTCGTGCGGTACGCGCCCAATACAGGTCCTCGGAGTCGTTGGTCTCGACCCTTCCATCCGGCAGGCGTCGGGCCCACAGTTGGTTGTAGTGGACGACCCAGCCGGCTGGGACGCGCAGAGGGAGTAGACCCCAGTCCTCGGAAACAGCCGTCGCCAGCGGGGAATGAGGCGAAACCTGGAAGATCGAATTCATGTGTCGGCAGTGTAGGGGGCCTCCTCACACGGGGCGAGCGACAGGGTGAACGTTGCCTGATTCGGCAGTAGTTACCCGGAAACCCCCCAGGTGGGCGGCCATTACGTAGCGGGCTATGAGCGGTCGAGTCAGCCAGTGCTCCAAACCACCGGCACACGACTGGTAGTTGCAGCCGGGGGGCGCGTAGAGGGGCGTCGAGCGCCGTCACGCTCACACGTTCAGGTGAGCGCCGTTGATCGGTCTGTCACACCCGCGCCGTCGCGCCCTATGCAGGACGCATGGATGAACTCCCCGCACCCGCCGGTCAATCACCCGTGTCCCGACGGCAGTTCGCGGCCGCCGCCGGGACGGTCGCGAGCGTCGCCGCGCTCGGCCCGAACGCCGCCGTCCCGGCCGCCGCCGCACCCGCCGCGCCCGCAGCGCCTGCGCCGCCCGTGTGCCGGCCGAAGTCCACCGCGGACTGGGACACCTGCATGGAGGTGGCCCGGGCCCTGCTGGTGCTCGACGACCAGGACCGGCCGCTGGTGCCGGAGTACCGGAAGATCCTCGACGACGGACTGCCGCGTACCGGCAAGAGAACGGCCAGGAAGGTGCTGGTGGTGGGCGCGGGGCCGGCCGGGATGGTGGCCGCGTGGCTGCTGAAGCGGGCGGGGCACCAGGTGACGCTGCTGGAGGCCAACGGCAACCGGGTGGGCGGGCGGATCAAGACGTTCCGTAAAGGCGGGCACGAGCACGCGGCGCAGCCGTTCGCGGACCCGCGGCAGTACGCGGAGGCCGGGGCCATGCGCATCCCGGGGAGCCATCCGCTGGTGATGAGCCTGATCGACGGGCTCGGGGTCAAGCGCAGGCGCTTCTACCTCGTGGACGTCGACGGGCAGGGCAAACCCGTCAACCACGCCTGGCTGCACGTCAACGGCGTCCGGATGCGCCGCTCCGAGTACGCGAAGGCGCCCCGGAAGATCAACCGTTCGTTCGGCGTCCCGCGCGAGCTCTGGGACACGCCCTCGTCGACGATCCTGCGCCGCGCCCTGGACCCGGTGCGCGACGAGTTCAGCACGGCCGGGGAGGGCGGCAAGCGGGTCGACAAGCCGCTGCCCGAACGGGTGCGGGGCTGGGCGAAGGTGATCCAGAAGTACGGGGACTGGTCGATGTACCGGTTCCTGACCGAGGAGGCCGGCTTCGACGAGCGCACCATGGACCTCGTCGGGACGCTGGAGAACCTGACGTCCCGGCTGCCCCTTTCCTTCGTCCACAGCTTCATCAGCCAGTCGCTGATCAGCCCGGACACCGAGTTCTGGGAGCTCGTCGGCGGCACCGCGACCCTGCCCGACGCGCTGCTCGGCAAGGTGCGCGACGTGCTGCGCCTCGACCGGCGGGCGACGCGCATCGAGTACTGGTCCCCGGACCGGCCCGGGGCCGACGGTGCCTCGCACGTCCGCGAGGACGGGCCGCGCGTGTGGATCGACACGGTGTCCGAGGGGCGGGACGGCAAGGTCGTCCGCGAACAGTTCACCGGCGACCTCGCGATCGTCACCGTGCCGTTCACCGGGCTGCGGCACGTCCAGGTCAGGCCGCTCATGTCGTACGGCAAACGGCGGGCGGTCACCGAGCTGCACTACGACAGCGCGACCAAGGTTCTTCTCGAATTCTCCCGCCGCTGGTGGGAGTTCACCGAGGACGACTGGGAGCGAGAGCTCGAATCGGTGCGCCCCGGCCTGTACAAGAAGTACCGCGACGGGAAGGCACCCGCCGACGGAAGCCTGCTCGGGGCGCACGACTCCGTTCCGCACGGCCACATCAGTCCCGCCCAGCGCGCCCATTACGCCGCCAACTACTGGGCCGGGCGTGACCAGCCCGAGGCGGCGCACATCGTCGGCGGGGGCTCGATCTCCGACAACCCCAACCGGTTCATGATCAACCCCTCCCATCCGGTGCCCGGCAGCGAGGGCGGCGTCGTCCTCGCCTCGTACTGCTGGGCCGACGACGCCTCGCGCTGGGACTCCCTCGACGACGAGGCCCGCTACCCGCACGCCCTCTGCGGCCTCCAACAGATCTACGGACAGCGCGTCGAGGTCTTCTACACCGGCGCCGGCCGCACCCAGAGCTGGCTGCGCGACCCGTACGCGTACGGCGAGGCGTCCGTGCTGCTGCCGGGCCAGCACACGGAACTCCTCGACGCGATCCGCGCGCCCGAGGGGCCGCTGCGGTTCGCCGGCGACCACACCTCGGTCAAGCCGTCGTGGATCGAGGGGGCGGTGGAGTCCGGGGTGCGGGCGGCGCTTGAGGTGCATCTGGCCTGAGCGGCGCCGCCGTTCCGCCGGTCCACCGTCCGGGGAGACCCGGACCCGGTGGGCCGACGGACACGGGCCGTTGGAATCATGGGAGTTCCATGACCGTCCGCCCGTGAGGTGATTTCTTAGTGGTGGCGGTCGGTCGGGCGGTGTCCGATAGCGCAAGTTCCGTATGGCTCAGCTGAGTTGGGTGCGCCCCGGACCCGCCCTTTCACCGTTTCGTGCAGGGGCTCCGCCCCCACACCCCCAACAACCGCGCTCCGCGCGGTTGTCCTCAAACGCCGGACGGGCTGGGTGGGGCATCGGCGGTGGTCTGCTGGGGAAGTGGTGGACAGGGGCGGCCTGAGCGACTGTTTGCCCGATTTATGCGCACGAATCCACCACTGTTTACGACAGGACCACCCCGGCCGCGTAGCCAGCCGTCTTTGGTCGCGCGCAACGACGATGCCGACGGTCGGCAGAGTACCCGCCATGTAAACCGCCCACCGTTGCCGCTCCACCCCTGGACGGCCCCGGCCACCCGCCCCCGGGGCATCGCCGTCCACGACGGCGAACTCACCCTCCTCGGCGCCGGCCGCGGCCCCGACCTGCTGCACCGCTGCCGCGCCTCCGACGGCACCCTCCGTCTCCTCGAAGAGGCCCGGCTCACCCTCCCCGACGGCACGCCCCTCACCCGGTGCGCCGACGTCGTCGGACGGGGGCGGCGCCTCTACCTGCGGGGGAGGTCCGTGCGGCAGTGGTACGTCCTGGAGACGTGAGCGCCACGACCGCGTCGGTGGCTCACGACCCCGCCGACCGGGCCACCACCTCGCTGAACACCACCCGGGCGTCCTCCGTGTAGACCCCCACGCTGCCCTTCAGGTACGGGCGTTCGCGGTCCTCGTAGGCGACGAGGCCGCGGCCGTCGACGCTGATCTCCATGCGGGGGCCGCGCTGGGCGACGCGGACGGTGGAGGTGTGGCCGAGGGGGAAGCTTCCGGGGCCGGTGGCGAGGAAGCGCTGGCCGCCGGGGTAGGCGGGGTCGCGTTTGCCGAGTTCCCAGCCGTTGGGCTTGAGGGTGACGTAGTAGAAGTGCTCGGGGTCGGTGTAGGCCCAGAGCAGCCAGGGCACCTCCCAGGGGTTGGGCTTCGGGGTGCGGAGCTGGGCGACGGTGCGCATGCGGGCCTCGTAGTCGACGTTCTCGTACGTCGCGGTGGAGACGACGAGGCCGGCGTGGGTCTCGTCGTCCCGGCGGGCCGGCTTGGGGGAGAGGGCGAGGCCGTCGTGGCGGCCGATGTTCGTGCCGTGGCCGTCGAACACCGACCGCCAGGGCCCGTGGACCGAGCCCTCGGCCCACGGGCGTTCCGGTGCGCCCCCGCCGCCCCACAGGGCGTCCGCCGCGAAGCCGATGCCCACGAGGGCGGCGACGGCGAGGGCGGCCAGGGCGAGCAGCCGGTGAACTCTCGTCATGCCGTCGAGTATGACCCCGGACCCTCGGGGAGGCGGGCGATCACCGGATCTCCGGGCGGGATGTCCGCGTCCGCCCCGAAGTCCTCCGCGAGCTGGGCGATGATCCGTTCGGTCGCGTGGCCGTCACCGAACGGATTTCCGGCCGCCGCCATGCGGGCGTACTCCTCCGGATCGTCCAGCAGCCGCTCGGTGGCCGCCAGGATCGCGTCGGGCACGGTGCCGACCAGCCGTGCCGCGCCCGCGTCGACGGCCTCCGGCCGTTCGGTGGTGGTGCGCAGGACGAGGGCGGGCTTGCCGAGGGTCGGGGCCTCCTCCTGGATGCCGCCGGAGTCGGTGAGGACCAGGTCGCAGGCGGCGAGGGTGGCGGAGAAGTCGAGGTAGCCAAGGGGTTCGACGACGCGGATGTGCGGGTGGCCGGTCAGCTCGGGCAGCAGCGCGTCGCGGACGGCGGGGCTCTTGTGCAGCGGGAGCAGGATCTCGACGTCGCCGCGGTCGGCGAGCCGGCGTACGGCCCGGCCCATGCCGCACATGACGTCGCCCTGGTTCTCGCGGCGGTGCAGGGTGAGCAGGACGCGCCGCAGGCCGGTGGTGAACCGGCTCCGGCCGGTGCCCTCGGCCAGCACCCACAGCAGGTTGTCGATGACGGTGTTGCCGGTGGTGAACACCTCGGAGGCGGGCACGCCCTCGGCGGTCAGATGCCCGGCGGCGCGCGCCGTCGGGGCGAAGTGCCAGCGGGCGACGCGGCCGATGAGCCGGCGGTTGAGCTCCTCGGGGAACGGGTTGTCGAGGACGCCGGTACGCAGCCCGGCCTCGACATGGGCGACGGGGACGTGCTCGTAGAACGCGGCGAGGGCACCGGTGAGCGCGGTGGTGGTGTCGCCCTGGACGAGGACGACGTCCGGCCGCTGCGCGCGGACCACCTCGCCGAGGCCGTCCACGAGCCGGGCGGTGAGGGTGGACAGCTGCTGGCGGTCGCGCATCACGTCGAGCTCGGTGCGGGCGGGCACCTGGAGCAGGTCGAGCATCTGGTGCAGCATCTCGCGGTGCTGCCCGGTGGTGACGACGAGCGGTTCGAACAGCGGGGAGGCCGCCATGGCGCGGGCCACGGGGGCGAGTTTGATGGCTTCGGGGCGGGTCCCGAGGACGAGCATGGCACGCACCGGCGCGCCGATCAGATTCGGGGACATGCGGTCCTCCGTGAGGTGTGTGCCGGCCCGGAGGGCCGGTTGTCGCTGATGCGGTGAGGCGTGGGGATCAGGTGCGCGCCGTCTTCAGCCAGGTCTGCTTGCCGGTCAGCATGCGCCAGAGGCCCCACCATCCGGCGGCGAACCAGATGTAGCCGTAGAAGATGAAGACGTGGGACAGCAGGACCGCGCGGGCGAGGCCGAGGCCCTGTTCGCGCCGGGAGTAGACCCACCCGTAGGCGTAGGCGGCGGTGAACGACAGGATGTACGGGCCGATCACCCACATCGGGGAGATCAGCGGCCGGCCCGCCTCGATCGAGCCGATGACGGTGCCGACGACGGCGACGAGGAAGGACACCGGCAGCAGCGAGGTGAGCAGGATCAGCACCGGGCTGGAGAGGTGGTAGAGCAGGTCCACCGCGGCCCGGGTGGGCACCTCGCGGACGATCAGCGGGACCAGCCCTGCCGACTGGAGGTGGCCCTGGAACCAGCGCGACCGCTGCCGCACCAGCCGCCGGACGTCGAGGACGGCCTGCTGGGAGACGGCGGCGGAGGTGCAGTGCTGGTTGGTCCAGCCGCGGGCGATGAGCCGGACGCCCAGGTCCAGGTCCTCGGTCAGGGAGTCGCTCCACGGGCCGGCGCCGTCCGGGCCCATGAGGGAGTCCAGCGCGGCCAGCCGCATGAACTGGCCGTTGCCGCCCATGCCGACGCTGCCGATGTACCGGCGGGCGCTCTGGAAGATGTCGCCGTAGATGACGAACTCCATGTCCTGGAGCCGGGCGAGCAGGCCCTTGTTGCGGTTGTACATCCGCACGCCGATCTGGGTGCCGCCGGTGCGCGGGTTGTCGAAGTACGGGTCGACGGCCTGGACCACGTGCTGGTCGAGCCGGCCGTCCGCGTCCACGACGCAGACGATGACGTCGCGTGGGTCGCGGCCGTCCAGGAGCCCGGAGGAACGCAGGTGTGCGATACCGGCGTTGAGGGCCGCACCCTTGCCCTTGCGGGCGTTCGGCAGGTGCCGTTGCAGCAGGTGCACCTTGCCCGGGGCGGCGGCGCAGGCCGCGCGGGCGATGTCGGCCGTGCGGTCGTCGGAGGCGTCGTCGATGACCAGGGCCAGGGTGTTGCGGGCCGGCAGGGCGGTGATGCGCGCCAGGCTCTCGGCGAGCACCTTCTCCTCGTTGAGGCAGGCGAGGAGGAAGACGTAGAAGCGCTGCTCCCGCGGGCCCCGCGAGCGGCGGAAGCGGCGTCGGGAGATGAGGAACAGGGAGGTGTTGTAGCACCCGGCCATCACGATGATGGCGATGCTCGACCAGAGCAGGACGTCACCGGTCCGGAGGCCGCCCGTCATGAACGGTCACCGGAGTTCCGTATCCGGTACCAGCATTTCAGCAAAATCAGGACGGCGGCTATCGAACAGTAGAGCAGGAATCCGGTTCCGGCCGCTTCCTGGAGGCCTCTCGCGTAGGGCAGTCCCGGCAGCACTTCCGGTGCGGCCGTCAGCCCGGCCAAGGGCACAACGGTGCCCAGGGCTGGTTTTCCGTACATGGGTTCCCCCCCATTTTCCGCCTCCTGCGAGGCGTGCGCTGGGAACGTACCAGACCTGCCGATCGGGCCGGTCATACATCAGGGAAGTCGGAGAATTCCAGGGTGTAAATTCTTGTGACCGGTGGGTAGTTCTGGCAGCTCGCGCCGGGTTTGGGGCTGGTGTGACCTGCGGTCTGAACCATTCGGGAACCGGAATGCGGCGGACCTCTCCGTGGCGCCCCGGTGGAGAACTCCGGGGAATGCCGGACGGATTGCAAGGTTCCGGGGAATGTATTGACAGCCGCTGGTGACCCCAGCAGAATCTGCCAACTGTCGGCGTGGAAATCCAGGACGCCGGAACGGCAACAGGGGGGAATGGGATGAGAATTTCCAGGAGGAGACGGGGAAAGCCCCGAATTTCGCTCGCGCTTTCGATAGTGGCCGCCCTGCTGGGCGGCTTCACTCTTTCGGAAGGCGCCGGAGCCGCCGGAACTCCGGCGGACCGGCACCGTCCGCCGCACGCCCTGCAGGGCACCGGGCCCGCCGCGCTCTCCAAGGCCGGCACCCAGGACCTCAAGGCCTGGAAGGCCGCACGGCTGGCCAACGACCGGCTGCGCCGGTCCGGCAAGCTCGTCGTCAGCCGCCCGACCCGTACGACCCCTACGGTGCCGAGTGGTACGACGCCCCCGAAGACCGCCGCGGTTCCCGCGGTCGCCCCCCTGACGTCAGGGGTTTCCGGGACGTCCGGCCCCACCGTGGTCACCGCCGCCGCCAAGCTGCCGGCCGCGGTCCCCGGCGGTGCCTCCGCGCTGGTCCTCTACGACAGCGCCGGCCCCTACGGGTACCTGGGCGAGCTGTACGCCATGGCCGTCGCCAACCTCGCGGGACACTTCGGGACCGTGACCGCCAAGCCGGTCTCGGCGTACACCGCGGGGATGGTCAACCAGTACACGGCCACGCTCTACGTCGGCTCGACGTACTACGGCGGGCCCGTCCCCGACGCCGTCCCGGCCGCGTTCTACCAGGACGCCCTGGCCACGACGCGCCCCGTGACCTGGGTCGGGGACAACATCTGGGGCATGGCCAACGCCGTCGGCGTCAGCACCTTCAAGCAGCGCTACGGCTGGGACCCCACCGCCTCGTTCTACGAGAGCGGGGGCACCGTGGGGAACATCACCCAGGTGACCTACAAGGGCCGGCAGCTCACCCGGAAGATCCCGGCCGGCTTCGACGGCGGGGTGCTGCACCCCGCGCTCGCGACCGGGCCCGGATACCCGCAGGTCACCCAGCTGGCCCAGGCCAGGGACGCCAATTCGGGCAACGCCAGCCCATGGGCGATCCGTTCGGGCAATCTGACCTACGTCGGGGAGATCCCCTTCACGTACGTCTCCGAGAGCGACCGCGTGATCGCCTTCGAGGACCTGCTCTTCGACGGGCTCGCGCCGGGCACCGCAGAACGGCACCGCGCGTTCGTCCGGCTGGAGGACATCAGTCCCAAGTCCGACCCCAACGACCTGCGCAAGGCGGCGGATTACCTCTTCTCGCAGAAGATCCCCTACGGGATCAACGTCATCCCCGTCTACACGGACCCCAAGGGCACGTACAACAGCGGCAGGCCGGAGACGGTCACACTCGCCCAGAGTCCCGGGGTCGTCTCGGCCCTCAAGTACATGCTCGCGCGCGGCGCGGTGCTGATGGACCACGGTTACACCCACCAGTACAGCAATGTGAACAACCCGTACAGCGGAGTCACCGGGGACGACTTCGAGTTCTTCCGCGCCCACGTCGACGCCTCGGACAACGTCGTCTACGACGGGCCGACGGCTCAGGACTCAACTGCCTGGGCACAAACGCGAGTTACGTCCGCCCTGGCGGCCTTCGCGGCGGCCGGACTGCCGAGGCCGGCACTGTGGACAACGCCACACTACGCGGCCTCCGCCACCGACTACCGTGTCCTCGGTCAGAACTTCTCCGCCCGACTGGAGAGATCCTTGTACTTCACAGGCACACTGACCGGTGCCCCCACCAACTCCGGTCGCTACATCGGCCAGTTCTTCCCGTACGCCGTCAAGGACGTGTACGGCACCACGGTCCTCCCGGAGAACCTCGGCAACTACGAGCCCGAGCCGTACAACAACCACCCGGCCCGGCTCCCCGCCGACCTGATCGCCTCGGCCAGGGCCAACCTGGCCGTCCGTGACGGCGTGGCCAGCTTCTTCTACCACCCGTACTTCGGGACGGCCCCGCTCCAGCAGACGGTCGAGGGCATCCGCGCCCTCGGGTACACCTTCGTCGGCCCCACGGACCTGAACCAGTGAGCGCGAAGAAGAGGGCGGTCGTCGCGCTGGCGGCCGCGGCCGCCCTCTTCCTCGCAGGGTGCTCCGCCAACGATTCCGAGGAATCCACCGAAACCCCCCGTCACACGCCCGGCGGCACCGCGGGCGGAGGGGGCAGCAAACGCCCGGACGACCGGAAGGAGGCCGCGCTGAAGGGGATCACCCTTCCGGCCTGGAACAAGAAGGACTACGAGAGTCCCGAGGCCAAAACGTATCTGCGGCAGATCGCCGCCACCGGCGCCCGGTGGGTGACGTTCACCCCGACCTGGTACCAGGACGGCATCGGCGAGTCGGACATCCACCCGACCGACGAGACCGCCGACGACGCGAGCCTGCGCCACATCGTGCGCCTCGCCCACGACGCCGGCCTCAAGACCATGATCAAGCCCCATGTGGACCTGAAGGACGGCGGCGACCGCTCCGGCATCCGGCCCGACGACCGGAATGCCTGGTTCACGGCGTACGAACGCTTCATCACCCACTACGCGAAGCTCGCCGCCGAGACCGGCGCGGAGCAGTTCTCCGTCGGCACCGAACTCGCCGGCACCTCCGAGGACGGCGCGCACTGGAAGAAGGCCGTCTCCGCCGTCCGTTCCGCCTACAAGGGCCGGCTCACCTACGCGGCCAACTACGACGAGTACCAGAAGATCCCGTTCTGGAAGGACCTCGACCTCATCGGGATCGACGCCTACTGGCCGCTCGGCGAGAAGCCCACCACCGACGTGGCGAAGCTGCGCCAGGCGTGGCAGCCGGTGGTGAAGGAACTGGCCGCCTTCTCCGCCGAGCAGGGGCGCAAGATCCTGTTCACCGAGGCCGGTTACGTCAGCCAGAAGGGGTCCACGACGGCCCCGTACTCCTGGACCGTCAGCACGGCCCGGGGCGACGCCGAACAGGCCGCCGGCTACGAGGCGTTGCTGGCCGCCTTCGACGGCCAGAAGTGGTGGGCCGGGGTCTGCTGGTGGATGTGGGACGACTGGCCGGACACCGGGGAGACGCCGAAGAAGCTCGCTTACACGCCGCACGGGAAGCCGGCGGAGAAGGTGCTGCGGAAGTGGTGGGGGACGGGGTGAGCGGGCCCTTCCTCATACGGCGGCTGCGCAGCGAGCAGTTGTTCGTCGACGAGACGTACGCGTTCCGCATCATCGACCCCGAGACCCTGGAGGAGTTCGAACCCGACTACTCCGCGACCGGGCTGGTCGACGTCAACCCCGAGGGCGGCGCGGCCTCGGTGCGCTGCGCCGAGGAGTGCCAGTTCATCACCGTCACCGCGGAGACCTGGGATGGTCCGCCCGCTGTGGAGACGGACGGGTGGGACGACGTCGCCGAGGTGTCCGTCCGGTGGAACAGTCACGCGATGGAGGTCGGGGAGTCCGATCCGGAGGAGAGTGGCGAGCTGCCGGAGATCATCATCTCCGGGCCCGGCACGTACCGGATCCGGGTGTCGGGCCGGAACCGCGACTACCCGGCCTGGGCCGACCTCGGCGAGGAGTACCTGGTCCAGGCGTGGCCCGCCGGGATGGCTCCCACGGTGGTGCACAAGTCGACGAGCGAGCTGGCGGCGGGTTTACGCGGCGGTGGGTAGAGCGCCGCTGAAGTGGAACGCACCCGTCAACGACCGTCACGTCTCGCACTCCAGCACGCTCCCGCACAGCCCGCACCGCGCCCGCAGCCGTCCCCTGACCGGCACCCGGATCCGCTGGTGGCAGGTGGGGCAGGGGAAGCTGACGCGCTGCGGATCGCGCCCCTCGAACGCGTACCCGGCGGGGAGCGCGGCCGGGCCCGTGCCCCGCTCGGCCGCCCGCCGGTCCCGCGCGTAGCGGTGCCGTCCGAGCCGGCCCGCCGTCGCCAGCGGCGGGCGCCGCGCCTCCCGGCGGGCCCGTGCCGCGCCCTGGACGTAGGCGTCGTGGGCGCGCGGGCTGGTGAACCAGAGGGCGGGGTCCTCGGCGAAGACCTCGGCGCGCTGGGCCAGGACGTAGCCGAACTCCTCCGGGGTGAGATAGCCGAGCTTCTGCGTGGTGAGCGCGTCCTCGCGGTACGCGTCGAGCAGCAGCCAGCCGGCGCCGAGGTAGGCGGCGACGGTGTCGGTGAGGATCTCGTTGTCCCGGGTGCCGGGGAACGCGAGTCCCAGCCGGTGCAGGTAGACGTGGGTCACCTCGTGGGCCAGGGCCGCGCCGATGTCCCTGCGGTGCTTCTTGAAGCGGGAGTTGAGCTCGATGAAGTACTCGGGCCCTGCCGCGAGTTCGACGTTCCCGGCGTGCCGCATGTCGCGGAAGGAGACGATCATCCGCGCGTCCGGGAGCCGCAGCTGCCGCACCATGACGCCGGCGACCCGTTGGACGCCCAGGTAGGGGTCCTCGTCGTCGGAGAACGCGACGTCGGACGGCGGGACGCTGAGCGCGAAGGTGCGCAGGGTGTCGCAGGAGAGCCGCCGGTACAGCGCGGTGATCGCGGAGTGGACCGTGTCCAGGTGCGGGAAGCCGTGCTGGATCTCGACGTCCGTGCTCACCCGTCACCACCCCCGTGGTTCCGCCGGCCCCCGCCGTCCTCCACTGTACGGGCGGGGGCGCGGGGCGGGTACGGCGCCGGGCCTCCGCTTGTGTCCCATGGCCCGCACTGGCCTGAAGCGTCCTTGCCGTCGCCCCCGTCCGCTCCGATACTCACCACACCGCGTTCACCAGGTTCCGCTTCGGGGCGAGCATCGGCAGCTTGTCATGAACCTGGCAAATCGTGGTCAACCCTCCACGAAAGGACCCCCCTTGAGCACCCACCTCACGGCCTTGAAGAGGACCCTTGCCGTCGGCGCGGTGGCCCTCGCCGCCTTCAGTCTCCAGCCCGGCGGGGCCCAGGCGCAGGAACCGGCCTCCGGGCCCGGCCAGGGCGTCGTCGGCGGCGTCCCCGCGCAGCAGGGCGAGTTCCCCTGGATGGTCCGCCTCTCCATGGGCTGCGGCGGCGCCCTCTACACCAAGCAGATCGTCCTCACCGCCGCCCACTGCGTGAACGGCAGCGGCGCGGACACCTCCATCACCGTGACGGCCGGCGTCGTCGACCTCAACTCCGCGCAGGCGGTCAAGGTCAAGTCCACCCGGGTCCTCCAGGCCCCCGGCTACAACGGCTCCGGCAAGGACTGGGCGCTGATCAGACTCGCCCGGCCCGTCGACCTGCCCACCCTCAAGACGGCCGACACCACCGCCTACGACTCGGGCACCTTCACCGTCGCCGGCTGGGGCGCCACCCGGGAGGGCGGCGGACAGCAGACCAAGATGCGCAAGGCGGACGTGCCGTTCGTCGACGACGCCACCTGCGGCAAGGCGTACGGCAGCAGCCTCATACCCGGCGAGGAGATCTGCGCCGGGTTCGTCGAGAAGGGCGGCGTGGACACCTGCCAGGGCGACTCCGGCGGGCCCATGTTCCGCAAGGACAACGCGGGGGCCTGGATCCAGGTCGGCATCGTCAGCTGGGGCACCGGCTGCGCCCGGCCCCGCTACCCCGGCGTGTACACCCAGGTGAGCACCTTCGCCAAGGACATCGCGGCGGGCGCCGCGAGCCTCGGCTGATCCGGCACTGACCCTCCGGTCCGTCCGGCGGCGGCCCGCCCGCGCGACTCCGGTATGACGCGCGGCGGGCCGCCGTCATCCTTTCGGCCGAGACGGGACGGGACGGGAATGGCCCGGCCGGTCGAGGTGTGCGGGGCATGAAGGCCCGTAACGTGGATCACGCGCACTCCGCGGTCCCGCGACGGGACGTCCGGGGTGCGCGGCCGCGGCACGTGCCGCACTGCCGCACACCGACAGAAAGGCACAGCCGTGCCCGCCAGGACCCGCATCGCCGCCGTCACCCTTCTCGCCGCCGCGGGCGCGGCGTTCCTGCCGGTGACCGGCGCCGAGGCCGCGGACCACGGGCAGCGCGACCGCACCGGCGGCGACCGCGCGGTCGTCCGTGACGGGGGTTCCCGCGAGGCGGCCGCCGACCCCGCCGTCGTCCGGCGGGAGGCCACCGGTCACCCGGCCGCGGGAACCGGCGACCGCCGGGCGAACCACCGTGAGCGGGAGCTCCGCGTCACCCACCGGGAGCACTCCGGCGTGTCGCGCCCGGCACCGCTCCGGCCGGCCGAACAGATCCGGCGGGCGAACGGGACCGGACGGGTGGGGCAGGCGGGAGAGATCGGACAGGTAGGACAGGTGGGAGAGGTAGGAAAGGCCGGACAGGGCGCGCTGGTCCTGGAGGGCAAGCGGGTCAAGCAGGCCAAGCAGGCCCGGCCGGTGAAGCAGGCCAGGAAGGCCAAGCAGGTCCGGCAGGCCAAGCGGCACGTGGCGGCCAGCAACCCCGTGCGCCGCATGGTGCAGGCCGGCCAGACCGTCAAGGGCCGGCACGACGTCGGCACGCCGCTCGTCGCGGGCGGCGCGCTGCTGGCGGTCGGCGGGGGAGCGTACGGGGTGCGGCTCCTGAGCCGCCGCCGCGCCGCCCGTCCGGAGGCCTGACCGGGGAGACCCGGCGGAGCCGTGCCCGCCGCCCGTCGCCGCGCTTGCTGTTGCGGCCGCACGGCACCCCCGGTGACATGGAGGGACGCCGGGCATGCCGGCGGTCCCGTCCCGGTTCCGGGCCACCGGGCTCGGGTCATGGGACTCGGCCCACGGACTCAGGCCACGGGTTCCGGGCCGGCGGTTCCGGACCGGCGGTTCCGGACCACCGGTTTCGGACCACCGGACCCGGATCACCGGTTCCGGATCACCGGTTCCGGGCCACCAGGTCCGGGCCACCGGTTCCGGACCATCAGTTCCGGATCACCGGTTCCGGGCCATCAGGCCCGGCCCACCGGTTCCGGACCCACCGGCGCCCGCCCCGGCGCACCGTACCGACAGCCACCCCGGCGGAGGGGACGTCATGGCGATCACCGTCGTCATCGCGGACGACCAGGAGATGGTCCGCACCGGCTTCCGGATGATCCTGGAGAGCCAGCCCGACATCGACGTCGTCGCCGACGTCGTGGACGGCGAGGCCGCCCTGGCCGCCGTCGAGGCGTACCGGCCCGACGTGCTGCTCCTCGACATCCGCATGCCCAAGCTGGACGGGCTGGAGGTCACCCGGCGGCTCTCCGCCCTCACCGCCGCGGAGCCGGAGCGCGGCGGCCGCCCCCGCATCGTCATCGTCACCACGTTCGACCTCGACGAGTACGTCCACTCCGCCCTGCGCAACGGCGCCTCCGGATTCCTCCTGAAGGACGCCAGCCCGGCCATGCTCGTCGAGGCGGTCCACGCCGCCGCCGTCGGCGACTCCCTCATCTCGCCCGCCATCACCGTCCGGCTGCTCCGCGACCTGGCCCCCGCGGCCACCGACGGCGGCAACGCCGTCCGTACGCCGAGGGAGCCCTCCGAGCCGCTGACCGAGCGCGAGGAGGACGTCGTGCGCTGCCTCGCGCGCGGCGCCACCAACGCCGAGATCGCCGCCGAACTGTTCATCTCCCTGTCCACGGTCAAGACCCACCTGGCCAATGTGCAGCTGAAGCTCGACGCCCGGAACCGCGTCGAGATCGCCGCCTGGGCCTGGGAGAGCGGGCTGGCCACGGGCGCTACGTGACCGGCCGGGCCGGGATCGCCCGGCATCCGCGCCGGGCCGTCGTCGCCAAGGCCGTGCTCGCCCTCTTCCTGCTCGGCCTGGTCGGCTTCGAGGGGCTCGTCCTCGCCCGGCAGCCCAGCCCGCCGCACGCCGTGGTGCTCGCCTCGGGCGTCGCCGTCTGCCTGTGCGCCGTGCCGTACGCCTGGATCCCGCTCGACGTGCGGGCCGGCGTCGCCGTCGCCGTCTCCTGGACCACCTCGGCCGTCCTGATGGCCGGCCGGCACCCCGAGGTGGTCTGGGGCATGGGCGAGGACGTCGCCCTGCTCGTCCTGCTGACCAACGTCGTCCAGCGCTCGGCGGCCCGGCGCGCCGCCGTCCTCGGCCCGGCGCTGGCCCTGGCCGCCCTCGCCGCACCGGTGCGCGACCTCGAACCGGGCCGGTTCACGGCCGTGTTCACCCTGCTGACGGTGGTCGTCTGCGCGTACTCCCTGCTGCTGCGCGCCCAGTCCGCCCAACGCGTCCGCGACATGGCGGCCGTGCGCACGGCCGAGCGACTCGAACTCGCCCGCGAGCTCCACGACCTCGTCGCCCACCACATCACCGGTATCGCCGTCCAGGCCCAGGCCGCGCGCTTCACCTCCCTGGAGGGCGACGCGGCCGCCCGCGCGTTCGAGCGCATCGAGGGCTCCGCCGGGGAGGCGCTGGGGGCCATGCGCCGCCTCGTCGGCGTCCTGCGCGAGGGTACGGAACCCGAGACGGAGCCGGTGGCCGGCCTGCCCGAAGTCCGCTCCCTCACCGAGGAGTTCACCCGTACCGGGCCGCCCGTCGCGCTCTACATCGAGCACGGGATGGAGGGCTGGCTCCCGGGCGACGTCGCCGCCGCTGTCCACCGCGTCGTCCGCGAGGCCCTCACCAACATCCGCAAGCACGCCGCCGACGCCACCGCGGTCCGCATCGGGGTGCGTGGCGTCCCCGAGGGCGTCGAGCTCCGCATCGCCGACGACGGCCGCCGGCCCGCCGCCATCGCCGAAGCGGCCCGCGGCGGCGGCTTCGGCCTGGTCGGCCTCGCCGAACGGGCCAAGGCCATGGGCGGCCGCCTCACCGCGGGACCGGCGCCGGAGGGGGGCTGGCTGATCACGGCGGTGTTCCCGGTGGAGCGGCGGAGGTGAGGGGGGCCGGGCGTTCGCCCATGGGACGGTCGTCCCACGGAGATGAGGGCGCCGAGCGTTCGTTCCACCGGGGGCGAGGTGCGGAGGTGAGGCGGCCGGGCGGCGCTTGCGGGGGCCTGCCTGCCGATGTCCGGCCCCGCCGCGCGCCGGCCGGCCGGGGTGCGTACGCGGCTACGCCGCCGGTGCCCCCGCCGGCTCCGCCGGGCCCGTGGCGTGGCGGGTGAGGCGCAATGCCAGCAACGCGAGCCCCGCGAAGCCCGTCATGCACAGGAACATCGGCAGCGCGGTGTCCTGGCCGCCGAGTCCGACCAACGGCGCGGCCAGCGCGCTCAGGGCGCTCTGCAGGGCGCCCAGCACCGCGGAACCGGTGCCCGCGGCCCGGGGCACCCGGGCCAGGGCCAGCGGAACCGCGTTGATCGTCACCAGGCAGATGGGGACGAAGAGCAGACCCAGCAGCACCAGGGCGACGGGTGCCGTCAGCCCGCCGGCGACGGTGGCGAGGCAGAGCGCGACGGCGGTCGGGAACATGAGACGGAGCCCGGCTCGCAGCATTCCGCCGGCGGTGAACCGGCCGACGAGCTTGGTGATCACCGTGCTCGCGAGGGTGCTGACGACGCCCACCGAGGCGAAGGCCGCGGACGTCTGCCCCAGGCCGAACCCGAGGACGTTCTGGAAGAGGAAGGAGGCCCCGGCCACGTAGCAGAAGAGCACCGCGAGCGAGAATCCGAACGCCAGGGTGTACCCGAGGTACGGGCGGTCGCCCAGGACCTCGCGCGCGGCCCGGAGGGTGGCCGCGCCCCCGCCCGTGTGGCGCTTCTCCACGGGCAGGCTCTCGGGGACGGCGACGACGGCGGCGACCAGGGCGAGCAGGCATGCGCCGGCGAGCACCCAGAACACGCCGTGCCAGCCCCCGTGCCCGACGACGGCGCCGCCCGCGACGGGGGCGAGGACCGGTGCGATCCCCATCAGGGTCATCAGGATGCCGAACATCCGGGCGGCCGTCCTGCCCTCGGCGACGTCGGAGACCACGGCACGTCCGATCACGACGCCCGCCGCGCCGCTGAAGCCCTGGGCGAAACGGAGCGCGACCAGCCAGCCGAGCGACGGCGCCATGGCGCAGAGCACGGTCGCCGCGACACAGACGGCCCCGCCGGTCAGCAGCGGCAGCCGGCGCCCGAGCCGGTCGGACAGCGGACCGAGCACCAGCTGGCCGAGGCCCATGCCGACGAGGAACGACGTCAGGGTGAGCTGGACGCCGGACGCGTCGGTGTGCAGGTCGTCCGTCATCCGGGGAAAGGCCGGCAGATACATGTCCGTGGCCAGGGGCATGACGAACGAGAGCAGCACCAGGGCCGCTGTCAGCAGGCGGGGGACACGCATACGGGAACTCCAGGAATCGCGGAAGGAATCGGTGGCGACAGCCGACGGGACAAGCCCGTCGGGGCCACTCGGTCCGCGCCGCGAACAGCCCGGAAATGCGTGAAGAATCAACTTCCCCGTATTTGCCGCGCTTTTCGTCGCCAGGGAAACCGTAGAAGAACTGCCTGGTCAGGCGCTGCGAACCAGAGGCGGAATTCAATCCTCCGTTGGTCCTAGGGCAAAGAGCGGGGAAGATCCGGTTTCCGCTGTGAAAAAACCTCTCACGGTATGGATGCTGTCTATTCGCCGGTCGTTTCCGGCCGATGGTGACGGGCATTCGCGCCCGCCCCGTTGCGTTACCGGCCGGGTGTGCGGGACCGTGCGGTGACCCGTCGTCCCGCTCCGGAGGAACCGATGGCCGTGCCCGCCCCCGCCGCCCTGCCCGAACCGCCGTACTACGCGGTCATCTTCAGCTCGAACCGTGTCGAGGGCGGTGAGGGCTACGACGAGACGGCGGCCCGGATGCTCGAACTCGCCCGGAAGCAGCCGGGGTTCCTCGGTATCGACTCCACGGGCGGTGAGGGCGAACTCGGGATCACCGTGTCGTACTGGCGGGACGAGGAGGCGATCCTGGCCTGGCGCGACCACGCCGAGCACCTCGTGGCCCAGGCGGACGGGCGCGAGCGCTGGTACGAGCGGTTCGCCGTGCACGTCGCCAGGGTCGAGCGGGCCTACGGCTTCGTCCGTCCGGCAGCCGGGTCCTGACCGGCGTCCCCAGGTGCGCTGGAGCCGGGGCTGAAGTCAGAGGTCGGCGAGCCGGTCGGCCGAGGAGATCACGTGGTCGACGAAGCCGTACTCCTTGGCCTCCTCGGCCGTGAAGTAGTTGTCGCGGTCGGAGTCCGCCTCGATCTGCTCCACCGGGCGGCCCGTGTGGTGGGCGATGCGCTGCTGGACCAGCTGCTTCACCGCCCGCATCTGCTCGATCTGGATCCTGATGTCGGACGCCGAACCGGCGAGCCCCGCGGACGGCTGGTGCATGAGGATGCTCGCGTGCGGCAGCGCGTACCGCTTTCCCGGGGCGCCCGCGCAGAGCAGGAACTGGCCCATCGAGGCCGTGAAGCCCATCGACAGGGTGGCCACGTCGTTCGGGATGAACTGCATGATGTCGTAGATGGCCAGCCCGGCCGTGATCGAGCCGCCAGGCGAGTTGATGTAGAGGTGGATGTCGCGGTGCCGGTCCTCGGCCGACAGGAGCAGCATCTCGGCGCAGATCCGGTTCGCGATGTCGTCGTCGACCGGCTGTCCGAGCACGATGACGCGGTTGCGCAGCAGCCGCTGGTAGACGTGCTCCCCGGCGGGCGGTGCGGGCGGTGCGGCGGTGGTCGCGGCGGGGGAAAGGAGGAGTGCGGTCATGAGATCAGCAAAACCCCAGCTCAGGGGTATCGTCCAACAACTTTCGCGAGCGTTTTGACAACCGGGGGTTGTCATTCGAGGCTGGTTCCATGGAACCCGACCTCCCCGGCATGCGCGCCTTCGTCGCCGTCGCCGAGGACCTGCACTTCGGACGGGCCGCCGCCCGGCTCTTCCTCACGCAGCAGGCGCTGTCGAAGCGCGTCCGCCGCCTGGAGGACGCCCTCGCCGTGCCCCTCCTCGAACGCACCACCCGCAGCGTCGAACTCACCCCGGCCGGACGGCGGTTCCTGCCGCTCGCCCAGGACGCCCTCGCCGCCTTCGACACGGCTGTCCAGACCGTCCGCGGCGCCGTGCGCCCGCTGCGCGTCGAAGTGTTCGCCGAGCGCTTCACCCCGCTGCGGGTGCTCCGGGAGGCCGTCGCCCGCACTCCCGGGCTCCGGGTGGATCTCAGCATGCGGCAGGGGCTGGCCGCCGCCCTCCCGGCCCTGCAGGGCCGGGAACTCGACGCCGCGTTCGGCCGCGTCCACGACCTCGGCCGGCCCTGGCCCGCCGACCTCCTCCACCGGCCCGTCCACTGCGAACCCCTGCACGCCTACGTCCTCGCCGGGCACCGCCTCGCCGACCGGACCGACCTGCGCCCGGCCGACCTCCGGGACGCCGGCATCACCATGCCCGACCCCGGCGGCGCCGAGGAGTGGCGCGGCTATCTGATCCGGTTCTGCGAGGACTTCGGCATCCCCCTGCGTTTCGCCGATCCGGCGGTGGGCGCCCGCGACTACGGCGAACTCATGCGGCGCGAGGAGCAGGCCGTGACCGTGGGGGAGGCGGGCATGGACCTGCCGCACGACGGACGGGTGCGCCGCATCCCGCTCGTGGACCCCGCCCCCCTGCACCTGTGGTCCGTCATCTGGCACCGGTCCGACCGCAACCCCCAGTTGGCCGCCCTGCTGCGGGCCCTGCCCCACCCGAAGGGGCTCGAACCGGGCGGCCGCGGCGGTGGCGACGGCGGCGGCGGTGGCGTCTGGCTGCCGGAGCCGGAGCGGGCGGCGCTGTGGGGGAGCGAGGCGGACGGCTGAACGGGCCGACGGGGCAGCCCTGTCAGCGGTCCCGCACTACCCGTCGTCACCGGTCCGGCTGCCCGCCGTCACAGGCCCCTCTACCCGTCGTCACCGGTCTCGCGCTACCCGCCGTAGCACAGGCAGAACGGATGCCCCGCCGGGTCGGTGAACACCCGGTACCCGCTCGTCGTCCCGCCGCTGTCGTGCAGGAAGCGTGCGCCGAGGGAGATCACCTCCCGCTGCGCCCGCTCCAGGTCCTCCCGGGTGCCGACCGTGAGGTCGAGGTGGAACTGCTGCGGGTGGTCCGGGTCCGGCCAGCGCGGCGGCCGGTGGTTCGGGGCCTTCTGGAAGGCGAGCGGGGTACCGCCGTCGGGGCCGCGCAGCCACACCCAGTCCGGGTCGCTCGCGTCCACCTTCCAATCGAGGACCGCCCCGTAGAAACCGGCCAGTGCCGCCGGGTCGGGACAGTCGATGACCGTGCAATCCAGTTTCGCGATCATGGTGTGATGCTCCCGCAGGGGACAGGATCCGTCCACCGGGTACCCGGGGAATCCGGGACGACACACCCCGGTACGGGGGTGGCGTGGGTACCCGTACGGAGGCGCCTGGACAGAATCTGACCGGTTGGTCCGGTCCGGACGGCTTCACTTCGCACGATCTCGGGAACAAACCTTCCACAGGGTCCGTCCCGCTGGTCACCGTCATCGGCCGGTGATCAGCGGGACGGGGGCCTTGAGAGGGCCTTTGAGGACCTTGGCAGGGGCCTGGAGGGAGGCCTTCAGCTTGAGGGGGCCGGTCCCGTACGGAGGCGGGCCGGTCAGCCGGGAACCGGTTCCAGCAGGGCCGACGTCCCGCCCGCCCGGTCCATCTCCAGCACCAGGAGCTCGTTCCGTCCCTCGTGCAGCACGGGCCCCGGCACCCAGAGCGTGCGCTGCGGGCCGGCGGACCAGTACCGGCCGAGGCAGAAACCGTTCACCCAGACGAACCCCCGCCCCCAGCCCGGCAGTCCGAGCACCGCGTCACCGGGGCCCGCCACCAGGAAGGTCCCCCGGTACAGCCCCGGTTCCTCCCCACCGGCCGGCCGCCACCGCACCGCCGCGAGCGCGCCCTCCTCCGTGAGCGCCGCCAGCCGCAGCCCGCGCGCCCGTACGCCGTGGACGTACTGGCCGCCGTGCAGCAGCCCGCCCGTCAGCCCCTTCCGTTCGCCCAGGCGCGGACCGTAGTTGACCCGGCCCAGCGACTCCACCCACAGCTCCACCGAGGCCGGCCCCGGCACGTCGCCGATCAGCCCCTCCTCGTCGTCGAGCACGGCCGTCCGCACCCCGTCGACGTACGCGACCGCCAGGTCGCGCAGCCCGGACACCCGCAGCGGCAGCGCCCGGCGCGGGCCCGGGACGGTGAAGCGATAGCGGACGACGCCCCGGTCCACCCCCAGCTCCTCGAACGACGGTGGCACCACGGCCTCCCGTCCGGCCCCGCCCAGCGCGTCCATCACCTCGCCCGGCGGCGCCCACCGCGTGAGCTCCGCCCGCACCGGCGCCCCGAGCGCCGGGGGAGCGGGCGGCACGTCCGGCAGCGCCCCCTCGGCGTGGCCGGCCAGCACCTCGCGGAAGGCGTGGAACTTGGCCGTCGGCCGTCCGTACTCGTCGACGGGCGCGTCGTAGTCGTACGAGGTCACCGTCGGACGCAGCGCGCCGCGGTGCTCCTCCCCGGCCCGGTTGGCCCCCGACCAGCCGCCGAAGCTCGTCCCGCCGTGCGCCATATAGAGGTTCACCGAGGCCCCGCACTCCAGGATCTCCCGCAGCGCGGCCGCCGCCTCCCCGGCGTCCCGCTCCGCCGCCGCGCCACCCCAGTGGGTGAACCAGCCGCACCAGAACTCCATGCACATCAGCGGCCCGTCCGGCCGGTGCCGGCGCAGCGCCCGGAACGCCTCCCGCGCGCCCGACCCGAAGTTCACCGTGGCGAGCGCTCCGGGGACCGTCCCTGCGGTGAGCATGTGGTCCTCCGGCCCGTCCGACGTCACCAGCGGCACCGTCACACCCGCGGTCCGCAGCCGCGCCACGAGGTGACGCAGGTACTCCTGGTCGCTGCCGTACGAGCCGTACTCGTTCTCCACCTGCACCAGGACGACCGGGCCGCCCCGGCCGATCTGCCGCCCGGTCACCTCGGGGAGCACGGCGTCCAGCCAGCCGTCCACCGCGCGCAGGTACTCCGGGTCGCTCGTCCGCACCCGGGGCCCCAGCCGTCCCGTGAGCCAGTGCGGCAGGCCGCCGTTCTCCCATTCCGCACAGATGTACGGGCCGGGGCGCACGATCGCGTACAGCCCCGCCCCGGCGGCCGTGTCCAGGAACCGGCCCAGCTCGCCCACGTCGTGCGTCCGGCCCTCCACGGGCTCGTGCCGGTTCCACGGGACGTACGTCTCCACGCAGTTGAGCCCCATCGCCCGCAGCATCGCCAGCCGGTGCGCCCAGTGGCCCTCGTGCACCCGGAAGTAGTGCAGTGCTCCCGAGAGCAGCCGCACCGGGCGTCCGTCGATCCGGAACCCGTCGTCCCCCGCGGTGAAGTGCGGCACGGCAGCCCCCGCCCTCGTCGGCCCGCACCGGGCGGCCGGGCCGGGGCCATCCTCGCCCACGCCCGGGGCCGCCGTCACCAGGGCGGGGGCACCGGCGGGCGGCGCGGGTGCGTACGGGGCCGGGGCCGGCGCGGGAGTGGGCGCGGGCGCCCACGGCGGCATGCGCGGGCGCCCGTGCCGTCGGCCCGTCGGACGCCCGTATCGTCGGCCCGTGGTGCCCCGGCCCGTGGTGCGGGACGGAACATCGGGTCGGCGCGGGCCGCCCGTTGCGCATAAGGTCGGTCGATATGAACGACAGCACCAACTCCGAGAGCCCGGGTGCCGGCCGTACGGGCCCGGTTCCGTCCGACGCGTCCGCCACCGCCGCCGCGGGTACGCCGGACGACGCCGTGCGGGCCGAGCTCTCCCGGCTGCGGGACAGCATCGACAACATCGACGCCGCGGTGATCCACATGCTCGCCGAGCGCTTCAAGTGCACCCAGCAGGTGGGCCACCTCAAGGCCGCGCACAAGATGCCGCCCGCTGACCCGGCCCGTGAGTCCCGGCAGATCGCCCGCCTCCGCGACCTCGCCGAGAACGCCAAACTCGACCCGGCGTTCGCGGAGAAGTTCCTCAACTTCATCATCGCCGAGGTGATCCGGCACCACGAGACGATCGCCCGCACATAGCCCACGCGTCCGCCCGGGTCGCTCCCCTTCCGCCGGAGCCCCCAACTCTCGTGCGGACCGCGCGGCCGCCTCCGGCGCACGGAGCCGGCCCCGGACCCTGCCCTGAAACGGACGGCTGCCGGTGCTCCCCGCCGAGGACGGACCGACGACCCTCTCCGGTCGGCCTCTCCCCGGCCGGGGCCGCCCCACCGAGCCGGCCGGCCCGGCACTGGTCTCCGTCCCGCCTCGGCGGGCGGCCGGGCGGCGGCCCCTTTCCGCCTCGGCGGGCGGCGGTTCCCTTGCCACCCGGACGAACGGCCTGACGATCGGCCCGGCGGTGGTTCTCTTCTCGCCCCGGCGGGCGGCCCGACGGCTGACCTGGCGGCGGTTCTCTTCCCGTCCCGGCGGGCGGCCCGACGATCCGGGCGGTGATTCTCTTCTCGCCCCTGCGGGCGGTCCGACGACCGCCTGCGGCGCTCCTCCTCCCGCCCCGGCGGCAGCCCCTTCCCGCCTGGACGAGCGGCCCGGCGCCGGCGGTCCGTCTCGCCGATGGCCCACCACTGGCGGTCCGGACCGCCGACGCCCCGATCCCAGTGGCCGGGTGACCCGCCCGACCCGGTATCCGTGCTGTCACACACCCCCACACCCCCACACCCCCTTCCTCCCAACCCTCCTAACTTTCGCGGCCTCGCGGCCTCGCGGCCTCGCGGCCTCGCGGCCTCGCGGCCTCGCGGCCGACGAGCGCCCCTCACCCGGCCGCCGCCGCCCCCGCCTCCCGCAGTCCGCCGCCCGCCGGGCAGTCCCGCCGCCGTCGCCAGTAGGCCCAGGTCAGGGCCAGCACCAACGGCCCCCACAGGGCACACAGTCCGCTGACCGTCACCGCCAGGACATGCCACCACACGTTGTCGTACGCCATGTCGTGGAAACCGGCCAGCTCGAACGACACCAGGAACCACTGCACCAGCAGCGCGCTGAACGCGAGACCGGCGAGGGTCGCCGGTACCACCACCGCCGCCGGCGGGATGCGCCTGCCCCGGAACACCGGAACCCGGTCGTGGAACACCTCGCCCCAGGGGCGCACGAGGCCCGAACACAGCAGCGCGAACGTCTCGGAGAGGAGGCTGAGCAGCACGACGTAGCCGACGGCCAACCACCGGGGCCACGGTGCGGGATCCATGTCCATCCCCATGGTGAAGTCGAACCCGATGGGCAACCGCCAGAGGCAGACCGGCAGTCCCATCCAGGGGAGCAGCCGAGCCGTGCGCTGCGCCCAGCGCGGTACGGGCCGGTCGGTCTTCAGGGGCCGCGCGGGCCGCTGCTGCAAGTCGTTGGTCGCCATGCGTCCAGCCTCCCGGGCAGGCGACCGGACATGATCGTGCCTGGGCACGATCTCCCTCCGCCGAGCGGCGGAGAGGAACGGGCATATTGCCTCGCCCGCCGCCGAGGCGCTGCGGCAGCATGGCCGCCATGACCGTACTGACGCGCGACGAAGCGCAGGCCAGGGCACAACTCCTCGATGTCCACAGCTATGACATCGACCTCGATCTCACCCGTGGCGCGGAACACTTCCGTTCCATCACGGTGATCCGCTTCAGCGCACGCGCCGGTGGCGACACCTTCGTCGACATCCGTCCCGCCGCCCTCCTGAGCGCCTCCCTCGACGGTCGAGGCCTCGACGTCACCTCCCTCGACGACAACCGGCTGCCCCTCACCTCGCTCACCCCGGGCGACCACGAGCTGCGCGTCGAGGCCGACATGAGCTACTCCCGCACCGGCGAGGGCATGCACCGTTTCACCGACCCCGCCGACGGCGAGACCTACCTCTGGTCCCAAATGTTCCTGGAGGACGTCCAGCGCGTCTTCGCCGCCTTCGACCAGCCCGATCTCAAAGCCGTCTTCACCTCCACGGTCACCGCGCCGCCCGAGTGGACCGTCCTCGGCAACACCGTCGCCACCCGCGTCGGACCGCCCGCCGACGGCCGTTGGCAGCTGCCCACCACCTTGCCCCTGAGCACCTATTTCGTCGCGTTCGCCGCCGGCCCCTGGCACACCGTCCGCACCGAGCACGCCGGACTGCCCTTCGCCCTCCACTGCCGCCGGTCCCTCGCCGCGCACCTCGACGCCGACGCCGAGGAACTCTTCGACATCACCCGCCGCTGCTTCGACCGCTTCCACGAGATCTTCGACGAGCCCTACCCTTTCGACTCCTACGACCAGGCGTTCGTCCCCGAATTCAACCCCGGCGCCATGGAGAACCCCGGACTGGTCACCTTCCGCGACGAATACGTCTTCCGCTCCGCCGCCACCGACACCGAACGGCAGAACCGGGCCATCACCATGGCGCACGAAATGGCGCACATGTGGTTCGGCGACCTCGTCACCCTCCGGTGGTGGGACGACATCTGGCTCAACGAGTCCTTCGCGGAGTACATGGGCTACCAAGTCCTCACGGAGGCCATGGACTTCACGGGACCGTGGGCCGAATTCGGCATCAGCCGCAAGGCATGGGGCTCCGACGCCGACCAGCGCGAGACCACCCACCCCGTCGCCCCCGACGCCGACGCCGTCCGCGACACCGGCACCGCCCTCCTCAACTTCGACGGCATCTCCTATGCCAAGGGCGCCGGCGCCCTGCGCCAACTCGTCGCCTGGATGGGCGAGAAGGACTTCCTGGCCGGCATCAACGACCACTTCGCCCGGCACCGCTTCGGCAACGCCACCCTCGCCGACTTCATCGACTCCCTCTCCCGGGCCTCCGACCGCGACGTCCACGCCTGGGCCCGGCAGTGGCTCCGCACCACCGGCGTCGACACCCTCACCCCGCGGATCGACACCACCGCAGACGGCCACTGGCGGCTCACCGTCGACCACGAGGGCACCCGCCCCCACCGCATCGCCGTCGGCCTCTACGACCAGGATCCCCGGGAGCCCGGGCGGCTCACCGCCCGTGAGCGCACCGAGTCGACCTCCCCGCGTCCGCACCGGTACTCGGCGGCCCGGGCCCCCGGCCCGCCCTCGTCCTCCTCAACGACGGCGACCTCACCTACGCCAAGGTTCGCCTGGACCCCGCCTCCCACGACGCCGTCGTACACGGCCTCTCCGGCCTGCCCGACCCCCTCACCCGCGCCGTCGTCTGGAACGCCCTCCGCGACCTGGTCCGCGACGGCCGGATCGCCCCCGACGTCTACCTCCAAGCCGCCCGCGCCCACCTCCCGCACGAGACCGACAACGCCGTCGTCCAGGGCGTCCTCACCTTCGCCCACACCCAGATCGCCGACCAGTACCTCCCCGCCGACCGCCGCGACGACGCCCTCGCCGTCCTCCGCGACACCTGCCACGACCTCCTGCGCCGCACGGAGAACGGCACCTCCGCGGGCATCCGCCTCACCGCCGTGCGCACCCTCGTCGCCGGCAGCACCGCCCCCGGCACCCTCCACGACTGGCTCCGCGCCGGGACCGTCCCCGGCGGCCCCGCCCTCGACCCCGAACTCCGCTGGCGCGTCCTCGCCCGCCTCGCCGCCCTCGGCGCCGTCACTCCGGCGGACATCGACGCCGAACTCGCCGGCGACCCCAGCGCCACCGGCCAGGAGGGCGCCGCACGCTGCCGCGCCGCGTTCCCCGACCCCGCCGCCAAGGAAGCGGCCTGGCACGCCCTCCACGACGGCGACACCCTCTCCGCCTACCTCTGGACCGCCACGGCACAGGGCTTCTGGCAGCACGGACAACTCGACCTCACCCGCCCCTACCGGGACCGCTACCACTCCGACGTCACGGCACTCGCCGCCCGTCGCGGCACCGCCCTCGCCACCGCCGCCGGCAACCATGGCTTCCCCCGTCCCTTCGTCGACCACGACACCCTGCGCCTCGGTGAGGAGTGCCTGAGCGGCCCGGAGCCGACCCCCGCACTGCGCCGTCAGCTCCGCGACCGGCTCGACGACCTCCGCCGCGCCCTCACCGTCCGCTACACACAGTGAACACCACCCCACTGACAATGACCCCCGGCGACCGCGTCACCGCATGACAAAGGCGCCCGCACCCCGGTCGGGGTGCGGGCGCCAGGCCCGAAAAACGCTGCTCGCGTCAGCCGCGCTTGTCCTCGATGGCGTCCGCCGGCTGAGCCGTGCGCAGCTCCTCGAGGAAGCGGTCCACGATGCCGCTCTCCCGCGCGTAGTCCTCGACGGACTCGCCGACGATGCGGCCCGCCAGCTCGGTGGCCAGTGCGCCGACCTGCTCGCGCAGCTGGGCCTCGGCCACCGCGCGCTCCGCGTCGATCATCGCGTGACCGGCCGAGATGATCTCGTCGCGCTGGCGCTGGCCCTCGGCCCGCAGCTCGGCGATGATCGCGTTGCCCTGCTCGACCGACTCCTGGCGCAGGCGCGCCGCCTCGTGGCGGGCCTCGGCCAGCAGCTCCTGGTACTCGGCGTGGACGCGCTCGGCCTCCGAGCGGGTCTCCTCGGCCTCGCCGAAGCGCCCCTCCGTGGCCTTCTCACGCTCGGTGAGGACCTTGTTGATCCGGGGGAGGATCCCCTTCGCGATCACCGCGAAGACGAGGAAGAACAGCACCAGACCCAGGACGAGCGGGGCGAGCTCGGGCTTGAGCGGTCCGATGTCGATAGCGAGGTTCATCATGGCCATGAGGTGCAGGGTAGTCGAAGCCGCCCCCGGGCCGCGCCCCGCACCCCTCCGCGGTCCCGCGCGCCCCCGCGCGACGCCAACTCTCCGCGCCCGCGCGGGCGGTACCACCATCGGGGGAAACATCCCCCACAAGGCGTCACGGGAACGGCACAGCCGGTAGCTTGAGTCGGTCCTCACGCACTGAACAAACAGGGCATAACTGACGTGTCCGGCTATGCCCGCCGCTGCCCACGGGAAGGCCGCACCCCCGCATGAGCAACCCCCCCACCCCCGACCACGGTCCCGACGCACCCCTCGACCTCGCGGGCATCGGCATCGGCCCCTTCAACCTCTCCCTCGCCGCGCTCGCCCACCCCGTCCAGGACGTCAGCGCGGCCTTCTATGACGAGAATCACACCTTCCGCTGGCACCCCGGTCTGCTCATCGACGGCACCCGCATCCAGGTCCCCTTCCTCGCCGACCTCGTCACCCTCGCCGACCCCGCCAGCCCCTGGACCTTCCTCAACTACCTGAAGACCCGGGAACGCCTCTTCCCCTTCTACTTCGCGGAGCGCTTCCACATCCAGCGCGCCGAATACGACGCCTACTGCCGCTGGGTCAGCGAGAACCTCACCGGACTCCACTTCGGCCACCACATCGACGCCGTCCGCTGGAACCCCGAACGCGTCCTCTTCGAGATCGACTACACCCAGCTCGACCGCGACGGCGAGGCCGAGGCCCTGGGCCGCACCTACGCCCGCAACGTCGTCCTCGGCATCGGCACCACCCCCGACATCCCCGAGCCCATGCGCCCCCTCGTCGAGGCCCACGGCGTCCCCGTCCACCACTCCGCCGACTACCTCGACCACCGCGCCGACCTCCTCGCCGCCGACCACGTCACCGTCATCGGCTCCGGACAGTCCGGCGCGGAGATCTTCCTCGACCTCCTCCGCCACCGCCCCGTCGGCCGCGAGAAGCTCCACTGGCTCGCCCGCACCCCCGCGTTCGCGCCCACCGAGACCAGCCGCCTCGGCCGCGAGCACTTCACCCCCGACTACAGCCAGTACTTCCACGCCCTTCCCGAGCCCCTCCGGGACCAGGCGCTGCCCCAGCAGTGGCAGCTCCACCAGGGCATCGACCCCGCCACCATGACCGCCATCCACGACGAGCTCTACCGCCGCAGCCTCCACGGCGGCTGGCCGGACGTCACCCTCACCCCGGGAGTCTTCGTCCGTACCGCCGGGCGCGTCGGCACCACCCGTGTCGAGCTCCACCTCGAACACTCCCAGCAGGGCACCCGCTCCCGCCTCACCACCGATGCCGCCGTCCTCGCCACCGGCTACCGCGAACGCCGCGTCGACCGGCTCCTCGCCGCCCTGGACCCCTACATCCGCCGCGACTCCGGCGGCAGGCCGCGCATCGACGCCCAGCACCGCCTGGTCCTCGACCCCCTGGTCAAGGGCGCCGTCCACGTCCAGAACGCCGAGACCCACACCCACGGCATCGGCAGTTCCGACCTCGGCCTCGCCGCCTGGCGCAGCGCCACCATCCTCAACACCGTCACGGGCACCACCCACTACCCGCTGCCCCACCGCACCGCCTTCACCACGTTCGGCCTGGAGCCGCGGCCCACGCCACGGCCCCACACCACCCCGTCGTCAGAAAAGCGGCACACCATCCCGCGTCAGCTTCCAGTCCACTGACGCGAACCGCGACACATCGATCACCTGCTGGGCCTTCACCCAGCTGATGATGGTGTTCCGGATCTCCTCGGAATTCGCCCATACCTGCTTGGCCCGCGCGACGTGCGGGAAATTCCCGCCACCGCTCGCCCGGTAATTGTTCACCGCCAGCACGAACTGCGCGGAGTCGTCCAGCGGCTTCCCGTCGAACAGCAGCTTGCCGACCCGCGCACCCGGTGCCTTCGCCACGTCGATCTCGTACGAGAGGCCACTCACCACGTCGTAGTTGTAATCCGGAATGTTCTCGGCGTTCGTGAGCTTCGCCGGATCCACCGGCCCGCCCGCCGGCGTCCGCACGTAATACCGCGCCGAGAACTCCAGATACTCCCGGAGCTGCGCACCGGTCAGGACCCGGGCCTCCAGCGTGTTCTCGAACGGGTACAGCCCGGCCACCTGGCGGACCGAGACCTGGCCCGCCGGGACCGCCGCCGTCCGCGAGAAGCACGAGGCCTGCGACAGCACTGGCAACGACGCGTACGCCGTGCCCTTGAGCGCCGCGCGTACCGTCTCGGCCTGTACATGGTTGATGAAATCGATAATGGGCGTGTCCTTGTACGGCGCCTCCGCGGCGTTCATCGCCGCCGTCGAGGTGCCGATCCGCTGGTTCACATACGCCACCACCTTCCGGTGCTGTCCCCGCACCAGGGCGGTGATGGAGGCGTCCTCCTCGACCGTGTTGGAGTTCAGGACCTTCGACGCGACCGACTCGACCCGCCAGCCGCCCTTCTCCCACACCAGGTCGAAGTCGAACAGCGTCAGCCGCTGCCCCCACTTCAACGGCTCGGACAGCACCACCGGCCGGCCCGTCTCCTTGTTGACCACCCGGTACTCGGGAACCTCCACATGCGCGTGGCCCACCAGAATCGCGTCGATCCCCGGAACCTTCTCCGCCACCAGGGCCGCCGCGTTCTCCACATAGGGAAGCGCGTCACCGTACGACGACGTACCGCTCGAACCCGAATGCGCCGAAACGATCACGACGTCCGCACCCATCGACCGGAGCCGCGGCACCCATTTCGCCGCCTGCTCCTCCAGGCCCGGAAAGACCATCTTTCCCTGGACATTGGCCTTGTCCCAGATCGCGATTCCGGGATTCGTCAGACCGAGTATCGCCACCCGCACATCCCGCCCGTGCGGCGTCCGCATCCGCTTGATGACGTACGGCCGGAACGCCGGCCGCATCGTCTTCGCATCCAGCGCGTTCGCACCCAGCAAAGGGAAGTCGCACTGCTTCTCGAACTTCCGCAGCACCGGAATGCCGTAATTGAACTCGTGGTTCCCCAGGGCCGCCGCGTCATATCCCATGGCGTTCATCGCCGACGCCATCGGGTGCACCGGACCGTGCGCCCGGGTGATCGGCTCCACCCGCGCGTAGTAGTACGCCAGCTGCGTGCCCTGGATCGTGTCCCCCGCGTCGATGAGCAGCGTGTTCCGCCGCCCCTTCTCCTTGCGGACCTGCTTCACCAGCGTCGAGATCTTCGCCAGGCCGACGTCGTTGTGCGCCTTGTCGTCGAACTCGGCGTCGGTGAAGTAGTCCCAGTTGAAGACGTTCCCGTGCAGGTCCGTCGTGCCCATGACGGTGAACGCGTACCGCCTCGTCCTGCCGTGGCCGTGGCCCCCGTGTCCCGCGAAGGGTTCCTCCCCGGCCGCCGCAGGCGCGGCGCCCGCCGCCCCGGCCAGGGCCACCCCCGCTCCCGTAGCGGCCGTACGCCCCAGAAAACGCCTGCGGTTGAGCGGCATCGAATTCCCCATCCCTTACCTGACGATCTCACTGCATCCGATACATGCTGCGATTGCTGTACGACACCGGACGGCCGCTCACCACGGGCCCCCGGTACAACGCGCGTAGATTCTGACCCCGGCGGGCACCGTGGCAACACCCTTACAAGGTTGCGATCCGATGACTCCGGACAGTCCCGCCGACGAACGCGGACTGGGACCCTGGCCCCATGACCTCACCCGAGCCGCTGCCCTACGGAACCCCCGACACACCGCGCGTCGCCGTCCGCGGCGAGGCCCACCTCGAAGTCGACCCGGAAATCGCCCGCCTCGGAATCACCATCAGCGCCCGCGGAACCGACCGGCACAAAGCCCTCGACGACCTCACGCGCCGCAACAATCACATCATCGACCTCCTCAAAACCCATGGCGACGCCGTCGAGAAAATCGAAACCGGAGCCGTCACCATCACTCCGCAGCTCAACGACAAGGGCCGCCACGAGCGCATCCGCGCCTACCGAGGCCACATCCACCTCACCGCCACCGTCGGGGACTTCACCATTCTCGGCGAGCTCACCACGCGCCTCTCCGACCTCGAACTCACCCGGGTCGACGGGCCCTGGTGGGATCTCCGCACCAACTCTCCCGCCCACCGCGAAGCCCGCCGCCAAGCCGTCCACGACGCCGTCCGGCGCGCCCGCGAATACGCCGAGGCGCTCGGAGCACAGCTCGTCGCCCTCGTCGAACTCGCCGACACCGGAGCCGAACACCCTGCCCCCATCGCCCCGTCATCCCGCTCCGGCGGCTCCCTGCGCGGCGCCGGCTACGCCGGGGCCGCCCCCGCCGCCCTCGACCTCGAACCCCAGCGCCAGAGCGTCTACGCCCACGTCAATGCACGGTTGACCATGACCCCGCCGATCCTGTGAATCCGGCAGACGAGGGGCGCCCCGGCGCTCATCGGAGCGCCCCCGTGCACGTTTCACTAGTTGTCAACAAGCTTTTACCCAACGGTCGTTGGGCCGTTGCGCCGGGCAGATTCGCTACCGGCCGGTAGGTCATAAGGTCGTGCCATGCGCCGAGCGAAAATCGTCTGCACCCTGGGGCCCGCCACCGACTCGTACGAGCAGATCAAGGCCCTCGTCGAAGCCGGCATGGATGTCGCCCGCTTCAACCTGAGCCATGGCTCCCATGCCGACCACGAGGCGCGGTACGAACGGGTACGGAAAGCCGCCGAGGAGACCGGCCGGAACGTGGGCGTCCTGGCCGACCTTCAAGGTCCGAAGATCCGCCTCGGCCGGTTCCTCGAAGGTCCCGTACTCCTTGAACGCGGCGATGACTTCACCATCACCGTCGAGGACATCCTGGGCGACCGGCACCGTTGCGGCACCACCTACGACGGCCTCGCCGCCGACGTCACCCCCGGCGAGCGCATCCTCGTCGACGACGGCCGCGTGACCCTCGAGGTCGCCGAAGTCAACGGGCCGCGCGTCAGGACCGTCGTCCTTGAGGGCGGCATGGTCTCCGATCACAAGGGCCTCAACCTCCCCGGCGTCGCCGTCTCCGTCCCCGCCCTCTCCGAGAAGGACGTCGAGGACCTCCGCTGGGCGATCACCGCGGGCGCCGACATCGTCGCCCTCTCCTTCGTCCGCAGCGCTCGGGACATCGACGACGTGCACCGGGTCATGGACGAGGAGGGCCGCCGCCTCCCCGTCCTGGCGAAGATCGAGAAGCCCCAGGCGGTCGAGAACCTCGACGGGATCGTCGCCGCCTTCGACGGCATCATGGTCGCCCGCGGCGACCTCGGCGTCGAAATGCCGCTGGAAACGGTCCCGATCGTGCAGAAGCGGGCCATCAAGCTGGCGAAGCGCAATGCCAAGCCGGTCATCGTCGCCACCCAGATGCTCGACTCGATGATCGACGCCTCCCGCCCCACCCGCGCCGAGGCGTCCGATGTCGCCAACGCCGTCATCGACGGAACGGACGCCGTGATGCTCTCCGGCGAGACCAGCGTCGGCAAGTACCCCGTCGAGACGGTCCGCACCATGAGCCGTATCGTCCGGGCGGCGGAGGAGGACATCCTCGCCAAGGGCCTACCGCCCCTCACCGAGCGCAGCAAGCCCCGCACCCAGGGCGGCGCCGTCGCCCGCGCCGCGGCCGAGATGGGCGACTTCCTCGGGGCGAAGTTCCTGGTCGCCTTCACCCAATCCGGTGATACCGTCCGCAGGCTCTCCCGCTACCGTTCGCCCATCCCGCTGCTCGCCTTCACCCCGGAGCCGGCGACGCGCTCCCAGCTCAATCTGACCTGGGGCGTGGAGACCTTCCTGGGGCCGATGGTGCAGACCACCGACGAGATGGTCAGTCAGGTCGACGAGTACCTGCTGCGGATCGGGCGCTGTCGCAAGGGCGACATGGTCATCATCACGGCCGGCTCCCCGCCGGGTACCCCGGGAACGACCAACCTCGTGCGCGTGCACCACATCGGGGAGGACGACGGGCCGAAGCGGTAGGCCAGGCCCGGGGGATCAGTACTTCGGGCCGATGTGGGCGTCCATGAGGGCGACGGATGCGCGCCGGGCGACCGAGATGTTGATCGGTGTGCCGTCGCGGCGGGTGACTGTCCATATGACGCCGACCTTGTCGAGGGTGTCGCAGTACAGCCACCGGATGTCGTCGGACTTGTTGGTGAAGAAGTAGCGGGGGTACTCGTAGCGCTTACGCTCACCTCCGATGAGGCGTGTGGTCCAGTTCGTCATCCGACAGCCGTCGGAATGGATGAGGCCCCTTAGGAAGTCCCATGGGTGCGCATCGACGATTCGCTGCTGCCAGGGCACCAACGAGATGGGTCGTTCGTGTTTCTTGCCGGGGCCGTGCTGGGGAAAGAGGCATGGCCAGTGCTTGCTGCTGCTGGCGACGGCAACGCAGCCTCGTCGCTGAACGATGTAGACGCTGTTGTCGGGGCGCACCCGTTCCACCGCGGTTTTGCAGGCCGCGATGAGGCCAGGCCACGCGTCCGCGCAGACGATGCGAAGCGTGTAACCGCCGTTCGGTTGTCTGCTCACGCAGCCATTGCCGAGATAGAGCCCCAGGAGGTAGGCGTAGGCACGGGCATCGGCGGGTGGTGTGGGATGGGCGCAGCAGAGCGAGCACAGTGAGCGGCTGGAGTGCCTGGGCTCGATCCGGGTGAGCCACTGACGGATCGCGCATCGGGATATGCCAGTCTGCTTGCTGACCGAGTTGAGGCTGAAGCCTTGGTCGACGAGGGCGAGGGCCCGGCGGCGTGTGGCGAGGTCGTACATGGGAGCGAGAGCCTGACGCGGCGGATGTCATTGCGTTGGGATTCGCGCGGGTGTTCACCGCAAAGGGTGAAGATTCCCAATGTGGGCACTCAATGGCGCGACCTTCGAAATAAAGGTAAAGTGCCCCGGGTCGGATTCGAACCGACACTGTATGGGTTTTGAATCCATTGCCTGCTGCCAGTTGGGCTACCGGGGCCTTGTAATGCAAGGAGAGTGTATACCCCTCCGGTACTCAAAACTACAGCACTCGGTACGCTCGTGGAGCACCGCCTGTCCTGGACTGAGGAGACCCGTGAGCGCCGCCGAGCCCCAGCCGCCCGTCGACGACGAGCCGCAGCACACCCCTCCGCACATCACGCGCGTCGTGATCGCCGAGGACGAGGCCCTGATCCGCCTCGACCTCAAGGAGATGCTCGAGGAAGAGGGCTACTCCGTCGTGGGTGAGGCGGGCGACGGGGAGACAGCGGTCGCGCTGGCCCGGGAGCACCGGCCGGACCTGGTGATCCTCGATGTGAAGATGCCGGTGCTCGACGGGCTCTCGGCGGCCGAGCGGATCGCGGCCGAGTCGATCGCGCCGGTGCTGATGCTCACCGCGTTCTCGCAGCGCGAGCTCGTGGAGCGGGCCCGGGACGCCGGGGCCATGGCGTACCTGGTGAAGCCGTTCAGCAAGAGCGATGTGGTGCCGGCGATCGAGATGGCCGTATCGCGGTTCACGGAGCTGAAGGCGTTGGAGAAGGAGGTCGCGGACCTCTCCCAGCGGCTGGAGACGCGCAAGCTGGTGGACCGGGCGAAGAGTGTTCTCCAGACGCAGTACGGGCTGACGGAGCCGGCGGCGTTCCGGTGGATCCAGAAGACGTCGATGGACCGCCGGATGTCGATGCAGCAGGTGGCCGAGGCGGTCATCGAGGACGCGCGGGAGAAGAAGGCGGCCAAGGAGCAGCAGTAGCGGCGCTCCGCCGAGGGGCCCGTGTCCGGTGGCGGACGCGGGCCCTTGGCATGTCCGGTCAGTCCTCGCCGAGGTAGGCCTTGCGGACGGATTCGTCGCCCAGGAGTTCGGCGCCGGTGCCGGAGAGGACGATGGTGCCGGTCTCCATGACGTGACCGTGGTCGGCGAGGGTGAGCGCGGCCTGGGCGTTCTGCTCGACGAGCAGGATGGTGGTCCCCTCGGCCTTGAGCTCGGTGATGGTGGTCATGATCTTCTGCATCATGATCGGCGAGAGGCCCATGGAGGGTTCGTCGAGCATGAGGAGCTTGGGGCGGGACATGAGGGCCCTGGCCATGGCGAGCATCTGCTGTTCGCCGCCGGAGAGGGTGCCCGCGGGCTGGCGGGCGCGTTCGCCGAGGATCGGGAAGAGGCGGTAGACGCGCTCGACGTCCCGGGCGATGCCGTCGGTGTCCTTCCGGAGGAACGCGCCTAGCTGCAGGTTCTGGGAGATGGTGAGGCGGGGGAAGATGTGCCGGCCTTCGGGGGAGTGGGCGAGGCCGAGGGCCACGATGCGGTGCGCCGGGACACCGGTGAGGGGTCGGCCCTCGAAGCGGATGCTGCCGGACCTGGGGTTGAGGAGACCCGAGAGTGTGCGGAGTGTGGTGGTCTTTCCGGCGCCGTTGGTGCCGATGAGGGTGACGACCTCTCCGGCCTGGACGGTGAAGGAGATGCCCTTGACGGCTTCGATCTTGCCGTAGGCGACGCGGAGGTCGCGGACTTCGAGGAGAGCCGTCATCGGGGGTCGTTCTCCTCGCGGTGAGTGTGGACTGCTTCCGTGGCTTCCGCCGCCCGCGCCTCCGCTGCTTCCGCCGCTCCTGCCGCCTCCGCCGCTTCGACCTCGGCGGCCTCTTCCTCCCCGGGCGCCCCTTCGAAGGGGGTGCCGAGGTAGGCGGCGATGACGCGTTCGTCGCTCTGGACGGTCTGCGCGCTGCCCTCGACGAGTTTCTCGCCCTGGACGAGGACGGCGACGTGATCGCAGAGGTTGAAGATGAAGCGCATGTCGTGCTCGATGACGAGGACGGCGATGCCCTGGTCGCGGATGGCGAGGACGAGCTGTTCGGTGGCGCGCGTCTCCTGGGGGTTCATCCCGGCGGTGGGCTCGTCGAGGAGGAGCAGCCCGGGTTCGCTGGCGAGGGCGCGGGCGATCTCGAGTTTGCGTTGTTCGCCGTAGGGGAGGTTGCGCGCGAGGTGGTCGGCCTTGCCCGCGAGGCCGGTGAATTCCAGGAGTTCGTGGGCGCGTTGGTGGGACTCCTTCTCCGCGCGGTGGAATCCAGGGCTGCGGAGGAGGGCGGAGAAGAGCCCTTCCGAGGTGCGGGTGTGGCGGCCGACGAGGACGTTCTCCAGGACGGTCATGCTCGGGAAGAGGCGGATGTTCTGGAAGGTGCGCGCGATGCCGGCCTGGGTGACGAGGTGGGGTTTGGCGGGCAGGACGGTGTCGCGGTAGGTGACGGTGCCCTCGGTCGGGGTGTAGAGGCCGGTGAGGCAGTTGAAGAAGGTGGTCTTTCCGGCGCCGTTGGGGCCGATGAGGCCGACGATCTGCCGTTCGTGAACGGTGAGGTCGACGGAGCGTACGGCGGTGAGGCCGCCGAAACGCATGGTGACGCCGGTGGCCGTGAGCACGGGGGCGGCGGTGGTGGCGGTGGCGGGGGCGGTCATGGTGGTCACACCTCCGCTTTGGTGAGGGTCACGGGGGCGTCGTCCGCCGCGTCGTCGTCGGCATGGAATTCGAGCTGCTTCCGGCGGTCGGCGACGATGCCCTCGGGGCGGAAGCGCATCAGGAGGATGAGGGCGACGCCGAAGAGCAGGAGTTGGTAGTCCTGCATGAAGTCCATCTTGTTCGGGATGAGGTAGAGGAGGGCCGCGCCGACGAGGGGGCCGGTGATCGTGCCCATGCCGCCGAGGATGACCGCGGCGAGCAGGAAGGCGGAGTTGGGCGGGACGGTGCCGGCGAATTGGTACTGGTCGGGGGTGGCGGTGGTGATGACATGGGCCTGGACCGTCCCGGCCAGCCCGGCGAGCGCGGCGCCGAGGGCGAACGCGAGGAGTTTGAGGCGGAAGGCGTTGATGCCCATGGCGGTGGCGGCGGTCTCGTCCTCGCGGATGGCGATCCAGGCGCGGCCGATGCGTGATTCCGCGGCGCGGCGGAAGACGAGGACGACGGCGATGGTGGCCAGGAGCATCAGCAGGTAGTAGTTGCCGAACCGGCCGATGGGCGTCCCCAGGACGTCGTGGGTGTCGCCGAAGTCGAAGCCGCCGATCTTGAGGTCGGGGATGTTGGGGATGCCCATGGCGCCGTTGGTGACATCGGGGCCGGTCTTCCCGTTGAGGTTGAGCATGGTGATGCGGAAGATCTCGCCGAAGCCGAGGGTGACGATGGCGAGGTAGTCACCGCGGAGGCGGAGGGTGGGCGCGCCGATGAGGACGCCGAACACGAGGGACGTGCCGATGCCCGCGAGAACGGCTGCCCAGAAGGGGAAATGCACACCTGCCGCGGATTCCGGGGAGCCGGAGACAAGGGCCGCGGTGTAGGCGCCGACGCCGAGGAAGGCGACGTACCCGAGGTCGAGGAGGCCGGCGAGGCCGACGACGACATTGAGTCCCAGGGCGACGGTGGCGAAGATGAGGATGCTGGTGGCGAGGTTGGTGTAGGTGTCGCTGGTGAGGGTGAGGGGGAAGCAGGCGGCGGCGACGAAGGCCGCGGTGAGCGTGATGTTGCGGTGTTTGGCCGTGAGGGAGTTGAGGCGTTGCGTGAGGCCGGACCGGCCGAAGGCGGCGAGGCCCGCGCAGGCGAGCAGCAGGTAGCCGACGAAGAGTTCGCCGTACTCCGCCTCGATGCCGTAGGTGAACAGGAGGAGCCCGAGGGCGAAGGCGGCGGCGATGACGAGGATGTCGGCCCAGGCGGGCAGGGCGGTGGCCCGGGACGGCCGGCCGGGGGCGAGACTGTGGCGGAAGCGGTGCCAGGGGTTGGCGGGTGGGGTGTTCTCCGGATAGGGCCGGGCCGGGGGGAGGGCGAGGGCGCCGATCACCGTGAGCAGGGTGGCGCCTCCGGCGACGAAACCGCCGGGTTCGATGTTGACGAGGCCGCCGAGGTCGTTGGTGATGGCGCCGAGGGTGTACCAGGTGGCGGCGAGAGTGCCGAGGGCCAGGAGGAGGGTGGGAGCGGTGGTGCCCGAGGGGGCGAGCCAGCGGAGCCCCCGGACGCGGTAGCCGGCCAGGAGGTGCAGCAGGGTCAGGGCGGCACCGGCCAGGGTGATGTTCTGGAGTCCGCCGGGATAGCCGGTGACGGTGAGGTTGCCGGGGAACGCGGTGGTCCAGGTCCAGGCGAGGAACGTGGAGACGAGCGCGAGGACGGCTCCCGCCCCGGTGAGCAGCCGGGCGGCTCCCGCGGGCAGGGGGATCGCCGCGGGGCGCCTTTCTCCGGGGCGCACTTCCGATGCCGGGCGGTGGGAGGCCATGGTCATCACGCCCGATCCGCGACGCGTTCGCCGAGCAGGCCCTGGGGCCTGAGCAGCAGGACGAGGATGAGGAGGACGAAGGCCCAGACGTCCTTCCAGGAACCGCCGCCGAACTGGGACATGCCGGGGATCTCCTCGATGTAGCCGGTGGCGAGGGCTTCCGCGACGCCGAGGACGACGCCGCCCAGCATGGCGCCGTAGATGTTGCCGATGCCGCCCAGGACGGCCGCGGTGAACGCTTTCAGGCCGGTGATGAAGCCCATGCGGAAGTCGACCTGGCCGTATTTGAGCCCATGGGCGACGGCGGCGACCGCGGCGAACGTGGCACCGATGGCGAAGGCGATGACGATGATGCGGTCGGTGTTGATGCCCATGAGCTTGGCCGTGTCCGGGTCCTGGGCGGTGGCCTGCATCCCGCGGCCGGTGCGGGTCTTGGCGACGAAGAGGCCGAGGGCGATCATGCACAGCGGGGCGGCGATGAGGAGGAAGATCTCGCCGCGCTGGACCGTGGCGCCGAGGATCTTGATGGATTCGCCCTTGAACTGGGGGAACACCCGGGCCTTCTTGGCGTCGGGGTACCACTTCCAGACGGCCTGCTGGAGGGCGATGGAGAGGCCGATGGCGGTGATGAGGGGAGCGAGGCGGGGCGCGCCGCGCAGGGGCCGGTAGGCGAAGCGTTCGGCGGCCATCGCGACGGCGACGGCGGCGACGACACCTCCGAGGATCATGAGGGGGAGCGCCAGGAGCAGCGCGGTGTCGTCGGGGAGGGCGAGGTGGGCGGTGAGGGCGCCGAAGCCGCCGACCATGAAGATCTCGCCGTGGGCGAAGTTGATGAGCTGGACGATGCCGTAGACCATCGTGTACCCGATCGCGATGAGGCCGTACATCGCGCCGAGGATGAGGCCGTTGGCCAGCTGTTGCGGCAGTTCGTGCACCGCCGGGCCTCCTGGGGTGGGACGTGAAGGGGCGGGGTACGGGCGGGCGGCGCGGGCCGGTGGGACCGCGCCGGTTGGATGGGTGCACGTGGCGAGGAGGAATCGTTTCGGCGCGGGGCGGGGTCGCCCGCGCCGGCGTCAGCGCTTGAACTCGGCGCTGTGGCGGGCCTTCCAGGCGTTTCCGTCGACCTGGTAGGCGGTGATCATGGTGTTGGTGGTGTCGCCGTACCGGTCGAAGGAGACGGATCCGGTGACCCCGTCGAACTTCACCTTGTTGAGGGCCTCGACGACCTTGGCCCGGGCGTTGTCCGGCAGCTTCCCGCCGTTGTCGGCGACGACGGCCTTGACGGCCTGGACGATGGCCCAGGTGGCGTCGTAGGTGGAGCCGCCGTAGGCCTCGTAGCGGTCCTTGTAGCCCGCGGCCTTGTAGTCGGCGATGAACTTCTTGGCCGAGTCGAGCTGTTCGACGGGCTTGCCGACGGAGGTGGCGTAGTCGCCCGCGGACTTCTTGTTGAGCTTGATGTAGTCGGCGCTGTACATGCCGTCGCCGCCCATGAGAGGCGCCTTGATACCGCTCTCCTTGAGCTGCTGGCTCAGGGGCGCGGCGGCGGGGTACTCGCCGCCGTAGAAGACGAGGTCGGCGCCCGAGCTCTTGGCCTTGGAGACGATCGCCTTGAAGTCGCGGTCCTCGGGGTTCACATGCTCGGTGCCGGCGATCTTGCCGCCCATCGAGGTGAACTGGGTGGAGAACGCGGCGGCCAGGCCGACGCCGTAGGTCTTCTGGTCGTCGATGACGTAGGCGGTCCGCGCCTTGATCTGCTCGTAGGCGTATTTGCCGCCGAAGGCGCCCTGGACCTCGTCGGTGGTGGCGGTGCGGAAGTAGGTGCTGAACTGGCGGGCGCGGTTGTCCTTCTTCCAGTCCTTGCCCTGGGTCAGGTCGGGGGTGGTGTTGGCCGGGGAGATCAGGGCCACGTTGTTGGACTGCGCCACCTGTTGCATCGACTGCGCGACGCTGGAGTTCAGCGGGCCGACGACGCCCATGACCTTCTTGTCGCCGGCGAGTTTGGTGGCGTTCTGCTGACCGGAGGTCGGCTGGGCCTGGTCGTCCAGGGCGGTCAACTCAAAGGTGACGCCGGGGACTTCGTTGCTCTTGTTGGCGTTGGTGACCGCGAGGTGGGCGGAGTTCTTGATGCCCTGGCCGAGTGCGGAGAGGTCGCCGGTGAGCGGGGCGTCGAGGCCGATCACCACGGTGGTCTTCTTCCCGCCGCTGTCGCCGTTGTCGCCCCCTTTGTCGTCGTCGCGTGATCCGCAGGCGCTCAGGGCGAGGGCTCCTGCGGTGAGTGCCGTGGTGAGGAAGAGCAAGGGACGGTGTCGCACGGTGAGTCCTTTCCCTGGCGCGGCGGCTTCGCTGAGGTGCCGTATCGCTCGCCGGGCAACGACGAAGGGTGAGGAGGTGTGCGAGAACCGCCCGGCGGGGTGGTGAATGGCCGTGACTCTAAGGGCTGTGCGACCTGGCGGGGCAGAGGTGCAGTCCAGGATGTGACTGTCTTGTTATGACGCAGATCACATTCCGCAAGTGGAGATCCGGGGCGGGCTCCACCGGCCCCGCCGCCGGTCGTCGCGACCGGCGGCGGGACGATCAACTCCGCTTCGGGTGCGTGAAGTTGGCGGGTCAGGACTGGTCGTTGTTGCGGATGACGCAGGTGAGGCGGGCGGAGCAGACGCGCTTGCCCTGCTCGTCGGTGACGGCGATTTCGTAGGTGGCGCTGGTGCGGCCACGGTGCACGGGCGTGGCGGTGCCGGTGACGATGCCCGAACGGAGGCCGCGGTGGTGGGTGCAGTTGAGGTCCACGCCCACGGCGATCCGGGTGGGTCCGCCGTGCAGCATGGCGCCGACGGAGCCGAGGGTCTCGGCCAGCACGGCCGACGCGCCGCCGTGGAGCAGGCCGTACGGCTGGGTGTTGCCCTCGACCGGCATGGTGCCGACGACGCGGTCGGGGGACGCCTCGACGACCTGGACGCCCATGCGTTCGCCCAGGTGCCCGGCCGAGAAGAGGGCCGGGAGGTCCAGGCCGCTGCCGGCCCAGGCGTCGATGATCTCCTGCGGAAAGACGGTCCGGCTCTGTTCACCCATGCTGCTCGGCTCCCCTGGTGCTCGAAGGTACGTGTGGCACGCGAAGTACCTGGAAGTAAACGCGTAAACGTTTGTTATCAGGTGGTGCCGCTGGGGCGCTCAGTGGGTTCGAGTCGGATGACGACGGACTTGCTCGCCGGGGTGTTGCTCCCGTCGGCGGTGTGGTCGAGCGGGACCAGGACGTTGGTCTCCGGGTAGTACGCGGCCGCGCAGCCGCGTGCCGTGGGGTAGTGGACGACGCGGAACCCCGGGGCCCGCCGCTCGGTGCCGTCGGTCCACTCGCCGACGAGGTCGGCGTACGAGCCGTCGGCGAGCCCGTGGTCGCGGGCGTCGTCGGGGTGGAGGAGGACCACCCGGCGGCCGTTCCTGATGCCGCGGTAACGGTCGTCGAGGCCGTAGATGGTCGTGTTGTACTGGTCGTGGGAACGGAGGGTCTGGAGGAGCAGGCGGCCCTCCGGGACGTCCGGGAACTCGACGGACGCGGCGGTGAAGTTGGCCTTCCCCGTGGTGGTGGGGAACGTGCGGCTGTCGCGGGGCGCGTGGGGGAGGGTGAAGCCCCCGGGACGGGCGACACGGGCGTTGAAGTCCTCGAAACCGGGGACGACACGGGCGATGCGGTCGCGGACGGCGCCGTAGTCCTCCTCGAACCGCTCCCAGGGCGTGGCACTGGTGTCGCCCAGGACGGCGCGGGCCAGCCGGCAGACGATGGCGGGCTCGGAGAGCAGGTGCGGGCTCGCGGGCTCCAGCCGGCCGCGCGAGGCGTGGACCATGCCCATGGAGTCCTCGACGGTGACGAACTGGTCGCCGCCGCGCTGCCGGTCGCGCTCGGTGCGGCCGAGGGTGGGCAGGATGAGGGCCCGCGCGCCGGTGATCACGTGGGAGCGGTTGAGCTTGGTGGAGACGTGAACGGTGAGGCGGGCGCGGCGGACCGCCGCCTCGGTGACGTCGGTGTCGGGCGTGGCCGAGACGAAGTTGCCGCCCATGGCGAGGAAGACCTTGGCCCGTCCGTCCCGGAGCGCCCGGATGGCGCGGACGACGTCGAGCCCGTGCTCGCGGGGCGGGGCGAAGCCGAACTCCCTCTCCAGGGCATCGAGGAAGGCCGGGGCGGGGCGTTCGAAGATGCCCATCGTGCGGTCGCCCTGCACATTGCTGTGCCCGCGCACGGGGCAGACACCGGCGCCGGGGCGGCCGATGTCGCCGCGCAGGAGGAGAAGGTTGACGATCTCCTTGATGGTGACGACCGCGTGCTTGTGCTGGGTGAGGCCCATCGCCCAGCAGACGACGGTGCGCCGGGAGGCGAGGACCATGCGCAGGGCCGCGTGGATCTCCTCCCGCGTCAGGCCGGTGGCGCGCAGGGTCTCGTCCCAGTCGGCCGTGCGGGCGAGGGCGGCGAACTCCTCGAACCCGTGGGTGTGTTCGCGGACGAAGTCCGTGTCGACGGCGCCCTCGGTCTCCAGGACCAGCCGGTTGAGGAGGCGGAAGAGGGCCTGGTCGCCGCCGAGCCGGATCTGCAGGAACAGATCGGTGAGGGAGGTGCCGGCGCCGGCGAGGCCGCGGGCGTTCTGCGGGTTCTTGAACCGCTCCAGCCCGGCCTCCGGCAGCGGGTTGACCGTGATGATCCGCGTGCCGCCGCGCTTCGCCTTCTCCAGGGCGGAGAGCATCCGGGGGTGGTTCGTCCCCGGGTTCTGCCCGGCGACGATGATCAGGTCGGCCTTGTAGAGGTCCTCCAGCAGGACGCTGCCCTTGCCGACGCCGAGGGTGTCGGTGAGGGCGGAGCCCGAGGACTCGTGGCACATGTTCGAGCAGTCCGGCAGGTTGTTGGTGCCGAACTCGCGGGCGAAGAGCTGGTAGAGGAACGCGGCCTCGTTGCTGGTGCGGCCCGAGGTGTAGAAGACGGCTTCGTCGGGGGAGTCCAGGGCGCGCAGCTCCCCGGCGATGATGTCGAAGGCCCGGTCCCAGGTGACCGGCTCGTAGTGGTCGGCGCCCTCGGGCAGGTACATCGGCCGCGTGAGGCGGCCCTGCTGGCCAAGCCAGTACCCGCTGCGGCCGGCCAGGTCGGGGACGGAGTGCGCGGCGAAGAAGTCCGGGGTGACGCGGCGGAGCGTCGCCTCCTCGGCGACGGCCTTGGCGCCGTTCTCGCAGAACTCCGCGGTGTGGCGCTTCTCCGGCTCGGGCCAGGCGCAGCCGGGACAGTCGAAGCCGTCCTTCTGGTTGACCTTGAGGAGGGTGAGCGCGGTGCGCCGGACGCCCATCTGCCGCTGGGCCGCGCGCAGTGAGTGGGCCACGGCGGGGAGCCCCGCCGCCGCGTGCCGGGGCGCGCCGACGTCCGGAGCGTCCTGGACGGGGTCGCCGGTCGGTGGTGTGCCTGCCATCTCGTACCCCCTGGAGCGGTGAGGCGGTCGCGGGTATGCCTGCCTCGACGATCCTGTCACGAGGCACTGACAACCGGTGCCCGCGGTGGTGTGGCGGGGATTGTCAGTGGGTCGTGGCAGGATCGGGGGCGTGGCAGCAAAGGCATCGAAAACACCGTCCGACGCGACCGAGCCGACCGGCACCGAGGCAGCCGGGGGAGGTCGTCCCCGCCTGCTCCTGATGGACGGGCACTCCATGGCGTACCGGGCGTTCTTCGCGCTGCCCGCGGAGAACTTCACGACCTCCGGCGGCCAGCCGACCAACGCGGTGTACGGCTTCGCGTCGATGCTCGCGAACACGTTGCGTGACGAGAGCCCCACGCACTTCGCGGTGGCGTTCGACGTCTCGCGCAAGACGTGGCGCTCCGAGGAGTTCGCGGAGTACAAGGCGACCAGGTCGAAGACCCCCGACGAGTTCAAGGGCCAGGTCGAGCTGATCGGCGAGCTGCTGGACCATATGCGGGTGCCGCGGTTCGCCGTGGACGGGTACGAGGCCGACGACGTCATCGCCACGTTGACCGCGCAGGCCGAGGCGCAGGGCTTCGAGGTGTCGATCGTCACCGGCGACCGGGACTCGTTCCAGCTGGTCAGCGATGCCGTCACGGTGCTGTACCCGACCAAGGGCGTCTCGGAGCTGACCCGCTTCACGCCCGAGAAGGTCATGGAGAAGTACGGCCTCTCGCCCGCGCAGTACCCGGACTTCGCGGCCCTGCGCGGCGACCCGTCGGACAACCTGCCGGGCATCCCGGGCGTGGGCGAGAAGACCGCCGCGAAGTGGATCAACCAGTTCGGTTCCTTCGCCGAGTTGGTGGAGCGGGTCGAGGAGGTCAAGGGCAAGGCCGGGCAGAACCTGCGGGAGCACCTGGAGGCGGTCAAGCTCAACCGCCGCCTGACCGAGATGGTGCGCGACGTCGAGCTGTCGACGGGCCCGGAGGGGCTGGTCCGCGAGGCGTACGACCTCGCCGGCCTCGGGGAGCTGCTGGACCGGCTGGAGATCCGCAACCGGAGCCTGCGCGACCGGCTGTGGGGGACGGACCCGGCCGCGGTCGTCGAGGAGGCCGCCGAGGAGCTGGAGATCGAGCTCGACGGCCGCATGCTGGGCCCGGACGAACTGGCCGTGTGGCTGACGGACATCCCGGCGGACGTACCGGCCGCGGTGGTGGCCGGCTACGACTGGAAGCTGGGCAGCGGAGACGTCCGCGAGGTCGCCCTCGCCCTGCCGGACGACCGGGCCTGCTGGTTCGTGCCGGAGGAGCTGTCCGAGGCGGACGACAAGGCGTTCGCCGCCTGGCTGGCCGACGCGGACCGCCCCAAGGTGCTGCACATGGGCAAGCGCGTCGTCCGCGTCTTCGCCGAGCGCGGCTGGCGGGTCGAGGGCGTCACCATGGACACCGCCGTCGCCGCCTACCTGGACGAGCCGGGGGCCCGGCCCTTCGAGACGGACCCGCTCAACCGCCACCGCCAGAAGCGGGCCGGCAAGGTGCGCTTCAACAAGGGCAAGCGCCAGCTCACCGAGCTGGAGGTGCTGGTCGAGGACAAGCTCGGCCGCACCCTGCCGCGCGTCGACCCCGACAAGGCCGAGTCGGGCCAGCAGGCGTTCGACTTCGAGGGCACCGCCGACAAGGAAGCGGCCGAGAAACTGATGGTCGAGGCCCGCGCGGTGCTCGACCTCGGCGTCTTCTACGAGCGGAAGCTGGCCGGCACGGGCGCCCTGGAGCTCATGCGGGACCTGGAGCTGCCCGTCGGCGACCTGCTCGTCGCCATGGAGCGCGAGGGCATCGCGGTCGACCGCGCCCGCCTGGAGCGGCTCTCCGAGGAGTACCTGGGCGAGATCGAGCAGGCGGTCGCCGAGGCGCACCGCGCCGCCGGCCGCGAGTTCAACCTCTCCTCGCCCAAGCAGCTCCAGGAGATCCTCTTCGAGGAACTCGGCCTGCCCAGGACCAAGAAGATCAAGACCGGTTACACCACCGACGCCGACGCACTGGCCTGGCTCGCCGCCCAGACGGAGAACGAGCTGCCGGTGGTCCTGCTGCGCCACCGCGACCGGGCCAAGCTCCGGACCACGGTCGAGGGCCTGATCAACAACCTGGCGGCGGACGGCCGGATCCACACCACCTTCAACCAGATGGTGGCGGCCACCGGCCGGCTGTCCTCCACCGACCCCAACCTGCAGAACATCCCGGTGCGCACCGGCGACGGCAGCCGCATCCGCCGCTGCTTCGTCGTCGGCGAGGGCTTCGAGTCGCTGATGACGGCCGACTACAGCCAGATCGAGCTGCGCGTCATGGCCCACCTGTCGGAGGACGAGGGCCTGATCGAGGCGTTCACCTCCGGCGAGGACCTGCACACCACGGTCGCCTCGCAGGTCTTCGGCGTGGCCAAGACCGAGGTCGACCCGGAGATGCGCCGCAAGATCAAGGCCATGTCGTACGGCCTGGCCTACGGGCTGTCGGCGTTCGGCCTCTCCCAGCAGCTCGGCATCTCCCCGGGCGAGGCGGGCGGCCTGATGGACACCTACTTCGAGCGGTTCGGCGGGGTGCGGGACTACCTGCGCCGCGTCGTCGAGGAGGCCCGCGCCACGGGCTACACCGAGACCATGCTCGGCCGTCGCCGCTACCTGCCGGACCTCAACAGCGACAACCGCCAGCGCCGGGAGATGGCCGAGCGGATGGCGCTCAACGCCCCGATCCAGGGCACCGCCGCCGACATCGTCAAGATCGCGATGCTGCGGGTGGCCGAGGCCCTGGAGAAGGAGGGGCTCGCCACCCGGATGCTGCTCCAGGTGCACGACGAAGTCGTGCTGGAGGTCGCCCCGGGCGAGCGCGAGAAGGTCGAGGAGCTGGTCCGCCGGGAGATGGCCGGGGCCGTGAGCCTACGGGCCCCGCTCGACGTGTCGGTCGGCGTCGGAGGCGACTGGGAATCCGCCGCGCACTGATCAGGAGCAGTGTGCCGCCCTTCCCCGCACCGTTGGGGGAGGGCGGCACTGTCACTCCCCTGGGAGATCGTTGTGCAAATGCCGGTGGGATGTCACACGATGGAGGGAAACCCGAACGGCCGGCCCCCGGGTCAAGGGGACCGCTGAGCAGAGGAGGCTCGCCGTGAAGGAGAGTCCCGAGGACGCATCCACGACATCCCGGCCGCGGCGGTTCTACACCGGTGGCGAGCGGCCCTTCGACCCCGAGGACCTGGTCATGGCCTCGGGGCACGACGTCACTCCGAAACGGGTGGAGGCCGCCAGGCGGCACATCGAGGAGAAGGGGGCGGCGGCGCTGGAGCGCTACCTGCCCTGACCGGGCGACGCCCTCAGCGGCGCCGGGCGTTGGCCCGCCGGGTCGGCTCCGCCGTCGACGGGTCCTCCGGCCAGGGATGGCGCGGGTAGCGTCCGCGCAGCTCGGCCCGGACCGCCCGGTAGCCGTCGCGCCAGAACGAGGCCAGATCCGCCGTGACCGCCGCCGGACGCCCGGCCGGTGACAGCAGGTGGACCAGGACGGGCACCCGGCCGCCCGCCACGGCCGGGGTCCGCCGCAGACCGAAGAGCTCCTGGAGCTTGACGGCCAGCACGGGCTGCCCGCTCCCGTAGTCCACCCGGATCCGCGAACCGCTCGGCACCTCGATGCGCTCGGGCGCCAGCTCGGCCAGCCGGGCCGCGTCCCCGCTCGCCCATGGGAGCAGCCGCTCCAGCGCCGCACGGGCGTCCACCCGCTCCAGATCGGCGCGCCGTCGCGCCGCGTCTAGCTCCGGGCCCAGCCACACGTCCGCGTCCGCCAGCAGCGCCTCGTCCGAGACGTCCGGCCAGGGCGCGCCCAGTTCCCGGTGGAGGAACGCCAGCCGTTCCCGCAGGCCCGTCGCCTCCGGACCCCAGCGCAGCAGCCCCGGCCCCTCCGTCCGCAGCCCCTCCAGCAGGGCCGCGCGGACGAGGCCGCGGTCCGGGGAGGTCAGCGGCGCCGAGGCCAGCTCCACGGCGCCCAGCCGTGTCACGCGCCGGGCCACGACGTCCCGTCGCGCGGTGGACCAGCGCACCTCCTCGCCCTCGGCGAACAGCGCTGCGGCCGTCGCCCGGGCCGTCCCCTCGTCGATCACCGCGGCCAGCCGCACCCGCGCCGACGCCGCGGCGACGGGCCGGTCGGCCACCGCCACCGCGAGCCACGGCGCGCTGCGCAGCCGGGAGCCGTCGCCCAGATCGGCGCCGGTGCCCGACACCATCAGGAACGAGCCCTCGCCGCGCGCCCGCGCCACCCGCTCGGGGAACGCCAGCGCGGCGACCAGGCCCGCTGCGGCGTCGTCGGCGAGCGGCGCGCCACCGGACCGGGCCGCCGGACGGTCCGTCGCGGCCCCGCGCAGCGCGGACTCCAGCCGCCGGGCCTCCGCCCGCCAGCGGGTGCCGTACGCGTCGCCGCCCCGGCGCGCGGCCCGCCACGCGCCCGCCAGATCGTCGCCGTACTCGCGCGGCGGCTCCTCGCTCAGCAGCGCCACGATCTCC
>NZ_JABETO010000029.1 GCF_013055795.1 Streptomyces sp. I05A-00742
CGCGGCTGCCGTCGGCAGCGGGCCGGCCGGCGGGGCCGGGGCGGCGGCGGGGCCGCGCTGCGGCCGGGTGCCCGGCAGCCGCCAGTCGGCAGTGAAGTGGCGTACGAGCAGGTCGGTGACGGCGGCGGGCTGCTCGACCGGGGCGAGGTGCCGGGTACCGGGGACGACCGCGAGCCGCGCGTCGTGGATGCCGGCGACGAGCACCCGGGCGTCCGCGGGCGGAGTGACCGGGTCCTCGGCGCCGACGAGCACGAGCGTGGGCACGCCCACCCGGTCCAGGCCGGAGCGGACGTCGAAGGCGGCCAGCGCCTCGCAGGCGGCGGAGTAGCAGGGGACGTCGGTCGTGCGCACCATATGAACGGCCCAGTCCACTATGGCGGGCTGGGCCGCGGCGAAGCCGGGGCTGAACCAGTTCTCGGGCGCGGCCCTGGCCGCCGGGTCGAGGCCGTGCGAGCGGGCCTCGGAGGCTCGTACGCCCCAGCCGTCGGCCGACCCGAAGCGGGCGGCGGCCCCGATGAGGGCGAGGGAGCCGAGCCGGTGCGGGTGGCGCAGGGCCAGGTCGGCGCCGACCGCGCCGCCGATGCAGCATCCGGCGTAGGCGAAGTGCTCGACGCCGAGTTGCCCAAGGGTGGCGAGCAGCCGGTCGGTGAGGTCGCCAACGGTCACAGCGGGCCGGGCGGGTGCCCCGCCATGACCGGGGAGGTCGAAACGGAGGACGCGCCAGTGGCGCGTGAGTTCCGGTACCTGCCGGTCCCACATATGCCAGGTGGTGCCCAAGGCGGGCCCCAGGACCAGGACGGGAGCGTCCTCTGGCCCGTCAGAGCGGTATTGCAGGGTGTTCGCCGGTGTCTCACTCACCCGCCAGACCCTCTCATGTATCACACCGCTCCCACGACGGGGGGCATGACTATACGGGCCTGACCAGGTGGAAGACCTTCCGGGCGTCGTGGTCCACGGCGTCCTGCGGCGCGAGGGCGTCAGGTGCGGCCGAACGCCGTGTCGCCGGACCATCCGTCTCCGGTCTGCGGGCAGTGCCCGGCCCGGCCTCGTCGCGCGCGGCTTCTCTCCCGGTCCGACCGCTCTCAATACCCGCTGGTGTGGCGACATCACCTACGTCCCTTGTCTCCTGGCGGGTGGCCGGCCGGGCCACCGCCGGCCGTCTGTGGATCGAGCTGGTCTCCGACGCCCTGGAGGGGCCGTCGGCACACCGGCGCCGAATCCACCGCTCAGAGTCCCGAGTTCGGCTCCGGATCTCGGTCGGCCGTACGTCCAAGCACACCGGGCACTCCCGGATCGGTGGCCCGCGACCGAGCCGGGACGGGCGGGACGTCGACGCCTTCCCACCGGATGCAGTCGCCGATCAGGTACAGGCAGTCGATTGCGGGCAGCGGATACCCGCCGCCTGATTCGGATGAGGCGGAGCGCCGACGGAGCTTACGGTTCCGAGGAAATCAGGCGTCCTGGAGGCGGCATGAACAGTTATCGCGGTCCGCGTACGGCGGTGGTCGTGGGCGCGGGCGTTGCCGGTCTGACAGCGGCCGCTGCTCTGGCGGGCGCGGGATGGCAGGTTGAGGTCGCTGAGATCGACTCGTCGAGGGCGGCTTCGGGCTGGGGGTTGTGCCTGACCGGTCCTGCGCTGCGTGCTCTGGCTGGGCTGGGTCTCGTGGACGACTGTCTGGCCGCGGGCTACGGCATGAGCGTGATCACGCACGTGGACGTGGACGGCGAGCCCGCGGGCGAGACCCGGCTGCCGCGCCTGGCCGGTGCGCGGCGACCGTCGATGGCGGGCGTGGCACGCCCCGTGCTGCACCGCGTCCTGTGCGCGGAGGCCGAGCGGCGCGGCGTGGTCGTGCGGCAGGGACTGACCATCACGGCGGTGGACCAGGAGGGGGAGCTGGTCCGCGTGCGGTTGTCGGACGGGACGGTCCGGCGGGTGGCGCTGTTGGTGGGTGCGGACGGGATCCGTTCAACTACCCGGAGCCTGCTGGGCCTCGGTGCCTCGCTCGACTATCACGGGCAGATGGTCTGGCGGGCTCTGGTGCCCCGCCCGCGGTGGGCCACCGGGATCCACCAGTTCGCCGGGGAGGCCGGCACGGTCGGCCTCGTGCCCGTCTCGGTCGGCCGGGCGTACGTGTTCCTGACGGAGAACGGAGTGGAGCGGAGCGTCCTGCCCGAGGCCGAGCTCGTCCCGCGTCTGCGGCGGCTGCTGGGAGCCTTCCCGGACCGGGTGGCGGAGATCCGCTCTCTGGTGTCCGCGTCGGAGTGGGTGGTGCGCCGTCCGGTGCTGACCGCGTTCCTGGAGGGCGCCTGGAGCCGGGGCAACGGCGTCGTCATCGGTGACGCCGCGCACGCGCCGGCACCACAGATGGCCGGCGGCGCGGCGCTGGCCATCGAGGACGGGCTCGTGCTGGCCGAAGAGCTCGGGCGGCACAGGTCGGTCGGGGCGGGGATCGAGGCGTTCGTGAGGCGGCGCGGGCAGCGGTGCCGAACGCTCGTGGAGACCTCGGTGGCGATCGCCCGCCTGGAACAAGCGCGACGCCATCGCGAAGCGTATCGGCTCACGGATTCCGGTCACCGGCTCATGGCCGGGCCCGCGTGACCGTCCGGCGCGAAGAGACCGACTGGGCGAGGGAGTTCACCATGAGCAACAGCAGTCTGATCACCCACCTGCGGCACATCGATATCGCCATGCCGAACTTCGCCGAGCAGCGTCGGTTCTACACCGAGCTGTGGGGGCTGACGGAGACGGCCGGTGACACCGGTGTCTCGTTCCTGGCGGCCGAGGGCTCCCCGGAGCAGTATGTGGTGCGGCTGCGCGAGGACGCCCGCAAACGCACCGATCTGATCGCCTTCGGCGCTGCCGGCGCCGGCGATATCGACGCCCTGGCCGCACAGTTGATCGCGCAGGGGGTGCGGCTGGTCCACGAACCGAGACCGCTGGACACGCCCGGGGGCGGCTACGCGGTCCGTTTCTTCGACAACGAGGGCCGCGTGGTGGAGGTCTCCGCCGATGTCGCCGCGCGCCGGCACCGCAGGATCGAGGCCCGCGAGCCGGTCCCCGTGCGCCTCTCCCATGTCCTGATGAACTCCCCCACCCCCGAGGCCACGGTTGCCTGGTACATCAGACACCTGGGGTTCCGCCTCTCGGACACCATGCGCCTCGGCGGCCGCGGCGAGATCATCTGGTTTCTGCGGTGCAACACCGTCCACCACAGCTTCGGCATCGTGCGCGGGCCGCACGCGGCCTTCCACCACGCCTCCTTCGAGATGCGCGGAATCGACGAGTACATGCGCGGCACCGGCCGGATGCGGCGCATGGGCATCGAGCGGCTGTGGGGGCCGGGGCGGCACCGTGCCGGTGGCAACTCCTTCAGCTACTTCCTCGACCGGGCCGGCAACACCGTCGAGTACACCACCGAGCTGGAGATCCTGGACGAGGACACCTGGCACCCCCACATCTATGATCTGTGCGACCCCGCCAACGCGGACGAGTGGGGCACGGCCGATGAGATGGACGAGTTCATCGCCGCCAAGTCCCACAACGACGTGGACCCGGGGCTGTTCGTCGCCCCACCGATGTGAGCGGGTCCGCGGAGCGACTCACAGATCGGGCGCACCGAGGGAGGCGAACGCCGTGCCGGAGCCGCTGCGCACCCACCTCATCAGCAGATCCCGGAACCCCGTCGACCTGCTGAACGCCGCCACCCTGCTCTTCGGTGGTTCTGTCGCCGCCTCGCCGCTGGACGGTCTGTGCGGCGGCGATCACGAGCTGCGCGGCGTGGCCGCTCAGGACTTCGCGGTGGGCTACTTCGCCTCGCCGCTCGATGTGCGCGTCGCCCCGGCCGAGGGCGGCCACAGGTCCTACTTCGTCAACATCGGTGTCTCCGGCGCGATCTCGGCGGCGCTCGGCGGCCTGCGGACGACCCTGGACGCGTCGACGGCGGGAGTCGTCAACCCCGGGGACTCCCAGGAACTGCGGCCCGTGCGTGCCCGCGGGACGCGGTTCCTGGGGCTGCGCATCGACGCCGCCCTGGTCGAGCAGGAGTTCTGTGCGCTGACCGGGCAACCGCCGCTGTCCCCCATACGTTTCGACTTCGCCCTGGACCTGGCCACCGCCAAGGGCCGGGCGGTGCGGCTGCTGGTCCGTTCCCTCCTCGAACAACTGGACTCGGGAGACCCCCTGTTCCAGCGCCCGGACGTGCAGCGCGGCCAGCTGCGGTCCATCGTCACCGCCCTGCTCCTGGCGCAGCCGCACTCGCACACGGCCGGGCTGCGCGACGGTCCTCCACCCTGCCACCCGCGTGCTGTGCGCGCGGCCCTCGCGTTCATCGAGGCGAACCTCGCCGATCGCATCAGCCTCGGTGACATCGCTCAGGCCGCCCGGTGCAGCCCCCGCACCATCAGCTCGGCGTTCCGCGACCGGCTCGGCGTCCCGCCCCTGTCCTACGTCCGCAACGTGCGGCTCGACCGGATCCGTGCGGACATCCTCGCCTCCACCGACCCCATCGGCACGATCGCCTACCGGTGGGGCGTCTCCCACCTCGGCCGCTTCGCGAGCGCGTATCGCGACCGCTTCGCCGAACTCCCCTCCGACACCGCGGCCCGGAGATGACCCCGGCGACGCGTCGTCCCGGCCGCGCCACCTCGGACCGGCCGCACCGCCTCGAACCCGCCGCGCCGCCCCGGACCGTCAGGGCGTCGTCGTGGAGACCACGAACACCCGGGGGTACCGCGGGTCGTCGAGGTTCGCGGTCACCTCCAGGTTCGGCTTGGGCTTGTCCTCCTCGCGGACCGTGCCCGTCCAGCGGTGCTTGCCGTCGAAGTCCCAGCCGACCGTGCCGGCCTCTTCCTCGTCGATGGTCACGTCACCGTCCTCCAGGTCGGAGGAGTTCATCCCGTGGTCGCCCAGCCACTGGCCGAACTTCTCCTGGGTGGTGGTGAACTGGAGGAACAGCGAGCTGGACTTCCAGGAGTTGGTCTCGAAATGGGCGACGTCCTCGGCGCCCGACGGCACCGTCACCTCGTAGATGCGCCGCTGGAGCCGGGAGGGCCAGCCCTCCTCCAGCCCGGTGACGGTGGCCTCCTCCTGCTTGTCGCCGTTGCCGTTCCGGCTCTGCATCGCGGAGATGTAGAGGTAGCCGGCGGGGATCGCGATCAGCAGGAAGACGATCAGGGGCTTGAGCCAGCGACGGGTCCCGCGGGTGCCGTCCGGGCCGTCCTCCCCGGGCGTCCGGGCGTCCGTCGTGCGGTCGGTGTGCTCCATGGTGATCACCCGCGGCCCGCCTGCGCGTACCGCTCGTACCGTTCGACGCGGCGCCGGTTGGCGCGCCGGAAGCGGCGGGCGACCAGCCGGGCCAAGTCCGCGGCGCCGACCATGCCGGCCTCGGGGCCGAGCTGGGCCTTGACGATACGGGCCTCGGGCCGGTAGCCGCGGCCGGTCAGATGGCGGCGGAAGGCGTCCCGGGCGGGGCCGATCAGCAGGTCGTCGGCGGCGCTGACGCCACCGCCGATGACGAAGCAGGACGGGTCGAGGGCGGCGGCCAGGTTGGCGATGCCGACGCCCAGCCACTGGCCGATGTCCTGGAGCAGCTCGACGCACATGGCGTCGCCGTTCCGGGCCAGCTCGGTGATCAGCGGGCCGGTGATCTCGGGGATGTTGCCGCCGACGCGGTCGATGATCCCGTACGCCACCGGGGACTCCGCGGCGGCCAGCTCGCGGGCCTCGCGCACCAGCGCGTTGCCGGAGCTGTACTGCTCCCAGCAGCCGCGGTTGCCGCACGGGCAGCGGTGGCCGCCGGGCACGACCTGCATATGCCCGAACTCCCCGGCCACCCCGAACTTGCCGCGCTTGACCTGCCCGTCCTCCAGGATCGCGCCGCCGATCCCGGTGCCGAGGGTGATCATCACCAGGTGGTCCTCGCCCCGGCCCGCGCCGAAGCGCCACTCGGCCCAGGCGGCGGTGTTGGCGTCGTTGTCGACCATGACGGGCACGGCGAGCCGGCCCGCCAGCCGGTCGCGCAGCGGCTCGTTGCGCCAGGAGAGGTGCGGGGCGAACAGGATGCGGTTGCGGTCGGCGTCCACCCAGCCCGCCGCGCCGATGCCGACGGCGTGCACGTCGTGCCGGTCGGAGAGGTCGAGGACCAGCTCGACGATGGTGTCCTCGACGACCTTGGGGCTCTTGGACTTGTCGGGGGTCTCGGCGCGCACCTTCTCCAGGATGGCGCCGTCGGCGTCGACGACCCCGGCCATCACCTTGGTGCCGCCGATGTCGATGCCGACGGTGGGGACGCGGGGCGCGGTCAGGTGCGAACGCCGTTCCCGCGATCCCGCGGTGCGCAGGACGGTCGCCCGCGCGGAGCCCCGGTAGACCCGCTCGCGGTAGATGCTCATCGCGACACCTCCGTGCCTCGGTGGGCTCCGGCGGCTGATCGGGGGCGTGCTCGCACGAGGTCGTCGTCCCTGCGGTGCTCGGGGAGGCCCGGGGCCTCGCGGTTTGCGGTCGGTGCGGGTGCTGCCCGCGTCGCCGATTGTGCCTCACCGGGGGCGTTCGCCGCACAACGGGCGGCGGGGCCCGGCACCACTCCCGGCGCCGGGCCCCGCGTCATGATCAGGAGTCCCCGTCGCGGGCCCCGTCCGCCGTCCCGGCGGTGGGGCCGGGCTTCCCGGCCGCGGGGTCGGGCTTCCCGGCCGCAGGGCCGGGCGTCTCGACCGCGGAGCCGGACTTCCCGACCGCAAGGTCCGGCTTCCCGACCGCGGGGTCGGGCTTCCTGGCCGCGAGGTCCGGAACGGGCGCGCGCTCCAGCTCGTGGCTGAGCTGCTCCAGCTCACTGCCGCCCGCCATCTGCCGGGTGAGCTCGTCCAGGGCGATGTCGGCCTTGGCGTGGCTGCCGGCCATCGCGCCCCGCTTGAGCAGCACGAACCGGTCGCCGACGAGGTACGCGTGGTGCGGGTTGTGGGTGATCAGCACCACACCGAGGCCCGCGTCGCGCGCGGCGGCCACGTACTTCAGGACGACGCCCGACTGCTTGACGCCGAGCGCGGCCGTCGGCTCGTCCAGCACCAGGACCTTGGCGCCGAAGTGGACCGCCCGGGCGATGGCCACGCACTGGCGCTGGCCGCCGGAGAGGGTGCCGATGGGCTGGTCGACGTCGTGCAGCTCGATGCCCATCCGGGCCAGCTCGGTCCGGGTCGTCTCCCGCATGGCGGCCACGTCGAGGCGCTTGAACGGGCCCCGGCCCTTCGTCGGCTCCGAGCCGAGGAAGAAGTTGCGCCACACCGGCATCAGGGGCACCACGGCGAGGTCCTGGTAGACCGTGGCGATGCCCCGGTCCAGGGCCTCCCGGGGCGAGCCGAGACGCGCCTCCTCGTCCTCGATCTCGAAGGTGCCGGCGTCGTGCCGGTGCAGCCCCGCGATGATCTTGATGAGGGTGGACTTGCCGGCCCCGTTGTCGCCCAGCACACAGGTGATCTCCCCCGCGTGCACCTCCAGGGAGACCCCTTCGAGGGCGCGGATGCTCCCGTAGAACTTGCTGACGTCGGTCAGCCTGACCAGAGCACTCATTTACTGGCCTCCGCGCGCTTCCGTACCCAGGCGTTCAGCAGGGTCGCCAGCAGGAGCATCGCGCCGAGGAAGAACTTGAACCAGTCCGGGTTCCACTGCGCGTACACGATGCCCTTGCTCGTCATACCGAAGATGAACGCGCCGATCGCGGACCCGACGGCCGAGCCGTAGCCGCCGGTCATCAGACAGCCGCCGATGACGGCCGCGATGATGTAGAGGAGCTCGTTACCGACACCCTCGCCGGACTGGACGACGTCGTACGACATCAACAGGTGCTGGCCCGAGATCCAGGCGCAGAAGGCGACCGCCATATAGAGGCCGATCTTGGTGCGCCGGACGGGCACGCCGACCGCGCGGGCCGCGTCCACGCCGCCGCCGACCGCGAAGATCCAGTTGCCGGCGCGGGTGCGCAGCAGCACCCAGGTGGCCACGGCGACCAGGCCGAGCCACCACAGGACGGTGACCTGGAGGTCCACGCCGCCCACCGTGAAGTGCGAGGCGAAGAGGGCACGGGCGGACTCGAAGCCCTCCATGTCCCCGATGGTCTTGGTGGAGACGGTGCCGCTGATGAGCTTGGTGAAGCCGAGGTTGAGGCCCGTGAGCATCAGGAACGTACCCAGCGTGATGATGAAGCTGGGCAGTTTGGTGCGGGTGAGCACAAAGCCGTTGAAGAAGCCGATCGCCAGGGTGGCGAGCAGGGACACCCCGACGCCGACCCAGACGTTGGCCGTCATCTGGTAGCTGAACATCGAGGAGATCAGCGCGGAGCTGGTCACCATCACACCGGCGGACAGGTCGAACTCGCCGCCGATCATCAGCAGCGCCACCGGTACGGCCATGATGCCGATGGTCGACGACGCGTAGAGCACGGTGGAGAGGCTGGACGCCTCCAGGAAGGAGTCGGCGACGATCGCGAAGAAGACGAAGACGGCGGCGGCGCCGACGACCGCGCCCAGCTCGGGGCGGCCGAGCATACGGCGCAGGTAACCCCGGTGCGCCGGCCCTTGGTCCGCCTCGGGGACGGTGGCGGCGGTACTGCTCATCGGGTCCCCCGCTTGGTGTACTCGGCCAGGACCTTGGCGTCGTCCTTGGTGACGATCTGCGGGCCGGTGAGGACCGGACGGCCGCCGCCGAGCATGTCGCGGTTGTAGCGGTACAGCCAGAGCAGGTCCACGGCCTCGTAGCCCTGGAGGTAGGGGTCCTGGTCGACGGCGAACCCGAGCGAGCCCTCCTTGAGCGCCTCGGCGACCTTGGCGTTGAGGTCGAAGGTGTCGACCTCGGCCTTGCTGCCGGCCTGTTCGGCGGCCTTCACCGCGGTCGGCGCGAAGGGGGCACCGAGCGTGACGACGGCGTCGACGTCCTTGTCGGACTGGAGCTTGGCCTCGATGGAGGACTGCACGCCGGGCATATTGGTGCCCTCGACGTAGAGGTTCACCACCTCGCCCTTGAAGGACTTCTTCACGCCCTCGCAGCGCTGCTCGTGGCCGATGTTGCCCTGCTCGTGCAGGACACAGACGGCCTTCTTCCTCCCGCGCTCGTTGAGCTGCTCGCCGACGGCCTCGCCGGCGACGACCTCGTCCTGCCCGATGTGGGTGAGGGCGCCGAACTCCTTGGACTTGTCCGAGCCCGAGTTCACGGTGATCACCGGGATGCCGGCCTTCTTCGCCTTCTCCACGACGTCCTTCATGGCGTCCGGCTTGGCGAGGGTGACGATCAGACCGTCGACCTTCTGGTCGATCATGGCCTGGACGCTCTGGGCCTGCTTGTTCCCCTCCACGTCGTGGGCGTAGAGGAACTTGATGTTGTCCTTGACCGCCGCCTGCTTGGCACCGTTCTGCACGATGTCCCAGAAGGTGTCGCCATCGCCCGAGTGGGTGACCATCGCGAAGGTCCACCGGGGCGTGTCGACCGCGCTGCGGCCCTGGGCGGCCTTGGCGGCCCGCTCCTCGGCGCGCTTGCCGCCCGTACTGCTGCACCCCGCCAGTGTGGCGCCGAGCACCGCTGCCAGCACGGCGCTCACCGCACGTACGCCTGTCCGAACCCTTGCCACGAGGACTTGCCCTTCCACTGTCTGTCACGGTGCGGCCGGGCCCCGGTCCCGCGAGCCCAACCGCCCAAGTATCCGTCACGATCCGTCACGGCCGACCGCGGGGGCTTTCACCCGGTGCGGTGTTCAGGTGTTCTAGTGGCGCGCGCCACACCACGTCAATACTTTGTCAGAACATTCTGACGACCGAGCGGTCCCCGACCGTCTCACGGCCTGGCCAGCAGCTGGAAATCGAAGGAGTAGCGGGAGGCGCGGTAGAGGTGGGAGCCGAACTCCACGGCCCGTCCCCTGTCGTCGAACGTCGTCCGCTCCATCGTCAGCAGCGGCGCCCCCTCCGGCTCCGCCAGCCGGCCGGCCTCGTCCGCCGTCGCGGCCCGGGCGCCGATGGTCTGCCGGGCGCTGTGCAGGGTGATGCCCGCGGTGCGCATCAGACGGTACAGCCCGGTCCCGGCCAGGACGTCACCGTCGAGATCGAGCAGCCCGACGGGCAGATGGTTGCACAGGTGGGCGACGGGCTCCCCGTGCGCGAGCCGCAGCCGCTCCAGCCGGACCACATCGGCGCCCTCGGACACCCCGAGGGCGGCGGCGACGGCCGCGGGGGCGGGCACGGCGGCCAGCTCCAGCAGCCGGGTGGCGGGCTGCTGGCCCGCCGCCTCCAGGTCGTCGTAGAGGCTGCTCAGCTCCAGCGGCCGTCTGACCTGGCTGTGCACGACCTGCGTCCCGACGCCCCGGCGCCGCACCAGCAGACCCTTGTCGACGAGCGACTGGATCGCCTGGCGGACGGTCGGCCGGGACAGCCCCAGCCGTGCGGCGAGCTCGATCTCGTTGCCGAGCAGGCTGCCGGGCGCGAGTCCGCCCCGCTCGATGGCGGCTTCGAGCTGCTGGGCCAGCTGGTAGTAGAGCGGGACGGGGCTGCTGCGGTCCAGGGTGAACTGGAGGGATCGGTGCTCTGCCACCCGAGGGAGGGTAGCCGGGGGACCTGATGACGGGAAGTCCGGAGGTCCGGTTGTCCGGACATATGCGTCGTGACCTGTGCGTGCGAGCGGGGTGCCGTGGCGCGCGCGGCCGTTGAGCGCTCCCCCGGTCGCGCGGCCGCGCCGGTCCGCGCGGGCTGCCGTACGGGCCCCGGATGCGCGAGGATCGGCCCGGCGCGGGACGCGGTGCCCGCGGGAGGGGGAGCGCCGGTGAAGGTCCTGGCCCTCGGTGTGGCGCTGGGCCTGAGCGCGGGTGTCAGCCCGGGGCCGCTGCTGGCCCTGGTGGTGTCCGGCACTCTGCGCGGTGGGCTGGGCGTGGGCCTGCGGGTGGCGGCCGTGCCGGTGCTCACCGATCTGCCGGTGATCGTGCTGTCGGTGACCGCGCTGTCCGCCCTGCCGGACCGGGCCGTCGCCGCGGGCGGCCTCGCCGGTGGCCTCTTCCTGCTGTGGCTGGGCGGCTCGACGCTGCGGGAGGCACGCACGGCCGAACTCCCGCGCCCGGACGACGCCGGGGCGCCCGCCGAAGGCCGTCGGACCGTCCGGCAGGGCGTGCTGGTCAACCTCCTCAGCCCGCACCCGTGGCTGTTCTGGCTGACCACGGGGTCACCGCTGCTCGTCGACGCGTGGCGGGACGGGCCCGGGGGCGCGGGCGGCTTCCTGGCCGGCTTCTACGCCCTGCTCGTCGGCAGCAAGGCGCTCCTCGCCCTGGTCGTGGCCCGCACCCGGCGCCGGATGACGACCCGGGCCTTCCGGCTGCTGCTCGCCGGGGCGGGCGGCCTGCTCCTGGCGGCGTCCGCGCTGCTGCTCGCGGAGTTCGGCGGGGCGCTGACCGCCTGACCGGCGGCCCCGCGCTGACCGCTCGACCGGCGGCCCCGGGCAGGGCAAGGCGCCGACCGACCGACCGGGGGCCGGCCACGGCAGGACGCCGACCGACCGGGGCCCGGCAACGGCAAGACGCCGACCGACCGGGGCCCGTGCATGGCAAGACACCGACCGACCGCCGGACCGGAGGCCCGTGCGCGTCGGTCCGGGGAGGCCCGTGCCCGTCGGCCCGGACAGGCCCGCGCTACGTTCCCCCCGCGCGATCCGCCTCCGCGAGCCGCCCGATCAGCTCCTCCACCCGCTTCGCCACCGAATCGCGGTCCCCGTCCGCCAGTTCGGCGCCCATGCCGCAGGCGACCGCCCCCGCGGCGATCCACTCGGGAGCGGCGTCGACGTCGATCCCCCCGCTCGGCACCAGGGCCGCCTGCGGCAGCTCGGCGCGGATCTCCCGGATGCGCTCGGGGCGGTGGCAGGTGGGGCAGGAGGAAGGGAAGAGCCTGAGCGCGTCGGCGCCCAGTTCCAGCGCCCGGACGATCTCGGCCGGGGTCGAGACGCCCACGAAGACCGGGACGCCGTGGCGGTGGCCGGTGCGCAGCACCTCGGGGTCGAGGGCAGGCGAGCTCAGGAAACGGGCGCCCGCCTCGACGGCCAGCCGGGCGGAGGCGGCGTCCAGGACCGTGCCGGCGCCGATGACCGCCTCGTCACCGACCTCCCGGACCAGGGTGGCGACGGCGTCCAGGGCGAAGGGAGTGGCGAGGGATATCTCCAGGCTGGTGAGTCCGGCCGCGAGCAGGGTGCCCGACGTCAGCGTCGCCTGGTCGTAGCTGTCGCCGCGCACCATGGCGAGGACGCGTTGCCCCAGCGCTGCCCGGGTGATCTCCCAGCGATACACAACAGTTCGCCGCCCTTCTCGTCACGCGTGGAACGTCACGCGTGCGTCGTCTGCGGAACGAGAAGAACGGTAACGGCAGGGACTGACATCCGCCCCCGCCGCGCACCCCGCCGCCGAGGCGAAGGCGTGCGCCGGGGCACGGCCGGGCGTGACGGCACCTGCACTGTTGCACGCCGTATCTGACGCTCCGTCAACTCCTGCTACCGGGCACCCAGAAGTGGAATCCATCGTTCCAACAACGCCGGGCCGGCCGGGGCGACGCGCACCCGGCCGGCGAAGGGGCGGTCAGGAGAGGGGTCAGCAGGAGAAGTCGACGCGGGCGAAGGACCGGTAGTGGTCGGCGGTGTAGTAGTCCTCGCGGCTCTTCTTGCCGGCGACGATCCGGCGGGCGCCCCGGTCGGGCGAACCGGGCGTGATCACCGTGTACTCGTGGTAGTAGCCGCTGCTCTGCTTCGGCAGGACGCCCTCCCGGTTACTGAAGACTGTCCCGTCCTTGGGGTACGGGTACGGGCCGCCCTCCTCGATCAGGTCCAGGGTGTCGTGTGCCTGCGAGGGCAGCCCGGAGTAACAGATGTGGCCGACGCCCCGCACGGCGACGGACACGGTTCCTCCGTCCGCCGAGGGGGCGGCGGCGGTGGCGACGGTGGGGGTGCCGACGAGGAGGGAGGAGGCCAGAACGGCGAGCGCGCCGACGCGCGCGAAACGGTGGGGGATGTTCATGCGCCCAGCATGACGCGCGTAGCACATGTCATGTCAACGACAAACACGCGATGTTCCCCCACCGTTCACCGACTCCGCGTATTGCCTGGGAGGCAAAGAGTTTTGCCTTTGAGGCACGGCAGGGCTATACCGGGAACATGAGCCCACAGACCGGAACGGAAGACCCCGCGACCGAGGATCTCCCCGCCGTCGCCCCGCAGTTGCGCGCGCTCAGGACCCGCAGCGCGCTGACGCTGGAGGTCGCGGCGGCCCGGGCCGGGCTGTCGCCCGCGCATCTGTCCCGGCTGGAGACCGGACGCCGTACGCCGTCGCTGCCCATGCTGCTGGCCCTCGCGCGCACCTACGGAACGACGGTATCCGACCTCCTCGGGGAAGTGCCCCAGACGGCGGACCCGATCGTGCGCGCGGACCGGATGGAGGCGCAGCGGGCGGGCGGCTGGACGTACTGGCGGGCCGGCGGCTCGGGCCGCGCCATGCAGGCCCTGCGGCTGCACGTGCCGCACGGCCAGGACGCGGCGGGCCAGGAGGAACTGGTGCGGGTGCACCCGGGCGAGGAGTGGCTGTACGTCACCGGGGGCCGGCTCCGGCTGGCGCTCGGCGGGACGACGCACATGCTCGGCCCCGGCGACGCGGCCCACTTCGACTCCCTCACCCCGCACCGCATCGCGGCCGCCTCCCACGGCGGGGTGGACCTGCTGTTCATGCACACGCTGATGCAGAGCGGCGCGGCCGGGCTGTGCCTCGGCGACGCCGGACCGACCCGGAGGGGACACCATGACTGACACCGTGCACCGCCAGGCGGCGGACCACAGCGAGACGGCCACCACCGGGACCGCCCCCGCCCCGGAGGAGGCCGCCAACGGGCCGGAGGTCACGGCGGGTCCCGTCGTCCACGCGGCCGGGGCCGGGATCGGGGCCGGTGCCGGAGCCGGCAAGGCCGAGGTGGAGGACCGCGCCCCGATGGGCATGAAGGTCCGGGTCTTCATTTACCTCGTCGCCGTCCACTTCATCTCCGCCTTCTTCTTCCTCCTCTTCTACATCGGCAAGTAGACCGCCACCCGGCACGTGGGCCCCGGTTCCACCGGCGTCCGCCGGTATCCTGAGCGCCCCGTCCCTGCACCTTGGGCTCGCCGCCCGGGAAGGCGGAACGATGGCGCGCACGGCGCAGGACGTCCTGACGGACGCGGTGCGGGAACTCGCCCCGGACACGGGCGCGAACCGGCTCGTCCCCCTGATCGCGACCGGCGCGGCCCCGCGCTCGGCGATCGCCGCCTTCGCCCTGGAGCAGCACCACGTCATCGCCTCCGACCGGCGCAGCTACCGGCACCTGGCGGAGCGGTCGGCCGCCCGTCCGGCGGTGGCGGCGTTCTTCGACCCGCTCGCGCGGGGCGAGACCACCGCGCTGGAGCTGCTCGGCCCGCTCGCGGCGGCCTGCGGGCTGGACGAGCGTGCGGTCGGGGCGTACGAGCCGACGCCCGGCGGCCAGGCGTACCCCGCGTACACGGCCTGGCTGGCGCTCCAGGCCGAGCCGGTGGACGTGGTGGTGGCCGTGACCGTCAACTTCGCGGCGTGGGGCGGCTACTGCACCACGGTGGGCCGGGCGCTGCGCACGCACTACGGGTTCGACGACACGGCGTGCGGTTTCTTCGACTTCTTCGCCCGGCCCGATCCGGACGCCGCCGAGCGGGCGCTGGCCGCGGTGGCGGCCGGGCTGGCGGACGGGGTGCTCACGGAGCGGCTGGCGCACCGGTACGGGCGGCTGTTGCAGGGCTACGAGACGATGTTCTGGAACTCCCTGCCGGAGGGCTGAGGCCTTCCCCCGGAGCCGTACCTCATCTCCCCCGGGCCTCCAGCGCCTTCGTCCCCGCCTCCGTGAGCGCGCCGTGGGCCCTCAGCCGGGCGATCCCGCCGTCCGGGTGGACGTCGAGGCGCAGGTGCGTGGCGACCACCCCGCCCCCGCCCAGCGGGAACCGGTGGACGGAGTCGGGCTGGAGGCGTGTGCGCGGCAGGATCTCGGTCCATCCGCCGTCGCCCTCCGCGTCGCGTGCCGAGAGTGACGCCCAGCCCGCCGCGTTGCCCTTGAGGCAGGCGGTGTCGATCTCGACGGCACGCAGGAGCGACTGTCCGGCCAGCCGGTAGCGCACCCAGTCGTGACCGCGGTCGCGGCGGCGGCGGGTCTCCCAGCCGTCGTCCATCCGCCGTGAGCGGCCCGGCAGGATGGTGCCCAGCGGGGAGGAGTAGAAGCGGTCGGAGGCGTCCTCGACCAGGCCGCCGTTCTCCAGCGCCGCCACGTCCACGGTGCCGAGCGCGGCGAGCCAGGCCGGGTCGGGCACGGGCTCGCCGTGGACGCGCAGCCGGGCGATGCCGCCGTCGGGGTGCTGGTTGAGGCGCAGGTGGGTGAAGCGCCGGGCGCGGTGGACGGCGAAGGCGTTGGCGGCGTGGCCGCCGACGGGGGTGCGCGGGACGAGGACCGTCCACTCCACGTCGTCCGCCAGCAGCTCCTCCGGGGACGGCGTCCCGGGCAGGGCGGCCGCCTCGACGCTCACGGCCCGCGGGTGGTTGCCGCGGAAGTGGGCGGTGTCGACGACGAGGCCGTGGACGACGCCGGGGGCGCCGAGCCGGACGAGCGCCCAGTCGTGGTCGTCGTCCGCGGGGTACGGGTGCGCGGCGGACGGCCCGCGGCGGCGGCGGGTCTCCCAGCCGTCCATGATCTTGCCCTTGTGGCCGAAGCGCTCCGGGTAGAACCGGGCGGGCCCGGGGACGAGCAGGTTCTCGCGCTCGGCGAAGAACTCGTCGTTGGCGGCGGTCACGGCGCCGCCGAGCCGGCGGTCGGCGAGGTCGGGGAGGTGGCCGAACGGGAGGTCGGCGGTGCGGTAGTCGGCGTACGGGTCGCCGCCGGGGTAGGGGCTCGCGGGGCCGGTGAAGGAGGTGACGGCGGTGAACGGCGGGGTGCTGGTGAACGACGAGGTGGCGGTGACGGCGGTGGGTATACCGCTCGGGGTCATACGCGCTCCAGGAGTCGGCCGGTGGGTTCGGTGAGGGCGCCGCGGTGGTGGATCCTGCGGCCGCGCAGCCAGGTGGACCGGACGACGCCGCGCAGGGTGCGTCCCGCGTAGGCGGTGACCGGGTTGCGGTGCTGGAGCGCGGCCGGGTCGACGGTGAACGTCTCGTCGGGGGCGAGGACCGCGAAGTCCGCGTCCCGGCCGGCCTCGATGGCGCCCTTGGCGGTGAGGCCGGCGAGGGCGGCGGGGGCGGTGGCCATCCAGCGGGCCACGTCGTGCAGGGTGTGGCCGCGGCGCCTGGCCTCGGTCCAGACGGCGGGCAGGCCGAGCTGGAGGGAGGAGATGCCGCCCCAGGCCCTGCCGAAGTCGGGGACCTTGAGGTCGGCGGTGCACGGGGAGTGGTCGGAGACCACGCACTGGACGGTCCCGGCGGCCAGCCCGGCCCACAGCGCGTCCTGGTTGGCGGCCTCCCTGATGGGCGGGCAGCACTTGAACTCGGTGGCGCCGTCCGGGACTTCCTCCGCCGTGAGGGTGAGGAAGTGCGGGCAGGTCTCGGCGGTGATCCGCACGCCGGCCGCCCGGGCCGCGTCGAGCGTGCCGAGCGCGTCGGCGGAGGACAGGTGCAGGACGTGGACCCGGGTGCCGTGCCGCCGGGCGACCTCGACGAGCCGTGCCACCGCCTCGTTCTCGGCGTCGCGCGGGCGGGAGGCGAGGAAGCCGGCGTACCGGCGCCCGTCGGGGCGGGGCGCGCGGTCCAGCCGGTGGGGGTCCTCGGCGTGGACGATCAGCAGGCCGTCGAAGGCGGCGAGCGCGGCGGCGACCGTCTCCAGGTCCCCGGCGTCCAGGTGCGGGAACTCGTCGACGCCGGACGGCGAGAGGAACGCCTTGAAGCCGAACACCCCGGCGTCGTGGAGCGGGCGCAGGTCCGCCCGGTTGTCCGGCAGCGCCCCGCCCCAGAAGCCGACGTCGACGTGGGCGGCCGGGCGGGCCGTCTCCCGCTTGACGCGCAGGTGGCCGACGGTGGTGGTGGGCGGGACGCTGTTGAGCGGCATGTCGACGAGGGTGGTGATGCCGCCGGCCGCCGCGGCGCGGGTGGCGGTGCGGAATCCCTCCCACTCCGTGCGGCCCGGGTCGTTGACGTGCACGTGGGTGTCGACCAGGCCGGGGAGCAGCACGTCGTCGCCGAGGTCCTCGACCCGGACGCCGGGGCCGGGCGCCGCGGTGTGGTCCCGGACGGCGGTGATGCGGCCGTCCTCGACGGCGACGGAAGCGGGGCGGATGCCCTCGGGCGTCACGACACGTCGTGAGCGCACCACCAGCTGCCGGTCGGACACGACGCCCCCCTGAGGGTCAACAGGCGGATTTCAACGTTCTGTTGAACAGCGATGGCCCGCAGTCTCCATTCCCGCCGGAGGCCCGTCAACCCCCGGGCCGCCACCACTCCCCCCACATGCCTCTTTTCGGATACCGGGAGAGCGGTTTCGTGCACCAGAACCGAGCGTGAGCCACTCGCCACGGCCCGGTAGGCTGCTCCCACCCCACCCCCCGGAAGGACCGCGACCAGTGCCCTCGTCCGCCGAGCCCAGAACCCCGTCCGCCACCGGGGGCGTCCAGTCCCTCGAACGCGCCTTCGACCTGCTGGAGCGCATGGCCGACGCCGGCGGCGAGGTGGGCCTGAGCGAGCTGGCCACCAGCAGCGGGCTGCCGCTGCCCACCATCCACCGGCTGATGCGCACCCTGGTCGCCAGCGGCTACGTCCGCCAGCAGCCCAACCGCCGCTACGCGCTCGGCCCCCGGCTGATCCGGCTCGGCGAGAGCTCCGCCCGGCTGCTGGGCACCTGGGCCCGCCCGTACCTCACCCGCCTGGTGGACGAGACCGGCGAGACGGCGAACATGGCCCTGCTCGACGGCGACGAGGTCGTCTACGTCGCCCAGGTGCCCTCGCGCCACTCCGTGCGGATGTTCACCGAGGTGGGCCGGCGGGTCCTGCCGCACACCACCGGCGTCGGCAAGGCCCTGCTCGCGCAGGCGCCGGACGACGAGGTACGCGCGATCCTGGGCCGGACGGGCATGCCCGCCGCGACCGAGAAGACCATCACCGCGCCCGAGGTGTTCGTCGACGCGCTGGCGCGGGTCCGGGAGACCGGCTACGCGGTGGACGACAACGAGCAGGAGATCGGGGTCCGCTGCCTGGCGGTGCCGGTGCCGGGCTCCCCCACGGCGGCGGCCATCTCCATCTCCGGTCCGGCGGGGCGGGTCACGGAGGAGTCCACGGAGCGGATCGTTCCGCTGCTGAAGCAGATCGCGGCCGAGCTGTCGGCCGCCCTCGCGAGCACGACGCCGTCCTGATGCCGGCCTGATGCCGTTCCTGACGCCGTTCCTGACGCCGTCCTGACGCCAGGAGTCCTGTCGTGGGCCGGTCAGCCCCTGCGCTCCGGCCGGGCGGGATGCGCGGCCGCATGCTCGCCGAAGTCGCCGTGCTCCCCGAACTCACCCTGCTCACCGGCCAGCCGCCCGGCGAACCGCTCGACCGCCTCGCGCACCTCGCCGAGGGCCGGGGCCAGGGCGCTGACCGAGCCGACGGCGCCGGCGACGAGCAGCAGGGAGCTGCGCAGCCGGGAGATCTCGGGGCCGCCCGCGCGGGCCATCGCGTCGAGCGCGGCGAGTTCGTCCTCGGCGGCGTCGCGGTCGGGTAACCGGGCGGGATGCGCAGCCAGGGCCCGCCGCAGCCGGGCGACGGCCGCGCTCAGCTCGTCCACCCTCGGATCCCGCTCACCAGGACGGCCCGTCAGCTCCTGTTCCACCACTACGGCGCCTTCCGCCATGACTCTCCCCCTGCCCACGCCCACGCGCGGATCAGTTAACGCCACTTTCCGTGTGCCGCGCCACACGGAAAGCGAAATTCAGGCCGCATCTTCTCTGGCGAGTGACGAACAGACGTATGGCGCACACGCTGCCACGATTGCGCTATGCAATGAGACATGGCGCTGACGAGGGACACGAATACGACATACGGGGGAGCATCGCCCGTCGCCGGGCTGCTGCTCGCGGGCGGCGGCGGCCGGCGGCTCGGCGGGCGGCCCAAGGCGCTGCTGGAACACCGGGGGCGCACCCTCGTGGAGCACGCCGCCGCCGCGCTCGCCGCGGGCGGGTGCGGACCCGTGCACGTGGTGACGGGCGCGGCCGCCGCGGACGTCAGGGCCCGGCTCGACGGATCGGCGTGCGTCGTCGTGGAGAACCCGGGGTGGGCCGGGGGCATGGGGTCCTCGCTCCGCGCGGGGCTGGCCTCGCTCGCCGGGGCCGAGGTGTCCGGGGCCGAGGTGTCCGGGGCCGAGGTGTCCGCGGTGGTGGTGTCCGCGGTGGTGGTGTCCGCGGTGGTGGTGACGCTCGTGGACCAGCCGCGGATCGGCGCGGCCGCCGTGGCCCGGGTGGTGGCCGCGCACCGGGCCGGGGCGGGCCTGGTGGCGGCGGCCTACGGGGGCCGGCGCGGCCACCCGGTGCTGCTGGCCCGGGAGCACTGGGCGGGCGTGGCCCGGGAGGCCACCGGGGACCGGGGCGCGCGGGCCTACCTCCGGGCGCACGCGGACGCCGTCCGGCTCGTCGAGTGCGCGGACATCGCCGCGCCCGACGACGTCGACACCCCGGACGACCTCGCGCTCCTCGCCTGACGCCGCCCGGGCGCTCCGGGTGGCACTCCGCGCCACTTCCGCCGCTTCCACCGCCTCTGCCGCGGCCGCCCGCGCACCGGCCGGAAAACACCTGCGGTATTGAACTTCCGTCATACGAAAACTACCCTCCCGAACACCGCCGGGTGCACTTCCCGGCACTCCGTGCCACTGCCCCGTCCCACCGCCCGGACTCCGCACCCCACCCCCCGAACAGCCCTGCGAGGAGTGACAGCCCATGCCCGCATCAAGGCCGACCCCGTTGACCGTCGCCGGCACCCCGAGCGTGCCGCGCCGGGAGGAGGTCCTGACCGGCCCGGCACTGGAGTTCGTCGCCGCCCTGCACAAACGGTTCACCCCCCGCCGCGACGAACTGCTGGCCCGCCGCGCCGAGCGGCGCGCCGTGCTCGCCCGCACCGGCACCCCGGACTTCCTCCCCGAGACCGCCCACGTCCGCGCCGACCCCACCTGGCGGGTGGCCCCCGCCCCGGCCGCGCTGGAGGACCGCCGGGTGGAGATCACCGGGCCGACCGACCGCAAGATGACGGTCAACGCCCTCAACTCCGGCGCCCGGGTGTGGCTCGCCGACTTCGAGGACGCCTCCGCCCCCACCTGGCAGAACGTCGTCCAGGGCCAGGCGAACCTCATCGACGCCTTCGAGCGCCGCATCGACTTCACCAGCCCCGAGGGCAAGACCTACGCCCTGCGCCCCGACGGGGAGCTGGCGACCGTCGTCGTCCGCCCGCGCGGCTGGCACCTCGACGAGCGTCACCTCACCGCCGCCGGCCGGCCCGTCCCCGGCGCCCTCGTCGACTTCGGCCTCTTCTTCTTCCACAACGCGCGCCGCCTCGCGGAACGGGGCAAGGGGCCGTTCTTCTACCTGCCGAAGACCGAGTCGCACCTCGAAGCCCGGCTGTGGAACGACGTGTTCGTCTTCGCCCAGGAGTACCTGGGTCTGCTGCACGGCACCGTCCGGGCCACCGTCCTGATCGAGACGATCACCGCGGCCTACGAGATGGAGGAGATCCTGTACGAGCTGCGGGACCACGCCTCCGGCCTCAACGCGGGCCGCTGGGACTACCTCTTCTCGCTCATCAAGACCTTCCGCGACTCCGGCGAGAAGTTCGTCCTGCCCGACCGCAACGCGGTCACCATGACCGTGCCCTTCATGCGCGCCTACACCGAACTCCTCGTCCGCACCTGCCACAAGCGCGGCGCCCACGCGATCGGCGGCATGGCGGCCTTCATCCCGTCCCGCCGCGACCCCGAGGTCAACGAGGCCGCCCTGCGCAAGGTCCGGGCCGACAAGGAGCGCGAGGCGGGCGACGGCTTCGACGGCTCCTGGGTCGCCCACCCCGACCTGGTGCCCGTCGCCCGTACCGCCTTCGACGCCGTGCTCGGCGAACGCCCCCACCAGAAGCACCGGTTGCGCGAGGACGTCCGGGTGACCGCCGACCAGCTCATCGCGCTCGACACCGTGGAGGCCCGGCCGACCTTCGAAGGCCTGCGCAACGCCGTCCAGGTCGGCGTCCGCTACATCGAGGCATGGCTGCGGGGGCTGGGCGCGGTGGCCATCTTCAACCTCATGGAGGACGCGGCCACGGCCGAGATATCCCGGTCGCAGATCTGGCAGTGGGTGCACACCGGAGTCGACCTGGAGGGCGGCGGCAAGGCGACGCCCGACCTCGTCCGCGAGGTGGCGGCCGCCGAACTCGCCGCCCTGCGCGAGGAGAAGGGGGACGCGGAGTTCGCGTCCGGCCGCTGGCAGGAGGCCCACGACCTGCTGCTGAGGCTCGCCCTCGACGACGACTACGTCGAGTTCCTCACCCTCCCCGCGTACGGGCTGCTCGACTGATCGCTACCGGGACGGCCGGGGAGTTCCGGGCCGGGCCCAGGAGGGGCCGGACCGCGCCGGGAAACGGATCCGGGAGAGGATCGGAGGGCGTACGTCGTTCTCGGAGAGCGGGCAGGATTCGATGGAGTGGACCATCCAGCAGGTGGCACGGAAGGCGGGTGTGACCACCCGCACCCTGCGTCACTACGACGACATCGGGCTCCTGCCTCCCTCCAGGACCGGCCACAACGGCTACCGGTACTACGACGCGGACGCGGTGGCCCGCCTCCAGCGCATCCTCCTGCTGCGGGACCTCGGCCTCGCCCTGCCCGTCATCGTGGACGTCCTGGACCGGGAGCGGGACGAGGAGGGTGCCCTCGGCGAGCACATCGGGCTCCTCGAAGCCGAGCGCGACCGCCTGGACCGACGGATCCAGGCGGCCCGGCACACCCTCGACGCCCGGCGCTCCGGGAGCGACCCCTCCATGAAGGTGATGCTGGAGGGGTTCAACGACAGCTACCGGGACGAGGTCGTCGGACGCTGGGGCGAGCACGCGTTCCGGCAGAGCAACGACTGGTGGCACGGGAAGAACCTGCAGCAGCGGATCGCGTGGAAGCGGGACACCGACGCGCTGGTCACCGCGTGGACCGCGGCCTGGAAGGACGGCGTGTCCCCGGAGTCGGAGCGCGCGCAGGCGCTGGCCGCCCGGCATGTGGAGTGGCTCGGCGGGATCCCGGGCACCCCGGTGGCTGAAGGGGACCATGAGCGGTCCGTCCAACTCGTGTGCGGGCTGGGCGACATGTACGTCGAGGACCCGTGCTTCGCCACCACCTACGGGAGCCCGGAGGGCGCCGCGTTCGTCCGCGACGCCCTCCACGAGTACGCCAGGGTCTCCATGTAACAGCCGGGCCTTCCTATGACGGCCGCCCGGAGAAACTACGTCGCCACCGCCCCGAACGCCACGAACCCGCAGATCAGCACCGCCAGGACGGCCAGCAGCGGCCAGACGAAGCGCAGGTACCGGTCGTAGCCCACCTTCGCCAGCGAGACCCCGCCGACCACCACGGCCGTCGTCGGCACCCACAGGTTCATCCACCCGCTCGCCGCCTGCCACGCCGTCACCACCACCGCCCGGGAGACGCCGGCGAAATCGGCGAGCGGGGCGAGGATGGGCATGGCGAGGGTGGCGTGGCCGGAGGTGGAGGGGATGAGGAAGGCGAGGGGGAGGTTGACGACGAAGACCATGATGCCGAAGAGGGACGCGGCCGTGCCGGAGACGGCGCTCTCGATGGAGTGCAGCACGGTGTCCGTGATACGGGCGTTGTTCATGATGACCGTGACCCCGCGGGCGAGGACGATCGTCAGCGCCGGCGCGATGAAGTCGGCCGCGCCCTGGACGATCACCGCGCTCAGCCGCTGCTCCCCGAGGCGGGCGACGATCCCCACGAGCAGCGCGGCCGTGATGAAGAGGGCGGCCAACTGGGCGAAGGACCAGTTCAGTTCCCAGCCGTAGGGCTCGGCGTCCGCCCGGCCGGTGAGCGCGCTCGACCAGGGGATCACCGAGAAGATCATAAAGGCGAAGACGAGGGTGACGACGACGAGCACGGTCCGGTGCAGCCCGGTGAGCGAGGGCGGCTCCTCGGACGCGGCGGCCAGCTCCCGGTCACCGGGCAGGAAGCCGACGAGGGAGCGCTCCGGACGGGCGCGCACCCGGTGGGCGTACCAGAGGACGTAGCCGATGGTGACGCCGGTGAGGACGACCCACATCGCGAAGCGCAGCGCGATCCCGTCGCCGAGCGAGACGTCGGCGGCGGACGAGGCCACGCCCGTGGCGAAGGGGTTGACGGTGGAGGCGAGCACGCCGACACCGGCCCCGAGGATGATCGCGCCGGTGGCGACCATGCGGTCGTACCCGAGGGCGAGCATCAGGGGCACGATCAGTCCGTAGAAGCCCAGCGTCTCCTCGGCGAAGCCCTCCACCGTGCCCAGCAGCGAGAAGACGGCCATGATGCCCGCGATCAGCAGCGCGCCGCGGGCGCGCAGCCGGTGGGCGAGGCGTTCGATGCCGCGGTCGAGGGCGCCGGTGGCGAAGACGACGGTGATGAACGCGCCGATGGCGAGGACGAACAGGAAGACGGCGGCGCTGCCGTAGAGGACGCCGGTCGCGTCGGCCGCCACCTGGCCGGTCCGGGGGTCCCGCACCCCGTAGAGGCCGTTGACCGGGGCGAGGAACAGTTCGCCCAGCCGGTGGACGAAGTCGCCGGGCGCGGCGTCGCGGTGGTAGGTGCCCTGGACGGGGGTGCCGTCCTCGGTGCGCCGGTAGGTGCCGGCGGGGATGACGAAGGCGAGGGCCCAGACGACGATCGTCACGGCGGCCAGCACGGTGAGCGCGCTGGGGAAGACGAACCCCCGTTTGCCGTCGGCCCCGTCTCCCTCGGCCCCGGTGGGCTGCCCGTCGGCGTCGTCGTCCGTGCGCCGGTCCATGGGGGCCCCTCTCCGCACGACAGTGCAGCCGGTTTGCCCCGATTATCACTAGATCATTGGTTTTTCCCCTTCCGCCACGCGGGGCGGCCCGGCATTCCCTCCGCCGCGGCCCAGGTGGTGGAAGGCGAGGTTGAGCAGGACGGCCGTCAGACATCCGGCGCTGACGCCGGAGTTCAGGACGGTCTTGACGGTCTCGGGGACGGTGTCGCCGGCGTAGAACGTCCTGGAGACGACAGGGATCATGCCCATGCCAAGCGAAACGGCGGCGATCAGCAGGTTGTCGCCCCGGTCGAGACCGGCCTTGAGCAGGACGCCGACGCCGCTGGCCGCGACCGTCCCGAACAGCACGAGGCCGGCGCCGCCGAGCACCGGCTGCGGCACCAGGGCGATCAGCGAGGCGAAGGCGGGGCTCAGCCCGAGCCCGACGAACATCAGCCCGCAGGCGGCGACGGTGAAGCGGCTGCGGACGCCCGTGATGGCGACCAGCCCGATGTTCTGCGCGAACGCGCTGTTGGCGAAGCCGTTGAACACCGGGGAGACCGCGCTGCCGAGCGTGTCCGCCCGCAGCCCGCCCGCGATGACCTTCTCGTCCGCCGGACGTCCGACGATCTCACCGAGGGCGAGCATGTCCGCGGTGCTCTCGGTCATACAGACGAGCATCAGGATGCACATGCTCACCACGGCCGAGAGCTGGATGTGCGGGGTCCCGAAGTGGAAGGGCTCGGGGAAGCCGACGAGGGCGGCGTGCCGGGTGGCGGACGTGTCCACGGCCCCCGCGGGGACGGCCAGCAGGGTGCCGACGACCATGCCGAGCAGGATCGCGATCTGCTGGAGGAACCCGCGGAGCACCCGCCGCAGCACCAGGACGGCCACGAGGGTCGCCCCGGCCAGCCAGAGTCCGGTCCCGGTCGCGGGCCGCTCCGGGTGGCCGCCCTGGATCCAGCCGAACGCGACCGGGAGCAGGGTGAGGCCGATGAGCGTGATGACCGTCCCGCTCACGACCGGCGGGAAGAACCGGACGAGCCGGCAGAAGTACGGCGCCAGGAGGAAGCCGAGCGCCCCCGCCACCATGACGGCCCCGAACACCACGGGCAGGGCGTCCCTCTTGTCCGCCTGGCCGTCGGCGAGGGCCAGCACGGGCGCGACGCCCGCGAAGGAGACGCCGTTCACGAAGGGCATCCGGGCGCCGACCTTCCAGAAGCCGATGGTCTGGAGGAGGGTGGCGATCCCGGCCGTGAAGAGGGCGGCACCCACCAGGAAGGTGGTCTGCGCGGTGGACAGCCCCACCGCGGCGCCGATCACCAGCGGCGGGGCGACCACTCCCGCGTAACTGGCGGCGACGTGCTGGAGTCCGCCGGCCACCAGCCGCCCGGCCGGCGGGACCTCGTCGACGGGGTGCCGCTGCCCGGATCCGGTGGTCCGGGGCGGTGGGGTCTTGTCGCGGGCCGGTTCACCGGTGGCGTCGGCGGGGGCGGGCCGGTCCGCGTCGGGCTGGTCCGCGGGTGGGGTGGGGAGTGCTGTCACGGGGCCTCCTGTCGGCCGGTGCACTGCCGCGTCGGACACGTCGGACTCGTCGGGCTCTTCGGAACCCCGTGGACCCCGGCCGGGGGCCGTCCCCCTCGGCCGGGGCCGTCATCGGTCGCCGTCGGCGATCCGGGCCAGGCGCCGGGCCTCGGCGCGGGCGCTCCGGGCGATGTCCTCCTCGTCGGCGGTGACCAGCCGCCCGTCCTCGACGACCACCCGTCCGTTGACCAGCGAGAGCCGGACCGGCGCGGGCGGGCCGAGGACGAGGGCGGCCACCGGGTCGGCGATGGTCGAGTGGCCGAGCCCGTCGAGCCGCCACAGCACCACGTCGGCGAGCTTGCCCGGCTCCAGCGACCCCAGGTCGTCCGCCCGGCCGAGGACCCGCGCGCCGCCGTACGTCCCCATCCGCAGGACCTGACGGACCGTCAATGCATCGGCTCCGCCCGCGAGTCGGTGGATGAGCAGGCTGTTGCGCAGCTCGGTGTGGAGTTCGCCGGACTCGTTGGAGGCGGTACCGTCCACGCCGAGGCCGACGGGGACGTCCGCCGCGAGCAGGGCGGGGACGGGCGCGATGCCGGCGGCCAGGCGGGCGTTGGAGGACGGGCAGTGGGCGACGCCGGTGCCGGTGCGGGCGAAGGCGGCGATGTCGGCGTCGTTCATGTGGACGCAGTGGGCCATCCACACGTCGTCGCCGAGCCAGCCGGTGGAGTCCAGGTAGTCGGTCGGGCCCATTCCGAACCGCTCCTTGCAGAACCGCTCCTCCTCCACGGTCTCCGAGCCGTGCGTGTGCAGCCGGACGCCCTTGCGGCGCGCCAGCACGGCGGCCTCGCGCAGCAGGTCGGTGGAGACGGAGAAGGGGGAGCAGGGCGCGACGCCGACGCGCAGCATGGAGCCGGGCGACGCGTCGTGGTGGGTGTCGATCGCCTCCTCGGTGGCGGCGAGCGCGGCGTCCGTGGTCTCCACGGCGAAGTCGGGCGGCAGCCCGCCCGCGGACTCGCCGAGGTCCATCGACCCGCGCGTCGGGTGGAAGCGCACGCCCAGTTCGCGGGCGGCGCGGATCTCGGCGCCGAGCAGGTCGCCGCTGCCGCGCGGGAAGACATAGTGGTGGTCCATGGCGGTGGTGACGCCGCCGCGCACCATCATGGCGAGGGACGCGCGGGCCGCCTCGTACACCATCGGCTCGTCGATGCGCGCCCACACCGGGTAGAGGGCGGTGAGCCAGTCGAAGAGAACGGCGTCCTGGGCGAGGCCGCGGGTGAGCCACTGGTAGAAGTGGTGGTGGGTGTTGACCAGCCCGGGGGTGGCCAGGTGGCCGGTGCCGTCCACCCGGCGGACGACGCCGGTGAGCCCCTCGGGGGCGGGACCGGGGCCGGCGGACTCGATCCTGTTGTCCGCGACGACGAGGTGGCCGGAGGCGTGTTCGGTGTCGTGCGCGTCGACGGTCGCGAGGGCGCAGTTCTCGATGACGATGCGGGTCGGCGGTGCTGTCACGGGATTGCCCTTCGGCGGTGGGGGTCAGAGGCGGGTCAGGTCCACCGGGATGCCGGGTTCCGCGCCCTCGCGCAGGACGGTGGCCTCGATGAGGCCGTAGGGGCGGTCGGCCGCGTAGTACACCTCGTGGTTGTTCTTGAGGCCGAAGGGCTCCAGGTCCACGAGGAAGTGGTGTTTGTTGGGGAGGGAGAGGCGTATCTCGTCGATCTCGGGGTGGTGGTCGATGACGCGGGCGCCCATCGCGTACAGCGTCTGCTGGAGCGAGTGGGAGTACGTACCGGCGAAGGCGTGCAGCAGGTGGTCGCGGACCCGCGTCCAGCGGTCGTCCCACCGCGGCGCGGGCCGCTCGTCGTCCGTCCATCCGTACCGCCAGCGGGAGTTGACCTCGGTGGCGAGGACGCGGTCGCCGGTCTCGGGCAGGGTGGTGTAGCGGTCGCGGGCGAAGCCGCGGAACTCGGAGCCGGTGGAGTTGAGGACGACGAGGTCCTTGAGGCCGGAGATCACCTCCCAGCGCGCGCCGTCATAGGTGATCTGCGCGGTGCGCGTCTCACGCCCGGCCCGGACGAAGGAGTGCCGGGCGTCGCCCCCGCCGGGGACCTCGATCCGGTCCCAGGTGTGCTCCTCCACGCGGATGCGCGCGCGGTGGATGGCCTCCTGGCCGGTGACGAAGTGCCGGGCGAGATGGATGCCGAACTCCTCGGCGGAGGCGATCCCCCGCTCCTTGGCGAAGGCGAAGACGGTGTTCTTGGTGGTGTCCGTCGTCAGCACATTGGCGTTGGAGCCGGAGCGGTGGACCTCCGCCATCTCGCCGGACAGGGAGACGGAGACGTCGAGGTCCTTGATGTGGTGGGTGGTGCCCTCGCGCGTGACCCTGACGACATGGCACTCGGCCTTGCCGTACTGGTTCTGGCCGAGCACGGGCCGGCCGGCGGCTTCGGTCATGGGCGTGCTAGCTCCCTCGGTAGACGGAGTAGCCGAAGGGGCTGAGCAGCAGCGGTACGTGGTAGTGCTCGCCCGGCGCGACGGCGAACGCCGCCGTCACCTCCGGGAAGAACGCTGCGCCCCCGGCTCCCTCACGGGACAGATGGGGTCCGACCTCGAACAGCAGCTGTGCGTGGGTGACGTCCCCCGGCAGCGCGGGAAGATCCGTGCACCGGCCGTCGCCATCGGTCTCGGACGCCGCGAGCGCCGTCCAGGCGCCCTGACTTCGTACGGCGAGCGTCACGGTCACACCGGCCGCGGGCCGGCCGGCGGCGGTGTCCAGGACGTGGGTGGACACCGTGGCTCCGGCGGGTGCGGCTTCCCCGTCCGAGGCGGCGGCGACGAGCCGGGCCAGCCGCAGGCGGTTGATGCGGCCCAACTCCCGCCGAACGACGTCCCGTTCGCTATCAGGTGAGTTGCCGATCCGCTGACGGAGTGCCTCCCGCAGCTCGTCGGCGGTCAGTCCGGCGGCACAGACGAGAAAAATGTGCCCGAACTTCTCCCGGTAGGCGTGGTTGAGTTCGCGCATCTCGGCGGCGAGGTCCGCCGGGGCGTCGGCCATGCCGCGCTGCTCGCGGGCCGAGACGGAATCGTCCGGTGCGGGCCGCCCGATCGGCGGATGACCGTCCGCCGCCTCGGCGAGACCCGCCGCGTCCAGCGCCGCCACCGCTGCGTCGGAGGCCGCGAACAGCGCCTCGGCGTCGGGGTACGGGCGGCGGGCCAGCAGCGCGGCCACCCACGCCGAACTCGCGCAGACCTCCAGCAGCGCGGCGCGTGCAGCGCCGTCCTCCGCCGCGTTGAACCGGGTCAGCCCCGGCGTCGAACTCGCAGTCACGGGAACCTCCGTGGCGCTTCTCGCCGCGCTCGGAAACAAGCTGCGGATAGCTAACGCCCCGGACACCCCGACGTCAACAGTTTGTTGAAAGGCTGCCCCGATCGGACCGCGTGGCCAACCGCCGCCCCTTCCGCGCGGTGAGCCGGCTGCCTGCACAAACGTCCTGTTACCGTCCCCCGCCCGAGCCGCCCTCCTCCCCCGCTCCGGATTCTCCGGAGGCGGCGGTTCCTTCCGGGCCGGACGTCACCGCCGGCGCGGCGTCCAGGATGGAGGCGAGCAGTCCGGGGAAGCGCCGGTCCAGCTCCTCCCGGCGCACCGCGCTGATACGCGTGTTGCCCTGCAGGTGCGTCTCGACCAGGCCGCTCTCGCGCAGGGTCCGTAGATGGTGGGAGACGGTCGAGCGTTTGACCGGGACGTCGAGCCCGCCGCACGGGGCGTGTCCCAGCCGGCTGAGCAGGCGGACGATCTGCAGCCTGACGGGGTCGGCCAGGGCCTGCAGCACCGTCCCGATCTCCACCGCGGCCAGGTCCGGCTGGGGCAGCCGGGCCTCCTGGTTCGACCTTCGCATCCCGCCTCCACGCTTGTTCGATGTAGCTCGACAGCTACGATACACATCGAACTACTATTGCGATGCTCATCGACATAGATGACGTCCATCGACACTCGGGGTGTACTCATGACACAAACCGTGCAGGTCACCGGCACACACCAGCGGTCCTGGCGGGTGCATGCCTGTGTGCTGGCCCTGGGCACCTTCGCGGTCGGGACGGACGCCTTTGTCATCGCGGGGCTGCTGCCCGAGATCAGCGATTCGCTCGACGTCTCCACGGGCGCGGCCGGCCAACTCGTGAGCGTGTTCTCGCTGGCCTACGCTCTGCTGTCCCCCGTGCTCGCCACCGTGACCTCCCGGTGGTCACGGCGCAGCGTGCTGATCCTCGCGCTCGTGGTCTTCGCCGCCGGCAACGTCGTCACCGCGGTCGCACCGGACTACACCCTGGTGCTGGTCTCGCGCGTCATCGCGGCGGCCGGCGCCGCGATGTTCACCCCCAACGCGGGCGCGACCGCCGCCACGCTGGCGGGAGCCGAGCAGCGGGGGCGTGCCATCGCGATCGTGACCGTCGGCCTGACCGCTTCCCTCGCCCTGGGGGCACCGCTGGGCACCGCGATCGGCAACGCGCTGGGCTGGCAGGCCACCATGTGGTTCGTCACCGCGCTCGCCCTCCTCGTCGTCCCCGTCATCGCCCTGCGGCTGCCCGACATCCCGGTCGCCGCCCGCGCCGGGCTGCGCCGACGGCTCGCCCCGCTCACGGACCGCCGGGTCGCCGGCGTGCTGGCCTGCACACTCATCGCGTTCACCGGCGTCTACCTTCCCTACACCTACATCAGCGCGGTCTTCGAGCCCGCCACGGCCGGGGACGCCGGCCGGGTGGCGCTGCTGCTGCTGGTGTTCGGCCTGGCCGGCACGGCCGGCAACCTCACCGCGGGCCGGCTGGCCGACCGCAGGGGACCCCGCACCGTGGTCATCGCGGCGACCTCGCTGCTGACCGTGGCGTTCGCGCTGATGGCCGTCGCCCACTCCTCCTTCGCCGTCGCCGTGGTCCTGTCGGCCGTGAGCGGTATCGGGTCCTGGTCGGTGACCGCTCCGCAGCAGCAGCGCATCATCGCCTTCGCCGCTCCGGGCACCGAGCCGCTGCTCGTCTCCCTCAACGCGGCCGTGATGTATCTGGCGATCTCGCTGTCGAGCGTGCTCGGCGCCGGCATCCTCGGCTCGGGGAGCTCCGCCGGCCTCGCCTGGGCCGGCGCGGGCTTCACCGTGGCCGCGGCAGTGATCACCGTGCTGACAGGACGTTTCGAGCGCGGCACGGACACCGCCGCCGCGCAGGTCACACCCCGGGCCGGCGCTCACGGCTCCCCGGCCGAATAGCACCTCCCACCGGGCGGCACACCCGGCCGACTCCCCCTCCCTGCCCGGCCTCGCGCGGTTCGTTACACGGCGAATCCGCGGAGGGAGGGAGGGGTCGTCGGCGCCGGGCAACCGGCCGGCCGGATCAGGAACAGAGCGCCTTGTCCATGGCGGTGTCGAGATAGTCGTTCTGTTCCGCGCCCTTGATCGTGTCGTTCAGCACCACGGCGGCCCGGCCACCGTTGGTCGTGATGCCCGCGGCCGTGCTCCAGCCGAAGACCTGCCCGTCGTGGCCCCAGAAGTCACCGCATGACTTTTTGGCCTTGATGATGCCCAGCCCGTACTCGATGCTGCCACCCGTCTTCGAGGTCGTCTTCATCGCGGCCAGCTGGTCGGGTTTGAGCAGCTTGTTGGTGTTCAGCAGGGTGTCGTAGAACTTGATCAGGTCCGGACCGTCCGAGGTCATGCTGCCCGCGGCATCGGCCATCGAGATGTCGAACTCGGTGATGTCGATGCGGCGGCCGTCCTCCACCGTGATGTATCCCCTGGGATGCGGTCCGGGGATGCCGTAGCCGGTCGGAACCGCGGTTCTGGACAAGCCGAGCGGCTTGATGATCCGGTTGGTGACTTCGGTGCCCCACCACCGTCCGGTGACCTTTTCGATGAGCATGCCGGCCACGATGTAGTTGGTATTGCTGTAGGACCAGCTGGTGCCCGGAGTGAAGACCGGCGGCTCGTCCAGTGCCAGGTCGAGCAGGTCCTTCGGTGTGAAGTGCCGGTAGCGGACCTTCTCGATGCCCATCGCGTACAGATCGTCCTCATGCTCCGGCAGACCGCTGCGGTGCTGCAGGAGCTGCCGCACGGTGATCTCGCGGCCGTCGTTGCCGTTGTGCCGGATCAGGCCGGGCAGGTAGTGGTCGATGTCCCGGTCGAGTTCGATCCTGCCTTCACCGACCAGTTGCAGAACGACCGTGGCCACGAAGACCTTGGTCTGCGAGCCGATCCGCGCGGTGGAGGGCACGGGGAAGGGCCGACCGGTCCTGAGGTCGCCAACACCGCTGTTGAGCACCTGCGGTAAGCCGTTCCTGCCGCCGAAGGCCGCCTGAGCGCCGGGAACTCCGCCCTTCGTGGTGAGCACATCCAGCACTTGCTGGACCTCGCGGGATGGATCGGACGGCGACTGTGCCGCGCTGACGGGTTCCGCCGCCGCCGTCAGTACGGCCACGGCGATGACCGCGTGGGTGAATATCGACCAGATTCTTCGCATGACTCGCTCTCCGTCGACGCAGCACAGCTGATGTCCGCACTGCTCATGTTCTTTGTCCCACGTGACAGAATGAGGCTGAAGTGCTTGTTTGGCATCGTCCGGTAGTCGGTTGTCAGCGCGCAGCAGACTCCGAATAATGAGCGGATGGCGGGCCCGCCACGACCCCGGCGCAGCCCCCGCCCGGCAGCCGGGTGCAAGGAGCACTCACCCCCTGTGCGAACAGCCGGGGCCCACGCCCAATCGCCGCCTCAGTCCGTGCGGTTGAGGTAGTTGTAGATGGTGAACCGGCTGACCCCGAGCGCCGCGGCGACCGTCTCCACCCCGTGCCGCAGGGCGAAGGCGCCGCGGGCCTCCAGGTTGCGGACGACCGATTGCTTGGCCTTGCGGTCCAGGCGGGCCAGCGGTACGCCGTGGCGGCGTTCGAGGTCGGCGAGGATGCGCTCCAGGGAGTCGGCGAGGTGGGGCAGGCGGACGGCGACGACCTCGTGGCCCTCCCAGCTGAGCACCACGTCGTCGGGGTCGGCCTGGCCGGGGTCGAGCAACTGGCCGCCCATCGCGTCGACGAGGGGTGTGATCGCGGCGCGGAAGCGCTCGGCGCCGGTGGAGGCGGAGGCGGAGGCGGTCACGATCCGGCCCCGGGGGTTCCGGTGGCGCCGGGGGCCTCGTCGACGACGTTGACCTGCAAGGAGATCCGGGTGGCACCCGCCCCTATCGACCGGCGCAACAGCTCGCCCACGGCGGCCAGGACGGCGTCGTCGCGGCCCTCGGCGGTGTTGCCGAAGGGGCCGACGTCCACGGAGTCCAGGTCGGCGCCCTGGACCACCTCGCGGGCGACGACGGCATGCCGCGGCGGCCGGTCGAGGTCGAACGGTTCCGTGGTGAATTCCACTCTCAAGCGCACCATGCGGCCACGGTAACGGCACGGCCCGGCGTCTCACTTGGTCAGCGCTCAACTTTGTGGGTTCGAAAGAGGGTTCACTCTGCGTCGTGGACGACCGGGGGATCCCGCCACGTACGGTGACCGCCTCCGGTGCGTCCGGCAGGGCGCCGACAGGGGTCCACGAGGCTCCACGGCGTGTCCTATGAAGAGTTCTGAAAAGGGTTCACCAAGTGAGACATGAAAAGCATTTAGTGACGTGGATCACATTGCCGCTTCTGTGATGGTACATCCATCATTGTGTTGGCCAACGATTTAATGACGCTCTTTCGGGATCTCCGGCCACACGTCCCGAATGCTCCGCAAAACCGCGGGTCACGGAAGCAACCGGAAGCCGGGCCGACACCGAACGCCGCGGCACCGGGCCAACGGCCCGCGCCACCCCAGTTCCCATACCGCGCCCACGCGATTACGGAGAACGATGTGAGCACACCCGCGTTACCGACCCGCCCGACACCGACGGACTTTCCGCTCCCGCGGCCCATCGCCCTGTCCCTGCCGGCTCAGGCACCGACGGTGCTCACCGGGCGCCTGGTCCCGGACGACCTGTGGCACCTGGCGAAGGAGGCCATACCACCCACGCCGAAACGGCCCCAGGGCGGCGGCCAGCGCCGGGCCGACGACCGTGAGGTCCTGGCCGCCATCGTCTTCGTGGCGGGCTCGGGGTGCAGCTGGCGCCGCCTGCCGCCGGTGTTCGGCGCCTCCTGGCAGACCGTGCACCGGCGCTTCACCGAGTGGACCGCCGCCGGCCTGTGGGACCTGCTGTGCGCGGCCGCCGAACGCCGTGCCGTCTGCGCGCGCTCCGACTGGACGCTGACCGTCTGCCGCCGCATCCGGGCCCGCGCGGCCTCCTCCGCCTCATCGGCGTACGCGGTGTCCGCGGCCCGGTCCGGCGACGCCTCGCCACCGGACGCGCTCTGGCGCGTTCCCGCCGCCGCCGGACGCGCCGCGGGGTGAATTCCCCCCGCTGAACACTCTTTCCGGCCACCCCCGCGCCGTATTCGACGGAGCCCCGACGGAAACACCTGTGCCGTTTCCGCCAACCGCTCCCCCTCCGGCGTGCCCGGCCGCCCCCCTTCCCTGTTCCGCCTTGTTCTGCCCTGCTCCGACCCACCGTCATGTTCTGCCGAGACGAACGGAATGACGCGCATGCAGCAGCACGAATCGGTCGCACTCATCGGAATCGGCTGCCGGTTCCCCGGCGGCATCGACTCCCCGGAATCGTTCTGGAATTTCCTCTCCGGCGGCAAGGTGTCCGTCGAATCCACCCCCGAGGACCGCTGGCGCCCCTACACAAAGATCAGTCCGGAGTTCTCGGAGGCCCTGCGCCGCGCCGAGCGGCCGGGCAACTTCATAGGTGACGTGGACGGTTTCGACGCCGAGTTCTTCGGCATCACGCCGCGTGAGGCGGAGTTCATGGACCCGCAGCAGCGGCTCGTCCTCGAAGTGGCGTGGGAGGCGCTGGAGCACGCGGGCATGGCCCCCCGCTCGGTGGCGGGTTCCGACGCCGGCGTCTACATCGGCACCTGCTCGGACGACTACGGGCGCAGGCTGCTGGAGGACCTGCCCCGGATCGAGCCGTGGACGGGCATCGGCGCCCAGCTGACCGGCATCGCCAACCGGGTGTCGCACGTCCTCGACCTGCACGGCCCCAGCTTCGTCCTCGACTCGGCCTGCTCCGCGTCCCTGGTCGCCGTGCACCTGGCCTGCCAGTCCCTGCTCACCGGCGAGACCTCGCTCGCCCTGGCCGGCGGCGTCAACATCATCCTGTCGCCCGCCTACACCCTCACCCTGGAGGCGGCGGGCGCCCTCTCCCCCGACGGCCGCAGCAAGCCGTTCGACGCCGAGGGCGACGGCTACGGGCGTGCCGAGGGCTGCGGCGTCCTGGTGCTCAAGCGGCTGTCGGAGGCCGAGCGGGACGGCGACCGGATCCTCGCGGTGATCCGGGGCTCCGCCGTCGCCCAGGACGGCGCGACCAACGGCATCATGGCCCCCAACCCCGACGCCCAGCGCGATCTGCTCCGTCTCGCCTGGGAGCGCTCGGGCCTGGACCCGGCCACCGCCGGCTACATCGAGGCGCACGGCACCGGCACCCGGCTCGGCGACCCGGTCGAGGCCTCGGGCCTGCACGCCGTGTTCGGCACCGGGCGGCCGGACGGCAAGCCCTGCTGGATCGGCTCGGTGAAGTCCAACATCGGCCACGCGGAGCCCGCTTCCGGGGTCGCCGGCATCATCAAGGCCACCCTGATGCTGCGCGAGGCCGAGCTGGCCGCCACGGTCCTCACCAGCGAGCCGAGCCCCGACATCCCCTGGGACGAGTGGGGGCTGCGGCTGGTCACCGAGCACCAGCCGTGGCCCAAGGGCGGGACCCCGCGCCGGGCGGGCGTCTCCGGGTACGGCTACGGCGGCACCATCGGCCACATCGTCCTCGAAGAGGCGCCCGCCACGGTGGAGGAACCGGCCGCGGAGCCCGACGGCGCCGTCCGCGCGTACCCCCTCTCCTACCGCTCCCGCGCCGGGGTCACCGCCTACGCGCGTCGCCTCGCCGACTGGCTGGAGCAGCACCCCACCACCCCGCTGCCCGCCGTCGGCCACACCCTGGCCACCCGCCGCAGCCACCTGGAGCACCGGGCCACCGTGGTCGCCGACGGCCGCGCCGAACTCGTGGCACGGCTGCGCGAGCTGGCCGCCGACGAGACCGGGGAGCAGCAGCTCGACGGCGTCGTCACCGGTGCCGTCCCCGTCCGGCCGGGGGGTGGTGACCCGGGGACGGTGTGGGTGTTCTCCGGGCACGGCTCGCACTGGTCCGGGATGGGCACCGAACTGCTCGCCACGCGACCGGAGTTCGCGGCCGTCATCGACACGCTGGAGCCGGTGTTCCAGGAGGAGCTGGGCTTCTCGCCCCGGCAGGCCCTGGCCGACGGCGACTTCGAGTCCGTCGACCGCGCCCAGTCCATGATCTTCGCGGTGCAGGTGGGCCTCGCCGAGGTCTGGCGGGCGCACGGCCACCGGCCGTCCGCCGTCATCGGGCACTCGGTGGGCGAGATCGCCGCGGCCGTGGTGGCCGGTGCGCTGAGCCTGGAGGACGGCGCCCGGCTGAGCGGCCGGCGGTCGGCCCTGCTGCGCCGGGTGGCGGGCAGGGGCGCGATGGCCATGGTCGGGCTGCCCTTCGACGAGGTGGCGGCGCGGCTGGCGGACGACGCGCGGATCTCCGCCGCGATCGCCTCCTCGCCCCTGTCCTCGGTGGTCTCCGGCGACGCGGAGGCCGTGGCGGCGCTGGTCCGCGACTGGCAGGCCGAGGGCCTGCCGGTCCGGAACGTCAACTCCGACGTCGCCTTCCACAGCCGGCACATGCTGGAGCTCACGGACGGTCTGCGCGACGGCCTCCAGGAGCTGGCGCCGCGCACCCCCGAGGTCCCGCTCTACACCACGGCCCTCGCCGACCCCCGCTCGGACGCCCCGCACGACGCCGCGTACTGGGTGTCCAACCTGCGCGAACCGGTGCGCCTGGCGGAGGCGGTGACCGCCGCCGTCGAGGACGGGTACCGCCGCTTCCTGGAGGTCTCGCCGCACCCGGTGGTCTCCCACTCGATCAACGAGACCCTGGCCCACCTGGACGTCAACGGCGCCCACGTAGGCCACAGCCTCCGCCGCGACAAGCCCGAACTGCGCACGCTGCTGGCCGCCCTGGGCGGTCTGCACGCCCATGGGGCGGAGATCGACTGGTCGCTCCACCACCCGGCCGCGCACCCGGCCGAACTGCCCCCGATCGTCTGGCAGCACCGCCGCCACTGGCTCGACGCCGTGCTGCCGGCCGCCGCGGTCGTCTCCCACCAGCACGACATCAGCGGCCACACCCTGCTCGGCGCCCCCGTGGACCTCGCCACGGCCAACGGCACCCCGCTGCGCGTCTGGAACACCGTCCTGGACGAGGCCAGCAGGCCCTTCCCCGGCGGTCACTCCCTGCACGGCGCCTCGATCGTGCCCGCGTCCTCGATCATCCACACCTTCCTGGAGGCCGCCCCGGGCGCGGGCGGGAGCAAGGCGCTCTTCGACCTCTCGCTGCGCTTCCCCATCGCCCTGGCCTCGTCCCGCGAGGTGCAGGTGGTGCAGGAGGGGCTGACGCTGCGGCTGAGCACCCGGCCGGTCGGGGCGAAGGGCGGTCCGGGCAACTGGCTGACGCACACCTCCGGTTCGACGATGGCCGACAGCGCCGCTCCGTTCCCGGCCGGCTTCCTGACCGTGCGGGCACCGGAGGACCTGGAGACCGCCGACCCGTCGGTGGTGATCGGACGGCTCGACGCGATCGGCGTCGAGGGCATCGCCTGGCCGTGGGAGGTGCGCGAACTCCTCAAGGGCGAGAACGTCCTGCGCGCCGTGATCCACGCCCCCACCGTGCCCGGTGACCAGACCACCTGGGCGCCGCTGCTGGACGCCGCCCTCGGCGTCGTCCCGGTCATCTACGGCGGCCCGCCCACCGTCCGGATGCCCGCCCACATCCGTGAGGTGCGCGTCGTGGGCGAGGCTCCCGAGACGGGTGTGGTGGACATCCGGCTCGTGGACCCAGAGACGGACACGGTCGACATCGTCATCAGCGACGAGAGCGGCCGGCTCTGCGCCTGGCTGCCGGGCACCCGGTTCGGCGCCCTGCGCTCCGAGGTGCCGGCCGACCGCGCGGCCGCGTCCGAGGCCGAGGCCGCATCGGCCGCCGGGGCGGACGCGGCGGCTCCCGTCGACTGGCGCTCCCTGCCGGCCGACGTCCTCGCCGCCCGTATCGACGAGGAGGTCTGCGGGCGCCTCGCCCGGGAGATGAAGATCCCGACCGCCGAGCTGGACCGCGACCGGCCCCTGACCGACCTCGGCCTCGACTCGGTGATGTCGATGGTCGTCTGCGGCCAGCTGGAGAAGCTGCTCGGCATCCGGCTGCCCGTCACGGTCCTCTGGAACCACCCGACGGCCGGGGGCCTCGCGGCCTACGTGGCCGGCCAGTTGGGCGGGGACGCGTAACCCTTCCCTCTCCCTCCCCCGCACACACGACCGGTCCGTGCTGCGGCGTTTCGACGTCGCGCGCGGGCCGGTCGTCCTTTGCGCGGCGCCCCTTGACAGGGTGTCGGGTCGGCCTGCACTCTCATTTCCGTTGAGTGGACTTCAACTTCCATTATACGGAAAGGCTTTCCTCGTATGCCTCTCCCCGATCACCGGCTCGCCGCCAACCTCTCGCTCCTCTTCACCGAACTCCCCCTCCTGGAACGCCCCGCCGCCGCTGCCGTCGCCGGCTTCACCGCCGTCGAGCTGTGGTGGCCCTGGCCGGGCTCTCCCACTCCGTCGGCCTCTGCACTCGACGCCCTGCGCCGGGCCTTGACCGATGCCGGGACCCGGCTCGTGGGGCTCAACTTCTACGCGGGCCGGCTGCCCGGGCCCGACCGCGGGGCCCTCTCCCTCCCGGGCCGGGAGTCCGAGCGGTTCCGCGCCAACGTCGAGGTGGTGGCGGAGTTCGCCGGTTCACTGGGCTGTACCGGGCTCAACGCGCTGTACGGCAACCGCGTTGCCGGCCTTGATCCCCAGGTGCAGGACGCGCTCGCCCTGGAGAATCTCGTCCTTGCGGCGCGGGCTGCGCACGAGGTCGGGGCCTGCGTCCTGATCGAGGCGCTCAACTCCGTGGAGTCCCCGGACTATCCGCTGGTCACCGCCGACGCGGCGGTCGCGGTCGCCTCGCGGGTCAATGCCGCCACCGGGCTCGGTAACGCCCGCTTTCTGATGGACCTGTACCACCTCGCGGTGGGGGGTGCGGATCTGGACGCCGTCATCGATCGGTACGCGGGTGTGGCCGGGCATGTGCAGTTCGCGGACTTTCCCGGGCGGGGGGAGCCCGGGAGTGGGCGGCTCGATTTTACGGCGTTGGCGGGGAGGTTGCGGGGTGCCGGGTACGGCGGGTGGATCGGGATGGAGTATCGGGCCGCCAGCGGGCGGGTGGGGTGAGGGGTGCCCCGATCCCGCCCTTTCACCGCTTCTTGCGGGGGCAAGCCCCCGCACCCCCGCGAAGCGCGCTGCGCGCGCTGTCCTCAAACGCCGGACGGGCTGGGTTTCGCGCCCGGGCGCACACTTCAGCCCGTCCGGCGTTTGAGGACGCGCGCCGCAGGCGCGCTCACCGGGGGCGCGGGGCCCTCCCCGCAGAAACGGTGAAAGGGAGGGCCCGGGGCACCCCACCCCACCCCCAAACAACCCGCACCCACCCCCCGAAAGGACCCCCATGCCCACCCAACTCCCCAGAATCGCCTGGACAGGCCTCGGCATCATGGGCTCCCCCATGGCCGAAAACCTCCTCAAAGCCGGCTACCCCCTCACCGGCCACACCCTCGAACCGCACAAACTCGACCGCCTCGCCGCCCAAGGCGGCACCCCCGCCACCACCGTGGCGGAAGCCGTCCGCCACGCCGACGTGATCATCACGATGCTCCCGGCGGACGAGGACGTCGAATCGGTCGCCCACGGCGACGGCGGCATCCTGGCGCACGCCCGCCCGGGCGCCCTGCTCATCGACATGTCGACGGTCACCCCACGCACCGCCGTCACCCTCGCCCGCACCGGCGCGGACCACGGCCTGCGCGTCCTGGACGCCCCCGTCTCGGGCGGCGAGGCGGGCGCGATCGAGGGCAACCTGTCGATCATGGTCGGCGGGCACCGGGCGGACTTCGAGGCGGCGCGGCCGCTCTTCGACGTCCTGGGCGGCACGGTGGCGCTGTGCGGCCCGCACGGCGCGGGACAGACGGTCAAGGCGGCGAACCAGCTGATTGTCGCGGCGACGCTTCAGGCGTGCGCGGAGGCGGTGGTCTTCCTGGAGCGTTCCGGGGTGGACCTGGCCACGGCGCTGGACGTGCTGAACGGGGGGCTGGCCGGGTCGGCCGTGCTGAGCCGCAAGAAACACGTGTTCCTGACCCGGGACTTCAGCCCGGGCTTCCGTATCGATCTGCACCACAAGGACATGGGCATCGTGACGTCGGCGGCCCGCGAGGCGGGGGTGGCGCTGCCCCTGGGCGGGCTGGTCGCGCAACTGGTCGCGGCGGTGCGGGCGCAGGGGGACGGCGGGCTCGACCACTCGGCGCTGCTGCGCGGGGTGGAAAGGATGTCGGCCGCATGAGGGCGCCCAGGATCCCCGCCATGCGGGCGGTGGTGCACATTCTGGCGGACGAGGGCGTGGACACCGTCTTCGGCTGCCCGGGCGCGGCGATCCTCCCGCTGTACCAGGCGCTGGAGGCGGACGGCCGCATCGAGCACCTCGTCGTCCGGCACGAGGAGGCCGCGGCGCACATGGCCGACGGGTGGGCCAGGACCAACGGGCGCGTGGGCGTGGCCCTGGCGACCTCGGGTCCGGGCGCGACCAATCTCGTCACCGGCCTCTACACGGCGTTCGCGGACTCGGTCCCGATGGTGTGCGTCACCGGCCAGGCGGTGTCGGGGAAGCTGCACCAGGAGGCGTTCCAGGCGGTGGACATCGTGGCGGTCGCCCGGCCGGTCACCAAGTGGTCCGTGCAGGTCAAGGAGGCGGCTCAGCTCCCGTGGGTGTTCCGCGAGGCGTTCCGCACCGCGCGGGAGGGCAGGCCGGGCCCGGTGCTGGTCGACATCCCGCTGGACGTCGCCCGGCGCGAGATCCCGTACGCGCCGGAGACCGACAGCCGGCTGCCCGTCCGCACCTGCCCACCGCACGGACCGTCCGTCGAGGCCGCCCTCGACCTGCTGCTCGCCGCGGAACGGCCGCTGGTGCTGGCCGGGGGCGGGGTGATCACCGCGGGGGCGGCGGTGGAACTCCGGGCGCTGGTCGAGGAGCTGGGCGTGCCCTTCCAGGTGACGCTGATGGGCAAGGGCGTCGTCGAGGACGACCACGAGCTCAACATGGGCACCACCGGCATCCAGACGTCCCAGCGGTATGCCAACGCCTCGTTCCTCGAAGCGGACTTCGTGCTCGCCGTCGGCGCCCGTTTCGGGGACCGGCACACCGGGGCGGACCTCTCGGTCTACCGGGGGTCGCGCACGTTCGTCCAGGTGGACGTCGAACCCACCCAGCTCGGACGGGTCGTCGGGCCGGACCTCGGGGTCGTCTCCGACGCCCGGGCCTTCCTGGCCGCCCTGCTGGCCGCCGCCCGCGCCCGGGACGCGCGGCCGCGGATCGCGCCGTGGCGGGCCCGGTGTGCCGAGCTGAAGCGGACGCTGGTCCGCCGCGAGGACTTCGACGCGGTCCCGGTCAAGGCGCCCCGCGTGTACAAGGAGATCAACGAGATCTTCGGCGCGGACACGTACTTCGTCACCGCCATCGGGCTCTACCAGATCTGGGGCGGCCAGCATCAGAAGGCCCACCGGCCCCGGCACTACCAGGTCTGCGGCCAGGCCGGGCCGCTCGGCTGGGAGCTGCCGGCCGCGATCGGCGTCAAGAAGGCCCTGGAGGGCATGGGCCGGGGCGGTACCGAGGTCGTCGGCGTCGTCGGGGACTACGGGTTCCAGTACACGGTCGAGGAACTGGCCGTGGCCGCCCAGTACGCCGTCCCCTTCGTACTGATCATGCTCAACAACGAGTACCTGGGCCTCATCCGTCAGGCGTCCCTCCCCTACGCCATGAACTACCAGGTCGACATCCACTACGACGAGACCGGCACCGATCACGTCAAGATCATGGAGGCGTACGGCTGTTCAGGGCGGCGGGTCGTCCGGCCCGGCGACATCCGCCCTGCCATCGAGTGGGCGCGCGAGGAAGCGGTCGCCACCTCGCGTCCGGTCCTGGTCGAGATCATGATCGAGCGCGAGGCCAACACCCCGCACGGCACCGACATCGACGCCGTGCGGGAGTACGAGCCGCTCCCCGCGCCGTGAAACCTCCGGACGGCGGCGCACCACATCCCGGGTCGCGCCGCGGCGCCGCCGTCCGGAACCCGCCTTCTGCCATTCGCGCCCCCGGCGGCATCCGCATCGTGGACTATGGAGTGCCTCAGTCCTACGGACCTGTTCGCTGGAGCCGACATGGCCAAGAGCGTGCCGGTGCACTGCCCGACGTGCGGCCGGGAGCACCCGTTCACTCCGCCCACCTATCCCTGCGCCTGTGGCGCTCCCCTCACCCTGCCCGTGCCGCCCGGCGCCGACCCGCAGTTGGTCGTCCACCGGACCTGGCGGAACGGCTGGGTCGCCGTCCGCTGCGGAGGCTGCGGGCGTCAGGGCCAGTGGCCCAGACCGGAGTTCGACTGCTCCTGCGGGGCCGTGGTCCAGCTGCCCGTGGAGCCCGCCCCTCCGGTGCCCGGCGCCGAGGCCCGTACGGCCGCCCGGCGCCCGGTCCGTCCCGCCTTCCGCCCGGTCGCCATCCGCACGGAGCGCGACGCCGTCACGGCGGCGCAGCGTTATCTGCGCTGGCTCGGTTTCACCCAGGTGCGGCGGCCGGACCGGCCGGCGGGCACGGGGGTCGTCGATCTACGGGCCACCGGGCTCGTCGTCCGGGTGGACCCCACGACGCTGCCCACGACGACGCGGGACGTCGAGTGCCTGTGGCTGCACGCCCTGGCCGGTGACGCGACCGGCGTCTGCTTCTCCCTCGCGGGCTATACGACCGAGGCCCGGTCCCGCGCGGACGGGTTCGCACTCCCCCTGTTCGTCATGGACCTCACGGGAGCGCCGCGCGCGCTCAACGACTGTGCGGAGGACCTGGTACGGCGGCGCTGACGCCCCTCACCGCCGGTCCTCACCCGTGCTGTTCCGCCACCTGCCCGAGGGCGATGACGTGGTTCACCGTCACCGCCGCTTCCTGCTTCCACGCCTCCAGTGCCTCCTTGCCCGAGGTGACGACGTCGTCGAGGAAGAAGCCGGCCCGGGCGGTGGACGGTTCACCGGCCGGGGTCTGCGCGGTCTTCCGCGCGGGGGTCGAGAGCACGCCCAGGAACGCGGCGGCTCGGAGGGTCATTACGGCGACGTCGCGCATGAAGTACCTCTAATCCGCTCATCGGCTGAGACACATCACGACTGCCCTCGGCGTTACGGCGACATGCCGTGCATCACCCGCACGAGGTCGTCACGGAAACATCAAAACGTTTCCCCGGTTGTGAGTTCGGGGCCCCCGAGGATCATGTCCTCACGCACAGCATCCCCGTGGGCACCTCCCGGCAAAACGATCCACCGCGCACTTCACCCAACTGAGGGAAAACCGGGGGAAAGTCAGAGAGAAGCAGAAAAGAGCCGGAAAGCGGAACAGGACGGTCAGCGCACACCGGCCGTCCCCCGCAGCTCCCGGACGAGTTCCCGGACCGCCGCGCTCCGCGCCAGTTCCGGCGTCGTCACATAGCCGACGCTGCGCGTGGGCCGCCGCGGCCCCAGGTCCGTCACGGCCACCGAGGGCGGGACGACGGCCAGCGACAGGGCCGGCATCACGGCCATGCCCAGCCCCTGGGCCACCATGGACAGCACCACGCTGTCGTCCTCCGCCTCGATGGTGGCCCGCGGGATCCAGTCCTGCTCGGCCCACCAGGCCCGGGTGTACGAGCCGCAGTTCTCGGCCCAGTCGACGAGCGGCAGCGTCCGGGGGGCGGGGTGGCCGGCCGGGTGGACGAGGGCGTACGGCTCCGAGACGAGCGACGCCGAGACGAGCCCCGGGGGCAGTGCCTGAGTCCCGTCGAGCGTGGCGATGCCCAGGTCGGCACGGCCGTCCGCGACCTCCCCCGCCGTGCCGCGGCCGATCTCCCGGACGATCCGCACCTCGGGCGCGAGCCCCGGGTGCCGGGCCGCGAGCCGGGCCAGCGCGGCGGGCAGGAGGTGGGCCGCGGCGCTGCGGAAGGCGGCGATCCGCAGCGGTCCCGTGAGCCCCTCGGGCCCCGCCCCCCGGGTCTCCGCGCCCATCGTCTCCAGCAGCCGCAGGATGCGGCGGGCCCTGGCCACGGCCCGGGCCCCGGCCTCCGTCGGCCGGGCGCCGTGCCGGCCGCGGTCGAACAGCACGGCCCCGAGCCTGCGCTCACAGGTGCGTACGGCGTGCGAGACGGCAGACTGGGACAGGCCCAGCCGCTCCCCGGCGGCGGTGAAGGTGCCCGTCTCGTCCACGGCGACCAGCACGCGGAGCTCCGGGAGGGTGGGTTCGTTCTGCTCGTTCCGTGACACCCCCGGAATCTACGTCCATGAACGCCATTCATGGAAATCGTCCATCCATCGATCCTGGCGGCTGGGACGCCGTCGGCGCCCGGCCTACGGTTGCGCCCATGACCAGCACTCTTCGCTCCGTACACCTGGTGGCCCGCCCGCAGGGCATGCCCACCGCCGACCACTTCGCCTTCGTCGAGGAGCCGCTGCCCGCGGTGCTCCCCGGCACCGCGCTGGTGGAGAACCTCCTGCTGTCCGTCGACCCCTACATGCGCGAGGCCATGGACACGGAGTGGGAGCTGAACGCCCCGCTGGAGGGCCGGTCGATCGGCCGGGTCCTGGAGTCCCGCGACCCCGCCCTGGCCGTCGGCGACCTGGTCTTCCACCGGGAGGGCTGGCGCACCCACGCCCTGGTCTCGACGGCGGAGGGCGCCCGGGTGCTGCCGCGCCACGACGGCGTACCGCTGAGCGCCTGGCTCGGGCTGCTGGGCGGTACGGGCCTCAGCGCCTACGTCGGCCTCACCCGGATCGCCCAGGTCCGGCCCGGCGACACCGTCTTCATCTCGGCGGCCGCCGGCGGTGTGGGGAGCACCGCCGGGCAGCTCGCCCGGCTGCTGGGCGCGGGCCGGGTGATCGGCAGCGCCGGGTCGGCGGCCAAGGTCGCGCACCTCGTGGACGACCTCGGTTTCGACGCCGCCTTCGACTACCACGACGGGCCGGTGGCCGAGCAGTTGGCGAAGGCGGCCCCGGACGGCATCGACGTCTACCTGGACAACGTCGGCGGCGACCACCTTGAGGCGGCCATCGCCTCGATGCGCCAGCACGGCCGGATCGCCTGGTGCGGGGCGGTGGCCCAGTACAACAGCGCCGAGCCGCCGCCGGCGCCGCGCAACCTCTACGACATCGTCGAGAAGACCATCCGCCTGGAGGGCTTCCTGGTGCGCCAGCACGGGGACGCGCAGGCGGAGTGGGAGGACTTCCTCGTCCCGCACCTCCAGGCGGGGCGGGTGGTGCAGGACGAGACGGTGGTGGACGGGTTCGACCGGATCGTGGAGGCGTTCCAGGGGATGCTGGCGGGCCGGAACACGGGCAAGATGCTCGTCCGGACGGCCGCGGCGTAGGGGTGCCCCGGTCCCGCCCTTTCACCGTTTCTTGCAGGGGCTGCGCCCCCGCACCCCCGGTGAGCGCGCCTGCGGCGCGCGTCCTCAATCGCCGGACGGGCTATTCAGCCCGTCCGGCGATTGAGGACCTCGCGGCGAAGCCGCGATGCCGGGGTCCGGGGCAGCGCCCCGACGTTCAGCCCGTCCGGCGTTTGAGGACGCCGCGCGCAGCGCGGCTCAAGGGGTCCGGGCCCTCCCGGGAAACGGTGAAAGGGAGCGACCGGGGCCGGGCTACCGCACCCCCGCCCCCTCCAGCAGCGCCACCGCCTCCTCCCGCAGCTCCACCTTCCGCACCTTCCCGCTCACCGTCATCGGGAAGGTATCCATGACCCGCAGGTACCGCGGCACCTTGTAATGCGCCAGCCGCCCGCGGCAGTACCGCGCCAGTTCGTCCCGGCTGAGGCCCCCGGCCCCCTCGCGGAGGATGACGCAGGCCATGATCTCCTCGCCCATCCGCTCGTCGGGCACCCCGATGACCTGGACGTCGGCGATCTTCGGGTGGGTGTGGAGGAACTCCTCGACCTCCCGGGGGTAGACGTTCTCGCCACCCCTGATGATCATGTCCTTGCTGCGGCCGACGATCCGGACGTAGCCCTCCTCGTCCATCACCCCGAGGTCGCCCGTGTGCATCCAGCGGTCCGCGTCGATCGCCTCCGCCGTCCGCTCGGGATCGTTCCAGTAGCCGAGCATCACCGAGTAGCCGCGGGTGCACAGCTCGCCCGGCTCGCCGCGGGGGACGGTGGCGCCGGACTCCGGGTCCACGATCTTCACCTCGATGTGCGGGAGCACCCGGCCGACCGTGCCCGTCCGGCGGTCCAGGTCGTCGTCGCGCCGGGTCTGGGTGGACACCGGGGAGGTCTCGGTCATCCCGTAGCAGATCGTGACCTCCTCCATGTGCATCTCGGCGACGACCCGCTTCATCACCTCGGCGGGGCAGGGCGAGCCCGCCATGATGCCGGTGCGGAGCGACGAGAGGTCGTAGGTGGCGAAGTCCGGCAGGTCCAGCTCGGCGATGAACATGGTGGGGACGCCGTAGAGCGAGGTGCACCGTTCGCGTTCGACGGCGTGCAGGGTGGCGGTGGGGTCGAAGGAGGGGGCGGGGATGACGACGCAGGCGCCGTGGGAGGTGGCCGCGAGATTGCCCATGACCATGCCGAAGCAGTGGTAGAAGGGGACGGGCAGGGCGATGCGGTCCTCTTCGGTGTAGCCCAGCGTCTCCCCGACGAAATAACCGTTGTTGAGGATGTTGTGGTGCGAGAGGGTGGCGCCCTTGGCGAAGCCCGTGGTGCCCGAGGTGTACTGGATGTTGACGGGGTCGTGGGGGTTCAGCCTGGCCTCGCGCTCGGCGAGCCGCTCGCGCGGGATCCCGGTGCCGAGCCGGACCAGGCCGGTCCACGTCGGGTCGTCGAAGTAGACGACGTCGCGCAGCGCGGGGCAGTCCGCGCGGACCTGCTCGACCATCCGCCGGTAGTCACTCGACTTGTACGCCACGGCCGACACCAGCACCGAGACGCCGGACTGCCGCAGGACGTAGGCCAGTTCATGGACCCGGTAGGCCGGGTTGATATTGACCATGACGGCGCCGATACGGGCGGTGGCGTACTGGACGATCATCCACTCCGGGCAGTTGACGGACCAGATGCCGACCCGGTCGCCCTGGGCCACCCCCTTGGCGAGCAGCCCCAGCGCGACCTCCTCGACGGCCCGGCCGAACTCCGCGTAGGTCCACCGCCGCCCGCCCTGGACGTCGACGAGCGCCTCGCGTTCGCCGAAGAGCGCGACGGACCGGTCGAGACTGGCGCCGATGGTCTCTCGAAGCAGGGGGGTGTCGACGGGGCCGCCCGCGTACGAGGGTGTGCTCACCGGTGGTCTTCCTCTCTGAATTCGGTGCCGCCTCCCTGCGCGGTGCGTTCACGCAGTTCGATGCGGCGGATCTTGCCGGACACGGTCTTGGGCAGCTCGGCGAACTCCAGCCGGCGGATGCGCTTGTACGGGGCGAGGACGGCGCGCGAGTGCGCGAACAGCGCCTTCGCGGTCACCGGACCCGGCTCCCAGCCCTCGGCGAGGACGACGTACGCCTTGGGCACGGAGAGCCGCAGCGGGTCGGGGGCCGGTACGACGGCGGCCTCCGCGACGGCCTCGTGCTCCAGCAGCGCGCTCTCCAGCTCGAAGGGCGAGATCTTGTAGTCGCTGGACTTGAACACGTCGTCGGCGCGGCCGATGTAGGTGATGTAGCCGTCGGCGTCCCGCGAGCCGATGTCGCCGGTGCGGTAGTACCCGCCGGCCATCGCCTCGGCGGTGCGCGCGGGGTCGCCGGCGTAGCCGGTCATCAGGCCGACGGGACGGTCGGCGAGGTCGAGGCAGATCTCGCCCTCGTCGGCCGGCTCACCGGTGACCGGGTCGAGGAGGACGACCGTGAAGCCGGGGCTCGGGCGGCCCATGGAGCCGGTCTTGAGCGGCTGGCCGGGCGGGTTGGCGACCTGGACGGAGGTCTCGGTCTGCCCGAAGCCGTCGCGGATCGTCACGCCCCAGGCGCGCCGGACGGCCTCGATAACCTCCGGGTTGAGGGGTTCGCCGGCCGCCACCGCCTCGCGCGGTGGGGTGCGCAGGGCGCTCAGGTCGGCCTGGATGAGCATGCGCCACACCGTGGGCGGGGCGCAGAAGCTCGTCACGCCGCAGCGGTCCATCTCGGCCAGGAGGCGGGAGGCGTCGAAGCGGGTGTAGTTGTGCACGAAGACCGTCGCCCCGGCGTTCCAGGGCGCGAAGAAGTTGGACCACGCGTGTTTGGCCCAGCCGGGCGAGGAGATGTTGAGGTGCACGTCGCCTGGGCGCAGCCCGATCCAGTACATCGTGGTCAAGTGGCCGATGGGGTACGAGGCGTGGGTGTGCTCGACGAGCTTGGGGCGGGCGGTGGTGCCGGAGGTGAAGTACAGGAGCAGGGGGTCGTCGGCGCGGGTGGGGCCGTCGGGGACGAAGCCCTCGTCGTCGCCGTCCTCGCGGTCCGGGCCGTCCTCGTACGCGAGCCAGCCGGACGGCGGGGTGCCACCGACGGCGATCCGGGTGTACTCGCCCGGGACCTCGGCGAACTTGCCGGTGTCGGCGGTCCGGACGACGACGTGCCGGGCCCCGCCGCGGCCGATGCGGTCGGCGAGGTCGGCGGGGCCGAGCAGTGGGGTGGCGGGGATGACGACGGCCCGCAGCTTCATCGCGGCGAGCATGGTCTCCCACAGTTCGGCCTGGTTGCCGAGCATGACGACGATGCGGTCACCGGCCCGTACGCCGCGCTCGCGCAGCCGGCGGGCGACGCGGTCGGAGCGGCGGCGCAGGGTGTCGAAGGACAGCTTCGTCTCGCCGCCGTCCTCCTCCACGATCCACAGGGCGGTGCTCCCGTTGCCGCGGGCCAGCGGATCGAACCAGTCCAGCGCCCAGTTGAACTCCTCCGGCCGGGGCCAGACGAAGCCCTCGCGGGCCGCTCGGTAGTCCTCCCGGTGGGCGAGCAGGAAGTCCCTCGCCTGCCGGAAGGCGTCCGGTCCGGCCGACGCCGGTGCTCCAGCCGTGTTCTGTGCCGCCACGTGTCCTCCAGGTTGCGCGCGAGCCGTCGATCCGCAGGTGAGCATCGTGCGACGGTGATCGAAGACCTTCCAGCCCCCGGCAGGGGTGTCCGCGCGTCGCGAACACGGGATTCCACGGGATTACCGTCCCGTTCCAGTTCTTCCGAATTTTTTGCCCGCCTATGGCAGCGTGGTAGTGGGACCCGGCGCACGGGAGGGGCGCACACCCGGCGCACGGAATCACGACGGTCGGTCGCATGTCCGGGGCGCCCACCGCCGGCGGCCGCTCGGCCGGGCACGGTGCGAACATCCCGTCAACGTGCCGTCAAGGCTGCCCGGGCCGGGGTCAACAGGCTGTCAAGGAAACGGTCGTCCGGACCCCGGTCGGGCATACCGTGAGCAGCGCGGCGCTCCGGCCGAACCTCCGGTGATCCGCTGTTCCGTCGCATGGTTTCCCCCCGGTTCACTTGTCCCTCATCCTTCCCGAGGATCGTCATGCATGTAAACCGAACCCCCGCCGAAGCGGCCGCCGTGGCGGCCGTGACGGCCGCCCACAGCCCCGCGGCCGACGGCGGGGAGTCCTCCGAAGAGCCCTCCCATCCGGGCGGGGCGGTGCCACCGCCCGTCGTGCTGTACGTGCCCGTGCGCCCCTGCCCCGTCGGCTTCGCGCTCCGCGTCTTCCGCACCCCCCTCGGCGTCCGGACGGCCGTCGCCTTCACCACCCCCGGGCGGCTCGCCGCCTGTCTGGGCCGGCACCAGCCGGCCGTCCGGCTCGCCCTGCCCGCCGTACGGGCGCTCGCCGCGCCCCTCGGCGTCACCCTGGTCTCCGTGGACCCCCAGCTGACCGCCCCCGCGGTCCGGCCGTCCCCCGACGGCCCGGCGCCCGCGCCCCTGCTGCCCACGCTCCCCGGCTGATCCCCCGGGCCCCGTCCACCGCCGGCCCCGGCCGGGGGCGGTGTGCTCCCCGCCCCCGGCCGGGGCCCTTCCGACCGACCAGGAACCCGCAGGCACCCGAAGGAAGTCCCGTGTCCCTCCCCCTCGCCCCGCTGCCGCCCGCACCCCGCGCGCCCGAGTCCCCGGCGCCGCTCTGGCCCGCCTCCACCGCCACCCCGCCCTCCGGCGGTCTTGCCGTCGGCGGCATCCCTCTCACCGAACTCGCCGACCGCTTCGGCACCCCCGCGTACGTCCTCGACGAGGACGAGGTCCGCGCCCGGGCCCGCGCCTGGCGCGCCGCCCTCCCGGACGCCGAGATCGCCTACGCGGGCAAGGCGTTCCTCTCCCGCGCGATGATCCGCTGGATCGACGAGGAGGGGCTGAGCCTCGACGTCTGCTCCGCCGGGGAGCTCGCCCTGGCCGCCCACGCCGGCTTCCCCGCCGAGCGCGTCATCCTGCACGGCAACGCCAAGAGCCCCGCCGACCTGCGCCTCGCCCTCCGCCTCGGCGTGGGCCGGATCGTCCTCGACAGCCTCGGCGAGATCCCCCGGCTCGCCGCCCTCGTCCCGCCCGGGGAGCGCCGCCGGGTGCTCCTCCGGGTCGTCCCGGGGGTCGAGGCCGGTGCGCACGCCGCCGTCCGCACGGGTGTCGAGGGCCAGAAGTTCGGGCTCCCCGTCGCGGGCGGGGAGGCCGAGGAGGCCGTCGCGCGCGTCCTCGCGCAGCCCGGGCTCGAACTCGCCGGTCTGCACTGCCACCTGGGTTCCCAGATCACCTCGACCGGCCCCTACGCCGTCGCCGTGCGGAAGCTCGTCGCCCTCCTCGCCCGGCTCCGCGACCGGCACGGCGTCACCTTCCCCGAGCTCGACCTGGGCGGCGGCTTCGCCATCGCCTACCGGCCCGGCGACCCCGCCGTCGACCCGGCCGCCTACGCCGACCGCGTCACCGCCGAACTCGCCCTCCGCTGCGCCCACGCCGACCTCCCCGTCCCCCGCCTGATCATCGAGCCCGGCCGCTGGATAGCCGGCCCCGCCGGCGTCGCCCTCTACCGCGTCCTCTCCCTCAAGACCACCGGCACCCACACCTTCGTCGCCGTCGACGGCGGCATGAGCGACAACCCCCGCCCCGCCCTCTACGGCGCCCGCTACACCGTCCACCTCGCCAACCGCTCCTCCTCCGCGCCCGCCCGAGCCGTGACCGTCGTGGGCCGCCACTGCGAGGCCGGCGACGTCCTCGCCGAGGGCGTTCCCCTTCCCGGGGACCTTCGTCCGGGCGACCTGCTCGCGGTGCCGGCGTCGGGTGCCTACCACCTGTCGATGGCTTCCGGCTACAACCAGGTCGGCCGCCCGCCGGTGGTTGCCGTTTCGGAGGGGCGGGCGCGGCTGCTGGTGCGGCGGGAGACGGTGGAGGATCTGCGGAGCAGGGATGTGGGGGTGTAGGGGGGTGCCCCGGTCCCTCCCTTTCACCGTTTCTTGCGGGGGCAAGCCCCCGCACCCCCGAGCACGCCTGCGGCGCGCGTCCTCAAACGCCGGACGGGCTGAATCAGCCCGTTGGGGGTGCCCCCTCTGGGGGAGGGACCGGGGCCAACTCACAGCTCCCGCGCCACCGCGCGCATCAGGGCCCGGGACCCGTCCCGATCGAGCGCCGCGGACTCCATCCACGCAAGCTGCGCCCGACACTTGGCCAACTGCAACTCCGCATGCCAGAACAGCGGCCCCAGCTCAGAATCCAACTGCGCCGTATCCAACTGCCGCACCGCCCCCTCCGCATACACCAGCGCATGCCCCGCCCCGGGAAACGCCCCACTCGCCAGCGGCACCACCCGCAGCACGAGATGCTCCCGCTCGGACATCTCGGCCAGATACTCCAGCTGCCGCCGGGTCACCTCACGGCCCCCGAACTGCGTCCGCAGCGCGGTCTCGTGGATGTAACCGACGTAGTCCAGCGGCCGGTCGCCGTGGAGGACCCGCGCCCGTTCCATGCGGAAGGCGACGCGGAGCTCCACCTCCAGCCGGCTGAGCGGCGGCAGCACGGCGGCGAAGATCGAGCGGGCGTAGTCCTCGGTCTGGAGGAGCCCGGGAAGGTGCATGACCTGCGAGGTCAGGACCCGCTCGGCGTGCCACTCCAGCTCGGCGATGTCGAGCATGCCGGGCGGCAGGTCGGCCCGGTACCGCTCCCACCAGCCGTGTTTGCGGTCGGTGGCCATGTCGGTGAGGGCCTCGATGTACCGCTCGTCGGAACACGCGTAGTTGCAGGCGAGGATGCGCAGGCGCTCGGGGGAGACGACGCGTGTCCCCGACTCCATGTGCGAGATCTTCGTACGGTCGACGCCGAGCAGGCGAGCGGCGTAGTCGGTGGAAACCCCGGCCGCGGTGCGCATCTTGCGCAGCTCGCTCCCCAGCCTCTTCTGACGTTCGGTGGGTGTCGTTCTGGGCGGCATGTGCCTTTCCTACTGGGTTCGGAGCCCGCCCCGCCCGGAGCGCCCGTCTCTTCACCCGATGGAGGCACGAGCCACCCCGGGCGTGGCACGGGTGCCACGGGCGCTCCGGGGTGCCCGCCGCCGGAAGGGCTCACAGCTCGCGGCGCATACACACCCGGGGCCACCGGTCCAGACCGTGCGCGGCCTCCCGGGCGCGGATCGCGCGGAGCCCGGGGGTGAGGTCGTCGTCGGACAGCCGGCGGAAGCCGCAGCGCTCGTAGTAGGGCGCGTTCCACGGGACGTCGGTGAAGGTGGTCAGGGTCAGGGCGGGGATTCCCGCCGCGCGGGCGCCGGCCGCCAGGTGGTCGAGGAGGGCGCGCCCGATGCCCCGGCGGGCGGTGTCCGGGTGCACGGAGACCTGCTCGACGTGCAGGTTCCCGTCGACGGGGTCGGCGAGGAGGTAGGCCACCGGTCCGTCGCCGAGGTCCGCCACCCACGCCCGGCCGTCCCGCCGGTACCGCTCCAGCCGGTCGAGGGGGAGCGGCTCGTCCTCGGCGATCTCGGCCATGCCGGTCCCGTGGAAGAGCAGACCCGCGGCGCGCTCGATGTCCTGGAGGAGCGGGAGTTCGGCCGGGGCGGGGTGGCGCAGGTGCACGGGACGCATGGGATCAGTGTGATCGGTGTGCCCCGGCCCGTCGAACCGATTCCGCCCGCCGGGCGGCGGACTGCGGCCGGTTGACTCCGGCCCACCGGCCCACCATCATGAGCCGTCAACTGAACAAGACAGGTCAGCGCCGTGGTGGTCGGTGGGTGCGCTGGCCGAGCCCGCTCTGTCCCGGGCCCGGCCGCACGCCCGTACCGCACGGGCCCCGCGTCGCCGGTCCGGGAAGAGCCCGACCCGACGGGAGAACCCGTGACCCACCGACCTGCCGACGCCTCCTCCGCGTCAGACCCCTCGTCCTCCGAGTGGGCCGACCAAACACGCGGCCTCATCGACGGCTTCTTCGCCGCCCTCACCGACGCCCACCCCGCACGGACCGGCCTGGACGCGCGGCTGCGCGAACGGCACGCCCACCTCCTCGACACCCAGCGGCGCCGCGTCGTCGACGAGCCGTCCCGGTACCACCTGGCGCTCACCCTCGCCGTGGTGGCCGCGTACGAGGAGCTCTCCCCCGGCACTACCGACGAGGAACTGCTGCCCCTCCTGGAGAAGGCGTTCGTCGAACCGCTCCGGCCCGAGATGCTGGCGGGCGTCGGCGCGGCGCTGGACGCCTCGCCCGACCCCTTCGCCACGATGGTCGGGTACAGCAGGCAGCGCGAACAGGGCTACTTCGGCAGCACCTTCACCTTCAGCCACCCGCGGGACGACGACGAGGTCCATGTCGCCCAGGTCGAGCACTGCTTCTACCACGAGGTGCTGGAGGCGAACGGCGTCGCCCGGCTCACCCCGGTCCTCTGCGCCTTCGACGCCAACTGGATCGACGCCATCGACCCGGAGCGGCACGCCTTCGCCTTCGAGCGGCCCACCACCATCGGACACGGCGGTCCGCACTGCCCCTTCCGGTTCCTCCGCACGACCTCCGGCGGCGGGCGGTAGCAGGCAGCGCCGCGCGCACGGCGCTCAGCGGCCGGTGAAGAGGTTCCGCACCCGTCGCCGCGCCCTGTTGCCGCGCCCGTAGTCGTCGTCCCCCGTGTCCTCCGACTCCTCGTCGGGGGCGTTGAGGACGGTCCAGCTGACCGCCGAGACCGCAGGTTCCAGCGACAGCCGGCTGACGGCCTCCTCCAGGAGGCTGTCGTCCCGCCGCTCGGTGGTCAGCTCGGCCGAGACGGTGACCTTGCCCGCGTCCTCGGCGTCCCGGCTGTGCACCGAGCGCAGCCGGAAGCCGGGGCGGGCGACGGACTGGACGACGAGGGTACGGACGTGGGCCTCCTCCGGCTCGGTGCAGACGGCCTCGAAGTGGTAGTCCGTCGCGACCTCGGCGCCCGCGCGCGGCTCCCGGTCCAGCCGCCGGGCCAGGGGGCGCAGCAGGGTGTTGGCGGCCACGACGCCCGCCGTGCCCAGCATCGCGATCACATAGAGACCGGTGCCGGCGAGCGCGCCGACGGCGGCCGAACACCACAGGGTGGCGGCGGTATTGAGGCCGCGCACCCGTAGGCCGTCGCGCATGATGACACCCGCGCCGAGGAAGCCGATACCGGAGACGATCTGCGCGGCGACCCGTGAGCCGTCGTAGCCCGTCGTACTGGTCGCGTCCGAGAAGCCGAACGTGGAGAGCAGGACGAAGAGCGCGGATCCGGCGGCCACGAGCGCGTTCGTGCGGAGCCCCGCCATCCGGGCGCGCCACTGGCGCTCCAGCCCGATGATCGCGCCCAGCCCCAGGGCGGCCCCGATGTTGGCCGCCATCTGCCACTCGTGCACCATGATCCGTCTCCTCCTCCATTGTCTCCTGTGTCGCTTTGGTATCGGCTGGTCACAGTCCGCTGTTGAACGGGCGGCCCGTCCGCACCACCACCAGCGCCTGCATCGGCGGACCCTCTGATAAACCGGGTGGAGAGGAGACGCGGCGCACAGAGAAGCGGGGAGGTACTGGCTGTGGCCGGTACCTCCCCGCTTCGTCGTTCTTACTCGGTCACTCCCGCGTCAGGGCGACACCAGGGTCTTCCAGGTGCCGATCCGGTTCGCGCCCGTGCCCTCGTAGAGCGAGGTCTCGCCCTCCACCCAGCGCACGAGCAGGTCGTTCCGCCGGCCCGAGCCGGTGAAGTCGCCCGCCGTCATCGCGGAGTTCCGCGTGTAGGAGGGGTGCGCCGGCTGCAGGGTGGCGCCCCGGCCGAGCGCGCCGGACTTCGCGGTGATGCCGCCGAACGCCTCCAGCTGCCCGTTCGCCCGGCGGACCAGCAGTTCCGCGCCCTTCCCGGAGAGCTGCCCGGTGGTGAGGGAGACGGCGTCCCGCCAGGCCGCGTCCTTGTGCACGAGGGTTCGCTCCCGGCCCGTGCTGCTGCCGCCGAACCCGCTGTGCAGGGTGACGTCGCCGTCCTTCCAGCGCACGACGACGTCGTTGGCCCTGGCCGAGTTGAAGGCGCCGGCGGTGATCGCGGTGGCGTACTTCCAGTCCGAGCCGTACGGCTTGACCACGTACTCCTTGGTGCCGCGCGGCTGCGCCGTGCTGACGTCGGAGAACACGCTCACCTTGCCGCTGGTCGTGTCCTTCTTCGCGTCCTTGGCCCACAGGACCAGGAGGTCGGGCCGGCCGTCACCCGTGAAGTCGCCGCTGGTGACCGAGCGGGCGTTCTTCCAGAAGCTGTGCGGCTTCACCAGCATCTGCGGGCGCCCGAAGCCGCCGCGCCCGTCACCGGGGTACAGCGTGACCTCGCCGTCCTTCCAGATGACCAGCAGATCGTCGCGGCCCTTGCCGTCGAAGTCACCGGTGACGACGTGGGTGGCGTACTTCCAGTCGCTCGCGGGGCCGAGCGCCTTGCTCTCGTACAGCCCGCGCAGGGGGGCGTCCCCCGGCTTGCCGTTCGCGACCGCGGTCCGGTAGAGGGCCTGGATCTCCTGGCCGTAGACCGGGGAGTAGCTCGTCCAGTCGTCGTGGCCGGCGCTGCCCGTCGGGCCGCCGCCGTTGTACCCGCCGACGTTGCCGATCACGTCACCGGTGCGCGTCTTCGCGTTGTAGCCGGTGATCCACGGGCCGCCGGAGACACCGCCCCAGAACCCGCTGCACCGCATCAGCATCTGCCGGTAGCCCGTCACCCGCTCGGTCGGCACCGTGCAGCTGATCGCCCGCTGGCCGTTGCCCGACAGGTGCGGATAGCCGTGGACGGTGACCTTGTTGGCGAGGCGAGGGGTGTTCCGCAGCCGGAGCCCGGCGCCGGTGACCTCCTCGACCTGCTTCTTGCGCTTGAACTCCGGCCCGACGCGCAGGAACGCGAAGTCGAGGTCGGAGTCGGAGCCCACGCTGTTCGACCGGTAGTTGGCGTAGGTGAAGGACTTCTGGACGGGGTAGCCGCCGAAGGGCTGGTCCTTCACCGCCTTGCCCTGCCGGTACTGCGGGATGAAGATCCCGCCCTTCTGCGCCTTCCCGGCGCAGTGCCCGGCGGTGAGCAGCAGGTTCCTGCCCGCGCTGCGGACGACGCTCGCGGTGCAGAAGGTGGCGCCCTTGGCTTTCTGGTCGAAGAAGAACGTGCCCACGGCGGGGATGCCGTCGCCGTACGTGCCCTTCGGCGTGCCCTTGGGCGCGTTGCCGACCTTCCCGGGCGGGGCGGCCTGGGCGATCCCCGAGCGCGGGGACGCGACCGCCGCGCCCCGGCCGGCGTCCAGCGGCACGGCCGAGGCCAGGCGCTCGGCCGTCCAGTGCTGCTCGACGCCGCGCGCGTCCGGGACGGAGGGTGTGGGCCCGGGGGCGGGTGCCGCGACGGCGGTGGTGGCGGACGCGCCACAGGCGGCCATGCCGAGGGCTATGGCGAGGGTGCGGGACCATCTGGGAGGCGTCAAGGCGACTCACTGGAGTAGGCGACAAATATTCGATCGAATGTTTGCACAGTGAGATCGCGAGCCGTTCGCTGGGTCCGGCGGCGGGTGGGACTTGACGGGATTCGGTGCGCTATGGGGTGGGGCGGGCGGAACGTGTGCCCCCGCACCGCACCGCCCGGAACGGCCCCGGCGGCGTCCCGGGCGGAACTGCGCCGCGCTCACGGCTCGCTCACGGCTCGACGAGATCGCGGCGCTGTACTCACTCCCCCGGCACGGCAGTTGCCGGAGTTCCGCACCGGCCGACCCGGTCTACTCCCCGCGCTCGCCGACCGGCGCGGGGACGAATCCGGGACTGCCCGTACGGGACACGAAACTCGCGTCGGTGCTGACGGGCGCGCCCGGCCGGGTGGCGTACGGCAGGACGCGGTAGTCGGCGCGGGCGCCGTCCGGGGTCAGGGTGACGACGACGTAGCCGCGGCGCTCGGCGTAGTACTTCATGTGGGGGTTGACCCGCAGCATGTTCTCCCAGTCGTCGGGCCTCTCGACCCCGTCGAACCCGCTGGACACGGAGGTCCCGACGACCTCGACGCCCAGCGTGGCCGAACCGGGGTCGTCGAAGTCCGCCTTGATGTCCAGCGCGTAGTGGACGTGCACGTCGCCGGAGAGGACGAGCAGGTTGGCGATCCCGGCGTCGCGCACCCCCTGGAGGACCCGCCGCCGCGACGCCGGGTAGCCGTCCCAGGCGTCCATCGACACCCGGGACCGGCCGACGGCGTTCTTCCGCTGGCTGAAGGTGACCTGCTGCACAAGGACGTTCCAGGTCGCGCACGACTCCTGGAACCCCCGGAGCAGCCACTCCTCCTGCTCGTCCCCGACGAGGGTGCGCGCCGGGTCCTCCGACTCGGGGCCCGGGTACTTCCAGCCGTCGCCGTAGGCCTGGTCCGAGCGGTACTGGCGGGTGTCGAGGACGTCGAACTGCGCCAGCCGCCCGTAGTGCAGCCGCCGGTGGAGGCGGAGGTCCGGGCCGTCGGGCCGCTGCTCCTCGCGCAGCGGCATGTGCTCCCAGTAGGCCCGGTACGCCGCGGCGCGGCGCTGCAGGAACTCCTCGGTGGGCAGGTTGCGCTGTGAGACCGCGGCCGCGTAATTGTTCTCGACCTCGTGGTCGTCCCAGGTGACGATCCAGGGGTGCGCCGCGTGCGCGGCCTGAAGGTCGGGGTCGGTCTTGCCGAGCGCGTAGCGCAGCCGGAAGCCCTCCAGGGTCGTCAGCCAGTGGTCGAAGACCTCGGGCAGCTGCTGGTCGCCCGTGTAACCGCGGGCTCCCGCCTGGGCGTTGATCTCGTTCTCGTAGATGTAGTCCCCGACGAAGAGGACCGCGTCCAGGTCCTCCTCCGCGAGGTGGGCGAGGGCGGTGTAGTACCCCTCGTCGTACTGCTGGCACGACGCCAGCCCCACCCGTACCCGGTCCACCGCCGCCCCGGCCGCCGGCGCGGTGCGCGTCCGCCCGACCGCGCTCGTCCAGCGCCCCGCCCGGAACCGGTACCAGTACGTCCGGCCGGGCTCCAGCCCGTCCACCTCGACGTGGACGCTGTACGCGTCCTCGGCCCTGGCCGCCTGTACGCCGTCCTGCACGACGTCCTCCAGCCGCTCGTCGGCCGCGAGCACCCACTCGACCGGTATCCGGCAGCCCGCGGGAAGCCCGCCGTCGGCCTGGAGGGGCCGGGGGGCGAGCCGCGTCCAGAGCACCACCCCGTCGGGCAGCGGGTCGCCGGAGGCGACGCCGAGGGTGAAGGGGTCGCCGGGGAGTTCCTGTGGGTCCAGTTCTCTGTGAGCTCGCTGTTCCGTGTGGGTTCTCTGCCCTCTATGGGTTCCCTGATCCCTGTGGGTTCGCTGCTGACCCGCCTCGCGCGTCATGCGCTCCCCTCCCTCCGGTCCCGGAAATCGGCATGACGAGGCTACTGCCGCCGGGGCCTCGGGGGATCCCTTCCCGCAAGGATCAACTTGCGCGGCCCGCCCGCCGGTTGACCGACACGTCCCACGTAGCGGCGACCGCTTCCCGGTACGCCTCCAGCGCGGGCCGGGGGGCGCGGCCCAGGAGGGTGCGCAGGGCGTTGTCCTCGATCCCGCCGCCGTCCAGGAAGCCGCCGGCGATCGCCGAGTACGTGCCCACCAGCATCGGCACCTGGTACGGCAGGGCGTCGCCCGCGGCGATGATCGCCTCGCGGGTCGCGCCCAGCGAGCTGGGCTCGTACGTGCCCCCGATCGCCTCCGCCAGGTCGGCCCCGCCCAGGGCCCGCTCGCCGACGAGCTCGTACACCCGCCCCGCGTGCCGCTCCGGCGCGGCCGCCACCGCCGCCGCCACGGCCGCGAGGTCGGCACGGGCCACCGCGGCCAGCCGGCCCCCGCCCAGGGGAGCGGTGATGGTGCCGTTGGGGGCCGGGGCCGCGATGCCGGCCAGGAACTCGGCGTAGAGACCGTTGCGCAGCACCGTCCAGGCCAGCGGGCTCCGGGCGAGGCGGCGCTCCGTCCAGCGGTGGGCGAGCGCGTAGGGCAGGTGGTCGCCGTCGCCGCTGAGGCTGGTGTAGACGACGTGGCGCACCCCCGCCTTCTCGGCCGCCGCTATCGCGCTGTCGTGCCGGGCGATGACGACGTCGTCCTCGCCGTACCCGGCGGAGATGAGCAGCAGGGTGTCGACGCCGGTGAAGTCGAGCGAGGACGGGTCGTCGAAATCGACGCGCCGCTCGGCGGCGGAGCCGGGGGTGCGCGTGCCGCGTACGACGTCGTCGCGTCCGGACAGTTCCTCGACGACGAGCTGCCCGAGCGCGCCGCCGGCACCGGTGACCAGAATCATGGAATGTCCCTCCTGAGCTGTGTGTTTCCATTTTCGGGAGCGAACGCCGCATCCCGTAAGGAGGCACTTTGATGTCAGTAGGGCACACCGCGGTAACCACCCCGCGGACCGGTGAGCCCGTGACCGAGCCCGTGATCGCCTGTGACACGCCGCAGGAGGAGTGCGGTGTACGCGACGTCCTGGACCGGCTCGGCGACAAGTGGTCGGTGTACGTGATCGTCGAACTCGCCTCCGGCATACGGCGCTTCAGGGAACTGCAGCGCGCCGTCCCCGGCAACATCTCCCAGCGCATGCTCACCCTCACCGTCCGGCGCCTGGAGCGCGACGGACTGGTGCGGCGGACCGTGTACCCCACCGTCCCGCCCCAGGTCGAGTACCAGCTGACCGACACGGGCCACAGCCTCACCCACCTCGTCAAGGCCCTGGCCGACTGGTCGATCGCCCACCGCCCCACCATCGCCGCCTCCCAGACGGCCTGGGACGCCGCCCACACGGAGCCGCCGACCACCGGCGCACCCTCCTGACCTTCGCCGCCCCATGCGTGGACCCCGCGATCAACATGATGGCCCGCCTCGCCCCCAGGGCCTCAGCGGCCGGAGGCGGGAGCCACGAACAGTCTGCCCAGCCGCCCGATCTCCTTCCCGCCCTGATCGATCGTCATCTTCCCCAGCCGGCCTTCCATCCCCAGGAGGCCACTGCCGGGAGCAGGGGGAGAGCCAGCCGCATACGTCCCCGCCCGACCGGCGGCCTCCGGCGCCCGCGTGACGTCAGCGGAGGCCGGGACGGCCGTCGGACAGCGTGCACAGGCAGCAGTGGTGAGGAGGATTCCGGCGCGACGTCGTGCATACATCGGACGCTTCTTGCGGCAGACAGCAATACCGGAATCGGGAGATTGGTCCGCTGCGCTCGCCACTGAGGTGGTCTGTCCCTGTTCTGACCTGTCGTCCGTACGACTGGAGCGGATCAGAGAGCCGGCTGCCGCGCGGAGCGACGCGCCACGGCGACGTCGGTGACGCACGGACGGGCGCTCGGCGCGGCCTCCGCACTCCTGGCCACCACCACCGCGGCCGCCCGGGCGACGCGCCAGAGGTTGCCGCTGCCCGGCGCGGACGTCACGCGAAGGCGCCCGGCCATGCCGAAGGTCCGCGACGGCTCGTGCCGGCAGGAAAAGTCCGGGCACTCCTCGGCAGAGCCCTGCGAGACCGGCTGCCACGCGCCGTGGTCCTCCGTGCTCGGCGTGACCTCCGTCGCCGGCGGGCTGCTCTGCGACGCGCTGTCCCGGTCGCCGCCCACGTGGCTGCTGCCCGGCCTGCTCGGGCCCGTGACGGTTCCCGCGGGGCTTGCCCACGACTGGCCCTGGTTGTGCGTGGCCGTCGTCGGCACCGGGCTTCACCCCCGCGCCGGCCCTTTCCGCGGTGGACGACGCGGTGAGCCGACTGGCGCCGGCCGGCGCGCGGGGTGAGCCGACCGGACTGCAATCCTCGGCGCAGAGCACGGCTTTCGCGCTCGGCTCCCCGATCGCCGGGATGGCGATCGACGCCTCGGCGCCGGCGGGCGGCTTCGCGCCGGCCGGCCAGGCCGGCCTCATCTCCGCGCTGACCGGGTACCTGCTGTCCCGCCGCTGTCCATCGCCCCTTCCGCCCGCTTCGGTAACCTACGGGCCCGGACCGCGACTTGGAGGGGTGGCATGGACTCCGTCAGGAAGTTCGACCCGGTCGCCGAACACAACAGGACCCGCGCCGCGCTGAGCGCCGTGGTGAAGCGCCTGGTCCGGCTGTTGCGCGGCGTTCCCGATCTGGAGGCGGGCTCCGGGGTTCCGGTGTGGACGGTGGGCGACGTCGGTACGCACCTGGCGGCCGTGTATCTCGCGTACGGCTCCGCCTCGGGCGGCGAGTCCATGGAGTGGGACGGTGTCCTGCCGCCGGGTGACGGGCCGCTCAAGGAGCGGGTCGCGGTGGTGAACGCCGCGTCCATCGACCTCTTCGGCCGCGGCGAACGCGCCCGGCTCGGCGACGTCCTCACCGAGCGGGCCGAGTCGTTCCTGCGGCTCACCGACGGCCTCGCCCCGGACACTCCCGTCGCGGCACCGTGGCTGGGACCACAGCTGACCCTCCCGCTGGCGGCCGCGACCGGCATGGTGCTCGGCGAGAGCCTGGTGCACGGCCTGGACATCGCGCGCGGCGCCGGACTTCCGTGGCCGATCGGCCCGGACGAGGCACGCCTGGTGATCGGCCAGTCGATGCCGGTGATGATGCCGCTGGCCCTGGACACGGCGAAGGCACGAGGCGTCGGCATCGCCTTCGACCTCGCCGTCAAGGGCGGCCCGCGGCTGGCGGTCGTCATCGACAACGGGACGGCAACGGTGACCCGCGACGCCCCGCCGCGTCTGTACGACTGCAGGATCACGGCGACACCGGCCGCCTTCCTCTTGGTCTCCTTCCGGCGCACGCCGATCTGGAAGGCGATCGCACGCGGCGGATTACGGGCCGGCGGACGCAGGCCCTGGCTCGCCGGCCGGCTCGGCGAACTCATCGCCACTCCTTGACCGGTGGTGCACAACGCTGGCGTGTGCCGGTCCAGAAGCGCGACCGGTGTCGTGGAGCGAGCGAACTGCACGCGGTTCCGGGAGTTCAGCCACCGCTCCACTCCAACTCTCCGTGTGCGTACGCGCCATCGATGACCGGCTGTACGACTGGAGAACGACCGTCAGTGCTCCGGAGCGTGGAAAGCGCTGATGAGGGACGGCAGTTCGGTGAGCTCGTCGATGCGGAAGGTCGGCAGTTCCGCAGCGAGCGGATCGTGCTGTTGGATCACGCCCCAGGGGCCGCGGCGGACGAGAGCGGTGCGCATGCCTGCCGCGACGGCGGGACGGATGTCGTTGTCCAGCCGGTCCCCCACGTACAGGGTTTCGGCTGCCTCGAAAGGCACCGCTTTCGCGACCCGGGCGAAGAACTCGGGGTCGGGCTTGCTCGCTCCCCAGTCGTCGGACGTGCCGATGAGCTCGACGTCGTGCTGGAAGAGCTCGCGGAGCAGACCTCCGGCGCGAACCGTCTGATTGCCCGCGATGGCGAGCCACAGTCCGGAAGCACGGAGTTCGCGCAGCGCGGGCCGGACGTCGTGGTAGAGGTCGGCCTCGCCGAACCACTCCGGCTTCCCGGCAGCCGCGCGCTTCGCCCGCTCGTCGTCGAGGTCGAAGCCCGGGCGGAAGAACTGGAACGTCTCCCGGTAATCCCTGCCCCGGGCGATGACGGCGCCGAAGACCGCGGCGAAGGTGTGACGCGGCACGCCCAGCCAGTCCGCCCAGGTTCCGTACTCCCGCGTCTCGTCCACGAGGCATTCACCGACGTCGAAGACCACAGCCCTGATCACGAAGAGCATCGTAGGGCGACCCTGCCCGGGGCCACACCGGCACGGGACATCAGCCCACCGCAACCCCCGCGCCAAACAGCCACGATCGCAGCAGCGATGAGAGGGTGCCGTCTTCTCAGGGGTACGACCGATGAGGTCAGGGCCGATGGGGGATCGGGGCCGAACTGGACCTGATGGCCCGCCTCGCCGACCTGCGGCTGCGCGGCCGCTGGGAGCACGCCCGCTCAGCAGCCAGACGTCTGCCTGTGCGGATGCTTCTCCAGATGGCCGCCCCACGCAGCGCGGTACCAGGCAGTCCGCTCCGGCAGTCCGGCCGCCTGGCAGACCTTGATCTTGTCCTTGTACCGGCGGCAGATGCCGCACTCTTCGGGCGCGGGGTACATGCGCGGGCCGCTGGAATGAGGGGCGGAGACGATGGGGCCCAGACTCCACATCGGCGGGGGAAAGTTCACGGGTTTCCCCCTCGCCCATGGTCGACGGAGACGCGTCCGTACGTCACTCGCGGAACTTCCGCCCAAGGGTTCTGTAGCTCGCACAGGGTGGGCTCCATGCGTCTCCTCTCTGTGCCGCATCTCAGTGCGGGTCCCTTGCCTGCTCGGTTCGTGGACGAACCTAGAACCGGCGCCGGCCAACCTCCAAGGCGATTGCGCGAGTTTGCAGCAAGCCGGTTACGCGCTTGAACGCCGCCTCGACCATCGATACGTCACGCAAACCTGCGCAAGTAAGCGGACGGAGAGCAGCCATGAAGCTACGGTTCCTTGGCAAGAACTCCACCCCTGGAGACAGCCCGACCCTGTACGCCACCGACCAGTGCAGCTACGTCATTCAAGGCTGGAAGGTCTTCGCCGACGACTTGCTCATGCGGCTGCCGGAGATGCTTGGCTCGGAAGCCCTGCGGCAGATGAGCATGCCCGACTACGAGACCTGCATCGAGGTCCCCAAGTCCTCGATCACGGCCCTACTGGAGGAAGACAGTGGACCTGATCACTCCCGCACAGCGTGACGAGCTGTTCGACAGCTTCGAGCGGGATGCCTTCCACCTGGAGCTGCGGGACGACTACGGATCTCCCGTCGAGGACACGCCGTACGCCCGCTGGCAACGGGGTCAGGCCGACGACTACACGTGGCTCGGCCCTTGGATGGCGCTCATGAAGCGCGTCACGGGTGAGGGCAGGACAGTGCGTCGCGTGCGGGTGGTCTCCGAACCGCACAGTGAGTACGTCACTTGGGAGCACTCCCTGACGCGCCTCAACATCGAGGCCGGTGAGGACATCCGATGGCTGCCACGCCACCGGCTGCCCAAGGACGTCACCTTCCCCCTTCGAGGCAACGACTGGTGGCTGTACGACGATCGCCTTCTCGCAGTCGGACACTTCGATTCCGAAGGGCGCGTCATGGGATCAGAGATCGTCGAGGACCCTGACACCGTGGCCGAGTGCATCCGTCTGCGCGACCTGCTCTGGTCCGTCGCCACCCCGCACACCGACTACACGCCCTGATCCATCAGTGAGCGACCAAGCACAAGAAGCACGGCAGGCGCTGGGCGCCCGGCTCCGTGGATTCCGCAAGGATTCGGGATTCGCAAGCGGCCGGGCGCTCGCGCGCACGCTCAACTGGCAGGAATCGAAGGTCTCACGGCTCGAGAACGGAAAGCAGAACGCCAGTGAGGAGGACATCAGGGCCTGGTGTGCGGCAACCGGCCGGCAAGAGCACGTCGACGACCTGATCGCGACCGTACGCCACATCGACGAACTGTGGATGGAGTGGCGCCGGCAGTTGGCGGCTGGGGCGGAGAAGAGACAGAAGCAGGCCCTACCGGTCTACTCGAAGACCAAGGTCTTCCGCATCTGGCATCCCACGCTCGTGTGGGGGACGCTCCAGACACCGGAATATGCGGCCGAAACCCTCAAGCAGGTCATCGAATACTACGAGATCCCGGACGACAGAGACGCAGCCACGGCCAAGCGGCTCGAACGGCAACAGTACCTCTACCAGGGAAACCGGATCTTCAATGTGATCCTCGCCGAGCAGGCCCTCTACACCAATTTTGGCGGGGCGGACGTCATGAAGGGGCAACTTGACCGACTGGTGTCCGCGGTGCGGCTCCCAAGGCTGAGTCTCGGCCTCATCCCACGGTCCGCCCGGATGTCCATTTGGCCAGGCAATTCGTTCTCCATGTTCGACGACAACCTCGTCCTCGTGGAGACCTATTCAGCAGAACTATCCGTCACTCAGCCCCGAGAAATCGAGCTCTACTCCAAGGCGTTTGCGCTCCTGAGGCAGTCGGCCGTCTATGGAAGCGTCGCACGAGGCCTCATCTTCGCCGCCATCCAACATTTCGATCACATGCACACCGATTAAGGGGCGCCAGAAATGACCGAAGCACCGAATTGGCGTACAAGTTCATACACGAAGTCAGACAACTGCGTCGAAGTGGCGGACAACAACCCCCCTGCGGCCATGGTGCGGGACACCAAGGAACGGGATGGCGGAGCTCTGATTTTCCCCTCGGCGGCCTGGGCACACTTTATCGAATTCGGTAAGACGCTCAACGTCTGAAGTCACCATCCTTGACGCCTGTTTCGGGAAGGGGCAGAGAGCCGCGCTTCAGCGAGCCTCGATCACCTGAACGTCACGGCCCCGCTCTCCTCAACCCCCCGATGAATCGGCACCCCCGCCCCCGTCAGCGGCGCCCCCGTCCCCCCGCGCCGTACGGCGACGATCTCGGCGGCGATGGAGAGGGCGGTCTCCTCGGGGGTGCGGCCGGCGAGGTCGAGGCCGATGGGGGAATGGAGGCGGGAGAGTTCGGTGTCGGTGAGGCCGGCGGTGCGGAGGTGGGTGAGGCGGGTGGTGTGGGTGCGGTGGGAGCCCATGGCGCCGACGTAGGCGATGGGGAGGCGCAACGCGCGTTTCAGGAGGGGGATGTCGAACTTCTCGTCGTGGGTGAGGACGCAGAGGGCGGTGCGCGGGTCCAGGGTCTGGGTGTCGAGGTAGCGGTGGGGCCAGTCCACGACGACCTCGTCGGCGTCGGGGAAGCGGGCGGGGGTGGCGAAGACCGGGCGGGCGTCGCAGACGGTGACGTGGTGGCCGAGGAACTTGCCGACGCGTACGAGGGCGGCCGCGAAGTCGATGGCGCCGAAGACGATCAGGCGGGGCGGCGGGAGGCTCGACTCGACGAGGAGGACGGTGCGTTCGCCGCAGCGGGTGCCGTCGGCGCCCGGGGCGAGGACGCCGGTGCGGCCGGCGGAGAGCAGGGCGGCGGTCTCGGCCGCGGCCGTGCGGTCGAGGGCCGGGGAACGGCCGAGGGTGCCGACGGAGCTGCCGTCCGGGCGGACGAGGAGGGCGCCGGGGGTGCCGTCCAGGGGGCGGGCGAGAGCCGTGGGTTCGCCGCGGGCGGCGGCGGCCAGGGCGGCCTCGTACACCGGGCGGCCGGGGTCGCCGGAGCGTACCGGCACGATCAGGATCTCGATCTCGCCGCCGCAGGTCAGGCCGACGGCGAACGCGTCCTCGTCCGCGTACCCGAACCGTTCGCACCGGCCCCTGCCGCTCTCCAGTGCCTCCCGGCACAGGTCGTAGACCGCGCCCTCCACGCACCCGCCGGAGACCGAGCCGACCGCCGTGCCCGCCGTGTCGACGGCGAGGGCGGCGCCGGGCTGCCGGGGGGCGCTGCCGTGGACGGAGACGACCGTGGCGACGGCGAAGTCCCGGCCTTCCTCGCACCAGTGGTGCAGGTGTTCCGCGATGTCCAGCACTGTGCCGCCTCCTACTTGACGCCCAGCCAGGTCTCGATCGGGTGGAGGGCGAAGTAGACGGCGAAGACCGCCGTGAGCACCCACATGAAGGGGCCGGGCTGCCGCCATTTGCCCTCGGCGGTCCTGATCGCGGTGTAGGCGATGACGCCCGCGCCGACGCCCGCCGTGATGGAGTACGTGAACGGCATGAGGACGACGGTGAGGAACGCCGGGACGGCCACCGCGCGGTCGTTCCAGTCGATGTGCCGGGCGTGGCTCATCATCATCGCGCCGATGACCACCAGGGCCGCGGCGGCGACCTCGCCGGGCACCATCCGGGTGAGCGGGGTGAAGAAGAGGCACGCGGCGAAGAGGAGGCCCGTGACGACGGAGGAGAGGCCCGTACGGGCCCCCTCCCCCACGCCCGTGGCCGATTCGATGAAGACGGTCTGGCCGGAGGCACCGGACACGCCGCCGATCGCGCCGCCGGCGCCGTCGACGAGGAGGGCGCGGCTCAGGCCCGGCATGCGGCCCCGCTCGTCGGCGAGTCCGGCCTCGGTGCCCACGCCGATGATGGTGGCCATGGCGTCGAAGAACCCGGCGAGCACCAGGGTGAAGACGATCACCCCGACGCTCAGGGCGCCGAGGGAGCCCCAGCCGCCGAAGGAGACGTCGCCGAAGAGCGAGAAGTCGGGCATGGAGACGGCGCCGCCGTGGAGTTCGGGGGCGCCGGCCTGCCAGGCGCCGGGGCCGGGGTCCGCGACGGCGTTGACGAGGAGGGCCAGGAGGGTGCCGGCGACGATGCCGATGAGGATGGCGCCCGGCACGTTCCTGGCCTGGAGCATGAGGACGGCGAGAAGCGTGACGCAGAAGATCAGGACGGGCCAGCCGGCGAGTTCGCCCGCCGGGCCGAGGGTGACCGGTCCGCCTCCCCGGGACGCGTGCACGAAGCCCGCCTTGACCAGGCCGATGAGGGCGATGAACATGCCGATGCCGATGGTGATGGCGTGCTTGAGGGCCAGCGGGATGGCGTTCATGACCAGTTCGCGGAGGCCGGTGAGGACCAGCAGGACGATGACGCCGCCGTACACCACGCACATGCCCATCGCCTGCGGCCAGGTCATGTGCGGCGCGACCTGGGTGGAGAGCACGCCGGAGACGCCGAGTCCGGCGGCGAGCGCGAGCGGGGCCCGGCCGACGAGGCCCATGAGCAGGGTGCAGACGGCGGCGGCGAGCGCGGTCGCGGTGATCAGTCCGGCGTGGCCGAGGGTGTTCCCGGCGGCGTCCTTGCCGGACAGGATCAGCGGGTTGAGCAGAAGGATGTAACACATCGCCATGAAGGTGGTGATGCCGCCGCGCACCTCCCGGGCCGGGGTGGAGCCGCGTGCGGAGATCAGGAAGTACCGGTCGAGCCGGGACCTGCCGGCCGGGGGACACGAGCCCGCGCTCGTGCCTCCGGCCGGGGCCGCCGGCTCCACGGATGGCTGGGTCATGGTGCCTGCTCCTTGGGTGCCGATCGGGGATGTCGAGCGGATGTCGAGCGGCCGCCGGTGTATGGAGTACCGGGCGGATGCCGATGAGGTAGGTGCCGGGCGGATGCCCGGCGAACGCCGGACGGCACATCGGTGCCGCCGCGGCGCCGCTCGACCCGGGGGACGGCCCGAGGCGGGTGCCGGATCGCCCGCCCCGGCCGCCGGGCAGGGCGGCCCGAGGCGGGTTCCGGCGTGCCCGTCCCGGCCACCGGGAGGGGCGGCCGGAGGCGAGTGCCGGTGCAGCCGTCCCGACCGCCGGGGGGCGGGCGGCCGGGACGGACGGCGAAGAGTGCGGACGACGTAGAGGGCGAAGAAGACGGACGAAGACGGACGACGAGGATCAGGTCCCGGTGAGGTGTTCGGGACGGATCGGTACACGGTTCAGGGGCAGCCCCGTGGCCTGCCGGACGGCCGCCACGACGGCGGGGGTGGAGGAGAGGGTCGGCGCCTCGCCGACGCCGCGCAGCCCGTAGGGGGCGTGGGTGTCGGCGAGTTCGAGGACGTCGAGGGGGATGGCGGGGGTGTCGAGGATGGTAGGGATGAGGTAGTCGGTGAAGGAGGGGTTGCGGACCTTCGCCGTGACCGGGTCGACGGCGATCTCCTCCATGACGGCCAGGCCGAGCCCCTGGGTGCTGCCGCCGTGGATCTGCCCGGCGACGGAGAGCGGGTTGAGGGCCTTGCCGACGTCCTGCGCGCAGGCGAGCTCGACGACCTTCACCAGCCCCAGCTCGATGTCGACCTCGACCACCGCGCGATGGGCGGCGAAGGAGTACTGGACGTGCCCCCGCCCCTGCCCGGTGCGCAGGTCGAACGGCTCGGTGGGCCGGTGCCGCCACTCCACCTCGGCCTCCACCGGTTCCTCGCCGTCGAGGACGTCCGCGAGGCCGGCCAGCACCTCGCCGCCGTCGGTGACGATCTTCCCGCCCTCCAGCAGGAGTTCGGCGGTGACCCAGGCCGGGTGGTGGGTGCCGAACTTGGCCCGGCCGAGTTCCAGGACCCGGGCGCGAACGGTCTCGCAGGCGTGCCGCACCGCGCCGCCGGTGACGTACGTCTGGCGGGAGGCGGAGGTGGAACCGGCCGAGCCGACGCGGGTGTCGGCCGGGTGGATGGTCACCCGGGAGACGCCGAGTTCGGTGCGGGCGATCTGGGCGTGGACGGTGATGCCGCCCTGCCCGACCTCGGCCATCGCCGTGTGCACGGTGGCCACGGCCTCCCCTCCGGCGTTCTCCAGTCGCACGCGGGCGGTGGAGTAGTCGTCGAAGCCCTCGGAGAAGCCGACGTTCTTGATGCCGACCGCGTAGCCGACGCCCCGGACGACGCCCTCGCCGTGGGTGGTGTTGGCCACCCCGCCCGGCAGCGCCCGCAGGTCGGGCCCGCCGCCGGCCGTCTCCCACTGGCGCTCGGGGGGCATGGGCATGGCCTGGACGCGGCGGAGCAGCTCGGCGACCGGGGCCGGTGAGTCGACGACCTGGCCCGTGGGCATGACCGACCCCTGCGACATCGCGTTGCGGCGCCGGAACTCGACGGGATCCAGGCCGAGTTCGGCGGCGAGCCGGTCCATCTGGGCCTCGTAGGCGAAGCACGCCTGGACGGCGCCGAAGCCCCGCATCGCGCCGCAGGGCGGGTTGTTGGTGTAGAGGGCGACCGCCTCGGCGTCGACGTTCGGGCACTCGTAGGGGCCGATGGAGAGGGACGCGGCGTTGCCGACGACGGCCGGGGACGAGGAGGCGTACGCGCCGCCGTCGAGGACGATGCGGCAGCGGACGTAGAGGAGCTTGCCGTCGGCGTCGGCGCCGTGCTCGTAGTACAGCCGCGCCGGGTGGCGGTGGACGTGCCCGAAGAAGGACTCGAACCGGTTGTAGACCATCTTCACGGGCCGGCCGGTGCGCAGCGCGAGCAGGCAGGCGTGGGCCTGCATCGACAGGTCCTCGCGGCCGCCGAACGCGCCGCCGACACCGGAGAGGGTCATGCGCACCTTGTCCTCGGGCAGGCCGAGGACGGGGGCGATCTGGCGGAGGTCGGCGTGCAGCCACTGGGTGGCGATGTAGAGGTCGACGCCGCCGTCCTCGGCCGGGACGGCGAGGCCCGACTCGGGCCCGAGGAACGCCTGGTCCTGCATGCCCATCGTGTATTCGCCGGTGACGACGACGGCGGCGCGGGCCTTCGCGGCGGCGACGTCGCCGCGCACGACGGGCTGGCGGTGGACGATGTTCGGGTGGGGGACGTGGGGCGCGTGGTCGTCGGTGCGATCGGGATGGAGCAAAGGTGCGTCAGGACCGACGGCACTCGCCTCGTCCGTCACCACGGGCAACTCCTCGTACACCACCCGGATCTTGGCGGCGGCCCGGCGCGCGGTCTCCGGGTGGTCGGCGGCGACGAGGGCGACCGGCTCGCCGTGGTGGCGCACGACGCCGTCGGCGAGGACGGGGGTGTCCTGGATCTCCAGCCCGTACCGGGTGGCGGCCGGGAGGTCGTCGTGGGTCAGGACGGCGTACACGCCGGGGGTGGCCAGGGCCTCGCCGACGTCGAGGGAGAGGATCCGGGCGTGGGCGTGGGGGCTGCGCAGGGTGTGGCCCCAGAGCATGTCCTCGTGCCACAGGTCGGAGGCGTACGCGAACTCGCCGGTGACCTTGAGGCCGCCGTCCGGACGGAGGGTGGACTCGCCGATGCCGCCCGTGGCACGGGTGCCGCTGCCCTGGGTGAGGCCGCCGCCCTGGGTGAGGCCGTCGGGGACGCGGGGTGTGCGCATGGCTCAGGCCCCCCGTTCCGTGCGGGCGGCCGCGAGGCGGACGGCGTCGAGGATCTTCTCGTAGCCCGTGCAGCGGCACAGGTTCCCGGCGAGGGCTTCGCGGATGTCGGCGTCGGACGGGTCGGGGTCGCGTTCCAGCAGGTCGTCGGCGGCGACGAGGAGGCCGGGGGTGCAGAAGCCGCACTGGACGGCGCCCGCGTCGACGAACGCCTGCTGGACGGGGGACAGTTGGCCCTCGGCGGCGCCGGAGCGGGCGGCCAGTCCCTCGACGGTGACGACGTCGCGTCCCTCTGCCTGGCCTGCGGCCACCAGGCAGGCGCAGACCGGGACGTCGTCGAGGCGGACCGTACAGGATCCGCACTCGCCCTGCTCGCAGGCGTTCTTGGAGCCCGGTAGGCCCAGGCGTTCGCGCAGGACGTACAGCAGGCTCTCACCCTCCCACACGTCGTCGGCCTGCTGCGGGCGTCCGTTGACCGTCAGGTTCACGCGCACCGTGCGCTCCTCTCCCCCGTGGTGTACTGCTGCCAGGCCCAGCCGAGCGTGCGCCGGGCCATGATCCCGACCGCGCGCCGGCGGTAGGCCGCGCTGCCGCGCACGTCGTCGATGGGGTTGCAGGCGGCCGACGCGAGGGCCGCGAACTCGGCCGCCGCGGCGGGCGGTACGGGCCGGCCGGTCTCCCAGCAGCGGGCCTCCGCCAGGACGGCGTTCAGGAAGTCCTCCGCCGCCCGCGCCCGGACGGGCGTGGGTGCCGCCGAGCCGATGCCGGTGCGGACCGTGCGGGTGTCCGGGTGCAGGGCCAGGCCGAACGCGCACACCGCGATGACCATCGCGTTGCGCGTGCCGACCTTGGAGAACTGCTGCGGCCCGGTGGCCTTCCTGACACGCACGGCGCGGATCAGCTCGTCCGGGGCGAGGGCGTTCCGCTTGACGCCGGTGTAGAACTCCTCGACGGCGATCAGCCGGGTGCCGCGCACCGACTCCGCCTCCACCTCGGCGCCCGCCGCGAGCAGCGCGGGGTGGGAGTCGCCGGCCGGGGAGGCGGCCCCGAGGTTGCCGCCGACGCCGCCGCGGTTGCGGATCTGCGGCGAGCCGACGGTGCGGGCGGCGAGGGCGAGGCCGGGGAGCGGGCCGGACAGCGCCTCGATGACGCGGGTGTAGGGGACGGCGGCGCCGAGGCGCACGTACTCCCCCTCGGTCTGCCACGTGTACAGGTCGCGGATGCGGGTGAGGTCCAGCAGGTGGTCCGGACGGCGGTGATCGAAGTTGATCTCGACCATCACGTCCGTACCGCCCGCGAGGGGCACCGCGGCGGGGTGCTCGGCCTTGGCGGCCAGAGCGTCCTCCCAGCGGTCGGGGCGGAGGAAGTCCATGGGCGTTCTCTTCTCGCTCTGGTCCCGCTCCGCCGACGGCCGTTCCGGGGAGTCCGGCGGCGTGTCGGAAGGGGCCGTTCGGACGGCTCCGGGCGGGTCTTCGTGGGGGGCAGTCCGTGCCGGGTCGACGCCGCGTGGAGCCAGTACACCGAGGGTTCACGGAACCGGTGCAGTCACCGAAACCATGAAGCGGTTGGCTGGTCACCACCGACGTCTTGTAGATTCGAACGAAAGGCGGAGTCCGGAAACCTCACGGCTTCGCACCGGTAACACGACGACACACGAGAAAGATCGGCGGCGACCCACCATGCGGCTGCGCGCACTGCTGGAGACCGACGCGCTGGGCCTCCGGCTGCTCGGTGGCGAGGACGAGCTGGACCGCACCGTCCGCGGCGTGATGACGACCGATCTGCGCGACCCCAGCCGCTACCTCTCGGGCGGCGAGCTGGTCCTCACGGGTCTGGCCTGGCGCCGCGAACCGGCGGACTCCGAGCGGTTCGTCCGCATCCTGGCCGCCGCCGGGGTGGCCGGGCTCGCGGCGGGCGAGGCGGAGATCAGCTCCACCCCGGACGACCTGGTCGAGGCGTGCGCGCGGCACCGGCTGCCGCTGTTCTCCGTGGACGAGACCGTGTCGTTCGCGTCCATCACCGAACACGTGGTCCGGCAGGTCTCCGGCGAGCGCGCCGGCGATCTGGCCGCGGTCGTGGACCGGCACCGCCGGCTGATGACCTCGGGCCCGGCGGGCGGCGGCCCCGAGGTCGTCCTCGACCTGCTCGGCACCGACCTCGACCTGCGCGCCTGGGTCCTCTCCCCCACCGGCCGCCCGATCGCGGGCTCCTCGCTGGCCGGGGCGGGACCGGCGCTCCCGGCCGAGGTCAGCGCCGCCCTGGCGGGCGAGCACCTGGCCGCGGCCCGTTCGGGCCGGCCGGGCCCGCACCGGGTGACCGCGGGCGGCGCCACGTACTCCCTGTTCCCCATCCGCGGCACCGCCCTCGGCGACCCGCGCGAGACCGTGCTCTCCGACTGGCTGCTCGCCGTGGAGGCCGACGCCGGGGACTGGCCAGCCGAACGGCTCGACCTGCTGCACGGCGTCACCCAGCTGATCGCCGTCGAGCGCGAGCGGCGCGAGGCCGCCCGCACGGTGCGGCGGCGGCTGGCCCAGGAGGTGCTGGAGCTCGTCCAGACGAACGCCTCGCCCAACGAGATCGCCGCCCGGCTGCGCGTCGCCGCGCCCGTCCTGCTGCCCGGTCCGGGCGCCGCCCCGCACTGGCAGGTCGTCGTGGCCCGGGTGGAGTGGTCCGACGGGGACGCCGACGCGCTCCCCGCCGGGCCGATCGCCCAGAGCCTGCTGGAGGAGGTGCTGGTCGCCCCCGACGCGACCGGGACCGAGCCCTCCGAGCGGATCGCCGTCGCCCACACCGACGACGAAGCGGTCGCCCTGGTTCCCCTTTCCGTCGCCGCCGGTTCGTCCGACGAGCCCGGCACCGGCGGCGACGCGGGCCTGCACGCCGACGCGCTGCTGGCCGCCGTCCGCGCCCCGCTCTCCCGGGGGCTGGACGGCGACGGCCGCCTCACCCTGGGCGTGAGCGCCGCCGTCCACTCGGCGGAGGGCCTGCGCGGCGCCCTGGAGGAGGCCCGTCACGCACGCCGCGTCGCCGCCGCCCGCCCGGGCCGCGTGTGCGCCGCGGGCCACCAGGAGCTCGCCTCCCACGTCCTGCTGCTGCCGTTCGTCCCCGACGACGTCCGCCGCGCCTTCACCGCCCGCCTCCTCGACCCCCTGCGCGAGTACGACCACCGCCACCGCGCCGAACTCATCCCCACCCTGGAGGCGTTCCTCGACAGCGACGGCTCCTGGACGCGCTGCGCGACCCGGCTGCACCTGCACGTCAACACGCTGCGGTACCGGGTGGGCCGCATCGAGCAGTTGACGGGGCGCGACCTGTCGCGGCTGGAGGACAAGCTGGACTTCTTCCTGGCCCTGCGGATGAGCTGACGGGGGCTCACACGGCGGCGGGCTCCCGGAAGGGAGGGGCCGGGGGCGGGAGTACGGGCCCCTGGTGCGCCTTCTCGTCCTGGAGAGCGGTGAGCCGGCGGACGAACAGCATGGCGACGACGGCCGCCACAATGTCGACGGCGTCGGCGACGAACAGCACCTCGACCGCTCGGCGGACCTCCTCCAGGGTCTCGGCCCTCGAGTACATCCGGCCGCCCGTGCGGCCCAGGGTGAAGGCCGCGATCAAGAGGCCCCACCACCAGTTCATGAGCGTGCGGGGCACGCGGCGGGGCGATCCGTCCGGCTCGTGCGGCAGGCTCGCGCTCCAGATGTCGTTGGCGATCCTCTTCGGGAACCACACGTTGACCACGGGCACGATCCAGCCCCAGACCGCCCAGCCGCGCCTCATCCGGTGCCCGTCCGGACGGAAGACCTCGGCGTTGATCCGCACCCGGCGGAACCAGATGATGAAGACAACGGCGGTGGCCAGCACCGCGGCCGCCTGCGCGATCCCGGAGACCAACTGGAGCAGGTCCGCGTGGTCGGCCTGGAACTCGTAGGGCTCGTCGCCGCCGATCCACCGGTCCACCAGCCCGAACATGGTGGACCCGGCGTAGAGCGAGAAGACGTCGGCCAGGACGCATAGCCCCAGCAGCGCGACGACCGCCCACGAGAGCCCCACGGGGGAGGCGAGGCGCGGGGCGGGGACGTTCGGGCGGGGTTGCGCGTACCGCTGCGGAGCAACGAGCAGGACGGGGGGCGGGGCACCGGCCTCACCGTTCGCCACCGCTTCGCAGGGGGCGCAGCGGCCTGACGCTCTGACCTTCTCCGTCTGCTGACATCTCGAACACAGCATGCAATTACCTTTGTTCACTTTATTGGGGCGCGAGAGACCGCACCGCATCAGTGACATGTATGAGGCGCATGAGGTTGTACGGATCCGGCCGGCCGTTCCCGTTCAGTCGGGCGGCCGCGGTTCAGGCCGGCGGCCCCGGTTCAGTCGGGCGGCCGTGTCCCGTCCGGCGCCCGCCGCGCTCCCCGGACCAGTCCGAGGTCGGCGTAGACCGTCGCCCGTGACACGCCGAGCCGTTCGGCGACGACCTGCGCGGCGCGGCTGAGCCTGAACACCCCGCGGGCGTCGAGGGCTTGGATCACCAGGAGGCGGTTCTGCCGCGAGTCGTGGGCCAGCGGCCGGCCGAGCCGTTCCTCCTCCTGCTCGATCACGGCGGTGACGATCTCGCCGATGTCGTCGGAGAAGACGGTCGTGGCCTGCGGAGCCGTGTCCACCGCGCCGACCAGGGCGGCCATCGCCTTGGCGGCGAGCCGGAGTTCGGTGATGTCCAGGTTGACGCAGAGGGATCCGAAGACGTGGCCGGAACCGTCGCGCAGCAGCAGGGTGGACGACTTGACGGTGCGGCCGTCGGGGGTGCGGGTGATGTAGTTGAGCTTGTCCTGGGCGGTGTCGCCGCGGGCGAGCATCTCCAGGCCGATCTCGCTCATGGCCCCGCCCACCGTGCGGGAGGTCACCGTGCCGGCGAGGGCCACGACGCTCGCGTCCGGGTGGCGATAGTCGTGCAGCACCACCTCGCACTGGGCGCCGAACGTGGCGGCGAGGCCGTCGACGACCGGGCGCAGGGCCCGCAGGACGGCGTCCGCGGTGCTGTCGTCGGCCGACGGCGCCGCGGGAGCTGCGGAAGCCGCGACGGGAGCCATGGGCTGTGCGCCCTCGGAGGGCGCCGGTGACGGCCGCGCCGCCCGCCCCGCTGATGCCCGTGATGTCATCCCTGCCTCCGCACGCCCATCGGCTCCGCCATTCCGTCCGGGCCGACCGGGCCGTCGGGGCCGTCGGGGCCCGGGAGACCCGTCCGCCCGGCCGCGCCCACCGGCCCGCCGGACACGTCCGGCCCGTCCCGTCTGTCCGGGACGAGACTAGAAGTACGTCATCCGGGATCGGCGCTTCAAATCTTGACGAACTGTCTTGATCGCCGGACACTCTGCCTGGGGCGGAATGTGTCCAGGATCCTTATGTCGACCTGGAGGCGCCGGATAAACCGGTGGTGCGGGAGGAGGGGGTGGCTCATGACCCTGCGCGTGACGATGTGGACGATGTGGCTGCGGGGCCGCCTGACGCACGCCCTGGCCTCCGCGGCCTCCCTGGCCTCTCTGGTCCCCGCCGGGCGCGTCCGTCTCACGGGCCCGGTGGCCGGTACCGGCAGACGCGCCGCCGCCGCCGTTCCGGCCCTGCTCCACGGCACCCCGCCACGCTGTCCGCCGGACCACCACCGATGACCGGCCGACATGACGTATTACGAGGCATTACGAGGTATGCACGAGGAGAGGGAACGATGCGCTTTCCGGCCGAGCGGCCCACCGGCCCGCTCCGCTCCTACGGTTCGCCCGGCGCCGACGACCCGCTCCACCCGCACGGCCCGTTCGGCGCGGTGACCCTGCGGTGCGCCACCTGCGGACGGCCGCACGCGCTCGGTGACCTGGCCTGGCGGTGCGCCGACTGCCACGGCCTGCTGGACGTCGACGGGTTCGCGCCCGCCATGCCGAACGCGGTCGAACTGGGACGGCGTCCGCCCACTCTGTGGCGCTACGCCGAGGCGCTGCCGATGCCCCGCCCGCCCCGCATCAGCCTCGGCGAGGGGATGACGCCGCTGATCGGCGCCCCCGGCCGGCCGGACATTCTGCTCAAGGCCGACCACCTCATGCCCACCGGCTCGTTCAAGGACCGCGGCGCTGTGCTCCTGGTGGCCCTGGCCGCCCGGCTCGGCGTGCCGAGGATCCTGGCCGACAGCAGCGGCAACGCGGGGACGGCGGTCGCCGCCTACGCGGCCCGCGCGGGGATCGCCTGCGAGGTGTACGTACCGGCGTCCACGTCCGAGGGCAAGGTGGCCCAACTGCGCGCCTACGGGGCCGTGGTGCACCGGATCGAGGGCTCCCGCGAGGACACTGCGGCCGCGGCGGCCCGTGCGGCGGACGAACCCGGCACCTTCTACGCCAGCCATGTCCACCACCCGTTCTTCCCGCACGGCACCAAGACCTACGTCTTCGAACTCTGGGAGCAGCTCGGCGGCCGGCTCCCCGGCACGCTCGTCCTCCCGGCCGGCAACGGCACCCTCGTCCTCGGCGCCCGTCTGGGCTGCCAGGAGCTGCTGGAGCAGCGGCTGATCGACCGGCTGCCGGTCATCACGGCGGTGCAGGCCGCCGGTTGCGCACCCCTGGCCCGGGCGGTCGCGCGGGGCGGCGAGGTCCCGGAGCAGGTGATCGACGAGGGCACCGTCGCCGAGGGCATCGCCGTCGCACGGCCCGCCCGTGGGGCGCAGGTCCTCCGGGCGGTCCGGGAGACGGGCGGCACGGTGCTCGCCGTCCCCGACGACAGCATCCGCGCGGCGCACCGGGAGCTCGCCCGCAACGGGCTCTACGTCGAGCCGACATCCGCCGTGTGCTGGGCGGCCCTGCAGGACGGGCTCGTACCGCTGCCCCCCGTCGAGGGCGACCGGCCGGTCGCCGTGGCACCGCTGTGCGGGAACGGGCTGAAGGCGAAGCCGCCGGTGTGACGCGCCCCTGAGTGCGGGCGCCCTCCGGGTACGGGGTGCGCGCCACGCCCGTCCGCCCTTTCCCTGCCTCCTCCCGTCCACGACGGGCAGAACGTTCGAGGACCCATGCACGCCCTGCACCCCCTGCTGTCCGCCTTCGTCCCCCTCTGGGCGCTCACCGCGGTGGGGTACCTGGTCGGCAGGACGGGCTTGCTCGGCAGGGACGCCGAGGACGTGCTGGGACGTTTCGTCTTCCATGTCGCCATGCCGGCGGCCCTGTTCGGCATGCTCTCCCGGACACCGCTCGGCAGCTTCGCGAACACCTCGATGCTCGCCTTCGCGGCCGGTACCGCGCTGGCCCTCTCCCTCGGCGCGGCCGCCGCGCGGTGGCTCTTCCGCCGGCGGCCCGCGGAACAGGTGGTCGGCGGGCTGGCGGCCGGTTACGTCAACGCCGGGAACCTCGGCATCCCGGTCGCCGCGCAGGTGCTGGGGGACGCGTCGTTCGTGGCGCCGGTGCTTCTCTTCCAGTTGCTGCTCGTGACTCCGCTGATGCTCGCCCTGGTCGGGGCCGGACGCGACGGGGAGCGGGAGCAGACGGGACACGGCGGGGGCCGGGAGCGGGCCGGACGCGACGGAGGCCGGGAGGCGCAGGCCGGTCGCGTCGGAGTCCGGGAGCGGGCCGGAGGCGTCGGGGTTCGGAAGCGGGCCGGACGCGATGGGACCGGGGCGCGGGTCGCGCGCTCCCTCGCCGCCACCCTCCGCAATCCGATCGTCCTGGCGGCCGCCCTGGGCGCCGTCTTCTCCGCCGCCGGCTGGCGGCTCCCGGGCGCCCTCGGCGGCTCCTGCGACCTCCTGGGCCGGGCGGGCGTCCCGACGGCGCTGGTCGTGCTCGGCCTGTCGCTGCACGGCCGCCGCCCGGACGCGGGGACCGGGGCGCGGGCCGAGCTGGGCGTGGCGGTCGCCGTCAAGACCCTCGTCCAGCCCGCCTCCGCCTACGCCATGGGCCGCTTCGCGCTGCACCTCACGCCCCACCAGCTCCTCACTGTCGTCGTCTGCTCGGCCCTGCCCACCGCGCAGAACGTCTTCGTGTACGCCCGCGAGTACGGAGCGGGGGCCGAGCTGGCGCGCAACACGGTGGTGGTCTCGACGCTCGTGTCCATGGGGACGCTCTCGGGATTCGCACTGCTCCTGATGCCGGGGCGGTGAGGCCCGCGCGGGGTCCCGCCGGGACGGTGAGGCTCGCGCGGAGGTGGGCTCCGCCGGGCGGTCCAGGCGAACAGCCCGGTTCAGGCGAACAGCCGGTCCAGGTACTGATCGACGGCGGCGAGCGCGTCCCGCGGCTCAACCACGTTCAACTCGATGAGCGGGGTGAACCCGGTGAGGGCGAGGAGCAGATCGGTCTCGACGGCCGGGTCGCGGCCGGGGCGGATGTGGCCGTCGGCGACCGCCTGCCGGACCAACTGCTCCACGAGGCCGCGTCCTCGCAGCATGCCGTCGCGGGCCCGAGCATGGATCTCCTCGTCGTGCAGCGCCTCAAGGACGTAGGCGGCGCTCATCCGGCCGGCCGCCCGGGCGTCGGCGTGCAGCGGGAGCATCTCCGTGAGCATCACGCGGAGCACGTCGCGGGGGTGCGGCCGGTCCCCGAACTCCTGGAGTCCCCGGCTGACGCGCAGGGATGCCTGCTCGGACGCGAAGTCCATGGCGAACGAGAGCATCTCCGCGCGGGTCGCGAAGTAGTGCTGCAGCTGCCCGTGGGACATGCCCGCCTCCCGGGCGACCTCCCGCAGGGTCAGGTGCGCGACGCCGCGCTGCTCCACCACCCGCCACAGCGCCCGGGCGATCGTCTCGCGGCGTTCGCGGTGATCCACCTGTTTCGGCATCGTCGGCTTCTCCATTCGTTTCCATACGCTTGACATAATACAACTGGCCAATAAAACCTGGAGGCCCGAAGGAGGAAAGAAAGCAGGAAGGAAGCGACATGCCCGAACAGCCGACAGTGCGCACCACTGAGGGCCTGGTCGAGGGCCGTTGGCGGCGGGGGAACGCCGAGTTCCGCGGCATCCCCTACGCCCGGCCGCCGGTGGGGACGCTCCGGTTCGCCGCTCCCGCCCCACCGCGCCCCTGGGAAGGAACACGGCAGGCGGCCGAGTTCGGGCCCCCGCCGCCGCAGGCCGGCCCGACCGCCGTCGGCCCGGCGGAGGGCACGGACTGGCTGACGCTGAACGTCTGCACCCCCGATCCGGGTGCGGCGGGGCTGCCGGTGCTGGTGTGGATACCCGGCGGCGGCTATATGACGGCGGCCTCCGGCGACCCGTTGTACGACCCGGCGGCGCCTGCCGCGGCGGGTCTCGTCGTGGTGAGCGTCAACTACCGTGTGGGGGCGGAGGGTTTCGCCCTCCTCGAAGGCGCCCCGCCCAACCGCGGATTCCTCGACCAGATCGCGGCCCTGCACTGGGTACGGCGGAACATCGCCTCCTTCGGAGGGGACCCCGGCCGTGTCACCGTGGCCGGGCAGTCCAGCGGGGCGGGTTCGGTCGCCGCCCTGCTGACGATGGAACGGGCGCGCGGCCTGTTCCGGCGGGCCATCGCCCACTCGGTGCCGGGCCTCCACTGCACCCCTGCGCTGGCGGAGCAGGTCGCCACCGTCCTCGCGCAGCGGCTCGGCGCGGCACCCACCGCCGCGTCCCTCTCCGGCGTCGACCCCGCGCGCCTGGCCGAGGAGGTCACCTCCCTCAGCGCCGGGCTCCACGACCACCGCGAGCGCTGGGGGCGACTCGCCGGGATCGGTGCCGTCGTGTGTCCCGTCCTCGACGGCGACGTCCTCACCGAGACCCCCTGGTCCGCGCTGACCGGCGGCCGCGCGAACGGGACCGAACTCCTCGTCGGCCACACCCGCGACGAGTTCCGGCTCTTCAGCGTCATGACCGGACGCCTGGGCACCTTCACCGACCAGGACGCCCGCACCGCCCTCGACCTCTTCGCCCCCGCACCGGACGGCCCGGACGCCTACCGCGCCGCCCACCCGGGGGCCACCCCGGAGGAAGTGCTGGAAACGGTGTACTCCGACGCCCTCTTCCGCATGCCCTCCCTGCACCTGGCCCGGGCGAACACCGCAGCCGGCGGCACCTCGTTCCTCTTCGAGCTGCGCCTCCCCTCCCCCGCCTCGGGAGGAATCCTGGGCGCCTGCCACAGCCTCGACGTCCCCCTGGCCTTCGGCACCCTGGCCACCCCCACCGGCAAGGCCCTCGCCGGCGACCCGCCCACCCCCGAGATCGTGGCGGTGTCACACGAACTCCAGCAGGCCTGGGCCCGCTTCGCCACCACCGGCGACCCCGGATGGTCCCCCTACCACCCCGACCGGCAGCTCACCCGCGTCATGGACGCCGTATCCGAGACGGTGCCCTATCCCGAACAGGCCTCCCACAGGATCTGGGAGGAGCACTTCCCGGCTCCCTTCGACGTGGTGGACGCCCCGGAGCCGTAGAAGACCAGGCGGCGCGCCGCGCCGGGGGTCAGCCGCGCACGTGCAGCCCGAAACCCGTGCGGCCCGCGGGCTCCAGGCCCTCCTTCAGGTGCAGCGAGGGAATCTCGTAGTCGCCGAAGTTCTGCGGCCGGAACGCGATCGGCTCGGTCGACTCCAGGGTGAGCAGGCGCTGTTCCCAGGCCTTGGCGACGTCCGGGTAGTTCTCGGCGGTCATCCGGTCGGTGCCGTACAGCACGAACGGCGGCAGGACCTCGATGCCCGGGTAGTAGAGGATGCCGTGGTGGATCGGGAACAACAGGTCGTCGATGGGACCGTTGATCCCGCGAGCGGCGTAATGCGACTCCGGGCCGCCGGCGGTCACCGACAGCAGAGCCTTCCTGCCCGCGAGGGTGCCTTCGCCGAAGCGCTCGCCGTACTTGGTGTCACTGTGCTCGCCGACGCCGTAGGCGAAGCGGTAGGTGAACACCCGGTCCACCCAGCCCTTGAGGATCGCGGGCATCGAGTACCACCACAGCGGGAACTGGAAGATGACCGTGTCGGCCCACAGCAGCTTCTCCTGCTCGGCGAGCACGTCCGGGGTGAGCGTCCCGGCGTCGAAGGCCCGGCCCGAATCCCGGGCGACCTTCAGCGGACTTGAGGCGTCGGGCCCGTAGTCCGCGGCGTCCACGACCGCCTTCCAGTTCATCGCGTACAGATCACTCACCCGCACCTCGTGCCCGGCGGTCTCCAAGGTGGACACCGCGAGGTCCTTCAGCGAGCTGTTGAGCGACTTCGGCTCCGGGTGGGCGTGGACGATCAGCGTCTTCATCAGAACTCCTTCGGATCGATGCCTCCGATCCTGGGCGCCACGGAGCCCGGCGTTCAGGGGCGCATCGTCCATCGGACGGGACTTCCTGGTATCGACAGGACCACCTTCTCGGGCACCACCGAGGCCATACTGGGAACATGGACGATCTTGCGGGCTTCCTGCGGACCCGGCGTTCCCGGGTCGACCCGGCGGCCGTCGGCATCCCCACCGACAGCCGCCGGCGCGTCGAAGGGCTGCGCCGCGAAGAGGTCGCGCACCTGTCCGGAGTCAGCGTCGACTACTACGTACGCCTGGAGCAGGGCCGCGCGACCCAGCCCTCCGAGCAGGTCCTCGACGCGCTCGCCCGCGTCCTCGGCCTCGACGGGACCGAACGCGGACACCTCCACCGGCTCGCCCGGCAGCCCCGCCGCCGCGCGAAGGCGCCGGGCGGGCGGGTACGGCCGGAGCTGCTGCGCGTCCTCGCCCTGGTCGCCGACGCACCCGCGCTGATCATGGACCACCGCCTGGACGTACTCGCCGGCAACCGCCTCGCCGGCCTCCTCTTCGGCCGGCCGATACCGGGCCTCAACACCGCCCGCCACATCTTCCTCGAGGAAACCGAGCGCGGCCTCTACGCCGACTGGGAGAAATGCACCCTTGACGTCGTCGGCCACCTGCGCCTGGCCGTCGGCAAATACCCCGACGACCCCCGCCTGGCCACCCTCATCGGCGAACTGGCCATGGGCAGCGAACGCTTCCGCCGTCTCTGGGCCCGCGCCGACGTCCGCGCCCGCACCCACGGACGCAAGGCATACCGACACCCGCTGGTCGGACTGCTGGAACTGCACCAGGAGAACTTCGCGCTACCCGACGAATCAAGCATGGAGCTGCTGGTCCTCTCCGCGGCCCCCGGCAGCCCCGCCGAGGACGGACTGCGCCTGCTCGCGCGCCTGGGCGCGGACGACGATGACGCGCATCCCGCAGTGAACGCCCAGATCCGCGAGTAACGCAACGGCGACTTCTACAGGCAGGCACGAAAGTGCCGTGGGTTCGCCGCCGCCGAATCGGCCAGATATACCCAGTCAGTTGGAGGAGACAGGTTGCCCGCCATAACCGATCTCGGACCCGTTGCCTGGCCACCTGCCCCGATCAGAACCGACCGGCTCGTGCTCCGCGAGTCCGAGGCCCGGGACCGTGCGGCGTTCATCAAGTTGTTCGCCTCACCCGAGGTGGGCACCTACGTCGGCGGTTCTCGACCGCGTGACGAGCTCGAACGGGCGGTGCCTGAGGTGCCGGGGCGGCGCCCCGGCTTCTTCGTGGTCGATCTCGACGGCGCGATGACAGGCATGGTCACGCTCGATCGGCGCGACGCGGAGCGTCAGGGACGCGTCCGTCCGGACGGCGGGGAGACCACGCTCGGCTACATGTTCCTCCCAACGGCGTGGGGACGTGGGTACGCCGCTGAGGCCTGCGCGGCGGCACTCGCCTGGTTCGCCGACGCGCTTCCCGGCGAGCCGGTGGTGCTCTGCACCCAGACCGCCAACGACCGCGCGATGCGCCTCGCGGCGAAGCTGGGGTTCACCGAGGTGGAGCGGTTCGAGGAGTTCGGCGCCGAGCAGTGGTTCGGCGTGTGGTCCTCGGTCACGCCGTCCGGTTGAGCTCGTGCTCGGAACAGGTGGCGCGCAGTACGGCAGTTCTTCGAGTTCCCAGCCAACCCCACTTACTGCTGGAACGATGTGCGAGGGGAAAGACAATGAGCACCGCCGAAGAGCAGGACCGGCTCCTGCGGGGACCCAGAAGGGCTCTCGAACAAGCACGGCAGGACCGGGCGATGTGGGCCGACCTGGCCTACCGCGCCCAGATCACCGACGAGGGTCCCATAGCCGACCGCAACAGAGCCGCCCGCTTCGCCGTTCTGTGGGCACTGCAATACGACCGCCGCCCCGAGGACCTGCCCCTCCTTCGCTTCCTGCTCCAGCAGCAGACCACTTACTACCGCGAAGCCGTCCCCTGGGGCCTGGCCCCCGACCTGACGCTGGCGGGATTCCTGGTCGCCGAACACCGGCAGGTGGAGGACCTGTGGCTGCACTGGGATGCCAAGAACATCAGCTTCGATACGGCGCTGGGCTACCACCTCTACCATCTCTTCACCCCAGGCATCACCGCCGCCTCGGAAACGGTGCGATCCAGCTCCCACCCCGACCGCGAACGCATCCTGCGCGACATCACATCGGCCCGGCATACCGACGCCGCCATCGAGGAGTGGCTGGATCAGCAGCGCGCACGATTCCCTTCCGACCCGGCCGACGAAGGACTCAAATCATGGGCCCAGCACGCCGCTCGCCTCGGCGAACGCGAGGCGTCCCGCCTGTTCCTGACGGAGTGGGCGGCAGGCGAGCCCCGAACCGACGCCACACTCAACACGCTGCAGTTCCACCTCGCTCAGCTCGGCTACCTCGCCGAAGCCGTGGAAGTACAGAAGGAAGCCATCACGATCAGTGAGCTCTTTCAGCGTTGCCGCTCCAGGGTGAGGACGGCTCGGGCGATTGCCGACATTCGATTTGGGCTGCACCGGGCTCTGCGGAAGATCCGCCAGGACTTCAGACGGGCCACGCCTCGCTCGACCGGTGCCCGCGCTGCCGAGAGTGCGCGGTTGACCGTGCGTTGGGTCGGTGACAGGTCGCCGCCCGGCGGGCGTCTGACGGGTGTTGTCACCCATGGGCCGGCGCCCAGGTAGGCGCGGTCGGCGAGTACCGGGATGCCCTGGCGTTCGCAGATCCGGATGATCCGGTGGGTGCGGGCGGCGGTCAGGTCGTGGGTGCGGCCGGGCAGTGCGGGCGA
>NZ_JABETO010000003.1:0-85136 GCF_013055795.1 Streptomyces sp. I05A-00742
GGCGGCGGTCCCGCCGGCCCCGGCGGCACCACCCCCCGCCGCCCCGGCCCCGGCCCCCGCGCCCGTACCGGCCGCCCGTCCGGCGCCGGCCGCCTCCGACACGGCACGCCCGCCGGCGGACGTGCTCGGCGAACTCGACGCGCTGGTCGGCCTGGAGAGCGTGAAGCGCGAGGTCCGGGCGCTCACGGACATGATCGAGGTCGGCCGCCGCCGGCAGCGGGCCGGGCTGAAGGCCGCCTCGGTCCGCCGGCACCTGGTCTTCACCGGCTCCCCCGGCACCGGCAAGACGACGGTGGCCCGGCTGTACGGCGAGATCCTGGCCTCGCTGGGCGTCCTGGAGCGCGGCCACCTGGTCGAGGTCTCCCGGGTGGACCTGGTGGGCGAGCACATCGGCTCCACGGCCATCCGCACCCAGGAGGCGTTCGAACGGGCCCGCGGCGGTGTGCTCTTCATCGACGAGGCGTACGCGCTGGCCCCCGAGGACTCGGGCCGGGACTTCGGCCGGGAGGCCATCGACACGCTGGTGAAGCTGATGGAGGACCACCGGGAGGCGGTGGTGGTGATCGTCGCCGGCTACACCGCGGAGATGGAGCGCTTCCTGACCGTCAACCCCGGTGTGGCGTCCCGCTTCTCACGGACGATCACCTTCGGCGACTACGCGCCCGAGGAACTGCTGCGGATCGTCGAGCAGCAGGCGGAGGAGCACGAGTACCGGATCGGGGACGGCGCCGCCGAGGCGCTGCTCCACTACTTCCGGTCCGTACCGCGCGGCCCGGCGTTCGGCAACGGCCGTACGGCGCGCCAGACGTTCGAGGCGATGGTCGAGCGGCACGCGGGGCGGGTGGCACAGCTGACGCACCCCAGCACGGACGATCTGACGCTGCTGTACGCGGAGGATCTGCCGGCGCTGCCGTAGGGCACTCCTGCGAGCGGGCGGGACCGCCGGGGACGTGCGGTGTCAGAAGTCCGGGACGTCCACTCGGCTCAGGAAACGTCCGGGCCAGGAGTACAGCGCGCCGCCGAAGGTGAGGTTGCGGGTGTAGACGCCCTCCAGCAGGACCGCCAGCCCGAGGTCCAGCCCGTCGCAGGCGCCGTCCCCGGTGCCCGTGATGCGCCGCGGGTGCCGCTCCGCCGAGCGCGTCATCGCGACGACGGCCCCCTCGCGCCGCAGTTCGTGGCGGAGCCGGCCACCGAGCGACCGGTACCGGTAGGAGCGCCCGGCGATCTCGATCCGCAGGGCGCGCCGGCCGGCCGCGACCGCGAAATGACGGCGTTCGACCCGGGCCGTCCACCCGTCGGCGGTCAGCGTCGTCCGGGCGAGGCGGGGCCGGTCACGGAAGTCGACGCCGGTGAAGCTCATGGGTGCGATCGTCTCTCCCGACACCCAGGCGGTGAGGGTGTCCCGGGTGAGGTCCTCCTCCGCCGGGCAGACCAGTTCGACCGTCCCGGACCCGGGCACGGTACCGGTCCATGTGTGCGTGGCCCGCTTCCGCAGACGGCCGCGGGCGGAGCCCGCGTGGACGAGTTCGAAACGGACGGTGTGCACGGCGTCGGGCCAACCTCTCGACAAGTGAGGCGGTGAGGTTACCTTCCGTCCGCCACGGGCGCGGAATCGAATGGTCAGCGCCTCGGCGGCGCCTCTACCCTGCGTTCCATGGGCACCGACATCTACGGCGGCATCGAGGTCCGCGACCCGTGCGCCGACGAGGACTGGTACGAATGGCCGGCCTGGCAGCGTGCCATGGACCTGTCCCCGCTGTACTTCGGCCGGGACTACGCGTCCTTCGCCTCTCTCTTCGGTGTCCGCGACGACATCGGCTGGGACCCGGTCGCCGCCCGCAGGGGGCTGCCCCCGGACGTGTCGTCCGAGATGAAGGAGGAGTTCGACAAGGCCGTCGGTACCGACCCCGTGGTGCACAGTCCGACCTGGGTGACCTGGGGTGAACTGGACCGGGCCGACCTGGACGCCGCTCCCCCGGGCGTCCGGGGCGTCCTCCTGCTGCGCCACGACCGTTCCCCGGCGCTCGAAATCCGTTACTGGATCACCGACCACTGGCCGTCCGGTGCCGTGGAGAAGCTGGGCGCTCCGCCGTCCCCGCGGAGCCCCGCCGACACCCCGTTCGGCGAATGGCGGCTGGGCTCCACACGGCTGACCTACGAGAGCTTCACCCGCCGGGACGCCGTGGGCCCGGGAACCGGCTGGGAGCATGTGTTCGCCGTCATGAAGGCACTCGCCGGGCGGTTCGGCGACGAGGGCGTCCGGCTGGTCGTGTACTTCGACTGAGGCCGCGGCTTCGGCAGTGGGCCGGTTCCGGGCTACGGGAACGTCTTGCGCCACCCCTGCCGGAGGAGGCGGTCCACCGCCCGGTCCAGCATGGCCCGGCCTTCCCCTGGGACCCACCAGAACGACCAGTTGACGTCGATCGTCAGCTCGATGAACTCGTCGTACTCCGGGCCGTCGGAGGGGCCGTCGGAATCCACCGTGCCGGGTGACTTGCCGACCCTCAGCAGGAACGGACACCACACGCCGATCCCCGGGGCGGTCACCCACACGCGACCGTCGGCACATTCGAAGGGGACGGAGACACGGCGCGCCTTGTTGTCGTAGTCGTCAATGCGCAGTTCGTCGTTCCCGAGATGCCGGTCGGGTTCGGGCAGCCTGGCCCAGGTGTGGCGTACGCGTATCTCCACCCAGGCCGGGCGCTTGCCCTCCGGTGCCTCGCACGGCTCGTCCAGTACGCGGTCGACAGCGCCGGGCATCGACCGCTCGTCCAGCGCCGCCACATCCATGAGCTGTGGATCCACATACATCGAGCAGTCGGGGGACGGCGCCTGCGGCGTTCTCAGGAACCAGTTCCATCGCGGTGGCCTGCCCTCGCTCCAGCCGTACTCGACGTCCACCCATGTTCTGGTCATATCGAGTGTCACGGGTCTGATGAGTCCCGCGCACAGCTCGGCCAGCGCTCGGACCGCATGGTGAGCGGTCGGTCGCTCTCGCTCGATCGGCTGCCGGCCGGGTACGGGGTCCCACTGAAATCCGTACTCCAGCACGATCGTTCGACTGTCGTCGAAGATGAAGTGCTCAGTCGGCTCCGGGCGCTCCGACGGCTTCGTGTCTCGCATGGACGTCGATTGTGCGGCAGCGGACAGAGCGGCGTGTCCGCCCCGCGTCAGAACAGCGCCTCGGGACCGGCCGGTTCGTCCCGTTCGGCCGGCCGCACCTCGGCGGTCGTCCGTGCGCCGGCCGGTGCCGGTTCCAGTTCCCAGCCCGCCAGCCGCCGCGCGTCCACGAGCACCGGACGGCCGTCCGTCGTCTCCAGGTAGACGTCGGGCCCGGCGACGGCGAGCACCCGTCCGGCGACGGTGCGTCCGGGCGAGAGGTCGACGACGCCGTGGCCGGGGCCGATGCGGTCCAGGTGGAAGGCGGCGTCGTGGTGTACGGGCGCGAAGGGGCGGACGTCCAGCGAGTCCGGCAGGCCGGGCAGGGTGCGGGCGCGCGCGTGGAGCGCCGCGAGTTCGGCCGCCCGGCCGTCGGGCGGGGGCAGCGGGTGGCGGGCGGCGCGTTTGGCGGCGTAGGGGAAGCGGTCGGGGATGCCGAGCGCGGCGCCCAGGACGGCCTCCGTCCGGCGGGCGGCCATCAACGGCCCGCGGCCGAGCAACGCGTGGGAGAGGGCGGCCTGTTCGAGGAGCCGGACGCCCTGCCGCTCGGTGGCCGTGATTCCGGCCTTGACCAGGCCCGGGGCGAACCAGGCGAGGTAGACGTCGTACGGGCGCGGGTCGTCGGCCATCGTGTCGGCGGCGACGGAGCGGGAGCGGTCCAGCCGGGCGCAGTCGGCGCACTGCGCGGAGACGGCCCCTGCCGCGGTCCCGGCGGCGGTCGGGCAGGGCGTGTACCGGCCGGCGCGGCGGACGCCGGTGCAGTGCCGCCGGCCGCCGGTGGTGAAGGCGAGCTGCCGCCCGGGCGGCAGCGGGGACGGACGGTCGCCGCGCTCCGGGTGCAGCCAGGACAGCGCGGGTCCCGCCGCGCTCCACCGCAGCCCGGCACAGAGCCATCCGGGTCGCCCCATGGTCTCCGTCGTCCTCCCGCCCTTTTGCCGCGCCCCTGACCCGTCCCAGCCTGTCACGGCGTCGGGGAGACGGGGACGACGGCCCTGGGCGGAGACGACGCACGGGCGGGCCGCGCTCCTCTGACCTCCTCCCGGGACCGTCCCTCCGCCGAATGGCGCCATCCGGGCGTCCCACCTTGCTCGTTCCGCTCCTCCCTTCACACTGGAACCGTGCTGCCGTCATCGCTGTCGGCGGCACACCGTCCGGGCCGTGCGGGCCGTGCGGCTCCCGGCCTTCCCAGGAGGAAGCCCCGTGGCTCTGCCCCGCGCCCTCGCGCCCGGTCTGCCGGAGCTGCTCCGCAGCCGCTGCCGGTCGACCGCCCCGGTGCTCTGGGTGGCCGTGGTGTTCGGGGTGCTCCAGCCGGCCGTGGTGCCGCTGTGGCTTCCCCTCGGCTGGGACGAGGCCGTCTACGCCAGCCAGGTCAGCCCCCGCGTCCCCGCCGCCTACTTCAGCGCCCCCCGGGCACGCGGCATCAGCTGGCTGGCCGCGCCGGCGGTCCTGCTGAGCGGCTCCACCGTCGTCCTGCGGGCCTGGATGCTCCTCGCCGCCACGGCCGGTCTGGCAGCGGCCTACTGGCCGTGGCGCCGCCTGCTCGGCGAGGCGCGTGCCGCGCTGGCCGCCGGGCTGTTCGCGGGCCTGTGGATCGTCGGGTTCTACGCCAACGAGGTGATGCCCAACCTCTATGTGGCCTACGGGACGACCGCGGCCGTCGGCTGGTTCCTGGTCGCGGCCGAGGGCGGCGGCCGGGGACGGGCACTGCCGGCCCTCGCCGTGTCCGTCGCGTGCACCGCGCTGTTCCGGCCCCCGGACGCCGTGCTCCTGGCCGGTGTCCTGCTCGTGGCCGCGGTCCTGCCCGCCCTGCGGCGCGGCGTTCGGCCGGCGGCCGCCGTCGCGGCCGGTCTGGCCGTGGGGCTGCTGCCCTGGCTCGTGGAGGCGTACACGGAGTTCGGCGGGCCCTGGGCGCGGCTCCGGCAGGGCAGCGCCGTCCAGGGCGGCATGGTCTGGACGAACGCCGTCGGCATGCACCTGAAGGCCCTCAACGGGCCTTTGCTGTGCCGCCCGTGCGACATCGAGTGGACCCACGGTCCGCTCGCCCTGTGGTGGCTCGCCACCCCGGTCGTCACGGTCGCCGCGCTGGTCATGGCGCGGCGCGGGGGCGTGCGTACGGCGCGGACGGGCCGGCTGGGCCGCCCGCCGAGCCCGTCGAGCCCGCTGAGCCCGCGCACGGTGCCGATGACCGCCGTCGCCCTGCCCGCCGCCTGTGCGGCCGTCGTTGCGGCGCAGTACCTGTTCCTCGTGGGCTACGCCGCGCCACGTTTCCTCCTGCCCGCCTACGCCCTGCTCGCCCTGCCCGCCGCCTGCTTCCTCGCCGGGCTGTGCACGGCCGCGTCCGGCCGCCGCCGTCCGGTCCTGGCCGTGCTGCTCGCGGCGGGGATCGCCGCGCACCTGCTCTCGCAGTACCTGGTGCTCCAGCGCAGGACCGCCGACCAGCGGGAGCTGCGCGCGGCCACCGGACAGGCCGCGCGGTGGCTGCACGGGGTGGGGCTGCGCCCGCCGTGCACGCTGGTGGGGCCGGAAGTGGTGCCCCTGGCGTTCCACGCGGGCTGCGCCTCCGAGGCCCTGAGCGGCAACAACGCCTCCATCACCGAAGAGGCACTGCACCGGGCCACCCGGACCCGGCACGTGGCCGCGGCGGGCCACAGCCCCCATCCGCCGCCGTACGCCCGGTCCTGGGCACCCCGCACGGTCCGCACGCCGGACGGAACGGTCTGGTACGTCTTCGTCGCTCCGGCGCCGCGCTGACCGCTCGCGCCGTGTCGGCGCGGTGGGGTGGGAGCGGTGGCGGTGGTGTGAGGAGCGCTGGGAAGGCCGTCCGCGCCCTCACGGCGCCATGCGACGGCGGACGGGCGGCGCGAGGTGACGGTGCGGAGGGCCCCGGCCCGAGGTCCCGGCGCAGCGCCCTCGCGACCCCGTGCCACGGGCGGCAGGGTGGAAGCCGCGCGGCGTGGGATGGCAGCGCGGAGGACCGGCCGTGGTCCCGACGCACCGGCCGGCCGCGGAGCCCAAGCCGGATCCCGGGCAGCGGGGTTGCCGACCGCGCCGCCACCGAACGTGCGTTCAGCCTGTCCGATGGTGCGGTGACGAGGCCCGGGCCCCCGACGGCTCCGCCATGACCCCTGCCAGGACCGCCAGGAAACGAACATCGCAGAGTGCCGGCCCCGGGCAGCCCCGGCCGGGCCCTCGAAGGCTGTGTCACCGGGAAAGGGGTGAGCCCTGGCGGCGACAGCCGCCTACAGGCGGTGAGACCGGAGCCCCCTCAGCCCGCCTCCGTAACTCCCCGCGCACCCCGCGCGGTCCGCGCCCCGCCCCCGGTCACTCCCGCGATGAGGGCCGCCATGGCGGCGAGCGCCGCGACGGTGGTCAGCGCGGCGGGGAGGGAGAACCGGTCGGCGAGGAGGCCGATGGCGGGCGGGCCGAGGAGCATGCCGCCGTAGCCGAAGGTGGACGCGGCGGCGACCCCGCCGGGCCCGGTGAGCTCTCCGGCGCGGCCGATGGCGACGGGGAAGATGTTGGCGAGCCCCAGGCCGGTCAGGGCGAAGCCGACGAGCACCGCCCACAGGGCCGGGGCCAGGGAGGCGAGCAGCATGCCCGCGGCGGCGGTCGCCCCGCCGAGGACGAGGGTCCGGGTCCGGCCGAGGCGTTCGAGCAGGGCGGTGCCGGACAGCCGGCCCGCGGTCATCGCGAGCGCGAAGATTGAGTAGCCCACCGCGGCGGTGCCCACGCCGACGCCGACGTCCTGCTGGAGGTGGAGGGCGCCCCAGTCGGCGAGCGCCCCCTCGCCGTAGGAGGAGCACAGGGCGATCAGGCCGAGGACGACGACCAGGCCGCGCCCGCGCACGGGCGGCTTCGGGCCGGCCGGCGCGGCGCTCCGGGCGGCCTCCGGCGGCCGGGGCGCCGGGTGGGAGAGCAGGGCGCGCCCGGCGACGGCGGTGACGACCAGGCCGACAACGGCGAGCAGAAGAAGGTGCCCGGTGACGGGCAGCTGCCCGGCGACGAGGCCGCCGAGCCCCGCGCCGAGCATCCCGCCGACGCTGTAGGCGGCGTGGAAGCTGGGCATCACCGGCCTGCGCAGCGCCGCGACGAGGTCGACGGCCGCGCTGTTCATGGCGACGTTGATGCCTCCGTAGGCGGCGCCGAAGACGAGCAGGACGAGGCCGAGGGCGAGCGCCGAGTGGGCGAAGGGCGGCAGGGCGATGCCGAGGCACATCACGGCCGCCGTGACGACGGTGACGGGGTGGCTGCCGAAGCGCCGGCACAGGCGTCCGGTCAGCATCATCACGGCGACGGCCCCCGCCGAGACGCCCAGCAGGGCGAGGCCGAGCGCACCGGCGGAGGCGCCGGTGCGCTCCTTGATCGACGGGATGCGGACCACCCAGCCGGCGAAGAGGAAGCCGTCGAGGGCGAAGAAGACGGTGAGTGCGGTACGGAGGCGGCGGAGCGACGGATCGGGCGGGGTGACACGCTGTTCCCCCCGAAGGGCCGTCCGTATTTTGTTTAGCGTCGGCACAAAGTCAGAATAGGGGTGTGACCCAGACTCGGACAACACGTTTGGAGCGCGGCCGCGCCGCCCTCGGCCCCGCCCTGGAGCTCGTCCACACCGGGCGAGCCCCCACGCGCGCCGTGCTCACCGCCGAACTCGGCGTGACCCGGGCGACCGCCGGTGCCGTCGCCGCGGAGCTGGAGGCGCTCGGCCTGATCCGGGTGGACGCCCGTCCGACGGCGACCGCCGGGTCGCAGGGCCGTCCCTCGCACCGGCTGTCCGTCGCACCCGACGGGCCCGTGGTACTGGCCGCGCAGATCCACGCGGACGGCTTCCGGGCCGCGCTCGTCGGCCTCGGCGGCCGGATGGTCGCCACCGCACCCGGCTGTATGACGGTCCCCGCCGACCCCGCCCACATCATCGACGCCGTCGTCGAGGCCGGTGCCGGGCTGCTGCGCGAGACCGGCCAGCGCTGCCTCGGCGCGGGCCTCGCCGTACCGTCCGCGGTGGCCGAGCCGGAGGGCACCGCCCTCAACCCGCTCCACCTCCTGTGGCCCGCCGGCGCGCCGGTCCGCGCGCTGTTCACCGATGCCCTGGCCAAGGCGGGCGTCCTCGGCCCCGGGGGCCTGCCCGTCACCGGCATGGCCGGCAACGACGTCAACCTCGCCGCCCTCGCCGAGCACCGCCACGGCGCGGGCCGCGGCGCCCGGCACCTGCTGTGCGTGGCCACCGGCCACCGCGGCGTCGGCGGCGCGCTGGTGCTCGACGGCCGCCTGCACAGCGGCAGTTCGGGGCTGGCCCTGGAGGTCGGCCACCTGACGGTCAACCCGGCCGGACTGCCCTGCCACTGCGGCAGCCGCGGCTGCCTCGACGTCGAGGCCGACCCGGCGGCCTTCCTCACCGCCGCCGGCCGCGAACCGGGCCCCGCCGGCTCCCTGCTGCACCAGGCGACGGAGCTGATCCGGACCGCGTACGACGACCCGTCCGTCCGCGGCGCCACCGAACTGATCGCCGACCGCCTCGGCCTGGGCCTCGCCGGCCTCGTCAACATCCTCAACCCCGACCGCATCGTCCTGGGCGGCCTCCACCGCGAACTCCTCGCCGCCGACCCCGACCGCCTCCGCGCCGTCGTCGCCGACCGCAGCCTCTGGGGCCGCAGCGGCAGCGTGCCCATCCTCCCCTCCACCCTCGACCACAACAGCCTCATCGGCGCGGCGGAGGCGGCGTGGCAGCCGGTGCTGGACGATCCGTTGGGGGTGCTGGGCTGAGGTGCGGGCGCGCCCGGCCGGCGCGGCCCCCGCCCCGGTCTTTCACATGAAGCCGAGCATCCCGGGCGAGTCGATATCCACGGTGATCACGCCGGGGGGATACGCCTCCTCCCGGTCGGTCAGCAGGATGGACATGCCCGCGAATTCCGCTCGCGGCATGGCGCAGTAGAGAGCGTGGCAGATGTCCGGACCGCCGTAGCCGTCGCGGACCATCACCCCCACGGTGATCGCCGCGATCGCGTCGAGGCTGTCGACGGCAACGGAGGACAGGGCAAGGACATGACGGGAGATGTCGTCGGCCGACTCCGCTTGCATCAGGCAGGTGGCGGGAACGATCAGCCGGTCTCCCCGCGATTTGGCCACGTTGCCCGCGAGCAGGTGCAACGCCTTGTGGCCCCGGGCGAGCGCCACTACGGCGCCCGTGTCGAGGATGATCACGCCGCATTACCCCGCGTGGCAGCCCGGACCTTCTCGGCGGCGATCTTGTAGATGTTGCCGAGAACATCGGGAGCCTCTTCGAACTCCTCGTCACTGATGTTGACGCCGAACAGACTGCGGATGACCTCCCGGTCGGCCGCCAGCCGCTCGGCGCGCTGAGCAGCAGTCGGCTGCTGATCGGCCAGCCGCTCCACCAACTGGCCGATACTCAACCCTTGTTCCTTCGCCAGCTCGGCGAGGCGGTCGCGCGTTGCCCGGGAGACTTGAATCGTCGTTGTCGCCATAGCGTCAATATAGCGACCCTACAGGCTTTGAGTCCGCCGATCGGCTTCACTGTTCAGCCCCAGAAATGGAAAGGCCGGAATCTGACGAGCACCGTGCCATGCCACCCCCGCCGGCCTACGCCGGCGACCGCTCCCGTGCCACCGCCGGGACGGCCCCCGCTCCCGCCGGCCGCAGCACCGCCGCCGGTTCCGCGAAGGCGGCGCCGCCGAGGGAGGTGAGCGTGGACGTCGGCCGCTCGAAGGCCACCGCCGGTTCGGCGCCGCGGTCCCGCCAGGGGTCCGGGGCGGGGGCGGAGGCGGGTACGAGCAGGGTGAACCAGACCGCCTTCCCGCCGTCGTGGCGCTGCTGCACGCCCCAGCTGGCGCTGAGCGCCGCGACCAGGGCGAGGCCGCGCCCATGGGTGCTGGTCTCGTCCGGAGCGCCGACGCGGGGCAGCCGGGGGTCGTGGTCCCGCACCGAGACGGTGAGCCGGTCGAGCATGAGGGCGATCTCGACCGTGCAGCGCTTGTCCGGTTCCGCGTGCTGGTGGACGTTGGTGAGGAGCTCGGTCACACCGAGCGCGGCCGGGTCGATGAGCGGATCGAGATGCCAGTAGCGCAACTGCGCAGATACGATTCTGCGCACCTGTCGGATCCGCTGCGGCAGGGCTTGGAGCTCGACGGTGCAGTGCTTGTTCACTCGGCTGATCACGGCTGCGACTCCCTGAAGAAGTAGGGCTAGCCTGATGCAGATACGTGTCGCGGTACGCGTCCGTTCCGGTCCGGCAGCACGGGGCCGGACCGCACGGCGGACACCGATCCGGAACGCGACCGTCGATGACCCTCAGTGATGCAGGTACGCCTCAAGGGTCGGCCTTCGCCGTCGCGCGCGCAACTCGTGCGCCCCCGTTGTGCACCCGTGGCGCCCCCGCCGCGCGCTCACTCCGGAGCGTCACCGCGCGCGGCCTCCACCGCCTCCAGGAAGCGGCGGACGACCGCCTCGGGGTCCTGTCCGGACTCCCCGAGGTCGAGCAGGTAGCGGTTGCCGTTGAGCGTGGCCCGGGCCCGGTCGCGGGCGGCGAACCACGGCTTCCTGGCCTGGACCGCGTCCACGGGCGCGCTGTCGATCTCCACTCCGTAGCTGGTCAGAAGCTCCAGGCGACCGTTGTGGATCTTCACCTGACCGGCCCGGGTGAGCGAGCGGAGAGACTTCTCGATCCGTACCCCTGTCGCCTTGAACTCCGGTCCCGCCACGGCGCACCGCCTCTCCGGCCGAATGGGTGTCTGCTGCGCAGTCTGCCCGCGGCCCGGCCCCCTGCACCAGGGGCCGTTGCGATCGTACGATCGCAGGGATCCGGTGGCGTCCGCACCGGAGCGACGGGTGACGGACCGCGACGGCCTGCCGAGCGGCACGAACGGCTCACCGCCCCGGGGAGGCTCCGGCGCGCCGGAACGGGACCCCGCCCCCGTTCCGTGCGACGAATCACCGGAGGCGCGAAAAGCGAACCGCCGGAGGCCCCCGCTGTCACCCCCGGGCGGCGGCCCGCCCCGGCGCGCCGTCGTCCGGTCCGCCGTCACCCGGCGCGCCCGCCGCGCCCGTGGCGCCGTCGGCGGCCAGGTGCCGGTCCAGGGCGCGCACGGCGTCGCGGAATGTCCGGCGCATGACGGGCCGCCCGAGGAGAACGAGGCAACGGAGCGGCAGCGGGGCGTCCAGCGCCAGGGTCCACCGGACGAGGGTGCCGCTCCCGGCGGGCGCGAGCCGCCAGTCCTCCAACACGGCCCGCAGCCCTGGCACGTTGGTGGCGTCGACCCGGTAGGCGTACCGCTCCGGCGCGTCGGCGGCCATCACCGTCTCCTCGAACCGGGCCCCGCCCATCAGCCGGATCTCCCGGCGGCGGCGCCCCGTGCCGTCGAGCGGCCGCGCCAGCGTCACGACGCGGTACCAGCGGGGCCACGCGGTCACGTCCTCGGCCAGGGCGCGGTAGACCCGCGCGGGCTCCGCCGCCGTCCGGGAGACGAAGGTCAGCCGCAGCGGCGCGCTCCCGGCGGAACCCGTCGCACCGGCGAAATCAGCGCCCACAGGGCGGAGTCTGCGCGCCATCGAGGAGCTCCCCAGGGGGTCGGCCGGCCGCGTACGCGCACACCTTAGCCCGCGTGTCACGGGTTGTCTGCGGCACGTTCACCGTGCGGGGAGAGGCCCGGAGAGACGCCCGGAACACCCCCCCACCGGCACCGCCCCCCATCGGCACCGCTCCCGTCAGGCCCGCCCGGCCGGAATCCGGTCCGCCGCGGCGACCAACCGCCGTGCCACCGGGTGGGTCCGTACGATCTCGGCGAGCGTGGTCGTCCCCCGGGTGACCCGGGCGAAGGCCCGCCAGGCCGGCCCGAAGCCGGTGACGGCGGCGTGGAACGCCCCCGGCTTGCGGGTGTACAGGGCGAGGATCCGGCGGCCCACGCCCATCTCGACCCCGAGCCCGGCCTTGATGGCGAACGCGTAGTTGAGGGCCTGGCGACGGGCGTCCACCGCGTCCTGCGCCTCGGCGATGCGCACGGCCCACTCCCCCGCCAGCCGTCCGGAGCGCAGCGCGAACGAGATGCCCTCGCGGGTCCAGGGCTCCAGCAGTCCGGCCGCGTCGCCGCAGACGATGACCCGGCCACGGGAGAGCGGCGAGTCGTCGGACCGGCAGCGGGTCAGGTGGCCGGAGGAGATGCTGGGCTCGAACCCGGCCAGCCCGAGGCGGGCGATGAAGTCCTCCAGGTAGCGCTTGGTCGCGGCGCCCTCGCCGCGGGCGCTGATCACCCCGACGGTGAGGGTGTCGCCCTTGGGGAACACCCAGCCGTAACTGCCGGGCAGCGGGCCCCAGTCGATGAGCACCCGGCCCGCCCAGTCCTCGGCGACCGGCGCCGGGACCGGGATCTCGGCCTCCAGGCCGAGATCGACCTGGTCCAGCTTCACCCCGACGTGTGCTCCTATACGGCCGGCGCTGCCGTCCGCGCCGACGACCGCGCGCGCCAGGACCGTCGTGCCGTCCCCGAGCACGACGGCGACCGTACGCCGGTCGGGCACCGCCGGGCCGTGCTGCTCGACGCGGGCCACCGTCATGCCGGTGCGCACCTCGGCGCCGGCGGCCTTCGCGGCCTCGACCAGGCCGGCATCGAACTCCGGCCGGTTGATGAGGCCGAAGAGCATCTTCTTGGACCGGCGGGTGCGCGTCAGCCTGCCGTTGAGGGAGAACGTGACGGCGTGCACCCGGTCGCGCAGCGGCAGTTCGAAGCCCGGCGGGAGCGCGTCGCGGGACGGGCCGATGATGCCGCCGCCGCACGTCTTGTAACGCGGCAGTTCGGCCTTCTCCAGCAGCAGGACGCGGCGTCCCGCGCCGGCCGCGGCGTGCGCCGCCGAGGCTCCGGCGGGACCGGCGCCCACCACGACGACGTCCCACACCGGCTCGCCGTCCCCCGGCACGTCGCGGCCCGTTTCCCGGGCTGTGTTGTCGCTGCTCACCTGTGCTTCCGCTCCCGCTCGTCCGCCGCCGCCGGCACCTCCGGCCGCACCGCCCGCATCCTACGGCCAGGCCGTGGGCCCACCCGCCGCCGGGAAGCCGCGGTGGCCCGCCCGGAGCGCCGTGGGACGCCATGAAAGGATCGACGGCGTCATCGCCCGTACGTACACCACAACGTTGTGCCTCCAAGGAGCGTTCCATGGACACCTCCCCGGCCCACCGGCCCGACTCCGCCGCCCTCGCCGCGACCGTCGCCTCCCTCCAGCCCCGCGCCCGGACCGAGCTGGCCGAACTGGTCGCCTTCCGGTCGGTGGCGGACGAGGCGCAGTTCCCGAAGAGCGAGTGCGAGGCGGCGGCGGAGTGGGTGGCCGGCGCGCTGCGGGGCGAGGGTTTCCAGGACGTCGCCGTACTGGACACGCCGGACGGTACGCAGTCCGTCTACGGCTATCTGCCCGGCCCGGCCGGCGCCCCCACGGTGCTGCTGTACGCGCACTACGACGTGCAGCCGCCGCTGGACGAGGACGCGTGGCTGTCCCCGCCGTTCGAGCTGACCGAGCGGGACGGCCGCTGGTACGGCCGCGGCGCGGCCGACTGCAAGGGCGGCTTCATCATGCACCTGTCGGCCCTGCGCGCCCTCAAGGCGCACGGCGAGGTGCCGGTCGGCGTGAAGGTGATCGTCGAGGGCTCGGAGGAGCAGGGCACCGGCGGTCTCCAGCGGTACGCCGAGGCGCACCCGGAGCTGCTCGCCGCCGACGCCATCGTCATCGGTGACGCCGGCAACTTCCGCCTCGGCCTGCCGACCGTGACCGCCACGCTGCGCGGCATGATGCTGATGCGCGTCGAGGTGAACACCCTGGAGGGCAACCTGCACTCCGGCATGTTCGGCGGCGCCGCCCCCGACGCGCTCGCCGCACTCATCCGCGCCCTCGACTCGCTCCGCGCGCCCGACGGCACGACCGTCATCGACGGCCTCGAGCCGCACGGCACCTGGGACGGCCTCCAGTACCCCGAGGACGACTTCCGCTCCGACGCCAAGGTCCTCGACGGCGTCGGCCTCATCGGCTCCGGCACCGTCGCCGACCGCCTCTGGGCCCGCCCCGCCGTCACCGTCCTCGGCATCGACTGCCCGCCCGTCGTCGGCGCCACCCCCTCCGTCCACGCGAGCGCCGCCGCCCTGATCAGCCTGCGGGTGCCGCCGGGCGTGAACGCGGGCGAGACGACGAAGCTGCTCGCCGCGCACCTGGAGAAGGCGGTGCCGTGGAACGCCCGCGTGACGACCGAAGTCGTCGGCCAGGGCGAGGCGTTCAACGCCGACACCACCAGCCCCGCGTACGTGTCCATGGCCGACGCCATGCGCGTCGCCCACCCCGGCGAGGAGATGCAGACCGCCGGCATGGGCGGCTCCATCCCCCTCTGCAACACCCTCGCCGCGCTCTACCCCGACACCGAGATCCTCCTGATCGGCCTCAGCGAGCCGCAGGCCCAGATCCACGCGGTGAACGAGAGCGTCTCGCCGGAGGAACTGGAGCGGATGACGCTGACGGAGGCGCTGTTTTTGCTGAACTACGCGGAGTCGAAGCGGTAGCCCCCTAACAGGGACAGGCACTTCGGCACATCGGGGCGGCTACGGGAGGCCAGTCGCCCCGGCTTGGTCCGGGCTCCATAGATCGGACCAAGCCGGAGTCAACCGCATCATCGTGCCCGAATTTCCACGGATCACCGATTAGCCCGATACACCTGCCACGCCAGGTAGGGGAAGAAAGCGTCCCGCATCCTGCGTCCGGCTCGAGGCAGTCTCCGAAAATCTCGAACCCGGATATCCAACTTGTACGGCCCCCCGAAGTTCCCGCTAGCCGGATCCCATCTCGACTCCGTGTCCGGAAGGGCAAAAACAAGGCACATCCACGAGGGCTGCGGCGAGGGCTCCGGATGATAGGGGACAACGAGGAATCCTGAGTGGCAGTCCTCGATCTCAGGGCCCTTTCTACTGAATCCGCCCCTGCGGGCAACCCCCACCATCTCATGCATCCTTCTTGCCGACGAGTACCTGAGACCAGCCGGCACAGGCCACCCCGAGGGCGACATGACCATGCGTGAAAAACGCCCATACATATCAGACTTCACTCGACTCATCCCAGCGGAAGATCGCCCAGCATAAGAATTACCGTCTCCCGGGTGATCCCTGGAGTGCGAGGATTATCCATTCGAGACAACGCCTCGGATATTCGATGATTCCCCTGGATTACCTGACCATCCGATACGGTAATAATGGACCCCAATTCATCGGGGTCATTTATAGCTTCAAGCAATTGCTCGTCTGTCTTACTGTGCAGCATTCTCATTTTCTCGGCATCACCGAGATCCGGCAAGCCGACACCTTCCAGGTCTTCCAACCTTACCGGAACCCTCTCGGCCCGCATCCTTGAATCGATTTCCTCGGGGGTGGGCGGCCTATCCCGAGAACCAAACAAGCGTCTCAAAAATCCTTTCTTCTCACCCTTCTCGCAGGACATCAGGCCCAGCGGGTCTGCCCATGTGTGCGGATTCTGTACGTAAGTAAGCGGATTCGGCCCTGGGCTCAAGCCCAGCGGGTCGGCAGTGACGTATCGAGCCGTCTCCGGGTCGTAGTGCCGTCGGAAGTTATAGTGCAGGCCTGTTTCCGGATCGAAGTATTGCCCTGGAAAACGAAGCGGCGTGTATGTCGTGCTCTGTGTGGGCCACGTGGTCGTCCCCCACAACGTGGCGCGCGAGCGCCATGCCGTCGCCCCCACCTCGTCGACCAGTTCCGTCGGCGTGCCGACCAGGTCCGTGACGATCGCGAAGAAGCGCCGGTCGATGTCGCGTTGCGGAGCGTCGGACGCCGAGATGCGTTCGGTCTGGGCCACAGGATGCAGGCCGTCGTGGTCCCAGGTGAGGGTGACGGGGTTGGGGAGGGCCGTGGAGGTGGTGGTCTGCTCGGCGAGGGTGGGGCCGTCCCAGGTGAAGTGGACGTGTTCCGCAATGTCGCCCGCCGGCGTGAGGCGCTGTTTGGCGATGCGGCGGCCGAAGGGGTCGTAGAGGTAGCGCCACGTGACCCCGTCCGGGGTGACGACCGCGGTCAGGCGGTCCTCCGCGTCCCAGGAGTACCGCCAGGTCTCCGGCTTCCGCGACAGGCGGGTCTTCTGGCGCAGGACGACGCGGCCTTGGGCGTCGTGTTCGTAGCGGATCCGTCCCGCGCGGACGATGCGCGTGCCCGTGTAGGTACGAGCCCCTCGCGCCTCCGTGCCTGGGTGTTCCGGGGGCCAGGAGGCCTGTGTCTGGTTGCCCGCGTCGTCGTAGGCGTAGCGCTCGGTCCAGCCTTGGGCGTGGACGGCGGTGACACGGCCCGCCGCGTCCAGGTCGAAGGTGCGGGTCCCCGTCGTCGAGTCGGCGATGCCGGTGAGGCAGCCGTCCGGGCGGTAGGTGAAGGCGCGGCGCTGGAGGGGATCGGTGCCGGGAGCGGACGTGAGTGTCTGGGCGGTGAGGCGGCCGGCCGTGTCCCAGTCGTGGGTGAGGGTGAGCCCCTGGCCGAAGTGGCGGGCGACTTCGCGGCCGGCCGCGTCGTGCTCCATCTCGAAGGTGTGGCCGGAGGCGGTCAGCTTGGTGCGCCGGCCCGCCGCGTCGTACGTCCAGGTCGTGACCGCGCCAGCCGGCGTCACCCGACGGGTGCGCCGGCCGAGCTTGTCGTAGGTGTACGCCAGGGTCCGGCCGTTGACGGTCTCGGATTTGACCCTGCCGAGGCGGTCGCGGGAGTGGACGAGCGTCACGTCCGGGCCGGCTGCCTCCAGGAGGCGGCCCGCCGCGTCGTGGGCGTAGGTGGTGACGTTGCCCGCGACGTCCTTCCGGGTGATCCGGCCCAGGGGGTCGTAGTGGTAGCCGATGGTCTCCCCGAGGCCGTTCGTCCGCTCGGTCAGTCGCCCCGCCGCGTCATGTGTGTACGTGAGCGTGCGGCCGTCGAAGTCCGTCTCCGAGGTCAGGCGCCCGGCCGGGTCGTAGGCGTAGGACCACGTCAGGCCCTGGGGGTTGGTGACGGTCCGGAGCCTGAGTTCGGTGTCGTGGGTGAAGGCGTGGCGGACGCCGTCCGGTGTGGTGCGGGCGGTCAGGAGGTCGAAGTAGGTGTACTCGTTGTGCGTCACGCCGCCCAGGGCGTCGGTGTGAGTGACGCAGTTGCCCTCGCCGTCGTACGTCCAGCGTTCCTCCGCCCCGTCCGGTGCGGTGCGTCGGGCGAGCAGGCCCTCGGTCGTCCAGGCGAGACGAGTGGTGGCGCCCATGGGGTCCGTGATGGCGACGGTACGGCCCAAGGCGTCCCGCTCGTAGTGTGACGTTCCCCCGAGGGGATCCGTCACCTCCGACAGGAGGCCCGCCGCGTCGCACCGCAGCCGGGTGACGTTCCCGAGGGCGTCGGTGACCGTCGCCAGGTGTCCGGCGTCGTCGTAGGTGTAGTGCGTCGTGGCGCCGGAGGGGTCGGTCAGCGAGAGGCGGTTGCCCGCCGTGTCGTACGACTGCCGCCAGATCGCGCCGTCCGGTTCGGTGATCGCCTCGGGTTGGCCGAGGGTGTTGTACGCCGCGCTGCTTCGGCTGCCGTCCGGCCGGACGACCGACAGCAGGTTCCCCGCGTCGTCGTAGGAGAACGCCGTGGTGTGACCGAGCGGGTCCGTGCGCGAGACCAGACGGTCGCGGCCGTCCCAGGCGTAGAGCGTCGTGGCGCCCGTGGCGTCCGTCTCGGCGACGAGTTGCGAGCGCGCGTCGAAGACATAACGGCTGGTGTGGCCCAAGGCGCTCGTGAGAGTGGTGACGCGCAGTCCGGTCTCCGGATCGGGCTCGCCGTACTCCAGGGTGCAGCGCAGGTGGCCCGCCTCGCCGGACTCGTACACGCAGCGGTCCCGGTCGTCGTACTCGTACCGGTAGGAACGTCCGTTGCGGTCCGTCCACGACGTGGGCCGGCGGCGGTCGTCGTAGGTGAAGCGGAGGGGCAGGCCGGAGGAGTTCACGACCTCCGTCAGGTTGCCGTCCGTGTAGCCGTAGCGCATCAGCTCCACTTCGCCCAGGTGCAGGGCGGTGACCCGGCCACCGTCCGTCGTGACGCGCACGCGGTAACCGGCATGGTGCGTGATGGCGGTCGGAACGCCCTCCTCCGTGTAATCGAAGGTGATCCAGTGGCCGTTGCGGTCGGTGATCTGGTCCAGCAGGGCGATGTCGTGCCGGTCGCCGCACGGGATCGGGGCGGAGAAGTGCCACGTCCGGTCACCGAGGCGGTCCGTGACCGTGTAGCCGCCCTCTTCCGTCGGTTCCAGTGGCCAGCGGGGCCCGTGCGACGGGAGGGTGGGGACGCCGGGAGCGGGGTGCGGGTAGGAGAGGATCGCGCCGTCGTCGCGGACGAACACCACGCCCTTGGCGTCGATTTCCAGCCGCTGGTCGACCGTGCCGGCCCAGGAGGGTCCCAGCCAGTGGCCCGCCCGGTAGCCGGACCCCACCCTTCGGGTGAAGGTCAGCGGGAGGGCACCGGGGAGACCGACGTCCGTCTGGGCGAGGAACATATGCCCCGAGGCCAGGTCGATCGGGTCGGTACCGCCGCAGTCGCGCTCGCCGTCCGCCTTCTTGGTGTTGTGCGGATCGGCCTCGGCCTGCTTGCGTGCCGCACCCGCCTCTCGTTCGGCGTCCTTCCCCAGCCTTTTGAGCCCTTGGGCGCCCGCGTCCTCCAGACCGTGCCGGGCCGCGTTCACCGCCGCGCGCCGCGCCGCCACTCCGCCGAGACCGGTGCCGCCGCTGGCCATCGCGGTCAGGGCGTCGAAGCCCAGCCGCCCGGCCGCCTCGGACGGGTCCTTGCCCCAGCCGGTGCCCAGGAGGGTCGAGGGTATCCGGTCGGGGTGGTTGGCCAGGGTCAGGATTCCGGCGCCCAGATCGGTCATGTGGTTGAGGTATTGCGCCGGATGCGTGACGTTGTACGGGTCGAGGGGCAGCACCGTCCGGACGAACTTCACCGTGTCCGCGGCACCTTTGGTCACTCCGCCCGCGAAGTGGGTGAGTTCGGTGGTGGATGCCGTCGAGAAGTCGTCGAGGTTCATCTCCATGCGGTCGGTGAACGCGGGCTTCTTCGGGGCGTGGGCCAGGGCACCCTTGACCGCCGTCGCCGCCGCCTCCGCCGCGCTGTTGCGCTGCGTGCGGGCGTTGGTCAGTATCTCCTGAGCGTGCCGCATCTTGTCCGCGCCGGCGTTGGGGCAGGAGCCGGGTGGCGTCGGACGGGGGCCCGGGTCCTTTCCGTCGTCGAGTTTCGCGTTGTATTCCTTGGCGGCCTGGTTGAAGGCTTCCGTCTGAGCCTTGTAGGCGTCGAACGCCTCTTTCTGCTCCCGCTTGCCTTCCTTGTAAAGGGTGATGGCATCCTTCGCCTTGCCCTGGGCCCAGGTGACCGTCTCCTCGTACCGGGTCAGGGCCTTGGCCGCGTCCTCGCACGCCTTCGCCGCGTGGGCCCACTGCGAGGGGTGCATGGCGAATTTCGCACGGAAGGCATCCGCACCCTTCCCCTTCCAGTGCTCGGAGTCCAGTCGCGCCATGCCGTCACGGACCCGTCCGAAGGCCGCCGCGAAGTCCGTCAAATGGGACGCCGAGGAGCGGATCTCCCCCGGTTTGCCGTGAACGAGCTCGTTGGCCTCCTCCGTCTGCCCGAGCTGCTGCTCATTGACGTGCGCGCCCATGCGGGAGGCGAAGTTGTCACCGAAGTCGTCCATGTCGTCGGCCAGGCCGTGCAGGCCCACCGCGTCGAGGCCGTCACCAACCTCGTGGGAAACGAATCTGACGCCTTTGCCTACCTGCTTCTTGCCTTCGTCCCAGAGCCCCTCGGCCTTGTCACCGACCTTGTCCACGCCCTTCTTGAGGCCGTGTCCGATGTCCCCCAGAAAGCTCATCAGCGCTCACCCACGCCGTAGACGCGCTTCATGACGCCCACCTCGTCCCGGTGGGATTCAACGGTGTCCTCGGCCAGGGCCACGCCGGTACGCAGCGAGTGGTCGAAGGAATCCTCGAAGGACTTTCCGCTGTAGTCCACGTGGGCGAAGTTCCCATGATCGGCGATCTCGTTCATCGACATCTTCTCGACCTGCTCGTCGGAGAGCGTCGGGTCGGCACCCAGCGCGGCGATCCCGACCTTCAACGTCCCCTTGATGTACTGGTCGTTCTCGTAATAGCTGCCGGCGGCCAGACCCACCCGGCGGGCGAACTGGTTCCCGTCGTGAACGAGAGACCGCACACCCCACTCCCAGCGTTCGCAGAAGGACTTCAGCGCATCCGCGAGGCCGTCGTGGCCCGTCTCCATTCCGGTCAGCCCGATGTCGGAGAATCCGCGGCCCGCCGCCGATTCCCCGATCATCCCGAGTTCCTTCAACTCGCCGAGGGCGGCCGTGAGCCCCTGGGCTATCTGTCCCAGTGCTTCGCGGTCCGCCTCCAGATCCGCACCGTTCACCGCGTTCCCCCTCCGGTGGTCACCACTGCCGTCTCGGGTACGACACCCGCCAACGGCGGCAGGAAGAACGGCCTGCTGCCGCCCACGTCCAAAGCCACTCCGGCCGGCTCTCCGACCTCTGGGATCACCACGTCCAGCAACCGGGCACCCCAGGTCGTCACGTAGTCCCACGCGGCTCCGTCGGGGTGCACCACCCCGGGCGGCTCCTTCGCCCGCGCCGCCGCGAACCGGGCCAACGAGGCCTCGTCACAGAAGGCGTGGATCCACCACACGCCCCCGTGCGGGACCGTCCACAATCCGCCACGCCCGTCGAGCGGTACGACGACCGTCGTGCGACGGAATGCCCCCAGGACTTCCGTCGGCTCTACTCCGCCCGCGTACAGGGCAGTTAACGCATCAGGCAATGTCAACACACCAGGCCCTCCCATCCCGAGAGAATACAGTGCGCACCGTTGACGTTATACAGAGTGACCATTTCTCTCCGGGATGAGGCGCGCGCCGACGCGCCCTGCCGTGTGACCGAGCCCACGTTCGCGCTGCCGCCTGTCACACGCACACTGTCCGAACCGTCAGTGTTCTGAGCGATTCGTCGCACGGAACGAGACCGCACGACCCATCCCGACACGACACACCCGAGCAGAACGGCAAGGATTGACATCCTCCCCCTCCTAAAGGAAGGGGATTCCTACGGCTCGCGCCGTGGGGTTTTCTGCTTCGTCGCCGACTGCCCGCCCGGAGTACTCCGTTGAGGTCTTACACCAGCTCCACAGACAGACACCGAGAGCCCCTCGGCCAGAATGTTCCTCGCCGCGTTCACGTCCCGGTCGTGGGTCGTCCCGCAGTCGCACGTCCAGGTGCGGACGTTCAACGGCATCTCGCTCTGCAAGGTGCCGCACACGGAGCACAGCTTGGACGAGGGGAACCACCGGTCCACGGCGATCACCTCACGCCCGTACCAGCCCGCCTTGTACTCCAGCATGGACCGCATCTCGGTCCAGCTCGCGTCCGAGATGGCTCGGGCGAGCGAGTGGTTCTTGACCATGTTGCGTACGGTCAGGTCCTCGATCACGATCGTTTGGTTTTCACGAACGAGTCGAGTGGTCAGCTTGTGCAGGAAGTCCCGCCTGCGGTCGGCGATCCGGGCATGGACCCTGGCCACCTTGCGCCGAGCTTTGGCCCGGTTGGCTCCGTCGCCCCGGGCCTTGCGCGAAAGGTTCCGCTGAGCCTTCGCCAGACGGGCACGGTCCTTGCGCTCGGACTTCGGGTTGGTGACCTTCTCCCCGGTGGAGAGCGTCACCAGACTGGTGATACCGACGTCGATACCCACAGCCTTCGCGGTCACGGGCATGGGCACGGGAATGTCGTCGCACAGCATCGAGACGAACCAGCGCCCCGCCGCGTCCTGCGACACAGTCACGGTGGACGGCGCAGCCCCCTCGGGGAGGGGCCGGGACCACACAATGTCCAGTGGACCGGCCATCTTCGCGAGGGTCAGGCTGCCATCACGGAAGCGGAATCCGGAGGTGGTGTACTCGGCGGACTTCCGCGACTTCTTCCGGCTCTTGAACGTCGGGTACTTGGCCCGCATGCCGAAAAAGTTGGTGAACGCCCCCTGCAAGTGCCTCAGCGTCTGCTGCAACGGAACCGACGACACCTCAGAAAGGTAGGCCAGTTCCTCGGTCTTCTTCCACACGGTCAGCATCGCCGAGGTGGCGTTGTAGTTGACCCGCTCCTGGCGCTGCGCCCAGGCCGCTACGGGCGGCGAGTGCCAGGTTGTAGACCTTCCGCACACACCCGAACGTGCGCGACAGCTCAGCCGCCTGCGCATCGGTCGGATAGAAGCGGTACTTGAACGCCCGCTTCACCCATGTCGTGGGCACGCTCACAAACTAGCCGCCCTGCGGCTTAAGATCAAACCTGCGGGTCAGAGCACTGCGGTCCGCCCTGGGGGCGAATCGCAGCTCGTTGCCCTGCTCCGCAGGAGTCCGATTCCTCCCCGCCCTGAAGGGCGGGGCTTCCTCGGAGGCACCCGATGAACAGCACGAACGACACCGAGTTCCTGGCGGAGCGCTTCGAGGAAAGCCGGTCACACCTGCGCGCGGTGGCCTACCGGATGCTGGGCTCACTCAGCGAGGCCGAGGACGCGGTGCAGGAGGCCTGGCTCAGGCTCAGCCGCTCGGAGACGGACGAGGTGGTGAACCTGGGCGGCTGGCTGACCACGGTGGTCGGCCGGGTCTGCCTCGACATGCTGCGCAGCCGTACCGCACGGCGCGAGGAGGCGATGGAGGACGGGCTGCGGCTGCCCGACCCGATCATCAGCAGCGAGGACGGCGTCGATCCCGAGCACGAGGCGCTGCTGGCGGACTCGGTCGGTCTGGCCCTGCTCGTGGTGCTGGAGTCGCTGGCTCCCGCGGAGCGGCTCGCGTTCGTGCTGCACGACATGTTCGCCGTACCGTTCGACGAGATCGCCCCGGTCGTGGGGCGTACGCCGGCCGCGGCCCGGCAGCTCGCCAGCCGCGCGCGCCGCCGGGTGCAGGGGTCGGCTCCGGTCCCCGACCCTGACCTCGCCCAGCAGCGCCGGGTCGTCGACGCCTTCCTCGCCGCCGCGCGCGGTGGCGACTTCGACGCGCTCGTGGCCGTCCTCGACCCGGACGTGGTGGCGCGGTCGGACAGCGGTTCGCTGCGTCCGTTCACCGTCGTACGGGGCGCGGAGGCGGTGGCCCGGCAGGCCTCGATGTTCGCCAAGGCCGCGGGGACGGCGCGCCCGGCCCTGGTCAACGGCGCCGCGGGCATCGTCGCGACGGTGGACGGGAAGCCCTTCTCGGTCCTGGCCTTCACCATCGTGCGGGACAGGATCGTCGCCCTCGACATCCTCACCGGGCCCGAGCGCCTGGGGCAGCTGGACCTGACCGTGCTCGGTCACTGAGCTCCGGGCAGCCGGATGGGGGCTTTGGGGACGTCGTCAGGGTGTCGTCAGGACGTCGTCAGGACGTCGTCGGGACGTCGTCAGGGCGTCGTCAGGGCGTCGTCAGGCGGTCGTCCGCGAGGTCGCGGGAGCCGTGCCGCCCGGTCCGGCTCCCGGCTCCCGGCCTTGCCCGCCCTCAGCACACCGGAGGCAATGGGCACGGACCGCCCGCCGCAGCGCTGCGGCGGGCGGGGTCGCGTCCGGCGCGGGCGCCCAGGACCCGTCTCCGTCACCCCACCGGAACGCCTGCCTCCAAGTTGAGCGGGCAGCCGCGTTCCCGGGCGCGCAGGGCCCAGCGGAGGCGGTTGAGCCGCACCGGCGGCAGGAGGGCGCCGGCCTCGTCCTCGGTGACGAACCGCCAGCCGCGCAGTTCGGCGCCCGGCAGCAGGAGGCGGCGGGCCTCGGCCTCGGTGAGCCGTCCGCCGTCGAAGAGGAGGCGGAGGCCGCCGAAACCGGGGGGCCGGGGCGGCTCCCAGTCGACGACCAACAGCCGGGGGACGTCGGGGAGTTCGATGCCGATCTCCTCGGCGACCTCGCGCATGCCGGCCCGCGCGGGCGCCTCGCCCGGCTCGACGATGCCGCCGGGGAACTCCCAGCCGGGTTTGTAGGTGGGGTCGACCAGCAGCACCCGGTCGTGTTCGTCGAAGAGCAGCACCCCGGCGGCCAGCGTCTCGGCCTTCGGCTCGGGGGTGTCGATGATCTGGCACGGCCCGGCGCTGCCGTCGCGCACGGCCTCGTCGACCCGTTCGGCGACCTCGCGCGGGGTCAGCCGGCCGGTGTCGACGGTGAACGCGTCGTCGCGCAGCCAGGTCAACGCCTCCCGGTAGGCGTCGACGTGGTCACGGGCCCACTGCCGGACGGCCTCGTTGCGGACGGGGTCGGCGGGGTCCTCCACCCGTCCGTCGATCCGTTTGCGCAGTATCGTTTCATCGCAGGTCAGGAGGATGTGCCGGACCGGGATCCGACGGGTGGCCAGCGTCCCGAAGATCTCGTCGCGGTACTCCTGCCGCAACAGCGTCATGGGGACGACGAGCACCCCGCCCACCTCGGCGAGCAGCGCCGCCGCCGTGTCGGCCACCAGGCGCCGCCAGATCGGCAGGTCCTGGAAGTCCTCGACCTCGCCCATCCTCCCGGGCGGCAGGAGGTGGTGCAGCGCCCCGCCGACGATCTCGGGGTCGTAGAGATGACTGTCCGGCATGAGCCCGGTCAGTTCCTTGGCGGTGCTGGTCTTTCCCCCACTGAATGCACCGTTCAGCCAGACGATCACGGTTCCCCCTCCTCCGGACGGCCCCCTTGCGATGCCCGGAACACCTTGCCACGGAAGGGTGTACGAGCGGGATGGGGCCCCAGGGCAGCGGCGCCGGGCGCCCGCTCCTCCTCCCACCGACTCGTGCGCGGCGCGGCGGCGGCGCGGGGGCGCACCGGACGTTCGCCGTTCGCCGTTCGCCGTTCGCGACAACCGCACACGCTCCCGGAACGGCAGCGGGCGTTCACCACCCGCACCGCGCGCCGGACGATACGGATTCCCGCCCGGTCCGGGTCGAAACCCGCCCTTCACGCCGGCCCCCTCGGCCGCATGCGGCACGAGCCGCATCCGACACGAGGCCGCATGCGACACGAGCCGCATTCGGCAGGAGCCGCGCGGGGCGAGACGGCCTCATCTCCCCACCGACGCGCCCCACACCCCCAGTTCCTCCGCCGCGGCCGCTGCCGCGCCCACCAGTCCGGCGTCCCCGCCCAGCCGGGCCGGGAGGACCTCCACGCCGGCGGCGAACGACAACGTCGCGTATTCGCGCAGGTATTGGCGGAGGGGCGCGAAGAGAACATCCCCGGCGCCCGCGACACCGCCGCCCACCACCGCGACGTCGATCTCGGTGAGGACGGCCGTCGCGGCGATACCGGCCGCGAGCGCCCGGGCGGCCCGCGCGAACGAGGCGAGGGCCAGGGGATCACCGGCCCGCGCCGCGAGGGCGACGCCCGCGGCGCCGGAGTCGCCGTCGGGACCGGGCCGCCAGCCGGATTCGAGGGCCCGGCGGGCGATGTTGGGCCCGCTGGCGATGCGCTCGACGCAGCCCCGGGCGCCGCAGGGGCAGGGGTCGCCGTCGAGATCGACGCTGATGTGACCGATGTGACCGGCGTTGCCCGTGGGGCCTGGATGCAGTCGACCGCCGAGCACCAGACCGCCGCCCACCCCGGTGGACACGACCATGCACAGGGCGTTGGCGTGCCCCTGGGCCGCGCCCAGCCAGTGCTCGGCCGCGGTCATCGCGACGCCGTCGCCGACGAGCACCACGGGCAGCCCGCCTGCCCGTCGGCCCACCTCGGCCACCAGCGGAAAGCCACGCCAGCCCGGCACGTTGACGGGGCTGACCGTACCGCGTGAGGCGTCCACGGGCCCGGCGCTGCCGATGCCCACGGCCCGTACCCGTGACCAGTCGGCGGAGGAGGTGAGTTCGGCCAGCACCTCCGCCACCGCGCCCATCACCACCGTCCCGTCGTCCTCCGCCGGGGTCCGCCGCCGGGTCCGGACGAGGAGCTGTCCGCCGGCGTCCACCAGCGCGCCGGCGATCTTGGTGCCGCCGATGTCGAGAGCGGCGACGAGATCGCCCGGTTCGGTGTGCGTGAGGGAGGGCATGGGGGACGGCATGGGGAACGATCTCTCCTGCTCCACTCGCGGCGCGGGCCGGCCCCGAGCGGCCGACCGTCGCTTTCCCGCCAGTCTCCGCCACTGTTGACAACGTTGTCCAGGGCCTATGCTCGATCGACGCACCCCGCACACGAAGGACGCGCCACGTGCCCGACACCGCCCGCAACCCGCGCCCCCGCTACGGAACCCGGCCGACCATGAAGGACGTGGCGACGCGCGCCGGCGTCGGACTCAAGACGGTGTCCCGGGTGGTGAACGGCGAGCCGGGCGTCACCGCGGAGACCGAACGCCGCGTGCGGGAGGCCATCGCCGCCCTGGGCTTCCGCCGCAACGACAGCGCCCGCGTGCTGCGCAAGGGCAGGACCTCGTCGGTCGGGCTCGTCCTGGAGGACCTCGCGGACCCGTTCTACGCCCCGCTCAACCGCGCCGTCGAGGAGGTCGCGCGCGACCACGGCGCGCTGCTCATCAACGGCTCAAGCGCCGAGGACCCCGAGCGGGAGCGCGAACTCGCCCTCGCGCTCTGCGCCCGCCGCGTCGACGGACTGGTCGTCATCCCGGCCGGCGCCGACCACCGCTACCTGGAACCGGAGATGGCGGCGGGCGTGGCCACCGTCTTCGTCGACCGTCCCGCCGGGCTGATAGCCGCCGACACGGTCCTCTCCGACCACGCGGGCGGCGCCCGCGAGGGCGTGGCCCACCTCATCGCCCACGGCCACCGCCGCATCGGCTTCATCGGCGACCAGCCCCGCATCCACACCGCGACCGAGCGGCTCCGCGGCTACCGCGCCGCGATGGACGCCGCCGCCCTGCCGGTGCACGACGCCTGGACCTCCCTCGGCCCCACCACCCCCCAGCGCGTCCGCGCCGAGATCGAGCGCATGCTCTCCGGCCCCGCCCCGGTCACCGCCCTCTTCACCGGCAACAACCGCGTCACCGCCACCGCCGTACGCGTCCTCGCCGAACTCCCCCGCCCCGTCGCCCTCGTCGGCTTCGACGACCTCGAACTCGCCGACCTCCTCTCCCCCGCCGTCACCGTCATCGCCCAGGACCCGGCCCGCCTCGGCCGCACCGCCGCCGAACTCCTCTTCCAGCGCCTCGACGGCTACGGCGCGGACGCCCGCCGCGTCGAGTTGCCGACGCGGCTGATCGCGCGGGGGTCGGGAGAACTGCGGCCCGCCGAGGATTAGGACCGCGTCCGGAGCTACGGATGCTCCCCCTCCGGAGTACGGAAGTACGCGGAGACCAGGCTGACCCGCAAGGCCGATGTCTTGTTCAGACTCGCCTCAACAGCACCCGGCTTCCGCGCATCCTTGAACATGACGTTCACCGAAAACTTGTACTTCTCGGAATTCGCGGTCAGTTCCAGGTACCCTGCCTTGCTCTTTCCAGGTCCGTACTCAAGGACCTTCCAACGATGCCGGGGCAGCTGTTCCCTGAGCCGTTGCATGGCACGCTCCATATCAGCCTCAGGAGCTCCCGAAAGAGACCAGGGGTGCGTGATCCGGTACAGCCGTTCCGGTTCCTGTTCACTCCGGGACGCTCCCGGCGGCACGTCCGTCAGCTCCCCCTTCAGGCCGATGATGTCCAGCACCTGACTGGAGAGCTCCTTGGCCTGCGCTGTTGATACACCAACCGACTGGATCTCCACAGGACGCTCCTCGCCTTCGCCCTTCGTCACACCACACCCCAATAGACACAACAGCAGGATCCCTGAGTACAGGATGAAGCTCCGACGAGTGGCACGCCCGGTGCGGGAAACCGGGTCAGTCACGCTTCACCTCTTCATAGTTTCCGGTGACCACAGCTGCCATGTTCCTCAAGCTCAGCGAGTCCTTGTCGAAATAAGAGCCGTGATCATGCGCATCCGTCTGCATGATATTGGCACCGAACTCTCTGTCCGACGGAACAAGCCCTCCCATCGGGCCACCAAGATCCACCAGCTTCCCTCCTGCCGGAACCTGGTCCTTGCCTATCGAAGCGGCTTCCGACCACACATGCCCGTGAGGCGCGCCCAGTTCGTCAGCGCTGCGCACCAGCATGCCCGGACTGGCCACAGCAATGATGTCGTCGGCTCCCAGATGGTGTTTCAAGGAGGTTGCACCGATGGCCGTGGATCCGTAGCTGTGGCCCATCACCGTGGTATGGCTCTTCTCCGGTCCTCCTTGCGCAGTCTGCACTCCGTCGAGGAAACCGCTCAGGTCGTCCGCTGCCCCGCGGGCGTACGCCTTGGACATGGCTTCTGGGAAGAAGTCACCCTTGTCGAAGGGCATGGCGCTCCTGGGGGCGTCATATCCCACCCATGCGATGGTCGACACAGATTCTCCGTCCGCAAGCGTGTGTGACTGGCGCCACAACTCACTCATCCGGTCCACTTCTTTACCGACGGCACTGAAACGCGACGAGGTGCCAGGCACGTAGACGGCCGTGTGCTGCGCCGTGTCCGGGTTGCCGCTCGCCACGACTGCGCGCCCCAGCCCCCGGTCGTCGAAGGCCATCAGGTATGCCTCCGGCAGGCCTCGGGTCCCGGTCTCGTCAAAACGCCGCTGGATCGATTTAATCCCCTTGATCCTGCCCTCCAGCGCCTCCTTCCTGCGGTTCCACTTGGACCACTCGCTCTCCTTGCCCTGGACTGGCAGCCCAGTGATCTGGTTGAGCTCGGGAGGGCCTTGCTTCGGCTCATGGCGCTTCAGTTCTTCCAGTTCCTTCATGGTCGATGCACGCGACTCAGCGAGCACGACACGGTTCGCGTCGTCCCGATCGATGGCCGGGAGACCGTCAAGCGCCCCGATACCGGCGGGGTACAGCGCCTTGTACTCGTCCCGCTCGGTCTGCGACAGATTTTTCCACCAAGCGGCATTGTCTCGGGGGCTCTTACCCTTGGGGATGTCCGATTCCGACACCCGCCGTGCCGCCGATCGGACATCCTTCATGTCCTGCGCTACGTCAAGCCAGTCCGTTTTACGAATGTCACCGCTCGTAGTGAGCTTGAGCAGAGCTTTGGCGTATCGCGCGTCTATTTCGGCGGCTTCCTTGAGCGCATCGGCTATGGTGTCGGCCACCTCTCGGGCCTTGGCCGCCAACGGATTGACAGGGCCGACCGGTATGACGAACTGCCCCGGACGAGCAGGTGCTTGCCGGACCGGGGCCGGGACGTCAGCAACCGACGCCCTGGGATAATCTACCGACCCATCCGGGTGAACTGTGAAGTTCAGCCCCTTCGCATGTTCAAGGGCTTGCTTCAGCTTCCTCTGAGGGCCCGCCAGTTCATCGGCCAGCCCATTGATCGCTGTCTCGATCAGCCCGCATTCAGCGCGAATATACTGGAAGTTGCGACTGAGTAACCCAGCCGACTCCACTGCGGCATTACCCGCTTCACTCTTCTGAGTATCACGGACCTGAGCCACCATGCCGTTGTCCACCCGCCGGGTTGCCTCGCCGGATCGTCTGCTGACGGCTCCCCAGCCTTTGGCCGTCGCCTTCAGCTTGGCTGTGTCCACATTCTGGAGCTGCTCCATCGACACCATGGTGACCTCTCAGCGCCTGAACGACTTCTCGGTCTGGACCTCGTTCTCATGGATATCCACCGCGACCTTTTTCATCGCTCCCTCAAGGTGTGCGCAGTAGCCCCGCACGCCGCCGAGCCGCTCGTTCCAGCCTTCCCGGAGAATCATCAGAGCGGACCCACTGGAGAGCCCGTCGACCGCACCCTTCAGCCCTTCAACAGCCTGGTCGAGCTCCTTCATCGCCGCATCGACGTCTCGCCGCAACCCGCCGGCCACGCCGGACGCCGACCTCCATGGCGACGGGCTGGCCTTGTACGTGTCACCCCCACCCTCGGCGGCCCCTGCGGAAGCAGCTGAGGCCAGATTCAAGCGGCCACTGTGCGGCGGCAAGCTCGGCGAAGCTGAATCCTTGCCATGGTCTGACCGTTCCGGACAAAAAGCACGCTCCCATTCCTCGGATAACCGCTGTCCCACCGCCATGTCCTCCCGTGTCTCCGCACGACGCACGATGCCGATCCGGAGTCGCGACTCGCGCCTCCGTCTCACGTCTCATATCACTCGGTGAAATCAACCTGTCACACTGATACACCTCAGCGCGAGGTAGCGCATGAGTACCAGTACTCACTTCGTCGCGCTCCCTGCCGCACCGGGGCGGCGCGCCCCGCCACCGCCCGCCCTGGCGGGTTTCCGGTACAGGGTGGCCCTTTGCCGGAAGCGGTGGGGGGAGGGGGGTGCTGATCATGGGTGTGCCGGACGGCAGTGGCTCGTCCGGCGGGTCCATCGTTCCACGGAAGATTCAGGAGGCCCCGCCATGGGCCATCTCTCGATCCCGCCCCTCCCCGAGCTGCGGAAGCGGCGGAGCGCCAAGTGGCGGACGTTCGACGACGACGTGCTGCCCCTGCCGGTGGCGGAGATGGACTTTCCGCTGGCGGAGCCGGTGGCGCGGGCGTTGCATGAGGCGGTCGACCGGTCGGATACGGGGTACGCGGCGCCGACGCCGGAACTGGCGCGGGCGGTCAGCGGCTATGCCCGGCGGTCCTGGGGCTGGGAGGTCGACGTCGAGCATGTGCGGACGGTGGTCGACGTCGGGATGGCCGTCGTCGAGGTGCTGCGCCGGATCGTCGCGCCGGGGGACAGAGTGGTCGTCAGTCCGCCGGTGTACGAGCCGTTCGCGTGGTGGGTGCGGGAGGTCGGTGGGCAGGTGGTCGAGGCTCCGCTGGCCGACGGTCCGGAGGGGCCGCGGCTCGATCCGGAGGCGCTGGAGCGGGCGTTCGCCGATCAGGCGGTGGCGTACCTGCTCTGCAACCCGCACAATCCCGTCGGCCGGGTGCACGGGCGCGAGGAGCTGGCCACCGTGGCCCGGCTGGCCGACCGGTACGGCGTGTACGTGCTCTCCGACGAGATCCACGCCCCGCTCGTCCTGCCGGGCGCGGAGTTCGTCCCGTTCCTGGACGTGTCGGAGGAGGCCCGCCGCTGGGGCTTCTCGTTCCTGTCGGCAAGCAAGGGCTGGAACCTGGCCGGGCTCAAGGCGGCCACCGTGGTCACCGCGGATCCGGCCCCGAAGCGGATCGTCGACCGCCTGTCACCGCATTCGCTGTACCGCACCGGGCACTTCGGGGTGCTGGCGACGGTGGCCGCGTTCGAGGAGGGAGGGCCCTGGCTGGACGGGGTGCTGGATGCCCTGGACCACAACCGGAAGCTGCTGGACGAGCTCCTGACCGACCTGCTCCCCGGTGTCCACTGCCGGCGCCCGGAGGCCGGCTTCCTGGCCTGGGTGGACTTCCGTGCCCTCGACTGGGGCGAGGACCCGGCGGAACGCGTCCTCAGTGACGCCCGCGTTGCGCTCAACTCGGGCCTGCGGTACGGGCCCTCCGGCGCCGGCTTCGCCAGACTGAACTTCGGCTGCTCGCCGGACGTCCTCACGGAGGCCGTCACCAGGATCGCCGCCGCCCGCCGAGCAGACCGCACCGGAGCGACGAACAGCCAGATGTCCGGCTGAGCAACAGCGCATCCCTCCACAGGGTCTGGCCCGAAATGGACCTGCGGGAATCCGGTGACCTGACATACCCGGCGGCCGAGGCCGCCCGCCACCCCGAGCCGTCGGCGGCCGATGACTACGGTGACCCGATGGACAGCACCAACGCTCGCAGGCTGACACCGCACTTCGAGCTCATGGAGAACCACCTCGCGTTCCTCGGCACCCAGCGAGGATCCCTGCACGTGACGGACACGGCCGTCGAGTTGACCGGAAAGGCCGACTTCCTGTCGTTCTGGGCGCCGCTGTGGGCGGACTTGGCGATACCGGAGCACGTCACCGAAGTACGTACCTTCCCCTGGAGCGGGGAGCCCCGGGGCGGGGACTCCTGGCATGAACGTCTCCTCTCCTCCGGGTTCTCCCCGGAGGAGGAGCTGCGCTATATGGAGGCCCCCGTCGCACCGTCCGAAACCGTCACCCCGTCCGGAAGCCCGCACCTCCCGGACGGGGTCTCCGTTTCGGTGGTCGCGACGGACGAGGACGCCCTGGCGTTCTCCGGCGTGCAGACGGAGGGATTCATTCCCCCGGATCTCCCGTCGCGCGACTGGTGGGTGAGGGCGCTTCCAGAAACAGCCCTGCGTCAGTACCGCGACCCGTCCCAGACGTTCTACCTGCTGCGCGACCGGGGCGAGCCGGTCGCCGTGAGCCTCACCGTGCGCTCGGACGGAGTGTGCGGCATCTACGCGGTCACCACCGTCCCGTCGCACCGGGGACGGGGCTTCGCCACGCTCCTGCTGGACGTGATCCGGCACGATGCCCGACGGCAGGGCGACATCCGGCTGACGCTCCAGGTGGAGGCGGACTCGGACGCGGAACGCCTCTACAAGAAGTGCCGTTTCACCACCGCTTTCGCTTCGACGGCGTACGTACGCCAGGGTGGTGACGCGTAACGGGCCCTGCCCACACCTCCCACCACCCCCGTGCCTGCCCCGCGCGCCGTCCGTACGCGATATACGCGATATACGCGATGTCAGTCGTCGGCGTGCGCGGCATCGGCGGCGGTTCCGGGGAGCGGGTCGCCGGTCTCCAGCAGGGACTTGAGGCCGGAGAGTACGAGCGGCCAGCCTTCGTGGATCATCTCCAGGACGGTACTGCCGGGCTCGAAGCCGTCGTGCACAACGGTCAGCTTGACGGTCTCGCCGAGGGGTTCGATCTCGAACGTCACCTTGGACCGGCGTTCGCCGGCGATCCGGCGGCGGAGTTCCTCGTCCACCCCGACGGCCCCTGCCCATTCCGGGGTGAAGGTGTGCCAGGTGTAGGACAGGCGGCGGAAGGGGTCCGAGTCGAGGACGACCTGTTCCGGGTCGGTGATGCGGGCCCCGCCCTGTTCCCAGACCACGGCCGACCCCTTCGTCCAGTCCGAAGCGAACTCCAGCCCCCAGTAGCGGCGGGTGAACTCCGGTTCGGTCAGCGCCTTCCAGAGCCGTTCCGGGGTGGTTCTGATGTAGGTCGTGTAAACGAACGCTCCGCTCTCCATGGCGGGTTCCTCCAGTGCTCTCTTGAGATCGGCGAGCGCGTGCGCCCGCCCGCGGTCGTACCGGCTGATCCAGCGGTCGGCGATGGCGTTGATCGGCTCGGCGTTGAGGTAGTGCAGCTTCTCCCGGCCCCTCCGGGCCGTGGTGACCAGATGGGCCGCCTCCAGCAGGGCCAGATGCTTGCTGACCGACTGCCGGGTCATGTCCAGTCCGGCGCACAGCTCCCGCAGCGTCTGCCCGTTGCGGGCGTTCAGGCTGTCCAGCAGCCGACGGCGGCTGGGATCGGCCAGCGCCTTGAAGATCTCGTCCATCCCCACCTCGACATGCAGCCATTTGGTTGCCTCTACCGTAGGCAGCCATTTAGCTGCATGTCAAGATGGGCGTTTTGCCTGAGGAAGGCCCGGCGTCACAGTTCGCGCTTGCGGTTGCGCCAGGCATGGATTCCGGGAAGCAGCGACGAATCCTCGCCGACGCCCCGCCCCGCCAGCACCCCCTCGACGTTGTCGAAAAAGCCGCGCGCGAAGCGACGCTGCCAGGCCCACAGGGCCGGCAGGCTCGCGAAGGACATCCCCATCGTGGCCGGGGCCATCGCGGTCGTCGCGGCGACAGCCACTCCCGTCCTGACCGTGGGCAGCTCCAGGACCACGGTCGACCGGCCGGGACCCGCGTCGATCACCTTGGCCGTGACCGGCCGGCCGCGCCGGGCATGGAAGATCACTTGCGCTGCCTCCGGGCTGGACTCCTCGACCGGATAGTGCAGCAGCTCGACGGCCCCCGTCAGGGCGTCGAACGCCCGGCGCCTGGTCGCCTGGACGGTCCGTTCGTAACGCTTCGTGGTGAGGACCGTGAACTCCTCGGCCGGATCCGCGTCCGGCCCGGAGGCCGGGACGACCGCGTGGGCCTCAAGCGTCTCCAGGAGACGCCCGAAGTCGTAGGCCCAGTCTTCCGTGGCCAGCCTGACGGCCTGGAGATACGTCATCGTCTTGAGGGAGGGCGGCAGCAGATGCGCGGGAGGCATCGTCGCGCCTTGGACGAGGACGGGAACCAGGGCGATGCCGTTCCGCAGGGCCGTCTCCAGCTCCACGCGGACCAGGTCCTCCGGGACGTCGAGCCGCCGTCGGCCGTCCGGACCCCGGGCGTCCAGCCACTGCGGCCCCAGAACGGCGATCACCGCCCGTGAGGCCGCGAGGGCGTCGTTCAGCTGGGATATGTAGTTCTGGGCGGACGTGTTCGAGTCGATGTCGAGGTAGACCCGGTTCTTCCCGAAGTACCCGCGCAGGTCCGCCGCGAGCCGCCCAGTGGAAGGCGCCGAGTCCGCGCGACGGTAGGAGATGAAGATCCCCCAGCGCCTGTGCTGCGGCATCTGCGGCGATTCGCCATGCGATTCCTGTGTCATCCGTCCCCCCGAGGCTCGATGACGGCTGCCGACGGTCACGAACTGCCGCGGGCCGTCAAGGGCAGCTTTTGAGACCATCACTTTTCGGGCAAGGGAGCGCGGAAGTGCGAGGGAGCGCGCAGCGCCGGGCGCGCGCATCAGCGACGATGCTCTCCCGTCACCGGGGCCCGCGGCGCAATCAGCGTGCGGGAGCCGGGGCGCGCGCACCGCCGCCGGGACCGGCGTGCGCCGACGGCCCCGGCTCGGCGGTGCGTGCGGGCACAGAAGCCCGGCGGTCGTGCGGGCACGGAGCCCGTCCGGCGTCCGTGGTCAGGACGCGGCCGCGTCCTCCGCCGGGGACGGCGGCTGCGGCGCCCCGGGAAGCGCGGCGTTCCGAGTGCCGACTGAGCGCCGCCCGCGATCTCGACGCCTGGTGTGAGGCGAGCCGGAGGACCTCCTCTCGGGAGGCAGGAAGCGGGAAGCGGCAGCGGGAAGCGGGCAACCGGAAGGCCGCCGGCGAGCGCGCCGGCAACGCCTGGGGACAGGCCGCCGGCATCCGCGGGCACGGCCCGGTCCGGCGCCGCGCCACGGCCCCGGGAGGGTGAACGGCCGTCCACGTCCGGCTCCCCCGGGACGTGAAGGGTTGGCCACAACCGACTCAACCATCCATTCCGGCACTTGACGCGACTCCCGTCGCCGACGGATCCTCCGATCGCCCCTGCCTCCCTTCCCTCACACTGCCCCCGCGCGGCCGCGACTCGGCGCCGCCTTTCACGCATCGCGAACCTTCCGCCGCACCACGAACCTTCCACCGCACCACATACCTTCCACCGCACCACGAACGAGAGGACCCTCACGTGTCCGCATCCAACGGACGTCTGTCCTCGGCGATCTCCCGCCGGGACGTCGGCCGCCTGGCCGGCGCCGTCGCCGCCGCCTCCATACTCCCCGCCGCCTCCTTACTGCCCGGCGCAGGGCAGGCCGTCGCCGCCGAATCCGGGCGCGCGGACCTGGTGTTCCACAACGGCGACGTCATGACGATGGACCCAAGACGGCCGAGAGCGTCGGCCGTGGCCGTCCGGGCGGGCCGGATCGTGTGCGTGGGCGGCGACGCCGAGGTCCGCGCCTTCGCCGGGAGCGGCACCGAGACGGTGAACCTGCGCGGCCGGACCCTGCTCCCCGGCATCAACGACACCCATCTGCACGCCGCCGTCTACCGGCTGAACCTCCCGCCGTACGCGCTCGACCTCGGCGCGGGCTCCGTGAAGTCCGTCGCCGACATCGTCGCCGCGGTGGCCGCCGAGGCCAAGCGCGTCCCCAAGGGGCAGTGGATCCGCGGCGCCGGGTGGAACCGCTTCCGGCTCGCCGAGCAGCGGGAACCGAACCGGGACGACCTGGACCGGGCGGCGCCGGACCATCCGGTCTTCCTCCAGGACAACGGCTACCACGCCAGCGCGGTCAACTCCCGTGCCCTGGAACTCGCCGGGATCACCGACGCCGGTCCCGACGGGCCCCGGAAGCCGGGGGTCGACTACGACGCCGCCGGACGGCCCACCGGGCTGCTCCACTACGGGGGCCAGGCGCTGGTCCAGCTCCTGCTCCCCTCCTGGAGCCGGGACCAGCGGAAGCAGGCCATCCAGGACGCGGTCGGCCGCCTCCACGCCGAGGGCATCACCAGCTACACCGATCCGGGCCTCGGGCCCGGCGGCGATGGACTCGGCGGCGGAACGCAGGGGCCCGAAACCCTCGCGGCCTACGTGGACCTGGCCCGGGCCGGGGCCCTCGACGCGCGCGTGAACGCGCTCTTCCTGCCCTGCTCGCAGTCGGGCGGATCGGCCGCCGCCGTCGGCAAGGCGCTGCGCGAGTTCACGCCGCCGACGGGCCTCGACCCCCGGCGGTTCGCCGTGCGCGGCGTGAAGCTGTTCTCCGACAGCGGCGGTGACCTGCTGGTCGAAGGGAACACCAACGAGGAACGGGCCGCCGAGCTGGCCGAGATGATCCGCGTCGCCCACGCCGCCGGCTACCAGGTGGGCGTGCACTGCTACAAGTGGACCTCCACCGTCGTGGACGGCTTCGTCGCCGCGATGCGCCGCCACCCGCGCCCCGACCCCCGGCACATCGCGATGCACGGCGCGTTCGTCACCGCGGACCTCCTCCCGACGATGGCCAGGCACCGGATCGGCCTCGGGCCGCAGGCGCAGAGCTGGTCGCACGCGATCCACGGCGCGGCGCAGGGTCCGGCGGGCGAGAACTTCCTGCCGTGGCGCTCGGCGGTCGACGCCGGCGTGCCGTTCCTCGGCAGTTCGGACACCCCCGTCAACTCGCCGAACTGGCGCGCGGGCGTCCAGGCCCTGGTCACCCGGCGCGGCAGCTGCGGCGAGGTGCACGGCCCCGGCCAGCGCCTGACCCTCGACCAGGCGTTGGCCGCCTACACCACCGCGGGCGCCTGGCAGGACTCCGCCGAGTCCTGGAAGGGATCCGTGACCCCGGGCAAGGTGGCCGACCTGTGCCTGCTCGACGGCAACCTGCGCACCACGGACCCGGACGGTATCGCCGGTGTCCCGGTGGCGATGACCGTCTTCGACGGCCGGGTCGTCCACGGCGCCTGACGGCGAGGGCGCGGCCGTCCCATCGTCCACGGCCGTCCCGTCGTCCATGGCCGTCCCCGTCGTCCACGGCGGGACGGCCGGACGGCCGGACGGGTGGCCCGCAGCGAGTACAAGAGGCCACCGCCGCATTGGCACGCTGTTCCTCCCCACCCGGCCCCGGCCCTGGTCCACCCGAATGGGACCTTGACGCTTGCGGCGAGGCCCCCCTTTCCTGTCCCCATGGCGGAATCGACACCGAGCGTTCTCGACGTGCTGACATCGTCGATGGGAGCCCTGCCCGCGTTCGACATCACGTACTTCCTGCCGTGCGGGACAGTGAAAGACAGGGTTCTGAAACATGACCTCCTGCATGTTCTCCTGATCGACAGGGCGTGGCCGGTCACCTTCCGATTCGAGGACGAATACTGCGCCGCCGTCGTCCAGGCGGTTCTGATGAAGGACAGCCGCGTGTCCGCACGCTCCGTGACGTGGAACGAGCCTCCCGCTGCCGCCTCCGTGCCCAGCCTGGACGAGATCTATGAGGTGACCATTCCCAGCGTGGTGGACTTCCTGAGATTCGCGCTGGTCCGGCTCGGCTTGCGTGTTCCGGACGACTTCAGACTGCCGGACGTGAATTTCGTCGGTGAGTACTACCGATTGGGCCTGCTCTTCGAGCACGAGTTCCGCACCGAGTTCGGCGAGGACTACGCGTCGGTACCGGCAGACGTGTTGAAGGACATGCCCTTCGCAGACGTGGCTCACAGCTTTCGACGGGCGACCGAGAAGCACGGCCGGATGCGGCGGCACCAGGTCCGGCAGAATCGCCTGGGCAGGACCTAGGCTGCCCGTTGAGATCGCCATGGGCCGGCGCTTCAAGGGCCACAGCCCGGGAGCCCGCTGTCCCGGCCTTCCCTTCGGGAAGCCGCGAGGGAGCGCCAAGCAGCACTGCACAGTGGTCCGGCTCCGTGGCATCCGGCCACGGAGCCTCCGCGAAAACCCGTTGGCGGACCACGGCGCCCACTGCTACTTTTCCGGAGGCCGTGCGAGAGAACGAGGAGGTGGTACCCGTGAACGCAGTATCGACATGGGTGCTCCCCTTCGGGGTCACGGTCGGGCGATAGGTCGTCCGGGAGCGCCGTTCACGAGCACTCCCGAAAGGCACGACCATGCGATTCACTTCCGTAGAGCGCCTCGACGACGGCGTCCTCGAACGCGAATTCACCCTCGGCGGGATCCCCGGCATGCTGTGGACGCCCACGTCCGTACCCGCACCGGCGCCGCTGATCCTGATCAGCCCCCCGCCCCTCGGACTGCGCAAGCTGTACCCCCGGCTGGCGGGACGGGCCCGGTACTACGCGGCGGAGTACGGCTTCGCCGCGGCCACCATCGAGCTTCCCGGGAGCGGGGAACGGCCTCGTTGGGCCGCAGCCGAGCAGGCCCGCGCCGACTTGCGCCGGGCGATGGAGGCCGGCGAGCCGGTCGGCGACGAGATCGTCGACGCCCTCATCCTCCCGCTGGTCGAAAAGTCGGTCCCGGAATGGCAGACCGCCCTGGACGCCCTCCTGTCGCTGCCCGAGATCGGCGGCCCGGTCGGGTACGAGGGGGGAGTGATCTCCATCGGCGTCCGGCTGGCGGTGGTCGAGCCGCGCATCGTGGCCGCCGGTTTCTTCGCCGGGAGTTTTGTGCCCGCCGCCATGTTCGGGGAGGCCCGCCAGGTCACCATTCCGCTGCAGGTCCTGCTGCAGTGGGACGACGAGGGGAACGACCGGCAGGTGGCCCTGGACCTGTTCGACGCCTTCGGCTCCAAGGAGAAGACCCTGCACGCCAATCCGGGCGGGCACACCGGCGTTCCGCAGTTCGAACTCGACGCCGGTGCCCGGTTCTTCGCCCGGCACCTGAAGTGAGGCCCGACCGTCAGGCCGACAGCAGACGGTAGGCGGCCGGCGGTAGCAGTAGCGGTGGCGGTGGCGGTGCAGGATTCAACTGGCCGGGAAGCATCTTGGTATATACCTGACATGGAGGAGAGGATCCCGGTTGTTGGCAGAACGTCCACGAATCTGGGAGTTGCCCATGAGTTCCCGTGCGACACGAATCGCCATCACAGCCGGGGCCGGCCTACTGGTCCTGGCCGCCGGGACCGCCACCGCACAGGCCCGGCCCGAGCCCGTGTCCAAGGAGAAGAGCTGCCTGGTCAACGTCGGTACGGGAGCCACCCGGTGCTTCGGCACCTTCCGTGAGGCCATCGCCGCCTCCACGGAGGGACGGATCACCGACGCTCCCCTGTCCGGCAAGGACGCCGCCAACGACCGGAAGCTGGCGGACAGACTCCGCAAGTCCTCCGCCGAGAGCGGCAGGTTGAACGCCGAACTGGCCATCCTCTACGAGCACTGGAACTTCGGCGGCACGTCCATCATCCTCAACGGCGGCGCGTGCCGGAGCGGCAACGGCCGTGACTACACGGGTGAGTTCACCGACTGGGCCGACAGCATCAGCTCGGTCATCCCCGTCGCCTGCTGGATCGAGCTCTGGGCCGATCCCCACCAGACCGGTACGCACCAGGAGTACCGCGACTCCACGCCGTACGTGGGGGATGCCATGAATGACCGGGCGAGTTCGTACGCCCTCCTGTAGGACCTGTCCCGCAGGACCTGGGGGCGGAGCCGCTCACGGCGCCCACAGCGGCTCCGCCCCGTGCGTCACGATCGGTGTCAACCGATCGGAGCAGTGCGTTCGGATCCTCCCCCGGGGAGCCCGGGCCGCCTTCGGCACCACGATCGCCGCCACCGACGGCGACCTCACCCTCCGGAGATGGGCACCCGGCCCGCCACTCCCTCCAACTCCCCCCGCGTCAGCCCCGTGAGCCGCGCCACCTCCGCCGCGTCGACCGCCCCGCAGTCGACCCCGCGCAGCAAGTACCCGGCGAGCGCGCGGGCCGTCGCGGGCTCGTCCAGGACGCCGCTCCCGGCGCCCGCGCCGCCCCCGCCCGTGTACGCGAGCAGCCGGGACGCCGCCGTCGCCAGACCCTCGCGACAGAAGCCGTAGACCGCCGCGTACCGGGTCGGCAGGTGGGCGGGGTGCATGTCCCAGCCCTGGTAGTACGCGCGCGTCAACGACCGGCGCACCAGCGCGTAGTGATGGCGCCAGGCCGCACGGACCTGCGCGCTCGTGCCCACCGGCAGGACGTTCGTCGAGCCGTCCGAGAGCCGGACGCCCGTACCGGCCACCGCGACCTGCATGACGGCCTTGGCGTGGTCGGCCGCCGGGTGGTCGGGGGCCTGGTGGGCGGGGGCGACGCCGCAGGCCGCGCTGTAGTCGAAGGTGCCGTAGTGCAGGGCGGAGACCCGGCCCTCCCCCGCGTCCACCAGCCGGGCGACCGTGGCGCGCCCGTCCGCTCCCAGGATCACCTGGGTGGTCTCGATCTGGACCTCGAAGCGGATCCGGCCCGCCTCCAGGCCGTGGGCCTTCTCGAACTCCCCGGCCAGTTCCGCCATGGCCGTGACCTGCTCGGCGTAGGTGACCTTGGGCAGCGTGAGGACCAGCCCGGCGGGCAGACCGGCGCCGCCCCCGGCCGTGACCAGGCCCGTGAGGAAGACGTCTAGCGTGCGGACGCCCCGGTCCCGGACGGCCGCTTCCATGGACTTGGCGCGGATCCCGACGAACGGCGGGGCACTGCCGTCCGCCACCGCCGCCGCCACCAGCTCCGCCGCGCGGGCGGCCGCTTCGTCCTCCTCCGCGTCGGAGCGCCGGCCGTAGCCGTCCTCGAAGTCGATCCGCAGGTCCTCGACCGGCTCGTGGGCGAGCTTCGCCCGGACGCGGTCGTGGACGGCGACGGCGGATTCATCCGGCAGCCCCAGGGCGGCGGCCAGCGCGCCCGCGTCGGGCGCGTGCGCGTCGAGCGCGGCCAGGGCCCGTTCGCCCCACGTACGGACGGTGTCCGCCGCGAAGGCGTCGGCGGGGACGTAGACGGTGTGGACGGGCTGGCGCGTGCCGGGGTCTCCGGGGTAGCGGCGCGCGAGGTCGGCGTCGACCCCGGCGAGGCCCGCCGTCAGACGATCGGTCAACGCGCTCTCGAAGGTCGTCGCCACGCTCCGGTGCACAGGACCCCACCCGCCGTTCCGCCGCCAGGAGTTCAACAGTTCGTTGAAGCTAGCCGCGCCCCCGGCCGACGGTCAACACCCCGCCACGACAACGAGAACGGGCTCCCGCACGCCGTCGCGCGCGGGAGCCCGTACGGCTCTCGGGAGGGGATCAGCCCTTGCGGGTCTTGACCTCGTCCGTCAGCTGCGGGACGACCTGGAAGAGGTCGCCGACGACGCCGTAGTCGACCAGCTCGAAGATCGGCGCCTCCTCGTCCTTGTTGATGGCGACGATCGTCTTCGAGGTCTGCATGCCGGCGCGGTGCTGGATCGCGCCGGAGATGCCCGCCGCGATGTACAGCTGCGGGGAGACCGACTTGCCGGTCTGGCCGACCTGGTTGGTGTGCGGGTACCAGCCGGCGTCGACGGCGGCGCGGGAGGCGCCGACGGCGCCGCCGAGCGAGTCCGCGAGGGCCTCGATCAGCGGGAAGTTCTCGGCGCCGTTGACGCCGCGGCCACCGGAGACCACGATCGCGGCCTCGGTCAGCTCGGGGCGGCCGGTCGACTCGCGCGGAGTGCGGGAGACGACCTTGGTGCCGGTCGCGAGCTTGCCGAAGGTGACGGACAGCTGCTCGACCGTGCCCGCGGCCGGGGCGGCCTCGGGAGCGGCGGAGTTGGGCTTGACGGTGATGACCGGGGTGCCCTTGGTGACGCGGGACTTGGTGGAGTACGAGGCCGCGAAGACGGACTGCGTGGCCACCGGGCCCTCGTCACCGGCCTCCAGGTCCACGGCGTCGGTGATGAGACCGCCGCCGATACGGAGGGCGAGGCGGGCCGCGATCTCCTTGCCCTCGGCGGAGGACGGGACGAGGACGGCGGCCGGGGAGACGGCGTCGTACGCGGCCTGGAGCGCGTCCACCTTGGGCACGACGAGGTAGTCGGCGAACTCGGCGGCGTCGGCGGTCAGCACCTTGACGGCGCCGTGCTCGCCGAGCACCTTCGCGGCCTCGTCGGCGCCGGCGCCGAGGTGCACGGCGACGGGCTCGCCGATGCGGCGGGCGAGGGTCAGCAGTTCGAGGGTGGGCTTGCGGACGGCACCGTCCACGTGGTCTACGTAGACGAGGACTTCAGCCATGGCGTGCTCTCCTGCGAGAAGTGTGAGGGCGGTTGAGGAAGGGCCGGGCTCAGATGAACTTCTGGCCCGCGAGGAACTCGGCGAGCTGCTTGCCGCCCTCGCCCTCGTCCTTGACGATGGTGCCGGCCGTGCGGGCCGGACGCTCGGTGGCGCTGTCCACCTTGGTCCAGGCGCCGTCGAGGCCGACCTCGTCCGCCTCGATGCCGAGGTCGGAGAGGTCCAGGGACTCCACCGGCTTCTTCTTCGCGGCCATGATGCCCTTGAAGGACGGGTAACGCGCCTCGCCCGACTGGTCGGTGACGGAGACGACGGCCGGGAGGGAGGCCTCCAGCTGCTCGCTCGCGGCGTCGCCGTCGCGGCGGCCGGTGACCGTGGTGCCGTCGACGGAGACCTCGGAGAGCAGGGAAACCTGCGGGACGCCCAGGCGCTCGGCGAGGAGGGCCGGGAGCACGCCCATGCCGCCGTCGGTGGAGGCCATGCCGCAGATGACCAGGTCGTAGCCGACGTGCTCGACGGCCTTGGCGAGCACCAGGGAGGTGCCCAGGGCGTCGGTGCCGTGCAGGTCCTCGTCCTCGACGTGGACGGCCTTGTGCGCCCCCATGGACAGCGCCTTGCGGAGCGCGTCCTTGGCGTCCTCGGGGCCGACGGTGAGCACGGTGATCTCCGCTGCGTCTTCGGAATCCGCCTCGTCGGCGATCTGCAGCGCCTGCTCGACCGCGTACTCGTCGAGCTCCGAGAGCAGGCCGTCCACGTCGTCGCGGTCGACGGTCAGGTCTTCGGCGAAGTGCCGGTCGCCGGTGGCGTCGGGCACGTACTTCACACAGACAACGATCCTCAAGCTCACGCCGGCTCTCCTACTGCATCGTCTCTTCGTAGCTGCCTTGACAGGCAGCATAGGCGCCTTCGGGGGGCGGATCCCGGTCGGAACGGGTGCCGCCTCGACCGGAATGTTACTCGTCAGTACATCGAGCGTGTTCCCCGAGCGCAAGGCCGTCGAACTGTGATCTGCCCAACGCGCGGGGACGGGACGTATCAGTCCCTTAAACCGTTGAAGCGTCCCTGGTGGTAGAGGAGGGGAAGGCCCGCCCCGGCCTCGTCCCCGGCCACCGCTTCCGCGAGGACGAGGCGGTGGTCGCCGGCGGGCACCCGGGCCACCACCCGGCACACCAGCCACGCCAGGACACCTTCCAGCAGGGGCACCCCCTCCGGGCCGGCGCGCCAGCGCGTGGGGGCGGCGAAGCGGTCGACGCCGCTGCGGGCGAAGGCGGCGGCCAGCTCCCGCTGGTGTTCGCCGAGTATGTGCACGCCGACGTACTCGGCCTCGGCCATCACGGGCCAGCTGGAGGATCCGGTGCCGACGCCGAAGGAGACCAGCGGGGGCTCGGCGGCGACGGAGGTGAGGGAGGTCGCGGTGAACCCGGCTGGGCGTGCGCCCCGCGCGGTGATCACGGCGACGCCGGCGGCGTGCCGGCGGAAGACCGAGCGCAGCAGCTCGGGGCCGGTGCTGCGGAAGGTGCGGAGTTCGGGCGAGACCGACATGGACTGTCCCTTTCAGGTCGAGCCGGAGTGGTGCGGTCGCGGTGACTCACGGGCTCGGACAGCGCGCACCGGCCACTACCGGAACGTCCACGTACGTGTCTAACTGCGAGAGAAGTCCAGGCCACATGGCGTCACCTTGACGAGAGGCGAGGAGCGGAGTCAAGGGCCGCCGGACGGATGCGAGACGGATCACGGTGATCTCCGTCACGCGGGGCCGACCGCGGCTCCGAGTGCGGCGATGACGTGCGCCTTGCGCGGCTCGCCGACGGCTCGGCGCACGACGCGGCCGTCCGCGTCGAGGACGAGGACGGTGGGGGTCGCGGCGATGTCCAGCGCCCGGACGAGCCCGAGCCGCGACTCGGCGTCGATCTCGACGTGGGTGACGCCCTCGACCATCGCCGCCACGTCCGTCAGGACTCGCCGGGTGGCGGCGCAGGGGCGGCAGAAGGCGCTGGAGAACTGCACGAGGGTGGCCCGCTCCCCCAGCTGCGCCCCGAGTTCGGCGGCGCTCAGCCGCACGACGCCCTCTCGTCGCTCTTCCCTCACGCCCGTCCTCCCGCTTCGGCCCCGCTCCCCCGCGGTGGCACCGCCCTGTCCAGCGCCGCCTCCGCCGAGGGAATTCCCGCCGGAACGATCGCTACCGCCCGACCGTACCCGGCATATCGGGCGACGTGATGAGGATCTCCCGGCGGAGACCCGCCTGTGACTGGCCCACAGGCCGGACATTCGGGCACGATCTGCCGGAAGCCGCCACCCTACGGCTGCGTAACCTCGACGGGAGCACACTCCCCAGCCCCCGAAGGATATTTCCGATATGGCAGAGCTCGTCTACCCCCCGGTGATCGGTGCCGTCCGCACCATGTTCAAGGCCGCCGATCTGCGCCTCGACGTCCAGGGCACCGAACACGTTCCGCAGCGCGGCGGGGCGGTGCTGGTGAGCAACCACATCGGCTACCTCGACTTCCTCTTCTGCGGGCTCGCCGCCCGGCCGGCCAAGCGGCTGGTGCGGTTCATGGCGAAGGAGTCGGTCTTCCGGCACAAGGTGTCCGGGCCGCTCATGCGCGCGATGAAGCACATACCCGTCGACCGCTCCGCGGGGCTCGGCGCGTACAAGCACGCCCTCGGCGCGCTGCGCTCGGGCGAGATCATCGGGGTCTTCCCGGAAGCGACGATCTCCACCTCCTTCACCCTGAAGACCTTCAAGTCCGGCGCGGCGCGGCTGGCCCAGGAGGCCGGCGTCCCCCTGCTGCCGATGGCTCTCTGGGGCACCCAGCGCCTCTGGACCAAGGGCCGCAAGCGGGACCTCGGCCGCAGCCACATCCCCGTCTCCATACGGGTCGGCGCCCCCGTCGAGGCCGACCCCGCCGAACCGGCCGAGAAGGTCACCGAGCGCCTGCGCGCCCGCGTCCAGGAACTCCTGGAGGCCGCCCAGCGCGCCTACCCCGTCCACCCGAAGAACCCCGCCGACACCTGGTGGGTCCCCGCCCACCTGGGCGGCACGGCTCCGACGCCGGCCCAGGCGGCGCTGGAAGGCGCGTAGTCCGGGGAAAGCCTTGCCGCCCCGCGCGGCATACCCACCGGGCGGGTCTCCGACTGACGGCCGGCCCACGACGCGGCCCTGCGCGCACGCTTCAGCGATCTGGCTTGCGACCGGATGCGGGGCACCGGGGCGGATCACACGAAGGCCCCGCACCGGACGGTGCGGGGCCTTCTCCGTCGGCATGTGCACGGAATCCCCTACCAGCACGAACACGCCTGCATCCGCTGCCCTGCCCTCCAGATCGACCCCCCGCCGGCGGCCACGCCTCACCGAGATCATCCGGAACCTCCGCGATCGCATCCGCGAAGCCCGCGGTAACCGATGGCTCGGAGAAGTCGACGGACTTCAGGTCGGTCTCGACGCCGCCACCGCCAAGCTCAACGGCCTGAGCCGGGCCCCGGCCGACGGTCGGCCCCAACGGGTCGACCTCGGCATGCCGCTCTTCACCGATCAGACGATCTCGATGCTCAGCTGGAAGCCCAGTTCCTCGAAGCCCAATGCGGCTGCAACGCGCCGGGAGGCGGGAAGCCGTGCACGCCATTGCGGTAGCAGCCCGGCAGCGAGGGCATGTGCGACCGCCGCTGAACCCGTCACCCGCGCCAGCCCCCGCCCCCGCGCTGCCGGCGCGGTCAGCACGCCAATGTGAGCGGTACGACTCGGCCAGGCTCGATAGCCGGCAGCAGCAACTTCCTGACCCTGCTCGCGGACCACGAACGCGCGAGACGTGATCTCGTCCAGCGCGGCCTCCCCAGCGTCTCCCTCGCCGGCCGTCTTCTCCAGACGCCGCAGATCCGGGTGGTCGGCCGGCAGTTGCTCCGCCGCCAGCGCACCGGATTCGACCGGGCGAAAACCCTCCGGAGACACATACGACAACACCGCCGGCCCCAACACCCTCGCAACAGGCAGGACCGTCCGGATTGAAGTGCCGTCCACGACAGCCTCCACCGACAGTCCCGCCAGTGCACCCCGAACGATCACTGCGGCGCTCTCAGTCGGCACAGTCACGATCGCCGATCCACCGAGAACCACCACCCCCAGCCAGCCGGCCGGGCACAGCCCCGACTCCGGGGAGACCACCACGTGCACACCACCCGGCGGCGGGAACGACACCGGTACCCGGGCAAGGTCTTCCCACAGAGCCCGAGCTCTGAGCAACGATGGATCTATTGACATGGCTCCGATCCTGCCAGGCGAAGTCAGCCTCCGACCTGGCAATTGACCCGCCGGCCAGTCCCAAGGCGCAGGAAAGACACTCGCTCAGGACAGCCACGTCGCGTCGCCGCCCTGGTCCGGAACAGGACGACTCCCGCAGGCGCGGAAGCCGCGGGGGCAACTGCCCTGTCAGTCAGCCACAGCCGGAGTGGCAGCACAGCCCGGCGCGGCAACCGCACGGCGGACACGGCAGGACCAGATCCCCCAACTGCGCGGAACGGCAAGGCGCTGCACTTCTTCGAACGTGTACCGCACTGCTACGGTGCGTCATCAACGGCTGTCAGGCGGCAGCGCGTCATGGCATCCGTGTCCTTGTTCTCCCCTCTCGTGCCCTGCCCTTGCCTCGCGTTGGAGCGTTGATGCCTTCCTCGGGCGGTCTGTCTCGGTCCCGGAGCGCCGAAGCGTTGTGCTTGCCCGCTCAGCCTGCTCTGCGGCGGTCGACGGACACGGCCGGACACTTTCCGGAGCATCGTGTGGCACCGCCGCCGCCGGATTTCCTGCTCCCCCACGGGCCGTGGGGGCTGCTGGAAGCCGCGCACCGGTGGAACGGGTTCAGCCGCGAGGCGTGGCACCGCATGCTCCGGGGGCTACGGGTCGGCCCGGCATCGGCGTATCTCAGCCGGCGGGCGCTCGCGATGGACTTCGCCCGCTGGTCGGCCTCCTGTCTGGCCCATGGACTGACGGCAGGCGGCTTCCGGAAGGAAGCGGCCACCGTGTTCCAAGCCATCGGCGACTACGCCACCCCGGCCCCGTGGCAGTACATCACGCACCACCCGGAGCGGTGGCGGGAGGAGTTCGAGGCGACCCGCAGTGCCTGCCTGCGGCGGCTCAACTCGCCGCCGGACGCGGGAAGACGGCCGTGAGCGCCTGCTGGCTCCGCGGGCGGGCTCCGCCCGTGCCGCGCCGACGGCCCGGCAGCCGGCCCGGCCCCCTCCCTCCCTTCTGCTCTTCTCTGTGCGGAGAATCTCGATGTGTGCATCAGCCAACGCACCATGGCCGCAGTCCGAGCCGCCGGACGACGACGAACGGATACTCAAGGAGCTCGGCTACACCCAGCAACTGCACCGGCGCATGGGCGCCTTCGGGAACTTCTCCGCTTCCCTGTCGGTCATCTCCATCATGTCCGGGACGCTGCTGCTCTTCGGCTTCGGTCTGAACAGCGGTGGTCCCGCGGTGGTGATGTGGGGGTGGCTCGCCGTGGGGCCGCTGGTGCTGTGCCTGGCCGCGGCGCTGGCCGAGATCACCTCCCGCTATCCCACCAGCGGCGGCCTGTACTACATGGCCCGCCAGCTCGGCGGTGAGCGGTGGAGCTGGTACACCGGCTGGCTCAACCTTCTGGGGCTGCTCGGCGGGATCGCGGCCCAGGACTACGGCATCGCGACCTTCACCGCCGCCTGGGCGAACCTGCAGTTCGGCTTCGAGCCGACGCCGAATTCCCTGCTGGTGATGTACGCGGTCATCCTCGCGCTGCACGCGGTCATGAATCTCTTCGGCACCCGGCTGATGAACGTCCTCACCTCCCTGAGCGCTTGGTGGCACCTGGCCGGGGCCGTCGTCATCATCGGCGCCCTGACGCTCGTCCCCTCCCACCACCGGTCGGCCGGCTTCGTGTTCTCCGAGTTCACCAACAACACCGGCTGGTCGAGCCCTGTGTACGTGATCCTGCTGGGCATGCTGCTGCCGTGCTTCGCCCTGGCCGGCTACGACACCTCGGCCCACCTGAGCGAGGAGACCAGCGGCGCTTCCGTGGCCGCGGCGCGCGGGATCGTCCGCTCGGTGGCCGTGTCCTGGATCGCCGGCGGAATCCTGCTGGCCGCCCTGCTGTTCGCCATCCAGGACTACACCGGGACGCTGGGCAGCGAGACCGGGGTGCCGGTGGCGCAGATCTTCCTGGACTCCCTGGGCGTGGCGACGGCGAAGGCGCTGATGCTGGTGATCATCGTCGCGCAGTTCCTGTGCGGCTACACCGTCACCGCCTCCGCCAGCCGCATGATCTACGCCTTCGCCCGGGACGGCGCCCTGCCCGGCGCTGCCCGCTGGCAGAAGGTCAGCCGCCGTACGGCCGTCCCGGCCAACGCCGTCCGGCTGGCGGTGGTCATCGCCTTTGTGCTCGCCCTGCCGTCCCTGTATTCCGCCACGGCGTTCTCGGCGGTGACCGCGATCTCCGTCGTGGGTTTCACCCCGGCCTACGCCATCCCGGTGCTGCTGCGCCTGCGCCACCCGGACCGGTTCACCCCCGGGCCCTGGCACCTGGGCCGCTGGAGCCGGCCGATCGGCTGGGTGGCCGTGCTCTGGGCGGCGGGAGTGACCGTGCTGTTCCTGCTGCCGCAGTCCAGCCCGGTCACCTCCACGACCTTCAACTACACGCCCGTCGCCCTGCTGGTGGTCCTCGTCATGGCCGCCCTGTGGTGGCGCTTCGGACGGAGTTCCTACGGTGTGCCCCGTTCCGGCACGGCGAACGCCCACGACCAGATCGAAGAGGCCGAAAACATCATCTGACGGGACCGGAACCGCATGCCGCAAGTAGAGTCCCCACTGGCACAGAGGCACCGCAGGCATCCACCACCCGTCATGGAGACAGAGACACCGTGACCGTTCCCGCGGAATCCATCGAATCGGTACAGCAACTCACCACAGGCTGGCGGACCATGGTGCTCGACCGCGACCCGGACGCGGACGTACGCGACCTGCCGGGCATCGCCGTCCGCTGGGCCGACAGCAGGTTCGGGTTCTGGAACTGCATCACCTTGACCGAGGCGGACGCGGGAGCAGAGCTCCTCAGGCAGCGTCTGAACCAGGCCGTGGACATCATGCGGACCAAGAGGCACCCGGGCCTCCTGTGGCTATTCGAGGACCTTCTCGACGACGAGGCCCGCTCCGCGCTGGAGACGACGGCCGAGCAGGCCGGCCTCCAGTACGCCTTCCCCGGAACGGGCATGGCCGGCGACCTGCTCCCCATCCCCGAGCCGGTCCACCCCGACCTGACGTTCGCCCGCGTCGGCACCGACGAGCAGCTGCGGGCCTACGCCGACCTCCAGTCACGCGCCTACGGGTTCCCCTTGGAGGAGGGCCGCGAGGGCCTGGTGGGATCGGCGCTCTGGAAGAACGGGCTCCACGCCTACCTGGCCCTGCGCCGGGACGAACCGGTGGCGTGCGCCGCCGCGATCGAAGCGCGAGGCCGGCTGTTCATCACCTTCGTCGCCACGGACCCGCGGTGGCAGCGCAAGGGCTACGGCGAGGCGGTCACGCGCAAGGCGCTGTACGAAGGTGCGCGGGCCACCGGGCTGACCCGCGCCACGCTGCACGCCACCGCGGCAGGAGCCCCCGTGTACCCGCGCATCGGGTTCAAGCCGAACACGCGAATCCACTTCTACGGCCTGAAAGGCTGATCCGGTGAGGCAGCTCTCGTCGGACCGGACAGGCGACTGACGAGAGCTGCCACCGCCGGGCCACAGCTAACCCCGCGCCATCTCCTCCTCGACGAGCTGGACGAACGCGTCCACGTTCTCCTCCGTGGTGTCGAAGGAGCACATCCAGCGGACGTCGCCCGCCGCCTCGTCCCAGAAGTAGAAGCGGTACTGCTTCTGCAGCCGCTCGCTCACCTCGCGCGGCAGCCGCGCGAAGACCGCGTTGGACTGGACGGGGTGCAGGACCTCGACGCCGTCCACGCCCCGCACGCCCTCGGCCAGGCGGGCGGCCATCGCGTTGGCGTGGGAGGCGCTGCGCAGCCAGAGGTCGCCCGTCAGCAGGGCCTCGAACTGGACGGAGACGAAACGCATCTTGGAGGCGAGCTGCATCGACAGCTTGCGGAGGTGCTTCATCGCCTTGACCGCGCCGGGGTTCAGCACGACGACGCACTCGCCGAACAGCAGACCGTTCTTGGTGCCGCCGAAGGAGAGCAGGTCGACCCCGGCGTCGGTGGTGAAGGCCCGCAGCGGGACGCCGAGGGTGGCCGCCGCGTTGGCGATGCGCGAGCCGTCGAGGTGGACCTTCATGCCCCGCTCGTGGGCGTGGTCGCAGATCTCCCGGATCTCCTCCGGGGTGTAGCAGGTGCCCAGTTCGGTGGTCTGGGCGAGGGAGACGACCTGCGGCTGGGCACGGTGCTCGTCGTCCCAGCCCCATGCCTCGCGGTCGATGAGCTCGGGGGTGAGCTTGCCGTGCGGGGTGGGCACGGTCAGCAGCTTGAGCCCGCCGACGCGCTCGGGCGCGCCGCACTCGTCGACGTTGATGTGGGCCGAGTCGGCGCAGATCACCGCGCCCCACCGTTCGGTGACCGCCTGGAGGGCGACGACGTTGGCGCCCGTGCCGTTGAAGACGGGGAACGCCTCGGCGGTGGGCCCGAAGTGGGACCGGAACACATCCTGGAGGTGCGCGGTGTACTCGTCCTCCCCGTACGCGATCTGGTGACCCCCGTTGGCGAGGGCGAGGGCCGCCAGGACCTCGGGGTGCGCGCCGGCGTAGTTGTCGCTGGCGAAGCCGCGGGCGTGCGGGTCGTGCCGGCGTATCGCGTCGGTCTCGGTCACGTGTGGGGAGTCAGCCACAGACGGGTTCCGTTCACTTCCTGGGCGGGCTTTCCCCAGACGCCGACGATGGCCTCGGCCAGGTCCTTGACGTCGGTGAAGCCCGCGAACTTCGCGTTCGGGCGCTCGGCGCGCATGGCGTCGTGCACCAGTGCCTTGATGATCACTACGGTGGCGGCGGCCGCCGGGGCGCCGCCCGCCGCGGGGTCGCCGCCGGCCTTGCGGAACGCGTCCCCGAGGGCGAGCGTCCAGGCCTCGGCCGCCGCCTTGGCCGCGGCGTACGCGGCGTTGCCCGCGGTGGGCTTGCTGGCGCCGGCCGCGCTGATGAGCACGTACCGGCCGTTCCCGCCGCGTGTGAGCGGGCCCTCGAAGGCCAGCGAGGTGTGCTGCACGGTCCTGACGAGCAGCTTCTCCAGCAGCTCCCAGTCGGCGAGGTCGGTCTCGGCGAAGGTGGCCGAGCCGCGCCAGCCGCCCACCAGGTGGACCAGGCCGTCGATGCGCCCGAATTCCTTCTCGGTGCGGTCGGCCCAGGCCCGGGTGGCCTCCAGGTCGAGCAGGTCCACGGTGTCGCCGATGACGGTGGCGCCGCCGTGGGCGTAGCGGGCCGCGTCCACCGCCTCGGCGAGGCGTGCGGCGTCCGCGTCGGCGGCGACGACCGTCGCCCCCGCCTCGGCCAGCCGCAGCAGTGCCGCCCGGCCCGCCGGGCCGGCGGCTCCCGCCACCGCCACGACGGCACCGTCCAGCCGGCCGTTGCCATTGGTCGGAGTGCTCATGGTCGTCGCCTCCTCGTTCCCCTCGCTCACGCGGCCACCTTCTCCAGGCTGTCGGCCGTGATGCCCTTGGTCGAGGCGATCACGGTCCGCAGCTTCTTGGCAAGGGCCTCATAGAACATGCTGAGCGGGAACTCGTCCGGAAGCACGTCGTCCACGAGCTTGCGCGGCGGCAGGCTCAGGTCGAGGGCGTCGGGGCCCTTGGCCCACCGGGATCCGGGGTGGGGAGCCAGGTACGCCGAGACGAGCTCGTAGGCGGCGAACCAGTGGACGAGCTTGGGGCGGTCGATGCCGTCGCGGTACAGCTTCTCGATCTCGCCGCACAGCTGGTTGGTGATCTGCGGGGCGCGGTCCCAGTCGATGTGCAGGGTGTTGTCCGTCCAGCGTACGACGTCGTGCCGGTGCAGGTAGGCGAAGAGCAGCTGCCCGCCGAGGCCGTCGTAGTTGCGCACGCGCTCGCCCGTGACCGGGAAGCGGAACATGCGGTCGAAGAGCACGGCGTACTGCACGTCACGGCCCTGCGTGTAGCCGTCGGCCTCCAGTTTCACGGCCTCCTTGAAGGCGGTGAGGTCGCAGCGCAGCTCCTCCAGGCCGTACATCCAGAACGGCTGCCGCTGCTTGATCATGAAGGGGTCGAACGGCAGGTCGCCGTGGCTGTGCGTCCGGTCGTGGATCATGTCCCAGAGGACGAACGCCTGCTGGCAGCGGTGCTGGTCGTCCAGCATGGCGGCGATGTCGGCGGGGAGCTCCAGGCCGAGGAGGTCCACGGCCGCCTCGGTGACGCGGCGGAAGCGGGCGGCCTCGCGGTCGCAGAAGATGCCGCCCCAGGTGAAGCGCTCGGGGGCCTCGCGGACGGCGATGGTCTCCGGGAAGAGGACGGCCGAGTTGGTGTCGTAGCCCGCGGTGAAGTCCTCGAAGGTGATGCCGAGGAAGAGCGGGTTGTCGTAGCGGGTGCGCTCCAGCTCGGAGAGCCATTCGGGCCAGACCAGGCGCAGCACGACCGCTTCGAGGTTGCGGTCCGGGTTGCCGTTCTGCGTGTACATGGGGAAGACGACCAGGTGCTGACGGCCGTCGGCGCGGCGCTCCGCGGGGCGGAAGGCCAGCAGCGAGTCCAGGAAGTCCGGCACGCCGAATCCGGAGTCTGCCCATTTGCGCAGGTCGGAGACGAGGGCGGCGTGGTAGTCGGCGTCGTGCGGGAGGAGCGGCGCGAGCTGCTCCACGGCGGCGGCGACCCGCTCCGTCTCGGCCCGTACGGTCTCCCCCGGCGGCGCGCCGTCGGCGCCGAGGTCGATCGAGCCGTCCGCGGACTGCCACGGACGGATGGTCTCGACGGCGTCCTTGAGCTGCTTCCAGGCGGGATGCCCGGTGACGCTCTCCGCGGACGCCGCGGACGTTCCGTCGACGGCTATCGGCCCGGACGCAAGAATTTCCGTCATGACTGCCCCTTCTCGGGAGAACCTGGCGTTAAGACACCGTATCCATGCGCCGTTCTCCTCCTCAAGGGGTGCTGCTGCAAATTATCCTGCGGGGTCCGGGAGCGGGCCGCTGTTTTTCCTGTCGGACGCTGCCGAATGCGAGCGGTTGCCGGATGGTGAACCTCCGCCTCCGTTCGTTGCGGGGGCGCTGCCGTCGCCCCCGCCGCGGAGACCTACGGGAGGTCCTTCACCAGCAGCTCGAACTCCAGGTCGTCCCGACGCGGTATGCCGAACCGCTCGTCGCCGTACGGGAACGGGCTCATCCGTCCGGTCCGCCGGTAGCCGCGCCGCTCGTACCAGGCGATCAGCTCGTCCCGCTGCCGGATGACCGTCATATGCATCCGCTGTACGCCCCACTCGGCCCGCGCCACCCGCTCGGCCTCGGCGAGCACCACCTTGCCGAGCCCCGCGCCCTGCGTCGCGGGCCGCACGGCGAACATGCCGAAGTACGCGTGGTCGCCGCGGTGTTCGATGTGGCAGCAGGCCACGGGGCCGTCGGTGTCCTCCAGCAGCAGCACCCGGCTGCCCTCGGCGGCCACCACGGCACCCACACCCTCCTCGTCCGTGCGCCGGCCGTCCAGGAGGTCCGCCTCGGTGGTCCACCCGACGCGGCTGGCGTCCCCCCGGTAGGCCGATTCGATCAGCGGGACGAGCGCGGGGACGTCGGCGGCGGTCGCGGTGCGGATCACCGGTCGGTCCTGGGCGGGGTGTGCGGTCTCCGTGGCTTCCATGGCGTTCCGGGGTTCCTTTCCTCGGGGTCGTGCGGGGGCGTGCGGGTCCTGCGGGGGGCTGGTGGGCCCTGCCGGCCGGCGGAATGCGGTGGGGGCACGGCGCGATCCGGCGGGCCGCGGGCGGCCGCTCCCGAGACTAACCGCAGGCGGATGCGTACAGTCGGACGGCATGGTGCACGTACTGAGCAGCAGGGTGTTGCTGAGGCCGACCGATCCGGACCGCTCCCGGGAGTTCTACGGCGGGGCCCTGGGCCTCGCCGTCCACCGGGAGTTCGGCACCGGGCCCGAGCGCGGCACCGTCTACTTCCTGGGCGGCGGGTTCCTGGAGCTCTCCGGCCGCTCGGCCGCGCCGCCCGCCCCCGGGCTCTCCCTGTGGCTGCAGGTGGCCGACGCCGCCGCCGCGCACGAGGAGCTGCTGACGCGCGGTGTGGAGATCCTCCAGCCGCCGGAGCGGATGCCCTGGGGACTGGTGGAGATGTGGATCGCCGATCCCGACGGGGTCCGGATCGTCGTGGTGGAGGTGCCGGAAGGGCATCCGCTGCGCTACCGCCCCGGTATCTGAGGGCCCCGGGATCCGAGGGCGGTCATCCGGCGTTCCCGCCGTGCAGGGCGCACATCCGCGCCATCGCACTCTCTCCGTGCGCCCGTGCGCTCCCGTACGACCCTCCCGACGCGGGCATCCTGCCCAGGGGGGCGTAGGCCGGGAGGTGTGAGAGAGGTGCACGGACCGCCACTGGTCGGGTGGCTGCTGGTGGCGGTGGGTACCGCGACGGGGGTGTACTGCCTGCACCGGGCCCGGTCCGGCGGGGCGGGAGAGCGCGGGGCGGCCCGGGGCGACGCGCTGATGGGGCTCGGTATGGCCGCCATGGCGGTGCCGGTGGCGACGCCGGCGGTGGCCCGGCCGTGGGGAGCGGTGCTGTTCGCCGCGGTGTTCGGTGCCGCGGGGCTGCACGCGCTGGTCCTGGCCCGGCGCCGCGCCGACTCCCACCATCTGCACCACGCGGTGGGAGCGTTCGCGATGGTCTACATGGCGCTCGCCATGACCGGCACATCCGCCACCGGCCACGGCGGCGGGCACCGGCCGGCCGGGACGCCGCTGCTGACGGGGCTGTTGCTGGTCTACTTCGCGGTGTACGTGGTACGGACGCTCGCGGCGATCGTGCCGGTGCCGGCCGCGCTGCCCGGAGAGCCGGCCTGGCGGAGCCGCGCCGCCACCGGTGCCGCCAGTGCCACCGGGGCTTCCGGTGCCTCCGGGACGGGCGGGCCGTCGCCGGTGCGCGGCCGGGCGGAGCTCACCGGCGCGTGCCGGGTTTCCATGGGGATAGGGATGCTGGCGATGCTGCTGACCATGTGAGGGGCGGGTGGGGCGCCGGGAGCGGGCCCGTATTCAAGGGGCGTGGGCCGGACCACTGCACGCCGGGCCGCGGTGCCACTACTGTCTGACCCAGCACAGGATCCCACGCTGCCGTGGACGACTCCGAGGGAAGGCACACCCATGCTCGTCCCGCTCGCGCTGCTGGCCGTCGGCGCGCTGCTCGCGTCGTTGGCGCCCCGCGTCCTGGCCCGCGCCGACTGGCCCGACCGCGAGCCCGTGCTGGCCCTGTGGGTGTGGCAATGCGTCGTGGCCGCCGTGCTGTTGTGCTGCGTGCTCGCCATGGCGCTGAGCGCCGCCGCGGCCTGGGAGGCCGTGCGCGGCAACGTCTTCGCCCCCGCTCCGAGCGGCGTCGTCGAGGCCTACGCCCTCGGCGGTTACGGCTCCCTCGCCGCTCCCCTGGCCACCGTCCTCGCCTGCGGCGCCGTCTGGACCGCCGCCATGCTGACCCGGGAGATCCGCGGCGCCCGGGCCCGGCGGCGGCAGCGCCGCGCCGCCCTCCTCGTCCGCTCGCCGCGGCTGCCCGGCGAGGAGCCCGGCGGCGACCGGCTCGTCCTGCTGGAGTCCCAGCGTCCGGACGCCTGGCTGCTGCGCGGCGGCCCCTCCCCGCAGTTGGTGATCACCACCGGTGCGCTGCGGCGGCTCGACGACTCCCAGCTCGACGCTCTGCTGGCGCATGAGCAGGGGCATGTGCGGGCCCGGCACGACTGGTTGCTCCACTGCTCCTCCGCTCTCGCCAACGGCTTCCCCCAGGTGCCCGTCTTCGCCGCCTTCCGTGACCGGGTGCATCACCTCGTCGAGCTCGCCGCCGACGATATGGCCTCCCGGCGCTTCGGGCGTCTCACCACCGCCCTCGCCCTCATCGAACTCAACGAGGACCGGGGGGTGTTCGACCCCTGCGTCCGCCGCATGTCCCAGCTTCCCGGCCGCGTCGACCGGCTTCTGGCGCCCTCCCCTCGGCTCACGCCCGCCCGGCGGTTGCGGCTGACCGCTGCGGCGGCGCTCGTGCCGTTCGTGCCGGTGGTCGTGACCTTCGTGCCGGGGCTGCGGGCGCTGGGGTAGGCGCCTGCGGCGGGCTGTGTCCCGGTCCCGCCCTTTCACCGTTTCTGCGGGGAGTGCCCCGCGCCCCCTTGAAACCGCGCTCCGCGCGGTTGTCCTCAAACGCCGGACGGGCTGAATCAGCCCATCCGGCGATTGAGGACGAGCGGCGAAGCCGCACTCAACAAGCCGCCGTCAACTCCCCGATCCGCTCCGGAAAGTCAGGCTGAGGCAACGGCAGATCGACCTCGTCGACGAACCCGAGCGCATCGGGAACGTAAGCGATCACCGCGGTGGCCGCGGGAGAGAACCCCTCCCCCTCCCGCAAACCGTCCAGCATCTGGAGCGCCATGTTGAGATCGTTCCGGTCGATCTCCTCGGGAGTCTCGGGCATGAGGGACTCCAGCCCCGCCTGCCGCCGCCAGAGCTCCGCCTCGCGCCGCTCCCCGAGCGCCATGTGGTGCAGGTAGAGGCAGCAGGCCGCCCCGGTGTCGTCGGCGCCGGCGCCGAACTGCCACCAGAAGCGGGCGCTGTCCTCACGGTCGGCGAGCTGGAGGACGCAGCCGAGGACGAGGGCGCCCTCGGGTTCCAGCAGGCGGTCGGCGAGGAGGGTGCCGAGCTTGTGGAGGTCGTGGGCGACGACGGTCTTGCAGAGGCTGCGGAGTTGCCGGTAGAAGGCGCGGTGGGGAAGGTAGTTGCGCTGGGCGGCGCGCACGGCCGCGGTGCGCGCGGGCTCCATCTGGTCGTCGAAGAACAGGGCGCCGTGCCACATGCGCTCGGTGAGCCGGACGGCGAGCCGTGCCTCGGCCCGCTCGATCTCGGCGCTCGGGTAGGGGCACCGGTCGAGTCGGGCCTTGGCCAGCACGTGGTCGAGTGTTCCGGTCACCGGTGCTCCTCTTCTCTCTCCAGTCCGAGCGCGTCGTGCAGGCGGTGGCGGGCGTGCCGGGCGGTGGAGCGCACCCCGCCCTCGGTGATGCCCATGATGTCGGCGGTCTCCCGGACGCTGTAGCCGAGGCAGTAGTGCAGGACGATGACGTCGTGCTGGCGCGCCGGCAGGGCGCAGATCGCCTTGTAGACGGACAGGCTCTGTTCGAGCTCGCCGATGGGGTCGACGGCGTGCCGCAGGGCGGTGGTCTCGAAGGCCGCGGTGTCGATGACGGTCGGGCGCCTGCCGCGCGCCCGGGCGCAGTCGATCGTCCGGTGTCTGACGACCGCCCAGGCGTAGGCGTTGGGGTTCTCGGTTCTGAGGACCTCGCTCCAGGTGAAGTACAGGTCCTCGAACGCCTGGTCCACGGCCTCTTCCGCGTCGTGGCGGTTGCCGAGGTAGAGCTCGGCCCAGTGCACATAGGCGGCGCGGTAGAGCTGGTGGAACGCCCGGTAGTCGGCGGGCAGTCCGGTCACGGGAAACGTACTCGCTCGGGAGGGTGCCGTCACCTTTCGCCTCCCCGCCGCCGGCGCGGGCCGCGGCGCAGTTCGCTGATGCCGATGCGGACACCGGCGGCCGCGGCGCGGCGCAGCAGGGCGAGGGCGTCGCTGCCGAAGACGCGTGCGAAGACCGCCGCGCTCAACAGGTCGGCCGTGTGATGTGGGTTCACGGACTGGTGGTCCCTCCGGTCGTTTCGATCATGAACCGGGCGCGGCGGCCGCTCCCGGATCCGCCGTGCCGCAGGGGAGGCGTCGCGGTGGCGCGCCCTCTTCCCCCTTCGCCGGTAATGGCGTTCCGCACGGGGGTTTTGTGCATCGGACCAACGTAAAGTCTTACGGAAGGTTTCAGTCCGGTTACTGTCCGCCAGCCACGTAGGTGACATAAATCGAAAACATGCGGCATTGGATCCTCCGGATGCCCCTCCCGACCCGGGTGATCCTGAGTAGGGTGTGGCTTACTGCCGGTGAGCTTCCGATCACCCGACGGGGTTCGATCACCCGAGGGGTCCGGTGGGCGTACGGCACGGGCGAGTTGCGCGATTCCCGATTTGTTGCGACAGGGTGGCAGGTGAGCATGGTCGCTGGCTCGTTCGAGGGTCGGTACGTATGGCATCCGGCCGCCGACGACCACGAGTTGGCGCAGGCGTGCGTCGAGGTGCAGGCGGGCCGTTACCACAGCGCCCACGCGATCCTCCACGACGTGCGCGAGGACTTCGCCACCCGTGCACACCGGTCCCTGGTGCTCGCCTCAATGGCCGCCGACTCCGACCTCGCGGAGCGCTGGCTGGCCGAGGAACCCGGCCCGGACGCCGCCCTGTTATGGGCCAGGGTCGCGATGCTGCGCGCGCTGCGCATGGCCGACGCCCGGGACCGCAGGACCTCGTCCCTGATCCGGATAGCCGAGGCGGCCTGCGACCAGGCCGCCCAGATGGCACCCAAGGACCCCACCCCGTGGGTGGCCCGGCTGGCGCTCGCGAGGACGGGACGGGTCCGTGACCCGGCGCCCCCGGGGATGCTCACCGCCCCGTCCGGCCCCTGGTCGCTGTTCTCCCGGGCCCTGACGCTCGACCCCTGGAACCGGGAGGCGCACCACCGCTTCCTCTCCTTCTACTTCGCCCGGCACGGCGGTTCGGCGAGCGCCCGCTGGGACGTGGCCGAGTTCCTGGCCAACCGCGCCCCCGCCGGCTCCCCGCTGCGGCTGCTCCCGCTGGTGACCCTGGTGGAGGACTACGACCCCCGCGCCGACCCCTTCGCGGACCGCGCCTGGGGCCAGCGCCGCTGGCGGACCCTCGCCCTGGAGGTCTACGCGCGCTGGCTCCCCGAAGTGCCCGAGTACCGGTTCACGCCCGTCCTCGACCTCGCCTACCTGGCGCACGCGCTCTTCATGGCCGGCCGCCTCGACGAGGCCCGCACGGTCTTCACGGCCATGGGCCCCTACGCGTCCCGTATGCCGTGGAGCGCCTTCGGCAGCCCGGAGGAACAGCTCAGCAAGGCCCGTCGGCGGTGCGGACTGCCGGCGCCCGGTTCACCCTGACCGGCTCCCGCACCGCGTACGCCGGGAGGCCGCTCCCGGCACGTCCCTGTCCCCACTCGCAGAAAGCCGCTGTCCGTGTCGGAGTCCTTCTCCCCCGCTCATGCCAGTGCCCACCGGCAGGCCGCCCACGTCGCCATGGACGACGACGCGACGCTGCACGCGATGGGCTACCCCCGTAAACTCACCCGCCGGTTCCGGGCGTTCGACAACTTCGCCATCTCGTTCACCATCATCAACATCATCTCCGGGATCTTCTCCTCCTTCGGCTTCGGCATGGGCGCCGGCGGCCCCCGGATCCTGGTCTTCGGCTGGATCGGCGTCTCGGTCATGGTGCTGTTCGTCGGCGCCTCCATGGCCGAGATCGCCTCCGCCTACCCGACCAGCGGCGCGCTGTACTTCTCCGCGGGCAAGCTCGCCAAGCGGCACAAGGGCGCCTGGTCCTGGTACACGGGCTGGCTCAACTTCATCGGCCAGGTGGGCGGCACCGCCGCCACCGACTTCGCCGCCGCCACCTTCATCCAGTCGTTCATCTCCCTGCAATGGCCCTCGTACGAGCCGACGGCGCAGCAGACCGTCGGTATCACCGCGGTCATCCTGCTGATCCAGGCCCTCGCCAACACCTACACCGTGCGGCTGGTCGCCATCCTCAACCGGATATCGGTGTGGTGGCTGCTCGTCGGCCTGGTGGTCATCGTCACCTGTCTGATCGCTGTGCCCTCCGAGCACCAGTCGGCGTCGTTCGCGACCCACTTCGTCAACGAGACCGGCTTCTCCAACGCCGTGTACGCCGGCATGCTCGGCCTGCTCGTCACCAGCTGGACGTTCACCGGCTTCGACGGCAGCTTCCATATGTCCGAGGAGACCGTGCGGGCCACGGTGAACGCGCCGCGCGGCATCGTCCGGGCCATCGGCTACTCCGCCCTCACCGGCCTCGTCCTCATGCTCGCGCTGATCTACGCCGTCCGCGACTACGCGGCCGAGGCGTCCGCGGCGGCCCCGCCGGTACAGATCCTCATCGACGCGCTCGGCCTGACGACGGCCAAGCTGCTCCTGCTGATCGTCATCGGCGCCATGCTCTTCTGCGGCCTGGCCAACATGACGAGCAACACCCGGCAGATCTTCGCCTTCTCGCGCGACGGCGCGATGCCCGGCTCCCGGCTGTGGCACTCCGTCTCGGACCGCACCCGCACACCGGTCAAGGCCGTGTGGCTGGCCGCGGCCTGCGCCCTGGTCCTCGTCATCCCCGGCTGGTGGTCGCACGTGGCCTTCACCGCCGTCGTCAGCATCAACGTCGTCGGTCTCTTCCTCGCCTACGGCGTGCCCATCTTCCTGCGGTTGCGCCTGAAGGAGTTCCGGCCCGGCCCCTGGAACCTCGGGCGGTTCGGCCGGCCGGTGGCCTTCGTCGCCGTGACCTGGATCGTGATCAGCAACCTGCTCTTCATGCTGCCGCAGGCCTCCCCGATCACCGCCAAGTCCTTCAACTACGCGCCGATCGCCCTGGGCGTCGTCCTGCTGATCGCCACCGTGTGGTGGTTCGCCTCCGCCCGCCGCCGCTTCAAGGGCCCGGTCAGCTATGGCAGTCCGGACGAGGTGGCCGCCATGGACCTCATCTGACCGCACCGCACGCACCACCCGCGACACTCACCATCACAGTCAACGGAAGGAACCACAGCACCATGAGCACCATTGACGCCGCCGGACTCACCGTCACCACCGCGTCGCCGGACGACTGGCGGCAGGTCATGGCATGGGCCGCCGAGGAGGGCTGGAACCCCGGCCGCGGCGACGCGGACCGCTTCCTCCCCACCGACCCGGACGGCTTCTTCGTCGGCCGGGCCGGGGACCGCGTCGTCACCGCCATATCGGTCGTCAACTACGCGCCCGACTACGCCTTCCTGGGCTTCTACCTGGTGGCACCCGGTCTCCGCGGCCGCGGTCTGGGCCTCGCCACCTGGCGCGCGGCCTTCCCCCACGCGGGCACCCGCACGGTCGGCCTCGACGCGGTCCCCGCCCAGGAGGAGACGTACAAGCGCTCCGGCTTCGTCCCCGCCCACCGCAACCTGCGCTGGTCGGGCCGGCCGGTCCGGACCGGCACCCCGGCCCCCGGCGTCCTGCCCGTCACCCCTGACCACCTCGACGCGATCGCGGCCTACGACCGGCAGTGCTTCCCCGCCGAACGCCGCGCCTTCCTCGCCGGCTGGCTCACCGGCCCGGACCGCACCGCCCGGGTGCTCCTGCGCGACGGGCGCGTCGCCGGCTACGGCCTCATCCGCCCCGCGCACGACGGACACCGCGTCGGCCCGCTGTTCGCGGACACGGCCGAGGACGCCGAGGCCCTGTTCGACGCCCTCGTCGCGCACCTGGGCCCCGACGAGGAGGTCCACCTGGACGCTCCCGAACCGCACACGGCCGCCGCCGCCCTCGCCGAGGCCCGCGGTCTGAAACCCGGCTTCGACACCATCCGGATGTACGCGGGGGTGGCCCCGGCGACGCCGCTGGAGCGGACGTACGCGGGGACGAGCCTGGAGCTCGGCTGACGGTCGCCCGATGGCGGGGGCCGGTCGCCCGGTGGCGGGGGCCGGTCCCCCGCCACCGGGCCCGTCACAGCGTCCGCCGGGTGGACCTCCCGGTCCGGCGCTCACCGGGGCGCCCCAGGACGGCTCTTCCGCGAGGCCCGGTCACCGTGCGCCCGCGCCAGTGGCGGCCAGGCTGGATTCCAGGAGGAGGTCGGCGACCCGGGACGGGGCGTCCCAGGTCGCCAAGTGACCGGCGCCGGCGATGACTTCGTGACGGGCGTGGGGGAAAGCACGACGGGCGCGAGCGGCCATCCGCACGGGAAGGAAGACGTCCTTCTGCGCCCAGGCGATGGTGACGGGAACGTCCGCGAGCCCCTCGACGATCTCCACGTTGGGATGGGCGGCGGCCTCCGGAGTACAGGCCAGTCCCCCGCCCGGCAGTTCACGGTTGGCCCGGCGCAGCATGTCGCCGACGCTGGTGCTCAGGGCGAGCGAGCGGACCGTGTCGACGGCCGCCTCCGGGGGGACGGCGGCGGGCTTCCCGTAACTGGAGCCGAGCAGGAGCTGACGGCCCGCGGCGCTGCGGGCGAGCCGGGGCGCCAGCGGCAGGGCCAGCCGGGCGGAGAGGCGCAGGGCCGAGACGAGCGCACGGAGCCGTCGCGCCTCGCCCGCGGTGTAGAAGCCCGTCGGGGAGAAGGCCACGACCGAGCGGGCGAGGCCCCGGGCGCCGAGCAGGAGCGCGACGTGACCACCGAGCGAGGCGCCCCCGACGTGAGGGCGCTCCAGGCCTATTTCCTCGGCGAAGGCGGCCAGGTGCTCGGCCACCGAGGCGTTGGTCAGCGGCCCGTCGCCGGTACGCCGTGGGCTCGCCCCGCAGCCCGGCAGATCGACCGCGACGACGTCGCGCTCATGGGCGAGGAAATCAAGGACCGGATTCCAGACGGAATGGGATCCGCCGGTCCCATGAATGAGGAGGAGCGGTTCTCCACTACCGGTGCGACGGTACGCGACACCACAGGCTGTCTTCATTCCCATGGTTGCGCAATCTAGCACTCCGCCCAAAATACTTCAGCAATTCGAGCACATTTTCCATGGATTATCCATAGGCGGACCGGGCGGCTCGAAGAGCCCCATTCCAAATGTCCCTTATGTTCCGGATTCATATGATTCATCCACCCACTGTACAGGCCATCATGAGCCACCAAACAGGGGAGATCTTGATCATTTCCCTCTCGCGCAGAAAGACCAGGTGAGCGCCCTGATCAATTATCAGATCACTTTCCCCTCACGCCGCAAACACCATTCCCCCGCATTCGGAACCCAACACTCCCCAGCTGATCGCGATCATGCATTTTCCAGATAACCGCAGGTCAAAAGCGTCGCCAGAAATACTCTTGACACATATCAGCAACGATTGAAAGCATGTGCCACCCGCAGTCATGACCCACCCCTGCACCGGCAGGGAAACGACGACGGGACAACGGGGATCCATGCGCGAAGAAATCATCGGCACGGACATTCACGAAAATCGAGAGTCAGACATTCTGTGCGCCCTTGCACACGTGTACCGCAGCACCACCGGTCGACAGGAACCGATCGGAACGGACGAACCCCTCCACCTCGAATCCCTGGCCGCCACCGCGTTTCGCTCGGCTCTTGAAGCGCGCTGGGACACCGACCTCCCCCTGGACTTCTTCTTCGGGCCCCGCACTCTGCGGGAGATCGCCCGGGCCGCGGCCGGGCAGGCGTCGGCGCACGGCCGGGCGGCCGGCGGCGAACCGATCCGGCACGCACCGCTGGAACGGTTCGAGCCCTTCGCCCTCACCGACGTCCAGCAGGCGTACTGGCTGGGGAGCCGCGGTTTCGAACTGGGTGGCCGGTCCGCGCACTTCTACCTCGAACTCGACATCTCGGCCGTCCCGGCCGAGCAGGTCGAGACCGCCTTCCGGCGGCTCGTCGAACGGCACGACATGCTCCGGGCCGTCATGGACGGGGACGGCCGCCAACGGGTACTCCCCGTCCGCGAGCCCTACCGCGTCGCCCACGCCGACCTTTCCGGGTGCTCCGACGAGGACCGCGACCGGCTCCTCGCCGAGACCCGCGACCGGCTCGCCCACCAGCGGTTCGACCAGGAGACCTGGCCGCTGTACGAGGTGCGCACCCACACGCTCGCCCCCGACCTGATACGGCTGCACTTCAGCGTCGACCTGCTGTTCGTCGACGCCGGGAGCATCCGGCTCCTGCTCGGCGAGTGGATCAGGCTGATGCTCGACCCGCGAGCGGAGCTGCCGGCCCTCGGCGTCACCTTCCGGGACTACGTGTCGGCACGAGAGGCCCGTCGCGGGACACCGCGGTACGCGAAGGCCCGGGACTACTGGCTGGGCAGGCTCGCCGAGATCCCGGCCGCCCCCGGTCTGCCTCTCGTCGAGCGGCCCGGCACGGACGCCCCACGGTTCGTCCGCCGCCGGTTCCACCTGGACGCCGAGCGCTGGCGCCGGTTCTCCGAGCGGGCCGCGGACCTCGGCGTCACTCCCTCGGCGTTACTGTGCACGGCCTACGCCGCCGTGCTCCGCACCTGGTCGAAAGAGCCGCGGTTCACCGTGAACGTGACGCTGGCGGACCGCCCGTACTGGCACCCCGATCTGCCCGGCACGGTGGGCGACTTCACCAGCACCGTGTTACTCGACTGCGACCTGGGGGCCACGCCGACCCTGGACCGGGCCGCGGCCGCACTCCAGCGCCGGCTGCGCGAGGACCTGGAGCACAGCGAGTTCAGCGGTGTCCGCGTGCAGCGGGAAATGGCCCGCGGTGGCCGGCGGGCCACGATGCCGGTGGTGTTCACCAGTCTGCTCCAGGAGCGCGGGAGCGGCGTCGAGGATCTGGAAGGCGTTGTCTTCACCGAGCGCCACGCGGTGTCCCAGACGCCCCAGGTTCATCTGGACAACCAGGTGGTCTCCCTGGGCAACGGCCTGAGCGTCAGCTGGGACGCGGTCGACGACGTCTTCCCGGACGGGGTCCTCGACGACATGTTCGCCGCCTACCGGGACCTGCTGGAATCCCTGGCCGACGACCCCGGGCGAGTGCACGGCCCGGCCGCGGTGCCGCTCCCGGACCGGCAGCTCGCCGTCCGTCGGCGCGTCAACGCCACCGAGGGCCCGCGCCCCGTGGAATCCCTGCACGCCGCCGTCGACCGACGGCTGCGCGAACACGGCGAAGCGCCCGCGGTGATCACTCCGGAGCGGGTCGTGTCCCGGCGTGAACTCGACGACCGCGCGGCCGCGTTGGCGGAACACCTCATCGGAGCCGGCGTACGCCCCGGCGCCCCGGTCGCGGTCGTGATGCACAAGGGGTGGGAGCAGGTCGTGGCCGTGCTGGGCATCCTCCGCGCCGGTGCCGCCTACCTGCCGGTGGACGCCGGACTGCCCCCGCAGCGCGTCGCGCAGCTGCTGGCGGCCGGACAGACAACGGTCGCCGTCACACAGAACGGGACCGAGATCCCCACCCCCGTGCGCCGGATCGTCGTCGACGGGCGCCACCCCGCCCCGCCGGCCCGGCGCACCGAGGTACCGGTCCCGCCGGACGCCCCGGCCTACATCATCTTCACCTCCGGGTCCACCGGGGAGCCGAAAGGCGTCGTCATCCCGCACGCGGGGGCGGTCAATACGGTCGACGACATCAACCGGCGCTTCCACGTGGGCGAGCGGGACCGGGTGCTCGGCCTGTCGTCGCTCAGCTTCGACCTGTCCGTCTACGACATCTTCGGGGTGCTCGGCGCCGGCGGCGCGCTGGTCCTGCCCGCGCCCGAGGACGTACGGGACCCCGCCCGCTGGGCCGGTCTCGTCGACGCGCACGGGGTGACCGTCTGGAACACGGTGCCGGCCCTGATGGAGCTGCTCACCGAACACACCGAGCGCCGCGGCCGGAGGCTCCCGGAGTCCCTGCGCCTCGTCATGCTCAGCGGTGACTGGATACCCCTGTCCCTGCCGGACCGCATACGCGCGGTGTCCCCGGGCGAGCCGCAGATCATCAGTCTCGGCGGTGCCACCGAGGCGTCGATCTGGTCGATCGCCCATCCCGTCGACCGCGTCTCGCCCACCTGGCGGAGCATCCCCTACGGCACTCCGCTGCGCAACCAGACCTTCCACGTGCTCGACGACGGCCTGCGCCCCCGGCCCGACCATGTGACGGGTGAGCTGTACATCGGCGGCGTCGGCCTGGCCTCCGGCTACTGGCGGGACGAGGAGCGCACGGCCGAGCGCTTTCCGGTCCGTCCCGGAACCGGTGAGCGCCTGTACCGCACGGGAGACCTCGGCCGGTACGGGCCGGACGGCACCCTGGAATTCCTCGGGCGTGAGGACCTCCAGGTGAAGATCGGGGGGCACCGGATCGAACTCGGCGAGATCGAGGCCGTGCTGGCCCGGATTACGGCGGTCCGGGCGGCCGTGGTCACGGCCGTCGGCCCGGAGCGGGGCGCGCGGCGGCTGGTCGCCTACGTGGTCCCCCAGCTGCCCGACCGGCCGCCGACCGCGGACGAGCTGCGTGCCTTCGTCTCCCGGCACCTGCCCTCGTATATGGTCCCGGGCCAGTTCGTCACGCTGGAGACCCTGCCGCTCAGCCCCAATGGCAAGGTCGACCGCGCCGGGCTGCCCGAGCCCGGGCAGCAGGCCGTGGCCGCCGTCGAGCCGCCCGCGAACGAGCGGGAGCGCACCATGGCCGGTGCGTGGGCGGCCGTGCTGTCCAAGGATGCCGCCATCGGCCGGCACGACGACTTCTTCGAGGCCGGCGGGGACTCCCTGCTGGGCGTACGGGTGCTGGCCCGGGCCGCCCAGGAGGGCCTGTACCTCACCCCGCAGGAGTTCTTCAGCCATCGCACCGTGGCCGAACAGGCGGCCCTGGCCCGTACCTCCCCGGCGAACGAGGCGCCGCAGGGACTCGTCGAGGGGCCCGTGGGCCTTACTCCCAGTCAGCACTGGTTCTTCGAGCAGTCCTACGAGCACATGGACCACTGGAACGGCATGTGGCCCGTGTTCGTGCTGGACACCCCGGTCGACGCCACCCTGCTCTCCGAGGCACTGCGGCAGGTACTGCGCCGGCACGACGCGCTGCGGACCCGCTTCCGCCGCGTCGACGGGGCATGGCAGGGGCGGTTGGTGGGCGAGGAAGCACTCGACGGCTCCCACGTCGTGACCGTCGATCTCGGTGAGGTGCCCGACGCCGAGCTGGAGGCGGCCCTCCGCCGCCATGTCGCCGAGCGCAACGGCAGCCTCGACCTGGCCGACGGGCCCACGGTGCTGCTCACCTGTTTCGACCTCGGCCCCGCCCGGCCTCCGCGCCTGCTGGTCAGTGCCCACTGGCTGGTGATGGACTACTACTCGTCCAGGGTCTTCTACGAGGACCTGCGCACCGCCTACTTCCAGCTGGAGTCCGGCCGGGAGGTGTCGTTGCCGCCGAAGACCGCACCGGTCACCTGGTGCGTGGAGCGGCTGGCCGAACACGCCGCGAGCGCGGAGCTCGCCGCCGAACTGCCGCTGTGGTCCGGCTTCGCCGCCCATCCGCACCGGCCGGTCCCCGTCGACCTGCACGGCGAGAACGTGCAGTCCTCGGCCGAGCGGCTGTTCGCCACCGTCACCGGCAGCACCGCGGACACCGTGCTCACCGCTCTTCCCCGCACCCACGGGGTGGAGGTCCGCGAGGTGCTCCTGACCGCACTCCTGCGCACCTTCACCGCATGGACGGGGTCCGGGGAGCTGATGGTGGAGCTGGAGGGCCACGGCCGCGAGCCGGCCTTCGGCGACCTCGACATCTCCAGGACGGTGGCGCGGCTCTCGACGCTCTCGCCGATGCTGCTGCGCCGCACCGACGGCGCCGGGCCGCTGGAGGAACTCTTCGCCGTGCGCGACCAGTTGCGGGCGGTGCCGCACCGCGGCATCGGCTACGGACTGCTCCGGTACCTGCATCCCGACCCCGGGGTCCGCGCCTCCCTCGCCCGCCAGACACCACCGGACGTGGGCTTCAACTTCTGGGGGGACGTCAGCGAGTACTTCACCGGCGACGCGCGTCCGGTGGAGGAGTCCTTCGGCTACCACCGCAGCTCGGCGGGCCACCGCCCCCGGGTCATCGACCTGATGGCGCTGTCGGAGGGCGGCGAGATCCGGCTCGTCTGGAACTACAGCATCCACCTGCACACCCGGTCCACGATCGAGTCCCTCGCCCGGTCGTTCGGCACCCAACTCGACCGACTGGCGGCGGAGGTACGGACATCATGATGCTCCGGGCGAGCAAACCGGCCGGGAAGCGGTTTCCCTCGTTGAACACCGTGCGGCGGCGCCGCGGCCGCCCCGCGGACGCTCCCGGCCGCCGTGCCGTGGAGGCACTGGTCATCGGCGCCGGGCCGAGCGGTCTGTCGGCCGCCGCCATGCTCGAACGCTGCGGTGTCGGCACCGTGGTCCTGGAACGGACCGACCGGCTCGCCGCGCCCTGGCACGACCACTACGACGGTCTGCGCCTGCAGTCCCCGAACTGGATGTCCTTCCTGCCCGGCCTGCCGTTCTCCCGCGCGGACGGGACCTGGGTGACGCGCGAGCGGTTGCTGGACTACCTGAGCCGTTATGTCGCGCACCACGGGATCGAGGTCCGGCACGGCGTCGAGGTCAAACGGGTGGACCGGGGCACGCAGGGCTGGAGCGTGGCCACCTCGGACGGGGAGTGGCAGGTTCCGGTGGTGGTGGTCGCCACCGGCTACAACCGGGTGCCGTTCGTCCCCGACTGGCCGGGGCTGGACGGCTTCACCGGCCAGGTGCTGCACGCCTCCGCGTTCCGCAACGCCGCCCCGTTCACCGGGCGTGACGTCCTCGTGGTGGGAACCGGCAACTCCGGAGCGGAGATCGCCTCGATCGTGTCCCGCGGCGGGGTCCGCAGGACCCGCCTCGCCGTGCGCACCGCACCGCACGTCGTCCGGCGTTCGCTGCTCGGCGTGCCGACCCTGCTGGGGCCGGCGATGGTGGAGACACTTCCGCCGCGCCTCGGCGACCTCCTGCTCGGCCCGGTCAACCGGCTGACGGTCGGCGATCTGGCCCCGTACGGTCTGCCGGCTCCCCGGACCGGGCTGTACAGCCAGTACCGGGCCAACGGCGTCACCCCGGTCATCGACACAGGGTTCCTCGGCGCGCTCAAGGCCGGGCTGATCGAGCCCGTCGCCGCGGTGGACTCCTTCCAGGACGCCCAGGTGATCCTCGACGACCGCAGCCGCGTCCGGCCCGAGGTGGTCATCGCCGCCACGGGGTACCGGCGCGGTCTCGACGCCCTCGTGGGGCATCTGGACGTGCTCGACGAGGACGGCGACCCGGTCGCCGACGGAGCCCGGCCGCTGCCGGGGGCACCGGGCTTCTACTTCATGGGCTACACCCATCCGTTCAGCGGCAACCTGCGCCGGGTACGCCGGGACGCGCCCCGGCTGGCCCGGGAGGTCGCGGACTACCTGGACCGGCAGGCGGCGGCCCCCTCGGGGGTGCGCCGCACGCAGCGAACCATCAGCACGTGCACGGGGGCACCGGCCGCTCGGCCGGCAGGAACTCAGGGGGACAGCGATGCACACACGTAATGCCGTACCGGCCGAAGCGGCCGACCGGGAGGAAGCGGCCACCGGGCACCCGCGCCCCGAGGACGTCTTCGGAGCGGCCACCGTCCCCGAGGTCCTGGAGCGCGCGGCCCGCGGCGGGCCCGGATTCCTGCTCATCGACAAGGACTTGACGGAGACGCCGCTGCCGGGAGCGGTGCTCGCCGCGACGGCCCGACGCGTCGCCGCCGCTCTCGCCCTGCGGGGCGTCGGGCACGGCGACCGGGTGGCCATCATGTCGTCGACGTCGTCGGCGTTCCTGTGCACCCTCTTCGGGGTGTGGCGGGCCGGCGCCGTGCCGGTGATCGTCCCCCTGCCCCACCGGCTGGCCGACCTGACCGACCTCATGGCGGAGACGGAGCGGCGCCTGGATCACGTCGGCGCCCGTTGTCTGGTGGTGTCCGACGCCTTCCACGGATTCGTCGGGCGCCGCCTGGGCGGGGGAAACCGGTCGGAACGGCCCCTGATCCCCTGCTCCGAACTGGTGTCCCACCAGGGTCCGCCCCCCGCACCGGCCCAGTGCGCGCCGGACGACGTGGCCTACCTCCAGTTCACCTCCGGCACCACGGGCACACCCAAGGCCGTGACTCTGACGCACCGTCAGATCATGGCGAACGCGGCCGTGGCCTGGCGGACCCTCGGCCTGGACGACGGACCGGCGGTGGTCGTCCACTGGCTGCCGCTCTACCACGACATGGGGCTGATCTCCACCCTGGGCGCGCTGGCCGGCGGTGCCCGGCTCGTCCTCCAGCCGCCCGAGGAGTTCCTCGCCCGGCCGGACTCCTGGGTCGACGCGCTCTCCCGCTACGGTGCCACCCATACCGTCGCGCCCAACTTCGCCTACGGTCTGGCCGCTCGCAGCATGACGCAACGGCCGCGGCCCCTGGACCTCTCGGCGCTGCGCATGTGCGGTGACGGCGCCGAGCCGATCCGGCTGCCCAATCTGGACGCCTTCGTCGAGGCGGGCGCCGTCCACGGTCTGCGCGCCCGGGCGATCACGCCGATGTACGGTCTCGCCGAGGCGACGCTCGCCGTGGCGATCAGCCCGTACGACCGGCCGATGGCCCGCGACCGGGTGTCCGGTACCCGGCTCGCCGCGGAGCGGGTGGCGGAACCCGTACCGGCCGGTGCCCCGGACGCCCGGGAGCTCGCGGTGTGCGGACCGCCCGTACCCGGCGTCCGTATACGGATCACCGGCGACGACGGGACCGAGCTCGGCCCACGCCGGGTGGGCGAAGTGTGCCTGCGCGGCCCCTCGGTGATGCGCGGCTACTGGAAGGCGCAAGGGGCCACCGCCGAGGTGATCCGGGACGGCTGGCTCCACACGGGGGACCTCGGCTACCTCACCGAGGACGGGCTGGTCGTCTGCGGACGCATCAAGGATGTGATCATCGCCGGTGGCCGCAACCTCTACCCGGAGGAGTACGAGCACCTCTCCTGCGAGGTGGACGGGGTGGGCCAGGTCTGCGCGGCCTTCGGGCTGCCCGACACCGAACGGGTGGTGGTGGTCGCCGAGATCGGCCGGAGCGGCGACGACGCGGCCGGGCTGGCCGGACAGGTCATGACCAGGCTGCGGGAACGTCTGGGGCACGCCCCGGACCGGGTGGTCATCGTGCCCCGGCAGGCGATCCCCCGCACCTCCTCCGGGAAGACCCGGCGCTCCCGGTGCCGGCAGCTCTTCTTCGCGGGGGAACTGCCCGAGCTGGCGAGCGTGGGCCGGTGAGCCCCCGTCGGGAAGGGGGCGGCGCGGCCGGTGCCGTGCCGTCGTCGGAGCCGGACGTGGTGGTGGTCGGTGCCGGGCTCGCCGGCCTGACGGCCGCGTACACCCTGGCGAAGGCCGGCCACGAACCACTGGTTCTCGAGGCGAGGGGGCGGGTCGGCGGCCGGGTGCTGGGCGAACCGCTGGACGAGCGCGTCTCGCTCGACCTGGGCGGGACCTGGTTCGGCCCCTCGAAGCACCGGCTGACCGCGCTGGCCGCCGAGTTGGGCATCGGCTCGCACCCCACCTACGACCGGGGCGCCCGGTTACTCGATTACGGCGGACGGGTGCGCCGTTTCCGCGCCGGGCTGCCACCGGTACCCCTGCCCGACCTGGTGGCCGCCGGGCGGGCGACCGCCGGGCTCGACATGCTGGCCCGTACCCTGCCCCGGGAGGCGCCATGGCTCGCCGCCCATGCCGAGGCCTGGGACCGGCAGAGCCTGGGCCGGTGGCTGGACGACCGGATCGGCACCGGCCGCGGGCGCGCTCTGGTGGACATCGCGGTACGCACCGTCTGGGGCGCCGAGCCGCACCGGATCACCCTGTTGCAGGCGCTCTCCTACATCGACTCGCTGGGCGGTTTCGAAGCCCTGACCCGGGTCAAGGGCGGGCTGATGGCCGACCGGTTCCTCGGCGGCGCCCACCGGGTCACGGACGCCCTCGCCCACCGGCTGCACGGACGGGTGCTGCTCCGGAGCGTCGTGCGCCGCGTCCGCCAGTCGGGCTCCGCGGTCGAGGTGGAGACGGACACGATGACGGTCCGTGCCCGCCGGGCCGTGGTGGCGGTGCCGCCGGCCCTGGCCGCCGAGATCGATTTCACGCCCCGGCTCCCCGCCGCCCGGACCCGCGCCCTGCGTGGTCTGCCGATGGGATCGATCGTCAAGGTCTTCGCCGTGTACGACCATCCGTTCTGGCGCGAGCACGGTCTGAACGGGCAGATGGTCAGCGACCGCCCACCGGTCACCTCGACCTTCGACCTCTCACCGCTGGACGGCTCGCTCGGCGTGCTCGCGGGCTTCGTCCCGGGCAGCTGGGCGCGGGCTTTCTCCGCACTGCCGGCCGCGGAGCGCAAGGAGGCCGTTCTGGCCTCGCTCGCCAGGGTCTACGGACCGGCGGCACGGCACGTCAAACGTTACGTGGAGAAGGACTGGACCGCCGACCCCTACGCCCGCGGCTGCTACTTCGGCCTCGCCGAACAGGGCCTGATCACCGGTCCGCTCGCCGACATGGGCACCCCCGACGGGCTGGTGCACTGGGCGGGAGCGGAAACGACATGGCAGTCCTTCGGCGGGATGGAGGGCGCCGTGGCTTCCGGGCAACGGTCCGCGCGGCGGATCCTCGCGGGCCTGGACGGCGGACGGCGTCCGTCACCGGAGCACGGGTCCGTGGAACCGGAGGCGGTGTCGTGACCACGGCCGCCGATGAGCTCTGGTTCCGCAGGCTGTCCGGCCCTCCGGCCGGCTCCGCCGCCCTCGGCCTGCTGTGCTTCCCCTCCGCGGGCGCCGGCCCGGAGGCGTTCCGGCAGCTGACCGGACTGCTGCCGGATATCGCGCTGTGGGCCGTGCACCTGCCCGGCCGCGGCACCCGGCTCGGCGAGGAACCCCGGCGCTCGCTGGACGAACTGGCCGAGGAGATCGCCGGCCACGTGGTGTCATGGGCCGGGGGCGCACACCCGTACGCCGTGCTCGGCCACAGCATGGGCGCCGCCCTGGCCTACGCGGTGTGTGTACGGCTGGCCCTGCTCCCCGTCCGGCAGCCGTGTGCCCTGGTGGCCTGCGCCCGGGACGCTCCCGGGCGTCCCCGGCACCGGCGGCCGGTGTCCCATCTGCCGACGCCGCTGTTCGTCGAGCACCTGCGCCGGATGGGCGGGACACCGGCCGAAGTCCTCGACGACCCGGGGGTGTTCGCGGTCTTCGAGCCGATGCTGCGGGCCGACTTCGCGGCCGCCGAACACTGGCGGCCGCGGCCCGCCCCGCCTCTCGGGTGCCCGATCGCGGTGGTCGGGAGCCGGGACGACCCGGAGACCCGGCCCGCGGGGCTCGCCGCCTGGCACGACCTGACCTCGTCGGCCGGCAGTCTCGACTGGGTTCCCGGGGGCCATTTCTTTCCGAACAGCCACCCCCGGGCTCTCGCCGAGGTGCTGAACCGCCGGCTACCGCTGGGACAGCAGTCGGCGGGCCTTGGTCCGCAGGTTGAATCCCGATTTTAGCGCGCGGTCCGCTGCCGACCCGTCGGGCGGCAGCAGACCGATGTTCCTGGCCAAGGACAGCCCGTCCATATGAATCGTATTGGAGCGAATGAAGTCGCCGTCCGTTTCCATGACGTCGACACCGCGCAGAGAAATCCTCCTGCCGGTCGCCGATATCCCCTGGAGGGGGGTGCCGCGGAACGTCCCGAATCCATTCCACACCACTACCGCACAGCCGTCCTGCGAAATCACCCGCTCCACCTCCAGGTGGAAGTCGGGGAGCGCGGACAGCAGTTCGGAGAAGTACCGGCGGATCGCCGCCTCCCCCCGGTACACACCGCTGCCGACCACATGGTAGACCGTGTCGTCGCGCCAGAAATCCGCCGTCGAGAGATCGTGCGCATTGATGACGGCAAACGACCGGCGAGCCAGTTCTTTCGGATCTGCGCTCCGCAGCGGGCCCGGCATTCCCTACCCCCTTCGTTTCTGCTTTCCCGGGGAAGGGTGGCACATGGATACCGCCGAGGGGAAGGGAGCCCGGCGGACGATCCGAAATACCGGGTGGTGCCGCGCACTTCGGCTCGATCCGGTCTGGTTTCAATCGACCATATTCTGCGCATGATGGGAAGGCGGACCGACAGGTGACCGGAAAAGACCGTACGACCGGGGAGAGGAGCGGGGTGCGGAACCACTTCGTCATCAGGCACGCGCGATGGGTGCTGTGGGTGGGAGCCCTGTTCATCGCGGGGTGTGCCGCGTTCGGCTTCTCCGTCTCCGACCACCTGGCGCCCTACGACGCGACCAACCCCTCGTCGGAGAGCGTCCGTGCCGACGAACTGGTCGAGAGGACGGCCCGCTTCAACCCCAACCCGGGCATCACCGTGGTCGTGGACGCGCCGCGCGGTGCCGACGGCCCCGAGGCCCGGGAGCGCGTCTCCCGTGTGGTCGGAGAGCTCAAGGAACACCCCGCGATCGCACGGGTCTCCAGTGCGCTCGACCCCCAGGGCAGGGCCCTGGTCTCCACGGACGGCAAGGCCACGGTGGTCGTCGCCAACTTCGGGCCGGCGTCGGTCAAGGAACGGCAGGATGTCGCGAAGGACGTCCTCGACGCGTTCGCCGACACCCCCTGGGCGGCTGTCGGCGGTATCGACACCGCCCAGGTCCAGATCAACAAGACCTCCGCCGACGACCTCGTCACCGCCGAGCTCCTGGCCTTCCCCGTCCTGCTCCTGCTCGCGTTGTGGTTCTTCCGCGGTCTGGTCGCCGCGCTGATGCCGCTGCTGGTCGCCGCCATCACCGTGGTGATGACCTACTTCACGCTGCGCGTGTTCACCGAGCTGACCACCGTCTCGGTGTTCGCCCTCAATCTGGTCACCGGCCTCGGCCTCGGCCTCGCCATCGACTACAGCCTGCTGTTCATCAGCCGCTACCGCGAGGAACGCGCCCGCGCGGACACACATCAGGAGGCTCTGCGCGTCACCCTGCGGACCGCGGGGCGCACCATCGTGTTCAGCGCCCTGACGGTCGCCGGCGCCCTCGCCTCGCTGACCGTCTTCCAGGAGAACTTCCTGCTCTCCATGGGCATCGCCGGCATCGCCGTCCCCCTGCTCGCGGTCTTCGCCACCCTGGTGATCCTGCCCACCGTGCTCGTCGTGCTCGGTGACCGCATCGACGCGCTGGCCCCCTCCTGGCTCCGCAGGCGCGCCGACACCGAGTCCCACGCCGGCCGCTCCGGAGGGTGGTACCGGCTCGCCTCGTTCGTCATGCGACGCCCCGCCCGGATCGCCCTGGCGGGCCTCGCCGCACTGCTCGTCCTCGGACTTCCCTCCCTGGGAACGAAGTTCGTGCTGGCCGACGAAAGGGTCCTGCCCGACACCCACAGCAGCCGTGCCGTCGCCGACGAGCTGCGCGAGCGGTTCGGCCCCGCGCTCTCCCGCGCCGTCTACGTCGTCGTGGAGGACGACGCGCAGGCGGCCGCTCCCCTCGTACAGCGGATCAAGGAGCTGAAGAACACCGCGTTCGTCAGCCCGCCCGCGCCGTTGTCCGCCCGCACCTCCCTCATCACGGTGCAGCCCGCCTCCGCCCCCTTGTCGGAGGACGGCAAACAGCTGGTGCGCGACATCCGCGACCTCGACGGGCCGACGGACTTCTTCGTGGGCGGCGAGTCGGCGCGCTTCGCCGACCAGGGCAGCAGTCTCGCCGACCGGCTGCTGTGGGCCGTGCTCGTGGTGGTGCTCGCCACGGTGCTCTTCCTGTTCCTCGCCACCGGCTCCGCGACCCTGCCGCTGGTCTCCCTGGTGATGAACGGCCTGACGGTGGCCGCCGCCTTCGGTGCCCTGGTCTTCGTCTTCCAGGACGGCCGGCTGGAGGGCATCCTGGACTACCAAAGTGTCGGCGCCCTGGACTCCACCCAGCCGATTCTCATCATGGCGATGGTCCTCGGACTGTCCACCGACTACACGGTGTTCCTGCTGTCCCGCATCAAGGAGGCGCACGATTCCGGGCTCGGCACCCGTGACGCGGTGGCCGTCAGCGTCGAACGCACCGGCCGTATCATCACCGCCGCCGCCCTGATGTTCTGCGTGGCCATGGTCGCGTTCTCCATCTCCGAGATCGTGTTCCTCAAGGAGATCGGGCTGGGCGTCGCCTTCGCCGTCCTGCTCGACGCCACGCTGGTCCGCTCGATGCTGGTTCCCGCGCTGATGGAACTGATGGGCAAGGGCAACTGGTGGTCCCCACGACCGCTGCGCCTCCTCCACCGGCGCATCGGACTGAGCGAATCGGACGGCGCGCCTCTCCCCCGTCCTCCGGGGCGGCCCGGTGCGACCGCCGCCGCTCCCGCCGGAGCCGACGGCAAGGACGTGCGCGACCCGGCCGTGCCCGGCGACTGACCCACAGCGAACCGACCGCACCGCGAAAGGCAGGAGCGCAGATGCCACTGGACGCCTTCACCCTCCCCGACGGCACCCACATCCGCTACACGAAGCGCACCGACTCCCCCGAGACCGAGGGGTTCGAGATCGAGATGACGGTGCCGCGGCACGGCACCGCCACCCCGCCGCACACCCACCCGGCGCAGACGGACGAGTTCTATGTGCAGTCCGGCCGGGTCGAGATCTTTCTGGACGGTACCTGGCACACGCGGGGTCCCGGTGAGGAATTGATCGTGCGGCCCGGCCATGTGCACACGTACCGCAACAACTTCCACGAGCCCGTCGTCATCCGCAATGTGCACCAGCCGTCCGGCAGCTTCCAGGAGTACCTCGACCGCATGGGTCTTCTGGTACAGCAGGGGAAGATCACGAAGATGAGCGGACTGCGGACGCTCACCTATATGTCGATCCTGTTCACCGAACACACCGACGCTATGCGCCTGCACAGCCCGCTCCTGCGTGCCGTGACCACCCTGCTCGCGGCCGTCGCCAAGGTGCTGGGCCTGCGGGCACCGCGCCCCTGAACCGGGGACGGATCCCCTGGGGCGCCGGGCCGCGCCGGTCCGGCTGACGGGAGGTGCCCGGAGCCCCGTCCCGTCAGCCGGACCGGGCGCGGAACGGTGAACACCCGCCCGGCGACAGCCCGTTGTGGCTGCCGAGGAAGGCCAGGACGTCGCAGACGGACTGCCCGAGCACGTCGTCGTGCCCGCTGCCCGGATATGTGCGCTCGGTGACCGCCGGCGAGCCGAGGGCGCGGAGGTTGCGGGCGACCTGTGCCGTCCAGGTGGCCGGTACGTCCTGATCGGCTCCGCCCTGGACGATCAGCACGGGAGCGGTGACCGCGGCGCGGTCGGGGTTTCCGTAGGCCGCCATCTTGCCTCCGACGGACGCCAGTTGGGCGCGGGTGAGCGGCAGGGCCTGCTCCGTGGTGATACCGGACAACGATGGGTGACGGACCGTCAGGCACTCCTGGAAGACCTGCTGGGCCGTCCGGTGTGCGGTCGGCCCCAGCAGCCGGGGCAGGTCGACCGAGGGATCCGTGGCGCCGAGCCCGGCGAGGGAGTACAGCGCGAACGCGAGGCTCCCCGGCTGGTGGGCCGCGATGACGCCGGGCAGCATCACGTCCAGGTGGCTCGCCGGGGCGACGGCGACCGCGCCCCCGAACCGCGTTCCGGACGACCGTCCGGCCGCCCGGGCGGCGAAGAGGGCGGCCTGTCCGCCCTGGGAGTGCCCGACGGCGAACCACGTCGGTGCCAGGTCCGGCAGCAGCCCGCGCGCGGCCGTGACGCTGTCCACCACCGCGTTGCCCTCGTCCGGGCCGACCAGGTAGGTGTGCATGCCCGGTGTGCCCAGCCCGGGGTAGTCCGTCGCCACGACCGCGTAACCGGCCCGCAGGAAGGCGCCCGCCTCCTGCGCGTACACGTTGTACCCGAGGTTCGCCGCCTGCGAGGGCGCGCACCCGTCCGCGACGCCGGTCGTCCCGTGCGCCCAGGCGATCACCGGCCGGCCGCCGGGGGGTGCGGCGCCGCGGGGGACGAGAACGGTCGCGCTCACCGCGATGTCCTTGCCGTGGGCGTCCGCCGAGTGGTGCAGCACGGTCCAGCGCCCGGCGCCGCCTATCCGGGCGTCCGGGCCATGGTCGGTGGCGGCTATCAGCGTGCCGGGCGGTGCCGCGGGCAACGGCTGGGGCACCCGGTACGTCCGCCCGTCGAGCCGGACCTCGTCCAGCGCCTTCCCCCCGGCCCCCGAGGCGTTCACCGCCCGCGGCGGCCCGGAGGCGTCGGCCGAGCAGGCCGCGGCGGACAGGGCGACGACGACCCCCAGGGCCAGGAGCCGGCACGGCCCGCGCCGGAGGCGCTTCGGCCGGCCGGAGTTGGATATGTTCACGGCATCCGTTCCCTCCACCTGGGCGATGGCACCGTTCCGAGCCTCGCACCCGCCCCGGCCCTCGGCAGCGGACGGGCGTCCGGGCGGGTGACGGGGGGTGCGTACGGAGGCGGGCGGAGCGGGCGGGACGGCCCTGCGCGACCGGTGGGCGGGACCGGGCCGGGGCACGGCCGGAGGAGGCCGTGGAGCGGGTGCGGCTCTCGCGTGAGGCACCGGACGGGGCAATTAGGTTAGCCTTCCCTAGCTTCAACTGTCTGTCCGGTTCTTTTCCCAGCCCCGCGACGAGAGAGGCCCACTCATGGCCATATCCAGCTCCCTCGGCCTCCCCGGCCCCTCCCGCCGTCGCTTCCTCGCGGTGGGCGGCGCCCTCGCCCTCGGCCCGCTGCTCGCCGCGTGCGGTGACAACGGGAAGGACAGCGACTCGCAGGGCGAAGCGGGCAGGGGCGAAGGCACCTGGTCCTTCAAGGACGACCGCGGCATCACGGTGAAGACCGACAAGAGACCGAAGAAGCTCGTGGCCTTCGTCAGCACCGCCGCCGCCCTCCACGACTACGGCGTCGAGTGCACCGCCGTCTTCGGCCCCAGCCAACCGGTCGACGGCAAGCCCAACCCCCAGGCCGGCGGCCTCGACGTGACCGGGCTGACCAGCCTCGGTGAGCAGTGGGGGCAGTTCAGCCTGGAGAAGTACGCGGCCCTCAAGCCCGACCTGCTGATCAGCAACATGTTCCCGCCGCCGGACCTCTGGTACGTACCGCAGGACAGCAAGAAGAAGATCGAGACCCTGGCGCCGACCGTCGGCATCAACGTCGCACGCACCTCGCTCCTCCAGCCCCTCAAGCGCACCGCCGAACTCGCCGAGTCCCTCGGCGCGGACCTCACCGCCAAGCCGGTCACCGACGCCAAGGCCCGCTTCGACAAGGCGGTCGACACCCTCCGCAAGGCCGCCGAGGCCAACCGCGGCCTGAAGGTTCTGGCCATGACCGGTGACCAGAACCAGTTCTACGTCGCCGTCCCCGACTCCTACTGCGACCTGAACTTCTTCAAGAGCCTGGGCATCCAGTTCGTCGAAGGAAAGAAGAGCGACGAGTTCGGCTTCTGGGAGTTCCTCAGCTGGGAGAACGCGGGCAAATACCACGCCGACCTCCTCATGGTCGACAACCGCTCCACCGCTCCAAAGCCTCAGGAGCTGAAGAAGAAGCCGACCTGGAATCTGCTCCCCGCCGTCAAGGCCGGCCAGACCGTCCCCTGGTCGATGGAGGAGCGCTTCAGCTACGCCGGCTGGGCCCCCGTCCTGGAGCAACTGGCCGCCGCGATCGGGAAGTCGAAGAAGCTCGCCACCTGATCGTACGGCCGGGCCGGACAGGGGGCCCGGAAGGCACTGCCGACATCAGTGAACGCCGCGCCCGGCCTCACCCGCCCGGCGAACGCTCCGCGCCACGCCGGACGCCCACGGCGGGCGGCTCGCTCACCACCAGGCGTGGCCAGTCGGCGAGGTCCCGCAGTAGTTGCCGGTCGTGCGTGGCGACGACGACGGCGGCGCTCGTGTCGCGGATCGCGGCGGTCAGTTCGTCGACGAGAACGGACGACAGGTGGTTGGTCGGCTCGTCGAGCAGGATCAGCCCTGGCCGCCCGGCCAGTGCCAGCGCCAGGTCGAGGCGCCGCCGCTGGCCCTGCGACATCCGTCCGGCCGGCGTGCGCAGCGCGTCGGAGTCGAGCAGGCCCAGCGCCCCGAGCGGGACGACGTCGGTGTCGCGGAGCGCCCCGCGTGCCACCAGCCGTCCCACGTGGCGGGCGTGCGCCTCGCGGGCGGTGAGTTCGGCGTCGTGCTCGGCGGTCTCCTGGGTGACCCGGACGACGCGCGCCCCCGGCGCCGTCCGGACGCGCCCGTCCGTAGGCGTGATCGCACCGGCCAGCACCGCGAGCAGTGTGGACTTCCCGGCGCCGTTCGGTCCGGTGACGAGCAGCCGGTCGCCGCCGTCGAGGACGAGGTCGACCGGACCGGCCAGCCGTCCGTCCACGGCCACGCCGTGCGCCCGCAGTTGCGGTGCGCCACGCCGGACACCCGGGTCCGGCCACCGCAGCGCCGGCGGCGGCGCCGGTACGTCGATCCGGTGCGCGTCCAGGGCTTCCTGTTGCCGGTTGAGGGCCTGCACGACGCCCGGTGCGCGGGACTGGCGCTGGTGTTTGCCGGTGCCCTTCTCCGGGCGCCAGCCGGTGGAGAGCCGGTCGCGGGCCTTCGACACCGCGTCCCGCAGCCGCCGGTGCTCGGCCTGCTGCTCGTCGTGGTCCTGTTCCCAGCGTTCGCGTTCGCGACGCCGGGCCTCCTGCCAGGCGTCGTAGCCGCCGGCGTACAGGCGCGGCCTCCCGTCGCGGGCCGGGTCGAGGTCGAGGAACCGGTCCGCGACGTCGCGCAGCAGCGCCCGGTCGTGGCTGACGACGGCGAGGCCGCCGCCGTGCTCGCGCAGCCTGCGGGTGAGGAAGTCCAGCCCGTCGGCGTCGAGGTGGTTGGTCGGCTCGTCCAGCAGCAGGACGTCGTGCCGCGCGCCGAGCAGGCAGGCCAGCCGGACCCGGTAGCGCTGTCCGACCGAGAGCGTCGACAACGGGCGGTCGCGGTCCTGGCAGGCGCCGAGGGCGTCCAGGGCGACGTCGACGCGGCGTTCGGCGTCCCACGCGTCGAGCCGGGTGGCGGCGTCGAGGGCGACGGCGTAGCGGTCGCCGGCGGCCGGGTCCCCCTCGGTCAGGGCGAGGGCGGCCTCGTCCAGCGCACGGAGGGCCGCGAGCGACGCGGCGAGCGCTTCGGACGTCAGGCTGCCGACGGTTTCGCCGTCCCGCGCCGACAGCTCCTGGCGGGCCAGGCCGATCGTTCCGGCCCGGTGCACGGTGCCCTCGTCGGGCGTGATCAGGCCGGCGAGTACGTGCAGCAGCGTCGTCTTGCCACGGCCGTTCTCGCCGACGACGGCGATCCGCGACCGGGACGGGACGGTGACCGAGACGTCGTTCAGGACGCGCCGGGAACCGCGGGTGACGGTGACGCCCTCGACGCGGACGTGTGCGCTGCCGCCCGCCTCGGCGGGCAGGGGCAGGGCTTCGGGGTTCTGGATGGGGTTCAAGAGTGCTCCGCAGCTCGCAGTGGAGCCGGGCAGCGGCGAGCGGCCGCCCGGCGGGAACCGGGACGGCGAGCGCGAATTCAGCGGAAGGAGCAGAAGAAGGGCGCGCCGCCGTCAGCGGGCGGAACGGACCTTCTGCGACCAGATACCTCGTGCCATGCCGGTCACGGTAGCGCTGTGGCCGCCCCCGCTTCCACCGAATTACGGCCGCTCACGGCGCGGGCCAGTGGATCTCGCGCAACCTGGCCGGCGGCGGGCACGAGCCGGTCGGGCAGGGCTATCCGCCACTTCCCGGGCGGGCGGAACGGGTCCGGCCACCCTCCCGCCGAAATTCGGGGTGCTCCTCCGTAAGACGCAGTCCGCCTGAAGCCGCTCGTGGTTCAGTACCGGACTCGCTGCGTGCGGTGTGCCCCGACTCATGTGCCGGAGCCCGTGCCCGGGCGGCCGGCCGTCATCGCGCAGGCGGCCGCCGCGGTCGCGGCCAGGAGCGCCGCGGCCGCCCCGAGCGCGTGCTCGGCGGCCGTACGTGCGATGCCCGTGGTGTTGAGGTAGACGCCGCCGACGACAGCGACGCCGAGGGTCCCGCCGAGCTGCTGGACGGCGTTGAGCAGCCCGGCCGCGGAGCCGGTCTCCTGCGGTCCGACGGCGCGCAGCGCGGTGGTGAAGAACGGCGGGGTGAACAGGCCGGCGCCGATTCCCGCGACGGTGAGCGCGAACGGCAGGGCGGTCGGGTATCCGTCGGGCGCGGCGGCCCGGTAGGCGAGCGCGGCGGCGGCCAGGCCGGTGGCGAGGATGGCGGTGCCGGAATGCATGACGCGGGCGCCGTAGCGGGGGACGAGGTGGGATCCGGCGGCCCAGGAGGCGACGGCCAGGCCGACGGACCAGGGCACCAACGTGAGTCCGGCGGTGAGCGGGCCGTCGTGGAGGCCTTGTTCGAGGTGCAGGACGACGGTGATCATGGCGCCGTTCACGGCGGCGAAGAAGAAGGCGGAAGCGGCCAGTGCGGCGGGGAACGCCCGGCCGCGCAGCAGGGCGGGTGCGACGAGCGGAGCCAACCCGCGGCGAACGGTGCGGCGTTGGTGGGCGACGAACGCGGCCAGGACCGCGGCGCCGGCGGCGGCTGTCGCCCATGCGGCGGGGCCGGGGTGGCCGGTCGCGAGCGGGCACACCAGCAGGGCGGTCCCGAGCATGGCCAGCGCGGTGCCGGCGGGATCCAGGCGGGGCCGTACGGGGGCGCGGTCCTCGCGCAGGCGCGGTGCGGCGGCCAGGACGGCGGCGGCGAGGGGGAGGTTGACGAGGAAGACGGCGCGCCAGGAGGTTCCGAGCAGGTCGGCGTGGGTGAGGATGCCCCCGAGCGCGGGTCCGGCGACGGCGGACAGTCCCATCACGGGGCCGATCATGCCGAGGGACTTGGGCAGTTCGTCGCCGGTGAACATGGCGCGGATCAGCCCGAACGTCTGGGGGATGATCACGGCCGCGGCGGCGCCTTGCAGGGCGCGCAGACCGATGAGGGCGCCCGCGGTGGGAGCGAGCGCGCACGCGAGGGAAGTGGCGGCGAACGCGAGGACGCCGACGCGGAAGACGCGTTTGCGACCGTGGATGTCGCCCAGGCGGGCGCCGGTGAGCAGGCCGAGGGCGAACGCGAGGGTGTAGGAGGCGCTGAACCATGGGATGTCGGCCTCGGGGCCGCCCAGGTCGGTGTGGATGACCGGGCCGGCGACCTGGACGATCGTGGCGTCGAGGAGGTTCATGGCCTCGGCGGCGAGGAGCGCGGCGAGTGCCGTCCAGCGCCGGGCGTACGGGGCGGCGGGCGCGGCGGGCGGTGTGCCGGTGCCGGCGGTGTGGGACATGCGGATCCCCTGGGGTTCGCGAGGTCAAGTGTTCGGGTGTTCGGGCGGCGTCGTGGTGCGGCGCCCGGCGACCACGGTGCCGACCGCCCCGCGCTCGGTTCCATTTCTTCGCGCACCATCGGTGATTACTTCCATCCGGCTCGGCTAGTTTGGCGAATATGCTCGTACTGGACGATCTGGACCGGGGGCTGCTCCATGCCCTGCACGTGGACGCGCGGGCGCCGTTCACGCTCATCGCCGACGTGCTCGGCTCCTCGACGCAGACCGTGGTGCGTCGCTACCGCCGCCTGTACGCGCAAGGCGGCCTGCGCGTCGTGGCTCTGCCGGCCCCCCGCAGTTCGGACACCCACCACTGGTTCGTGCGGATGACCGCCGCGACGCGCAGCGCCCACGACATCGCGCTCGCGCTCGCCCGCCGGCCCGACACCTCGTGGGTGCGGCTGACTTCAGGCGGCACCGAGATCGTGGCGATCATCCGGACCGCGCCGTCCGGTCCGGACGCACACACGCTGCTGCTGCGCGACATCCCCCGCACCGCGGGCGTCACCGCGGTCTCCGCGCACTACCTGCTGCACACCTATCTCGGTGGACCGACGGCGTGGCGAGGATGCGCCGACGCACTGGACGCGGCACAACAGGCGCGGCTGCGCGCGGAACGGGGCACCTCGGGCCCGTCCGGCTCGGAGACCGGCACGGAGACCGCCGCGGACGATGTGCGGCCGGGCAGTTCAGCGGGCGCGGGCAGCGCCGGAAGCGGTGGCGACAGCGGCGGCAGCGGGTCGGGCGGCGCGTACGAGCGGGCCGAACCCGCGTACCTGCTCACCGACGCCGACCGCCTGCTGCTGAACGCGCTGCGCGAGGACGCGCGGATCAGCTACGCGGACCTGGCGGCGGCGACCGGCACCACGGCGTCCACGGTGGCGCGCAGACTGGCCGAACTACGGGCGCGCGGCGCGCTGTTCTTCGACATCGACGTGGAGCCCGCGCTGCTGGGGGTGACCGTGTCGGCGCTGCTGTGGATGCAGGTCGCGCCCGCGCACCTGGACGCGGTGGCGACCGCGCTCGCCGGACACGAGGAACTCGCGCTGGTCGCGGCGACGACGGGTCCGACCAACCTGGTCGCGTACGCGCTGTGCCGGGACGCGGAGGGGCTGCACCACTACCTGACCCGACGGGTGGCGTGGGAGGCGGTGACGCGGATCGAGACGGCACCGGTGCTGCGGACGTACAAGGCGGCGACGACCCTGCGGGCGGGCTGACCGGCCCTCGGCGGGTCCGGTGGCCCGATGGCGACGGGGGCAGCGGCCGTTGCGGATCGTCCGGTGGAATGAGGAGTTGTCAAGAACTGTTAATTCCGGCTCGACTTCACGGCACTCGCAGCTTTAGTGCGAAAACCGATTCGCGAGGATTCCGCCGGTCCGTGACCGACGCCAACCGGGTGCCGCAGTGGTGAAGTACAGTCGTCGGCAATTCCGACGACCCAGCAGGGTAGGTCCACCGTGCCCAACCATCCGAACGCCGACCCACATGACGCATCCAGCGGCATTCTGGACATTATGCACGACACTTTCGACTACGCGGCCCACCGCGTCACGGGATCGGCCGACGAGGCCATCGGCTGGGTGGGCCACTCGTCGCTGCCGAAGGAGGACAAGACCGCGCTGCGCGTGTTCGTGGAACGATTTCCCGGAATCACCTTCTACCGCGACGACGAAGTGCTGCTCGACCATGTGGA
>NZ_JABETO010000003.1:85142-187849 GCF_013055795.1 Streptomyces sp. I05A-00742
CGACGCAACGCGATCACCCTGCCACCCTGGCTGCGGCAGGTCCGGCAAGTACTGTCCGGGCCCGGTCCCGATGTCCAGGTCCGCTTCGACGAATTCGACCACTGGAACCCGCGCGCGGATCACACCGAGGGCGACGACGACGGCGTCATCAACCTGTGGTACATGGACAGATTCTTGGGCTATCTACAAGATGAGGAACACAACCTGCTGAGGAATGGAGCCGAGTGCTACCCGATCCTGGGCTCCGAAACCGGCGTAAACTACCTGCTGGCCGCCAACTTGGGCACTCCTGACGATGCAAACATCTTCGACCTGTGCGACGAAGACATCATGGACGCGTGCCACGCGGGCACGTCGGGCACCGGTTATGTCTTCCCGGCATTCACGTCATACGCGAGCATGCTCTCGCATATCGTCGAGTGTCTCACGGAGGACGGTACGGTAATCCGGGCCCGCGGCCTTTCCTGATCCTGCTTGGCACCCCCGCACGGATCAGGTGACACGTGGACGTGGTCCGAGCCGGGGCACCTCGGGCGAGCGCCGATACGGAGGCATCCACGGACGTGCGCCGGCGGGCGGGCTGACCGGCCCTCGGCGGGTCCGGTGGACCGATGGCGAACGGGGGGCAGCGGCCGTTGCGGATCGTCCGGCGAGGTGAGGAATTGTCAAGAACTGTTAATCCCGGCTCGACTTCACGGCACTCGCGGCTTTAGTGCGAAAACCGATTCGCGAGGATTCCGCCGGTCCGTGACCGACGTCAACCGGGTGCCGCAGTAGTGAAGTACAGTCGTCGGCAACTCCAACGACCCAGCCAGGTAGGTCCACCGTGCCCAACCACCCGAACGCCGACTCACACGACACATCCAACGGCATTCTGTCCATAACGTACGACACTTTCGACTACGCGGCCCACCGCGTCACGGGATCGGCAGACGAGGCCATCGACTGGGTGAACCACTCATCGCTGCCGGAGGAGGAAAAAGCCGCGCTGCGCGTGTTCGTGGAACGATTTCCCGGAATCACCTTCTACCGCGACGACGAAGTGCTGCTCGACCATGTGGANCGACGCAACGCGATCACCCTGCCACCCTGGCTGCGGCAGGTCCGGCAAGTACTGTCCGGGCCCGGTCCCGATGTCCAGGTCCGCTTCGACGAATTCGACGAGTGGAACCCGCGTTCGGATCGCACCGACGGCGACGAAGACGGCATCATCAACCTCTGGTACATGGACAACTTCTTTGGCTATCTGCAAGACGAGGAACGCGAAATTCTGGGAATCGGGGCCGAGTGCTACCCGATCCTGGGCGCCGAAACCGGCGTAAATTACCTGCTGGCCGCCGACTTGGGCACCCCTGACGATGTCCAGATCTTCGACCTGTGCGACGAAGACGCCATGGACGCGTACAACGAGGGCACGTCGGGCACTGGTTCACTTTCCGAGGCATTCACGTCATACGCGAGCATGCTCTCGCACATCGTCGAGTGTCTTATGGAGGACGGTACGGTAATCCGGGCCCGCGGCCTTTCCTGACCTGCGTTCATGCAGCGTGGCCGTCCGCACCCGGCGAAGAGGTGAGCCCGATGACCGCGCTCATGACCCGCCCCGTCCGGGCACTCCGGCCCGCTGTGTCTGTCCGACCGGGCCCGGGAGTGTCCGCCTGCCGAGCGCATGTTCCTCCGGAACTCGAGGCCCGGAGGCTGATGTCCGGCAGAGGCGCGACGGCGGTCGGCCGCCGGCGCGGGATCTCCGTTTGGCGTGTTCCGGAGCGTTCGACGGGGGCCTCCGTCCCCGAGGATGGACTATCTGTACTGGCACTCCTGGAACGCCAGGTACGTCACCGGTGCCGACATCTGGCAGGGCAACCGCTACGGGTGGTCCTTCATCCGCCGGACACCTCTGCCGTCCTGAGGCGTGTCCGGTCCGAGGGCANGATGGACTATCTGTACTGGCACTCCTGGAACGCCAGGTACGTCACCGGTGCCGACATCTGGCAGGGCAACCGCTACGGGTGGTCCTTCATCCGCCGGACACCTCTGCCGTCCTGAGGCGTGTCCGGTCCGAGGGCAGGTGGCCGGTTCGGCGTATGGACGGCCACCGCCGCACCGACTAGGCATGGCCCCGACATGTTGCGCGCTCCTCGGAGATCCAGGAAGGATCGTCCATGCCCCGCAGACACGTCGTCATCGGTCTCGCGCTGACAACCGCGCTGCTCACCGGAGCAGGGCTTGCCGCGGCCACGGCCACCGCCACCACCCCTGCCACGCCCCGAACCCCTGAACCGGCGCACGGCGGCACCATCACCGTGACCCCGCCCCGCGCGAACCCCGACGGCGCCCGCACCCTCGGACAGGGAGTCCGGGCCGGGGTCGTCAGGATCACCAGCCTCTACGGGCCGACTCCCGGGCAGTGCCTCGACGCGGACGCCAACGCGGGCGGCAACGGCACCAAGGTGCAGGTGTGGAAGTGCAACCTCAGCGCCCAACAGGCGTGGATCTCCTGGGAGAACGGGGCGCTGGAGAGCTCCCGCTTCCGGGGCATGTGCCTCGACGCCGACACCAACGGCGGTGGCCACAACGGCACCAGGGTGCAGCTGTGGCAGTGCAACGGGTCCGCCCAGCAGCGGTGGTTCACGCTCTCGGGTGATCTCGCGATCTACAACAACCTGTACTACAGCGGCGGCGACACCGTCCTTGACCGGGACAACAACGTGCCCGGTGACGGCGCGCGGGCGCAGCTGTGGGGCAAGAACTACCAGTCCCAGCAGTGGTGGCGGGTTGATGCCGTGTGACGGACAATGCGGCGCCCGTGCGGCGGCCGGCTACGCGCCGCGCGCCGTCAGCGCCCGGCGGGTGACATCGGCCGGGGCCGCGGCGATGACGTCGTCGAGCGCGTCCATGGACGTCTGGAGGTCGGTGATGGCCAGAGCGATGCGGTCGCGCTCCTGGTAGAGGTCTCCGAGCAGGTCCGGGCAGGTGGGGACGAGACGGTCGCCGGTGTCCCGCAGGCACGGCAGGACCGTGGTGATCGTCGAGGTGTTCAGGCCGGCGGCCAGCAGGCTGCGGATGCGGCGGACGACGGCGACGTCCTCCTCCGCGTACTCCCGGTATCCGCTGGGGCGCCGCTGCGGATGGAGCAGGCCCTGCTCCTCGTAGTAGCGCAGCAGGTACACGGCAACGCCGGTCCGCCGGGACAGCTCTCCGATGCGCACAAGGACCTCCACAGTGGTCGCGCGGGCACGGTCCGCCCGGCTTGACTCTCATATCGATATGAGACTTTAGCGTCTGCGGCATGACCGTGAACAAGGGTTTCGCGACGCTTGCGGCGTTGTGCGCGAGCGTCTTCGTCGTGGGTACCTCGGAGTACCTGATCGCCGGGCTGCTCCCCCAGGTCGGAGCCGACCTGGACGTCTCCGTGGGAACGGCCGGCCAAGCGGTCACCGCGTACGCGCTCGGCGTGGTGGCCGGAGGGCCGGTCATGGCCCTGCTGACCGCGCGGCTGCCGCGCAAGGGGCTCGCCATCGGGCTGATGCTGCTGTTCGCCGCGGGCAGCGCGATCAGCGCCGCGGCGCCTTCGTTCGGCCTGCTCCTGGTGGGCCGCGTGGTGTCCTCGCTCAGCCATGCCGCCTTCCTGGCCCTGGCGCTGGTGACGGCGACCCGGGTGGTCCCGGCGGAACGGACGGGCTCGGCCATCGCCACCGTCGCCTCCGGCTTCACCGTGGCCACCCTCCTCGGGGTGCCCCTGGGCGCGCTGCTCGGGCAGGGTGCCGGATGGCGGGCTCCGTTCGCCGTGCTGACCGCTCTCGCCCTGGCGGGCACCGTGCTTCTGGCCGCGGTGCTGCCCCGGCGGGAGGCGCCGTCCACGCGGCTGCGGGACGAGATACGTGTGGTCACGCGCCGGCCGGTCGTGCTCGCCATCGCCACCACCGCGGTGGGCTTCTCCGGGGTCGCCACCGTGTTCACCTACATCGCCCCGCTGCTGACCCGCGTCTCCGGCTTCTCCGCCGCGGCGGTCTCCGGCCTGCTGCTCGCCTACGGCGCGGGCAGTTTCGCCGGCAACCTCACCGCCGGAAAGCTGACCGACAGGTCGGTGGGCGCGACCGTACGCGGGGTCTTCGGCGGGCTGACGGGGACGCTCCTCCTCATCCCGTTCGCCGTGGTGTGGCAGCCCACCGCCGTCGCCGCGGTCCTGGTGCTCGGCCTGCTCGCCACCGCGACCATCGCCCCGCTCCAGGGGCTGATCCTGCGCCACGCGGGCACCGCTCCGACCCTGGCCGTCTCCGTCAACGTGGGCGCCTTCAACCTCGGCGCCGCGGCCGGCTCGCTCATCGGCGGAGCCCTCGTCGCCGCCGGGGCCCTGCGCTGGACCGGCCTGGCGGGCGCGGTGCTGAGCCTGATCGGTCTGGCCCTCGCCCGTCTCGTCCTGCCCCGTACGCGGACGTCGGCGCCGGGCGCCGCGTCCGACGTCCCCACGGCTGCCTAATCCCCCGCCCCCTCGCCCGCACCCGATTCCCCATCCACTCACCCATAGAGGAGGTCGCGATGTACGCGATCCGGATCGCTCGCCACGGTGGGCCCGAAGCCCTGTCCGTCCAGGAGGTTCCCCCGCCCGTTCCGGGCGCCGACGAGGTGCTGATCCGCACCGTCGCCAGCAGCCTGAACCCGGTGGACTGGAAGACCCGCGCGTGGGAGGTCGGGCCCGAGCTGCCCGCCACCCTGGGGTGGGATCTGGCCGGCGTCGTCACCGCCTCCCACCACCCCGGCTACCGCCCCGGGGACCGGGTGATCGCGATGTCCGCGCAGATCGCCACCGGCCTCGGTACCTGGGCCGAACAGGTCGCCCTGCCCGCCCGGCTGCTGGCCACCGCCCCCACGACCGTTCCGCTGGCGGACGCCGCGGCACTGCCGCTGGCCGGAGTGACGGCGCTGCAGGCCCTGAACCGGGCGGCGGTCACCAGCGGGGACCACGTCCTGATCACCGGCGCGGCCGGTGCCGTGGGCGGCATCGCCGTCCAGCTCGCCCGCCACGCCGGGGCAACCGTCGACGCCCTGGTCTCGCGCCCCGGGCACCTCCAGGCGGCCCGGGACCTCGGCGCCGACCGCGCCTGGCACCGCACGGCCGACCTCCCCCGCCACACCTACACGGCGGTACTGGACACCGCGGGAACCGCCGCGGGCCCCGCCCTCGCCCCCGGCGGACGGTACGTCTCCATCGCCGACCACCCCCTGCCCGACATTCCCGGGGCCGCCATGAGCTACGTCCAGGAGAACCGGGACCACCTCGCCCACCTCGCCGCCCTCGTGGACGAGGGCGCGCTCCGGCTGCGCATCGCGCACCGCTACCCGTTCCACGAGGTCCGCGGCGCCCACGAGCGGTTCGAGGCAGGCGGCGTACTCGGCAAGATCCTGCTCACCTTCTGAACCGACCGTGCCGCGTGGTACCGCGCGGTGCCCCGGACCGGTGCCCAGTCGGCCTCGGCCCGGTCCGGGCGTCGGCTCAGGCGAGTTCCCTGCGTACGAGGATCCTGAAGTCGGTCACCGACAGCTCCTGCTGCAGGTTCAGGCCGGGGGCGACCTCCCCGGCCGACGGCAGGTCCATGGCCTTCACCTCGCCGACGGGGAGGTCCTCCCGTGCCAGGCCGAGAGTGACGTGCGGCCAGAACCCGTCCTCCGCGATCCCCAGCGGCTCTGTGATCCCGGCGTAGATCTCGCCGAGCTCGGGCGTGTGCTCGACGCCGAGCCGGATCTGTTCCTGCTTCTGGACAAGCTCGTCGTCGTAGCGGTACGACGGGTTCTTCCGCAGCTGCCAGCTTCCGTGCCGCACCTCACCGGTCAGCCGGACGACCGGGGCGGGCCACGTACGCCCGCTCACCAGCGCGGCCGCGTCGGCCAGCCGTGCCGCATCGGCGTCATGGACGAAGCCCAGCGTGATGTGGATGTGCTCGCGCTGCTGCGGTTCGACGCGCTCCTGGTGGCTTGTCTGCAGGTCGGCCAGGGCGTCGAGAAGTCCGGACGGGACATCGAGGCTGAAGAAGACGTTGACTGTCCGGTCTGCCGCCATGTGGCTTCCTCCAACAGGCTCTTGTGAGGCTCACCTCAGAGTCTCGGGCACTGAGCCGCTGTCGGCCACCGGACCTGTACTCGGAGAGCCACCTGCTCACCCCATGGAGCCGTCGATACCGGGAACGGGCCAGGACGAGAACACGGGCCGGACGCCCTTCGCCGCCTCCGCCATCGGCGAGCCCGACACCTTCGCGGTGCGCTCGACCGACTCGTACGCCCACCCCGCCAGGGACACGGCCAGGACCCTCACCCCGTTCCACCCTTGCGCCGCGGCCACCTCGTCCACCGTCGACAGCGCCTCCTCCGGGACGTCGTGCTCCGCGCCGTCGGTGAGCCTGGTCATCAGCTGGACGACCTGGCGCGCCGCGTACGGTTCCAGGGCGGCCAGCTGCAACCGGTCATGGACCCAGGCACGCTGCCGGGCCCGCTCGTCCTGCTCGGCCTCCTGCTCGTTCTCCTGCTCGTCGCCGTCGGCTTCGTCCGCGGAAGTCTGCTGTGCCGCATCCTGTGGGCCATGGTCTGCCATGACCGCCATGAGCTCGGTCTGGTAGAAGTCGACGAGTTCCTGCGCGGTGTGCCCGCTGACGCGGGCGAAGTCGTGGGCCATGCCGGTGAGCAGGTTCGCCAGCGACAAGGCCAGGGCGCGCAGGCCGTCCCCGCCGCGCTCGGCCTCGAACCCCATGATCGTGCCCAGGTTGAGCACCGGCACCACTCCGGGTTCCTCCAACTCCAGTCCGGCGCGCAGCAATTCGATCATCACGCTCATGGACTCCGGCTTGAGCGGCCGCAACCGCTTCTGCTCGGCCCGCACCATGCGCACCTGTTCCACACGGCCTTCGCTCATGACGACAGTTCCTCCTGCTTGTCGGACTCCGGTCGCACGCTACGGTCCGGGCGCGGGCCCGCGGGACGAGTTGCGGGTTTTGGTCTTCGCCCGCGGATCCGCGCGTCGGGGCATTCGCCGTTCTGTTCGCGGAACACGGGAAACAGCGGTCCGGATCACCGGAGCCGGAGCCGCCGTCGCCGCCCCCGCCGCGGTCGGTATCGTGGCCGTCATGCAGATACGCAGGGGCCGGCGGGCGCGATCCGACGACACGGTCGGGGTCACTCCCGTCGTCCCGGACAAGGAACAGAACTTCCGGGCGTGGCTGGCCGGCGACATCCCGGAGCACGTGCACGGCTACGACCGTCTGGTGGCCGGCCCCGGCCTGCTCGTCGCGACCCCCGATCCGGCCGGCCGCGTCGCCCGCTGGCCCGTGCCGCGCACGCTCGCCGTGGAGCGCGTCCGGCTGCCGCACCGGACGGATCCGCAGCTGCCCACCGGCTTCAAGGGGATGCCGGCCGACGCCCTCGTGGCGGACTGCCGCGACGGCGAGCAGCGGGTGACCATCGTCGTCGACCGGCAGCACATGCCGTGGGTCCTCGGCGCCCTGCTCCCGGCAGCGGAATCCGAACCGTCCGACGCGGGGGCCGCGGAGGAGGACCACGCGGCGGGGGCCCGGGATTCCTTGCCGGAGTGATCTTGATGGTGGATGATCACGCCTCCGAGGCGAGTGCCCCGACCGGGCGGGGCGCGACGAAAGAGGCGAGTAGGACCCATGCGCATCGTCATCAGTGAGTTCATGAGCCTGGACGGAGTCGTCCAGGCGCCGGGCGGACCCGACGAGGACACCGACGGCGGCTTCGCGCACGGCGGCTGGTCCCACCCGTTCTTCGACCCCGAGGTGGTGGGCGGCGCCTTCGACGATGCCACCGCGCGGGCCGAGGCGCTGCTCTTCGGACGCCGCACCTGGCGGACCATGGCGGCGGCCTGGCCCGGACGCGCCGGTGACCCGTTCGCCGACCGGATGAACGCCCTCCCCAAGTACGTCGTGTCCCGAACACTGCGCGACGCCGACCTGACCTGGGCCAACACCACGCGCATCCCCGGGGACGAGGCCGTCGCCCGGGTACGGGAGCTGCGGGAGGCCGAGGGCGGTGACCTGCTGGTCATGGGGAGCGCCACGCTCGCCCGGACCCTCCTGGGCGAAGGCCTGGCCGACGAGCTCCGGCTCATGGTCATGCCGGTGCTCCTCGGCGGCGGGAAGTCCCTCTTCCCCGACGACGGCGTCCTGCGCACGCTGGAGCTCGTCTCGACGGTCACCAGCACCACGGGAGTCAACGTCTGCACCTACCGCCCGGCCGCCGGGCGGTAGGCGGACGGCAGGCGGGGCAGCAACGGGCGGAGGCCGTCACCTGCCGTGACCGGCAGCGCCGCACCGCTCGCGGGCGGCGGCCACCGCCGCGCACCGGAGAGATCTGCGGGCCCGCGCTCTCCGGCCCGGTGCGCGAGGAACCGAACCCGAAGTACGACAACGTCCCTACGGTGCAGCGGGATTGGACAGCCAACCCGGCACCCCACCGCCCGGCCGCCTGGCAGACTGGCGCCCATGACAGTCAAGGGCGTGCTCTTCGACTTCTCCGGAACCCTCTTCCGCATCGAGTCCCCGACATCCTGGCTGCGCCACGCGTTCGACCGCTGCGGCCTGCGCCCGGGCGACGGCGAACTCCCGCGCCTCGCCGCCGCGTTGGCCACCGAAGGCGCTCAGCCCGGCGGGCCGTCGCCCCGCAGCGTGCCCCCGCGGCTCGCCGCGGTATGGGCCCGGCGCGACAGCAGCGCCGCGGACCACCGCGCCGCGTACGTCGGGGTGGCGCACGAAGTGCCGCTCCCCGCAATGGAGTTGTACGACGCGCTGTACGAGCGGCACATGGAGCCCGGCGCCTGGCAGCCGTACCCCGACGCCGTCGATGTCCTCACCGGGCTCCGGCGCCGGGGTATACCCACCGCCGTGGTGAGCAACATCGGCTGGGACCTGCGGCCGGTCTTCCGGGCGCACGGGCTGCACGGCCTCGTGGACGCGTACGTGCTCTCGTACGAGCACGGAGTGCAGAAACCGGACGCCCGGCTCTTCCTGACCGCGTGCCGCGCGATAGGGCGGGCACCCGAGGACGTTCTGATGGTCGGGGACAACCCCCACGCGGACGGGGGCGCCGCGGCCGTCGGCTGTACGGTGCGTCTCGTGGAACCGCGCCCGGTGGCCGAACGCCCGGACGGGCTGGTGCCGGTGCTGGCTCAGGCGGGGGCCGCCTGAGCCTCGCGGCGCGCCCAGGAGCGCAGCTCCGCACGGCTGGCGAAACGGCCGACGTTGCGGTCCAGGCCGCCGGAGATGGCGTACTGATGGAAGACCCAGGGGTGTCGCACCCCGGGCCGGCCCGCGGCGTGGTCGGGGTCGGCGATCCAGAGGCCGTCGCCGGCTCTGCTCGTCGTGTCGCGGTGGAACCAGAAGTCCCGGTTGCAGTAGAGGACGACGCGGTGGCCGGGTGCCTTCGCCCGGACGTGGTCGAGCCAGCGGTCCTCGTCCACGCAGGAGACACCGGTGTGCTCCCAGTCGAGCGCGAGGACATCGCCGGCCCGTAGCGCGATTTTTCCGAGGAAACGACTCCCCTGAGCGGACATCGAGCCCGGGGTGACGTAGTGGTAGTACCCGACCACCAGCCCGGCCCCCCGGGCCCGGTCGCGCTGCGCGACCCACTTGGGGTTGGTGTAGGACATGCCCTCGGTGACCTTGACGAAGGCGAAGTCCTGTCCGGCGACGGGGTAGTTCTCGCTCTGGTAGCTGCTGACGTCGACACCATGGATCATGATGGCTCCTTGCGTGACACGTACACGTCAGCCCCATTCCCGCTGGAGCGCGGTGTCGACCGTACGGGCGGCCACGAACCGATACCGATTCCGGGACCGCATGAGCAGACCACCGACTCTTACAAGCACTGTTATAAGCGCTGTTACAGTTGGCCCATGCCTGAACCCGACGAACAGCCGCTCGATCCCACACACCACAGCGCGTGGCGGCCCCTGCGCCGCCTCCAGGAGCGGATGGACGCCGACATCGCCCGGGTCTACGCGGAGCAGCAGATCAAGGGGCTCAAGCCGAGCTTCGTGCTGGAACTGCTCCGGCTCCACGCCCTCGGCCCGATGACCATCACCGAGCTCGCCGAGTCCGTCGGACGCACCCATTCGGCACTCAGCCAGAAGGTGGCCGCCATGCGCGCCGCCGGCTTCGTACGGACGACCGCGGGTGACGACTCCCGCAGCAAGAAGGTGACCCTCACACCCAAGGCCCGGCGCATCGCCCGTCGGCTGGCGGCGGAATGGCGGGCCACCGAGGCGGCGGTCGCCGAGATCGAGGCCGAGATCCCCTACCCCCTCAGCCGGGCCGTCGCCGACATCGAGGAAGCCCTGCGGCGCAGGAGCTTCCACGACCGCATCACCGACAGGCTCGCGCAGGACCCCCAGTGGGAGTGAGGCGCGCCCTGCTGGACGTCCGTCCGCTGCGGACGTCCCCGCCGTTCCGCAGGCTGTGGATCGGGCGGACCCTGTCCGGCTTCGGCGGCCAAATGACTCTCGTGGCTGTGATGTTCCAGGTGTGGCAAGAGACGCGGAGTACGGCCTGGACCGGCGCCGTGGGCCTGTCCCAGGCCGTTCCTGTGATCCTGCTGGGCCTCTTCGCCGGCTCCCTGGCCGACCGTGTGGACCGGCGGAAGCTCTACCTGTGCGCCACCTCCGGCCAATTCGTGTGCTCGCTGCTCCTGGCCGTGCAGGCCTTCGTCGGGCACGCCCCGATCGCGGTGGTCCTGGTGATCGTCGCCCTGGAGTCCTGCTTCGTCGCGGGCGGCGGCCCTGCGGCACGTACGTTCGTCCCGCGCCTCCTGCCCCCCGACCAGCTCGCCGCCGGGCTCGCCCTCAACCGGGTGTCCTTCCAGGGCGCCATGCTCGTGGGACCCGCGCTCGGCGGGCTGGCCCTGGGCACGACGGGCGTCGCCGGGTGCTACCTCGTCGACGCGCTCACCTTCCTCGCCGCGCTCTGCGGTGCCTTCGGCCTGCCGCCCATGCTCCCCGGGGACGCGCCCGCACGGCCGGGGGCGCGGGGGGTGCTGGACGGTCTGGCCTTTCTGGCCCGCACCCCGGTGGTCCGCGGCGCGCTCCTGGTGGATCTGGCCGCGACCGTCCTGTCGATGCCACTGAGCCTGTTCCCCCTGATCAACGCCGAGCGGTTCGGCGACGACCCCCGTACGCTGGGGCTGTTCATGACGGCCTTGGCCGCCGGAGGCGTCACGGCGTCCCTCTTCTCGGGAACGTTCACCGGACTCCCGAGGCCGGGCCTCACCATGCTCGCCGGATCGGCCACCTGGGGAGCGGCGCTCGCCCTGTTCGGCCTGTCGGCCGAGCCATGGCTCGGGCTGCTCTTCCTGACGGTCGCCGGCGCGGCCGACACCGTGTCCGTGGTGACGCGGAGCACCATCGTCCAATCGCACACGCCGAACGAACTGCTGGGCCGCGCCGGTTCGGTGGAACAGGTCATCGGCCAGGCCGGGCCCGACGTCGGCAATATGCGGGGCGGCCTCGTCGCCGATGCCACGTCAGGGGTGACGTCCCTGGTCAGTGGTGGTCTGCTGTGCGTCGCCGCCGTCGCGGCCGTCGCCACGACCACACCGGGGCTGTGGAGGTCTCCCCGGCCGACGGCCGGCTCGTGCTCGGCGAAGGCGGCCGGGGCATGAGGCGGTCGACGCGGAAGGCGGGCCGGGCGTCGCGGCCGCGGTCCCAGGCGATCAGGTACGAGTGGCGGCTGAAGCAGACCACGCCGTGCGGCTCGGCCTCGCGGCGGGACGCGCCGCCCCGGGAGCAAGGTGCGGTCCGGACGCGGCCGGAGCGGCAGGAAGGGCACGCCCGACGGCCTTGACGAACTCTGGCTAATGACATTAGCTTTTCGGCTATAAATATTAGCTGCTGCTTCGGAGACGCCATGCCCGAGTACCTGACCGTCCCCGGCGGACGGATCGCCTACGAGACCGCCGGCGAGGGCCCGCTGATCGTCCTCGCCCACGGCATGGGCGACAACAGGGACGCGTACCGCGGCCTGGCGGACCGGCTCGTGGCGGCCGGTTTCCGGGTCGTCCGTACGGATCTGCGGGGGCACGGCGGGTCGGACACCGGCTGGACGTCCTGGTCCCGTACCGACGTGGCGGGCGATCTGCTGGCCCTGGTGCGGCACTTGGGCGGGCCGGCCGTCGTCGTGGGGCACTCGTTCGCGGGAGGGGCCGCCGTGATCGCGGCGGCGGAGGAGCCCGGGCTCGTCAACGCCGTCGTCGGGATCTGCCCGTTCACCCGGGCGCAGAAGATCGACGCGGGCGCCCTGTTCTCCAACTCCCGCTACCGCAAGGGCCTGGCGCTGCTCCTGGGCGCCGGGCTCCTGCGCAGCGTCGGGCTGTGGAAGCGCTACCTCCACCACGCGTACCCCGGCGCGAGGCCCGCCGGGTTCGCCGCCCACGTCGCCGCCGTGGAGGCCGACCTGCGCAGGCCGGGCCGGATGGCCGTCGTCGGGAGGATGGGTATGTCGGCGCCGACCGACGCGGGCGCGCGGCTCGCCGCCGTCCGGTGCCGGGTGCTGATCGTGCAGGGCACGCTCGACCCGGACTGGGCCGACCCCCGGGCCGAGGGCGAGGGCATCGTGGCGGAACTGCCCGACGGGATCGGGCGGTTGGAGATGGTCGAGGGCGCGGGTCACTACCCGCACGTCCAGTACCCCGAGCGCGTCGCCGGGGCCGTGCTGGCCTTCCTCGGGGAGGCCGCCCGTGCCTAGGGCCGCGCTGTCCCCGGACGCCGTCGTCGACATCGCGCTGCGGCTCGTCGACGAGGACTCCCCCACCGCCCTCACTCTGTCCGCCGTGGCCGGCCGGGCCGGGGTCGCCACCCCGTCGCTCTACAAGCACGTGCGCAACCTCGCCGAGCTCCGCGACCTGATGTCCGCCCGGATCATGAACGACATCGCCGACCGCGTCGGCCGGGCCGTCCTCGGCCGCTCCGCGGACGAGGCGATCCGCGCCCTCATGCTCGCCTGGCGCGCCTACGCCCAGGACCACCCCCACCGCTACGCCGTGCTCGTCCACCGCCCCGCCCCCCGGACGGCTGCCGCCGGACAGCGGCTCCTCGACATCGTGTCCGCCACGCTCCGCGCCTACGGCATGGAGGACTCCGCGGCCGTCCACGCGACCCGCTGCCTCCGCGCGGCCCTCCACGGCTTCGCCGTGCTGGAGGCGGAGGGGGCCTTCGGGCTTCCGGAGAAGCTGGAGGAGAGCTACGAGCTGCTGATCCACATGGTCATCGCCGGTCTGCGGAGCCCTCGTTGAGCACTCTCGCCTCGTTGAGCGCTCCGCCTACGCCTCCCGGATCGCGTTCACCAGTCCGGTGACCAGCCGCGCCCGCTCCTCCATGGCGTCGATCAGCACGTACTCGTGGTCGGCGTGGGCCCCTCCCCCGACCGCCCCGAGGCCGTCCAGGGTCGGGACGCCCAGTGCGGCGGTGAAGTTGCCGTCGCTGCCGCCGCCGACCTCCGTGCCGTCGAGGCCGGGGAGCAACTGCCGGGCCAGGGCGAAGAGCTCGGCCGATGCCGACTCGGGCATCGGCGGACGGCCGACAGCCCCCTGGACCGTGATCAGCGCACCCTCGACGTGGGGGGTGAGGGCGGCGAAGGCGGATTCGACGCGTTCCTTCTCGTCGGCCGTCCCGACGCGGACGTCGACGACGACGGTCGCCTCCGCGGGGACGACGTTGTCGAGGGTTCCGGCGGAGGCGACGGTCGGGGTGACGGTGGTGCCGGACTCGGGGCGGTCGAGTGCGGCGATGTGCAGGACTTGGTGGGCGGCTTCGACGAGGGCGTTGACGCCGGCCGCCGGTTCGAGGCCGGCGTGCGAGGCCCGGCCGGTGATGGAGACCCGGAAGGTGCCGCAGCCCTTGCGGCCGGTCTTCAGGGCTCCGCCCTCGGCGGCGCCTTCGAGGACGAGGACGGCGCCGCAGGCGAGGGCGCGTTCCTCGATGAGGGCGCGGGAGGAGCGGGAGCCGACCTCTTCGTCGGCGGTCACCAGGATCTCGACGCCCGACAGGTCGTCGAGTGCCGCCAGGCCGTGGACGGCCTGGACCAGGCCGCCCAGCATGTCGAAGACTCCGGGGCCGGTGGCGTGCCCGCCCTCGACAGTGAACGGACGGCGGGCGAGGGTGCCGAGCGGGAACACCGTGTCGTGGTGGCCGAGGATCAGCACGCGGGGAGTGCCGCCGCCCGACCAGTGGACGTGCGGCCCGGCGTCGCTGTCGACGAGGACGGCCCGGCCGCCGAGGCGGCTCCCGATCACGGCGGCGACGGTCCTGGCCGATGCCGTCAGGGCGTCGACGTCGCGCGAGGGGGACTCGACGTCGACCAGCGTTCTGAGGTCGTCGAGCATCGCGTCGACGTTCACGGGGGCGGCCTTGCGCATCGTCATTCCGCCAGGGTAATCGGCACTCCCCCGCGGCCGGGCCCGCGCTCACCGCCCCCGGAACGTCCCCAGGATCCGCTCCGCCGCCAGCGTCGCCGTCAATGTGCCGTCGCGCAGGGCCCGTTCGACGTTCGGGGTCACCGCACGGACTCCCTCGTGGGCCCGCAGTTCGCCCAGGAGCTGGTCGCGGACCATGGACCAGGCCCACTCGACCTGCTGGTCGCTGCGCCGCCGGGCGAGTTCGCCGGTGGCGTCGAGGACCTTGCGGTGCTGCTCCAGCCGCTCCCAGAGGACGTCCAGGCCGGTGTTCTCGCGGGCGCTGCACGTCAGTACCGGCGGGTTCCAGGCGGCGTCCGGGGACCGGAGGAGGCGGAGGGCGCCGGCGAGTTCGCGGGCGGCGGACTTGGCGTCGCGTTCGTGGGGGCCGTCGGCCTTGTTGACGGCGACGAGGTCGGCGAGTTCGAGGACGCCCTTCTTGATGCCCTGGAGCTGGTCGCCGGTGCGGGCGAGGGTGAGCATCAGGAAGGTGTCGACCATGCCGGCGACGGCGGTCTCGGACTGGCCGACGCCGACGGTCTCCACGAGCACCACGTCGTAACCTGCGGCCTCCATCACCACGATGGTCTCGCGGGTCGCCCTGGCGACGCCGCCGAGCGTGCCGGCCGTGGGCGAGGGCCGGACGAAGGCGGCGGGATCGACGGCCAGGCGTTCCATGCGCGTCTTGTCGCCGAGGATGCTGCCGCCCGTGCGGGTGGAGGACGGGTCGACGGCGAGCACGGCGACCCGGTGGCCGAGGCCGGTGAGCATGGTGCCGAGGGCGTCGATGAAGGTGGACTTGCCGACGCCGGGGACGCCCGTGACGCCGATCCGCCGGCCTGCGCCCGCGTGCGGCAGCAGCTGGACCAGCATCCGCTGGGCGAGGTCCCGGTGGTCGGCGCGGGTGGACTCGACGAGGGTGATGGCGCGGGCGACCGCGGCCCGCTTCCCGTCGAGCACGCCCTTGACGACGGCGTCCAGGTCGATCGCGCGCGCCATCAGCGGACCCGGCTCACAGCTCGTGGCCGAGGACCCCGGCGAGGGTCTTCAGCAGGTCGCGGGCGGCGTCGGGGATCACCGTGCCGGGCGGGAAGACGGCGGTGGCGCCCATCTCCAGCAGCGTCGGGACGTCCTGGGGCGGGATCACTCCGCCGACGACGATCATGATGTCCTCCCGTCCCTCCTCGGCCAGTTGCTCGCGCAGCGCGGGCACGAGCGTGAGGTGGCCGGCGGCCAGCGAGGAGACGCCGACGACGTGCACGTCGGCCTCCACCGCCTGCCGGGCGACCTCGGCGGGGGTCTGGAAGAGCGGGCCGACGTCCACGTCGAAGCCCAGGTCGGCGAAGGCGGTCGCGATCACCTTCTGGCCGCGGTCGTGCCCGTCCTGGCCCATCTTGGCGACCAGGATGCGGGGGCGACGGCCCTCCTCCCGCTCGAACGCCTCGACCAGCGCGCGGGTGCGCTCCACGCCGGACGACGATCCGGCCTCCTGCCTGTACACACCGGAAATGGTACGGATGCGGCCGGCGTGCCGTCCGTACACCTTCTCCAGGGCGTCCGAGATCTCCCCGACGGTGGCCTTGGCTCGGGCGGCGTTCACCGCCAGCTCCAGCAGGTTGCCGTCGCCGCCGGCGGCCCGGGTGAGCGCGTCCAGCGCGTCCTGGCAGGCGGTCTCGTCGCGTTCGGCGCGCAGCCGTCGCAGCTTCTCGATCTGCTGGGTGCGGACGGAGGAGTTGTCGACCTTGAGGACCTCGATCTGCTCGTCGCTGTCCACCCGGTACTTGTTGACGCCGATGACCGGCTGCCGGCCCGAGTCGATACGGGCCTGCGTGCGGGCCGCGGCCTCCTCGACGCGGAGCTTGGGGATGCCCGCGTCGATGGCCTTGGCCATGCCGCCGGCCGCCTCGACCTCCTCGATGTGCCGCCAGGCGCGCCGGGCGAGGTCGTGGGTGAGCCGCTCGACGTACGCGCTGCCGCCCCACGGGTCGATCACCCGGCAGGTGCCCGACTCCTGCTGGAGCAGCAGCTGGGTGTTGCGGGCGATGCGGGCGGAGAAGTCCGTCGGCAGGGCGAGGGCCTCGTCGAGGGCGTTGGTGTGCAGCGACTGGGTGTGGCCCTGGGTGGCGGCCATGGCCTCGACGCAGGTGCGCGTGACGTTGTTGAAGACGTCCTGCGCGGTCAGCGACCAGCCGGAGGTCTGCGAATGGGTGCGCAGCGACAGCGACTTGGGGCTCTTCGGGTCGAACTGCTTGACCAGCCGGGCCCACAGCAGGCGGGCCGCCCGCATCTTGGCGATCTCCATGAAGAAGTTCATGCCGATCGCCCAGAAGAACGAGAGCCGGGGCGCGAACGCGTCGACGTCCAGCCCCGCACCGAGCCCGGCCCGCAGGTATTCGACGCCGTCGGCGAGGGTGTAGGCGAGCTCCAGGTCGGCGGTGGCGCCGGCCTCCTGGATGTGGTAGCCGGAGATGGAGATGGAGTTGTAGCGCGGCATCCGCTGCGACGTGTACGCGAAGATGTCGGAGATGATCCGCATCGAGGGCGTCGGCGGATAGATGTAGGTGTTGCGGACCATGAACTCCTTGAGGATGTCGTTCTGGATGGTCCCGGCCAGCTTCTCGGGCGGTACGCCCTGTTCCTCGGCGGCGACGATGTAGAGCGCGAGGACGGGCAGCACGGCGCCGTTCATCGTCATCGACACGCTCATCCGGTCCAGCGGGATGCCGTCGAAGAGCTGCCGCATGTCGTAGATCGAGTCGATGGCGACGCCCGCCATGCCGACGTCGCCGGTGACGCGCGGGTGGTCGCTGTCGTAGCCGCGGTGGGTGGGCAGGTCGAAGGCGACGGAGAGGCCCTTCTGGCCGGCCGCGAGGTTGCGGCGGTAGAAGGCGTTGGACTCCTCGGCGGTGGAGAAGCCGGCGTACTGCCGGATGGTCCACGGCTGGTTGACGTACATCGTCGGGTAGGGGCCGCGCAGATAGGGCGCGATGCCGGGGTACGTCCCGAGGAAGTCCAGGCCGTGCAGGTCCTCGGCGGTGTACAGGGGTTTGACGCCGATCCCTTCCGGGGTCTCCCACAGCAGGTCGTCGGCGCTCCGGCCGGTGTTCTCCTTCAGGGCCGCCCGCCACTGCCCGGCGTCGGCGGAGAGCGGCGTCCGCGGGTCCGCCGGTCCCAGGTCGATGTCGGAGAAGTCGGGGATGCGCATCACGCCACTCCCAGCTGGTCGAGGACGGAGGAGAGGAGGGCGACCGCGTCGTCGCCCGCGGCCACGAAGGCGTCGACCCCCGCCCGCCGCCAGTCGTCCCGCCGGTCCCCCGGGCGGCCCGCGAGGAACACCCGCCGCGCACCGGCGGACTTGAGGGCGGCGGCGACGGCCCCGGCCTGCTCGGCGTAGACCGCGTCGCTGGAGCAGAGGCAGGCGACGGCCGCGCCGCTGCGGCGGAACGCCTCGGCGGCATCGGACGCGTCGACGGTGACCGGGTCGTGGACGGGTTCGATGCCGCCCGCCCGGAAGAGGTTGGCCGCGAACCCGGCCCGCGCGGTGTGGGCGGCGGCGGGGCCGAGGGCGGCGAGGAAGACGCGGGGGCGGGTGCCGGTGGTGGCCGCGTGGGCGTCGGAGCGGGCGCGCAGCGCCTCGAACGCCTCGTCGCGGCGGACGCGCGGGAGGCCGCCGGCGGGCGGGACGGGCGCGGGGTCCCGTTCCACGGGCTGCTCGGCGAGGTTCGGGAACTCGCTGACGCCGGTGATGGGTTCGCGCCGGGTGGCGAGGCGCCGGGACCGGGTCTCCCAGGTGACGGCGAGGCGTTCGGCGATCAGGCCGGAGCGCAGCGCGGCCTCCTGGCCGCCAGCCCGTTCGATCTCCTGGAACCAGGCCCAGGCCGCGTGGGCGAGCTCGTCGGTGAGCCGCTCGACGTACCAGGAGCCGCCCGCCGGGTCGATGACCCGGGCGAGGTGCGACTCCTCCAGCAGGATCGACGAGGTGTTGCGGGCGATCCGGCGGGCGAAGCCGTCCGGCAGGCCGATGGCGCTGTCGAACGGCAGGACGGTGACGGCGTCCGCGCCGCCGACGCCCGCGCCGAGGCAGGCGACGGTGGTGCGCAGCATGTTCACCCAGGGGTCGCGACGGGTCATCATCACCGGTGAGGTGACGGCGTGCTGGCGCTGGGCCCGGGCGGCCGGGGACGCGCCGCTGACCTCGGTGACGCGGGCCCACAGGCGGCGGGCGGCGCGCAGGGTGGCGATGGTGAGGAACTGGTCGGCGGTGGCCGCCAGGCGGAACTCCAGCTGGCCGCAGGCCGCGTCGATGTCCAGTCCCGCGGCGGTGAGGGCGCGGAGGTAGGCGACGCCGGTGGCGAGGGAGCAGCCGAGTTCCTGGGCGGCGGACGCGCCCGCCTCGTGGTGAGGCAGGGCGTCGACGACGAGGGCGCGCAGGCCGGGGAAGTCACGGGCGCAGCGGACCGCCAGGTCGGTGCCGGGGTCGGCGGGGGCGGTGCCGGTGCGGGCCAGGGTGCCCAGGGGGTCGGCGCCGAGGTTGCCGGGCGACAGGGGTGCCGTGCCGGGCCGGACGCCGCGCTCCTCGTACACGCGCAGCAGGGCCCGGCCGGCGGCCTCGGACTCGGGTCCCGCGTGGAGGACGACGGGGGCGAGGTCGAGGTAGACGCCGTCCAGGGCGGTGCCGAGTCCGTCGGCCGGGATGCCGGAGGGGCCGACGGTGAGCCAGAGGGAGGTGACGCCGTTCTCCAGGTCGGCCAGGACGGCCTCGTTGGCGCGGCGGGGGTCGGGGTCGGCGTACGCCTGGCGTACGTCCCAGCCGGTGACCGCGGTTCCCTCGGGCCGGCCGCCGCGGACGAACGGCGGGAAGCCGGGCAGGCCGGGATCCGTTGTGGTGTCGTCGGACGTGTAGAGGGGGCGGGTGCGCAGCCCGTCCTGGAGGGCGGTGGCGAGCGCGTCCTCCGCCGCCGTCCCGGCGGCTTCCGTACCCGTCTTGCGCAGTACGCCCTCGACGAGGCGCTGCCACTGCTCGCGGGTCGCGTCCGGGAATTCGGCGGCCAGGGAGAAGCCTTCTTCGGGCAGGACCGTCATGGGGGGAAGGCTAGGGGGTCGGGCGCGCCCGGCAGCAGAGGATGCGGCTGTGACCTTGGCCTCTTCGCGGCATATGGGTGCCGGGCGGCCTCCGGTCGTACGCGGGCGCGTGGGGACGGAAGCGGAGGGGCGGTAACCAGCGGGTTCCGTGGGCAGGATGGGGCCGGAGTGACCAGTGATCACTCCATACGGTTCAATGAGTGTGGACATGTCAGTCGGGGGACGGCTTGTTCCGCTTGTGTCGTGCCTGTTCGTGAAAGCGACGTCAAGGCGTCAGCCGTCGCCCCTTTCCGAACAAGGAGAAGCACCATGCGTCGCAGTGTTCTCAAGGCCCGGATAACCCGCTCCGCGGGCGTCGCCCTCGCGGCCGGCGTCATCGGCATGGGCGTCATGACGACCCCCGCCCAGGCCGCGGCCGGCAGTTGTTACCGGGACTCCATCTGCGTCTGGTCGAAGGAGAACTTCAAGGGCCGGTACGGCCGCGTCGAGGCGCAGGCCCGCCACTGCACCAGCAGCCGCTCGGTGGGCGCCCGTTCGATCAACAACAACACCCGGTTCATGCTGAACATGTACTCCAAGACCAACTGCAAGGGCCGGGTCTTCTCGCTCAACTGGGGCACGAAGATGAAGGACGGCTTCCCCTTCCCCGTCAAGAGCTTCAAGACCATGTGACGACGTGACACCCCTTCATGGGCTGCCGGCCCCCACGCGGTAGCCCCGTCACGGACCCCCGCGGTCCCGTCCGGCGCGGCCCTCCCGTCACCGGGGGCCGCGCCGCGGCGCCCCCGGCTGCGGCGGGGACTCGGGCGCCGGGCCGAGGCCGAACTCGCACCAGACGGATTTGCCGCTGCCCCGGGACTCCACCCCCCAGGCGTCCGCCAGCCGGTCCACCAGTAGCAGCCCCCGGCCGGAGACGCCCGACTCGCCCGGTTCGCGCCGGCGCGGCAGGGCGCTGGACTTGTCCTCGACCTCCACACGCAGCCGGCGCTCCCGCGCGGGAACCATCCGGATGGTCACCACGGCCGCGCCGTCGGTGTGGAGCAGCGCGTTGGTCGCCAGCTCGTCGGCCACCAGCTCGATGTCGTCGGCCCGTTCGCGCACGCCCCAGGCCCGGACCGCGGTACGGATCATATGGCGGGCGGCGGACAGCGCCTCGGGGTCCGAGGGGGCGATGTGCTGCTGGAGGCGTCCGCCCGGGCGGGACGGGGCGCCCTGCCGGCGCAGCAGGAGGATGGCCATGTCGTCCTCGCCCACACGTCCCTCGACCACGTCGCACAGCCGGTCCGCGAGGTCGTGCAGATCGTCGGGCCCCTCCTCGACCAGCCCGCAGAGCAGCCGGATGCCCTCGTCGAGGTCCGAACCGGGCTGTTCCACCAGGCCGTCGGTGAACATCATCAGCGTCTCGCCCGGTTCGAGCTGCACCGTGGTCACCGGGTGGTCGAGCCGCCCGAACTCCGCGGAGAGGCCCAGCGGCAGCCCGCCGGCGACGGGCAGCCGGCGGCAGGTGCCGTCCGCGTGCCGGAGCAGCGGGTCGATGTGCCCGGCGCGGACCATGTGCACCGCCCCGGTGGTCAGGTCGGCCTCGGCGTAGGAGCAGGTGGCGAAGCGGTCGGTGTCCAGTTCGTGGAGGAACGCCGAGGCCCGGGCCATGACGGTGGCCGGGGAATGCCCCTCGGCCGCGTAGGCGCGCAGGACGATGCGCAGTTGGCCCATGACGGCCGAGGCGTGGGTGTCGTGCCCCTGGACGTCGCCGATGACCGCCCCGACCCGGCCGCCGGGCAGCGGGATCACGTCGTACCAGTCGCCGCCGATGTCCCGGCCCATACGGGCGGACCGGTAGCGGACGGCGATCTGGGCGCCGGGCACGTCGGGAATGCGCCGGGGCAGCATGGCCTGCTGCAGTCCCTCGGCCAGGTCGTGCTCCTGGTCGAAGAGCATGGCGCGGGCGATGCTCTGGGCGAGGCTGCTGCTCAGCGCGATGAAGAGGTTGCGCTCCTGCTGGGTGAAGCCGCGCGCGTCCCGGTAGAGGAGGCCGAGCGCGCCGATGGGCTTGGCCTGGGCGATCAGCGGCAGATAGGCGGCCGAGGCGATGCCGATGCCCTTGATGCGCTCCCACAGCCAGGGGTAGCAGCGGGCCCACTCCTCGCGGGACTCGATGAAGCGGGGGGTCAGCGTGCGGATGACCTCGCTCATCGGGAAGTTGTCGTCGATCCGGGTGTAGCGGGTGCCCGGGATGAAGTGCTCGGACGGGCCCTCGGCGACCAGGTGGACCCGGCCGGAGTCGATCAGGCCGAGGACCAGGAGGTCGGAGCCGAGGTGCTCCACGGCCCGGGCGTCCTTGAAGAAGTCGATGACGTCCTGGACGGTCCTGGCGTGGGCGAGGGCCGCGGTGATGGTCTCCACGACGGTGGTCTGGTGGCGGCGGTCGCCGTTCGGCTCGCCCGGCCGTTCGGCCTGCCGGAGCTCCCGGGTGGCGTCCCGGAGGATGCCGATGATCCGGCGGGGCCGGCCGTCGGCGTCCCGTTCGATGTGCCCCTGGGCGTACGTCCAGCGCAGCCCCTCGGGGCACCGCACCCGGTGGTACGCGCCGTAGCCCTCGCTGCCGTCCTTCAGGGCCCGCGCCACCAGCGCGTCGAGCCGGGCGGCGTCGGACCGGGGCACCCGGCCCGCGAGGTCGCTGATCTTCCCGTGGAAGTCGTCCGGCGGCATGCCGAAGAGCTCCAGGGCGATCGGGTCGAGGTGGAGCCGCCCGCTGACGAGATCCCAGTCGAAGGTGCCGACGCGGTTGAGGGCGAGGCTCAGCTCCGGGCGGGCGGGCCAGTCGTCCGGCAGCGCTCCGGAGGCAGGCGTCGCTCCCCGATCAACCATAGATTCACTCTGCCACCTTTTGCCCGTTTCTTCGATGTGACTGCACGGTCGGGAGGGGTGTGCGAGGTCCCCTTGCCGGGGGTGCATGAACCGCGGGGAAAGGGGGACACGTCGGTCCGCGGGGATCCGAGGAGTGCGACGGCCATGGAGTGGTTCACGGCATCCGGGTACTGGCTGAGCCGGCTGGTCCTCCAGCGCTCGCTCGCCGCTCTCTACCTGGTCGCCTTCGCCTCCGCCGCCCTCCAGTTCCGGGCCCTCATCGGGGAGCGCGGCATGCTGCCCGTCCCCCGCTTCCTGGCGTACGTCCCGGCGCGCGGGGCCCCCAGCCTGTTCCGGCTCCACTACTCCGACCGCTTCTTCGCCGCCTGCGCCTGGGGCGGGGCGCTGCTGTCCGCCGCGGTGGTGGCCGGTGCGGCCGACCTGGTGCCGCTGTGGGCCGCGATGCTGATGTGGGCGGCGCTGTGGGGGCTCTATCTGTCGATCGTCAACGTCGGCCAGACGTGGTACGGCTTCGGCTGGGAGTCCCTGCTGCTGGAGGCCGGGTTCCTGGCGGTGTTCCTGGGCAACGCGCGGACGGACCCCCCGGTCCTGGTGCTGTTCCTGTTCCGCTGGCTGCTCTTCCGGGTCGAGTTCGGCGCCGGGCTGATCAAGATGCGCGGCGACCGCTGCTGGCGCGACCTGACCTGCCTGTACTACCACCACGAGACCCAGCCCATGCCGGGCCCGCTGAGCTGGTTCTTCCACCGGCTCCCCCGGCCGCTGCACCGGGTGGAGACCGCCGCCAACCACGTCGCCCAGCTCGTGGTGCCCTTCGGGCTCTTCGCCCCGCAGCCGGTGGCGAGCGTCGCCGCGGGGCTGGTCATCGTCACCCAGCTCTGGCTGGTCGCCTCGGGCAACTTCGCCTGGCTCAACTGGGTGACCATCGTCCTCGCCTTCGCCGCCGTCGACGGCGACGCCATGGCCGAGCTGTTCTCCCTGCCCCGCCACTCCCCCGCCCCCGCGGCCCCCGTCTGGTACGAGGTCCTGGTCCTCGCGGTGACCGTCCTCGTCGCCGTGCTCAGCTGGTGGCCGGTGCGCAACCTGCTCTCCCGGAGCCAGCGCATGAACATGTCCTTCAACCCCTTCCACCTGGTCAACACCTACGGCGCCTTCGGCAGCGTCAACCGGAGCCGCTACGAGGTGGTCGTCGAGGGCACCTCGGACACCACGCTCGGCCCGGGGACCGAGTGGAAGGAGTACGGCTTCAAGGGCAAGCCGGGCGACCCACGCCGCCTCCCCCGGCAGTTCGCCCCCTGGCATCTGCGGCTCGACTGGCTGATGTGGTTCGCCGGGATCTCCCCCGCCTACGCCAGTGACTGGTTCGGACCGTTCGTCGAACGCCTGCTCCTCGGCGACCGCGACACCCTGCGGCTGCTGCGCCACAACCCCTTCCCCCACGCCCCGCCCGCCCACGTCCGCGCCCGGCTCTACCTCTACCGCTTCACCACCTGGCGCGAACTGCGCGACTCCGGGGCCTGGTGGCACCGGACGCTCGTCCGCGAATACCTGCCGCCGGCCGCCCTGCGACGGATCTGAACCCCGGAGGGACACGTCATGGACCCCGTGGAGGCCCTGGAACGCATCGCCTTCCTCCTCGAACGCGACCGCGCCCCCACCTACCGCGTCCAGGCCTTCCGCACGGCCGCCGACGTGATCTCCGCGATGCCCGCGGACGAGGTGCGCCGCCGCTCCGAGTCCGGAACGCTCACCGACCGCAAGGGCATCGGCCCGAAGACGGCCGGCGTCGTCGCCGAGGCCCTGCGCGGCGAGCTGCCCGGCTACCTCGCCCGGCTGGAGGAGGAGGCAGGCCGGCCCCTCACCTCGGGCGGCGAAACCCTGCGGGCCGCCCTGCGCGGCGACTGCCACCTGCACTCCGACTGGTCCGACGGCGGCAGCCCCATCGACGTCATGGCCCGCGCGGCACGCGACCTCGGCCACGAGTGGGCCGTCCTCACCGACCACTCCCCCCGGCTCACCATCGCCCGCGGGCTCTCCCCCGAGCGGCTGCGGCAGCAGCTCGACGTCGTCGCCGAGGTCAACGACCGGCTCGGCGACGGCTTCCGGCTCCTCACCGGCATCGAGTGCGACATCCTCCCCGACGGCTCCCTCGACCAGGAGGACGAGCTGCTCGACCGGCTCGACGTCGTCGTGGCCTCCGTCCACTCCAAGCTGCGGATGGACGCCGACAGCATGACCCGGCGGCTCGTCGCCGCGGTGGCCAATCCGCTGGTCGACGTCCTCGGCCACTGCACCGGGCGGCTCGTCGGCGGCAAGCGGCCCGAGTCCGTCTTCGACGCGGAGCTCGTCTTCACCGCCTGCGCGCGCTTCGGCACCGCCGTCGAGATCAACAGCCGGCCGGACCGGCTGGATCCGCCTCGGCGGCTCGTCCGGCTGGCGCTGGAGACGGGGGTGCTGTTCTCCATCGACAGCGATGCGCATGCGCCGGGGCAGTTGGACTGGCAGGTGCTGGGGTGTGCTCGGGCGGAGGAGTGCGGGGTGCCGGTGGAGCGGGTGATCACTGCGTGGGGGCTTGATGAGTTGCTGGGGTGGGTGCGGGGGAAGTGAGCCCCGGGCCCTCCCCCAGAGGGGGCACCCCCATTTCACCGTTTCTGCAGGGGCTGCGCCCCCGCACCCTCCTGAGCGCGCCTGCGGCGCGCGGCCTCAATCGCCGGCCGGGCTGGATTTCGCGCCCGGGCGCACACTTCAGCCCGTCCGGCGTTTGAGGACAACCGCGCGCAGCGCGGTTTCAGGGGGCTGGGGGCTTGCCCCCAGGAATCGGCGAAGGGGAGGGACCGGGGCACCCCTCACAACACCCTCCCCCGCACCCCCTCCCGCACCAACGCCCCCAACAAATCCCCCAACTCCCCCACCCTCCCCACCACATCCTCCGGCGTGAACGCCAAATCCCCCGGCTCCCTGCAAGCCCCCACCTCATCCCACGTCACAGGAGCGGCCACCCCGGGCCGCTCCTCCAGCAACCGCACCGTGTACGGCGCAGCAGTCGTCTTGGCGCTCGCGTTCTGGGACCAGTCGATGAGCACCTTCCCCCGCCGCTCCAGCTTGGCCATCGACACGACGACCAGCCCGGGATGCTCGCCCATCATCCGCGCGGCGAGCGCCTTCGCGTAGGCGCTGACCTCGCGGCCGGGGGCGGGGTGGATGGGGGCGTAGAGGTGGAGCCCCTTGGAGCCGGAGACGACGGGGGAGGCGGTGAGGCCGTCGTCGTCGAGGAGCTGGCGGAGGCGTTCGGCGACGCGGCAGCAGACGACGAGGTCGGTGCCGGGGCCGGGGTCGAGGTCGAGGACGAGGCGGTCGTGGGCGTCGCGTCCGGCGGCGGCCGTCCACTGGGGGACGTGCACCTCGTAGGCGCCGAGGTTCGCCATCGCGACGAGTGCGGCGATCGAGTCGATCACCACCTGCTCGGTGGTCCCGTCGCGGTGCGTGACGGTGGCGCGGGGCACCCAGTCGGGCGCCCCGGGGGGCGGGTTCTTGGCGACCCAGCTCTCGCCGGCCGGTCCCTCGGGGGCCCGGACGAAGGACGCGGGACGGCCGCTGATGTGCGGCAGCATCATGGGGGCGACCTGGGCGTAGTAGTGCAGGACCTGGGCCTTGGTGTGGCCGGAGGCGGGGAAGAGCACCCGTTCGAGGTGCGAGAGGGACAGGCGGTGGCCCTCGATCTCCACCGTCTGACGGCCGGGTGCGGCGGGCACGGCGGCGCCGTCCCTCAGGACGCCCTCTTCTTGCGCCGGCCGCCGCCGGACGGTGCCGCCGAGAGCGCCTTCACCAGCTCCTCGCGGCTCATCGAGGAACGGCCGGGGACGCCGGCCTCGGTGGCCCGCTGGTAGAGCTCGCTCTTGCTGAGCCCGTCCAGCTCGGCGGCGGCGGACTTCTTCGCGGCCTGCCGCGTGCGCCGCTTCTCGGCCGCCTCCTTCAACTGGACGGGCGGCGTCGGCTCCGGCGGCGCGGCGGCCGCCCGGCCGGTGCCGGTCCTGGCCTTGTCGATGCTGGCCTGCAACGCGCCCATGAGGTCGATGACATTGGTCGACCGCGGCGCCGGCTCGCTCTTCTCCACGGTCCCGCCGGCCCGCTTCGCCTGGACGAGTTCGAGGACCTTCTCCTGGAAGGTGTCGTGGTAGGTCTCCGGGTCCCAGTCCACGCTCAGCGCCTCGACGAGCTGGACCGCGGTGGCCAGTTCCCGCTCGGCGACCTTCTCCTTCTGCGGGAGCGTGCCGATCTCGGTGCGGGGGTCGCGGATCTCGTCGGCCCAGTGGAGGGTGTGCAGGGTCAGGATGTCGCCCTCGGCCTTCACGGCGACCAGGTATTCGCGGTTGCGCATCACGAAGGTGGCGATCCCGGCCCGGCGCGACCGGGACAGCGCCTCGTGCAGCAGGGCGTAGACCTTGGCGTACTCCTTGCTCTTCGGGCCCAGGTAGTACGTCTTGTCGAAGAAGATCGGGTCGATCGTGTCCAGGTCGACGAAGCCGCTGATCTCCAGGGCCTTGGACCGGCCGGGGGCGATCTCGTCCAGCTCGCCGGGTTCGACGACGACGTAGTCGTCCCCCATGTCGTACCCCTTGACGATCTCCGCGAGCGGCACCTCCTCGCCCGTGCGCTCGTTCACCCGCTTGTTGCGGACCCGGTCGGAGGTGCCGCGCTGGAGCTGGTTGAAGCGGATGGTGTGGCTCTCGGTCGCCGAGAACATCTGGACCGGCAGAGCCACCAGCCCGAAGGTGAGGGCACCGCTCCACACCGCATGCGCCATGACGTCCTCCACCTCGTGGTTTCTTCCATGGCACCCCGGTGGGGCGGAGATCGCATCCCGGCGCCCGGCGGGGGCACATCCCGCCGGGCCCGGACAGCCCGTACGGCTCAGTCCGTGCCGGGCGCCTCCCCGAGGGCGGTGAGCTCGGCGCGGGCGGTGCCGGCGAGCTCGTCCGCGCCGCACTCCCCGGCCAGCCGCAGGCCCTCGCGGAGCGGCGCCCCGGCCTCGCCGCCGCGGCCCGCCCGGTGCAGCGCGGTGCCCTGGTCGACCAGGGCGCGGGCGTACTCGTAGCGGCACGGGGACCGGACCAGGTGCTGGACGGCCTGCTCCAGCCGGGGCAGTGCCTCGGCCGGGCCGACGAGGGACGCGGACCGGCGCAGGGCCTCCCCGATGGCCGTGTCGGTGCCGAACCGCATGGCGTACCGGAGGGACCGGTCGGCGAGCTCCTTGGCCCGTTCCGGGTCCTCGGCCGCCACGGCGGTGGCCAGGTCGAGCGACCAGGGCGCCCACATCACGTTGTGCCTGCCGCGCTCCTCCAGGCGGTGGCCCGCCGCCTCCAGCTCGGCGATCGCCTCCTTGGTGCGGCCGAGGGCGAGCAGCAGCCGGCCCACCACGCAGGCGGCGTCCGGCATGACCATGGCGGGCGGGTAGGGCGGTCCGAACGAGTACTTCTCGGCCACGGCCTGGGCCTCCACGACGTCCCCCTTGGCCAGCAGGGTGTCGATCAGCAGACAGCTGCCGTCCCACTGGATGGGCACACCGGGCCCCAGCCGGTCGGCGAGCTTGAGGCCGTCGCGGAGGAAGCTCTCGGCGCGCCGCAGATCGCCGCGCCTGCGGTGGACGAGGCCGAGGAACTCGTGGGCGAAGGCGAGGTGTCCACCGCGCCAGCCGGAGATCTCGAACTCCCGGACCGCCTCGCCGAAGAGCTCCTCGGCCCGGTCCAGCCGGTCGCTGAAGGCGTAGGTGATGCCGATGATGCTGGGCAGTTCGAAGCCCCACTCGGTGTTGGTCCAGCCCATGCCGTCGGCGAGCCGCCCGTCCACCAGGACGCGGTCGGCCAGCTCGATGACCTGGAGCACGTCCTCGCCCTGGATCATGGCGTCGAAGGCCCGCAGGGCGAGCAGGGCCCGCTCCGCGTTGTCCCGTCCGCTGAGCCGCTCGGTCAGGCCGGCGATCTCCCGGGACCGGGTGTGGGCGCCCTCCTCCTCCAGCTGGATGCCCTTCCAGAGGAAGTGGGCGGCCTGGAGGCGCATCCGGCCGGGGCCGTCGGGCGTGTGGACGGCGTGCTCGGCCACCACTTCGGCGGCCTCGGTGAGCTGGCTGTTGTGCGCGTACGCCTGGGAGAGCCGGTAGGTGGCGTCGACGCGCAGGTCCTTGGGCAGGCCGGAGAGCGAGAGGGCCGACCGCAGGTGGTTGATGGTGGTCGGCGGCGAGGTCAGCAGGGCGGAGCAGCCGAGCTCGTAGAGCACCTCCGCCCGGTCCTCCTCCGGGGGCGGCTCGGCCAGGGCGCGTTCGAGACAGCGCTGCGCCGCCTCGGGGGCGCCGACGGCCAGGTGCTCGCGGGCGGCCTCGCGCAGCTGCCGGACGAGGTCGGGGTCGCCGTCCGGGTGGACCTCCAGGAGGTGGCGCGAGGCGGCGGCCGGGCCGTGGCCCGCGTTGGTGACCGCCCAAGCGGCGAGCCCGTGCATGGCCGTGCGGGCGGCGTCCGGGATGGCCCGGTAGACGGCGGTGGCGATGAGCGGGTGGACGAACTCCAGGTCGGTGACGCCCGTGAGGATGCGGGCCTCGCGCAGCCGGTCGGCGCAGACGGCGCCCTCGGCCGGGCTCATTCCGGCCAGCATGGCCGCCACCCGGACCGGGATCTCCGTGCCGAGCACCGACGCGCCCCAGGCGAACCGGGTGGTCGCGTTGCCCAGCCGCTCCAGCCGGGCGACCAGGCCGCTGCCGCGGGCGGCGGCGCCGAGTTCGCGCAGCAGGGCGGCGGACTCCTCCATCGGGCGCAGGCTGCGGTCCCGGGCCTTGGCGACGAGCTCGACGGCCTCGTAGGGGTTGCCGCCGGTGACGGCCCAGACCTCGCGGCAGAACGGGTCGTCGGCGTCCCGGCCCATGGCGGTGCGCACCAGCTCGGCCACCGCGCCCGGGGTCAGCGGGTGCAGGGTGACCGGGCGGTTGCCGCGGCCCTTGACCAGGTCGGCGAACGCCGGTGAGTGGGCGGGCAGTTCCTCCGGCCGGTAGGCGACGGCCAGCAGGATGGGCAGGTCGGTCAGCCGGACGGCGAAGGACGTCAGCCAGGCGAGCGACGCCGCGTCGGCCCAGTGCGCGTCGTCGACGATCAGGAGCAGCCGCTCCTTCGTCAGCGCGAACTGCGTGACCAGCCAGTCGAGTCCGTCGCGGACGCCCTGGGGGTCGGCCTGCGGGCCGACCGGCGGCGCGATGCCGAGCGCGGGGCCCGCGATGTCGTACCACTCGCCGAGCATCTCCCGCCGCTGCCGCTCCTCCATGGGCGCCAGGGCGGGTTGCAGCAACTGCCGTACGACGTGGAAGGGGACGGACTGGGCCTGCTCGCCGCCGCGGGCGGAGAGCACGGTGCAGCCGCCCCGGTCGACGGCCAGCCGGCGCATCTCGCCGAGCAGCGCCGTCTTGCCGACCCCGGCCTCGCCGCTGAACAGCAGGAGCCCGCCGGCCGCGGGGCCGTTCCCGTCCGTCTCCCCGCACAGGGCCGCCATGGCCCGCTCCGCGACGGCCACCTCCTGGTCGCGCTCGAACAGGGCGGTGTACGGGCGCCGTTCGTGCTCTTGCCGCGTCATGACGTGTCTCCCGTATGAGTGTGGTGGAGCGAGCCTAGCCGGACGTCCGGACGCCGGGGGAAGGGTTCGTCGGACGGACCACCCGAGAGCATGATCCGCCGATCATCCCGAACGCATTTTCAGGCCACTCAAAAATGTTTTCGAAAATGCGACCCCGGGGCCATTGTGATGCCTTTCGAATTCGCTCGTCAGCCCTTTCCGCGAATATGACAACTTCGCGCCGCAAGACCGCGCGACAGGCTACGCTCCATTCCCGCAGCGGTCGTGGCGACTGCGGCACGCTGCCGCCGACCGCCGCGCCGACGCGACCGGAGAACCCCGGCGAACCCGGGGAGACGCCGGGGAATCCGGGAACCTCGGCCCTGTCCCCACCCCCATGTCGGGCACCGGCGGCGACACCTCCCCAGAAGTCCCACGTCGTCTCCCGACTCATTCCCCCAAGCCCCGAGGAACTCGATGGTTGGTACTGGATCGTCACCTCAAGTCAGGCGGCCCGCCTCCTCCCTCATATGGCTGGTCCCCCCTGTAGTGCTGGCGGTCTGCACCGCCACCGCTGCCCTGCTGGCCCCACTTGAGGTCCGTACCCCGACGGCCTGGTGCGGTACGGCGGCGACCGTGGCGGTCGCCCTCACCTCGTCGGAAGCGGCCCGCCGTGGCCGCGTGATCAACTCCCTGCGCCGCCGGTGCGCGGAACAGGAGGCCGTTCTCCGGCACCAGCTCGCCCAACAGGAGTCGTCCACCGCGCGGTTGGCCAGTGATCTGCTGCCGAGGGCGGTGCGGCTGCTGCAGGTCGGCGCCGCCGCCGACGAGGTGGTGCGCGAGGTCGCGCCGTCCCCCTCGGACAACTCGCCGTTCGCCGCCGAACACCGCGCGGTCATCCGCTTCGTGGTGGACGCGGTCCAGGCGGAGGAGGGCCTGCGCGACTCGGCCCACCGGGCGTTCGTCAACATCGCGCGACGCGTGCAGGCGATCGTCCACCAACAGGCCACCGACCTCCGGGAGATGGAGGACCGGCACGGCAACACCCCCGAGGTCTTCAGCGACCTGCTGCACCTCGACCACGGGACCGCCCTGATCGGCCGGCTCGCGGACAGCATCGCCGTCCTCGGCGGCTCCCGCCCCGGCCGCCAGTGGAAGAACCCGGTGCCGCTGTACAACGTGCTGCGCGGCGCCATGTCCCGGATCATGGACTACCGCCGGGTCGACCTGCACTCCGTCGCCGACGTCGCCATCACTGGACCGGGCGTCGAGCCGGTCATCCACGCCGCCGCGGAACTGCTCGACAACGCCACCCGTTACTCCCCGCCCGAGACCCGGGTGCACCTGACGGCCGTCGAGATCCAGTCCGGCGTCGCCATCGAGATCGAGGACGCCGGCGTCGGCCTCACCGACGAGACCCGGCGGCGCACCGACGCGGTGCTGGAGCTCGCGGACCGCGGCTTCGACCTCAACGACCTGGGCGAGACCCCCCGCCTGGGCCTGGCCGTCGTCAGCCGGCTCGCGAAGAACTACGGCTTCCGGGTGTCGTTGCGGCCCTCGGCGTACGGCGGCGTGCGCGCCGTGCTGATCGTCCCCACCGATCTGGTGACCGCCAGCGCCACCCCCGGCGGCGAGATCGCCCGGGCCGCCACGCTGCCGCCCCCCAAGGTCCGCAAGAAGCCCGGCCGTCCGCTGCCCGACCCGCCGCCGCTGATGGAGACCCCGGCCGCCGATACGCAGACCGCCAACGGGCTCCCGCAGCGCCGGCGGCGCGCCCTGGGCATGGCCGCCCGCGCGGCGGCGGTCGCCCCCGCCGAGCCCGCGCCGCGGCCGGCGCCGGAGTCCGAGCCCACCCAGCCGGGCATGTGGCTGGCAGCCTTCACCAACGCCCTCAAGGGCGACGCTCCGGAGGGCGACCGGGGACAGAACAGTGATCACCCGTCAGACGAGAAAGAGTAGCCAAGTGACGCAGCAGCGGTTCAACATGGACTGGATGCTCAAGGATCTGGCATCCAGCGTGCCCCAGACCCGGCACGTGATCGTGCTGTCCTCGGACGGTCTGCGCATGGCTCAGCACGGCACGGACACCGACGCCGCGGACCGCCTGGCCGCCGCCTGCGCCGGACTGCAGAGCCTCTCCACCGCGGTGGCGGCCGAATTCCCGCACGGCAACGGGCAGATGCACCTGGTGGTGATCGAGGTCGACGGCGGCTTCTTCTACCTCATGGCGGCCGGAGCCGGTGCCTACCTGGCGGTGCTCGCCGACGACGACGTCGACGCCGGGCTGATGGGACAGCGGATGCGCGACCTGGTGGCCCGGATCGGGGAACACCTCACCAGTCCCCCGCGCGTCACCGGGCCGGTGGCATGAGCAAACCCGAAAGGGCGTGGGATCCCGGCAATCCGGACCGGTTGTACATCGTCACCAAGGGCTGCGGCGACGCGAAGACGGGGGTCACCAGGCTGGACCTGGTGACTCTGATCGTCGCCCGTACGGAGACCGACCCCGGTCTCCAGCCCGAGCACGAAACGATCGTACGCATGTGCGACTATCCGCTGTCCGTCGCCGAGATATCCGCTTACCTCACGCTGCCCGTCAGCACGGTGACCATTCTGCTCACGGACCTGCTCACCCGCGGTCATGTGGAAGCCAGACCACCGGTCCCCGTCGCTGCCCTTCCTGACGTAAGCCTCCTGGAGGCGGTGATGCATGGACTACAAAACCTCTGACCCCCACGCCGGTCCCCGGAGGGAGGACATCCTCCCGGCCACCGCCGCGGCCGCGGTGAAGGTCGTGATCGTGGGCGGATTCGGGGTGGGCAAGACCACCCTGGTCGGCGCGGTGAGCGAGATCAGACCGCTGACCACCGAGGAGACGATGACCCAGGCCGGCGTCGGCGTGGACGACATCGCGGGGATCGAGCACAAGAACGAGACCACCGTGGCCATGGACTTCGGCCGCATCAGCATCAACGAACAACTGGTGCTGTACCTGTTCGGCACGCCTGGGCAGGAGCGCTTCTGGTTTCTCTGGGACGGCCTCTTCGAGGGCGCCCTGGGCGCGGTGGTCCTCCTCGACACCCGTCGTCTGGAGGTCAGTTACGAAGTGGTGGGGATCCTGGAGGAGCGCGGTGTGCCGTTCGTGGTCGCCGTCAACACCTTCCCCGGCGCCCCCGTCCATCCCGTCCCGGAACTGCGGGCGGCGATGGACCTCCCCGAGTCCGTACCGATCTTCACCTGCGACGCCCGCAGCCGCGCCTCCTGCCGGGACGCCCTGATGACGCTCATGCGGTACCTGTACAGCCTCGCACACACCACCCCGGAGCCACAGTGACCCCTCCCGACGAGCACACCCGCGCCGACTCCGCGCAGCCGGCGCCGCCGCCGCGGTGCCCGGCCCACGCCTACGGGGACGGTGGTGTCGCCCGGTTGTACGGACCGGCCGCCGAGGCCGATCCCATGGGACTGTACGAGCAGTTGCGCGAGCGGCACGGTGCCGTGGCGCCCGTCCTGCTCAGCGGGGACGTCCCGGCCTGGCTGATCCTCGGCTACCGGGAGAACCTGGACGTCACCCGTACTCCGTCGCGGTTCTCCCGCGACTCGCGGATCTGGCGGGCGATGCGCGAGGGCCGGATCGGCCAGGAGCATCCGCTGGCCCCCATCGCCACCTGGCAGCCGATCTGTTCCATGGCCGACGGGCAGGCGCACGAGCGGTGGCGCGGCGCCATCAACGACTCCATCGCCCGGTTCGACCGGCGGGGCGTCCGCCGGTACATCACCCGGTTCGCCAACGAACTGATCGACGAGTTCTGCGCGTCGGGCGGCGCCGACCTGGTGCACGCCTTCGCGGAACCGCTGCCCATGATGGTGATGACCCAGCTCCTCGGCATGCACGAGGAGTACAGCCCCGAACTGGTGCAGGCCGCCCGGGACATGATCAAGGGCACCGAGACCGCGGTCCGCAGCAACGCCTTCGTCCAGGAGGCGCTGCACCGGACGGTGGCCCGCAAGCACGCCGAGCCGGGGCCCGACTTCACCAGCTGGCTGCTGGAGCACCCCGCCAAGCTGTCCGACGAGGAGGTCCAGCAGCACCTGCGGCTGGTGCTCATCGCCGCCTTCGAGACCACGGCGAACCTGATCGCCAACACCCTGCGGATGGTGCTGACCGACCCCCGGTGCCGCGCCAACCTGGCCGGCGGTCATATGACGCTGCCCGACGCGGTCGAGCAGACCCTGTGGGACGAACCGCCGTTCACCACGATCCTCGGCCGCTGGGCGACCCAGGACACCGAGCTCGCCGGGCACAAGATCAAGGCCGGGGACGCCCTCGTCCTGGGCCTGGCCGCGGCCAACGTGGACACGGCGATCCGGCCCGACCCCACGACCCCCGTCCACGGCAACCGCTCGCACCTGGCCTTCAGCGGTGGCGCCCATGAGTGCCCCGGCCAGGACATCGGCCGGGCCATCGCGGACACGGGCATCGACGCGCTGATGACCCGGCTCCCCGACGTCCGGCTCGCGGTGGCCGAGACCGAACTGCGCTGGGTCTCCGCGCTGATGTCCCGTCATCTGGTGGAGCTTCCGGTGGCGTTCACGGCGGCGGCTCCGCAGCCGGCCGCCCCTCCCGAGCCGGCGGACGCGCCGTCGGAGCGGGAGGGGGCCGACGCACCCGCCGAGGGTCAGAGCCCGGCCACCGACCGCCCGACGCGTATCCCGGGCCCGCCGGCCGCGGCCTCCTCCGCCGGACGGCCGCGCCGGTCCTGGTGGGGGTCGTTGGTCCGGTGGTTCCGCGGTGAGTGAGTCAGGGCGTCGAGCTGGTCCCACCACCAGGCGGCGGACGGTATGGGCAGCGGGCCGGTCGCCGGGTCGCTGGGCGTCTCCCGCCAGGTGATGCCGTAGGTCGCCCCCGGTACCGGAAGGTCGTACCGGTTCCGGGGGCTGGCGTAGCGGGGGGCCGCGTTCATCCACCGGATGCAGCCGGCGATGTAGTGGCCCAGCGCTTCGAGGTAGCGGGTCAGATCGGGGCCCGCGTCGCGGGCGATCCGCTCGCGCAGGGTCAGGAACAGGGTCATGGCACGGTCCCTTATGGCGAGGGCTTCCGTGAGCGCCTGTTCATGGGAGGTGCCGTTGTGGTGGGCGAGGACGTTGACGATGTTCTGGTCCGTGGTCTCGTGGTCGTCCTCCTTGGCGTAGGAGAAGAGGTCGTTGTCACAGCTGACGACGAACCCGGCGGCCTCGGTGAGGGCCTGGACGGGCGCGGCGGCCAGGTCGGCATCGGGGACCTCGAAGCCGTTGGCGATCTCGCTCCAGGCGAGCGAGAAGCGGGTGCCGTTGATCGAGGGCCGCAGGGCGACGTAGTCGGAGAGCGTGGGCATGACCCGGCGTTCGATATTGCTGACCTGCCAGGAGGCGCCGAACAGCCAGTCGCGCAGCCCCTCGGCCACCCGGCGGAGCTGGACCGGGGTGGCCCGGGCGCGGGTCCGGGCCGCGAGGTCCTCCAGGGCGATGTCGAAGGGCGAGCTGCCGAGCATGGCGGAGCCGGGCGCCTCCAGACAGCGGGAGATCCGGGCGTTCAGGTCGACGATGTGCGCGGTGTTGATGTCCGCGGCACCGGTGTCGTGCCAGAGGTCGTCGAGCGCGAAGGCCCAGTGGTTCCACTCGATGAACAGCAGCAGCGGCTCGTCGCTCCCGTGGGGGATCATCCGGCAGCTGAAGTCGGCGCTGTGGGTGGCGATGTTCCAGGCGCGGTCCGTGGCGTCGCGGAAGATGCCGGTGCCGTCCAGCCAGTCGATCGCGCGCCGTTCGAGCTCGTCGCGCCGCGGGTGGAGGGCGGGCGCGATCGGGCAGTAGAAGGGGGGCAGCCGCCAGCCGATCGCCGAGGCGCGCGGCGGGGCGCCGTGGGGTACGACCATGCTCAGTTGCCCTCCATCCGGAAGAGCAGCAGCCGGGTCTCGACGGCGTGATCGCGCCAGGCCCGGAAGAGCTTCCCGTGGGTGAGTGCGGATTCGTGCAGCCGGTCCACCGTGAACGGGGACGCCTCGCCCGTCCGGTGCGCCCGGTCCAGCTCGGCGGTGGTCCAGGCCATGGACTGGACCCAGAACTCCGCGACCCGGTCGGTGATGTCCTCGTCCTGCTCCAGCTCGAAGCCGGCCGCGCGGGCGGCCGAGATGTACTCGGCGAGGGTGCCCAGCCGGGTCTTGTAGTAGCTGTCGATGAACGAGGTCCACTCGGGCCGGCACAGGAAGTGCTCCTGGATGCCGAACCAGCCGCCGGGGCGCAGCGCCTTGGCGACGACGGTGAAGAGCCGTTCGCGGTCCATGTAACCGGAGCTCTCGATGGCCACGGCCGCGTCGTAGGTGGACTCCTCGCACTGGTCGTGGATGTCGCCGAGGACCGGGGTGACCAGGTCCTCGACGCCGGCCTCGCGGACGAGGTCGGCCATCACGGGGACGTGCTTGGCGGTGACGGTGATCGCGGTGACGGAGCTGCCGTACTCCTGGGCCCAGTAGATGGACCCGCCGCCGATGCCGCAGCCGATGTCGAAGAGCTGGTGCGGCGGGTTCTCCGGTACTCCCCACAGGCGGGCGGCGTGGTCGAGCGCGGTCTCCTGCGACGCCCGGAGGCGGTTGCGGAGGACGCGCTGCGAGACCGTTGTGTTGGGGTGGACTCCGGGTTCGAACATGCCCACGTGGAAATGGATCCGGGGGCCGGGGCCGTACTTGTGCAGGATTTCCGCGGTTTTCCTGGAGTAGTACGACGGTACCTGGGCCTCATCACTCACCGCATCCGAAGCTGCGGTCACCTCGGCGACAAGGTTGTCCATGGGATCCCTCCGGGACGTCAACGATCGGTGGACGGATGGAAGGGGAGTCGGGCTGCGGAAGGTCCCCGCCCCCGGCGACGACTGGATTGCCGTTCGATCACATGCGCGAGTCACGCCGCCCCCCAGCAACAAGCGACCAGCATTCCTGTCCAGTTTTGCCCGGTACCTGCCCAGGGCGGCTCGGCAATAACCCGTGATACGTACCGACGTGCGCCTTTCTGACGCGGCAGGTCAGGATCGTTTCGTTTCGCTTTGGACCGTATCGAGCGGTTCCTGCATTCCCCAGCGACTGGAAAGGCTGAAAATTGCACGCTGTTGTCGGGGTTTTGGCCTCGCCAGGGACCGATATCCGGACGCCCGGCAGATGGCCGGATCACGCTCGTGCGTATGGTGTGCAGGCGAGCGAAGGGGGCGCTTGCATTTGTGAGGATGCGCCCTTTCACGGCGACCCCCGGTTTCCGGGACGTCCCGGTGTGTCGCTGCCGCCCCACGGTTCGGCCCGCCGCGCACCACGCGCACACTGGTGTCCGAGCGGAACCCGGCCCTGACGAGGGAGAGCGTGATGACGGTGGTGACTGTGGCGTCGCAGAAACGGGAGCCCGGACCGTTTTCCGCCGCGCGGTGGCGGGCGCCGGCCGCGGTCGCCGCCGGCGCACTCCCGGCCCTCGCCTTCCCCGAACCGTCGTGGTGGTGGTTCGCCCATGTCGCCCTCGTCCCCTGGCTGCTCCTGGTGCGCTCGGCCCGCTCACCGCGCCGGGCCGCGCTGGAGGCGTGGCTGGGCGGCGCCGGCTTCCTGCTCGCCGTCCACCACTGGCTGCTGCCCAGCCTGCACGTCTTCATCCTGTTGCTCGCGGCGCTGCTGGGGCTGCTGTGGGTGCCCTGGGGACTGCTGGTGCACCGGCTGCTGGGCGGGCGGCCCGGGCCCGGCCGGGTCGCGGCGGCGCTAGTCCTCGTCCCCTCGGGCTGGCTGCTCGCCGAACTCGTCCGGTCCTGGGAGTACCTGGGCGGCCCCTGGGGGCTGCTCGGCGCGAGCCAGTGGCAGGTCCCACCGGCCCTGCGGCTGGCCTCGGTCGGGGGCGTCTGGCTCGTCGGGCTGCTGGTGGTCGCCGTCAACACCGCGCTGACCGCGGTGCTCGCCCTGCCCCGCGCCCGCCTCGTCGGGCTCGCGGGCCTCGTCGGCTGCGCCGCGGTCACGGCGGGCGTGTGGTGGTGGGCGCCGGTGCCCCGGGCGGCCGGGACGGTACGGATCGCGATCGTCCAGCCCGGCGTGGTCGACGGCCCGGGGAGCGTACGGGACCGCCTGGACCGCGAGGAGGCCCTCACCCGGACACTGGCCGGACGCGGGGTGGACCTGGTGGTGTGGGGCGAGAGCAGCGTCGGCACCGATCTCGGCGGCGATCCCGCGCTGCGCGCCCGGCTGGCCGCACTGTCCCGCACCGTCGGCGCCGACCTGCTGGTCAATGTGGACGCGCGCCGCTCCGACCGGCCCGGGATCTTCAAGAGCTCCGTATTGATCGGCCCGGACGGCCCCACGGGCGGCCGCTACGACAAGATGCGGCTGGTCCCCTTCGGCGAGTACGTGCCCGCCCGCTCCCTGCTGGGCTGGGCCACCTCCGTGGGCAAGGCGGCCACCGAGGACCGCAGGCGCGGCGAGCGGCAGGTGGTGCTGCCGCTGCCGTCCGGCCGCGGCGCGGGGCTCCGGATCGGGCCGCTGGTGTGCTTCGAGTCGGCGTTCCCCGACATGAGCCGGAAGCTGGCCGCCGACGGAGCCCAGGTGCTCGTCGCCCAGTCGTCGACCTCGACGTTCCAGCACAGCTGGGCGCCCGAGCAGCACGCCTCGCTGGCCGCACTGCGGGCCGCCGAGACCTGGCGGCCGATGGTGCACGCCACGCTGACCGGCACGAGCACGGTCGCCGACGCGCGCGGCCGTATGATCGGGCGCCCGCTGGGGACCGACACCAGCGCGGCCGCTGTCCGCGACGTCCCGCTGGCGAGCGGCACCAGCCCCTACGTACGGTACGGGGACTGGGCGGTGTACGCGGCCCTGGCGGCCCTGGCGCTGTACTGCGCTGTCGAGAGCGCCCTGTTCGTCCGGCGCAGGGTCAAGGCGTCCGCGCCGTCACCTCGTTGACGATCCGCTCGCACAACGCGTGGGTGCGCAGGGCGTCCTCGGCGTCGAGGGTCTTCCCCGCCCGGACCGCGTCGAGGAACGCCAGGACGCACTGCTCGATGCCGCGCTGCCGGGCGACGGACACCCAGTCGCCGCGGCGGCGCACGGCCCGCCGCCCCTGGTGGTCCACGACCTCCGCGAGGTCGAGCACCTGCCGCTTCCCGTCCTGCCCGGAGACCTCCAGGATCTCCTCGGTCGAGCCGTTCCTGCGGTTCATCACGCCGAGCGCGGTGAACCCGTCGCCCGCGAGCCGGAGGACGACGTGCTCGACGAGGCCGTCGGCCACCCGCGCCCGGACGTCCACGTCGTCGATCTCCCCCGGTGCCAGGAACCGCAGGGTGTCCACGACGTGGATGAAGTCGTCGAAGACCATGGACCGGACGTCCTCGGCGAGGCCCACCCGGTTCTTCTGGAGCAGGATCAGGTCGCGCGGGTGGGCGAGGCAGTCCGCGTAGTCGGGCGCGTGACGGCGGTTGAAGCCGACGCTCAGCGACACGCCCCGGTCCCGGGCCAGGCGGACCAGCCGCTCGCAGTCCGCCAGGTCGCGGGCGAGCGGCTTGTCCACGAAGACCGGGACGTCCGCCTCCAGCAGCCGGCCGACGAGCTCGGGGTGGACCGCGGTGGGGGCGTGCACGAGCACGGCGTCGGGGCCGGCGGCGAGCAGGGAGTCCAGACCGGTGTGGCGCTGTGCCTCCGGTATCCGGTAGGCGTCCCCGACTCGGGCCAGGGTGGCCGGTGTTCGCGTCTGGAAGTGCAGCTCCAGACCGGGCTGGGCGCCGAGCACCGGCAGGTACGCCTTCTGCGCGATGTCACCGAGTCCGATACAACCGACCTTCACAGGGCCTCCTCGAATACGTCCGTCCGAGCAGCATACGGGGGAGATCCGAAGCGCCCTCCGGGGCGCCCGGTGCGGACAGCACCTGGCGCGCCGCGCCCCGTCACGGCGAGGATGACCGCCATGACCGACCTCGCGCGGCAGAAGCCGCCCCACGTCGCCGACGAGCCCACGGCCCTGGGGGCGTTCCTCGACTTCCAGCGGGCCACCCTGGAGGAGAAGTGCGCGGGGCTGGACGACGCCCAGCTGCGCTCGGCGTCCGTGGCGCCGTCCACCCTGACGCTCCTGGGACTCGTCCGGCACCTGGCCGACGTCGAACGCCACTGGTTCCGGCGGGTGCTGAACGGCGAGGACGTCCCGCCCCGCTACTACGACGACGAGAACCCGGAGGGCGACTTCGAGTTCTCCGCGGAGGACACCTGGGAGGAGGCCTTCGCCGCCTGGCGGGAGGAGGTCGCGGTGGCGCGCGCGGCGGTCCGGGGGCGGGCGATGGACTCGTTGAGCACGGGGAAGCACCATCGCAGCGGGGATCCGGTCGATGTGCGGTGGCTCCACCTGCACATGATCGAGGAGTACGCCCGGCACAACGGGCACGCGGACCTCATCCGTGAGCGCATCGACGGAGCGACCGGAGTGTGACGGTCTCCAGGGGCGCGTGAGGACGGCCGTCGCTCCGCGTCACCCCTGAGGGGAGTTCCCAACTCCCGGTGGCCCCGGCATCGTTGGGTGGATGTCTCGTCTGCCCACGGCCGCGGTCCTGGTGGCGGTGGCCCTGTCGGCCACCGCAGGCTGCGTCTCCCTGTCCGGTCACCCGCCCCGGCACGGACCGTCCCGCGACGCCGGCCAGGAGCTCCGCCAGGGCCGCGACCGCGAATCCCTCGTCCGCACGGGCTCGGATCCGACGGCTCCGGACAGACCTGGCTCCCGGGCCCCGGGTACGGCGTCCGGCTCGCCCGGGGCCGCGCCGACGCAGCCCGGGGCGGAACGGCCGGAGTCCCCTGAGCGGGACGGGGACGTGCCGGTCCCCGGGCGGGAGCGGGCGAACGCCCCCGGCGCCGCGGCGTCCGAGGACGCCGACGACCCGGATTTCGCCCCTGAGCACCGGCGCTCCTCCCCCACCGCCCGGGAGCGGACGGAGGACCACCGTTCCGAGGCGCCAGCGCCTCCGGCCGCTCCTCCGGCACCCCCGCCGTCGGCTCCGCACCGGGCGCCGCCCTCCCCGCCGCGCTCCGCCGACCCTCCCCCGCAGCGCCCCAGCGAACCGGAACGCCCCCGGCCGGCCCCGGCCCCGGCTCCCGAACAGCACCGGCCCGCGCCGGCGCCACCGCCCCGGGCCCGGCCCGGCACGTGCGCGATGGGCGAGCAGTACGGGCGGTGGAAGCAGGGCAGCGACGCGTCGCGCATCTGCCGCCAGGTATACGGCGGTTGACGCCGGAGGGTTCAGCGGGCGGCGTACCGGGCGGCGAGGCCCGCCGCCGCGGCGGCGACCGCGGCGCGCAGTTCGGGCGGTGCCAGCACCTCGGCCTCCTCGCCGAGGCCGAGGACGTCGTGGACCGCGACGGGCAGGGCCTCGACCGGCAGCGTGACCTCCACCCGGCCCTCGGCGTCCGGCGCACCGGCCCCGTCCACGGCCCGCGCGCCGGCGGTGCCGAACTTGGCGGGCAGCAGCCGGAGTCCGCTCGGCGTGACGCGCAGCCGGGCCTCGCCCTGGTGACGCATGGCTTCCAGCCGCCGGGACGTCTCCGCCCAGGTGGCGGCCAGGTCGAAGTCCCGCGGACGCTCGAAGCGGCCGGGCAGCGCCTCGGCGGCGAGGATCCGGCCGACCCGGTAGGTACGGGTGTCGGTCCCCGCGCGGGCGACGAGGTACCAGATGCCCCCTTTGAGGACGAGGCCCAGCGGGTGCAGCTCCCGGTGCACGTCACCCTTCCAGCGGCGGTAGTGGACGCGCAGCACGCGCTGCTGCCAGACGGCGTCGGCGACGGCCGCGAGGTGCGGCACCGGTTCGGCGTCGCGGAACCAGGCGGGGGCGTCAAGGTGGAAGCGTTCCTGGACGCGGCGGGAGCGCTCCCCGAGCCCGGCCGGAAGGGCTGCCTCCAGTTTGAGCCGGGCCGCGGCGAGGTCGGCGCCCAGCCCCAGTTCGGCCGCGGCGCCGGGCACGGCGGCGAGGAACAGGGAGCCTGCCTCGTCCTCGGTGAGGCCGGTCAGCCGGGTCCGGTAGCCGTCGACCAGCCGGTAGCCGCCCGCCGGGCCGCGGTCGGCGTGGACGGGGACGCCGGCGGCGCCCAGGGCCTCGATGTCCCGGTAGACCGTGCGGACCGACACCTCCAGTTCCGCGGCCAGTTCGGGCGCTGTCATCCGGCCCCGGTTCTGGAGCAGGAGGAGCAGCGAGAGGAGGCGGTCGGCGCGCATCCCCGCATCCTTCCACCGCCGGTTCCCGTACCTGACAGGAGGTGTCAGGTACGGGCGGCAGGCTGGTCGCGAGCCGCCCGGACCGTCCGGCGGCGCGACCGGGAGGAACCCGTATGACCACGCACTCCGACTCCTCGTTCACCTCCGCCGACTGGGAGGAGCACGAGCTCGGCCGGACGGAGGGCGGCGCCCGCCTCGCTCGGGCGACCGTGCGCAACACCTACACCGGCGTCATCGAGGCGGCCGGCACCGACTGCGCCTACACCGTCGTCTACGCGCCGGACGAGACCGGCGTCTTCTCCGGCTACCAGCGGTTCGAGGGCACGGTGGGGGGCCGTAAGGGCGGCTTCGTCCTGCGGGAGTCGGGCACCTTCGACGAACGGGGCACGGTGCACTGCTCGTTCGAGGTGGTGGCCGGCTCCGGCAGCGGTGAGCTGACCGGACTGACCGGCAGCGGCGGCTACACGGCGGAGCACGGGCTCAAGGCCGTTCCGTACCGTTTCGACCACGTCGTCGGCTGACGGGGCACGGGCTCCGGCCGTCGGGTCCCCCGCCCCGACGGCCGCGACCCGTCAGACCTCCAGGTCGGGGATCTGCCAGTCGATCGGCTCGTGCCCCTGGGCCGCGACGGCCTCGTTGATCTGGCCGAAGGGGCGGCTGCCGAAGAACCGCTTGGCCGACAGCGGCGACGGGTGGGCGCCCTTGACGACGACGTGCCGGGACTCGTCGATCAGGGGGAGCTTCTTCTGCGCGTAGTTGCCCCACAGCACGAAGACCGCCGGGTCGGGCCGCTCGGCGACGGAGCGGATCACGGCGTCCGTGAACTTCTCCCAGCCCTTGCCCTTGTGGGAGTTGGGCTCCCCGCCGCGGACCGTCAGCACCGCGTTGAGCAGCAGGACGCCCTGCCGGGCCCAGGGCATCAGGTAGCCGTTGTCGGGCACGTCGTACCCGAGCTCCTCCCGCATCTCCTTGTAGATGTTGCGCAGGGAGGGCGGCGTCTTGACACCGGGGCGGACCGAGAAGCACAGGCCGTGCCCCTGGCCGGCGCCGTGGTAGGGGTCCTGGCCGAGGATGAGGACCTTGACCCGGTCGTAGGGGGTGGCGTCCAGGGCGGCGAACACCTCGCCGCGCGGCGGGTACACCGGCGCCTTGGCCCGCTCGTCCTCGACGAAGTCGGTCAGCTCTTTGAAGTAGGGCTTCTCCAGTTCCTCGCCGAGAACGGCACGCCAGGATTCGGGCAGCACGTCGGTGACCGTCACGTCAGCAACCTCCGGGGTCGTTTCTTGATCTCGTGCAAGAACCTACCGGTGACCACTGACAACGCCTCCCGCGCGGGGTGGCGGGCGCCCCCGGACCCCGGCGTCGCGGCCCCGGACCCCGGCGTTGAGGCCTCAGACCCCGGCGTTGAGAAAGAGGCCGCCGTCCACGACGAGGGTCTGCCCGGTGATCCAGCCCGCCGCGTCGGACAGCAGGAACGCCACCGCGCCCGCCACGTCCTCCGGGGCGCCCAGCCGGCCGAGCGGGTAGGAGGCGGTGGCCTCCGACTCGCGTCCCTCGTAGAGGGCGGCGGCGAACTTCGTCTTCACCACCGCGGGGGCGACGGTGTTGACGCGCACCCCGGGGGCCATCTCGTGCGCGAGCTGGAGCGAGAGGTTGGCCATGGCGGCCTTGCTCATGCCGTAGGCACCGACGAAGGGTGCCGCGGCGAGCCCGGCGATGGAGCTGATGTTGACGATCGCCCCGCCGTTCTCCTTCTGCCACGCCCGCCACGTCTGCTGGGCGAAGCCGAGGGCCGAGACGACATTGGTCTCGAAGACCTTGCGGGCGACGGCGGGATCGGTCTCGGTGATCGGACCGAACACCGGGTTGGTCCCCGCGTTGTTGACGAGGTGGTCGACGCGGCCGAAGGCCTCCATCGCGCGCTCGACGGCGGCGGCCTGATGGGCATCGTCGTGCGCCTTGCCGGGCACGCCGAGCGCCCGGTCCGCGCCCAGCCGCTCGACGGCCGCCTTGAGGGCGTCCTCGTTGCGGCCGGTGATGACGACCCGGTCGCCCCGGGCCACGAGGGCCTCCGCGACGGCGTAGCCGATGCCGCGGCTGGCGCCGGTGATCAGCGCCACGCGGCCGGTGTCCTGGGTGCTCATGGCTGCCTGTTCCCCGTTCAGTCGAGCGGTCCGCCGGCCACGTACAGGACCTGGCCGGAGACGAAGCCGGCCTGCTCGCCGGTGAAGAAGGCGATCGCGTTCGCGATGTCCTCCGGCTGCCCCACGCGCCCCACCGGGATCTCCCCGGCCGCGGCGGCCTGGAGGTCGTCGAACCCGATGCCGATCCGGGCGGCCGTGGCCGCGGTCATGTCGGTGGCGATGAACCCGGGGGCGACGGCGTTGACGGTGACGCCGAACTTGCCGAGCTCCTTGGCGAGCGTCTTGGTGAAGCCCTGCAGACCGGCCTTGGCCGCCGAGTAGTTGGCCTGGCCGCGGTTGCCGAGGGCGGAGCTGCTGGAGAGGTTGACGATGCGGCCCCAGCCGGCGTCCACCATGTGCTTCTGGCAGGCGCGCGCCATCAGGAACGCGCCGCGCAGGTGCACGTTCATGACGGTGTCCCAGTCGCTCTCGCTCATCTTGAACAGCAGGTTGTCGCGGAGCACCCCGGCGTTGTTGACGAGCACGGACGGCGCGCCGAGCTCCGCGGCCACCCGTGTGACGGCGGCGGCCACCTGGTCGGCGTCGGAGACGTCGCAGCCGACGGCGAGCGCCTCGCCGCCGGCCCGGGTGATCTGCCCGACGGTGTCCGCGCAGGCCGCCTCGTCGAGGTCGAGGACGGCGACGGCGCGGCCTTCCGCCGCGAGGCGCAGGGCTGTCGCGGCGCCGATGCCACGGGCGGCGCCCGTGACGACGGCCACCCGCCGTTCGGTGGTCAGCATGGGGTCTCTCCTCACCTCGGGCGGCGCGCCCGGCCGGTGCGAGCGGGCCGGGCAGCCCCTCGGACGGCGGGTGAGCAACCGCTCAGTAGCTTCGGCCGATCAGACGCTAGAAGCCCCGCCACCGGCTGTCAACGGCCCCGGAGCGCGGCTCCGGCTCATCTGACCAGCAGATCGAGCAGGCGTTCAGGCTCGGCCCGCGGATCGAGCGTCAGCCCGGTGTGCACAGGGCCCGGCTGGACAACCGTACTGCGCGGCGCGATCAGCCAGCGGAACCGGCGTCCGGCGTCGTCGCGGGCGGCCTGCCCGGCCCGGTCCCCGCCGGCGCAGACGCCCTCGACGGCGTGCAGCGCCGCCCTGACCCCGGCCACGTCCGCGGCCGGGTCGAGGGCCAGCAGCCGGTCCTCGTCCAGGTGGACGCGGGCCTCGACGAACGACCGCGCCTGGCAGTAGACGACGACACCGGCGTTGATCTGTTCCCCGCGCTCGACGCGGGGCACGACACGCAGCAGCGCGTACTCGAAGACGTCGCGTTCCTTGGCGTCCTTCATGCGGTCCGTCATTTCCCGGCCTTCCTGTCCAGCCTGACCCGCACCCACTCGGGCGCCTGCGAGGGCTTGTCGGCACTGCGTTCGCCGAGTGTGATCCGGTCGCCGATGCCGGCCGCCCGCGCGAGCAGCACCTCGACGTACGCCCGGCGCACCGCGTCCGGTCCGTCGAAGCCGGGCTCGTCCTCCAGCCAGACGTCGGGAACGTCGGCGACGACCCCGGTCAGCAGTTCCTCGGTGACCCGCGGGGCGAGCTCGGCCGCGGCGCCGGCGAGGTCGGGATCGAAGGTGGCCAGGACATGGTCCGAGGCGTCGTACCCCTTGCCCGCGGCGGCCGTCGCGGACGGCCAGTTGTGGTGCCAGATCATGGTCGCCCCGTGGTCGATGAGCCACAGGGCGCCGTGCCACACCAGCAGGTTGGGGTTGCGCCAGGACCGGTCGACGTTGCCCACCAGGGCGTCGAACCACACCACGCGCCCGGCCTCGGCCGCGTCGGTCTCGAAGGCGAGCGGGTCGAAGCCGAGGGCGCCGGGGAGGTAGTCCATCCCCAGGTTGAGCCCGCCGCTGGACTTCAGCAGCCCCTGCACCTCCGGATCCGGCTCGCCCCGGCCGATGACCGGGTCGAGCCGGATGCTCACCAGGTCCGGGACGCGCAGGCCGAGCGCGCGGGCGAGCTGTCCGCAGATCACCTCGGCGACGAGGGTCTTGCGGCCCTGGCCCGCGCCGGTGAACTTCATGACGTACGTCCCGAGATCGTCGGCCTCGACGATGCCCGGGAGCGAGCCGCCCTCCCGCAGGGGAGTGACGTAGCGGGTGGCTGTTACCTCTGGCAGCATGATCCCAGGCTCCGCAATTCTTTCACCTTGCAATCCATGGTCGGACCCCAATGGTCGCTGGAGAGGGCACCGCCCGCGACCAGCCCCGGGGAGAAGTGATCATAGTAACCGAGCGTGACGGCTCGGGTGGCGTCGCGACGAGGGGAATCGCGGCAGGGGTCCCCGGAACGGTTCCGGCACCTCTTCGCCCACGGGGTCCGTGGTCGACGCCGCGTACCGCCCCGGCGCGGCAGGGCGGTTGCGCCCGAATCGCGCGGGACGGCCCACCGGCCCGGGACAATATCGCCAGGGCCGATTCCGCAGGTCGGTCACGAAGCGATATACGTCCGAGGAGTAGCGCGAAAGGCCAGTTCCCCGCACCGGGGCGACATGTACGATCACAGCGCACGGAAAGCACCCCAACCCTCAACAGCGCTATCGCGTCGCGGGGTTGCGCAGCGGCCACCAGGCGTTCGGGCCGCCGGCACACCCGGCGGCCGGCCGGGCCAGGAAACGGCATCCCACACCGGGACGCCCAGCGACATCGTCTCCACAGAGCGGAGAGAACGTGTTCATCGCCTTCGTCACGGTCACCATCCTCGGCGTGGTCTTCAACGGTGCCGCCGCCGTCACCTACCTGATCGGCCATGAATACCCCAAGACCCAGGCGGACATGAAGGGCATACCCCGGAAGTACGTACCGGTGCTGGGCGCGTTGCTGGCCGCGGGCACCCTGGGGCTGCTGGCCGGGCTCGCCGTGCCGATTCTGGGAACGCTCGCCGCCTGCGGCCTCATCCTCTACTTCATCGGCGCGATCATCGCCCATGTGCGGGTGGGCTCCCGGGACATCGTGGGAGGGATCGTGTTCCTGGCCACCGCGGTGGCCGTGCTGGTCCTGGGCCTGGCCGACCACGGCGTCTCGTAGTCCGCGCGGCGCCGAGGGCGGCCGCCGAGGTTCCCGGGTGCGGGGGCCGGCGCTACAGGCCGGCCTCCAGGCGGCGGGAGAGTTCGACCCGGCGGGTCTTCAGCGTGGCGGTGCGCGGCAGTTCGGCCAGCGGGATCTGGACGGGATCCGCCAGCAGCGGGTACGCGGCCGTGGCTGCGCGCCAGCGGTCCGGGTCCAGCGGCTCGTCGCGGTGGGTACAGACGACCGGGACCGCCTTGCCCCCCGGGCCCGGCACCACGACGACCTCGGCCAGCTCCGCCAGCTCGTCCAGGACGATGTCCTCGATCTCCAGGCTGCTGCCCACCCCGGGGATCGCGTCGAACTCGCGGTCGAGCATGTGCAGGCAGCCGAACGAGGTGCGGTAGCCGACGTCCCCGGTACGCCACCAGCCGTCGCGCAGGTTGGCGTCGTAGCGCTCCTGCTCGCCGTGGTAGGTCTTCGCCAGGCCGTCCCAGCGGACCTCGATGAAGCCGGGATTCCGCTGCGAGGGCCGCCTGCCGTCCCGGCTCACCAGCCTGACCCGGGCGCTGCCGGGCAGGGGATAGCCCACGCAGCGGCCGTCCATCCGGTGGACGAACCGGCGGTAGTAGGGCCGGCCGGCCGCGGGGCCGACCTCGCTCTGCCCGTAGATCTGGAAGAACTGCGCCCGCCGGTCGGAGGCGTGCAGCAGCCGGCGGACCGTCCTCGGGTGGATCGCGTCGAAGGTGCTGCTGAAGTACTTCACCGACGCGAACGGGCGGCGTGCGTCGTCGGCCAGATCCTCCCAGGCCAGGAAGGAGTTGGGGAGCGCCTCGATCAGCCAGGGGCGGTGCTCGGCGAAGAACGCGGCGACGGCGTCCGGGGCGCTGTCGTTCACCAGCAGCGCCGGCATCCCCTGGAGGAGGCAGAGCGACATCGCCGCGAATGTCCGGGAGTGGCCGAAGGGGATGTGGATGGCGACGGTCCCCCGCTTTCTCATCAGCCCCAGGAGGAACAACTGCGGGCGCAGCCGGGACCGCATCGTCCGCGGCGTGTGCACGACCAGCTTGGGCAGTCCCGTGGTGCCGGAGGTGTGCGTGATCATGGCCGGCTCGTCCGGGCCGCGCAGCACCGGCCGCACCGGCACCGAGCCGTCCAGCCCGGCGAGCGCGACCGCGCCCGGGCCGGCGTCGCCCACACCGATCACGCCCCGGGTCAGCACCGCCAGGTCCACACCGTCCTCCGTGAGAGAGCGGAGCTTGGGCCCGTCGGTGACCAGGTGCGGCCGCTCCAGCCGGGCCAGCAACGCGGCGACGGCCTCGGAGTCCAGGTGCTGCGAGAGCATGACCGGGACCGCGCCGACGCGCTCCACCGCCGACCCGAGCAGCCAGAGGTCGAAGTTGGGGGCCTTGCAGATCACCACATGGTTGCCGGGGCGCACCCCGGCGACGGCGAGCCGGTTCGCGATGTCCGCCACGAAGTCGGCGAGTTGACGGACCGTCAGTCGGCGCCCGGCGTCCGGCAGGACGTCGAGGTCGTGGTCGAGGACGAGCGGCATGGCGCCGCGGACGCGCGCGGCTCTCTCCGGTACGACACCGAGATGGAGGCCGTACTTGTGGATCGGCCCACGGGCCGATCCACGATCCGGCTTGTACGACAACAGGCTTCCCACGAGATCTCCCTTTGCGTCCGACCGGGCGGGGGTACGGGGTGCGGTTACGGCATCAGCGGTCGCGGTAGGCGACCATGCCGGCCAGTTCCTCCAGGCGCAGGCGCCAGCGGTGCGGCAGGCCGGCGTCCGCCAGGGCCGCACGGGCGTCGGCCACCAGGGCGTCGATCCGCTCCTCGACCTCCGCGCGCACTCCGGAGGCGAGCAGAGCGGCGCGGAGTCCGGCCGGGTTCCGGCCGGCGCGGCGGCTCTCCCCGACCAGCCGGGCGACCCGCGGATCCTTGGCCGCGGCCAGCGCGACCAGCAGGGTCATCTTGTGCCCGCCGATGTCCAGGCCGGTCGGCTTGCCGGTCACCGTCGCGTCACCGAACGCGTCGAGCAGGTCGTCCCGCAGCTGGAACGCCTCGCCGGCCGCGACCCCGTAGGCCTCGAAGGCCGCGTCCAGCCCCGGGTGTCCGGCGATGGCCGCGCCGAGGGCGAGGGGACGGTGGATGGTGTAGCGGCCGGACTTGCAGACGGCGACCCAGCGGGCCAGCTCCGGATCCGGATCCGTCTCGGCGGCCAGGGCGATGTCCAGCTGCTGGCCGACGATCATCTCCGTGACCAGCTCGTGCCACACCCGCGCCGCCGGGCCGGCGAGCCCGCCCGCGAGCCGGTTCGCGTAGCTGAGCGCCAGGTCCCCGGCGAGGATGGCGACTCCCTCCCCGTACCGGCGGGACTCCCCCGCCCAGCCGCGTCGCGCGTGAAGGTCCGCGTACGCGGCGTGGGCGGTCGGGACGCCGCGCCGGATGGGCGAGTTGTCCATGATGTCGTCGTGGAGGAGCGCGAACGCGTGCAGCAGCTCCAGCGCCGCCGCCGCGTCGACGACCATGTTCTCGTCGGTCACAGCCTCGTCCGCGGTGGCGCCGGCCGCCAGGTAGCCGGTGACGCAGAACAGGGGACGCAGCCGCTTGCCTCCCGCCGCGACCAGCTCCGCGACGGCCGCCACCGGCACGGCCACCCGGGCGTCCACGGCACTCCAGCGCGCCTCCTCGGCACTCAGCAACCGCTCGATCCGCCGGTCGACGCGATCCAGGAGCCTGCCGCAGGCCTCCTGGTCGACGGCACCGCGCTCCGGCACCGCCTCCGCACTTCCTGCCATCGTCGACTGCTCCGACGGCCCCGGCCGCTCTGAACACTCCAGCTGTTCCGGCACTCCCACTCCCCTGCCTCTGGTCGGCTCCTCAAGTTCAACCGGCTCACCCGCCTCACGGAGCCCACGTCTCCCGGCCGCCCCGATTCCTGCCGCTCCGGCGGCAGTTCGGACGTCACGTTCCTGGTGGCCGTTGTCTCCCTCGGGCCCCGGCGCTCGGCGAGCGGAACTCGGGTAGGGCCGACGGCAGATCTCGTATGCCCGGAAACGGCGTCCTCCCGCCGGATTCCGCGTTCCGTACGAACGCGGCCGTCCCGACGGTGACCGGCGGACCGTGAAGCGCATCCTTGACGCCGTCCCTTGCCGGGGAATACGCGGCGAGTTGGCCCCGGCTTGGCGGCAAGCAAGCACCAATTCCATGACCCGGTGGCCCCCAAGTCACCGCTGACACTCTCACTGCGGAGGCGGCCGGCCCCCCTGTCCCCCAGAATTCCGCCGCCGCGCGGCCGCTCCGGCCGCGCCGGCATTCCACCCGAGAGAGCGACACCACATGAGCGGTCTCATCGTCCCGCCCGGCCACGGGCGGACACTCGTCACCAAAGCGCAGGACGTGACCTTCAAGGTCACGGCCGCGGACGGCTCCTCCTCGTCCGTGTTCGAGGTGGTCGTGCCACCGGGGTTCGACGTCGGCGCGCACACCCACAGCCATTCCCAGGAGTTCTTCTACATTCTGGAAGGGGAGTTGGAGCTCTTCGCGTTCGAGCCCGTCGAGCGGACCCGGGACACCTGGCACGACTGGGAGTCACCGAGCGGCGACCGCGCCTTCCGGGCGGTCACGGGCAGCTGCATGTTCGTGCCGCCGGGCACCCCGCACGCCTTCCGCAACCGCACGGACGAACCGGCCCGCATGCTCTTCCAGAGCTCCCCCTCGCCGGACCACGAGCGCTACTTCGAGGAGATCGTCGAGATCTTCGCCGCCGGCCGGTCGGTGGACTCCGAGGCCGTGGAGCGGATGCGCGAGCGCCACGACGTCCAGCAGATCACCCCGCTCCGCTACACCCCGCCCGCCCCGGACCCGGCCGGACGGGCCACGGCGTGACCGGTGCACGACCCGACCAGGGACGAAGAGTTGAGGACGGCCTCTGATGACTGTGACGACCACGGACAGCATCCCGCTCGTGCACGCGAGCCTGGGCGAGCGGGAACTCGCCGCCGTCGCCGAGGTGTTCGCCTCGGGCTGGCCGGCCGGCCAGGGCCCGCGGGGCAAGGCGCTCGAAGCGCAGCTGACGCGGCACTACGGCGTCGGTGACGCGGTCGCGCTGAGCAACTGCGGCGCGGCGCTCCACCTGGCCATGCTGGCGCTCGGCGTCGAGCCCGGCGACGAGGTGATCGTCGCCGACTACACCTTCCCCGCCCCGGCCCACGCGGTGCGCTACGTCGGCGCGACCCCCGTCTTCGCGGACGTGCGCGGCGACACCGGCACCGTCGACCCGCGGGCGGTGGCGGATCTGATCGGCCCGCGCACGGTGGGCGTGATCGCGGTGGACACCGTCGGGCTGCCCGCCGACTACACCGAACTGATGGCCGTCGCCGGCCGCCACGGCCTGTTCGTCGTCGAGGACGCCGCCTGCGCGGTCGGCGCCTCCTACCAGGGGCGCCCGGCGGGCGCGCTGGCGCCGGTGGCCTGCCTCTCCTTCCACGGCCGCAAGGGCGCCAGCAGCGGTGAGGGCGGGGCGCTGCTCGCCGCCGACCCGGTGATCGGGGCGGACGCCCGGCTGCGGTCGTCGTTCGGCATCGGGAGCATCTACGACCAGGCGCGGATGGCCGGCCTGCCGATCCCCTCGTTCACCGACATCGGCTACAACTACAAGCTCTCCGACATCGCCGCCGCGATCCTCCAGGTGCAGTTGGAGCGGGTCGGCGAACTCCTGGAACGCCGGAGCGCGATCGCGGCCTCGTACGCGGAGCTACTGGCCGACGAGGAGTTGCTCACGGTGCCGTCCGTGCCCGGGGACCGCACCCACGCCTGGCAGTCCTACCTGGTGACCCTCGACCCGCGCGTGGACCGCTCCGGGCTCGCCGCCGCGCTGCGCGCCCGGGGCATCGGCTGCGGGCACGGCACCTGGGCCTGCCATCTCCAGCCGGTGTACGACGCCGCGCGGCGCTGTCCGGTCTCGGCGGATCTCTTCCACCGCAACCTGGCCATACCCATGCACGCCGAACTCCGCCCGGACCAGGTCGAACGCGTCGTGGACGTGCTGCGGGCCGAGCTGCGGAACAATCTGCGCACGGGCTGACCGACGTGCCGGAGAGCGGCGCCGACACCCTGCCGGCCGGCCCGGGCCCCGGCGGCAAGTCGGCGCCAAGGAGCGGGCAAGCCCGGCGTACGACATTGACACCCTGATAGCAGAAGACAGCGGAAAAAAGCAGAGAATTGTCTTCACTTTCCGAGAGGCAGACGCCGGACATGCCCATCCTGTGCAAACCCGCGGTGCGCGTACCGGATTACACCATCACCATGGAGCAGACCCTGGATTTCGCCGGAAAAGCCCATGCGGGAAAGCCGCAACTGCCGCTCGCACTCCGTCTGATAGAGAACACCGGAGTGCGGAAGCGACATCTGGTGCAGCCCATCGAGAAGACCCTGGACCATCCGGGCTTCGAGGAACGCAACCGCGTCTACGAGACCGAATCGAAAAAGCGCTGCCCCGACGCCGTCGAAGAGGCCCTGGCGAACGCCCTACTGCGGGCCGAGGACATCGACGCCATCATCTATGTGTCGTGCACCGGATTTATGATGCCCTCGCTCACCGCATGGCTGATCAACACCATGGGATTCCGTTACGACACCCGCCAGTTGCCCATCGCCCAGCTGGGCTGCGCGGCGGGCGGGGCGGCGATCAACCGCGCCCATGACTTCTGCGCGGCCCACCCCGACAGCAACGTACTGATCGTCTCGTGCGAGTTCTGCTCGCTGTGCTACCAGCCCGACGCCGACGACATCGGCTCGCTGCTGTCCGACGGGCTGTTCGGCGACGCGGTCGCGGCGGCCGTGGTGCGCGGCCGGGGCGGCCCCGGCGTCACCGGTGTCCAGCTGCGGCGCAACGCCTCGTACCTCATCCCGAACACCGAGGAGTGGATCTCGTACGCCGTCCGCGCCACCGGGTTCCACTTCCAGCTCGACCGCCGGGTGCCGGGCACCATGGAGCCGCTCGCCCCGGTGCTGCGCGACCTCGCCGCGGGCAACGGCTGGGACGCGGCGGACCTCGACTTCTACATCATCCACGCCGGCGGGCCCCGGATCCTGGACGACCTCGCCCGGTACCTCGGGGTCGAGCGCACGGTCTTCCGGCACAGCTGGGGGACGCTGACCGAGTACGGGAACATCGCCAGCGCCGTGGTCCTCGACGCGCTGCGCAGACGGTTCGAGGAGGGGCCGCTGCCCATGGACGCCACCGGCGTGATCGCCGGCTTCGGCCCCGGGATCACCGCGGAGATGGCCCTGGGCACCTGGGTCGACGGCACGGCCCACCGCGGGGAGCGCCCGGCCGCCGAGGCCGCGCCGCGCCCGTACGCGGGGAGGACCGCATGAGCGGCACCGGCACGGACACCACCGTCGGCGCGCAGGCCGGACCCACGTCGGACCGGATCATGCGGATGATCAACGGCTACTGGGCCACCGGAGTGCTGGGCACGGCGGCGACGTTCGACCTGTTCACGCATCTGGAGGACGGCGCCGCCACGCCGGAGGCGCTGGCCGGGCGGGCCGGGATCGCGCCGCGCGGCGCGCAGGCGCTCCTGGACGGTCTGGTCGCGCTGGGCCTGGTCGAGGTGGCGGGGGGCCGCTACCGCAACACCCCGGAGGCGGCCGCCTTTCTCGTGGCGGGCCGGCCGGCGTCGCTGGCCGGGTTCGCCCGCCTCAAGATGGGCCACCTGGGCTCGCTGGCCGCACTGCCCGACGTCGTACGCGCCGGAGGGCCTGTGGCGGACGCGGTGGTGGAGATCGCCGACAACCCGCACTGGGAGAACCTCGTCCAGGCCATCGCCGCGCAGTCCGTGCCCGTGGCGCACATCGCCGCCGAGGCGCTGGGGCTGGCCGGCGCGGGGAAGATCTCGATCCTCGACATCGGCGGCGGTTCGGGGGTCTGCTCGGCCGTCTGGCTCGGACTCAACCCCGACGCCCGCGCCACCCAGATCGACTGGGCGCCGGTCAACGCGATCGCCCGGCGGCTGCTGGCCGAACAGGGCGTGGGCGACCGGGTCGACCACGTCGACGGCGACTTCCACACCGTCGACTTCGGCGCGGGCGACCACGACGTCGTCATGTACTCCAACATCGCCCACCAGGAAGGGCCCGAGGACAACCAGGCGGTCTTCACCCGGATACGCGGGGCGCTGCGGCCCGGCGGCACGCTCGTCGTCTCCGACTACATCACCGACGACGACCGCAGCGGCCCGCCCTTCGCCCTGACCTTCGCCGGGGAGATGCTCCTCAAGAGCCGGCACGGCTCCACCTGGCGGCGCCGCGACTATCAAAGGTGGCTCACCGCCGCCGGGTTCGAGGACATCCGTTTCCTGGACACCCCGTCCCCCACCACCCTCGTGCTCGCCCGCTGACGGTGGAGCCTCCGGTGCGGCGGCCCGGTCGGGGACCGCCACGCCGGAGGCCTTTCCGGCGACGGGATGGCGCCGGGCGGCGGGAGAGCGCTAGGAGCGCTCCAGTTCCGGTGCCTGGCGCAGGATCTCCAGTTCCAGGTGCTGGAGCGCGGGGCTGGGCGAGATGCCCAGGTCCTCCACCATCTTCTTCTGGTGGGCCCGCAGCACCGACAGCGCGTCGGCCTGCCGGCCCGCCCGGTACAGCGCGAGGGTCAGCAGTTCGCAGCCGTACTCGCGCAGCGGATGGGCCTGGGTGAAGGCCACCAGTTCGGGCACCGCCATCTCGTGGTTGCCCACCGCGATCAGGGTGGCGCAGCGGCTCTCGATCACCGACAGGCGCAGTTCCTCCAGGCGTACGGCCTCGGGGGCGACATGCGGGGCCGCTGCCATCTCCGCGTAGGCCTCGCCCCGCCACAGGGCCAGGCCCGCCTCGAACGCGTACAGCGCCCGCTGTGGATCGCCCCGGTCCAGCGCCTGCCAGCCGGCGGTGGCGCTCTCCCAGAAGCGGTGGGCGTCGACTTCGACGGCCCGGCTGTTGAGCAGGTAGCCGCGCCCGCGTGTGCACAGCACCGTCGCCGGGGTGCGCGGCGCCCGGTGCGGTTCCAGGGCGCGCCGCAGATTGGCGATGTACGCGTGCAGCGAAGTGATCGCCGACTGCGGCGGCCGGCCGTCCCACAGCGCCTCCACCAGGACGTCGACCGAGACCGGCTGGCCCACCTGGCTCACCAGCAGCACGAGCGCCGCACGCTGCTTGGGCGCGCCGAGGTCCACCCACCGGCCGCCGACGGCCGCCTCGACCGGGCCGAGTACCCGGAACTCCACCTCGGCGTCCGTCGCGGGACGGTGCGGTGGCCCGGCCGCGGCGGTGTCCGGGACGCGGTCGTCGCGGCGGCGGGTGATGTCGAGGTCCAGCGCCTGGCTGACGTACTGCTTGAGCGTCTCGTTGGCGCGCTGCAACTCCTGGACCTCGCGCTCGAGTTCCGCTATGCGCTGCGCACCGGTGGTTTCCGTGCCCCTCTCCGGCCCCTGCTCGGCAGCGGCCTGTCTTCCGCGCGGTCCGACGGCCACCGGGACGGCGGTCATGGTGCTGCGGCGGATTCCCCTGTCCATCGTCTCTGCACTCATAGGGTCTGCCCCGAAAGTGTGTGTCCGGACATGCCCCGGACTGCGCATGCGGTCGCCTCTGCCACAAGACCCGCTCCGACGTTCACGTCGCACGGCCCGGTCCGTTCCGCTCGGTCCCCGGGCCGGCGTCCCGCACACGGGCCCGGCGCCGCGCGGGGCGGCGCGGGGGCCCGTGGCGGGGTGGTTCATCTGCCGCTGTACGCGGGTGTCTGGTCGGGTTCGCCCGCCGGCGCCGCGGCGTCGTCGCGGTGCCGGAACAGCTTGCTGGGCCACCACATCCAGCGGCCCACGTCCAGGGTGAGCGCGGTGACCAGGACCGAGCGCACCACGATGGTGTCGAGAAGCACGCCGAACGCCACCGTGAAGCCCAGCTCCACCGCGAAGACCAGCGGCAGCGAGGCCATCGCCGCGAAGGTGCCGGCCAGCACCACACCGGCCGAGGTGATCACACCGCCGGTGGACGAGAGGCCGGTCAGCGCGGCGCGCCGGGTTCCGTGCGACAGCGCGTCCTCGCGGACCCGGGTGACCAGGAAGATGTTGTAGTCGATGCCCAGCGCGACCAGGAACACGAACGACAGCAGCGGGAACGACGCTTCGGCTCCGGCGAGGCCGAAGACGTGCTCGAACACCAGGCTGCTCACGCCGAGGGCCGCGCCGAACGACAGCAGCACCGTCGCCATCAGCAGCAGCGGCGCGACCACCGCGCGCAGCAGCACCCCCAGGATGAGCAGGACCACGAGCAGCACGATCGGGATGATCACCTTGGAGTCGCGGGCCGCCGCGTTCTCCGTATCGACCATGATCGCGGTATTGCCGCCGACCTGTGCGTCGGCGCCCTCGATCCGGTGGACCGCGGTCCGGGCCTGCTCGACGGTGCGTCTCGCCGCCTCGCTGCTGGGCTCGTCCTCCAGCTGCGCGAGCAGCACCGCCTCGCCGTCCTTGACCACCGGGTCCGCGACGGTGCTGATCCCGGGCACGCCGGCCAGCGCCGTCCTGACCCGGCCGGCCGCGCCGGCCTCGGCCACGACGTGGACGGGGGTGCCCGACCCGGCGGGGAAGTGCGCGGCGCGGATCTCCTCACCGACGGCCATCTGCGGCTTGCCGGTGAACTGGTCCTTGTTGGACAGGCCCGAGGCGTCGAGCCCGAACGTGCCGAGCGCCATCGCCGCGAGCACCAGCACGGTGCCCGTCCACACCAGCCGCGGGCGGCCCGAGATGGCCTTCCCGACCCGGCTCCAGACGCTCTCCTTCCGCTCCTCCTCGGCGCCGTGGACCGGCTTCGCCGGCCAGAAGATCCACCGGCCGCAGGCGACCAGCAGCGCCGGCATCAGCGTCACCATGGCGAGCAGGCCGACCACGATGCCGATGGCGCAGGCCGGGCCCATGCCCTTGGTGGAGTTGAGGACGGCGAGCATCAGCAGCATCAGGCTGACGGCGACGGTCGCCGCGCTGGCCACGATCGCCGGGCCCGAGCGGTACAGGGCCTCCGCCATCGCCTCGTGCCGGTCCTCGTGCCGCGCCAGCTCCTCCCGGTAGCGGGAGATCAGCAGCAGCGCGTAGTCGGTGGCGGCGCCGAAGATCAGGACGATCAGGAGGAAGCCGGTCTGTTTGTTGATGACGAGACCGGCGTCCCTGGCCAGCAGATAGATCAGCGCCTTCGCCGCCGTCAGGGACACACCGACGGTGATCAGCGGCAACAGCGGCAGCAGCGGACTGCGGTAGGTGATCAGCAGGATCACGACCACGACCAGCGCGGTGATCGTGGTCAGCGCGCCGCCGCCGCCGAACGCCTTGATCGAGTCGGCACCGTAGCCGGCCGGCCCGGCGACGTGGAAGCCGAGGCCGTCCGCGTCCTTCTCGCCGATGTCGGTCATCGCGTCGACGACCTTGCCGAGCCCTGCCCAGCCGGACTTGTCCTTGTGGACCTGGACGACGGTCTGGATCGCCTTGCCGTCCTGGGACGTGACCGGTGCCTGCGGCGGGCCCACGACGTTGGCGATACCCCGGAAGGCCTTGGCGTCCGCCTGGGCCTTGGCCAGGTCGGCGCCGGTGACTCCGGCGGCCCGGTCGTAGATCACGATCGCGGGCAGGGAGTCGGCGGGCATCAGCTTCTGGGCGCGCTCGACGACCGCGGTGGACTCCGCGTTGCCGGGCAGCCAGGCCGAGTTGTCGTTCTCCTCCGCGTCACCGAGCTTCCCGGCCAGCATCAGCGCCGGGACCAGGACGACGGCCCAGAGCGCGATGACGACCCACTTGCCCACCCTTCCACTGGGCAGGGCGGCCAGTTTTCGCAGCATGTCTGTCTCTCCGTGTTCCGTGGGGGTGAACGGTGCTTCTCGTACGGTGCTTCTCGTACGGTGCTTCTCGAACGGTTGCTTCTCAGGGGCAGTGGTCCGGGGCGGGCGGGGCCCGGGGGTTCACCGCGCCTGGTGGAGCGTGCCTCGCAGGTCCGGGACCCGTGCGCGGGCGTGCCCGAGGGCGAGCAGCACCGGGATGTCGGTGAGCAGCGGGAAGTGGTAGGCGAAGGGGCGCGGGCCGACCATGTCGGGCGGGCCGCCGTAACTGCCGTCGGCCTTCTGCCGTTCGAGCAGCCAGGTCAGGGCGGCGCCGACGGGACGTGGGTCGTCGGCGTGGCAGAGCGTGATCAGGCCGTAGGCGGTGCTGATGTCGTCGCTGGGGTCGCCGGGCCGCATGCCCCAGCCGCCGTCGGCGTTCTGCGTCTCGCGCACCGTCCGCTCGATCCGCGCGGCCATGGCGGCGGAGCGCGGATCGTCCGGGCCCGCCGTACAGGCGGCGAGCCGCACCCGGAACAGGCTGTGCAGGCGGCTGCGGCTCCAGCCCGGCTCGAAGCCGCCGTCGGCGAGCTGGCTTTCGGCGAGGAACGCCAGGGCCTTCTCGCGCCGCGGTGCGGTGGCCGGGTGCGGGCCGAGCGCGCAGACCGCGGCGGCCGTCATGCACGGCTCGGAGGAGGCGCCCCGCACATAGGTCGGGAAGCCGCCGTCCGCGCCCTGCACGGCCAGCAGCGCGGCCACCCCGTCGCGCACCGTCCCGGCGTGCGCGGCCGGGTCGACGGCCTGGAGGAACTCCAGGGCGCAGGAGGTGTCGTCGACATCGTTCTGCGCGACGAGCGGTGACATGGACCAGCCGCCGGTCAGCGCCGTGCCGCGGGAGAGCGAGCGCAGCGGGGCGCCGCCCCGCTGGGCCGCGAGCGTCGCGGCCATCCGGCGCAGCAGCGCCGGGTCGGCGCCCGCCGCGTGCAGGGCGAGACCGCCGGTGGACGTGCACCAGTTGTGCATCTCCAGGACGAACGGGAAGCCGCCGTCGGTGCGTTGATGACGCAGCAGCGTCGCGAGGCCGCGGCGCACGGTCTCCTCGTGGCCGGGCGTCCCGGCGAGGGCGTGCAGCACCAGCAGGTGCATCAGCGCGTAGCCCTCCCACACGGTGGTGGCGGGGTCGGTGGCCAGCAGGGTGTCCAGGGCGGCCTCGGTGGCCCTGTTCCGTATGCCGAGGGCGTCGGCCAGGATCAGTGTGATGGCCGCCTGCTGCACGGCGGCCCAGGAGTGCAGCGGGTCGGTGGGAACCTGTCCGCTGCCCGGGAGTTCGGCGTCGGCGGGCAGCGGGCAGCCGAGCACCGAGAGCACCGCGTACACCATCAGGCGGCGGCGGGTGGAGATGAAGCCCGGCGCGGCGCCCAGGACGCCCGACGCCAGGGTGCCGGCGAGGGCGCCGTCGCCGCCGGGCTCCCGGCCCGCGGCGGCCCCTATGGCGCGCGAGGCGAGCACCCGGTCGAGCTTGTCCGGGGACTCCTGGTGGCCGCGCAGATAGGCGAGGAGGCGGCCCCGGGCCGGGGAGTCCGCGCCGGTCCGCGCCATCAGCGAGAGGGCGAGCGCCGACTCCAGCACTCTGCTCTCGCACTGTTCTCGTATCGCGCCGTCGTCGTCGGTTCTCCCGCTGACGTACGCGATCAGCCGGGCCGTGGCCCGGTGCACCTCGTCCGGGGAAACCTCCTCGGGCAGCGGCAGCGGGGCCGGACGCGCCGGGTCCGCGATCTTCATGGAGTGCTCCTGTCTGAGCCGGTCCGGCCGGGACGGCCTGGGATGACGGGAAACGGGCCGGGCCCCGCCGGGGAGGGATCCCCGTACGGGGCCGGGCGGTGGGTCAGCCGACCCCCTGCGCGAACCGGAAGAACCGGTGCGGGTCGTACTTCCTCTTGACCCGGGCCAGCCGCGTGTGGTTCTCGGCGTAATAGGAGCGCCGCCAGTCCGGCAGGCGCGGGTCGATGAAGTTCTGGTAGGTCTCGCCGTTGGAGTACGGGTCGATCACCGCGAAGCCGTCGTCGACGTACTCCCACGCGGCGGCCCTGGCCTCGGACGGGACCGGTGCGGCGGCGTTCGAGGTGAGGTAGCTGACCGAGAAGAGGCTGTCGCGGTGGACGTAGGCGGTGGCGTCGCGGGCCATGGCGTTGGCCCGGCCGCCGAGTGCGGAGATCTGCAGCTGGCGCATCTGTCCGGCGAACCGGTTCGCGTCGAACGTCTCCAGCGCCCTGGCCCAGCCCTCGCGCGGCATCGTCCGCTCGAACAGCCGGCTGCGCCAGGCGCCGAACGCCGGGCGCTGGAGCTTCCCGTCGGTGGAGGTGTCGGCGCGGTGGCACTGCTGCACGGTGAGCTCGGAGCACTGGTACAGCGACATCAGGACCGACTTGTACGGGGCGGTGAACTTCTGCCGGTGCACCGGGGGGCGGCCGACCAGCGAGATCAGCCGGGCGATCTCGCCGTCGAACGCCGCGCCGGTGTCCACCGAGCCGAGGAACACGGAGGCGGTCGGCACGGTGCCGGGACCGGCGTCGGTCAGCGTGACGTTGACACCGCTGCCGATCGTCCACGGGGCGTCGGGCAGCCACCGGGTCCAGCCGTCCAGCATGTCCAGGGCCTGGTCGAAGGTCCATACGAGGTTGATGGCGGCCACGTCGGTCAGCGGCGAGGGCGTGACCTCGTACGACGTGACGATCCCGAAGTTGCCGCCACCGCCGCCGCGCAGGGCCCAGTACAGGTCGCGGTGGGAGTGCGGCGAGGCGGTGACCGCGCGCCCGTCGGCGAGGACCACCCGCGCCGAGGTCACCTTGTCGGAGGCGACGCCGATGCTGCGGGTGAACAGGCCCATGCCGCCGCCCTGGAGGAACCCGCCGGCCGCGACGGTGGGGCAGTACCCGATGGAGAGGCCGAGGCCGGCCGGCGCGAGGGTGTTCGCGATGTCGACGGACTGGGCGCCGGGCCCCAGCCGGACCGAACCGTCGCCGAGCTCCACGGAGTTGAGCCCGGAAACATCGATGACCAGGCCCTCGGTGGTGGAGTAGCCGCCCGCGCTGTGGCCGCCGCTGCGCGCGGCCACGGGTATGCCGTACGCCTCGGCGAAGCGGACGCACGTGGCGACATCGGCGGCGGAGGCACAATAGGCGACCGCCCGGGGGCTGGTGGCGTCGAACTGGATCTGGTAGAGCTGCTTGGCCCGCCGGTAGTCCGCGTCCGACGGGAGCACGAGGCGTCCCCGGAGCCGGTCGGCGAGCCGGCTCCACCGGCTGCCGGAAGCACCGGCCGTGGCCTGCGCGGCGCCGGGCAGCGCCGTCGTGGCCAGCGCGACACCGCCGGCGCCGGCGAGGAAGGACCTTCTGTTGATCATGCCGCTTCTTCCGTGTTCGTAAGGGAGTTCGGGCGGGTGGTGCGGGTGGTCAGGGGGCCCGGTGGCCCAGGACGAGGGCGAGCGCCCCGGTCAGGGCTCCGGCCGGGTCCGCCTCGGCGCCCGTGGCGCGCCAGGCCACGTGCTGGTCGGGCCGGACGAGGACGGCACCCGCGTCGTCCGTCCCGCGCAGGCGCTGCCAGGCGCCGTCGGCGTCGGTGTACGCCGTGTCCCGGCCGGCCTCGTCGCCCTCGCCGCCGCCGATGCGGACCACGGTCACGGGGACGGAGAGCTTCTCGGCGGCCAGTGCGGCGGCCTCGGTCCACGCCGCCCCGTCCGCCCCGGTGATCAGCACAAAGCCGGTGCCGGAGCCGACCAGGTCGTGGGTGGACACGCGCCGGCCGTCCCGCTCGACCCAGGCGTGCGGCAGCAGATGCCCCGGGCGGGTCGTGGGCCGGTGCGCGTCGCCCAGCGGCGAACGGGCCGGCGGGCGGCTGCCGTCCGGGACGACCGCGCCCTGCTCGTAGGCGAAGCCGGTCTCCACGTCGAGGGCCTGGCACTCGCCGCGGTGGGTGGCGAAGATCTCCGCCGCCCGGGCGCGCTGCGCGGCACCGACCGGGGTCGGCGAGAAGTAGGAGAAGAACACCTGCGTGCGGCGCTCCGGCGGCACGTGCGGGCCGAGGCCGACGGCGGCGTCGATGACCACCTGGTGGTGCGCGGCGGCGGACATCGCCCAGCCCAGGTTGTACTGGCCGACGGGCCTGCGCTCGGTCTCGTAGGTGTCGAGCAGGCCGTCGCCGGCGCGGCCCGAGAGCACCGCGGCGAGCTTCCAGGCGAGGTTGTGCGCGTCCTGGATGCCGCTGTTGAGGCCGAGTCCGACGGCGGGCGGCTGGCGGTGGGCGGCGTCGCCGACGAGGAACGCCCGGCCGTGGCGGTAGCGCTCGGCGAGCACCGCCTCGACGCTCCAGGAGGTCACGTCGTGCAGGGTCAGTTCGAGGCCGGGCAGGCCGAGCACCTCGCGGATGCGGCCGGTGACCGCCTCCTCGTCGGTGCGGTCGATACCGGCGAGCGGCAGGTGCAGGCCCCACTCCTCACAGTTCTTGCCCCAGGTCGGGCCCATCTCGATGAGGGCGCTGGACAGGTCGGGGCGGTAGGGGTTGAGGAACCAGGTGATGACCGAGCCCTCGGTCCACCACTGCGACAGGTCCGCGGAGAAGTACGCCGTGGTGGCGTCGAACAGGGCGGGCAGGCCCTCCATGCGGATGCCGAGGGCGGGGCCCACCGTGCGGCCGGCGTCCGCCGCGATCACGTACCGCGCGACGACCGTCGTGGTCTCGCCGGTCTCGGTGGAGCGGATCTCGGCGGTGAAGCCCTCGCCGGTCCCGCCCTCGGCGTTCCCGGTCAGCGAGACCAGCTCGTGGCCGAACCGGACGCCCCCGGGGTTGCGCTCCTCCGCGTGGCGGCGCAGCACCGGTTCGAGGCGCAGCTGCGGCAGCTTGGCCGGCAGTACGGGGCCCGCCGCCTCGTACGTCCCGCGCAGCGCGCCGCCGCCGAAGCCGTCCATCTCGTGGATGACCCGCCCGTCCAGCGGGCCGGGTCCGGTGAGCGTGGTCTGCCAGCGGACCTTGCCGAACTGCTCGGGTGCGGCGGCCGGTTCGGCCACGTCGTCCGCCAGGCCGTACTGGCGGAAGATCTCCATGGTGCGCTGGTTGATGTAGTGCGCCTTCGGCAGGCGCGAGGTGTCGGCGCGGCGCTCCACCAGCAGGTGGTCGACGCCATGGCCGGACAGGAAGACGGAGGCGGCCAGGCCGGAGCCGCCGCCGCCCACGATCAGTACCGGAACTTCTACGGTGCTCAAGGCTGTTCCTTCCGAAAGCGGGATGAGAAAAGAAGAGGGAAGTGGAGAATTGACGTGGTGTCACACCGGGTCCGCGAGGGCCCCTTCGGGGAGCTGCATGATCTCCGGCACGCCGGAACCCCACCGGTAGTAGGACTGGAGCTTGTAGTACTCACCGTCGGGCTGGGAGGCGACCGCGTAGACGAACTTCGTGTTCGGGTCCGCGCGTCGCACATGCCGCACGAACCGCTCGATCCGCTCGTCGAGTTGGACGGGCAGGGAGGCCGGGTCCGTCGTCGCCACGGCGAAGCTGATCCGCTCGATGGCCGGGGAGTCCCAGCCGAGGGTCACATAGACGCCGAAGGCCTGACGGCCGAGGCGGAGCATCTGTTCGCCGGGTTCGGCCTGGTCGACCTCGCGGAGCATGGACCGTACGGACTCGGGGGCGATGCCCCCGGCGGGCGGCTCGCCGAAGTAGATGTTCACGGTGCGGTTGCGGCAGTCGATGCCGAGCAGGCCCACGGTGTCGCCCAGGCCGTGCCGGGCGATGAAGTCGAGGTTCTCCTCCAGGCCGCGCGGCATCGACGGGAGGCCGGCGAGCTTGGTGACGTCCTGGAGGGCGGTGCGGGGCAGCACCACCCAGATCTTCTTGAACCCTCCCACGACACCGAAGTCGATGCCGTAGCCGTCGACGGGGCAGTTGTCGCGCAGGTCCGCGAGCAGCCGGGCCACGGGGTGGTCCGTCTTCTCCAACAGCCCGTTGTCCACGGCGAGTCGGTACGGGTCGATGTCCTGCGGCACCGTGAACCGGCAGTCGAGCTCACCCGCGCGGCCCGCGCCGGTCGCCACACGGAACGCGACCACGGCCCGGGTGAGGTCACCTCCGTACAGGTTCAGGATGCGCAGCACGTCGTCGCGCGCGTACTCCACCTCCAGCAGTCCGGCCGCTTCCTCGATGGCCGAGGAGAGGGCCTGTACCGCGTCCTGTCGGGTGATCGGGGCCGCCTCACTCACGGCAGTCACCATCCTTACGTTTCATGTCGGCCGGTCTCGGCCGTCCGTTCGTGAACAGGGCTGTCACCGGACCGGCCGGCGGCCCGGCGCGGGGTCACCGGGGCGACGGCCTTCGGGGAACCGTGTCCGCGTGCAGCAGGACCAGTGGGTGGAAGCGGTAGTGGTCCTCGCCGGGGGCGCCGTCGGGCTCCGCGAAGAGCAGGCTGCCGTCGACGAGTTCCTCCAGGGCGCGTTCCGCCTCGGCCTCGGACAGGCCGGTCAGCTCGCCCGCGAGCCGGGCGGTGAAGGGGCCGGGCCCCACCGGGGCGAGCCGGGGCAGCACGGCCGCGGTGGCCGGGCTCAGCCGGGTCAGGGCGCGGCCGAGGGTGCGGGTCAGATCGAGGTTGCCGTAGCTCAGGGCGGCGAGCCGGGTGCGCGGGTCGGCGAGCCGGGCGGCGAACCGGGCCACGGCCCGGTGCGGGCGGGCCGCGAGCCGGGCGCCCGCGATCCGCAGCGCGAGCGGCAGTCCGGCGCAGTGGCGCACCAGGTCCCGGACCGCCGCGGGTTCGGCGCGGATGCGGTCGGCGCCGGCGGTCTCGGCGAGCAGCGCCACGGCGTCCTCGTCGGCGAGCGGTCCGAGGCTCATGGTGTGGACGGCGGGCACGGTCGCCAGCCGCTCCCGGCTGGTGACGAGCAGCGCGCTGTCCCGGCCGACGGGCAGCAGCCCGGCCAGTTGTCCGTCGCTCGCGGCGTCGTCGAGTACGACGAGCAGCCGGGAGCCCGCGATCCGGGCCCGGTAGCGGCACACCAGCTCGCCCAGGCCGTGCCGGGCGGTCCGCGCGGTGTCCGCGGTCTCGCCCAGGGCGGCGAGGATCTCCGCGAGCACGGCCGCGGGAGGGCGGGCGGCCCCGTCGGCGTCATGGAGGTCGGCGTGCACCACGCCGTCCGGGAACGCCTCGGCACAGCCGTGGGCCACTTCGGTGGCCAGGGCCGTCTTGCCGCTGCCGGGCATCCCGGTGACCAGCGCCGCCCTGAGCCGTGCGCCGGGGCCCGAGGGGCGGCGCAGCAGGAGCGACCTGAGCCGGGCCGCCTCGGCGGTGCGCCCGGTGAACGCGGCGGCCCGGGCGGGCAGCAGTACGAGCGGCCGGCGCGGCGTGCCGGCGCTCTCGCCGCGCAGCATCCGCAGATAGGCGCCGCTGAGCTGCTGTCCGGGCACGACGCCGAGCTGTTCGTCGAGGATCCGGCGGCCTTCGCCGTAGACCTGGACGGCCTCGGCCTGCCGGTCGGAGCGGTGCAGTGCGGTGATGAGGTGGGCGCGCAGGTTCTCGTCCATGGGGAAGCGGGCCACCAGGGAGAGGAGTTCGGGCACCAGGGAGCGGTGCCGGCCGAGCGACAGGTCCGCCTCGATCCGGCGCTCCAGCGCCTGCGTCCGCAGGAATTCCAGGCGCGGCCGCTCGAAGCGCAGAAGGTGCTCGGTCACGTTCTCCAGGGCATGACCGCTCCAGCAGTCGAGGGCGCGGCCGAGCAGTCCGCCCGCTTCCTCGTGCCGGTTTTCCTCAAGGGCCTGACGGCCGAGCCGGTCGAGCCGTTCGAAGGAGAGCAGGTCGATCTCGGCCCCCCGGGCGTCGAGGACATAACCCGGACCTTTCCGGAAGATCTGTACGCCGTTCCCGAGTGTTTTTCTGAGCCGTGAGACATAGGTGTAGATCTGCGCGTTCGACGTGGGCGGGGGCGCGTCTCCCCACAGCGCGGCGCTCAGCCGGCTGTCGGCGACCAGCGCGCCGCGCGCCAGCAGCAGCACCGCGAGCACGGTGTGGATCTTCGCCCCGGACAGCGGGACCGCCGCGCCCGCCCGGGTCACGGAGACCGGACCCAGCAGCCGGAATTCGAGCGCCCCCGACGTGTCCGCGCCCGGACCGCACGGGTCGCCCGGACCGTCCCGCCCGGCGGTTCCTCCGGCGGGCCGGAAAGCCACACCAGCAGAGTTCAGCACAGTGCAATCTCCATCCCGCAAGATCTCCGGCGAACTACACTCCGGAACCATATCCGCGGGCGCTCTCCGCGCGTTATCGAGTCGATTTCGAGTACGCGAAACAGCAGCGAAATCACATCAAAAGCGTGCACCTCTAGAATGTTTCCAGCATATGAGCCACGGCATTTCTGCAAGCATTCCGGAAACAACGAGGAGATTCCTTTATGCGTAAGCCCCGTACGGTCGCGCGTGCGCTCGCCGGCCCCGCGCTCCTCCCTCTTCCGCCGCTTCTCGCCGAGGGCGCCGGGCAGGGTGCGGACGACGATCTGCCCTGGACGTGACGCGTACGCGGGCCCTGAAGGGATGTGAAGGGACGTGAAGAGAGGGGCGGGAGGGGAGAGGGACGCGCCGGTCAGCGGCCGGCGAGCAGGCAGACCAGGACCGACCCCTCGATGGGGCGGACCGTGTCGTGCGACTCCAGGACCTCGCGCAGCCGGCCGACGCGCCGCTCCCACATCGGCGCGTTGAGCGTACGGAACTCCTTCTGGGCCCAGCCCAGGGGCTCGCCCGCGCCGGTGCCGCCGCGGATCGCCTCCGCGCAGGCGAGGTGGGTGACGATCCGGGCCTGCAGGAACCGGTCCCCCACCTCTTCGGCGAGGCGCAGCGCCAGCAGCAGGCTGGCGCGGGCCTTGTGCGGCTCGTGCTGCCGCCACTGCGCCTCACCGAGGACGCACAGGCCGTGGGCCTCGCCGAGCCGGTCGCCCTGGCCGCGGGTGAGGCCCACCACGTCGTGGCAGATCCGTTCCGCCTGCGCCGGCCGTCCCGCGCCGAGCAGCGCCTCGGCGAGCCGGTAGAGGTTCTGGGTGCGGCTGCGCAGCGACCCCGCCTCGTAACTGACCTCGATCGCCTGGTTGCTCAGCTCCACCCCGCGCTCGGGGTCGCCCTGCTCGATCTCGATCTGGGCGAGCAGCCCCAGCGCGTGGGAGAGGCCCGAGTCGTCCCCTGCCCGCCGGAACAGCGTCAGGGACTCCTCGCAGTAGCGGGCCGCCTCGGCGAGGTCGCCGAAGAAGCGGGCGCACACCGCGAGGTTGCGCCGCACGATGGCCCGGCCCTGGGTGTCGTCGCTCCGCTCCAGGTGGGCCAGAGCGGTGAGCAGCAGCTCCCGCGCCTCCTCGTAGCGGCGCTGGTAGATGGCGAGCGTCCCCAGGGAGCGGAGCATGGTGCCCGCCCCGCGCGTGTCACCCGCGCGCCGGGCGCCTTCCAGTGCGCACTCGGCGGTACGCCGCCAGTCCTCCAGGTAGTTGCGTATCTCGTAGAACGGGACCGACCCCACCGCGAGGAGCCAGGCGCGCTCCGCCTGCCCGTCGCGCACCGCCTGTGCCACCAGGGCGCCGAGCGTCTCCCGCTCGCCCTCGAACCACTCGATGGGGTCGGCGACGAGTTCGCTCACCGTCTCGCCCCGGATCCGCCCGGTGTGTGCCGGGCCGCGCGGGGCCTCGCCCTTGCCGTACAGCTGCTCCTGGGCCGCGTACACCAGCGTGAGCACCGCGGTCAGGACCCTCTCCAGGGTCTGCTCGCGCTCCTGCGCGCTGTCCTCGGCCAGGCACCGCTCCCGGGCGAACAGGCGCATCACGTCCTGGAAGCGGAAGCGGGCCGTGCCGTCCCGCGCGGCACGGATCTCCAGGAGCTGGGCGCCGACGAGCCGGTGGAGCAGTTCCTCGGACGCGTCCGGGGTGACGCCGAGGACGGGGACGCCGATCCAGGCCGGGAAGTCGGGCACGTCCAGCATGCTCAGCTGCCGGTAGAGCCGCGCGGCCCGCACCGACAGCGCCCGGTAGCCGAGCCAGACGCCCGAGCGCACCCCGCTCTCGCCCGGGCTGAGGACGCTCACGCGCTCACGGCGGTCCTCCATCCGCGCCGCCATCTGGCGCAGCGACCACCGGTGGTCGGACAGCAGCCGGGTGGCGACGACCCGCAGGGCCGGCGGAAGCCGGTCGCACAGGTCCACCAGGCGCCGCGCCGCGGCCGGTTCGGCCGCCACCCGGTGCTCGCCGATCGTGGCGGCGAGCAGGTCCAGGGACTCGGCCGGGCTCATGGCGCCCAGTTCCACGCGGGTCACGGCGAACGCCCCGGCGAGCCCGTTCAGCGGGTCCCGGCTGGTGACCAGGGCCCGGGCGGGGCCGCGGCCGGGTATCAGCGGGCGGATCTGGTCCACGGAGCGGGCGCCGTCGAGGACGACGAGCACCCGTCTGCCGTCGAGGGTGCTGTGGTAGAGCGCCGCCCGCTCCTCGGGGCACACGGGGATGGAGGTGCCGGGCACCCCGAGCGCGCGCAGCGCCCGCTCCAGGGCCGCCTCGGGTGTGCCGGGGCCGCCGCGCCCGGACGGGTCCTGGAGGTCCAGATGGAGCCGGCCGTCGGGGAAGCGCCCCGCGACGCGGTCGGCCCAGTGCAGGGCGAGCGCGCTCTTGCCGACCCCCGCGGGGCCGCAGACCACGGCGATGCGGGCCGTCGTGCCGCCGGCGTACCCCGGCGCCGCCGGCACGAGCGGCTCCAGCAGCTCCAGTTCGCGTTCTCTGCCGACGAACGGCTCGGGCGGCACGGGGAACGGGTGGGACACGACGACAGGAGCGGGGCCGGGAGCGGCGTCCGGAACCACGGTGTTCGATAAGACCTCGGCCCGCACCGGGGCCGGCCCGTCGCCCTCCAGTACCGTGCGGTGCAGTTCCCGCAGTTCGACGCCCGGCTCGACGCCCAGCTCCGCGACGAGGACGCGGCGTCCCTCGCGGTAGCAGTCCAGCGCCTCGGACCGGCGGCCCGAGAGGTGGTACGCCCGCATGAGGGCGGCCCGGGAACTCTCGCGCAGCGGATGCTCGGCGACGACCGGGCCCAGGCACTCCACCACCGACCGGTAGCGGCCCCGCTGGAGCTGGACGGCGGCGTACTCCTCGATCAGGTTGGCCCTCAGCTCCGAGATCCGGCCGACCGCGCCGCTCAGCGCGCTGCCGTCCATGCCGTCGAGCACCGGCCCCGACCACAGCGCGAGGGCGTGCTCGAAGCGGGCCGCGGCCTCGCCCGCGTTCCCGGCCTCGACGGCGGCTCGGGCGGCCGCGGCCGACTCGTACAGGTCGGCCACATCGACGTAGTGGCCCTCCCTGTGCAGCACATAGCCGGGCGGCTGCGTCTCGATGAGGCCGTGCACACCCGCCTTGTCCCGGAAGGTCTTGCGCAGGGCGGAGACACAGATGGCGATCTGGTTGCGTGCGGTGACGGGCGGATCGCTGTGCCAGACGGCGTCCGCGAGCGCGTCCACGGAGACGGCGCGTCCCGGAGTGAGCAGCAGCACGGCCAGCACCGTGCGCTGCCGTGCGCTGCGCAGCAGCAGTGGTCTGCCGTCCACACTCGCCTTGAGCGGGCCCAGCACCTTGAACGACAATCGGGGCGCCACACCGCCTCCTTCCAGGACCGCGCACGCCCCGCCCCCCGCGAAGACATTGCCAAGACATTGTGTGGAGTAGACCTGATCTCTACAACACACTCTGCATCAACTCACGCTGTGTGCCGGTCACTTGATTTCTCGCTGCTGATCCGGCGGGTTCCGCCACGTTCCGTCATCAGCCGTCCGGTGCCCGTCCGCCATTTGGCGTACGCGCCTCGGCCCGGCCCTCGGCCTCCTCGCCCCGACCGGTCTCCGGCCCGATCGGTCTCCGGCCCGGCCGTTGGACGGCCCGGCCCTTGGTCGGCCCGACGGGGCCGCGCCCGCCGGGGAGCGTGCGCGGCGCCGGCTAGACCCGGCTGCCGGAGCCGTCCGGCCCGCCCCGCCCGTACGGCCCGGGCAGCGCCGCCCGCTCCACCCGCCCGTCGGCGTCGCGCGGCACCTCGTCGAGGAGGGTGAGGCTCGCGGGGACCAGGTGCCCGGGCAGCCGCCGCCGGCAATGGGCGGCCAGCGCCGCCGCGTCCAGGCCCTGCGCGCCGGGGCGCGGCACCACATAGGCGGCCAGGCGGACATCGCCCGGCGCGGCCCGGACGCCGATGACGACGGCCTCGCCGACGCCCGGGTGGTCGTGCAGCGCCTCCTCGGTCTCCGCCGGGTCGGCCCGGTGGCCGCGTACCCACAGCTGCCCGTCGGTGCGGCCGAGCAGCTGCACCTCCCCCGCGGCCGTCCGGCGCGCGAGCTCCCCGGTACGGTGCATCCGCGTCCCCGCCGGACCGTAGGGATCGGGGACGAACCGCTGCGCGGTCAGCGCGGGCCGGCCCACATAGCCGCGGGCGACGCCCGGACCGGCCACGTACAGCTCGCCCACCGCACCGTCCGGGACCGGCAGGCAGGCGCCGTCGAGCACGTGCAGCCGCACGTCCGCGCCGGGCCGTGCCGGGGCCAGTAAGGGGCCGTACGACGTCTCGGCCGTCCCGTGGGCGGTACGCAGCCGGCCGGGGCCGAGCAGCCCTGCGAGCCGCGCCGCCGCGGGCCCCGGCGCTCCGCCCGCGACCACGAACGCCCCGGCCAGTGCCGCACTCTCCTTGTTCCCCAACTGCCGTACCAGCAGCTCCAGATGGTCCGGCGCCATGACGAGGAACGCGAACGAGCCGGCCGCCGAGAGCCATTTCCCCAGCTCGGCCGGGTCCAGGGCCTGCGGAGCGAGCAGCACCCGCTGTCCGGCGCACAGCGGCGCCCACAGGCCCGTCGCCGCCGGCTCGGAGGCGACCGACGCGAACACCGCCGTGCCGCCGTCACCCGACCCGGTCAGCTCCTGTGCGGATGCCACCACATGGTGCGCCAGGCCGCGGTGTGTAACCGCGACGGAGAGCGGGCACCCGGCCGCCGCGGGCACCTGCGTCACATACGCCACGTCCTCCGGATCCGTCGGCCCGCCGAACGGCTCGTCCGAGTGCCGGGCCAGCGCGCCGCGGACCTCGGGATCGTCCACGTACCGGACCTGCCCCTCGAACCCGTCCGGCCCGCAGGCCACTTCGGCGACCACATATCCCGCCCCGGTGGCGGTGAGCAGCGCCCGCAGCCGGGCCGCCGGGAACTCCGGGTCCAGTGGCAGACACCCCGCACCCGCCTTCCACACGCCCAGCGTCACCGCGTGCAGCTCGGCACCCCGGCCGAGCAGCACCCCCACCAGCGCGCCGCGCCCCACGCCCAGCGACCGCAGGTACCGGGCCCAGCGGTTGGACACCGCGTCGAGCTCCCCGAAGGACAGCGCGAACCCCTCACCCCGCACCGCCACCGCCCCCGGCACCCGACGCGCCTGCCGCCCGACGATCTCCGCGACGCACACCCCCTCCGCGCTCCTCCCCTCCGCCGTACGACGGCGCAGCCCCGCCGGACGCGGATCGGCCCACACCTCCTGCACCCGGGCCAGACAGCGCTCCCGCGCCCCGCTGGTCCCCTCGGCCCGCCAGCCGGCGGGGAGTTCACGGCCGGTCCACCAGATCGAGTACTGCCCCTCGCCGTTGAGCACGACGCGCCACTCCGCGCGGACGACGGCCTGTGGTTCGGACAACGCTGCTCCTGTCGGGTCCTGGGCGTTCTCTGAGTCGGAAAAGTCGGGCCCATCCTGCCCAGGCATGCCATACACGACCTATGCGAGCGCTGGGCCCCAGGGGCAACGGCTTGCCCGAACCTCGGCCGCTTATTCCCCACAGCCTTCCGCGGGCCTCGCGGATCATGGCTGCCAAGAGATCGCCAACCACCGGAAGAGGACCAGGAGTTCTACTGCAGTCGAGACGCCGGGCCCGGCACTCGCACGTATCCCCCGTTCTGTCAGGAATCCGGCACCTTCCAAGGAGGAGCACCCTTATGCACGGCTTCTCGGCGCGACGATCCGCCCTGACCCTGATCGCCGCCTCAAGCGCGCTCGCGGCGTCCCTGGCCCTGGCCGGCCCGGCTGCCGCCGTCGCCCCGGCGACGGCGACCGCGACGGCCTCGTACGACTGCGACTACACGGGCAGCGGCACCGTCACGCTCACCGCGGACGGCTCCGGCAGCGGCAAGACGATACGGATCGACTCCACGGACATCCGCGCGCAGTTCCCGTACGCTGCGAATTCCGTGGCCACAACGCTGAAGCTGAACAAGAAATCCGGTGGTGCGACGAGCGAGGTGCAGTTCTCCGGCGCCGTGCACGCGGCCACGGGGACGGGCGACCCGATCGCGTTCGGTCCGCTCCCGCTCACCGCCGGGTCTCTGGCCGCCGGTGACACCACCGACTCGGTCACCCTCTCGGGCAGGCCGAGCGAGACCAACTGGTCCCTGAAGTTCACCGTGACCCGCCCCACCGGCACCTTCACCTCCTACTGCACGGCCACCAGCAACCAGTCGACGGCCCTCACCTGGTAGTCCGTGGACACGCCGCGTCCCCCGGAGCGCTCATGCCCCGGGGGACGCGGCGCGGACCCCGGGCCGCGGCAGCTCACCGGACGGCTGTCACGTCGGTGTCGTCGTCCGCGGGGGCGGCGGCGCCGTCGACCGTCCGCCCGGCCTCGCAGAGCGCGGCGACCGCGGCCCGGACCGACGGCCGCGCACCGGCCTCCGTCCGCCAGACGGCGAACACCCGGCGGCACATGGTGTGCCGCACCGGGACCATACGCACTCCTTCGGCGACGGGACCGCGGCCCAGGCGGGGGGAGACGACGACGCCGAAGCCGGCGGCGACGAGGGCGAGCTGGGTGTGGTGCTCGTCGGCCATGTGCGAGATGCGGGGCTCGATGCCCTGGGCGCGCAGGGTGCCCAGCAGCCATTCGTGGCAGAACTCGCCCTTCGGCCAGGAGACCCATTCGTCGGCCGCGAAGTCCTCCAGGTCGACGTCCCGCCGGCCGGCGAGCGGGTGTCCGTCGGGCACCGCCACGTCCACGGGGTCGTCGAGGATCGCGGCCTTCGAGAGGCCGCTGGGCAGGGCCACCGGCCGGTTGTTCCAGTCGAGGACGACGGCGACGTCGAGGTCGCCGCGGTCCACCCGCCGCACGCCCTCCTCGGGCCGCATCTCCTCCAGGCTGACGCTGAGCCGGGGGTGCTCGTCGCGCAGCCGGGTCAGCGCGGCCGGCAGCAGCCCGCGGGCGGCCGTGGGGAAGGCGCCGAGCAGCAGCTCGCCGATGGCCCGGCCGCGCTGTGCCTCCAGGTCCGACCGGGCGAGTGCGACCTGGCTGAGGATGCGCGCGGCGTGGGCGGCGAGGAGCCGGCCCGCGTCGGTGAGGCGGACGCCCCGGCCCTGCTTGGCCAGCAGTCGCTGGCCGGTCTCGCGCTCCAGCTTGGCCAGTTGCTGCGAGACCGCGGAGGCCGTCACGTGCAGTTCTTCGGCGGCGCCGGTGATCGATCCGTGGCGGGCGACGGCGTCGAGGGTGCGCAGGCGCTCCAGGTTCAACATGTAAGCGATGCTACGCGGATAAACGCATATTATTTTGCTTGTCCTAAGAGGTCCGGTCAGTACATCTTGAGCCCCATGAGCACCATCACCCCGCGTTCCTCCGCCGACCCCTCCACCGCCCCTTCCGCCCCTTCCGCCCCTTCCGTCTCAGCCGCCGCGAGCACGCCGAGCACCCCGAACCGGGCCTCCGGCCTCGACTGGCGCGTCCGCTTCGGCGCGCTGGCCCTCGTCTGGGGCTTCAGCTTCCTGTTCATCCGGCTGGGCACCGACGGGTACTCCCCGCTCTTCGTCTCCCTGGGCCGCATGCTCTTCGGAACGGCGGTGCTCGCCGCGGCCCTGGCGGTCAAACGGCAGCGGCTGCCCCGGGCGGGGCGCACCTGGGCCCACCTGACCGTGGCGGCGGTCCTGCTCAACTCGCTGCCGTTCACGCTGTTCGCCTACTCCGAGCTCACCATCCCCTCCTCCCTGGCGGGTATCTGCAACGCCACGACCCCCCTGTGGGGCATGGTGCTCTCCCTCGTGGCGCTCTCCGAGGACCGGCCGACCCGGAGCCGGCTCGCGGGGCTGGCCGTCGGCTTCATCGGGGTGCTCGTCGTGCTCGGCGCCTGGAACGGGTTCTCGGGCCAGGATCCGTGGGGCACCGCCATGGCGCTGACGGCCTCCGCCAGTTACGCCGTCGGCTGGATCTACGTGCGGCGCACGCTCTCCGGCACCGGCGACTCCCATCTGTCCCTGACCACCGGCCAGTTGCTGATCGGCACCGTGCAGCTCGCCGTCGTCGCCCCGCTGTTCGCGCCGCTGCCGTCCTCCTTCCGGCTGGTGCCGGTGCTGGCGATCGTCGCGCTCGGGGCGCTCGGCACCGGGCTCGCCATGCTCGTCCAGTACGGGCTGGTCGCCGAGGTCGGCCCCACCACGGCGACCCTCATCACCTATTTCATCCCCGTCGTGGCGACGGCCGCGGGGGCCGCCCTGCTCGGCGAGAAGCTCACCTGGAACATGCCCCTCGGCGCACTTGTCGTGCTGGCCGGGGCCGCGCTCACCCAGGCCAGGGGCGTCCGGAAGGCCGCGCCCCCGGCCGGGGACCGGCGGGAGGCCGCTCAGCCGTAACGTCCCGCCGGGGCCGGGCCGGTCGCGTACGCCAGCGCGTCCGCGACCGGCTCCACGTCGTCCATGCCCAGGGCCGAGACCGTCAGCCGCACCCCGGGCGGCGACGCGAGCCGGAAGCGCGCGCCGGGCGCCACCGCGTACCCGGCCCGGAGCAGCCTGGCCACGACGCCCGTCTCGTCCGGCACCGGGAGCCAGACGTTCATTCCGCTGCGTCCGCGCGCCGCCAGCCCCCGCTCCCGCAGCGCGCGGACGAGCGCGTCGCGACGGCGGCCGTACGAGGCGGCCGTCACCGCCGGGTCCACGGCCCCGGTCCGCCAGAGGTGCAGCACGGCGTCCTGCAGCACATGGCTCACCCACCCCGGCCCCAGCCGCTGGCGGCCGCGCACCCGGTCGACGGTCACGGGGTCGCCGGTGAGCACGGCGAGCCGCAGGTCGGGCCCGTACGCCTTGGCGACGGAGCGGACGAACGCCCAGTGCTCGGTGGTCCCGCCGAGCGGATGCGGGGGGCCGTCGACGATGCCGTGCCCGTGGTCGTCCTCGACGAGCAGCACCCCGGGGTGCCCGGCGAGGACGGCCCGCAGCTCGCGGGCGCGGTCCGCACCGATCACCGCGCCGGTGGGGTTCTGCGCGCGACTGGTGACCACCATGGCCCGGGCCCCCTCCTCCAGCGCCCGCGCGGCCGCCTCGGGCACCGGACCGTCGTCGTCCACCGCGACGGGGACGGCCCGCAGGCCGAGCGCCGGGACGAGATCGAGGAGGCTGCCCCAGCCCGGATCCTCGACCGCGACGGCGTCGCCCGGGCGCAGATGGGCCGTCAGCACCCGCTCCATGCCGTCGAGGGCGCCGGAGGTGACCGCCATCGGCCCGTCCGGCACGCCGTCCGCGCTGAAGGCGGCGCGCGCCATCCGCTCCAGCTCGGTGTCGACCGGGGGTTCGCCGTAGAGCACCGGCGCCCGGGCCGCCCGCCCGGCCGCCGCCGCGAGCGCCTCGCCGAGCGGGGGCAACAGCGCGGGGTCGGGGTTGCCCGTCGCCACGTCGCACACCCCCTCCGGCACCTCCACCCCGATGAGCTCGCGCGGCGCACTGGCCGGCCGGGGACGCACCCGGCTGCCGCGCCGCCCGGCCGTCTCGATCACGCCCCGGTCGCGCAGGATCCGGTAGGCGGCCGCGACCGTATTGGGGTTGACCCCCAGGTTGACCGCCAACTCCCTCAGGGGAGGCAGCAGTTCCCCCGGAGGCAGGCGGCCCGCTCCGACAGCGCGCTCCACACTCTCGGAAATCTCCGCGGCACGACGACCCGTGATCCGATATTCTCCTAGCACAAACAACATTATGCACTAGTGCAATGGAGCCCGCAATGTCCACCGCGAACCAGCTGTCACAGGGCGGGACGTACGAGCGGACCGCCCGCACCACCCCCACCCGGTACCGCGACCGCGCCTCGTACGACCGTGATCTGGTCCACGCCATCCTCGACGAAGGCCACCTGTGCCACCTCGGCTTCGTCCGCGACGGCGCCCCCGTCGTCCTGCCCACGCTCTACGGACGCGTCGGCGAACGGCTCTACGTCCACGGCTCGACCGGCTCGGCCCCGCTGCGCGCCGCCGGGGAGACGGACCAGGGCATACCCGTCTGCCTCACGGTCACCCACGTCGACGGCCTCGTCCTGGCCCGTTCCGCCTTCCACCACTCCCTCAACTACCGCTCCGTCGTGGTCCACGGCACGGCCCGCCCGGTGACCGACCCGGACGAGCTGACCACCGCCCTGAACGCCCTGGTGAACCAGGTCGTGCCCGGCCGCGCCGCCGACTCCCGGCCGGCCACCCCCAAGGAGCTGGCCGCCACCGCCGTCCTCCGCGTCGACCTCACCGAGGTGTCCGCCAAGGTCCGCACGGGCGGCCCCGGCGATGACCCGGAGGACATCGCCCTGCCGCACTGGAGCGGCGTCGTCCCCGTGACCACGGTGCGCGGCACCCCGGTCCCCGCGGACGACCTCGCCCCCGGCACCCCGCTCCCGGACTACCTCACCCCGCGCTGACCGGCTCGCCCGCGGGAGCCGTCGCGCCGCGGGTCTCCACGAGGGCCAGTCCCGCCACCGCGGTCATCAGCACCACCGTGCCCAGGACGGTCGCGGCCGTCAGCCGCTCGCCCAGCACCGTCACGGCGATGACCGCGGCGGTGACCGGTTCCAGCAGCGTGATCACGGTGGCCGTGGTGGCCCGCACCGCCGTCAGCCCGGTGAAGAACAGCGCGTAGGCCAGGGCCGTCGGCACGGTCACCAGGTAGCCCATCAGCAGCAGGGTGCGGCCCAGGCCGTGGGCGGTCGGCAGTACCCCTCCGGCGGCGGCGAGCGGCAGCAGGGCCACCGTGCAGACGCCGAACGAGGTCAGGGTCGTGGTGAACGGGTCCGTCGCCCGCCCGACCCGGCCGAGGTACCGGGCGTGGACGGTGAACAGGGCGTACCCGGCCGCCGACAGCAGCGCGAACGCCACCCCGGCCGGACGGACGGTCGCAGAGCCGCCGCCCAGTACGAGGACGGCCAGTCCCGCGACGGCTCCCACGACGGCCAGCCGGCCGCCCCCGCCGAGCCGTTCGCCCATCAGCAGCCGGCCGCCGAGTGCCGCCAGCACGGGCGCGGCGCCCAGGGTGACGACGGTGCCGACCGCCGTCCCCGTCGACTCCACCGCCGCGAAGAAGGCGGTGTTGAACACGGTGAGGCCGATCCCGTTGACGAGCACGGCCGCCGCCCGGCGGCTCCTGGACCCGACGGGCCGCCGTGTGCGCGCGGCCCTCCGGTAGCCGGGCACCAGGAACCGTACGGCCAGCAGCAGCGCGAACCCGCCGGCGCCGCGCCAGAAGGTGAGGGCGACGGAGCCGAGGCCGCTGCTGTCCATGGCCAGGGTCGCGGTCGCCCCGGTGGTCCCCCAGGTGAGGGCGGTGAAGGTGACGTAGAGGAGCCCGCGTCCGGCGGTGAGTCCGGGGGCAGTGGTGGCCGCCGGGGAACCGACGGGCAGATCCTGCGCGGAGCAGGAGGAAAGAGCGGAGTTGGACATGACTGTTCTCCCGCAGAAGACGTGAAGTGATCGCGTGGTCTTCTCTGCGGGCAGCGCCGGTCGCCCGGGCGCGCGTCGTGGCACGCCGGATGCGATGTTCCGGAAGATTCCGTGGAACCCGGGGAATCCGCCGGGAGGAATCCGGGGAATCCGTGAAGAGGCAGCCGCCCGCGCTAGGCGGCGGGAGGCGGAAGAACAGCAGTCCTGGGCATGATCGGATGCTATGCCCGCGCCGACTCCTCGGACAACCCCCGCTCGGCGGGCACCCCGTCGGACCCCGCGTGCACCCGGTTCTCCGCCGGGGCGGAGCGCTGGGCGATGAACGCACCGAGGAGCACCACGACGCCGCCGGCGGTCTGCGGCGCGGAGAGGTGTTCGCCGAGCAGCACCCAGGCGAGCACGGTGGCGACGACCGCCTCCAGACAGGCCACGACTCCGGCCACCTGCGGGGACAGCCGGCGCACGGACACCACCCCGGTGAGGTAGGCGGCCACGGTGGCGACCAGCACCAGCCACCCCAGCAGGACGGCGGCCGGCACGTCCACGCCGTTCATCGGCGCGCGCCCGGCGAGCACGTGCCAGTCCATGTCCCAGGGCCGGGCCACGGCGGTGAGCAGGAGGGCGCCGACGAGGAGCCCGTAGGCGATGACGCCCATGGGGTCGACGGGGTCAACGCCGTCGCCGCCCCGGTCCGAGAGGACGAAGTAGCCGACCTGGCAGCAGGCCGCGCCGAGGGCGAGCAGCAGCCCCACCCCGTCGAAGCCCAGCCCGGACCACACCTCGACCACACAGGCGAGCCCGCCCGCCGCCAAGGCCACCCCGACCGCGGCACCCCGGCTCACCGGCCGCCGCTGGACGAACCGCACCCAGCCCAGCACCAGCGCGGGGGCCAGGTACTCGATGAGCAGGGCGACGCCCACCGGGATCCGGGAGATGGCCGCGAAGTAGCAGGCCTGCACGCCCGCGACGGCCAGCAGGCCGAAGCCGGCGAGCAGCGCGGGGCGGCGCGTCACCAGGGCGCGGTGCCGCCAGGCCACGGGCAGCAGCACCAGGGCCGCGCCGGCGACCCGCAGCCACACCACGTGGAGCGGGTCGAGACCCGCCTCGATCAGCGGCTTCGCCGCCACACCCGAACCACCGAACGCCAGCGCGGAGACCAGGGCCAGACCCAGTCCCGCACTCCTTCCCCCGGACAGTCGACGCGTCTGCATCGACGCATCATGTCAGGCGCCGACAGGACCGTCATCCATTTTGCTCATGGCCCTCCGGACGCCCGCCGGACCGTGCCGTGCACCACCGGCCGGCAGCGCGCGCAGCGGCGGTACGTCGACCCCGGCGCGCTCCAGCACCTCCACGGCCCGGCAGTGGGGGTCGAGGACCAGGGCGGCCAGCAGGTCGAGCCCTTCGACCGGACCGGCGCCGCGCTCGGCGGCCCGCGCGTACGCCTCGCTCATGGCGGTCGCGGCCGCGGGCGACCAGCCGGGAACCCCGCCTTCCGGCAGCAGCGGCAGGGCCTGGGAGTCCTCCACGGAACCGCGCCAGCGCAGGCCGTAGCCGATGCTGCGCTGGACGAGGTAGCCGAGCAGCCGGGCGACCTGAGGGGCGCCGCCGGGCAGTGCGCCACGGGTCTCCGGATCCGCTTCCAGGAGGCTGTGCAGCAGGTGTGCGGTGTCGATCTGCCGGTCACAGTCGCGCAGGGCGCGTCTGCGAGCACCGGCGACCGTCGCGGCCACTTCCGTGCTCAGCGGCTCCTCGCCCGCCCCGCTGATGTCAGGTGTACGGCTTTGCACCCTCCCACCTCATCAGCACCGGGCCGTCAAAAGCATCCCCGAGGGGAAGCATTCGGGCGTCCGCCCCCGGTTGGGTGCGGACGCCCGCGTGCTCCTCCTTGAGGAGGAGACGGGCGGACGGGGCCTCAGGGTCGGCCGGCCCCCTACGTATGATCACCACATGAGGAAGGTTGTGTCCTGGGGCTTCGCCGCGGCGATGGCCGTCATGGCCGTGAGCGTCGTCGTCGACTGGCGCCGGGGCGACGGCCTGGACCTGACCGTCGCGGCCCTCCTGCCGGTACTGCTGCCCTACGCGGCCGGCGAACTGCTGCGGGCGTACGGCAGGGAAGGCGCGGCCGCCCGGACCGACAGCGCGTCGCGCTGGATGACGCTGCCCGCCGCCGCCCTCCTGTGGGCGGGTCTGATCACCGGCTGGCGCCGGGGCGACGGCACGCAGTGGATCCCGCTCACGGCGGCTGTCCTGATGTCGCTCGGCGCCGCGGTGGGACTGCTCAAAGGGCTCGTCGAACGGCGCGTCAAACAGCGTGCCGCGGCGGAGTAGAGGCCCCCGCGTACCGCGCGACCACTCCACGGGCCACGAAGCGGTGGGGCCGGCAGCGCTCCCGCGGGCCCGATGGGCGACGGGCCTCGGAAGACCGCCCCCACAGGCGGGCAGAACGCCGGTACCGGACCGCGGCCCGGCTCCTGACCCGGATCGCCGTCTCCCCGGACCCGCGGCCCGGTAACACTCCACCGATCCGGCCGGGCACGGAGGCCACCTCCCGAAGAAAGCAGGCCACATCCCAAAGATTGGCCATGTCCCGTCCCCGCCCGCGCCCTCTACCGTCCTTGCCATGCGAATCCGAATCGTCGACGCGTTCACCGACCGCCCCTTCGCCGGCAACCCGGCCGGCGTCATGCTCTTCGACGGCCCCTTCCCCGACGACGAACGGCTCCAGGCCGTGGCCGCCGAGGTCAACCTCTCCGAAACGGCGTTCGCCCGCCCGCTGGACGGCCCGGCGGAGGCGGAGTGGGAGTTGCGCTGGTTCACCCCGACCACCGAGGTGGGGATGTGCGGGCACGCCACGCTCGCCACGGCGCACGTCCTGCACACCACGGGGACGGCAAAGGGCACCGTGCGCTTCGCCGCCCGGTGCGGCCTGCTGATCACGACAGTGCACGAGGACGGCTCCCTGACGCTGGACTTCCCGACCTCGCCGCTCACCCCCGTCGACGCACCCGACGGACTGGCCGAAGCGCTCGGCGCGACCCCCGTCAGCGTGCACGACACGAGCCACCACATCGGCGACCTGGTCGTCGAACTGGCCGACGAGCGCACCGTCCGCACCCTCGCCCCCGACCTGCGCCTCCTCGCCGAACGCTCCAGCCGGGGAGTCATCGCCACCGCGGCGGCCGAGGACCCCGCGGGCGGCTACGACTTCGTCTCCCGCGGCTTCTTCCCGAACGCCGGCATCGACGAGGACCCGGTGACCGGCAGCGCGCACACCGCCCTGGCCCCCTTCTGGTCCGCGCGCCTCGGCCGCACGGAGCTGACGGGACTTCAGGGCGGCACCCGGCAGGGCCTGGTCCGCACCGCGCTGCGCGGCGACCGCACCCTGCTGACGGGCTCCGCGGTGACCGTGATCGACGGCGAGCTGCTCGTCTAGCTGCTCGTCCGGAGGGCCGATGCGACTCCGAACAGCCCGAGAGTGGCGGTGACCGTGCCGAGCAGCGAGTCGGCGTCAACCCCGGTGCGGGAGCGGACGTTCACCCCGTAGGCGAGCAGCACAAGGGCCTCGGCGGTGGCCGCGACAGAGAGCCCCGGGGGCAGCTGCCCCCGCTCGCGGGCGGTTTCGAGGGCGGTGTGCATGGCATCCCGCAGCTGCCGGTGGTGCGCGTCCAGCAGGTCGCGGATCTCGGGATCGTCGCAGTCGGCGTCGGCGTGAGCGTTGACGAGCATGCAGCCCCAGCCCGCGTGCTCGCCCGAACAGCGCGCCGCTATCAGTGCGCTGAAGAACTCCTGTATCGCCGGCAGTCCACGGCCGTCCTCCGCAAGCCGCCTCTGCGCGGGCCACGCGCGGTGGCGGACGTAGCGCCGCAAGGCGGCCAGGTAGAGCTCCCGCTTGCCGCCGAACGTGGCGTAGAGGCTGGAGCGGCTGAGGCCCGTCGCGACGGTGACCTCCTGGATCGACGCCTTGGCGGCACCGTGCTGCCAGAAGAGCCGCTCGGCACGTTCGAGCGCGCTGTCGGGGTCGAAGTGCTTGATGTCGGGCATGTGTTACCGCTCCCGGCCGCTGGACTGACCGTTCCAGGATACCCCTTGACGCATACGCGATCGCATGGTCATTCTTGTCACCGATCCATCCTGGAACAAACGTTCCGGGAACCTCTCGGAGAGAGATGACCGCGGACATGAGCCTTCGTGACGAGCTACAGGACCTGCACGAGAACAAGCACCGCAAGCTTCCCTCCGACGCACTTGAGATCATGGACCGTGCCGCACGGGAGCTCGCCGCGACCCGTATGGCAGGCAGCGCCGTCGGCGTGGGCGCGCAGGCTCCCCGGTTCACGCTCCCCTCGGCCACCGGGAAGGACGTCGCACTGGACAGCCTGCTGGCGGACGGGCCCGTGGTGCTGACCTTCTACCGCGGCGCGTGGTGCCCGTACTGCAACCTCGCACTCCGCGCGCTGCAGCAGCACCAGGACGCGATCACTGCCCGTGGCGCACGACTGGTGGCCGTCTCGCCACAGATTCCCGACGAGTCACTCTCCCTCATCGAGAAGGAACAGCTCGCCTTCGAGGTCCTGAGCGACGGCGGCTCCGAGGTGGCCGAGCGGTTCGGCATCGCCTTCGACCTGTCGGACGAACTGGGCGACCTCTACGACCGGTTCGGGTTCGACCTGCAACGCGTCAACAGCGGCAACGTCCGCACCCTGCCGCTGCCCGCCACCTACGTCATCGACCGGACCGGCGTCATCCGGTGGGCATTCGTGACAACCGACTACACCGTGCGGGCCGAACCGTCCGAGATCGTGGCCGCGCTCCACGCGTTGACATGACCGCCACCCACGCTCCGCCCGGGGCCCGGGGGCCGCCGTGACAGCGTCACCCCATGGGGCATCACGCCGTGGGCAGCCACCCCACCTTCCCCGCGAGCAGCGCGTACCCCACGAACGCCACGATGTCGATCAGCGCGTGGGCGGCCACCAGCGGCCCGACCCGCCCCCACCGCCGGTACAGCAGGACGAAGAGCACGCCCATCGCCATGTTCCCGAGGAACCCGCCGATGCCCTGGTACAGGTGGTACGAGCCGCGCAGCACCGCGCTCGCGGCCAGGGCCGCCATCGGCGTCCAGCCCGTCTGCCCCAGCCTGCGCAGCAGGTAGCCGACGACCACGACCTCCTCCAGCACCGCGTTCTGCACGGCGGAGGCGATCAGCACCGGGAACTTCCACCACACGTCCGGCAGCGACTCCGGCACCACCGTCAGGTTGGATCCCGCGGCCCGTGCCCCCAGGTAGAAGAGCAGGCCGGTGCCGCCCACGACCGCCGCGACGGCGGTGCCGCGCGCCAGGTCGGACCCGGGGCGGTCGCGGTCGAAGCCGATGGACCGCAGGCCGGCGCCCTCGCGCAGCAGCAGATGGGCGACGAGGAGGACGGGGACCAGCGCGGTCGCGATGCCGAAGACCTGCCAGGACAGGTCGAGCCAGGGCCGGCCGGGGGCGTGGGAGGTGTTGAGCCGGGCGGCCTGGTCCTTGAGCCCGCCCGGCCTGGTCAGCGCGCCGATAAAGCTGATCAGCGCCGAGACCCCGCTCGCCCCCAGGGAGAGGGCGAGCACCAGCACGGTCTCGGTGCCCAGCGTCCGCCGTGACGGCGCGGGGCCGGCGGCCGGTACCGCCGCCGGGGCGACGGGCCGGGGCTCCCCGGCGTCGCGCGTGTTCTGCCGCGTCGCTCTGTTCACTCCTGGTCCACTCCTGCCTGCGCCCTCCGCGTCCCCGCCCGCACCGCACGCGGACGGCGCGGGGACCGTCCCTGCCGTCCGATGTCACCGCGGTCGTCACAGCTTGCCCGACGACCGGGCGCAGGTGCGACAGCGGGGGTGCGGCGCGAGGAGACGGCCTCGGGAGCGCGGACGGTCAGCCGACGATGCCCACCGGCCAGGTGTGCACCGGCTCCCCGGTCGCCATGAGCTCGCAGTAGCGGCGGGTGGTGGCGGCCAGCGCGGCGTGCCGGTCCATGCCCCGCTCCCGTGCCGCGTGGTAGGTGGCGGTCTGCCAGGACGCCCCGTTGGCCCGCCAGCGGCAGCGGCCCTCGATGACCCCGAGGTAGCGGTCGCGGTCGGCCGGCTCCACTCCCCAGGCGTCGAGGCCGGCGGCGGCCAGCGGCAGCAGTTCCTCGCGGACCAGCCGGACGGCGGGCACCTCGGCCACACCGCCGTTGCGCCCCTTCGGCCAGCGCAGGACGGCGTCGATGCCGTGCCGGCAGGCGGCGTCGAAGTTGTCCGCCGCCGCGGCGAACGGCAGTCGCGTCCACACCGGGCGGGGCTCCTCCGCGAGGGCCCGGACGAGTCCGTAGTAGAACGCGGTGTTGGCCAGCACATCGGTGACGGTGGGGCCGGCGGGCAGGACGCGGTTCTCCACCCGTAGGTGCGGGACGCCGTCGGCGATCCCGTACACGGGCCGGTTCCAGCGGTAGACCGTGCCGTTGTGCAACGTCAGTTCGTCCAGCCGCGGGACCCCGCCCTCGGCCAGCACCCGCAGCGGGTCCTCGTCCCCGCTGATGGGCAGCAACGGCGGGAAGTACCGCAGGTTCTCCTCGAAGAGCTCGTACGCCGAACCGATCCACCGCTCGCCGAACCACGTGCGCGGCCGCACACCCTGCGCCTGGAGTTCGGGCGGACGGGTGTCGGTGGACTGGACGAACAGCGGCGGCCGGGACTCGCGCCACAGCTCCCGGCCGAAGAGGAACGGGGAGTTGGCGCCCACCGCGATCTGCGCGGCGGCCACCGCCTGGGCGGCGTTCCAGACGGCGGCGAACCGTCCCGGGGTGACCTGGAGGTGCAGCTGCACCGAAGTGCAGGCGGCCTCCGGGCAGATGGAGCGCGCGGTGCAGGTCAGCCGTTCGACGCCCTCGATGTGGATGCTGACGTCCTCGCCGCGGGCCGCCATCACCTGCTCGTTGAGCAGCGCGTACCGGTCGGCGGCGGAGAAGTTCGCGGGGACGAGGTCGGCCTGCCCCAGGGTCGGCAGAATGCCGATCATCACTATTCGGGACCCGACTTCCCGGGCCTTGCGGTCCGCATAGGAGAGCCCGGTGCGCAACTCTTCGGCGAGCTGGTCGAGAACGCGTCCCGACAAGCGGTGCGGGACAATGTTCACTTCCAGGTTGAATTGACCGAGTTCGGTCTGGAAATCATGGCTCGCGATACGCTCCAGCACCTTGGCATTCATCATGCTCGGCATGCCGTCCGGGCCCGCCAGATTCAACTCGATCTCCAGCCCCATAAGGTTGCGGGGCCGGTCGAATCGCTTCTCCTCCAGTAACCTCCCCAGCCCTTCCAGGCACTGCCGGAGCTTGTCGCGGTGGCGCTGCCGGTCGGCCAGGTCGAACTCCACGGCCGCGACCTTCTCACCCATGGACGCGTCCTCCTCAAGCGGGTCGCCCGCGGCGCCGGCCTGCTCCCGTCACGGTCGATGATGCCCAGACAGGGCGATCGAAACGCATCGCCCCGTCACCGTATAACCGGTAGGCTGGCAGCCAAGCGCACTCCGGCACATTCCGTTGGCATGACGGCAGCTCATGGCATGGTGCATTGCGCTGGTGATAAACACCGACGAGTTTCGGCCTACCGTTCCCGGGAAAGAAACCGAGGTCAGGTGTGCGCGACCGGGAACGAAATCGCCGAAATCCACCCCGCAGGCGGCCCTGATTTCCCCTTGCCGGAAATACCGGCGACAGCTAGCCGAAACACCATGTGAACATGTGTCGTATAAACTCGGAGCGAGGCAGAGAGTAGGCGCCCCGGCAGTCGGTCCCGGCTCCCCTCTGACCCCGCACACCGACAGCGTCGTCACCTGCCCAGCACCACCGTGTCTCCGAAGTGAGAGGCGACCCATCATGCCGCTGCATGTCCCCCCTGCCCCCGCGCCTGCCCTCCGCAGCGTCCGCACCGCCCTCGGCTCCCCCACCGCGGTCCGCGAGACCCGCACCCCCTCCCTCAAGGCCGCCCAGGGAGCGCTCAGCTGCGAACTCCCGCTCCCCGTCCATGTGCTGGAGCAGATCTCGCCGACCGGCGGCGCACCGCGCACCCGGCTCACCGGATGGCGCTTCCTGATCAAGGAGGATGAGCACGCCATCGCGGCCGGCGAGTCCCGGCTGACCCCCGACGGCTGGGCGTTCTCCCACTTCTTCGAAGGTCCGTACGTCGTCTCGACCGAACTCGCGCTGCGCCAGGCGGAGTCGCTGACGACGCCGTACCAGCCGCGGCTGCTGACCGTCCCCGGGCTCTACATGCTCACCCTCTGGCTGCACGGCGACATCGCGGCCGAGGCGTCGTCCGGTCTCCCCGCCCCCGGCGACCTGCTGGTGCCGCTCGCCCCCGCCCCGCCCGGCATCGCCGCGCACCGGCCGCACCGCTTCGCCGACCTGCTGCCGGTCCTCACCCTCCGGCTGACCACGGCACCCGTGCTGCAGAAGAGCGCGTGACGCGTCCCGACGGCGCCCCGCGGCCCGGCCGCGGGGCGCCGCGCGCTGTCCACACCCGTGTCACCCACACGGCCCACTCCGCCGAGGTCGACCCGAATCGACCGAAGGGGCAGACTTGTTGACAGCAACCGTCCGCATGGGTGACGCGTCCTCTTCTCCAGAGGACCGCTGCCATGAAATCCCTGCGGAATCACGCCCGTAGGGCAACACTGGGAACGACAGACCACATCGTCACGGGGGGCGGCATGACCACCGCATCGAGCCGCAGCACGGCAACAGCAGCAGAGACATCCCAGCGAAAGAACCCTCCCATGTGCCAGCACCAGCCCGCGTGCCCGTCAGCCGATTCAGCCGACCGGGAAGCCGCCCACCTCGTGGCGCACTTCCCCCAGCAGGGCTGGAGCCTGCTGTGCAACGGCGTCCTGTGCTTCGAGGACACCGGCGAACTGCTGCCGGACGGGCAGATCATCGCCCCGCACCGGCCGCTCGGAACGGAGCATGTGGTGACAGCGGCCTGACGGCCGCACCGAGAACCACCAGCAACACAGCTACATACGAACACCGCACGACGACATGAAAGGGCCGGCCCGGCGCACCCGCCGAGCCGGCCCTCCCCGCGTACGGGATTCCCGCCCCGGGCTAGCCGTCGTACTCCTCCAGCGGCGGGCAGGAGCAGACGAGATTGCGGTCACCGAACGCGCCGTCGACCCGCCGCACCGGCGGCCAGTACTTGTCGGCCGGGGAGACGCCGCCCGGGAAGACCGCCTCCTCCCGGCTGTACGGGTGCTCCCACCCTCCGGCTACGGACGCGGCGGTGTGCGGGGCGTTGCCCAGCGGGTTGTCGGCCTTGTCCCACTCCCCCGAGCCGACCTTCTCGATCTCCGCGCGGATCGCGATCATGGCCTCGCAGAAACGGTCCAGCTCGGCGAGGTCCTCGCTCTCGGTGGGCTCGATCATCAGCGTGCCGGCCACCGGGAACGACATCGTCGGCGCGTGGAAGCCGTAGTCGATCAGACGCTTGGCGACGTCGTCGACGCTGACTCCGGTCGCCTTGGTGAGCGGCCGGAGGTCCACGATGCACTCGTGGGCGACGAGGCCGTTGGGGCCGGTGTAGAGCACGGGGTAGTGCGGCTCCAGGCGCTTGGCGATGTAGTTGGCGCTCAGCACCGCGACCTGGGTGGCGCGCTTGAGGCCCTCGGCGCCCATCAGCCGGACGTACGCCCAGGAGATCGGCAGGATGCCCGCCGAGCCCCACGGCGCCGCCGAGATGGGCCCGACGCCGGTCTCCGGGCCGGCGGCGGGCTGGAGCGGGTGGTTGGGCAGGTACGGCGCGAGGTGGGCGCGGACGCCGACCGGGCCGACGCCCGGACCGCCGCCGCCGTGCGGGATGCAGAAGGTCTTGTGCAGGTTCAGGTGCGAGACGTCGCCCCCGAACTCGCCCGGCTTGGCCACCCCCACCAGGGCGTTGAGGTTGGCGCCGTCCACGTACACCTGACCGCCCGCCTCGTGCACGAGGGCGCAGATCTCGCTGATGTGCTCCTCGAACACTCCGTGCGTGGACGGGTAGGTGACCATGAGCACGGCCAGCTCGTCGCGGTGCTTCTCGATCTTGCCGCGCAGGTCGCCGGCGTCGACCTCGCCGTCCTCGCCCGTCTTCACCACGACGACGCGCATGCCGGCCATCACGGCGCTGGCCGCGTTGGTGCCGTGCGCGGACGACGGGATGAGGCAGACCGTCCGCTGCTCGTCCCCGTTGGCGCGGTGGTACGCGCGGACGGCCAGCAGCCCGGCCAGCTCGCCCTGCGAACCGGCGTTCGGCTGGAGGGAGACCTTGTCGTAGCCGGTGACCTCGGCCAGCCGCTCCTCCAGCTCGTGGATGAGCGTCAGATAGCCCTCGGCCTGGTCCGCCGGGGCGAACGGGTGCAGCGCGCCGAACTCGGGCCAGGTGACCGGCTCCATCTCGGTCGTCGCGTTGAGCTTCATCGTGCAGGAGCCGAGCGGGATCATCCCGCGGTCCAGCGCGTAGTCCCGGTCGGCGAGGCGGCGCAGGTAGCGCAGCATCGCGGTCTCGGAGCGGTGCTGGTGGAAGACCGGGTGGGCGAGGAAGTCGGAGCTCCGCAGCAGCTCCTCGGGGAGCGCGTCGGCGGTGGCGGCGTCCAGCGCCTCGATGTCGGCGGTCACGCCGAACGCGGCCCAGACGGCGGTCAGGTGCTCGCGCGTGGTGGTCTCGTCGCAGGCGATGCCGACCGTGTCGGCGTCCGTCCGGCGGAGGTTGACACCCCGCTCCAGGGCGGCGGCGACGACCTCGTCGGCCCGCCCGGGCACGCGCGCGGTCACGGTGTCGAAGTGCGCGCCGTGCACGACCTCGACACCACCGGCCCGGAGGCCTTCGGCGAGCAGCGTGGCGTAGCGGTGGGCGCGGCGGGCGATGGCTGTGAGGCCGTCGGGGCCGTGGTAGACGGCGTACATGCCGGCCATCACGGCGAGCAGCACCTGCGCGGTGCAGATGTTGCTGGTGGCCTTCTCGCGGCGGATGTGCTGCTCGCGGGTCTGCAGGGCCAGCCGGTACGCCTTGTCGCCGTCCGCGTCGACGGAGACGCCGACGAGGCGGCCGGGGAGGCTGCGGGCGTACTGCTCGCGGACGGCCATATAGCCGGCGTGCGGGCCGCCGAAGCCCATCGGGACGCCGAACCGCTGGCTGGTGCCGACGGCGATGTCGGCGCCGAGCTCACCGGGCGGGGTGAGCAGGGTCAGCGCGAGGAGGTCGGCGGCCACGGTGACGACGGCGCCGAGCTCGTGGGCCCGCTCGATGACCGGGCGCGGGTCGCGGACGGCACCGGAGGCGCCGGGGTACTGGAGCAGGACGCCGAAGACGCCGCGCTCGGCGATCTCGTCCGGGATGCCGGCCGAGAGGTCGGCGACGACGACCTCGACCCCGGTGGGCTCGGCGCGGGTCTCGATGACGGCCACGGTCTGCGGCAGGGCGTCGGCGTCGACGAGGAACACCCCGTCCTTGACCTTGCCCACCCGCCGGGAGAGCGCCATGGCCTCGGCGGCCGCCGTGCCCTCGTCGAGGAGGGACGCGCCGGAGGTGGGCAGCCCGGTGAGGTCGGCGACGACCGTCTGGAAGTTGAGCAGCGCCTCCAGGCGGCCCTGCGAGATCTCCGGCTGGTAGGGCGTGTACGCCGTGTACCAGGCGGGGTTCTCCATGACGTTGCGCAGGATGACGGGCGGGGTGAAGGTGCCGTGGTAGCCGAGCCCGATCATGGGAACGAGCACCTGGTTGCGGTCCGCGAGGGTGCGCAGCTCGGCGATCACCTCGGCCTCGCCGCGGGGTGCGGGCAGCCGGAGCGCCTCGGCGCTCTTGATCACGTCCGGCACGGCGGCGGCGGTGAGTTCGTCGAGCGAGCCGAAGCCGACCTGGGCGAGCATCTTGGCCTGGGCCTCGCCGTCGGGGCCTATGTGGCGGCCGGCGAACGGAGTGCCGCGCTCCAGGTCGGAGAGGGCGATGCGGTGGGCAGTCATCTGCGGGGGCCTCCTGGTCATTGCGACCTGCGAGGGGTACCACGGCGCGGGTACCCGGACGGCCTCCCCCTCTGTCATCTCAACCTGAGAGCTTCACCGGGTCCTGTGCGCGACCCGGCTTTCACCGTCGGTGAGGAGGGGCTCGGCGTGGTGCCCGGACCGGTTGCCCGCCCTGCTTTCCAGAGTGACCTCGTCCGCGCGGTACGTGTGCCTGAGAGATTCCGGGGAGGATTTGCTCCTTCGGCGCCCCCGTCGGCCCCTTCGAGGTCAATGCCTCTGCAGGGCCCTGGAGGACTCTCCCGCGCGGGGTCCACAGCCAATCGCCAGCCTACCAGCGGCGATGCCGACGGCGGATCTCCCGAACGCGGCCTTCCTCCGGCGTCCCTCCACTGCCGCGCCTTTGCATCACATTTGCTGAAAGTTGCGGCTTTTTATGGCCTTCGAGGGTTTTCCTGGGCTTTACGAGATGCTTCCCGGGGAAACCAGGGGACAGAAGTGACTCCAGGGAGGAAATATGCAGTCCGATATCGACCCCCGGAGCCTGATCGGCCGCAAGGCCTACGACCGTGACGGCTCGAAGATCGGCACCGTGGACGAGGTCTACCTCGACGACGCCACCGGCGAGCCCGAGTGGGCGGCCGTCCGCACGGGGCTGTTCGGCCGCGACGCGTTCGTCCCGCTGGAGCCGAGCGAGGTCGTCGGCGAGGCGTTGCGCATCCCCTACGACCGGGCACTCATCAAGGCCGCCCCGGACCTGGGCGTCGGCCGTCACCTCTCCCCCGAGCAGGAGCTCCAGCTCTACCACCACTACCGCCTGACGCTGCCCGGCCCGGCCGGCGACAACGGCTCGGGGACGGGGCAGGAGACCGCTCCTCCCGCGGAACCGAGGGGCGCCCCGGAACGGGGGCACGACACCGGTCCGGAGCCCGGGCCGTAGCCGCGGCCGGGAGTGCGGCCCGGTGGGGGGCGGTACCGGCCCGACGGGCCTACGCCGCCGATCCCTCGGTCCCAACGCCGGACCCGTCGCCGGGACCCGTGTGCGGCCCCTCCGAAGGACGTATCAAGGGTTCCTCCCCCGACACCCCCGACACCCCCGGCGCCTCCGACGCCCGTAGCAGCGGCACGGGCTCCGCGGGCTCCAGGGCGGGATCGTCGACAGGGAACGTCTTCACCCGTCCCGGAGCCGCCGACCAGGGCTCCTCGAACCGCACGGTGACCCGGCCGAGACCACTGCCCTGCACCCAGCCCCGGCCGAACGCGCTGTGCACCACGTCCAGCCCCGGCAGCCACTGCCGCGGCCGGGAGGCGTCGTCCTCCGCCGGGCGGTCGTCCGCCGCGGCGGATTCCGGCACCGGCTGCTCCCCCTCGGCCGTCCCCCGTTCCGCCTCGGCGGCCCGGGCCTGGGCGAAGAGGTCCTCCTGCGTGTAGTCGGCGAGCCCGCTGACGCCGACGCCCAGCAGCCGCACGCCCTCCGTGGTGTCGACGGCCTCCAGGAGGCGTGCGGCGGCCTCGCGGACGACCGCGGGGTCGTCGGTCGGGCCCCGGAGGGTCTCGGAGCGGGTCAGGGTGGAGAAGTCGTACCGCCGCACTTTGATCACGACCGTGCGGCCCGACCGTCCGGCGGCCCTGAGCCGCTGGACACAGCGGTCGGCGAGGCGGGCCAGCTCCAGCTGCACCCGCGTCCGGTCGGTCAGGTCCTCGGCGAAGGTGTCCTCCACCGAGACGGACTTCGCGTCCCGCTCGGCCACGACGGGGCGGTCGTCCCGGCCGGTGGCCAGCGCGTGGAGCCCGGCGCCGTGCGCCTTGCCCAGCAGCCGCACCAGCTCCGCCTCACCCGCCTCGGCGGTCTCGGCCACGGTGTGGATGCCCGCGCGGCGCAGGGTCTCGGCCGTGGCGGGGCCTACGCCCGGGATCGTCCGCACCGGCATGGGCCCCAGCAGTTCCAGCTCCGTGCCGGGCTCGATGACGACGAGGCCGTCCGGCTTGGCCTGCTCGGAGGCGATCTTGGCGAGCATCTTGGAGCCGGCGAGCCCCACCGACCCGCTCACCCCGGTCGCCGCCAGGATGTCCCTGCGCAGCCGCTCGCCCACGGCCCGCACGGCCGCCGACGTCGGCTCCACGCCGCCCGCCTCCAGGTCCACGAACGCCTCGTCGAGGCTCAGCGGCTCGACCAGCGGCGACAGCCGGCCGAGCAGTTCCATGACGACATCGCTCACCTGCCGGTACAGGGTGAAGCGGGGGTGGAGGTAGGCCGCGTTGGGGCAGAGGCGACGGGCCTGGGCCGTCGCCATCGCCGAGTGCACGCCGAAGACCCGTGCCTCGTACGACGCGGTGGCCACCACGCCCCGGGGCCCGATGCCCCCCACGACGACGGGCTTCCCGCGCAGGCTGGGCTTGGCCGCCTGCTCCACCGAGGCGTAGAAGGCGTCCATGTCCAGATGCAGGATCGTCGGTGAACCTCTCACACGACAGATGGTCCCGCATGGCACTGACAATCGCGCTGACGTGCGACGTCACGGTCTCCCGCGCCGCCCGGGGGCCGGAGGCCCGGGGAGCGAGTGTCCTCAGCCCGCCCGGTTGCGGCGCCGGGCCAGCTCGTCCGCCGGGTTGTGCCCGATGAGCGTCTCCCCGGTGTCCACCCGCTCGCCGTGGAGCTGGGCGAGCGCGCTCTCGACGTCCCGCCACACCACGCCGACGGCGATCCCGAAGACACCCTGTCCGCCCTGGAGGAGGCCCACGACCTCGTCGGGCGACGCGCACTCGTAGACCGTCGCGCCGTCGCTCATCAGCGTCATCTGCGCGAGGTCGGCCATGCCGCGCGAGCGCAGGTGCTGGACGGCCGTGCGGATGTTCTGGAGGGAGACCCCGGTGTCCAGCAGCCGCTTGACGATCTTGAGGACGACGACGTCCCGGAAGCTGTAGAGCCGCTGGCTGCCCGACCCGTACGCGGGCCGCACGCTGGGCTCCACGAGCCCCGTGCGCGCCCAGTAGTCGAGCTGCCGGTAGGTGATGCCGGCCGCCGCGCAGGCGGTGGGCCCGCGGTAACCGATGGTGTCCGGACCGGCCGCACCGGCCCCTCCGGCCCCGGCGTCCGCGTCCACGGGGCCGCCGGGACGGGACCCTCGCTGCGAAGTGACCGCCGCCGCGGCGGGGACCGGAGTGCCTCCCACGCCGCCCATGCCGTTCAGGCCATGGGGGCGGGCCACCGGTTCGACCGTTCCCCCATGCAGCGGATACGGACTGCCGACCGCTGTACCGTCGCCCGTGCTTCTCACGCCGACCTCCGTCCTTGACCTGCCTTCTCGACGGTAGGCAGTCGCTCGGGGTGCGTCAACGATCGCCACACTCGGCACGCCGAGTGATAATCACCCTGAGAGTGGTTTTACGTGTCTCCGCGAGGGGAAAGGCTACTCGAATGCGCTGCCGCGGCCTGTCAAGGCCGGGGCCTCCACCTCATAGGCGCCTCATGGACGCCTCATCGGCCGCCTCACTGGCTGTTGGTACCGAAGTCCTCCGGCGAGATCTGGTCGAGGAACTCGCGGAACTTCTCCACCTCGTCCTCCTGCTCGTCCGGGATCGCGATGCCCGCGTCGTCCAGCACCCCGTCACTGCCGTAGATCGGCGTACCGGTGCGCAGGGCCAGCGCTATGGCGTCGGACGGCCGCGCACTGACCTCCACCCCGCTGGCGAAGACCAGCTCCGCGTAGAACACGCCTTCGCGCAGGTCCGTGATGCGGACCTCGGCGAGCTGCTGCCCCACCGCCTCCAGCACGTCCTTGAACAGGTCGTGGGTCAGCGGCCGGGCCGGAGCCATCCCCTGCTGTGCGAAGGCGATGGCTGTCGCCTCCCCCGGTCCGATCCAAATGGGGAGGTAGCGGTCGCCTCCCACTTCACGCAGGAGCACGATCGGCTGGTTGGAGGGCATTTCCACCCGGACACCCACGACATCGAGCTCGTTCACACAGCAACCCTAGGACGTGCTCGGCCGGTTTGGGTAGTCGGGGCGCCTTCGGTCACTGTCCGCGCAATTGGAGCGCGGAGCGCACCAGGGCGGCGTGCAGCCGTACGGACAGTCCGGCCAGCTCGCGCGCGGTGGCCTCCGCGTGGGCCCTGGTCTGCGGGTTACGGTGCCTGCGCAGCGGTGCGACCACCTGTTCGACCAGGCCGGCCTCGCGGTCGGCGGCCGCCTTCATGGCCCGTAGGTGCCGCGGCTCCAGCCCGAAACGTCCCAGGTCAGCGACGAGCCGGGCGACGGCGACGGAATCGGCGGCGAATCCGCCGTCCGGGTGGGGGGTGACCAGGCCGTACGACTCCCACTCCGTGAGCTCCCCCTCGGTCACTCCCGTGGCCTCCAGCAGCTCGGCACGGCCGGTGCGGCCGCCGGGCCCCGCGGAGGCGTGCTCGGGACCGGAGTCCGCCTCCACGTCCTCGCCCGGCTCACCGAGGTCGAGAGCGTCGCGGGGCTGGCCGGGGGCGGGCAGCTGGATCCGCTCGCCGCGGGCCAGCGCGTCCAGGTACTCGCGGATGACCTTCAGCGGCAGATAGTGATCGCGCTGCATCCGCAGCACCTGGGCCAGCCGCTCCACGTCCGCCGTACTGAATTTGCGGTAGCCGGACGGCGTCCGCTGCGGCTCGACCAGGCCCTCCGCCTCCAGAAACCGGATCTTGGAGATGGTGACCTCGGGGAATTCCTCGCGCAGCAGGTTGAGCACCGTACCGATGCTCACCGGCCGTCCCTCCGCACCGGCGGTGCCGGAGGAGCCGGCACCGCCCGACGGTGTCTGAAGCATGGCCTTCCCCTGGTAGGTCAGATGCCCCGCTGGCTGCCGAAGAAGACCAGGCGGTACTTGCCGATCTGCACCTCGTCACCGTTCGACAGCACGGCGGAGTCGATCTGTTCCCGGTTGACGTACGTGCCGTTGAGGCTGCCGACGTCCGTGACGCTGAAGCCGCCGTCGTGGCCCCGCCGGAACTCCACGTGCCGGCGCGAGACGGTCACGTCGTCGAGGAAGATGTCGCTCTGCGGGTGCCGGCCCGCCGTGGTCACCTCGCCGTCCAGCAGGAAGCGGCTGCCCGAGTTGGGACCGCGCCGGACGACCAGCAGCGCCGACCCCAGCGGCAGCGCCTCCACGGCGGCCTGGGCCTCCGGGGAGAGCGACGGGATGGCCGTCTGGCCGGTGGTCTCGGAGTCGTACGCCTCCAGACCCGAGATGGAGATCGTGGACGTGGTCTCCGACGCGCGCTCGGCGACGGCACCGGGCCGCAGCGGCGCACCGCAGTTGGAGCAGAAACGGCTGTTCTCGCCGTTCCGGTGACCACACCTCGTACAGACCAAGGCAGCCCCTTCCCCCGCACCCGACATCGGCGTCCCGAGACCTATACGGCCGGTCGCCGAGGGATCACCGGGAGGAACTCCCTGCCCACCCGGGGCACCGCCGGAAACACCCATCTGATCGCGGAACAGGGGACGCCCCTCCTGGCCCCGCTCATCGCCTTCCACCGGAGCCGAGGCCCGGTGGCGCGCGGAACCGCCGCCACTCTGGCGTGCGCTCTTGCCGAACAACTTCGCAAACAACTTCACGGGCGATTCCCCTTGACCGAAACAGACCCGCCCGTGGGGCAGGACAAACCCTCGATGCACACACCGTCCGACCTGAACATCCTTACAACGTCCATGGCCGACAGACAGTTTCCATCACGCACCCCCATCTTGGTGCGCCGACCCCCCGCAACTTCCCGCCCTCCCCGCAGAGCCCCTGCGTTCGCCCGACTCACTGCGATGACGACCGAGCGTAGTCAGGCCGCTTCGCCGGACGCAAGGCGTCAACATTGATCTTCTCAGACCGGGAGATGTCCACCCCGGCCTGCTCCTTCTGCAGAGTCTGCACCACACCACCGGGGATGTTGAGAGCGGGCTTCAGATCGTCGGGCTTGCCGATGACCTTGAACTTGTACGGCTGCGAGACCTTCTTGCCGTCGATCTCCACCCTCCCCGCGCTGCCCGAGAAATATGTACCGGCGACCACACGGACATCGTTCACCTGGATCGCCTCGGCGCCCGCGGCCCGCAACTCCTGGACGGCGTCGAGCAGCATGTCGGACTCCACCGACCCCTTGCTGTCGCTCACCGTGAGGACGATGCCGGGCCCCTGCGCGGCGACCGTGCCCGCCAGCACCCCGAGCTGCTGCTCCTTCTGCGCCGTCTGCTTACGGGCCTCCGCGGCCTGGTTGGAGCTGTTCTCCAGCTCCGTCCGCTGGCCCTCCAGCTTCCGCTTCTCGTCCTGCAGCCGCTTGGTGCGGTTGTCCAGCTCGTCCAGGATCCGCACCAGGTCCTCCTGGCGCGCCCCGCGCAGCACACTGCTCCCGCTGTTCGACCGGACCTGGATCGCCAGCCCCAGGCCCAGCACGCACAGCAGCAGGGCGACGGTCAGCTGCGCCCGGGTCAGCCGGGGCGGCCACAGGCCCTTGACGAGCCGCTGACGCCCCGTCAGGGGGGCTGTGGCCGGTGGCTCCGGCGGAGGGCCGGACGGCGGCGGCGTACCGCCCGCAGGGCCCTCCCCGGCCGCGTGCCCGGGCCGCCCCGCCGGCTCCGGGCGCTCCTGCGGTCCGGAGGGCTCCGCTTCGGGCGTACCCGGCCCGGTGTCCTTCCGCTTCCGGTCCCCGGCGCCGGGTTCCACCGGCCCGGTCCCGTCCCCGGCGGGCCCCTGGGATTTCTTCGGCTCCTCGGGCGTGTCGTCGGTGCTCATCGGCCTCACGCCCGGAAGACGTGCCGCCGGATGGCGGCGGCGTTGGAGAAGATACGGATGCCCAGGACGACCACCACACCGGTGGACAGCTGCGCGCCGACCCCCAGCTTGTCGCCCAGGAAGACGATGAGGGCCGCGACGACCACGTTCGACAGGAACGACACCACGAAGACCTTGTCGTCGAAGATGCCGTCCAGCATGGCCCTGAGCCCGCCGAACACCGCGTCGAGCGCCGCGACGACGGCGATCGGAAGGTAGGGCTCGACCGCCGTCGGCACCACGGGGCGGACCACCAGCCCGACCACGACTCCCACAATGAGGCCCAATACGGCGATCACGATGTGCCCTTCCCTGTGTCGGCGGCGCGGCCGGCCGCGCCGCCCTCCTGCGGCCGTGCGGTGTGTACGGTCAGACTCGGCGCGGGCGGCAGCCGGATCTCGTCCTCGACGGAGATGGTCGCCCTGACCCCGTAGTTCTGCTGGAGCACGTGCAGGTACTGTCCGTCGACGCTGTCCTGGAACGAGGTGCTCATCCGCCGGCCGTCGCCGATCGCCAGCACCGTGTACGGCGGCACCAGCGGCCTGTTGTCCACCAGTATGGCGTCACCCGCCGCCCTGATCGCCGACAGAGACGTCAGGCGCTGGCCGTTGATGGCCACGGCCTCGGCGCCCGCCTGCCACAGTCCGTTGACGACCCGTTGCATGTCATGGTCGCGCACCCGGCCGGTGTCCGAGAAGCCGCTGCTCTCCCGGGGACCGCCGCCCCCGGACTTCGCCTGCTTGGCGTCGTCGACGACCACCTTCACCCCGGGCCCCCGCACCGGCGTGGCCCCGGCGAGCAGGGAGACCAACTCGGCCTTGTCCCCGCCGTGTTCCTCCAGGGCCTCGCGCTGCCGGCTGCCCACGGACTCCCGGAGACCGTTGACGTCCTTCTGCAGCCCGTCCGCCGCCGACGTCTCCGTCTCGATGCGGTCGATGAGCTGCTCGCGCTCCTTGGCCAGCGTCGGTGCCGATATCCGCGCCTGCGCGGCTCCCAGCGTCACGACCACCGCGGCCAGCAGCAGCGCCGCGGCGAGCCCCAGCCTGGCCCGCAGCTTGCCCGGCAGTTCCTTGCCGCCCTCGGCCCGCCGGGCCGCCGCCTCCGCGTACCCGTCGTCCAGGCTGTGATCCATCACATTGGTCAGCAGCGACATGGAGGCGTCGGGGCGCGGAGGCGGTGCGGGGGTCCTCCGAACGGGGGGCTGCTGCGACATGCCGCACATCGTCGCACGTCGGGGGCGCCGTCTCCCAATGGCCCCACCGGCGTGCCGGAACGGGACCGGAAGCGGCGCCCCCGGTGCTCAGCGCCTCCGCCGTACGCCCGGCGCCCCACGACGGGGCGCGGGCCCGGCGGGGGCGTTCACCGCCCGGCGCCGTCCACCACGGCCGACCACTCGTCGAGCAGCGCCCGGGCCGAGGCGTCGTCAGGACCCTCCGCCCAGAGGTGCGTCACGGCCTCCGCCGGGTCGGGCAGCACCATCACCCACCGCCCGTCGGCCTCCACGACCCGGACCCCGTCGGTCGTGTCGACCGAACGGTCCCCGGCCGCCTCGACCACCTGCCGCATCACCAGACCCTTGACCGCCCACGGCGTCGCCAGGTCCCGCCGCAGGACGTGCGCCCGCGGGATGCGCGCGTCGATCTGACTCAGCGTGAGCTGAGTGCGCGCCACCAGCCCGACCAGCCGGACGAAGGCCGCCGTGCCGTCGAAGACGCTGCTGGACTCCGGCACGATGAAGCCGCCGCGCCCGTCCCCGCCGAAGATCGTCGAGTCGGCCCGGCCCACCCGGGTCAGATCGTCCGGCGACGTCGTCGTCCACTCCACCTGCGTACCGTGGTACGCGGCCACCTGCTCGGCGATCCGTGTCGTCGTCACCGGAAGCGCCACCCGTCCGCTGCGCCGCTCGGCGGCAACCAGATCGAGCAGCACCAGCAGGGCCCGGTCGTCCTCGACGATCCGCCCCCGCTCGTCCACCAGCGAGATCCGCTCGCCCACGGGGTCGAAGCGCACCCCGAACGCCGCCCGCGCGGACGCCACGATCTCCCCGAGCCGCACCAGGCCGGACCGCCGGGCGTCGGCGGTCTCGGTCGGCCGCGCCTCGTCCAGTCCGGAGTTGATGGTCAGCGCCTCCACACCGAGCCGCCCGAGGAGGCTGGGCAGAACGAGCCCTGCGCTGCCGTTCGACGCGTCGACGACGACCTTCAGCCCCGCCTCGGCGACGCCCGAGGTGTCGACGGACCGCAGCAGCGACCCCGTGTACGAGTCGTAGACGCTCGACGGGAAGGACAGGTCACCGATCTCGCCGGGGAACGCGCGCCGGTACTCCTGCCGGGCGTACACCCGGTCCAGCTTCCGCTGGCCCGCCTGCGAGAGATCCGCCCCGCGCTCGTCGAAGAACATGATGTCGACCGAGTCCGGCACCCCGGGAGTGGTACGGATCATGATCCCGCCCGCGCTGCCCCGCGCGGTCTGCTGCCGCGCCACCGGCAGCGGAACGTTCTCCAGGTCCCGCACCTCGATCGCACTGGCCTGCAGCGCCGAGATCACCGCCCGCTTGAGCGCCCGCGCGCCCCGGGAGTGGTCCCGCGCCGTGGTGACCGTCGCGCCCTTCTTGAGCGTCGTGGCGTACGCGCCGGCCAGCCGCACCGCCAGCTCCGGCGTGATCTCCACATTGAGGATCCCCGACACGCCCCGCGCCCCGAACAGATGCGCCTGGCCCCGCGACTCCCAGATGACCGAGGTGTTGACGAACGCGCCGGCCTCGATCGTCTTGAAGGGGTAGACCCGGACGTTCCCCTGGATGATCGATTCCTCACCGACGAGACACTCGTCGCCGATGACGGCACCGTCCTCGATCCGCGCGGCGCGCATGATGTCGGTGTTCTTGCCGACGACACAGCCCCGCAGATTGCTCTGCTGGCCGATGTAGACGTTGTCGTGGACGACGGCCTTATGAAGAAAGGCTCCGCTCTTGACGACGACATTGGAACCGACGACGGTGTGCTCGCGGATCTCGGCGCCGGCTTCGACCTTGGCGTAGTCGCCGATGTAGAGCGGGCCGCGCAGCTCGGCGTCCGGATGGACCTCGGCTCCCTCGGCGACCCACACGCCGGGCGAGATCTCGAAACCGTCTATTTCGACGTCCACCTTGCGTTCCAGGATGTCGGCCTGGGCCTTGACGTAGCTCTCGTGAGTGCCGACGTCCTCCCAGTAGCCCTCGGCGATGTAGCCGTAGATGGGCTTGCCTTCCTTCATCAGCTGGGGGAAGACATCACCCGACCAGTCGACGGGAACGTCCGGCGCCACGTAATTGAAGACCTCGGGCTCCATGACGTAGATGCCCGTGTTCACGGTGTCGGAGAAGACCTGACCCCAGGTCGGCTTCTCCAGGAAACGCTCGACCTTCCCCGCCTCGTCGACGATGGTGATGCCGAATTCGAGCGGGTTGGGCACCCGGGTGAGACAGACGGTGACCAGGGCGCCCTTTTCCTTGTGGAACCGGATGAGATCCGTCAGGTCGAAATCGGTGAGGGCGTCGCCCGAGATGACGAGGAAGGTGTCGTCCTTGAGGGCTTCTTCCGCGTTCTTGACGCTTCCCGCCGTGCCGAGTGGCTTTTCCTCGTTGGCGTAGGTGAGCTCCATGCCGAGCTCCTCGCCGTCACCGAAGTAGTTCTTCACCAGCGAGGCGAGGAACTGGACGGTCACCACCGTTTCCGTGAGCCCGTGCCGCTTCAGCAGCCGGAGTACGTGCTCCATGATCGGACGGTTGGCCACCGGCAGGAGCGGCTTGGGCATGCTTGAGGTCATGGGGCGAAGACGAGTGCCTTCGCCACCGGCCATCACGACGGCCTTCATGTCGGAAGCGTCCTCCTTGAGAGATGACGGACCGCCGACGAAATCGCCTCGATGAACCTGCGCCCAGGGCGAGATCAGTCGGCTGTGGTATCCGCCTTGACCAGTCGGCGGACTTGAACCACATAGAGGATCCCTGCCCACCAATAGAGGGTTGTACCCCATCCGGCGAACGCCCATCCGAAAACAGTGGCAGGCAGCTGCACCCAGCTGTCATTGTCACTGAGAAGCAGCAGCGGGAAGGCATACATCAAGTTGAACGTGGCAGCCTTGCCGAGGAAGTTCACCTGAGGCGGCGGGTAACCGTGCCGTCGCAGGATCCACACCATGACCAGGAGCATCGCCTCGCGGGCCAGGAGGGCCGCGGTCAGCCAGAGCGGCAGGATCTCCCGCCAGGTCAGGCCGACCAGGGTGGAGAGGATGTAGAGCCGGTCGGCCGCCGGGTCGAGCAGCCGGCCGAGGCTGCTGATCTGGTTCCAACGCCGCGCGAGCTTGCCGTCGAGATAGTCACTGACGCCGCTCAGCGCCAGCACCAGCAGCGCCCATCCATCGCTCTTCGGACCGCCGAAGACGGGCTGCAGGATCAGCCACAGGAAGAGCGGGACGCCGACGAGGCGAGCCATGCTGAGGATGTTGGGGATGGTGAGGACGCGGTCGGTCTGGACGCGCGTCTCCTGGACCTCCACCCGGGGGCCTCCTGTGGGGAACGTTCCTGTTGATGCCTCTTGACCTTACCGGTAGCCCGGGAATGCGTGTGCGGGAGGGGCTGCCGGGCCGGTAAACGCAAGTAAGCCCTGGCAGAGGAGCTGGGCTCCCTGCCAGGGCTTACTGAATAATTGCTCGGCGGCGTCCTACTCTCCCACACGGTCCCCCATGCAGTACCATCGGCGCTGAAAGGCTTAGCTTCCGGGTTCGGAATGTAACCGGGCGTTTCCCTAACGCAATGACCACCGAAACACTATGAAATTAACCCAACCAACCATCACTTGCATGGTTTCGGCTGTTCGTTATTTCAGAACAAACACAGTGGACGCGAGCAACTGAGGACAAGCCCTCGGCCTATTAGTACCAGTCAGCTCCAACCGTTACCGGTCTTCCACACCTGGCCTATCAACCCAGTCGTCTACTGGGAGCCTTACCCACTCAAAGGTGGTGGGAGCCCTCATCTCGAAGCAGGCTTCCCGCTTAGATGCTTTCAGCGGTTATCCCTCCCGAACGTAGCCAACCAGCCATGCCCTTGGCAGGACAACTGGCACACCAGAGGTTCGTCCGTCCCGGTCCTCTCGTACTAGGGACAGCCCTTCTCAAGACTCCTACGCGCACAGCGGATAGGGACCGAACTGTCTCACGACGTTCTAAACCCAGCTCGCGTACCGCTTTAATGGGCGAACAGCCCAACCCTTGGGACCGACTCCAGCCCCAGGATGCGACGAGCCGACATCGAGGTGCCAAACCATCCCGTCGATATGGACTCTTGGGGAAGATCAGCCTGTTATCCCCGGGGTACCTTTTATCCGTTGAGCGACGGCGCTTCCACAAGCCACCGCCGGATCACTAGTCCCGACTTTCGTCCCTGCTCGACCCGTCGGTCTCACAGTCAAGCTCCCTTGTGCACTTACACTCAACACCTGATTACCAACCAGGCTGAGGGAACCTTTGGGCGCCTCCGTTACCCTTTAGGAGGCAACCGCCCCAGTTAAACTACCCACCAGACACTGTCCCTGATCCGGATCACGGACCCAGGTTAGACATCCAGCACGACCAGAGTGGTATTTCAACGACGACTCCACACACACTGGCGTGCATGCTTCACAGTCTCCCACCTATCCTACACAAGCCGAACCGAACACCAATATCAAGCTATAGTAAAGGTCCCGGGGTCTTTCCGTCCTGCTGCGCGAAACGAGCATCTTTACTCGTAGTGCAATTTCACCGGGCCTATGGTTGAGACAGTCGAGAAGTCGTTACGCCATTCGTGCAGGTCGGAACTTACCCGACAAGGAATTTCGCTACCTTAGGATGGTTATAGTTACCACCGCCGTTTACTGGCGCTTAAGTTCTCAGCTTCGCCCCACCGAAAT